>CABVSR010000016.1 GCA_902500995.1 uncultured Nitrospira sp.
GGCAACACCGACTGGCAGCGCGACCTCTGGGTCTCCTACTGGAGTTTAGCTGATTTGGCTGAACGGCAGAATAAGACCAGCGAAGCTCGCACCTATTGGAGGCAAGCCTTCACCCTGCTTTCGGGGATCGACAAGCGTGGTCTGCACCTCTCGCCCGAAGACCGGCAGAATTTGGAAACCCTGCGCCGTAAAACCGGCGCGGAAGCCGGCTGAAGTTCTCGGCAGCCATCGCTTGGTAACGGTACATGGTTTTAGAGACCATAGGCCATCTGCTCTTCGTTTCCCTACAGGCACTGCCCGAACTCAGCCTGCCGCCAGGCTTCGTACAGTACGACCGCAACAGCATTGGAGAGATTGAGGCTGCGGCTGCCGGGCACCATCGGCACGCGGATGCGTTGGTGATCGGACACGCTGCCGAGAATCTCCGCCGGCAGTCCTCGGCTTTCCGGGCCGAACACCAGCACGTCGCCCTCTACGTACCGGACCAGGTCGTAGCGTTGGCGACCCTTGGTCGAGACGGCGAACAGTCGCCGGTCTTTCAACCGGTCGCGGCATTGCTCCCACGTTTCATGAACCGACAGCGTCGCGAATTCATGATAATCCAGCCCCGCCCGCAGCAGCTGCTTGTCCTCCAATGTGAATCCCAGCGGTTTCACCAAGTGGAGCCGGGCCCCGGTATTGGCGCACAGCCTGATGATATTGCCGGTGTTCGGCGGAATTTCCGGCTGATACAACACGACGTCAAACATGGTGATGGAGAAGGGCTCGACTTAGATCGGCAGCCGCGAGCGGAGGGGATGGCCGGCCGCCCGGACAACCAGCCCCTCCGGCCAGTGAGCGCTCACGAACGGAAGGCCTGCACATCACCCGATTTGCGCAGCATCTTATTGACTTCATCGAGATGCAGCTCTTCGCCCACGATCATTTCTCGAGCAAACTCTTCCAGCAGGACCGATTTGCGTTCCGCCAGTTTGAGCAGTTCGTAGTAGGACGCGATGGCGGCTTTTTCATGCTCCAGGCTTTCGCGCAAAATATCGCCGATATCGTGCCGTTCCGTTTCAAGCAGAGTCCCGATCTTCAGCGACGGGTGCCCGCCCAGCAGCGTGACCAGCTCGCCGGCCTTGTGCGCATGGGCGAGGCTTTCATCAGCATTGCTCTTCAGCCAGGACACGATCGGAATCCGATTGTACCCGTAAATCATCAGCGCATAATGCGTGTACCGGACGACCCCGGCCAGTTCCAGTTCCATGATTCGATTCAGAATTGCCACCGCCCGTTGTGTCTCTTGTTCGTTCATCATCGATCTCCGATCAGGTAAAACTGTCCCGTCTCATTACTTGGCTAGACGTTAAACCGGAAGTGCATGACGTCGCCGTCCCGCACGACATACTCTTTCCCTTCCAGCCGCATCTTGCCCTTTTCCTTCGCACCCGCCTCGCCCTTGCAGGCGATGTAGTCGTCGTAGCCGATCACTTCGGCCCGAATGAACCCTTTTTCGAAATCTCCATGGATCACCCCGGCGGCCTGCGGCGCGGTGTCGCCGATATGAATGGTCCAGGCGCGGACTTCCTTCACGCCCGCCGTGAAGTAGGTTTGCAGCCCGAGAAGTTGATAGGCCGCCCGGATCAGCCGATTGAGCCCCGGCTCCTTCATCCCGATATCGGCCAAGAACTCTTGCTTTTCCTCGTCGGAGAGCACGGCGATTTCCGACTCCAGGGCGGCGCAAATGGCGACGACCGGCGCCCCTTCCCGGGCGGCATGTTCTTCCACGCGCGCCAGCAAGGGATTACCGGTGAAGCCCTTCTCGGACACATTGGCCACATACATCACCGGTTTCATCGTGAGCAGGCACAGCGGTTTCAACAGGGCCCGCTGCGCCGGATCCAGCTTCAGCGTTCGCGCCGGCTTGCCCTCGTTCAGGCAGGCCGCCACTTGCACCAGCAAGTCGCCCAGCTTGGCGGCATCTTTATCGCCCGAGCGAATCAATTTCACATTCCGTTCTTGCGCCTTTTCGACGGTCGTGAGGTCGGCCAGGGCGAGTTCGGTCACGATGGTGGCAATGTCGGAAATCGGGTCGACCTTGCCCGCCACATGCACCACATTGTCGTCTTCGAAACAGCGCACCACGTTCACGATCCCGTCGGTTTCACGAATATTAGCGAGGAACTGGTTCCCCAACCCTTCGCCCTTCGAGGCCCCCGCCACCAGTCCGGCGATATCCACAAACTCGGTCGTGGCATACTGCATCCGCTGCGGCTTGACGATATCGGCCAGCGCCTGCATCCGCGCATCCGGCACTTCGACGATGCCGATATTCGGCTCGATCGTGCAGAACGGATAGTTCTCCGCCGCAATTCCCGATTTGGTCAGCGCATTAAAGAGAGTGGACTTGCCCACATTCGGCAGCCCGACGATTCCACATTTCACACTCATGACGATCCCTTCCTAGTCTTACTCAGTGATCCGGTCCCGCGTTCCACGCGCTCTATGGCTGGAGGGAAAAACGAACCGCGGAGGCGCATTCTACGTGTTCAAGGCCGGCCTGGTCCACCCCATTGATTTCCAGGGAAGCGGCCGGGCCCGGCGTGGTGGGTGAGTTCAGAATCCGGTCTCAGGATAGGAGCGTAGACGGATGGGGATACCGCAGCCGATCACCACTTCCCTGGCGGCACAACCGCAGAGACCGGCATAGGCGGCACGACCGCATCGGGGTTGCGGAACAGGGCGCCGGAGGCCTGAATAATCCAATTCACCAGATCCGTATCGTTCTGCTGCGCATAAAACCAGGTCGTGGCCATCAGGCCATAGACGTGCCGGGATAAGGCATACCGGCTGAGATTGCGCGTCGTGGAGGCCTGCTTCCAAGTGGCGCCGATCACGCGAAACCCTTCGTCTTGCATCACGGCTATGGAGGGGAAATCCCCCTGCTCGTCGTAATGCCAATCACACAAGACAATGTCGCGCGGAAGCCGATCGCGTAGCCGTTTTCCATATCCGTCGGCGATGCCATGGAGATATTTGGCGGGAGTACCGGGAAATTCCGCCGGGTTCAAGAGCATGTCGGCCCACATCCAGGTCTCGACGCCTTTCCGGCTCAGATACTCATGCAGCCGGAGCACATCCCGCAGGAAGAGATCAGCCGGAACCATGACTTCGCCCAGCTTCAGCCATTTCGACACCTGTCCGACGGTCCATCCCAAGGCTTCGTCATGCCCGATGTGGAGGGCCCGCGGATGCAGCGACTGGATGAGTTCATCAAGGAATGGAAACACCAGCGCGTAGGTCGCGTCCTTGCGGGGATCATAGGAGATGGTGTTGAACATCAAGTCGGGGTACCGCCGCTGAAAGAACTTTTCCTGATGCGTGAGCAACTTGAGCTCTGGAATCACCTCCAAGCCATGCGCGCGCGCATAGGCGACCCAGGACAGAAACTCCGCTTTTTTCCACGCGCCCTTGGCCGGCCTCCACGGCGCATGATCGAACTGGACGGCGTCGGTCAGCAGCACCTGAATCGCCGTATAGCCGGCCGCCTGCGCGTAATTCACAAACCCCCGCGCGCGCTCCGGCGACACGGCTCCCGTCAGGGCGAAATGCATGATCCGCAGGCTTTCTCCCGCAGACCCCGGCGAGGTCTCTGCTGCCTCGCTGCTTCCCAAAAACCCGGCGCACATGACCAGCAGGATACATAACAGCGTGCCGGCAGGGCCTATTCGTTGCGCTCTCATCACGATGTTCTGTCCGTCGGATCACCGGCAACCATGTCGCCGAGCCATTGCTCATCAACGCATGAATACGTAGACAAAAAAGCAGGTCGGCAAAATACACCGGGACATGCGGGCCGTCAAGAAATCACGACGAAGAAATCGTCAGGATAAGGAATTTTTCTCTCGCCTGTAGAGCAACGTATGACAACCCAATGAAATCCAACTACAGAAAGACGTGCAAGACGCCGGGGCAGGCTCAGACGGAATGAGCAAATCGCTTGGGTCTGGTTCCGGTTCGCCCTACACTGACGTGACGCACACACAAGGCTCAGGGAGGAGCGGCAATGAAGAAAACACGAACCGGCAGGGTCCGATCGGCCCTCTGCGCGATCATCAGCTTGATCCTACTGTCATTGCTGACGGGAGAGTGGTCCGGTGCCCGATCGGCGATGGCGCGGGACGGCGAATCGCCCACGCTCATCCCACAGCCGAACAGCAACGTGGAATTAACGATCGACCTCGCGGGCTTCAGGATAGAACGGGATCGTCTCACAGCAGACGGGCGGCGCTATATCGGGGCTTCGCATCCCGCGACAGGCATCAATGTCGCTATTGCGATGGAGCAGGTGGGCGGATTGGCTTCAACCGGTGGATGCATCACCCACCTGCGGCAATTGAAGAAAGGACCAACGGTCAGCCGGGGGATTGACGTGGCTCTCTCGACCAGTCGCGACATGCCGACGCTCGAATACACGCTGCGCCGCTTCCAAGGTGTTCGCCTCGACCAAAAAAGCCTGTACGCCTGTATGGCTCACGCGGATGTCTATGCCCACATCCATGTGTCCAAACTGCAGTATACCGATGCCGATGCCTCGCTCTTTCAGCAGCTTCTGAGCACGTTTCGCTTGGAGAAGGGATCGTCGGCGAGGCTGAGAGCTCAACGACCTGAGACCGGCGCCCAGCTCCTTTTCGTGGAGACCACGCTTGCCGCTAGCGGGGCGCCGTGAGCGCATCCTGAGCCGTGTGACCGCTCAGGGATTTTTCCTGGATGTTGTGCTGGATCTCCAAGGCAATGACCCGCGCCAGTTGATCCGGTGACAGCGCGCCCATCGGCATTCCTTGGGTCTCCCGATAAAAGGGGTCATCGGGGGCAGCGGATCGGTGCACGTTGACCAGAATGGCGGCCGGTTGAATGCGCTGCTCCCGCTTTCCCACCACCACCGCCTTCTCTTCAGGCTGCACCCTGGTGCGGGTGGCCCAATCGCGCTGGTCGATTTTCACATAGGCGACATTCCAGATTTTTCCGTTCAGAAGACTGCGGACGGCCTTCGGCGTCTGCTCCAGATAGGTGGGCTCCCGGACGATCTTCTGCAAGGCTTCACGAATGCGGATGTCGTACAACTTCGTCGCCGAATCGGCCTGCGTGGGCGAGATCGGCGCGCGGCTGCCGACTTCATACCACGGTTGTCCCTCGAGGCTCTTCTGATCATCCACGGTTCGTAGATAGGTCTCGAAGAGTTGCTGCAGCAGCCGGGCACGCTCTTCCGCAGGCACACGCGCAATCTCCTCCTCCGTGAGGATCGGCGCGTTCTGGAGCGTTCGTTCCACGGTAACCGCCTTCGCCTTTGGCGCGGTGTCCGCCTTGCTCACCACCCACTGGAATTCCCTCGCCAGCGCCGGAAGCAACTTATCCGGCTGGTTGAGCTGCCCCTGCTCTCTAAGGGAGGACGCGCTGATCAGCAACGTGACACGACCCGGCTCCTTCGTGCGGGCCACCAGAAACGCAAAGCGTTTCCCTTCATCATTGACCACGACCGGTTCGATCACGACCTGCTTGAGCGCCTGTTTTGTGAGGCTTTCATCGAAACGCGGATAGTCGGCCCGGTGCTGCAGCATGATGGTGAACGCGTCGATCACGGTCCGGGCAGCGGCATCGAGATCGGACGCCTCGATTCCGCCGCCGCCCGCGGCCGTGCCAGGGCTTAGAAACACCTGAAAGGGTGCGCCGGGAATCTCTCGCCCCTCCCCGCTCACAGCAGGCTCTGTGGTTTCGGCGTGGGGGTTGTGGCCTTGATGATTCGCCTGCAGCTCAGGCGCCAACAGGAATGAACCGGCGAGCAGAGCCGCGCCCAGAGTGCCGATTACCGGCCGTCGGAAGGTGATGACCGGACCCGCCTGCAAGCCACATTCAGTGCGCCGGTTCGGCATCACCATCCCCCTCAACCCGCATACCCGTTCGGATTGTTCTGTTGCCAGCGCCAGGCATCGGCACACATCTCTTCCAACCCGCGGGCGGCCCGCCACCCCAACGATTTCAAGGCATATCCTGGATCGGCATAACAGGAGGCGACATCGCCGGGACGCCGCGGGGCAATCTTGTACGGCACCGCCTTCCCGCTGGCCTTCTCGAACGCCCGGACAATCTCCAGCACACTGTACCCGTTCCCTGTGCCAAGATTGACCGTCACACAATCTTCGGGGCGTTCCAGATGGGCCAACGCCTCCAACGCCTTCAGATGCCCCAGCGCCAAATCCACCACGTGAATGTAATCGCGCACGCCGGTTCCGTCGGAGGTGGAATAGTCATTGCCCCACACATTCAAATGTTCCCGGCGGCCCACCGCCACCTGTGCCACAAACGGCAGAAGATTATTCGGCATGCCCTGAGGGTCTTCGCCGATCAGGCCGCTGGCATGCGCTCCGACAGGGTTAAAGTACCGTAAAATACCGATCCGCCAGGAGCGATAGCTGCGCTGCAGGTCGCGCAAGATCTCTTCCACCATCAACTTCGTCCGCCCATAGGGATTCGTCGCGGATAAGGGATGAGCTTCGGTCAGCGGCAAGCGCTGCGGATCTCCATACACGGTGGCCGAGGAACTGAAGACGAGTGTGTGCACGCCGCATTCCCCCATCGCTTCCAGCAGCCGCAACGACCCGACCACATTGTTATCGTAGTAGGCGAGCGGCTTCTCCACCGATTCACCCACCGCTTTCAACCCGGCAAAATGGATGACCGACGTGGCGCCGCTCTCCCGGAGCGCCGCAACCAGGGCCGCCCGATCCCGAATGTCGCCCCGAATCACACGAAGTGATTTTCCCGTGATGCGTTGCACGCGCGCCAGGGCTTCAGGATGGCTATTGGAAAAATTATCGAACACCGTCACTGCCGAGCCGGCATTGAGCAGTTCCACACAGGTATGCGATCCGATATACCCGGCGCCTCCCGTCACCAAAATCATGCGCGTTGCCTCCGCTGAATGAAATGAGCTGCCTGCTGCTGCCGGCCTACGATACACCGCCTCGAGGGTCCGCACAATGGCAGATTGCCACGGCACACCCGGCATCAAATGGAATCCCACTAGCTGTGGCCCGTCGCACTCCGCTACACTTTGATCGCACAAGGACTCGATGCCACACGAACGCGCCACCGACTATTACGCCATCCTCGAACTTTCTTCTGACGCCACGGAAGCCGACATCAGACGCGCCTGGCATGAACAGATGCAGGTCTGGCACCCCGATCGTTTCGTGCACTCGCCGGCGCTACACAAGAAAGCCGAAGCCCGCACGCAACTGATCAATCAGGCCTATCAAACACTCGGTGACCTCGCCGCCCGAGCCCGTTATGATCATGGGAGGCGCAATCCCGCCGCGCCGCCCGCTGCGCCGTCCTCTCCACCGCGCCCCTCTCCTGCGGCTCGCCCGCAACCAACCGCCCGCTCGCGACAGGAGTTGCGCGGACCACAAACGATGTTGAACGTCACCCGGTTCGGTCATCCAAAGATCATGGTCCCCGCCATCCATATGCTGGTCGATGTGCAGGAAACGCAGCCCTATGAATTCAAGGGACTCATCCGGATTGCGGGAACTCGCAAACAGGCCTTGCCCGCCGGCGACTACGCCATCGCGGAAGCGCCCGACATATTTTGCGTCGAACGCCGGCGCGCGGAAGACTTCAATACCATTGTCTCGAATCCGGCCGACAATCGCCCGCGCTTTTTGCGCGAACTCGAACCGCTCCTCGCTGTCCCCCACCGTTTTCTGGTCATCGAGGGCGCCCTGCACGCCAACCGCGGCGGAGGACGGCTTGGCCAGTATCACCGCAATGGCTTGATCGACTTTCTCGATTCCCTGACGGCGCGATTCGGAATTCAGATCGTTCAGGCAGAGACTCGCGAAGAAGCCGAGGAACGGATTGCGAATCTCGCCGCCATCCATTACGCCTACCATCTCGCGGAACAACAAGGACTGGGCCGGTGCCTGACGGAAAATGATGCCTGAGCCAGCTTGAACAGGTCTGCCTGGGATGTGATCGATCCGGCAATCGACCCTTTTCTTGGTGACCTCCCGGCCTCGTGATAGCATGTCACTCCTATGGCGCTCTCCACGACCGTGCACGATCTCCGCACGTTGATCCGTTCCTGCCACCCCTTCATCGTGATCGAGACCGTCGAAGAAGACCGGGTGATGACCCTGCTGCAATCCGTCGCCGCCCAGGAACGGATGCCGCTGTTCGAATGGTCGTTGACGAGAGGCCTCACCAGGCCGGAAGAAGGACAGAGCCTCAGCAAGCTGACGGCCACGCCCCTGGCCCTGCTCCAACATCTCCACGGCTTGACGGTCGAAGGCATCTTTTGGCTCAAGGATCTCGCGCCCCACTTGCAGGATGCCGCCGCCGCACGCCAACTGCGTGAGGTCTGCCATCAGTTCGGCCGCTCGCGGGCAACCTGTCTCGTGACCGGTCATCCCATCTCCCTGCCGCCCGACCTCGACAAGATCGCGGTGCGGCTCGACCTGCGCCTGCCCGACCGGCAGGAGTTACAGACGATGCTGCAGAGCGTCCTGCAATCCTTGCAGAAAAGACCATCGGCACGTCGCCCGACCTCCACCACGGTGGTGCAAAGCCTGCTCAACTCCATGACCGCCCCGAAGGCCATGACTGCCGGTCCCTCCGAGCAGGAATACGACGCCATCCTTCGCGCCCTGCGGGGACTGACGTTGCATCAGGCGCGGCAGATGATTACCCACTGTGTCGTGGAGGACGGGGTGCTCTCCGGCGACGACGTGCAGACGATTCTCACCCGCAAGGTCCAGGCGATGAAGGACGGCGGCCTCCTGGAATACTATCCGCTGGAGGACAACCGGTTCGAACTCGGCGGATTCGGCAATCTGAAAACCTGGCTGGAGCGGGCGAAGGTGGGATTCACGGACGAAGCCAAGGCGCTCAACCTGACCGCGCCGCGCGGCATCATGCTGGTGGGGGTGCCGGGCTGCGGGAAATCGCTCGCGGCGAAGGCGATTGCGCGCGAATGGCAATTGCCGCTGCTCAAGCTCGACGCCGGCCGCTTATTCGACAAGTTCATCGGCGAGTCCGAAAAGAACTTTCGCAAGGCCATCGAGACAGCGGAGTCCCTGTCTCCGATCGTGCTCTGGATCGATGAAATTGAAAAGGCCATGGCCGCCGGCGGCGGCAGCGGCGAAGCGGATGCGGGGTTGAGCCGCCGGTTGTTCGGCGCATTTCTGACGTGGCTGCAGGAAAAGAAACAGGACGTCTTCGTCGTGGCGACGGCGAACAATCTCTCCGTTCTGCCGCCGGAACTGTTGCGCAAAGGCCGTTTCGACGAAATTTTCTTCGTGGACCTGCCGGACGGGAACGAACGGACCGCGATCTGGACCATTCATCTCGGCCTTCGCAAACAAGATCCTTCGCAATTCGACCTGCGGAAGATCGTGGACGCCAGCAAAGGATTCAGCGGCTCGGAAATCGAGCAGGCCGTGGTCGCCGGCCTGTACCGCGCGCTGCATCACAAGCAGCCGCTGACGACCGACCTGCTCATCGAAGAGCTGTCCAACACTGTGCCGCTCTCGGTCACGCGGAGCGAAGACATCTCCCAGCTGCGAACCATGGCCGAAGGCCGGTTCGTCAACGTGCGATGAGCGCGTTCCGCCGATATCCATCCTGATCACACCGCATCTGGCGACTCCGCTGCCGCATGACAATCCAGTGAATCGCTTGTCTACGGTCCCTCGCAGAGGCGAGCGTTCATGCAGTAAGATACATTCGTGTCCAGGCCATCACGAGATGATTGTGAATCCTTCAGACCTGTCATGTCTCATATGGTCGAAAAGCGTCAGGCGACCTGATCACAACCTCCGAGAATCGCGCCATGATCACACATACATTCTGGAAACCTGTGCTCCGCAATCGACGCAGCCACCGCCATGGTCGCTGGTTGATCGGGCCGAGCATGGTTCTGTTCATCCTCGTCGGCGCAGCAGGCTCCGGCGCTTCGGCCGGCGACCTGCCGCTCCGTTCGGAAGGCCAGATCGCCCAGCATGCCAAGGCCGCCTGGGAACAGGGCACGATCGATCTGGCGCTCGGTATTTTGGAGCAGGGCCTCCACGATCATCCTGACGCCCTCGCGCTCCACCAGCTTCGCGGGGACATGTTGGCTACTTCACGCCGCACGGAAGCCGCTCTGGAATCGTACGACACCGTGCTCGCGCATATTCCCGCCGCGCTGGATGTGCGATGGGCCAGATGGAGCGTGCTGGTGCGGTCGGGGCAAGTCGAGGAAGCGGTGGCCGAACTTCACCGCATCGCCGCGCTCGACCCGCAGAACCCGCTGATCCATTTGCGCCTGGCGCGAGAACTGCGGAAGCTCGACCGCCTGGAGGAATCATTCGAGGCCTACAAGAAGGCCGTCGCGCTCGGACCGGACATGCTCAATTGGCGATTGGCATTGGCTAGGGCCCGCTTTGATATTCTGGATTACGAAGGTGCGGAGCGCGACGTGCACTTCGTTCTGGATCGAGTCCCGACCGGCTCGCCGCTGCATTTGTCGGCGAGGAATCTGCTCACGGTGTTTTTCGGCTCGACCGAGCGGGGCCGCCGCTATGCGCCGGTTATGACGCCGGATGTGAGCTCGAAACAACTGCGCGACTGGTCGATGATACGCGCAGAAGGATATCGGCTGTTCGAGGCGGGACGGTTCCGGGAAGCCGAACCGGTGTATCGGGAACTCCTGCGCCTCAACCCGATGGATCCGCTGGCCGGGCGGCACCTCAGTCTCATCCTCATGGGGCTGGGCCGTTGCAAAGACGCGCTCGCGGTTTCTCAGGCGGGATCCGATTTCGATCCGACGGATGAGGAACATACGACGACGGCGTTTCGGATGGGCCAATGCATGGTCGAACTGGAACGCTGGGAAGACGCCTACATGCAATTCAAAACGCTGTACGATGCGACCGTGGAATTTGAAAAATCCACGAGGGAAGTCCAGCTCCCGTCCGGAACGCGGGTGTTGAATAAGGCCGCCCTGACGCAGTGGATGGACAAGGTGCGTCCGCACGTGCCGGAGTTCGCGCAGCAGGTCGAAGAGGAGGCGGCAGCCAACGCGGCTCAGGCCAAAGCGGCAGCGCCGACCATTCCTCCGGAGGCTGAACTCGCGGCGAAGGCCCTCGAAGCCTTGAAGCCCCAAAACACGCTGGATACGGCCGCTTCCCTCGTCGGCCGGGACGCGGACTTCGCCTGGTTCCGCTTCGTCATTCCCGCGAAAAAAGTCATGCGCGACGATTCGCCGACCGGCGCGCACGACTTCATTCCGTTGGATCCGGGGATCAGCTTCCCCGGCAGTCAGCAGGATATCTATCTGGTCTTCAGCCTGGTCACGGCTTCGTATGACGAAGTGCCGCTGGCCGCGCGCTGTTTCAGGGAGACCGCCGAACTTGCCGGCGCGCAAGCCGCGGTGGCGCAGGATCGGCTCATCCTGTCCACGAACGACCAGTCCGGCTATTTCGTGTTGCCTCGCCCGGTCGCAGGCTGGACGGCCGGCCTGTACCGGTGCGGGCTGTTTGCGGGGGAAGAAACCTCGGCCTATACGCAGGTCGATGAGGTGCGCTTCCGCATCACCGAGCAGCCAAGGCCCTCGTAGAGGTCGCACAGCGCTGATAGCCGATGGCACAGAGCGGAGCAGGCAGAGACTCAGTCGGCAGGGTTCAACCGTGGCACCCGCTCACGGTATAGCGACCCGTGAAGGTCTCGCCGGGAAGCAGTCGCTTCAGACCCCAGTCGGGATGATTAAAAGCATCGGTCGCGCAGGTCATCGGTTCGATTGCCAAGGCGCGGCGAGGCGCATCCGCAATGGCATCCCCCGTGTAGACCACAATCGCTGAAAACGCGCGATCCATCACCACATCAATCCTGCGTTCACTATCCTGCCGGCGCAGCGATGCCGTGGCCATCCCGGCCGCATCACGCTCCAATTCAAGATAACAATGGTTGAAGCGGCGAGAACCGATGCGCTGAAACCCACGATAGTCCCACTCAGTGCCCTTCGCCGCGATCACCCTGCCGGTCGGCGCCAACTGCTCATTAAACTCGAGATAGCCGGCCGCTGGAATTTTTGCTTCGGCCTCATCGACCAGCCCCGTGCCGACCGTGAAGTAGGGATGGAACCCCACGCCGACCGGAGCCGCCGTCCCGCCGGTGTTTCTCACCGCAAACGCGCAGGTTAATCCTTGATCATCGAGGCTGTAGGTGACCCGCACCGCGAGAGAAAACGGATAGCCGCGAGGGCCGTACTCGGCGGCATCCAGATTGACATCAAAGGCCACGGCATGAGGGCCGGTTTGATGCGTCATCCACGGTAGATTACGCACGAAGCCATGGATCGCGTTCGGGCCTTCCTTATCGTTTCGTTCCAGCTGCCGCGCCTGCCCATCAAACAGGTAGCGCCCCTCCGCGACCCGGCCGGGAAACGGAATCAACACGTCGCCCTGCCCGCCCCTTTTCCCCGCGCCGCCGGAATATCCCCAGAGGATGTCGGTGCCGGTGCCGCCGCCGTCTACGAGAAAGTAGCGCCGCAACGAGGCGCCCCAAGGTGAAACCACCGCGCGCTGGTTTTCAAAGACAAGAGTGATTTCCGTATCCGGCGTGGGAGGAACTGTCATGATTCGCCGCGCGCCTTAGACATCTTTTCCCAGCAGATACTCGAACCTGCCGCGGAAATCGTCGGAGGCCAATCCGGCTGCCGTCGCCAATCGCACCAGCGTGTCCGGCTGGCTCAGATCCTCTGCGGAGAGCCGGATCATATACCGGCGGGCAATGGCGTAGGACTCGGACCCGATGTCCACCATGCGCACCCGCGTGCGGCCAGTGGCCGGATCGAGAATGTCTCCGAACTGAATTGGAATAAATCGCCCGTTTTGAATCGACACCATGGCGGCGGTGCCGCCCTCCAGGAGAAACTGCGCCGCACAGTAGCCCAGATCCCGCGTGTATTCCATATCGAACGAAATAGGGTCCGCGCAGCGAAGTTCATACCCGATGTTTTTATCGACGATGGTGGTCTTGATCCCGAACGCGCGGAGTTCCTTTTCCACGGCGCGCTTGAGCACGAAGCCGAAATTGATTTCGGCCAGGCGCACATGCCCGTGCTGATCGCGCTCCACATCCTCCAACCCGTTCACATCCTGCTGATCGAGGATTTCCACCAGGCCTTCGGCCAGGACCGCAACCCCGTCCGACCGGCCCGCGCTGAGCCGCTTGATGCAGGCGGCCACGAGAATATCGACGAGCGTCTTCAACCGGATGGGTTTCTGCCGGAACTCTTCCGGGATAATGGTCAGCGTGGCGCCGGCGGCTTTCCCGATCCCGAGCGCCAGATGCCCGGCCTTGCGGCCCATGGTCACGACGAAGTACCAGCGTGAGGTCGTTTCCGCATCGACCATCAGGCTTTTCACCAGTTCGACGCCGATATGCCGGGCCGTCTGAAATCCGAAGGTGGGAATCCCGTGCGGCAGGTCAAGATCGTTGTCGATGGTCTTGGGCACATGCACCACCTGCAGCCGGCCGCTTGCCCGCTGCTCGAGCTTCAACGCGGAAAAGGCCGTGTCGTCCCCGCCGATCGTCATCAGTCTCGTGATCCCCAATTTCTGCAGACTCGCCAGACAGGCATCAAGCTGCTCGGCCTTTTGCGTCGGGTTGGCGCGCGCCGTTCCGAGACAGGAACCGCCGCTGAAATGAATACGGCTGATATCTTCGATCGACAGACGTCTGACCTTGCTGGTGTTCCCTTGCATAATCCATTTGAAGCCATCCTGAATGCCGATGACGTCGCATCCGCCGAGAATGCTCCGGATCGTGGCGGCGCCGATCACGCTGTTGATGCCGGGTGCCGGGCCGCCGCCCACGAGAATGCCTACGATCGGTCGCTGTTCGCTTGTTGCCATGTTCTTTCCGCTCCTATCGGACTGAGTCATCCGGTCTTGTGCATCTGCTGCTGTTCATTCTGCTTGCCGGCTTCCGGTACTTTCCGGAGCCGGGCGCTTCGTGCGACCCTACACGGAGAAGAAAAATGCGTCAAGGACGGGGGGCGGCTTCCACAATATCGTTCACGAAATATCGCACCTGTGTTAGCCTGATACCGACAGCCTTCTGCTCCGCCGAAGGAGGTGCCCCATGATCGATATCCTGGTGGTCGATGATAATCTGCAGTTGAGAGACACCTTGCGAACAATCTTAAACAAACGGCCGGGGTTTCGCGTGACCGGCGAAGCCGCCGACGGTATCGCCGCTTCCCAATTGGCCCAAACGCTTCGCCCGACGGTCGTGCTCATGGACGTGGGCATGGCGCGGCTGGACGGAATCGAAGCGACGCGCCGGATTCGCGCCCTCTTACCCGATACGGTCGTGATTGGAATGTCCTGCCACAACAGCAGGGAAGTCGAGGGGGCGTTGCGCGCCGTCGGGGCGAATGCCTTCCTGCCCAAAGAACTGGTTCCGGAAAAAATCTTTGACGTCATTACCCAGCATTTGCCGCAGGGCCAGTCACAGCCCTGAAGTCGCGGCGGGACCTGTTCCGCGCCCTCAATGCATGAGGCGCCGCCGCCGACATTCGCGCTTCATCCTCCCACGACCGACGGCCCGGTGAGGGCCGCTTCAACGATCGCCCTGCACAACTGTCCTCCGGCACTTTCCTTGGTGAGATACCCGCAGGCTCCCGCCTGTTTCATCCGGGCGACGATATCGGGCGAGTTATGCATGGACAGCGCGATGATTTTGATGTCGGGACATTCCTCTTTGATCCGCTTGGTCGCTGCCACCCCGTCGCAGCGCGGCATGTTGACGTCCATCACGACGACGGCCGGTTTGAGGGCACGGGTCAGCTCGATGGCTTCCAACCCGTCGCCGGCTTCTCCGACGACCTCCAGCCGGGGATGCCCGTTGACGATGGTGCGAAGGCCCTGGCGCAACATCCGATGATCGTCCACCAGCAAGACCCGGATCTTCGGCGTAACGTGCAGCCCAGCAGATCCCGGCATCTCCGGCACCGCCGGCATCTCAGTTTCCGGCCTGGCGGCGAGACCCTCCGGGCCGAGGGCACGCTCCTCCGGCGATTCCACGGCCGTGGCGCCTGACTGAGCCAACGGCAACTCCAACACCGCCGTCGTTCCCTGCCCCGGAACGGATCGCAGGTCAAACCTTCCCCCGAGCGCTTTCATACGCTCGCGAATACTGAGCAGACCGAATCCCGGCTTCATCGTGGTTTCCGCTGCGCCGACATCATACCCGACGCCGTGATCGGACACCGTGATACGGAGGACCCCGCCGGCCTGGGTTACCGCAATATTCGCTTCGGCCGTGCCCGCATGTTTCACGATATTCATCAGGAGTTCCCGGACCGATTGGAATAGGAGCACGGCTTGCTCCTCGGAAAGCGAGAGCACCTCATCCTCCAGATCCAGCTTCACCGTGAGTTCCCGCTGCATCTGGTCGGTCAACCATTTGAGCGCCATCAGCAGACCGAACTCATTCAAGATCGGCGGACTGAGTTGCGCCACCAAGGTCCTGGTATAGGCCAGGGCCCGGTCCATCACTTCCTGCACCTCCGTCATCGCCTCCATGGCCGCCGGCGTCACGTCTTCCAATTTGGCCTGGCCCAGTTTAATCCGGCTGAGCACCAGCAGCTGCGCGAGGTAATCGTGCAGATCGGTGGCCAGTTGTTTGCGGATACGGTGCTCCGCCAGATTCAGGTCGGTCGTCAAGGCGCGCAGCCTGTCTTGGGAGTCGGCCAGTTCCTTGGTTCGCGCCTCGACCCGGCGTTCCAGATCGTCCGCGAACTGGCGCAACTGTTCTTGCGCTTCTTTCCGGCTCTGGATGTCCTGAACGATGGAGATGAAATGCTGGGCCTGCCCCTGCGCATCGCGGAACAGCGACACGGTTAAATACCCCCAGAGCGGCGAGCCGTCTTTCCGGATATACCGCTTTTCCAACGAATAGGTGCCGATTTCTCCGGTCAGCAGCCGGCGGACGGCGGACCAATCGGCTTCCACGTCGTCAGGATGGGTGATCTCGGCAAAGGTTTTGGTGAGCAGCTCTTCCCGCGAATATCCGGTCAGGGCGCAGAGCGCGTCATTGCAGCGCAACCAGCGCCCATCCAGCCCCACGTGCGCCATGCCGACCGCCGCGTTGTCGAACGTGGCGCGATGTTGCGCCTCGCTTTCACGCAGCGCATTCTCCGCCATTTTGCTGTCGGTGATATCTTCGGCAAAAATAATGATGCCGCCGATGCCCCCTGCTTTATCCCGCCAGGGGCGAGTCTCCCATCGAATCCAATAGACGGTCCCGTCGGAACGATCGAACCGATCTTCCTCCGCGCGCGAAACCATCCCGGCCAAGCCCTGCTGATGCACCGTCCGCCACCGTTCGGGAATATCAGGAAACAACTCATAGTGACTGCACCCCAACACGTCTCCGCCGAGTCCATAGTCCGCCAGCCACCGCCGGCTCACGGCCACATACCGCATCTGCCGGTCGAACATCGCAATAGCGGCCGGCGCATGTTCGATGAACAGGCGGAGTCGCTCTTCGCTTTCCCGCAGCGCCGCTTCGGCCCGTTTCCGTTCGGTGATGTCATGGGCCACTTTCGACACCCCGACGATTTGTCCCTCGTCGTTGCGGATCGCCGAGACGGTCAGCGAAATATCGATCAAGGTGCCGTCTTTCCGGCGCCGGACCGTTTCGTATTGCTGGACCGCCTCTCCTCGCGTGATCTGCGCCAGGATAGGCGCTTCTTCTTCGACTCGTTCTTCCGGAATGACCAGCAGGATCGATTGGCCGACAGCCTCCTCCCGGCAATACCCGTACAAGCGCTCGGCGCCACGGTTCCAACTGGTAATGATCCCGTTGAGGTCTTTGCTGACGATGGCATCCTCAGAAGATTCGACGATAGCCGCGAGTGTCGCGCGGGCCTGCTCTGCCTGTCTCCGGTCGGTGATATCGACGATGGCGGCGATGTATCCCGTCACGGTGCCCCGTTCGTCCCATTCCGGCGCATAGGCGGCTTGCAGGAGACGGCCTGCGGGGGCCGTGCCCTGAAATTGCAGATCAAACTTCACCTGCCGCCCTGCAAGCGCCTCCTGGATGAAGGGCGCCGCCTGCCGGTAATTCGTGTCGCTCAATACCTCGCGGGGATGTAGGCCGATGAGTTCCTCCGGCGTGCGTCCAACCAACTGCGCATACTGCCGGTTTACGAACCGGTACCGGCCATCCGTTCCACATTGCGCGATGAGCACCGGCGCATGGTCCGTCACAAACTGCATCTGGCGCTCACTGGCGCGAACGGACTCTTCCGCTTTGGTTCGCGCCTCGATTTCCTGACGCAATTGCTGCTCCTTGGCTCTCGCAAGCGAGGTCTCCGCTTGCGCGCGAAGACGAGCCCGCGTGACGGCTTCGGTCAGCGAGACGATCATGATGTTGGCGGTAATGAACAATGCCAGGGCCACCTGCTGCTCGCTCGGCGAGGTATGCAGGTCGAAAAAGATGAAGATGGACAGGGCCGACGACACGAGGGTCGCCACGATGCCATGGCGCCAGCCGTTGGCCACCGCGATGAACATGATGGCGGGATAGTAGGTAATGAACGTGTACCCCGAACCCCATAACGGGCTCAGTGCCATACGAAGACCGGTCGCCAGGGCGAGCGTGACCGCCGTGAGCAACGAAGGGTTCCATTCGGCAAGGCGAGCCCACCAGGAATGCACACCCTGCTTGGTCTCGTCAGGAGGCGCGGAGGCTGGAGGAGACGGGTCGGAAGCCATGGGCTCCATCGGCGAGCGACGAATCGGCTCTCACATGTCTGTGGCGAAATGAATGACCGCGCGCGGCATGCGCAGTAGGTTCGGCTAAGTGGTGTAGTGTACAGGAATGCCTCAGGAGACACCACTCCCCCGGACATCCGCTTGCTGAGGTGACTGGCTATTCGGCTTTCGGGTGACTATCGGCGGCAGAGGAGCGCAGGCGGAGCAGCATGAAGGGATCGCGGTTGCTAATGCAGAGGGGATGGCGGCAGGTCACGGTGGCGGTGACGATTCTCCAGCCACTCGATCAATTCTATCCGCAATGTGCGATTCAGCCGTTGCTGAGCCTCAACGGGCATGCGAACGAACTCCACGCCGAATTGATTTCCCCGCACCCATTTGATGGTGCCGACTTCAACCGGCAGGGCCGGCGGCTGATGGTGAAGGAGCATACTCACCCGCACCTCGCTCCCGCAGAGCACCTCCCGATCACAGGTGACCGAACAGCCTTTTAAGGAAAGATTGGTGAGGACGCCTTCCCCGACAAAGGGCGCGCCGCCGAAAATCACCGGATAGGTGAGCGGAAACCGGTAGTAGGTTCGAACATACCGACGAGGTGCCATCAATAACCTGCCTGTGGGCGGATCCTACCGAGGCTCGGCGGCGAGGCGGTATCCTACCTTAGGAGGGGAGCTCAATCACCGCTCTTCTCTGGCCGGCGAGCGCTACCTTGGGCGCCTCTGGCTTGTATTTCGACGACGACCTGGGTAGGTTTCGCCACATGACGCCACAGAAAGGACGCTATGCGTAGGAATCTGACTCGTCTGTGCTGGATGACCGCGATCCTGATGCTGCAAGGTTGCGTCGGGCTCGGCGCCTGGACGCTTGGCACGCGGGGCGAATCCAGCGATCACCCCAAGATCGCTCAGACCAGGGGTATCGTCAATCTGCGCCATACGGTCCCGGAAGGCGTTCCCATGACGGCTACAGAACTCCGAAGCCATTGGGGCGAGCCTGACCGGATTGAATCGCGCGGCGATGGAAAGGAAGCATGGGTGTATAAGACGGGCGGCTTACGATGGGCCGGCATGATCCTGTATCTCGTGATCATCCCGCTGCCGGCGATGATGCCCGTCGGCGCGCAAGACGTCACCCTGCTGATTCATGATGGTCACATCGAGCAAGCCACGCGGAGGGACTGGGCCTTCAAAGCCGGCGCCTACTGCGGGTTTTTTGGCATGGTGTATGGAGGTTTAGGTTGTGGAACCGGCGCGTTCGCGGAACAACAGGCCTCGCCCCCGGGTTCATGACGACCGGATGCGTGACGCCATTGACCATCCCGCTGTCCGGGAGATGACCAGACAGCAGGATGGTGCGGGATGATTCGCCGGTCCGCCTCAGTGACCGGACCCGGATTTCTCTGGATGGACGTCGATGATGCTGCCGGCTTCGTTCAGCTCAGCTCGAACGCGTGTGCCGTCCTTGATTGAAGACGAAAGCTCCTGCTTCTCCATCGGGAATTTTTGCTCCCCTTTGGCGGTCTTCAACGTGATTTCACGTTGCATCACCCCGAGAGACACGACTTCGCCGGTCACAAAGCGATGCTTGCCTTCGGTGCCTTTCGGATGCACCTCGAGCACCATATTGTTCTCGTCGATCACGACCGTGACTTCATCCCCAACCTTGGGGAGGGCATGGCCGTGGCGCTCCGAGCGATTCTCATTGAGCTGGTAGGTGCTGCCACTGGGAACTTTCACCGCCAGCGTTCCCCCTTTTTCGATCACCACACCCTGGAGCTGCTGATGGTGGCTGTTGCCGGCACCTTGATCAGCCCCCGCAAACTGTGCGCCCGATCCGACAAGAGCCAGAACAACAATACCCTGTATAAGAAATTTGGACATAATCGCCCCTCCTGTTGATGGGTCCGTTCACGAAGATGTCCTCAAGACGTCTTCGTGAGAACCCATTAGAGACACACTATCGGGGCCAGGGACGTAAATGGACTAGGGGAAGCCCTGGAGGTGCTTCGAAATGTTCTATAGGGGGGCAGCCGACGCTTCTTACAGCCGAGTGTTTAAGTCGTTGAGGGCGCAGGGCCACGGACGGACGTACTCTTAGAGACATTACGCCGGTCCGGACCCGCGTGGGATATGAGAGCGAACGTCTTCTTCATACGAATAAACACAACTCCGACATACCCCATGGTGAGGAGATAGACAGTGGTGACCGTCATCAACGCCAGGATCCCCACATACCAGGCCGGTGGCGTGGCCACGCGCAGATACTCGCGATAACACCAAGCCAGCGCCGCGGCTGTAAGGCATACAGTGGCGCCACCGATGATCCTTTGACGGAAGACCCGGTGAAAGTTGCCGGCAGTCTCCAATGACAATCGAATATTATTCTGCTCCGCGAGAGCTTTTTGGGAGACTGCGCCCGGATGGTCATTCAGTGAAATGAGTATTCGGCGCCATTCCACTGCGCCCGCCACGACATTGGCAAGGATCCCACGGTGAGGCTTCCACGGAAGCAATCGCTTCTTCAGCCAGTTTTCCTGCTCAAGACGTTCTGTTTTCACTTCCTTCCGATACGCCTCCATCGGCCTGGGACAAATCCAGAGGAGGAACGCCACAGCCAGCGCCAGGGCAGAAGATGGTGAGAAGCCCCAATAGTGCCACCCGATCCATCCATAACTCAGCAGCAAACCAGTTATGACCGACGCGATAAGGGGAATTCTCGCATAGGCCCAGGCCAGTGCCATGTCATAGACGCCGGCCACCTCGAAGAACTTCTTCTCGACTAGCTGGCCCAAGTGGGAATGGGCATCAGGACTCCTCGGATCCGCTTGCGGTTCTGGCCGCTCATCTATCACTTCGCGAATCAATCGATCGAAGAGGTCTTGATCTTTCCAGTATTGAACATGCGCGAGCCCTGGAACCGCATAACGCCGGACCACGACATCGCGATAGGTCACAGGAATGTCGGTCCGAAACACGTTGTTGTACGCGGAACAGTTACGCGCTACATCAAGATGATGGCCGACTGGATCCTGCTCGTCACACACATTGTAGTGAGTGATGCGATGGGTAATCGTGTCATCCAACCACTCCGCGCTCCACGCATCCCCGGCGGAATGATGAATCGGCCCCATGTGCCGATAGTTCTGGTGCCACAGAATGAGGAACTTGTCGATAGGCGAGCCGAGCGTGATGAACTGTTTCACGTGGTCCCGCCAAAGCAAAAGAGGTAGGTCGCCGGTTCGTTGCGGATCAGTCGCCGGCGGCCGTATGCCATACCACTTGCGAAACTGAGCATAGCAGGCACTCAAGTGCGCCCAGTTCTCCTGTGGGTAGGGAAGACTCGTGTCACGAGGTGGCTTTTTGAGGTCCGAAAGCAAGCCAAGCCAGGATTCATGGTCGGACTCTTCCTGCTCCGTATAGCCAGGAAAGGGAAGTGATCCGCTCGGATGCCGGTCGCCCCCCTCTCGAACGCTCTCCTTCGCAAACGCATACATCAGAGCATCAAAGCTCAGCACCGAACCCAAACTGTGCGCAATGATGGTATACACGGGCGGCACATAGGGTTCATCCCTGCTCTTCCGCTCGAAGCGACACCATTCAACGTAATCACGCAGATGAATCTGGTCCAACTGGGCGTGGAAACGGCGCACAGCCTGTCCGCGCGTACGCGTATAGTCCCCATACAAATGGATATCGCCGATGACGTCGTTAAAGACCCCTTTTTCAATCGCGGGAGCGTACCACTTCAGCAAGCCTTGGATGGGCAACAAGGTTTCTTTCATTTCCTTCAACAAAGGCATGACCCACGGCTCCGAGACTTCGACCGGAGTGAACGGCGGCTGAAGACGGGCCAGAAGGGAGGTGGTCCATTGTTTAGTACTTGACCCATACACCCCATGGTGCGACTGCAGGATGTCCGCCCACCGCATATCCACGAAACGGAAGTTTCGTCCTGAGGTATCGCGGGTCGCCCGAGTCCCGTCGAATGTATCCGACTGACTCCCCGGTTCAACTGGAATTCCCTCGAACTCCGACCAACCCTGGCCCCCACCTTTGCGGCGCATGGAAAGCGAGGACAGACTCCCGGGCAACAGCGCAGCATAGGAAGACAGGGGTTTTTTCTTGGCGCGCGCGGTGGCAAAGCGGTTCACGACCTCCACGGTCGTTTCGTTATGTCGCTGCTCGCCGATCCCGTGCACAACGATGATGTAGTGACGAGGGCACGGCGATCCGCTCGCGTTGGACATGAGAGAAAACCTTTCCTATATGGTGAAGGCGCGAATCGCAATGCGCCGGGTGCGCCAGACCTTGCTCTTTGTAATCCCATTCACTACGTATGGACAATAGGTCCAAATGGCCCTATCGATGAATGAAATACCATCATTTGTCAAACGCATGGGATGGGGATGCGTCCTTGCGGAAGAGCGTGGATGTTCTTAGTTGATCTGAGAGAGTCGTCGAACGACGAGAGAGCCCGCTAAGACGGCAAGGTCTCTGGGATTAGGACAGGTAATTGGTTACTAACAGGTGCACGGCACGAGGAGTGCCGGCTGAAATCGGACGCGATGATCCGGTACGTGCTGCTGCGTTACCGTTCCGTGGCGGCATTGCCAGCGGAGGTCGTTCTGGCCATCCGCCCTCCGAACCAGGCGCTGCCCCAGGCGAGCAGACCCATCACCCCACCGATACCGATTACGCTGGCGATGGAGCCGAACGATTCCGCCACCCAACCGAAAGCGCTCATGCCCAGCATGGAGCTGGCGGTGGCCATGGCTGTGTAAACCGCCATCACCCGGCCGACCATTCCAGGCGGCGCCACTTCCTGAATGATACCCCAGGCGATAGGAGTCCAGGTGCCGAGGCCGATTCCAATGCAGACGACATAAGCCGACGCCATGGCGAAACTCCCGGTCCCCGTCAGCCCCAGCACGGCTAAACCCGCGAGCGTACAGGAGGCGGCAATCGCGAAGAGCCGCTGGTGAAGCTCCCACCCGCTCAACCGGATCAGCGCCATCGATGAAAGGAGCAATCCCACGCCCAACCAGGACCAGAGATAACCGACCTCGACCGGACCGAGCCCGAGCAGTTGCCGCCCGAAGACGGGGAACAAGGTGGTGAAGGCCCCGCTGCCGAACGTATAAAGCGACGCAAGCAGGATCAGGATCAGCAAGGTGCGATGCGTCAGAAACGCATAGCGCAGTCCTTCGAGAAGGTGCCTGATGAACGGCCTCCAACCCGAACCGCTGTCAGAAACTTGCTCCGCCGCTCGTAGCTTGATCGGGAACAGGCAGGCAGCCGATGCAAAATAGGTCAGCGCATTCAGGCACAGCACATCTTGCGACCCGGAAAAGGCGATGCCCAGACCGCTCACGGCCGGCCCGATGATAATGCCCAGGCTCGTGGTGCTTTGGAGCAGCGCATTGGCCGCCGTAAATTGAGGGCGAGCGACCATGAAGGGAACCGCGGAAGACAGCGTCGGTACAAAGACGGCCGTCGCGACGCCGAACAGAAACGTCAGTACGTACAGGGCTTCGACGGTGAAGTTCTCAATCGATACCAGGCAGGGAATCAAACCGATCAGCACCCCTCGCGCCACGTCGCTCACGATAAGAATGGCTTTTTTCGGGAACCGGTCGACGATGACGCCGATGAAAGGCCCAAACAGAATGGGAGGCAGGGTTTGCAGGAGACCGATGGCCGTCGTCTTCAGCGGCGACCCGGTCACGGCGTAGACGAACCAGAGGAGCGCGAGCTTGCTGATGCCCTCCGCCACCTGCGACAGGACCTGGCTCCACCACATGAAACTGAAATCGCGTGTCAGCAACCACCGGCGGGCATGGACCATGTCACCAGTATAAACGTTTGCGGCGGGTGCGGGATCACCAAGACTGAGAGGGGCCGAGAGCTGTGCCACGCAGAATCCTTCCACCAGTGGAGGTACGGTCACGTTTCATCACGTCCGTTCCAAGCCGGAAAGCGAGGGTGAGGTTTATGGTCAGGCATGCGCAACCGGCATCGGGCACGTTCTCCGCACGCAGGCGACCGCCACAACCGCGGTGAGTAACAAGACGAGACCGAGCCCCACCAGGCTCGCGGCCGGCCCCACTGCATCGGCCACCCAGCCGAAGCCCGTCATCCCGGCCATTGCGGAGGCCATGGAACCAACACTAAAGGTGGTGACGACCCGGCCGATCAAATGTTCCGGCGTCACCTCTTGCAACAGCGCCCAAATAATCGGATTCAGCACCGCCGTGCTGCCTCCCACGATGATGACGATTCCCGCCGCCATCAGAGGCGTTTCCAGCAAGCTCAAACTGCACACGGCCAGGCCGCCGATCGTCATACCACTCACCACGATGCGCAATCGTCCCTGCATGTCACTTTGCTTTTTCCACGCCAGCCAGGTTGACGCCGCCAACATCCCGACACCCAAGGCCGACCACAACCAGCCCAATTGCACCGGGCCCACCTGGAGAAACTCTTTGGCATAGACGGGCAGAATGAACACGAAGGCGCTGACCCCCAGATTGTAGAGCGACGAGATGATCACCAGTGTGAGGACCATCGACTGCTGGCCGAAGATGAATCGAAATCCGACCTTGAGTTCCTCCCACACGGAGGCGGCTTGTTCCTGGGGCCTGGCGCGAGCCGGGGTGAAACGAATCGGCATGAGACAGAACGCTGAGATCAGAAACGTCGCCGAATTGACGAATAAGACATTTTCCGCGTTGATCAGGGCGATCATCACACCGCTGATCGCCGGCCCCAGCAGCATCCCGATGTTATTTGTGCCCTGGATGAGGGCATTGGCCGACATAAGTTCGGAAGGCCGAACCAGTAACGGCACTGCCGAGACCAGGGCGGGACCAAATATCGTGGAAACGACCGAAGTCAGAAAGATTAGCCCGTAGAGGCCGGTAATCGACAGCATGTCCAGGGCGTACAAGGTCGGAATGAGGAAGGTCAAAATGGCGCGGAGCAGATCCACCCAGACCATGACGGCCTTCTTAGGCAATCGATCCAGGTAGACGCCGATCAAGGGACCGAACAGGAGCGGCGGAATGGTCTGGAGGAGTCCGACCATCGTCATCTTCATGGCCGATCCGGTCAGCTCATAAACAAACCAGAGGAGCGCCACCTTATTGAGCCCTTCGCCGACTTGCGACGTCGTTTGCCCCCACCAGAGCAAGCCGAAATCTCTGGTCTTGATCAGACGCCACCCGCGACTGGAGCTGGAGGGTGATGGATCTTCAGACATGATGGCGAGTCCTCCTGGAATTGCCGCGGGCGGGGGTTGAACTGCGTTGAGACCTGTCTCGCGTCTGGACCATGCTAACGATTCCGTCCGGCCGGCTAACCTAGGAAAGGCCCTGGAGCCCGATCGACAAATACCCGGCCGCTCTCTCGGATTTGTCCAAAGGCGAGCGAGAGAACTGGGATCCACACGACTGTTCTCCGGCTCTGGAGAAACTCCATGGGCACTGAGGAATTTCTCCAGACTTCTTTGATCCTCCCCTCACTCGCCCTTCACCCGTCGAACGAGATATCGGCTGTAACTCACTGTTTCCGCAAGGATGTGGCACGTTGCCGGTCCAGGCTGCGACAGCGGCACACTCCCTGCTTCATCATCGCGGAGTTCATGCAATCAGGTACGACATGTCCGCCTCCATCCTGCTCATCGACGACAGCCCCGGCGAATGCGAATTGTTTCGCCAGGCTCTCACCCGAACCGGCTATACCGGCCGTCTGGATATCGTCGAAGGAGGTCGCGCGGCCATGACGTATCTGAACGACCATCTCCGGCAGGACGAGCCGGGTGTGATTCTGCTCGACCTCAAACTGAGAGGCGAGCGAGGCGTGGATGTGCTGAAACAACTGAAGCAGGAGGCGCGCGTTGCGCACATTCCGGTCGTCATTCTGACCAGCTCGGACGACACTACGGATGTTCGCGCCTGCTACCAAGCGGGTGCCAACGGGTATGTCGTCAAACCGGGCAAATTCGATGACCTCGTGACCCTCTCCCTGCACATCTGGAAATTCTGGCTGGAACATAACTGCATCCAACGAACGGCCGCCTCATGCTGACCCGCGCCGCACTGAAAAACCCCTACGCCGTCTTCGCCTTGTGCATGATCGCGCTGATCCTGGGCGGCGTCTCCTACCAGAAGATGCGCGTGGATATTTTCCCCGACATCAAACTGCCTTCGATCCTGGTGACGACATTCTACCGGGGCCTGAGCCCGACCGAGATGGAAGGCGCGATCACCCTCAAGATGGAGCAACGCTTCGTCGAGGCCAGCTACGTTGAACACATCGAATCGCAATCCCTCGCCGGCATGAGCTACATCAAGGTCTTTTTCCAGCCCGAGTACGGCATCGATGCGGCACAATCCGAGCTGACCAGCCTGGCCTACAGCATCATCAGACTCTTGCCGCCCGGCGTCTATCCGCCCTCCGTGTTTAAATTCGGCGTGTCCAGCTTGCCGATCGGCCTGCTCTCCCTCTCCAGCGAGAATCTTGGCCCCAAGGAGATCCGCGATCTGGCCTACTTCAAAGTGCGCCAACAGATCGCGACGGTCCCCGGCGTCTCCTTCGGCCCACCGCTCGGGGGCAAGGTCCGGCAAATCACGGTCTTTTTGGACCAACAGCGGCTGCTCGCGCGAGGCATTTCGCCTTCCGAGGTGGTCAACGCGCTGAACCAGCAGAGCGCGATCATTCCCGCCGGGAACATCAAGATCGGCGATCTCGACTACTACGTCTACTCGAACAGCCTGATTGACGTGGTAGAGAAAATCAACGACATCCCCATCAAGGTGGTCAACGGAACGCCGGTGCTGGTGCGCGATATCGGCACGGCCGCGGACAGCGCGGCGATTCAAACGTCCATTGTCCGCGTGAATGGCCGCGAAGCCACGTACATTCCCATCACCAGGCAAGAAGGCGCGAATACGTTGGAAGTCACGGACGGCATCCGCGACAAATTGCCGAAACTCACGGAGATTCCGTCCGGCACCACGGTAAAATTTATTTACGATCAGTCGCTCTACATCCGCCAGGCTATCGCCAATCTCCAAAAGGAAGGGCTGCTCGGCGCGGGGCTGGCCGGCTTGATGATTTTTCTGTTTCTCGCCAGCGTGAAGGCCGCACTGGTGGTCGGGTTGGCGATTCCACTTTCGCTCACGGCGGCCCTGGTCGCGCTCTATCTCACCGGCCAAACCGTCAACATCATGACCTTGGGGGGCTTGGCGCTGGTAATCGGCACCCTGCTCGACAATAACATCGTCGTGCAGGAGAACCTGCACCGGCATCTCGAGATGGGCAAAGACGGGCGCTCGGCGGCGGAAGACAGCGCCATGGAGCTGACGCTCCCGATTTTCGTCGCCACGATCTGCATCCTCATTGTCTATCTCCCGATCATGTTTTTTACTGGCATCATCAAGTATCTCTTTGTGCCGCTCGCGATGACGGTGGCCTTTGCCATGCTGGCGGATTATGTCGTCTCCATGTCGGTGACGCCGGTGATATTGGCCTGGCTGTACCAGGCCGGACATGGAAAGTCACCTGAAGAGACGTCGGCCGACGAAGGCTGGTTCCGCTATGTGCTCGCGATCTATGACCCGATTCTTCGAGGAGGCCTTCGCGTGAAACCGCTGGTGATCGGGATGGCGATTCTCGCCCTGATTGCCACCGGCGTCATCTTGATTCCCGGTCTGCACACCGAATTCTTCCCCAAGGTTGACGCGGGCAATTTCACCATGTCGGTCATGGCGCCGGAAGGCTCCCGGATTGAAAAGACTACGGCCATCGTCGGGCAAATCGAGCAATTGATCCAAGAGACCATTCCGAAGGCGGACCTGGAAGAAGTCATCTCCAACACCGGCCTCTACTACGGCGATGCCGCGCGCTTCGCGCCGAACACCGGCAACCACACGGCGTTTGTGCTTGTGAACCTCGTCACCGGACACGAAGGTCGCACCGAAGACTACATCGCGCAGCTCCGGAGCAGGCTCAAGACCTCGCTCCCCGGCATCGAAGTCGCCTTCCAAACGGGCGGGATCATCAGCGACGTGTTGAACTTCGGGTTGAGAGCGCCCATCGACATTCAGGTGAAGGGCCCGAGCCTCGACGTCATCCGGCCGGTCGCGGAGCGGATCCAACAGCAGATCGCCCAGGTGCCCAATACCGTCGATGTGCGGATCAAGCAGGGCAAGAGCTACCCTGAACTCCATATCGATGTGGATCGCACCAAAGCCGCCTATTACGGCATCAACCAGAATCGCATTGTCGTGGACGTGATTACAGGCATCAGCTCGAACCTGGCTCTCTCGCCCAACTACTGGCTCGACCCGAAGACCGCCAACGGGTATTTCCTGCTCGCACAGTACCCGGAGCAATCGCTGACGACCACGGAAGATCTGCTGAACATTCCTATCATCGGCGCGCGCACGCCCCTTCTGCCCACTGCCAGCCTGACCGGTGGGGGCATCCAGGGATCGACCCTCGCGTTACAGAATACTCCCTTTGCCGGAAGGCAGATGGACATCACCAGCGGCTACTACGCGTCGGGCGACGACCGCCGCGGCCCGCCGGTCCTGCTCCGCGATGTAGCCCAACTCAAATTCAAGACCGGCCCCGATTCGGTGGATCACTACGATCTTTCGCGCCTGATCAATGTGCTCGTCACACCCGTCGGCAATGACCTCGGTCATGTCGCCAAAGATATCGAGCAGGTCCTGGCCGGCATCGAGCTGCCGAAGGACGTGACCGTGCAGTTACGCGGCGAAGTCGCCAACATGCGCAGCGCCATTCAAAACTTTGCCTTGGCCCTGCCATTGGCCGTGGTTTTGATCTATCTGGTAATGGTCGCGCTGTTTCGCTCCTTCATCGATCCCTTGATCATTCTGGTCGCGGTGCCGCTCGGCTGGATCGGCACGGTGCTGACCCTGCATCTCACCGATACCTCGGTCAATGTGGAGTCCATGATCGGGACACTCATGATGATGGGCATCGTGGTCTCAAACAGCATTCTCCTCGTGGATTTCGCCAACCGCATGGTGCGCAACGGAGCCACCGCGGCGCATGCGGTGCTGGAAGCCGGCCGGCGGCGCATCCGGCCGATTCTCATGACGGCGCTGGCCACGATCCTCGGCTTGTTGCCCCTCGCCCTGGGATTCGGCGAAGGCAACGAAACCATGGTCCCGTTGGCCCGCGCGGTGGTCGGCGGATTGGCGGTCAGCACCATGATGACGCTGCTGGTCGTGCCCGTCATGCACAGTCTGGTATTGATCCGGCGGGAACGCGCGCCGCTTTCCCCCACCGCTCCCGCGACGTCGGAGGACATTTAATGGACCAACCGTCGACGACTGCCCGCCCCGTCAGAGCCACGCGCCGGAATATCCGTTGGATTGCCGCCGCCATCGTGGTGACGCTCGTCATCGGCGGATTTCTCTATTGGCGGGATATCCGCGAGGTCGGCCACCCGGCGCCTCCTGCCTCCCCCGCCGTTCCCACCCCGCCACAAGCGGCCGAGGAATCCGTGGCGGTGCCCGACAGCGCGCCGGTGGACGTGCAGGTGACGAAGCCGATCCGGCGCGACCTGGTGTATACGATCAAACTTCCCGCCAATGTGTCGCCCTTGTATCAGACCACCCTCTACGCCAAGGTGTCCGGCTATCTCAAATGGATCGGACCGGACAAGGGCGATGCGGTGAAGAAGCATGACATCGTCGCGGTCATCGACGCGCCCGAAGTCGAAGAGCAATACCAGCAGGCGGTGTCGGATTATAAAATCAAAAAATTGACCCACGAGCGGCTGGCCAAGGTGTGGAAAGAGTCGCCGGACGTCATCGCGAAACAGGACGTCGACGTGGCGGAAGCCGCGTATCAGGGAGCCAGGCACCTGATGGAACAGCGCGTGGTCATGCGCGATTATACGAAGGTCCGCGCGCCCTATGACGGCATTGTCACCGCGCGATTCGCGGACCCCGGAGCCTTGATTCAAATCGCCACCTCCTCGGCGACGAGCGCGATTCCCCTGTTTACGATCATGGACCTGGATACGGTGCGCATCTATGCCAACGTGCCGCAAGACGACAGTCCTTGGATCGTGCCGGGAAAGACCGCTGCGACCGTGAAGGTGACGGAATTGCCCTCCCGCTCGTTTACCGGGTTGGTCACCCGCTCGACAATGGCGCTCGATCCGGCCACGCGGAGTTTGCTGGTCGAAATCGATCTCCCCAATCACGACCATGCACTCCGGCCGGGCACCTTTGCCGAGGTGGCGCTTGGCCTGCGCGAGATTCCGCAGGCCCTCGTCGTTCCCCCCCAGACCGTGACCAGCACGCCGAAGGGAAAATCTCTGTTCATTGTCGAAAACGGCAAGGCGAAACCGGTGGCGGTCCAGACCGGCATCAGCGACGGCCGGTGGATCGAGATCACGTCCGGATTGCGGGGCGACGAAGACGTGGTGGTCGTCGGCAAACGCCGTCTGCTCGAAGGGACGCCGGTCGTCGCCTCGCCGTTCAATCTGCCGGACGCCAAACTGTCGCAACAAAAATTTGAGCGGCGCGCGCCGGGCGGCACGCCTCCCCCGCCGACCGCACCCTCGCCAAACGGCGCCACACAGACACAGGGAGATCGCCGATGATTAATCAATCGCTCCACCGGACATTCGTCATGCTGGCCGCCCTCTCTCTTGTGGCAGCTTCGACGCCCGCCGCGCATGCAGCCGAGACGGATCAGCCGGTGTCGTTATCCCGCGGCAGTTTTCTCGGCGTGCAGCAGGCGGTGGAGATTGCCGTCAAGAACCACCCCCTGCTGATCGAAGGCCAGGCGAATTTGAAAGCCTCGGAAGCCCGCACGGAACAGGCACGGTCCCTCTACTACCCGCAGGTCTATGCCAACGCCAACACCGTCGCCGGCGCCGGCGTGAGCAATCCGCGATTCCTGGTCGGCGGCGGGCTCCTGCGCGAAAATCAAACCACCTTCACCGGCGGCGTGATCGCCAACCAACGCCTCTACGATTTCGGCTACACCAGCAACCTGGTCGAGTCGAACAAACTCGCCGAGCGCGCCCAGGGGCAGGATGTGAACGCACGGCGCGCGCTGGTGCTGCTGCATGTGCAGCGCGCCTACCTGAACAGCCTGAAGCGGCATCGTCTGGTGCAGATTGCGGAGGAGACGGTGCGGGAGCGCGGCGTCATTGCGGGCCAGATCGAAACGCTGTATCGCCAGCAACTCAAATCGAAGCTCGACTTCGACTTGGCCCGCGTCGAGCTGGTCAACGCGCAATCCCTGCTGGTGCGGAGCCGAAACGACCTCAAGGCCAGTTTCGCCGACTTGAACCGGACGATGGGGATAGCCGGCGGGGATGATTATGTCCTCGAAGAGATTTCCGTCGCCGTTCGTCCGCAAAAAACGCTGGAGACCCTGATCAATGACAGCCTCTCGCACCCGGAGGTCAAACGGGCAAAGGAGCAGACGGCCTCCGCCGATGCGCGGCTCACCGCCGCCAAACGCCAATACCTGCCGACGGTGTCCGCGATCGCCAGCGGCGGCACGTTCGACCCTTTTGATCCGCGACAGAACCAGCAGACCGGCGGATGGTGGATGGCCGGCGCGATGGTGTCCATGCCGCTCTTCACCGGGTTCCTGATCGAAAACCAGGTCGTCGAAGCCAATGCCAACCGGCAGGCCGCCTCTGCCGCGACGAGCAACATCGAGCAGGCGTTGACCCAGCAGGTGACGAATGCCTATCTCGACACGCTCACCTTCGCGCAGCAAATCACACTGGCGGAAGAACAGGTCAAGACGGCGCAGGAAGCCTTACAGCTCTCCAAACAGCGCTACAAACTCGGGTTGGGGACGGTGGTGGAAGTGACGCAATCTGAGGTGGCACTCACGGCGGCGCAAACGCGCCTGGCGGACACGCAGTATGACTATAAGATCGCAGAAGTCACATTGGCCTATACCTCGCAAGGCGACGATACAGGACGCATTCTTCTCATGAGCCGCGCGCCCTCTTCCCTACCGCCTGTCACAATAAGCCAAACGGAAGGACCGTCCTTAGCGGCAAACCAATAGGCCGTGAACCATCCTTCGTATCGCGTCCACGCGGAGGGCAAGGCGGAGGACATCCCTCCCCCCGATTCACGAGATACGCTTCACGTGCGACGGTGTATCAGATGCTTTGGCCGGGAAACACAATGGCAAGATCGATGACCAATTCGTCCTTGGTGTTGGCGAGCAGCCCGTCCCAGATGCTGGTGGTTTGCTGCACCAGCGCCTGATCGAGGTCGAAGAACAGATCGAACCCCTTGGAGATAATGGGATTCATCGGGTAGCGCCGATCGTAGATCATGCCGTAGGCCGGGATGCCGTACACCGTCTGCCAGTTTCCCAAAATGAAATGCAGTTCCGTGCCCCTGATGTACAGGCCTCCCGATGTAATCGTCCGCTTCACCGATGTTTGCGGCTGGCTGAGGTAGTAGGTCACCCGCTCGTTCTCCTGCGCCAACCGCAAGGCTTCGACCAGCTGCGGGACCAGGATCATGATCTCGGCGTCCCGGAACATGGGCAGCCTTCGAGAGTCGTCGCCGAGCCAGCGCTGGACCATGGTCCGGTGCTCCTGAACCGTGAGTCCCATCAGCACTCGCCTGACCTGTTCATGGGAAAAGCGGGCCGGATGCGTGAAATGGCCTGGCGGCCACTCCGGCAACACATTGGCATCCAACTCCAGCCGGACAAAATTGACGGGATCTTCGTAGACGGTCCGCGACGGGACCTGAGGAATGGCGCAGCCCGCAGCGGCAAACACCGCTGGGGCCCACACCGTAATATGAAAAAGGTGACAGGCGAACCGCCGGCCGATCCGCTCTCTACTCTTCAGGTTTCCCCTCTTCACTTGAGTGTCGTGCGTACTACGTTTTGTCTTCCGTCTCACGTCTGACGTTTCACGTCTTTACGCTTTCCGCCATCACTCCGTGATCGTCACGGTCATTTCAACGCGCTCCAGCGGATTGTCCCGTCCGTCGCGCTTCGCCCCGACCACTTTGTCGACCACGTCGAGCCCACTTTGCACTTCCCCGAACACCGTGTATTGCCAGTCCAGGAAATTGGCGTCATTGACGCAGATGAAGAACTGCGAACCAGCGCTGTCCGGATCATTGGCGCGCGCCATCGACAGAGTGCCCCGCTTGTGGGGCTTGCTGTTGAACTCCGCCTTCACGTTGTGGCCCGGCCCACCCATCCCGTGGGACGCGCGGTCGGGATTTTTGCTGTTGGGATCGCCGCCCTGAATCATGAAGCCGGGAATCACCCGGTGAAAGGTGGTGCCGTTATAGAAACCTTTCTTCGCCAGGTCCGTAAAGTTCTTCACATGGTTCGGCGCGACATCCGGGAAAAAGCGCAACACGATCTCGCCCCACGGCTCGTTCTTGGATGTCACGGTAATGGTCGCAATTTGTGCCGTCATCTCGTATCCTTTCCTTCTCAGTTAAACTTAAAGGGCGCGACGCTCTCGCCTTCCAATCCCTGGCTGACTGCCGTCCAGGTGAGGCCGTCGTCATCGCTGCGAAATACGCCGGAACTGGTTCCGGCATAGAAGCCGCCCTTCTCGCCTTCGATCAATACCTGCACCGACAGATTGCTGAGGCCCTTGTTCAAGGGCATCCATTGCCGCCCCTTGTCGACGGTCTTGAAAATTCCCCGCCCCGTGGCGACATACACGCCGCGCTCGTTGCTGATCAACCCGCGAATGGAGTCATTCGGCAAGGCTCTACTGATCGGCAGCCAGGTTTTACCCCCGTCGCCGCTGCGAAACACCCCGCCATCGAACGTGCCCGCATACACCCCTTGTTCCTTATCGACGGCCAGCACGCGGATGAAATTCTCCACCAATCCTTCGTGATCTTTCAGTCCCTGCCGCAGGCGCGTCCATCCTGGCGTCCGTTCTTTATAACTGTGCACGCCCTTACCCGATGTGCCCGCATAGAGCGTGCCGTCATTGGTCCTGGCTAACGCGTGCACCAGGATTTCATCCAACCCGGTGGTCACGACTTTCCATTGATCCTGCGCCGCATTCAATAGGTACACGCCGTCGCCGGTCCCGGCATAAAGCCCTTTGGCATCCATCATCAAGACCTTGATCTCCAGACGTTTCAGCCCCTTGTTGATCGGCTGCCAGGTTTTGCCTGCATCGCGGGAGCGGAAGACCCCGCCTCGAAATGTCCCCGCATAGATCGCGCCATCTTTGCCGGTAGTGAGACAGAGCACGAAAGGATCGGTGAGTCCCTCATTGGACGATAACCAGGTGCCGCCCCGGTCGCTGCTTCGAAAAATGCCCATGCCGAACGAGCCGGCGTAGATCACGCCCCCGGCACCCGACGCCAAGGCTTGAATACTGGTGTTGCCGATATCGGCCGGCGCAGAGGGATCCTGCCCGGGATGCCCCTGTTCCAGTTTCAACGGCCCGCCGCCATCTTTCCCGACCGGGAAGGATTCGGCAAACACCATTCCCTGGAGACCGAACAGAGTCAGCGCCGTCAATACCAGCATGTGAGGCAGCATAAGATCATCATCCTTCACAATTGCAAGCGTCGTCATCGCACTCGATGACCGGCGGTACCGATGGGTATGTCGGGGTCGAGGGGCAAATTCATGTCGGGTGCCGGCCCCGCGGACCGCCCGAAGATCTTCGCGCCGATGATCCCGATCTCATAGAGTACCATGAGGGGGACAGCCATCAGCAACATGGTGAACAGGGTGGCATCCGGCGTCACGATGGCCGAAATGATCAGCGCCGCCATGATGGCATGTTTCCGGTAGTGCGCCAGCACCGCCGACGAGACCACTCCCACCCGGGACAACATCGTCAGCACGAGGGGCAGCTCAAACGCGCACCCGAAGATGAGCAGGAATTTGACGTTGAAATCGATATAGGTGCCCACACCGAGCGCGGGGGTAATATCGCGATCCATGCCGAAGGACACGAAAAAGTCGATGACGAGCGGCAGGATGACGAGATTACAGAAGATCAGGCCGAGCGCGAACAGCAGCGCGGCCAGCAGAAAAATCGGAATCGCCCAGCGTTGCTCCTTGGGAAGCAGCGCCGGCTCGATGAATTTCCAGCATTGGTAAAACACGATCGGCAGGCTGAGGATGATGCCTGCCAAAAAGGACACCTTGATCGAAGCGAACAGGGCTTCGGTCGGTCCGTAAAACACCAGCTGGTTGGGGAACGGGCGATTGAGCCAGGCGACCATTTCCGACGAGTAGGCAAACGCCGACGCGAACGCGACCCCCAAGGTCACCGCGATGATCAGCAGCCGCTTCTTGAGCGACTGAATATGGGCGGCCAGTGGTGCGAGCATTCCCCGTCTGAATCAACGCCTCGTGGTCTGTCTCCGCCTCTGCCCGCCCGGCCGCGAGGGCCGGCGGGACGAGACGGTACAGCGCCCCTTACCGACCCTCGTTACCGTGGGATCGAATGAATTCGGCGATCTTATCCTTGGTGGCCAGCTTCTCTTTTTGCAATTGTTTCTTCAACACTTCTTCCGCCGGCGTGAGCACGTGCCGCTTCTGTAAGTCGGCCAGCTCCGCATCGAGGCGATGGTGAGACTCTTCCAGCGCACGGAATTCTGTGTTGGAACGCCGTAACCGCTCAGTGATCGCCGTCTCCGTCTGCATGTCGCACCTCCTGGTTGACTACATACGTTCGTGGATGACCATCGCGTTACTTGGCTCCCGGAGACGAGGCTCCGGGCTGCCGGCACACATCACTCACCTTGAGCGGCGTCATTTCCATCAGCACCGCATCTTCCACGGGATTGACATAATATCCTTTGCGTGTGGCCGTCTGGCGGAACCCCAGCCGGTGATACAAGGTCTGCGCCTCGTGGTTTGAGACGCGCACTTCGAGCATCGCTCTGGTTGCGCCGCGTTCGACCCCGGTCCGCAAAGCCTCGCAAACCAACCTGGTCGCCACACCTTGCCGCCTGAACGGCCCGGACACCGCCAGGTTCATGAGCCGCAGTTCCTCGAAGACGACCCAAAAACAAAAATACCCGACCACCGCAAGGGCCCCGGACAGGGGGTCTGGGCACCTGGCGATCAAAAAATTCGCAAATGGGTTACCGGACAATTCGGCTGCCAACATTTTGCGCGTCCAGGGTGCCGAGAAGCAAGCCTGTTCAATGGCGAGGACCTCGTCGAGCGCGTCGGCTGTCGCCGGTTCGATCATGACCGCAGGCGATGCCATGTCAGACGGAAGGTTCCATGTGCTGGCTACTTGCTGCGCCGTGAATCAGCGACTTTCCTAACAGCCCGCTGTTGTTTCTGTGCCAGCTTGTCCGCCACCCGCTGGCGCCGCCGCTCAAGCAGCGACAGACCTTGCTGCGCGTCGAATTGTACTTCCGCTTCCGTCCGTTGGACATAGCGAGGAACCAGGGCCTGTCCTGCGATCTGCCCTCCATTGAGCAACTGTCGCCCGGCGAGACCGACACTCACCGCCGATGGGCGGTGCTGTTCGGATCGGACTTCCTGGATCTGCCCGCCGGCAGCGTCGAAGGCTTCCCGGATGTTGTTCTCATAGGCCTGCCATCCGTCGCCGAAGCAGGTGCAGATGTTGGCCGCCTGTAAGACCCGCGCCACGGAAGCAGGAGGCCCGACCTGCTCGCCGATCACTGTATGCAATCCCGATTTCGCCCGCCACTCATACGCGGCCCAGTACACTTCGTTGTGCCGGCTTTTGAGAATCGGGACCAGCAGCCCCGTCACAGCGCGCGCATTCCAGCTCATCGCTTCCAACGTGGGCACCGGCGCGATCGGAATCCCCAGAACTGCGCGAAACCCCAACATGGTCGCGAGTCCCACCCGGAGACCGGTAAATGAACCGGGGCCGATCGACACAGCCAGGGCCTGTAGATCTTTCAGCTGAATGTCCCCTTCGCGTAATACACGATCGATGGCCCCCATCAACGACCGCGCATGTGATCCGTTGGCATCCTGCTCGGCCAGAGCCAATACCTCCTCGCCCCGCAGCAAGGCCACGCTCTGCCAGGCCGTGGCGGTATCGATTGCCAGCAGGTAGTCCGGCCGCCCCTTCATACGCGCCCCAGTTCACTTGGTTTGATGGGCTCATTCGGCACTAATTCATGAAACGTGACCTGGAGGCTTCCGGATCCCTGCCCATCCGTCATACGGATGGAAAAGGGACGCATGATGCGGATTCCGCCCTCGGGAGACTGTCCGTTGGACGTGAGAGTGGCCGGCGGTGTGGGACCGACTGCGCGATAATCATCAAATTGCATCGTCGCGTCGACCTTCCCGGCGGCGGTCAGCCGTTCTTCCTGCACGACCAGCAAATTCCGGCGGTCGAACCAGATGCGGCGGCTGACAAATGACGGCCCGTCGTTTGACCCCGATACCGTCACCACATCCAGCCGATAGCGAGTCCCCTCCTCCGACAGCCGGACCTGTTCCTGAGGCGCCACAGCGCGCGTGCCGATAATGCCGCTCATCGCCCAGACGCTCAACTGGAAGGGACGGGTGAGCTGCCCCAGTTGATTAGCTTCCGATGGGCGACCGATCACTTCCTTCCCCATGGTCGGGAGACGAAGCTTGAATTGATCCTCGATTTGCACGAACTCGAATATTTCACTTCCCACCGCTGAAAAGCCGCGCAATCGAATGGCGTCGGGGCGTTGATAAAAGACTGTCCCCTGAACGCGCTGCCCAATCGGCAAGATGCCGCCGGTGATCTTCGCGCTGAAGAGACCCTTGATCGTGCGCACTTCCTCCGCCTGCTCCTGCAAGAGTGCGGTCAATTGTTCCGCCGTCGCCTCTTGCAATGGAGCGGTGTCCGCCGGGCCGAACAGCGCGCAGCCGGAGAAGATCACCAAGGAGACAATCGAAGAAACCAGGCAACTGATTCGTTTCACTAATCCCCTGTTATGCCTCATGGTCCTCACGCCAGCACGGCATCGAGCGCATCGCCGACTTCACGGATGCCGATCAACTCAATGCCGCCCACCGGATCGAGTTTCGCCACATTCCGCTCCGGCAACAGGCAACGCTTGAAGCCCATCTTTGCGGCCTCGCGAATCCGCAACTCCGCCTGGCTGATGGCCCGGACTTCCCCGCCCAGGCCGACTTCGCCCATAACCAACGTCGTGAAATCAATCGGGCTCTCGCGCAAACTCGAGGTGACGGCGGCGACAATCCCTAAATCGATGGCCGGCTCGTCGATATGGATCCCCCCGACCACATTCACGTAGACATCCTGCCCGGAGAGGTGCATGCCCAGCCGTTTCTCCATCACGGCCAGTAACAACGACAGGCGATTCGGTTCCACCCCATTCGCCATGCGCTTGGGCATCGGAAAATTCGTCCCTGAGACCAGCGCCTGCAATTCAACCAGAATCGGCCGCGTGCCCTCCAGACTGGACACCACGACGGAGCCCGTACTGCGCTGCGGCCGCTCGGCGAGAAATAACTCGGACGGGTTGCTGACCTCTTCAAGTCCGCCGTCCTTCATTTCGAAGACGCCGATTTCGTTCGTGGACCCAAACCGGTTCTTCACCGCTCGCAAGATTCTGAAACTATGGCTCTTGTCGCCTTCGAAGTACAGGACCGTATCGACGATATGTTCCAGCAGGCGGGGGCCTGCGATCGCCCCTTCCTTGGTGACGTGCCCGATGATGAATACCGGCACGTTGTTCCGCTTGGCAAACCACATCAGCTGGCCCGCGACTTCCTGAACCTGGCTGATGCTGCCCGGCGCGGAGGTCAATTGCTCGGTATACACGGTCTGAATCGAATCCACGACGACCGCTGCCGGCTTGATCTCTTGAATGGCCTTGAGAATCTGTTCGAGGGAGGTCTCGCCGAGGATGAGCAGATGTTTCCCCTCGATGCCAAGCCGTTGCCCCCGCATCTTGATCTGCCGGGGAGATTCCTCGCCGGAGACATACAGGACTTGCTCGCCCGCTTCCGCCAACAGGGGCAAGGCCTGCAACAACAACGTGGTCTTTCCAATGCCCGGATCGCCGCCGATCAACATCACGGACCCGGGCACCACACCGCCCCCCAGAACCCGGTCGAACTCGCCCATACCTGTGCTATGTCGGGGCTCGCCGACAATCTCGATCTCGGAAATGGGAGTGGCCACGGCCATGGTCGTGGCGGACATGTTCTGGCGTCCTTTCGGAGCCGCCGGAACCCGTTCTTCCTTGAGAGTATTCCAGCCGCCGCAGTCGGGGCAGCGGCCGAGCCAGCGTGGCGCCTGGTGGCCGCAGGCCTGACAATGAAACGTGGTTTTTGCCTTCATGTCGCGTTTGCCTCAGCTTGTCTCCCTGCGTCCCGGCATCGTAAAGGAAACGGGAGAGAAAAAGGAAGGCAGTCTCTGAGGGCGATGCGCGACTCCGGGGGGATTGCCTAGTCCATGTTCGATGCGCCGGCTACCATAATGAAATGCTGGTCAGGAAGAAAGGAGGCATTCAATGACAGAACTGGTTCCATCCACCACGTCACGAGTGGCTGAACAGACCGACTCAACAGTGAATGAGCGAATTCGCCGGCAAACTGAGGCTAATGTCGCTTATTTCGGAAAGGGCGGGTCACAAGCCATCGAGGAACGCCTGTGTGAACTGGATCGCGAATGGGATGTGGAGCGGGTGCTGGAAGCCAATGCTGCAACGATTGCGCTGACCGGGCTCTGTCTCGGAGCCCTGGTGAATAGGCGCTGGTTTTTCCTGCCGGCTGTCGTCGCAGGGTTTTTACTCCAGCATGCGATTCAAGGGTGGTGCCCCCCGATTCCGGTCTTTCGGAGATTGGGCATGCGGACCCAGACGGAAATCGAGCAGGAACGCTATGCCCTGAAGGCCATACGGGGAGACTTCAAGACCATTACAGGCAACGGGGACGAGAAGGCTACAGCTGCCCTGGAGGCGGTCCGTGCCTAATCCCCGGCCTGCTGCTCCACGGGTAAACCCGACAAATGAAATAGGGCAATGGCAGTAGCCGTGGCAGCGTTCAAGGATTCAACCTCGGCTTTGAGCGGGATGGTAAAACGTACCGCAGCGGCATCCAGCACCGCATCCGACAATCCCCGGCTCTCACTGCCGACGGCGACAATGGTGCGAGCGGGAATGCTACGGATCGATCGGATGGGAATGCTGCGAGAGTAATCTCCGGCATCGGCGGCCATGATGGTGCATCCGAAACCGAGCAGCGTCTCCAGGCTGGTGTGAGAGAAAATCGGAAGATGGAATAACGTTCCGGCCGTCGCGCGCACCACTTTTGGATTAAAGACATCGACGGAATGGGGCGCCATCCATAAGGCGCTGACATTCAGGCCCGCCGCCGTTCGAATGATCGTGCCGATATTGGCCGGATCCTGGAGCATGTCGCCGTAGAGACCGAAGATCCTCGGTTGAGCCAACAGGACCGCTTGATCCCACGACGGTTGATGCACAATGGCCAAAGCGCCGCTGGAGGTTTCCACCTGGGACAGTTGCGCCAGCGTATGCTCAGGGCAGCCGTACAACGTGCAGCCACTCTTCAGAAAGAGATCCCGCACATCCGGCGGTTGGCGATCCAGAAAGCCGGGAGCCACCACCAGGCACACGAGTCGGCCGGGAGCCGACTGCACGAGCTCCACAATCGGCTTGGTGCCCTCCAAAACAAACACCCGCTCGCGGTCGCGTGTGCGCTTGGTCTTAATCACATCCCGGATATGCGAAAGGAAGTTACGGGAGACGGTAGGAAGTATGGAAGTCAATCAGTACCCAGAAGGAAGGCGATCGAGGGGGCCCGGCGGTTTCGCGGGGCCCCCTCACCTACTATTTGCGTTTTTTACCGGAAGCTGATTCCGCCGCACGGATGCGTTGGGCACGCACCTTGGCTCGTTTGAGAGCCGACAACTTGCCGCGCGTACGATCACGTTCGGCTTTGAGTCGCTCCAATTGCGCGCGCAGATGCACACGTTCCTCTTTGTAAATACTGGCACATTCGGCAGGAGAAAGATTCGTCCAATCTCCTGTCCCGCGTGCCCGCTTGATCCGCGCTTCCAAGGATTCACGCAGCAGCCTCTCGCGCATCGACATCAACGATTGCAAGGCCTCCTGCCGTCGTTGGACTTCTTCCTCTTCGGCCATAATGCCGCGAATGTCGGTTCCTAACATTGGCTGATCCTCCTCGCTGGGGATATCAATAAGAACGGCTCATTCTACCCGATTTGGACGCCTTTGTTCTACCTAGGAGAATGGAACGTAACATGTTGAAGTTGCAAGCATGTATGGCATAGCATCAGAAAAAGTCACGTTGCAGAGCTGGAAAGGGATGCAGTAAGATCCGCGCCATGGGACACATCGGAAATCTCGTACGCGCCTGGCGACTGTCTCAAAAATGTTCCGAGCCGGCCTTGGCACAACGAGCCGGGGTTTCCCTGGCCCTTCTGGAATCGTTGGAGTCGGAGCAGCTTGATCCCCCTGCCTCCATGCTGGAAGCCTTAGCCGGGGCCCTGAAAATTCCCCTCCCCTGGCTTTTCAGTCACCCGACGGAATTCGAACTGCTCTGCAAAGAGGACGAAGAGGAAACGGCTCCGCTCTCCGCCTTGACCGGAGCAGACCCGGTGCTCGAGAGACTTCTGCTCGCGGCGGGGCACGATCGAACGCTCTTCGTGCTCCTTGCCGCGCTCATGCAAAGCGAAGACCCAAAGCTGCTTCGCGCCGCCGAAGTCAGCCTGCGGAGCCTGGTGAAACAATCCAAACAGGCCACCGTGCCCTGGCAATCCCGCCCGCCGGGACATTTTGAACCGCCCAGCGACTAGCCTGCATCCTTGTTCTTTACTGCACCATATCGCCAGGGATGAGCTAAAGATGCCTCGCTTGTTATTTCGCTTGAGCCGCGCGTGCCAGGAACAGCCCGACCAGCGACAGCGCGACAAGACCTGGCCAGCCGCCTAACGGCGGAGCGGCAAACAACTGAAAGGGATCTGCCGCCAGCGAGGGCCAGACTGAGCTCAACGCGATCGGAAGGGCGAGCAGGATACCGACCATGGCCTCACCAGTGACGAGGCCGGCAGCGCACAGCAGCCCCTGATCGTCCGTCGCTGTCCCCGAAACCGATCTCCCCCTGCGCACATATTCGGCCAGCAGCCCCCCACAGACAATGGTGGCGGATAATTTAAGGGGCAGATACATGCCCAACGCCACGGCCAACACCGGAAACCGAAGCTGAGCCTGCCGTCGGGCCTGCCGCTGGTCTATCCCGATGATCACCAAGCCGAGCGCCATTCCGATGCCGACAAGATGCCACGGCAACGAACCGCCGAACACGCCTTGGCCAGGTTCGCCATCAAGGACGCCTGAGGGGCGCTGAGAGGATGAGGATGCGCAGCAGTCGCCACCCCAATCCCGTATTTCGCCTGCAGCAACGACAGGACCGGCACAATCACCACCGCACCCGTCGCCACCCCGATGACCTGCATCACCTGCTGTTTCCAAGGCGTTGCGCCCACCAGATGCCCGGTTTTGAGATCCTGCAGGTTGTCGCCCCCCATCGCGGCGGCGCAGCAGACGACGGCCCCCACCAGTAAGGCTGCCGCCGGACCGGCGGGGTTGTCCCGTCCCAGGATGCCCAGCAGAAGGAGCGCCGCGAGCATAATTGTGGCGATCGTGACGCCCGAGACCGGATTACTCGAACTGCCGACGAGGCCGGCCATATATCCCGCCACGGCGGAAAAAAGAAACGCCGTCACGACCATCAGCAGCGTCAAGCCCGTCCCGGCGATGACGTTGTCATCCATCAAATGGTGATACAGGACCAGCATAGGAAGCAGGCTGGCCGCCGTCAGACCGATGAGCCATACTAGACCCGCATCTCGCTCCGTGCGTAACGGCGCCGAGCCCATCCCTCGATCATGGCGCGCAGCATAGAGCGAGACCAACTGCTTGAGACTATTTACGACCGGACCTCGAACCTGAATGAGGGTCCAGACGCCGCCCACCAACATGGCCCCGATGCCGATGTAGCGAATCTGCCCGCTCCAGACAGCCTTCGCTGCAGCGACTCCGGTCACGCCGGCCGGTAGCTCCACCAGCGCCTGATACAAGGGCAACAGCACCAGCCACCCCATCGCCCCGCCAAGGAACACCACAAGCGCGGTATTCAGCCCGATGATATACCCGACCGCGACAAGCGCCGGGGACAGGTTGAGTCCTCCATAGAAAGTGAGACGGCCCAGCTCAAGCGCTCCTTCCAGCGATTCGCTCCAGAGTTTCAACCCGCCTTCGGCCAACTTCAAACTGCCGCCCAAGGCCGACGCGCCCAGTAACAGGCGAACCCGGCGGCCGGCGTTTCCACCCGACGACGCGCCGATCTTGAGCACCTCGGCCGTCGCAACTCCCTCCGGAAAACGCAGCCGGGCATGGATAATCAACGCGCGGCGCAGCGGAATGGTAAACAACACGCCCAGCACCCCGCCGACCAGCGACACAGTGAAGGTCTGCCAGTAGTCGAAAGTCGTCCAGTAGCCGATGAGGACCAGGCCCGGAATGGTAAAAATCACACCGGCCGCCAGCGCTTCACCCGAGGAGGCGGCGGTTTGCACGATATTGTTTTCTAGAATATTGGACCGGCGAAACAGCCGCAGCACCGCCATGGAGACGACGGCGGCGGGGATGGAGGCGGAGACGGTCATGCCTGCAAACAGGCCCAGGTAGGCATTCGCCCCGGCTAGGACGGCAGCCAGCAAGATCGACAGCACGACGGCTTTGAGCGTGATTTCGGGGGGCGACTCGGAGGCAGGCACGAGCGGCGCATCTGCAGGCTTTTGCGCCATCTCAGATTCGCGCATCATCGCCTTAGAACACCTGCACGATGAAACATTTCAAATACCGCGTCTCCGGCATACCCGCGAGCACCGGATGGTCCGGCCCTTGTCCCCGCTGTTCAAGCAGCCGAATCTGGCGATGGGCATCCCGCGCCGCAGCCTGAAGCATCGTCCAGAAGTCGTCATCGCCCACCGGTTGCGAGCAGGAACAACTCACCAGCACGCCCCCCGGTTGAAGAAGACGCAGGCCTCGCAGATTGACGTCTTTGTAGCCGGCCAGCGCATGGGGAAGGGCTTTCTTACTCCGGGCGAAGGCGGGCGGATCGAGAATCACCAGCTCATACCGTTGCTGGTTCCGCTCAAGCACCCGCAATTCATCGAAGGCGTCGGCCTGCCGGTACTCGCAGATGGAGGCAACCTGGTTCAGCTCCGCATGCGCCTGAGCCAAGGCCACTGCCGCCGCGCTGACATCCAACCCTTCGACCGACTGCGCCCCAGCCAACGCCGCCTGAATACCGAAGGCGCCGGTATGACAAAAGGCTTCCAACACGCGTTTGCCCTTCGCATAGATCGCGGCTGCCAGCCGGTTCTCCCGTTGATCGCAAAACCATCCGGTTTTCTGCCCCTCCGCAATGTCGACCGTAAACTGCGCCTTGCCCTCATGGATCTGCACTGCCGTCGGTCCATCGCCGCGCAGGAAGCCCTTCGACAGCGGCAGCCCTTCTAGCGTCCGACTTTTCGCATCGTTCCGCAGATAGACGGTCTTCACCCCCGCTTCTTGCACCAGCAGGTTGCCCAACATTTCCTTGCGCAGATCCATGCCGTAGCCAAGAGCCTGCATCACCGCCACGTCGGCAAATCGATCCACCACCAAGCCCGGCAACAAGTCGCTCTCCCCATGGACCAGACGGCAGGCGTTCGCATGGGGAGTGATGGTGCGACGAAGCACGGCGGCGGCACGAATTCGCCTCGCAAAAAACGCCTCGTCGATCGGTTCTTCGTGAAAGGTCAGGAGCCTAATGCGGATTTTTGAATGGGGATTGTACAACCCGCGGCCGAAGAATCGCTTCTGATGGTTGTACACATCGACGACATCTCCCGCCGCCGGCGTGCCGAGCACCTCGGCCACATTGTTGTCGAACACCCAGAGATGGCCGTAGTAACGCGGCGCTGCTCGCTCGGCGGTCAGGCGGACTCTAGCGGTGGAACCGGGCTGGGGCTCTGTCATGCTGGTGGTCAATCCAAGGTCCAGGCGTTCGATGCCATCGTGCCGCAGTCGTGCAAATGGCTCACGAGGGTGCCTGAAATCTCGCCCCGAAGCAACCGTGCGCCGTGATGGCGCGCGCTTGACCTTCCCCGGCACCTATGGTTTGCTGCGAGAAAGAACGAGCGCCTCGCCACCCCCTAATGGAGCGGCTGACCCCTATGACGACACATACCATTGGCACGGCAGTGCTGGACCGGCTTCATCGCCTGGGCGTCCGCCATATGTTCGGCATTCCCGGCGACTATGTGCTGGGCTTATACAAGTTGATGGAGTCCTCGCCGATCCAACACGTCGCCACCACGCGCGAAGACTGCGCCGGCTTCGCCGCCGACGCCTATGCGCGGATCAACGGGATCGGTGCCCTCTGTGTGACCTATTGTGTCGGCGGACTCAACACGGTCAATGCCATCGCTTGCGCCTATGCGGAACGATCACCGGTCGTGTTGCTCACCGGGTCGCCGGGACTGTCGGAACGCGCCCGCAATCCCTACCTCCACCATATGGTCCGCGAGTTCTCGACCCAGCGGGAGGTGTTTGAAAAGATGACCGTCGCCGCCGTGAGCCTGGAAGATCCCGTGACGGCCGAGCGTGAAATGGATCGGGCGTTCTCGGCCCTGCTGCGTTATCGGCGCCCTATCTATCTCGAAATTCCGCGCGACATGGTCCATGTGCCGCTGGCCTACACCTCCCACAAGACCAGCATCCTGGACGAATCGACCGACAAGGCCGCCTTGAGTGAGGCCCTGGCGGAAGTGCGCGTGATGTTGGAATCCGCTAAACGTCCGGTGATTCTAGCCGGCGCCGAGGTGGGACGCTTCGGACTCCATGACGAGTTGACGAAACTTGTGGAACGGCTGAATGTGCCGATCGCCTCCACGCTGCTCGGCAAATCCATTATCCGTGAGGACCATCCGCTGTATGTCGGCGTCTACAGCGGGTTGGTCGCCCGCGACGAAGTGAAAGAATTCGTCAATCAAACCGATTGCCTGCTCATCCTCGGGTCGATCCTGTCGGACGTGGAAGACTTGGACGCCCGCAGCGCCCTGTTTTCCGACGGCCATACGATACATGCCACCGCGGATCGCGTCGCCATCAAACACCACCGTTACGATTCCATCCGGTTCGAGGATTTCGTGAGGGGACTCGCCGACGCCCCGCTGCCCTCCTTCCCCAACCCGCAATTGCCGGCGCCGCGGGTTCCTGAAGAGCCCATGCCTCCACCGCACGCCTCAGTGAGCTTGCATGGAGTATTCCGGCACCTGGACACGGTGCTGCAGGAGAAAACGCTCGTCATCGCGGACGTGGGCGAATCGCTGTTTGCTTCCGTGGATCTCCACGTGCATCGGCGCTTTGAATTTCTCTCGCCGGCGTACTACACCTCGATGGGCTTCGCCGTCCCTGCGGCGATCGGCGCGTCGTTCGCCGACCCCTCCCTGCGGCCGATCGTCCTGGTGGGAGACGGGGCCTTTCAGATGACCGGCTCAGAACTCTCTACCGCCGTCCGATACCGGCAGGCGCCCGTGGTGATTGTGCTGAATAATCATGGGTACTCCACCGAGCGCGAAATCCTGGAAGGTCCGTTCAACGATATTCATGAATGGCGGTATGAGCGGATCTGCGACCTCGTCGGCGGTGGCCAGGGCTCGCGCGTCGCCACCCACGGCGAATTTGTTGAAACGTTGGCCAAGGCGTTGGCCGACCCCAGCCAGCCCTATGTCATCAACGTGCTGCTCGATCCCTCCGACCGTTCCCCGGCCATGATGCGTCTCGCCAGACGGCTGGCCAAGCGGCTCTCCACCGACCGGCCGTAGCGGACTATTTCCGCATCCTGGCGAGGCCTGTTTCAGCCTGATACAGGGCGGGGATCCGCCCTGATCCCCATTGACCCTTTATGGACAAATGTGGTCTTCTAGGAGCGGACTTGTCGAATTGTCATTGGCTTCGGAATTCGCCACTATGTCTTCTAAGATGTCGGACGGAAGGATGATGCGAGACGGCCAGACGTTTTCCACACGACTCAACAATGTCGTGACCACAGAGCGGGAATTCGATGAGCTCGTCACCAAGTCGCTGCCGGAATTGTTGGACCGCGCGACGGGTCAGACCAAGCGCTTTCTCCGTGAAACGAATCAATGGGGCGACGACATCACGCATGAAAAACTCGCGCTTCGCTGGGGCTACGAATTGGTGGAGCGGTTTGTGGTGTTCGGCCGCACTGAGGTGCCCTGCCGGCCGTTTTTTCTGTTGGACAGCCTGATCGCGAAATCGTTCAGCCAGCCGGATCCCCTTTGCTACCACAAGGAATTGCTGACGCCGGTGGGCCGGTTTCTCGACGGCCTGGCTTCGCGAGCTGTCGTGAGCCGCGATGCGCTGATCGCGCTGTTTTATCACTTTTACGGCTTCAGTCAGGCCCATGTGGTGAAGCTGCTGGGTTTTGGGCAGGCGGAAAGCCAGCGGGTGTACAAGAACTACGAACGGTGGCGCCAATCGGGCTGGCAACGCACCATGAACGAAACCGGCTTGAGCGGCTCTGACATCGACATCCTGGAACAGGAATTGCGCACCAGGCCCGACCACCTCAATAACGAAGTGGACCGCTTGATGCCCGTCCTGCAATCGCATTATCGAAAGAGCGAACCGGAACATTATCCCTGCTTGACCGAACAAAAGTGGGGGCAACTATTTCACGATGACTACGGCCACGATTACCGCGTCTGGCATCTGGCGTTTTGCCGCGAGTGTTTCCTCGGAGTGGCGGATCGCCGGCAAGCCGAAGTCAGCAGCGGGTTGAAGCCGCAAGTCAATCTCCATATACATCCGCTGAAGAAGGGAGGCGTGTTAGCGCTCTTCGGAGGCGATCGGGGAGGACGGCACCATGGAAACACCAGAGCTCAACGACTATCGCGCACATCTGCTTGACGCGCTGGACGACCAGCCGCAGCGCGCGGCCGAAGAACGCCCTGGGTTTCTCCAGGTCCTGGTCAATCACGAGCGGATCGGCACGTTGAATTGCGCGCAGACCGATCCTTCCTTCGTCTATACGGCCCGCGAGCGCAGCATTCAGCACCTCGAACTCCGGAGCGAGTCCGGCATCCTGATCGGCGGTTGTGTCGCCCCCGAAGCCGGGCAAAAAAGCCTTCGCCTCCCCGTCGGCAAAGGGAGCCTCACCTTGCATGTGCAAAACCACTTCGACGGCGGATCGCTGCGGGTGCAGTACGAGGCCGCACCTGGCTGGTGGTCCCATTTGGCCACGGCAATCGGCTTGCCGGCCGGCGCCGCAGTCGCCACCACTCAGGCGAACCCCGTCTGGTCCGTGACCACGGCCTTTGCCCAAGTCGTCCTGGCTGTCGGAGTCGTCGCCTTACTCGCTGAACGGATTCCTGCCTGGGTCGGCTCGGAAGATCGTGCCCATCAGCTGGAAGAAGAATTGGCCGCGCGGCAATCGACACAGGACCAGATTGACCAGGTCCATCAGCAGCTCGCGCAACTCGTCGAAGCGCAATCGGCAGCCGTGGCCGTCTCGCGCGCAGAGCAGGATCGCGTGGCACAACTCAATACCCTCATCGACACCGTGGCTCATACCCAACAACGCCTCAACGCCCAGGTCGTCGCCGTACAGGAAGATCTCAAAACCGTCAAAACCGATGTCGCGCAGGAAGTGCAAACCGGCATGCGCGTGGCGGTCACTGCCGTCGAAGCCGACCGCGAACTAGTACGGCAGGATCTCCAGGCCGTGAAGTCGGTCAATGAGACCCTGGTGAAACAGGTCGCGTTATTGGAAAGCCGAAATCGAGAGTTGCATGCCCGTTTGGCCTTAACCTCGCTCGAGGTCGCCAAGGCCAATGCCTCGCCTAAACCCGCGGTCGTTGCGAAAAACGATCCGCCCAAGGAGACGCAGGCACCGACTGCGGTCCCGGTATCGGATAACCTTCGCGAGGCCGACCGCCAAGCCTTCATGTTCTGGGTGGCCTTTCAAGACGGCACCACGGAAAAAAGCATTGAAGATCTGGTACAGGAACTCAACGGGATCAAGAAAGGGCCGATGAAGTCTGGGTGGTACTCGGTTGAAGTCAATCTGCCCAATCCGGAACCGCCGGACCGGTTTCTGGAGTCGGTCAAACGAGCCAAGATCGTAAAGTCGGTCGTGACGAGCAAAGCCATGCCCCCGGCGCAATAGCCACGATCTCCTCTCAGCACATTCACCCGCTCGGCAGCAAAGCCGGTGCCTGCCTCCAGTGATGGAACCGCTCCCTGCCTCGCCGGGGATGTGCTGGCAATCATTCTCTCCGGACCCTATACAGGAGGGACCATGTCCGATTTTCATCAGAACGGTCTCGTGACCGTGTTGCATCGCCTCGGCGGCTCCAACCTTGAGCAATTGGAAAAGGAGCTGGAGCGGCATGCGGCGTCGAACCCGATCGCCCTCGTCCTCCCTTCGCTCTATTCAGAGCTTGAAAATCCCGCGCTGAAACATATCGTCCAGGTATTGAAAGACATTCGCTACGTCAACGAGATCGTCATCTCGCTGGATCGCGCCTCGGCGCTGGAGTTCCGACTGGCCAAACAATTTTTTTCCATCCTGCCGCAACGAGTGCGCATCGTCTGGAACGACGGGACCGGTATTCAGGACATCCTGAAATTGCTGGCCCAAGCTGAGCTCGATACGGGATTGCAGGGAAAAGGGCGTGGCTGCTGGATGGCGTTCGGGTATGTGCTGGCGCGAGGCGAAAGCAACGTGATCGCGCTGCACGACTGCGACATTCTCAGCTACGATCGCGAATACCTCGCCAGACTCTGCTACCCGATCGTCAATACCAATCTGGGTTACGAGTTCTGCAAGGGCTACTACAGCCGGGTCACGAATCGCCTTCACGGCCGGGTCACGCGACTCTATTTCACGCCGCTGATCCGCAGCCTCCAACAAGTGGCCGGCGCCCACCCGCTGCTGACCTTTCTCGATAGTTTCCGTTATCCGCTGGCGGGGGAGTTTGCGATGGTGCGGGACCTGGCCTGGATCAACCGGGTTCCCGGCGATTGGGGGTTGGAAGTCGGCGTGCTGTCCGAGATCTACCGCAACTGTGCCCTCAGGCGGATCTGTCAGGCGGATATTGCCGACGCCTATGAACACAAGCATCAGGGCCTGTCGGCGGACAACGCCGAGCAGGGACTTCAGAAGATGTGCGTGGACATTACGAAATCGCTGTTCCGGAATCTCGCGAGCGAAGGCGTCGTCCTGTCGGAGGGCGTGCTGAAGACGTTGCGCGCCACCTATCTCCAGTCGGCGCAGGAAGCCATTACACGCTATCAGAACGATGCCGCGATCAACAGCTTGCAGTTCGACCGGCACGCCGAACGGATGGCCGTGGAGGTGTTTCTCAAAGGCATGAAGATCGCGACCGAGGCCTTCTTGGAAGACCCATTGGGCGTCCCGATGATCTCCAACTGGAGCCGCGTCACCGGCGCGATTCCCGACATATTCGAACGCCTGATCGGCGCCGTGGAGCGGGATCACGACTGGGATCCGGTGGGAGACCGGGTCGGCAAGGTATAGACGTCAGTGCCTCCGTCCTAGCTTTTCAACGCTCCGCGTCTTCCGCTCAAAGCGATCACGAGCACGATCAAGAGCAGAAGTCCCAGCCCGCCCGAAGGATAGTACCCCCAACTGCCGCTGTAGGGCCAAGTCGGCAGCACGCCCACCAGCAACAGAATCAGTATCACCAGAACAATGTTCGGCATGGAAGGCTCCTTTCGTTGAGATAGCCATCTCAACGCTACGTGGAAACGAGATGGCAGGAGACTGGGGATGTCCCTTGGAGAGCCGTCAATGAACCCAAGGCATGCGGTGTTGGGGCGGGCGCGTCTCGAGCGGTTTAGAGCGGGCGGATGAACGTGCTGCTCGGCTCGGATGAACCCTCATGGCAGATTGGATGGCGCCGTAAAACTGATTACCTGCCGCTTGCTTGGGCAGCAAAATGGAGCCCCGGCTGTTCGCGCGGCTTCCTAATTATCGACCGAAGCATTGACGGACAGATTGATTGAAATCGAAGACCAATGATTCCGAGCGCATTCGGCGTGGGCAGAGCTGAGAGTTCCTACCCCTTCCCCCTTCTGCGCGCACACCCGTGGCATCGCAGGCGATGTACTTATTCGAAAGGCCCAAATTGCGACTGAGTGCGATTTATTGCGCTAGGCCATGAAATAAAGGGGAGGTGGCCAGAAACGCTCGGGCTTGATTACGACCATTTAGGACCAAATTTAACCTGAAACCGTGACCAAAACCGTGACAAAGAAACTACTTAGAAGGTGAGGAGTATTTCTCATCTGTAGTACAGAATGGCTCCGCGAGCATCCGACCAGACCTTGAGATTTGAATTGCCGTAACTCGCCTATCTTCCAGGCAGACCTCCCCAAGTGAACCTTAAAGCCGAGGAGACATGCACGCAGTCTTCCTAAACACTGGGAGGATAGTATTTTGGGACCTCACAGGAACATCCACCTCATAACCGCAATGAATAGGGGAGTAACAACCCAAGCATCTTTCATTTCGCATATCTTAGCGACATTCCAATATGAAGCTGCACGTTTAGAAGTCCCTTGCACGCATAGATTTCTGGCAGCCCTTCACGTATCCTGCGAGTCCATTTCCTAGACTGTGGGGCACTGCTCGCCATACCACCAGGTCTCATACAGGTGCAGGATGACCTCTCAAGACATAATCAGCCTAAAAGTATTCATCAGCTATAGCCATGATTCTGCAGAGCACATGAGTCGAGTTTTGAGGTTGGCCGACCGACTTCGTGCCGATGGGATCGACTGCGAACTTGATCAATATGAGGAATCCCCGCCAGAAGGGTGGCCAAAGTGGGCACGCAGGAAGGTGATGGAGTCCGAATATGTCCTAGTGGCATGCACGGAAACCTATTTACGCCGCTTCGATGGTAAAGAGGATCCGGGAAAAGGCCGCGGAGTCAAATGGGAGGGTGCGATTTTGACCCAGGAACTCTATGAGGCAGACGGACGGAACCAAAAATTCATCCCAGTAGTCTTTTCTGCGGACGAGCTCCAATATGTACCGATCGAACTCCGAGGAACAACGCACTATATTTTGTCCGTTGAAGCAGATTTCGACAAACTTTACCGACGTCTTACTAATCAACCACTAATCACAAGACCACAATTGGGGCAGCTGAAACGCCTACCTTCTCGCGAGCAGAAAGCGGAGTTTTCAGCTAGCCCTTGGAATGTGCCCTATCGACGTAACCCTCTATTCACTGGACGAGACACCGAGCTGAAGACGTTGCGCCAGACTCTCGAGTCAAAGGGAGTCGCCGTATGCACGGGACTCGGCGGAATGGGCAAAACGCAGACAGCAGTCGAATATGCCTACCGCTATCGCGAGCAATATTCCGGAGTGTTATGGGCTCGCATGGAGACACGCGAGTCAGCGATCTCTGATTTTGTAGCTATTGCCTACGTACTGAATCTGCAAGAGAGGCATTTTAAAGATCAGACGCGTATCGTTTCTGCAGTCAAGAATTGGATAGCAACCCATAGCCAAGTGCTTCTCATTCTCGATAATGCGGATGACTTGCAGATAACGGAGGAATTCATCCCGACGGGCAAAATCGGTCACATCCTACTGACTAGCCGAGCATACGCAACGAACTCAATTGGTCCCGCAATCGAGATCGACCGCATTGCGCAAGCGCAGGCAGTGCAGTTCTTGTTGCGTCGGGGAAGGATTACCGCTCTAGACGGACTAGTAGAGCATGCCAGCAAGAGTGATCAGGAAGCAGCAAATGAGATTACGGCCTTCTTGGATGGTCTACCACTAGCTCTCGACCAAGCAGGTGCCTATCTCGAAGAAACCGGCTGCGGGTTGGCCGGGTACCTCGTTTTGTACAAAGACAAAGCGATGGACCTTCTTAAATACCGGGGTGCAACATCTGATCATCCAGACCCAGTCGCCACCACTTGGCGACTTTCATTCGACAGAGTGAAAGCCGCACATCCAGCAGCGAGCGAACTCTTGTGTCTGTGCGCGTTTCTTCATCCTGAGGAGATTCCTGAAGAATTGATAACGAATGGTGCGACAGAACTCGGCCACATCCTCGGCGCTGCCGCAGCAAAGCCAGCTGAGTTGAATAAAGTCATTGCAGAATGCCTAAAATTTTCCCTCCTGCACCGCGATCCAATCAGGCAGACGCTCGAAATTCATCGACTAGTCCAAGAAGTCGTCCGAACGGGAATTGACGAAACAACACAACGACAATGGGTGGAACGCTTGGTACGGGCCCTCAATATATCGTTTCCGAAAATTGAGCTGGCAACGTGGCCTCAATGCGAGCGACTTATCCCTCATATCGTTGCTGTGACGGCCTCTATTGCGCGATGGAAGCTCAATTCTCCTGGGGTTGACAGGTTATTTAACCAAGCGGGGCAGTACCTAGTCGAACGGGCACGCTACACGGAGGCAGAGCCGTTTTTACGGCGAAGCGTGGCAACTCGAGAGGAGCTGTTGGGAAAAGAGCACCCGGATGTGGCGATCGCCCTGAACAACCTTGCAATGGTTATTTACACCCAAGGTCGCTATGTGGAAGTGGAGCCCCTCCACCTTTTAAGCTTAAAGATTCGGGAAAATGCGTTTGGAGCCGAACATCCAGATGTTGCAGCGACCCTAAACAACCTCGCATCTCTTTACCGTTCCCAAGGCCGCTATCCAGAGGTGGAACCGCTCTACCGGCGCAGCTTGAAGATTCGGGAGGAGACGCTAGGGAAAGAGCATCCGGATGTAGCCCAAAGTCTTAACAATCTTGCGTCCTTTTATGACTCCCAAGGCCGTGGTGCGGAGGCAGAACCGCTACTCAAACGAAGCTTAATGATTTGGGAAAAGGTTTTTGGAAAAGAGCATCGAGAAGTGGCACGATGCCTAAACAATCTCGCGGAACTGTATCGTCGCCAGGGCCGCCATGCAGAGGCAGAATCCCTTTATCAGCGAAGCTTAGAGATTAGAGAGAATTTACTAGGCAAAGAGCATCCGGATGTGGCGATCGTCCTGAATAACCTCGCGTTGCTCTATCACGCCCAAGGGCACCATGCAGAGGTGGAAAGCCTATATCAGCGAAGCTTGGCGATTCGAGAGAAGGCACTAGGCCCTGAGCATCCGGATGTGGCTTATAGCCTAAACAATCTCGCGGAATTGTATCGTGCGCGAAGACGCCATACAGAGGCAGAGCCGCTTTATCAGCGAAGCTTAGCGATTCGAGAAAAGATACTGGGAAGAGAGCATCCTGAAGTCGCACAAAGTCTGAACAATCTCGCGGAACTGTATCGTGTCCAGGGGCGCCATACAGAGGCAGAGCCGCTTTATCAGCAGAGTATAGCAATTGTAGACAATTCCCAAGGCACGGAACATCTGGACGTGGCGAGAGTGCTTGAAAATTATGCCACATTACTTAAGCAGATGAATAGGATAGATGAGGGGAATCAATTAATGGAGCGCGCAAGCAGAATTAGAAACATGCGTCTCCGAGGCGAGTCCGACAAATAAGACGCTCTTGAGCAATAGCGTGGTTGATCTCCCCGACTTTGATCAGCATCATCTCGCAGTTTGTGCAATTCACGACCCTGTTGGTCATCAGTCAGGGCAACTAAGAGTCCGCCGAGCTCATGGAGAGTAAAAATGTTTTCAGGCAAGGCTTCCGTCCTACTTTGACCATATAGATCAAGTGAAGCGGGGGCTACGCCCCCGATCCCCTCGGCCGTCCGGTCCGAAGGATCCAGTATCGTTGCTAGATTTTTGTGAAGACCTGTTTTAGGTAGCGACAGGAATATTGATTCGAGCAGAAAGAATCGAGACGAACGGTCTAGTCCACGCCGTTGTAGCAATAGCGGAACTGCGAGAGCAGTCTAAATTGAAGTCCGGAACTCAGCGCGCCTTCAGTCGGGAGCGAACCTGAAAAATTGCTACCCCTTCCCCTTCTGCGCAAACACCGTCGCATCGCAGGCGATGTACTTAATCTGCTTCATCGGCACGATGATGACTTCCTTGGCCGAGTCCACTTCGAGCACTTCCATATCCTCGCTGATCGTGTGGCGAATCGCATCCTTGACCAGCAGTTCCTGATTGTCGGCAAACACGACTTTCACCCAATATTGCACGAGACGCGCTCCTTGTTAGAGATGATGGCTCTCTTCCTTGCCCAATTCTTGTGATCGTTGCGTAGCCGCTTCAACCGCCGAGATCATAGTCGCTCGCAGACGCCCCTGTTCCAGTTGATTCAATCCGGCGATCGTGGTCCCGCCGGGAGAAGTCACCCGGTCTTTTAATACGGCCGGATGCTCGCCCTGGCCCAACACCATGCGGGCCGCGCCGGCCACGGTTCGCGCCGCCAACTGTTGCGCGGTCGCACGCGGCAAACCGGCCAACACTCCGCCGTCGGCCAGCGCTTCGATCATGGCAAAGACATAGGCCGGGCCGCTTCCGCTCAAGCCCGTCACGGCGTCCTGCAACCGTTCCTCCACCAACACGACCGTTCCCACCGATTCAAACACCTGCCGGGCAGTCTCACGATCGGCAGACGACAAACCCGGTATCACGCTCAATGCCGTGACGCCCTCCCCGATGGCCGACGGTGTATTCGGCATGGCCCGCACGAGTCTGGTAACGCCCGCGAGCCTGTCCTGTATGCGAGACAAGGGGTAGCCGGCGGCGACCGAAATCACCAGCGGCTGCGATTGTCGCAACGGTTCGAGTTCTTGCAGCACGTCATCCAGCACTTGCGGCTCGACACAGAGCAGCACGATGTCCGCGCCTCGAACCGCCGCCTGATTGTCGGCCGTTGCGATCACGCTGAATGTTCGGCTCAAGAAGTCGCGCCTGGATGCCAGCGGGTCGCTGACGGTCACACGATCGGGCCGGGTCAGGCCTTTTCGCAGAAGACCCGCGAGCAAGGCCTCGGCCATGTTGCCGCCGCCGACACAGCCGATCTGCTTGCCAGCCAACATGGCGCGATTATACGGAGGCCGTTCAATCTGGCGCAACTTGCAACCGCCGGGAGGGGTTGTTATAGAGTGATCTACAGCAAGCCATTGAGTCATCATCATACCCATCCGGTCTTTTTGAGCAGAAAGGCGCCGACATGAGATGTATCGTCTCGCTTGTCATCCTGGGGGTCCTGCTGCTGTGTGGCGATCCGAGCTGGGCCCGCCGGGAGGCTTTGACCGCCGAGCAAAAGAATCATCTGGAACGAATCGACCGCGTCCTGATCACGGTCATCGCCCTGTCGGACAAGGGCGCCATCGATGCAGGCCCGCTCGTCGAGGTTGCGGCCACGCGCATGAAGGAATTCGGCTATACGCCGGTCACGGATCCAACCCAGCCCCACGATGTCGAATTGAAGATCAAATGCGAGCAAAAAAAGACCTGGGAAGGGACGACCACGATGGGAAGCGACGCCGATCTTCCCGATTCTCCATCGCGCATCTGGAAAGGACCGGCCTGCCAGATCGGGTATCTGCTCAACGGGAAAAAAATGGCCTGGCGCAAGGAGGTCCGGACGGACTTTGATGATCCGCAGGCTGCGGCGACACTTGCGAAGGCCGAGGATCCCACCACCTTCGCCATGACCAAGCTCCGCGCGCGCCTCGAAGAGTACGACTTCCCCGCTCTGATCACGGCTGAATGGGGACAGGAGTCTCGTCTGTTTCGCCTGTATGACGATCAGAAAACGCCGGTGGCCCGCAAGGTCAAATTGATCGCCCTATTCGGCGATCTCTTCTCCGTCCAGGCCATCCCGCGCCTGCTGGACGGACTCAACGGGCCCGATCGCAGCATCGCCAAAGCCTCGGCCCTGGCTCTGGGCAATATCGGCCAGAAAGACACGATTCCGGTCCTGATCAAGACCATGAAGAACGGAGCGCCGGATTTGCGCGCGCCCGCGGCGAAGGCGTTGGGGATCGTGGGAGCCCTGCACGGCGACTTCACCATTGTCGATCCGTTGCTGGAGACCCTGAATACCGAGGATGTCGCCGTCAAAACCGAGGTCGCCTGGGCGCTGGGAAAACTACCCGACATGCGGGCCTACGAACCGCTCTTTGCGCTTCAGAAATCGCTGTACCGTGTTCATGAAAACGATGCCGATCCGAACCTGGTCAAATTAAAGGAAGCCGTCAATTGGAGCATCAAGCAAATCGACACCTGGGAACACGTGCAGTAGCCGAGAGGCGACGCACGAGCGGGCCGAAACGTTCGGGCGCGGCCGTGGCGCTGGCATTATCCCTGGTGATGCTGGTGGCCGGAATGGGGCAGGCTCAGGTGGTGGGTGATGAGGCAGAGCTCGATCGCCTCCGGGCCAAGGCAGAAGATGCGATGGGCAACGATGATGCGGAAGGCGCGGCCATGAACATGGGACGCGCGGCCTTGATGGCGGCCCAACTCCGCAAACGTCACACGGACCCGGCCCTACGGCAGGTGTTCAAGGCGACAGAACACCTCTATCGGTCGCAGGAGCATGGGTATCGGGGGCTTGCGCTCTTCAGGCGGGCCGGAGGGGAACTTCCTGCCTCGGCGGGTGTGTGCGGGAGCCTACAGCTTGCCCAGCTCGAACTCCAACATGTCCAGGAGACCCTCACTCAACCAGGCTCGACAGAACCAGCGGCAGCCGCCTCCCCGCGGCTGCCCGCCGTCCGGCAAACGGCCGATGACTGGACGATTGTGCTGGCATCGATGCAAAGCGAATTTCGCTGCCCAACCTAGCCCGGACTATTCATGAACACCCGCTGCGTCGTCCGATCCTCTCGCCTGGCGGGGCTTTTCTCGTTCGGCCTCCTCAACGGACTGAAAGTACGCCTGCGTCGGCCTCACCTGCGAGAAGCCCCGGCGGGTTTCGGTCTCGAACGCCTCGCGGAGGCATTCATGAATAATCCGGGCTAGCAGGCCGTTGAAAAAGGCCGCCAGCTTCGTTCTCGCATCGCTCGATGGGCCGGATGTCTGCAGGATGCGCAAACGGGCCGTCCAGCAAGGCCGCAGCAATGCGAGGAGGCGAGGCCACACTCTTCTTACCCACCCACCCCGAGCTTGCCAAGACAAGCTCTTTTCCCGTGTGCGGTACGTTGAGCCTCGGAGCGATGCGAGAACGCTGCTAGCGGCCCGTTTCCGCATCCTGCTTCCCGCTAGTCGTCTTCGGGATTAATGATGTGCAACCCCGCCGGGCGACAGGCGGCCAGCAACTGCTTGTCGGCACTGACGACCGTCAGCCGGAGCGGCTTCAGTTCCAAGGCTAGGGCCAGATGCAGGAGCTGCGGCGAGCGCAATGCCGGGTAGTCCAAAATCAGTTCCTTCGCCGCCAGATAGGTCTCCATCGTCGGCGAAATAAACTGGAAGAGCCCTTGTGACGCTTCCATTTCAAATTTGTATAAGACGGAATAACAATCGTCCCGCGTGATTTCTCCCTGCTGCGAGCGAACAGATAGGGCGGAATAAAAGTCCGTGACGCTCCACATGGGGACAATGGCGACCTTTCCGCGCTTCACCATGAGTTTGTTGACGATGCGCGTCCCTCGTTCCATGCTGTAGCGCTTGACCAGCGCCGTGGAATCAAAATAGTAGTAGGGCATCCTATCCCCTCCCCTTCAAGAGACTGTCGGCCAGCGGCGACTGCAGTTTGGAGAGGCGATCCTGCAACTCATCCAGCGGCAATTCTTCGTAGTAGCCCTGTTTGCGGAAGATGCTCACGAGGTCGCTCTTCAGCACCTGCTGCGTATCGGCGGCCAGCCGTTCACGCAGATGTTTTTTCATCGACTGGCTGGACATCCGGCGTCCGCCGCCGGCCGCCTCGCCCGCCTTCCGGGTCCCTGTCTTTCGCATTCCCTCTCCTCTCTCCGATGGTTGAACTCGTACCCGTTACCGACTGAGCGGCGATTGTGCCGCCTCGCTGAGACAACCCGACGACGCCGGGGGCGTCACCGATAATTCCCGCTCCCCGTAGAGATGCGCCGCCACCGCATGGGCCAGATCCGACGAAAACTCCTGCTGCATGACGCGAACGGCCTTGGCCGACGCCTCGCGTTCCGTCACATGTCCTTCCTTGCCGCCTTTTGACATTGCGCCGATGACACGGCGGGTCGAGATCTCTTCGATCACGGCATCCGCGCACCACCGCACATAACGAAAATGCGGGTCGGGAACTTCGATCGGCCACGTCCGCACAGTCGCGCTGATCAACAACGCTGCCTGCGCGGATCCGGGACCATGCCCCACAACGGAAAACCCCTCCCGAGTCAGCCCTTCGATAAGCGCCCGCTCCAGCGGTTCCGCCTGTTCGCCCGCGACCTCCAAGGCCATCCCCAAATTCGCGGCGAGAAAGCGTTCTAATTCGGCGGTCAATTCCGCCACCCGGTACGCAGCCGGATGCCCTTGCCCGTTCGACCGGATGGTGCGCAGGTCGGTGTTGTAGGCTTCGCGCAGGACCAGATTCTTGGCGGCCTGCTTCAGATGACGCACATGTGAGAGCTTGTCCTGAGCCTGACGCGCTTCCGTCACGTCTGTCTGAATCGATCGATCGAGGTCGGCCAGACGTTCCAGCATCGCCGATTCGGCTTGCGCCCGGTTCATGCCAGCCAGAGCATAGTACTGTCGCGTCTTTTGGTCAAACCAGGTATCGAGGACCTGAACATTTTCCAGGACCTTATCCGTCGTGACGCGTGTGACGTGATCCAACACGAGCTTGCGCTCGGTACTCGTCTGCCCGCGACTTTCGACGACCAGGTAGGATTCCCAATCCTTGGCCTGCGCTGTGATCTCCGCTTTGAAAATGCGCGACACAGCCGCATAGGCCTGTTCCGTGGCTTGCGGGCGTGAATCGGCCTGGCCGACACCCACGAGATACTGCGTAGAAGGAAATTGTGCGCTCCCGCCGTCGACCCACGACGGCCTGGACGATCCGCCGATCCACCCGCATCCGGCAAGAAGCAGCATGACCAGCATGACCAGGCCGGTCCGCGCGCCTCGATCGGAAAACGTGACTCTAGGTGCTCTCATAACATCACGCGTTGGATCAGAAAGATCGTGTGCCCCGCCCGCAGAACGAGAGGACGCGGAGCCTCCACCTGTGTGGTGCCGCCTCCCCTGGTCAAGGCTTGAATCCGGCTACGATATTCGCCGGCCGGCACCCAGAGACGCGAAATCTGAATTTCATCCGGCAACGTACGCCAGCTTCTGGTGTCGGCCACTTCCGAGGCCACCGCCAGCCCATGGGCGAGCACTCCCACGAGCAATCCGACCCACGGCGCGTCGCCTTTGCTGACGGCATGTTGCGATCCGCGCGTGGCGGCTTCGGCCGCAGCAAATTTCACGGCTGCCCTGGCCAGAGCCTTCGTCGTGATACCGGGCAAGCGATCAGAGAGCGACCGCTCAGCCAGCGCGGTGCCGTTGTAGACCAACTCGGAGGTCGCAGAAATCGGCTCACCCGCACCAGGGATCAAGGTCACCGTCTCATGGAGCACCGCCGTTTTCTGCGGGATGAGTCTGGGCAGGGCCACCCTGACGACCCGCCCGTTCAAGCCGTACAACACGCTGTCCGCAACGCGGCGCTCCTGGCGATTCGACGCGTGGATGACGCCCCGATTCAAGAGCACCAACTGCAACGCGCTCAGACTGATGGGGATATCGAGAAACGCGTCTTCCTTGCGCGGCGCGCGGCCATTATAGCCGATCACGACAACCTGGGCGAGATGCTGTTGCTCGGATCGTGGCATCCACCGCGTGTCAGGGAACAGGCGTGTGTATTCTTCAAACTCAGCCGTCATATGGAGGGCATCGGTGGTCCGCAAGAGATCCGCGCGCAGCATCGGCGGCATAGGCGTACGCGCCCAGTTCTTTGTCGCGTCGTAAATATCATAGGCCTTCCGATACGCGATGAAAGCGTTATTGAGATCCCCGGTCGACTCATACAACACCCCCGTCAAATAACGGGCAAAGGCATCCTCGCGGTACCCGTCCTTTTCCTTGGCGGTATCCGACAACACGTTCAGCCGATGATCGATCTGCCTGGCCTCGACGACGGCTTCCATCAATTGTCCCATCGCGGCGTAATTGAGCGCCTTGATGATGTTGATCATCACATGTTCGTAAGGATCGCCCTCATAGGGCAGCACATTGTCGTTGGTCAGAAAGGCGGAAGTCTCCGTCCTGATCGTCCTCGTATACAAACGTTCGACTTCCTGCGCCGCGACTTCCAGCTGCGCGTTGCTCTGTACATACTCGCCGGCCAGGTGCAGGGTCATTCCCCGATCCATACTGTAGAGGAGCCGGTTGCGGGGGCCATATTCGGATTCAGCCTGCGCCATGATGGCATCCGCCCGCCGTGCGTCCTGTGCCGCCAGGCTTTGGTCGATGAGGAGATAGTGGTTGGATGACAGCCCGCAGCCGGACAGCAGGCACAGCAGGCTCCAATAGATCACCGCCAACGAGGGCCGGGAAATGAAACGGCCTCCCTGAGGGGAGGCCGTGGTCGATGGGAGGTGGGGTCTCAACTGAGTACGTCAGCTAAAAAATCGTGCGTTTCTTTTCGACGACTTTCTTGATCTTCTTCTGACCGAACCAGGACTTCACGTTGTTTTCCAGATCGACCATTTCCAGATCGACCTGATAAAACACCGCCTTGGCTCCATCCTGTTCGTCGAGAATGGTGGCGATGCTTCCCCGCATCATATAGTCCGCGCCGATTTCCTTGCCCGGCGCCTTTTGCGTATCCTCGCGGGCGTGAACGGCCTGCTCGCGGCGTTCTTCCCGCACCTCCTCACGTTCCCCTTTTGCCGCGACGAACGTGACCTTCTGCGAATTGGTCAACTCGCGCTCCAGGTCGTTCACGAAGGTCTGCACATTGATATGTTCATGGCTCTTGTTGAGCACCGTGCCGACGATGACGACGGGCTGGCGATTCTTGCCCTTGGTAAAATTGCCGAGCCAGGGATTTGCCAAGGCTTCCTTCACCATGGCTTCGGCGACCATCTGGGAATCCGTATCGTTCCAACGGCCGCTGAGGTCGGTAACCGTGCCCGTATCGACGCGCGTCACCTTGGTCTCGTGGCCGCACCCGCTGACCACGGCAGCCCATCCCACCAGCAACCCCACCGCACATGCCCGCAACACCGAACGCTCTCGCCACTCGATCATGCGCTCTCCTCCTGGACAACAGGCCTCGCCCCCGCGGTGAGATCTACTGGTTGGCCCGCTTGTCTTCCTCTTTCTCCAGACGATCGAACAACCGGTCGGCATTTTTGCGCACGAAGTCCCGGACCTGGCTGTTGAGCTCCTTGGCCTGCTCCAGATTGTTTTTCATATCTTCGAGGCTGAGCTTGGTGAGGACGTAATAGGTGCCGGACTTTTCGTCCTTGTACCGGTCCATGGGCTTGACGCCGTTGAGCGTGACCGCGGAGAACGTCTTGACCGCCCGCTCGATATTCTGCTCTTCACTGTTGCGCGAAAAATCACCGGCCGTGGTCGAGGCCGCATAATCGCGCATGAGATACGCGGTATAGGTTTCAAACGTCTTGGCGATTTCCGCGCGACTGCGGTTTTCCGCCGTGTCCCAGGCTAAGGGTTCGTTGCGCACGCCCACGACCGAGCCGACGCCATAAAAAGACTTATCGCTTTTTTCGTTGTACGCACCGGATCCTTTTTTGACCCAGTTCGGGGGACCACCGCAAGCCGTCAGCCCGATGAGGAGTATCAGCGCCAGCGCGCTTCCGGTGAACTTCGAACAAGCCCCCTCTACTCTGCTCATACGATTCCTCCTTGGTGTGGTCCCTGTGAGATCCGATGGCTCGGTGCTATGCGGCAAGATGATGGAAGATCGACCTGTGTGATTCACTGGGCGACGAGTGATAATTGCGCGAAAAAACGAAGTTAGGCTAACATGCACCCCCAAGACTGTCAACGCGGAAGCAGGCTTTCGGTTGACGGAACTGCGCGCAGTGCGACGAGACACCGTATAACACGAGGGAGAGGGCACACATGGCTGACGTTCAAATTGAAGACGGCATCATTCGGGTCGTGCAATTGGATATTCAGGATCCGAAGGCCGCCGCGGTCCTGGCCGAATATCCGCAGGTCCGTTGGCCGGAGATTACGCGACGCGCCTTAAAGATCGGGCTGGGCTATCTGAAAGGGGGAGGCAAGGACTAGCGGCGATACAGGGCCGGCAGGCCGAACACCATTCCTGGCCGGGTCAACGAGTCGATGAGGGCTGACCACTGTGCAGTAGCGGTCAGAGACTGCTAGGGGGCGGGTTTCTCACCGGGCGCACCATCACCCTGGACGGCGCGGGTGGCGCGTTCGCTCTGGCCGCCCAATTCCAGGTACCGGCGGAACGCGTCGATGGATTTCTGCGGCTCGTTCAAATGGTCGGCATACAAGGTGCCGAGCGAAAAATAGACGTCGGTATAGGCGGGATTGACGGCCAGAGTCTCGAGCATCGCCCGCTCCGCCTCCTGGGGCCGGCCTTTCTTTTCGAGGGCCAGCGCCAATGAATAATGGGAGTCCGGATTCTGCGGTGCATGGCGGACCGCGGCCTGCGCGGCCTGCAAAGATTCTTCGAGATTGGGGAGTATCTCAAGGCGGATGTAGCTCTTCAGCACATAGGCGTCTCCAAAGGACGGGTCATACGTAATCGCCCGGTTGAGGCGCTCCAGAGCTTCTTCCGCCGACTTCTGCTGCTGCAATAGGGCGAAGGCCTGCTCGTATTGCACGCGAGCCTCTTTCATCCGGTCCGCTTCGGTGCTCGGTTCCTTCCCGACCGAAAACATCTCCTTCCGCCCTTCGACCAGAATGACATCGCCGTCGCCCTCGAGTTGAAGGAACTGCGGGTGTTGCGCTCCCTTGGTCTCGCGTTCCACATCTTGCTTCACCTGGGCCGCGAGTTCGCTGGCCATGACCCAACCGTTTTTATTCAGGTCCGCCGCTCCCTTCACGCCCGCGACCAGCGCTTTGACGAAGGGACTTTCGCCGGGAACGCGGCCCACCGATTCTTCCTTTTCGGCCGCCATGAGCACTTGGACGGATCGTTTTTCGGTGTCGTCTTCCGGCGACACACGCCCTTCCAGCGAGAGCGGTTGCGGCGCCGTCACATCCCATCCTCGCAGGTTGGCATCGAACAGCATGAGAATATGTTTGGAAGCCGAGCGCCGGCTGAACTCCTTGAGCTGATCCAGGGTAATGGCTTTGGCGGGATTGCTGGGCTGCGCGTCCCACGGCACCACATAGCCCAGATCCTTTGATTGGGCATCCTGTGTCACCCCGGCATGTCCGGCAAAAAAGAGGACGACACGATCCTGCCGCCCCACCTTGCGCGGGAGATAGTCGTTCAGGATTTGTAGCAGACGCCTGGATGTCGCATCCTTATCCTGCAGCTCGATCACCTCATCGAACCCGAGCCCTCGTAACGCCGCCGCCACGGCATGGGCGCCTTCGAGCGCGCCCGGCACCGGTGGCGCGACGAGATAGTGCTCGATCCCGACGACGACGGCCCACGATTTATAGTACAGCCCCTCCGGCTTTCCGACCTGGGCAACGGCGTGATCAGTGGACATTCCGGCGGCGCACAATGCCGCCAGGCAGGTGATCATCCGGGTGAAACTGAGGGATCTCGGCGAACGCATCAGCAGGATGATCCAGTGAAGGGCAACGAACTCAGCCTACCCTCGCTTTGTCCCGACTGTCAAGAAAGGCGCACCGGTCGCGGGCTTGTCCCATGCGCCTCTGCTTGAATTTCCCGCCGCAGCTTTCCGCCCCGCGAGGGTTGCAGTTCCTCCGCCCCATCCGCATAATGCCGCGAGAGTGAACCGCGCAGCGGACAGGCCCGCGCTTAGTGGTGGAGGTATGGCGCTCATGAGCGAGAAGATCGATACGCTGTTGAAAGAAGGACGTGTCATTCAGCCGTCCGCCCGGACCAGAGCGGCGGCGCATATCCCGGATTACGAGCAGGCCTATAAGGCCTCCATTGCCGATCCGGAAGCGTTTTGGGGGGGCGTGGCCAAGGAGCTGGATTGGTTCTCGCCATGGAACCGGGTCCTCGAGTGGAACTACCCCTGGGCGAAATGGTTCGTCGGCGCGACCTGCAACATTGCCTACAACTGCCTGGACCGCCATGCGAACAGCTGGCGCCGCAATAAAGTCGCCATCATCTGGGTCGGCGAAAACGGCGAGGAGCGCATCTTCACCTATGGCGAGCTGCTACGCCAGGTCAACCGCTGCGCCAACGCCCTCAAGGCGCTTGGCCTGAACAAGGGCGACCGCGTCACGATTTATCTGCCGAAAATTCCCGAGCAGGTCGTGGCCATGCTGGCCTGCGCGCGCATCGGCGTCATTCACAGTGTCGTGTATTCCGGGTTTAGCGCGCCGGCCCTTGCCAGCCGCATTCAGGATGCCGAAGCGCGGCTTGTCATCACCGCCGATGTGGGCTACGATCGCGGGAAAACGATTCCGCTCAAACCTGTCGTGGACGCGGCCGTGCAGTCCTGTCCCTCCGTGGAAAAAGTGGTTGTGGTGCGCCGGGATGCGCTCAGCGTCGCGCTCACCGCGCCGAAAGAAATCGATTGGGCCGATTGGCTGAACGAACAGAGCGCTGCCTGTGCCGCGGAGCCGCTCGACGCCGAAACCCCGCTCTACATTCTGTACACGTCCGGCACCACCGGCAAACCCAAAGGTGTCGTGCACGTGCACGGCGGCTACATGGTCGGCACCTACATCACCACGAAATATGTGTTCGACCTGAAGGAAGACGATGTGTATTTCTGTGTGGCCGACCCGGGCTGGGTGACGGGGCACAGCTACATCGTCTACGGCCCCCTGTTGAACGGCGCGACCATCCTGATGGCCGAAGGCAAGCCCGATTACCCCAACCCCGGCCGCTGGTGGGATCTCATTGCGCGGTATGGCGTCACCATTTTTTATACGACACCCACCGCCGTCCGGCTGCTGATGAAGTACGGCGAAGACTGGCCCAAGAAATACGACTTGTCCACGTTGCGCGTGCTCGGCAGCGTCGGCGAGCCCATCAACCCGGAAGCCTGGGAATGGTTCTATCGTGTGACCGGCAGCGACAAACCCATTATGGATACCTGGTGGCAAACGGAAACCGGCTCGATTCTCGTCACCCCGCTTCCATCCGTGCCGCTCAAACCCGGCTCCGCGACGAGGCCGTTTCTCGGCATCGAGGCCGACGTAGTGGATAAAGAGGGCAACAGCCTGCCGAGCAACGCCGGCGGCTTCGCCGTGATCAAGAAACCCTGGCCGGCGATGATGCGCACGATTTATAAGGACCCTGACCGATACAAGGTCTACTGGAACACCATTCCCAATTGTTACACGGCGGGCGACGTCTGCCGCAAAGACCAGGACGGCTACATGTGGTTCATGGGCCGGGCCGACGACGTGATCAAAGTCGCCGGCAACCGCATCGGAACGGCGGAGGTCGAAAGCGCGCTCGTCAGCCATGATGCGGTGGCCGAAGCCGCGGTGATCGGCAAGCCCCACCGCACGGCCGGGGAAGCCATCAAAGCCTTTGTCATTCTGAAGCAAGGCTATCAGGATTCGAAGGAGCTGGTGCAGTCGCTCAAAGACCATGTGCTGAAGGAACTGGGAAAAATCGCGGTGCCGCAGGAAATCGATATCGTGCCCTCGTTGCCCAAAACGCGCTCCGGCAAAATCATGCGCCGGGTGCTCAAGGCGAAGGAATTGGGACAAGACGTGGGCGACATTTCCACGATCGAAGACTGAGACGAGGCGGAGTCAGTGAATGCATCTCCGCATCGATGAACGGAGCCGGTTTGAAAGAGGAGGGACACCACGTTCCCGGAGAGAGTTCGCGAGATCTACACCCAATTTTCGACACGAAGACCTGGGATACGGCGAAACTCACGCAGATTATTCGTTACCAGGCGTGTACCGAGACTGACCGCGTGTGCCGCGATTAAAAGATCCATACCACCTACAAGTGTGCCTTTTTGCTCAAGTGACACACGCAGCAGACCATAGGCACGCGCAGCCTCTCGATCGAAATCAGCAACCTCTAGTAGGGCGACGAATTGCTCCAAGGCTGTGCGATTGCGAGCCTGGTGACGGCTCTTGGCGACGCCATAATCCAATTCGGCCAATGTGACGATTGAAATTCCGATGTCTCCGACAGAGAAGCTGTGAAATCGTTCCAGAACGGAGGGAGGCTGTTTCTTGATCAGATAGATACAGATATTCGTATCGAGCATTACCTTCATAAAAATGGGCGTGCACGCTTCTGCGCCCTGGGTTGCTTACGGCCCTTCTCCATAAAGTCCTTCGTGAATTTTGCCAGGCTATCGGCCAGCATAGACCACGATTTCTTTTTCGCACGGAGCACAAGAGTGTTGCCCCTTCGCTGTATTTCGACCTCATCCCCTTCAAGTTGAAACTCTCTGGGAATCCTCACCGCCTGACTGTTCCCACTGAAGAATAAGCGCGTCGTTTTCTTTTTCACACCGGGTCCTTCCAACAATGTATATACGTCAGGATATACAGACACATCTGTGCTGTCAACAATCACCAAGGCTTACAGCCAAGACATTTGCACGCAAATTTGGAACAGTTGTCTCGAAATACGAAACACTGTGCGAGGGGGCGAGGGCAGCCGCAAGAGATCGATGCGTACCGGAAATAGTAGAGTGAGGTAGTGAGCTGCGATCTCTCTCGCCGACTGAGTTGAGAACAATGCGGCGAAACAAATCGTTGGAGAATGAGGTGGGATTACATCAAGCCCCGGCGCTGAAGATAATCTTTGTCGATCACGGGCGTGGGTTTTGGCGGGAGCAGGCCGCGTTCCTGCAGCAGGCGTTCGACGTATTTGCCGATCAGGTCCGATTCCAAATTCAAGGTATCGCCCACCTGTTTCAGTCCCAGTGTGGTCACCTTCGCCGTATGGGGAATGATGGCCACCAGGAACGAGCGTTCGGTCACCTCGTTGATGGTCAAGCTGATTCCGTCCACCGTGATCGAGCCCTTCTGAACGCAGAGCCGGAGAATCTCCTTCGGCGCCTCAATCTCCAGAACCAGCGCATTGCCGTCCTGATGCCGGCTGCGAATGGACCCGATGCCGTCGACATGACCGGACACCATATGCCCGCCGATCCGCTCGTTCAATTTCATCGCGCGCTCGAGATTGACCGGTGAACCGGTGGTCAGGCCGGCCAGGGTCGTGACGCTGAGCGTCTCCGGCGACACGTCAACCGAGAAATCATGATCGGTCCTGGCGACGGCCGTCAGACAGGCGCCATTGACACTCACGCTGGCGCCGATCGTCAGGTCGGCCATGATAGTCGAGGCCATGATGGTGAGCCTGGTGCCGGCCAATCCCTTATTGAAGGTCGACACCGCGCCCATCTCTTCCACAATGCCGGTGAACATGGCTTAGGCTCCCTTGTGCGTTTTCAGAAGATAGAGACAAAACCCGAGCAGGCCGATTCCACCCACGATGGTGATCCCGCGCTGCAGCGTGTCAATCAATTCCGTATCCATCCTGCCCCGCTTTCTCTACGAAATGTGGCTTCCCTCGCTGAAAACGGCGGCATTATACACTACCGTGAGAGACTTCTCATCGTGGCCCAAAATGCGACGGCCGCCAGGATCTGGAGTCCGGCGATCACCGCAAACGCGCCCTGATAGCTGACATGGGCAATCAACACACCGGCGAGGAGCGGCCCGCTGGCGTGGCCGATATCCATCACCGTTCCCTGCATCCCCATGCCCGCGCCCAGCCGTTTAAACTCCGAACTGTCGGCCACCAGCGCGGCGGATGAGGAAGAGACCACCGCCTCCCCGAACCCGAACCCCGCCGACAAGAGCAGCATGACCGCGAATGACTCGACATGGGGCATCGTGATGAAGGTCGCCGCGCAAATGACCAGACCCAGAACGATCAACGGTTGCCGCCCGATCCGGTCTGAGACGCGCCCCATGATCGGCTTGGAAAAAAACGATGTGAAGGCCTGCACGGTGAAGAGCAGCCCCACCTCGCCGGCGTTCAGTCCGACCGACAACCCGTACAACGGCAGGAACGCCATCAGGGCGCCGTTGGCGATCATCTTCGCCGCATCGGTTGAACTGGTAATCAACACTTTCCGGTTCCTCGCCACCGCGAGAAAGCCTTTCCCCATTTCAGCGATCACCGGCGCCACCCCCTTCTCACGCACGCGCGGGGGCGGCTCGTCCAGATGGAGGCTGAAGAAAATCACAATGGCGACACACCCGAAAATCCCGGCCGTGACAAAGGCGGCGGAAAAGCCTGCCGTATGGGCCAACCACCCGCCGAGAAACGGGCCCAGAAGAGAGCCCGACTGAGTGCAGGCGGTGTAGGTCCCCATCGCCGCCCCGCGCCGCTCTTTGTAGAGATCGGCGACGGTGGCCAGGGCGCTGGGCGCGAAGATCGCCGTTGCCAGGCCATGGACGAAGCGCAGGGCCGTCAGCGTATTGAGATCGGAAATGAACGGATAGACGAAGGGCGGCAATCCAAATGCCACCACGCCGATACGTAATAACATCTTCCGCCCGTAGATGTCGGACAGTGCGCCGGACGGCAGTTTCAACAGGACCCCGGTGATCGTCGAAACGGAAACGATCAATCCGATCCGCTCCGGGCCGGCGCCCAGCGACTCCGCGAAGAGGGACAAGACCGGCATGCGGACGAGGTTGTAGCTGATGAAACAGAATACGCCGAGGGTACAGAGGTAGAAAAAGCTGCGGGATGTCGTCATCACCATCTCACGGGAGGGAAGGCGCCGGTCTCTGCGCGGGTTGATTCAGGGACGCGAGGGCAGCTTTGATAAACGCCACCTCTTCGTCCGGCAGTCCCGGCGGGTCCGTGGCTTCGAACAGCACCTGCTCAGGATGTTCACGCATGGTCCCGGCCAGACGGCGAGCCGCATCAAACGCTTTCACGACTTGCCGGGTCACCACCGTACCGATGAGGGGGCGAAGCATCGACAACAATCCGGAGTACAACCGATTGTCGAGCCGCAGGTAGGCCACCATCGTATTGTCGATCGATTCGCCCCCCTGCCCGTCTTGGACCACGCGCAAACTAAACAGCACGACGGCCTTGCCGCTCACCCGCGGCAGGAATCGCCCGTCGTGCGTGCCTTCGATATAGTAGATCCGCCGGCTCTGGTCCTGATACAGCGGATGCACGATGCCTTCCGTGCCTTCGCCGTCCGTCGCCCAGAATGTATCCGGGCCGCGCCACTCCGCTTTGTACAAACCCAGGTCGAGGCGATTGGCGAGGGCGGCGGTCATGACCGGATGCTCCAACAGATACAGGTACACCTGTTTCGGCAACGGAGTACGGATCGGGCCGATCTTATTGGCCGTCGTATAGTGCGCGAGGATCGGCTCGAGCCGGCAACTCCAGGCGGCGTCCACCTGATCGAGAGGAAACACCATCCCGACATGGTGCGACGGCAGGGAGCATCGGTCTGGTGCAGCCCGCGCGGAGGAATCGAAGAAGGCACAGGCGGCGGCGAGCACCACGGCCACCGGCCCGATCAGCCGGACGGTGTGGGCGGGCCAGGTCATGAAGGCCGTTGGGGCACAGACACCGTGATCTGGACGGGAAAGAGCTGCGCAGGATCGTGCCTGAGACGGGCCTGCCGCAGCAGCGTGTCGACATGTGGCGTGAGAAGGCCTTCGAATGCAGGCTGACCGTTGGTGGTGATCACGACCGGTTTCGCCAGATCGACAAGGTCGTCATTCAGAGACAACGTGTACTGCCGCACCAGGCCGGTCCGCACATCGATCCGATTCGGACCGGTCACCTGCGCGGTCAACCGGGCATAGGTTCGCTGCCGGATGCTGTCATCGCGCTTGTCGATCAGATCTTCGGAAAACGATGCAATCTGATCCGTCGCATCGATTCGCACCCAACCAAACGGCAGGAGATGACTCGCATCGCGCACGACGGTCACGGTCTTCGGAACCGGCGTCCGCCGCTGGGTATCGAACCACTTCACCAGATCGGGCAGTTCTTCGCGCGGAAAAAAATGGCCGCCCGCCATGGCGTGGGTGCGATCATGTTCCCGGTAGATGAAGGGATAGTCGAGATGCTTCAACTCGCCGGCCAGCTTCCGGCTCAGCTCCACGGGCATCACCTGATCTTGCGAGCCATGAATGATGTAGACCGGCGTGGTGCGAAGGTTTTCGAGAAACGGAAACAGCACATCGTCGATGCCGCTGGCCATCGGCGCAAGTCCCGCAAACAATTGCGCGTGATGCATGCCGATCAGCCAGGCGCCGATGCCGCCGTTGGACATGCCGCTCAAGAAGATCCGGTTGGGGTCGATGCGATAGCGCTCCCGCACGAGCTGCACCGTCGCCAGGACGAGATCTTCGGCCCGCCTGGTAAACCAGGCGCCCGCGGGATACGTCGGACAGGCGAGGATGTATTCTTCCCCCAACCGCGATTTCCATCGATCCAGGTAGGCTTCGCCGGTGAAGCCTGCGCCGTGGAGACAGACGACGAGCGCATACTGTTTCGTCGGCTCGTAACTTTGCGGAATGGACAGGCTCAGGCGGTATGGCCGGTCACGCACCACGACCTGTTCATCCGGCAACATGCCGACCGGTTGAAGGCCATGCGGCTGGCCGTTGCGAAGGATGTCCTGCACGGCCTGAAGCGTGGCATCCGGGCGCTGCACGATCGACGCCAGGGTAGAATCGGCCTGCACGCTGTCCTGAGTGGTAAGGTAGTGCCAGATCTGTGAGGCCAGATCCGGCGGGGATGATTCCTCGCCTGCACAGGCCACAGGCACCCATAGGGCCACCATCCACATGCAGGTGAGAGAGACGAAAAGAAACGCGCGGCGCCGGAAATGGATCTTGTGAATAGTGCGGAGAGACGCTCGCACGATACTCCTATCGAACCTGGAGATCAGCCTGGATCAGCATATCACGCCCCACCGGCTCAATGCGCAGGTTCGTGAGCGGGAGGGCATCCCGCAATCGACGCGGCGACAGGCCTCCGAACAGTCCTTTCGCATCCTGCCCGCCCAGCAGCAGGGGCGCGATAAAATACATCAACCGTTGGGGAAGCCCGGCTCGCAGGGCGGCCGCATTAAGATCGCTTCCGCCCTCGATCAAGAGGCTCGTGACGCCAAGTTGTCCAAGTCGCGTCCATAATGCCGCCAGATCGACGTGCCCGCCGGCGCCGGGCAGCACCAGGACATCGATGCCACGGCCTTGCAAAGCGGCGATTTTTTTTGCCGGCGCCGCGCGGGTCGTGGCAATCACGGTATGCGCCTCGTCCTGCCGTTGCAGCACGGCCGCCCGGAGCGGAATACGTAACCGGCTATCGACCACGACACGAAGCGGCTGCCGCGGAGCCAGTCGAGCGGGATCACCACCCGTCCTGGCGGTCAGCTGCGGATCGTCGCGCAACACCGTGCCGATGCCGACGAGTACCGCATCGACGTCCGCGCGCAACCGATGGCCTCGCAGGCGCGCCGGCTCGCCGGTGATCCATTGAGACTCGCCCCCCGCCGTCGCAATTTGCCCATCCAGCGTCATACCGGCTTTGAGAATGGTAAAGGGCCGGCCGGTCTGCACCCAATGGATATAGGTCTCGTTGAGTTGTCGCGCTTCAGCTTCGAGGCACCCGACTTCGACCCGTATCCCCGCGCGCTTGAGTTGAGCCATACCCCTGCCCCGCACTTGTGGATTCGGATCCACCATCGCCGCGACGACGCGGCGGACTCCGGAGCTGATGACCAGCGGTACACAGGGAGGCGTGCGTTTCTTGAGATGACTGCAGGGCTCGAGGGTGACGTAGAGGGTGCCGCCTTTGGCTCGCGAACCGGCCTGACTCAAGGCGAGGACTTCGGCATGCGGCCCACCGGCCTTGCGGTGAGAGCCTTGCCCGACGATGTCGCCGCGGCTCACGATCACCGCGCCGACCATGGGATTGGGACTGGTAAGGCCCCGGCCCTTCGCGGCGAGGCGAAGGGCCAGAGCCATGACTTCACGATCGCGAGACGATGCGGTCACCGTGCCGTACGCTTGGAGCGGCGCACCACGCGTTTTGCAGCCGGCCGCTTCTTCACTTGCGCAGGTGTGACGGGCTTCTTGGCAGATTTGGCGGCAGCCGGCTTCATCGCCTTCGACTTGCTCTTGGCCGGCCTTGGCTTGGCCTTCTCCTTCTCGGCTTCGGCGAGCGCCGCCTGCGCGGCAGCCAACCGCGCAATCCCGACGCGATAGGGAGAGCAGCTCACATAGTCCAGCCCCAATTGGTGGCAGAACTCCACGGAACTGGGATCGCCCCCGTGCTCACCGCAGATCCCGAGCTTGATGTTCGGGCGGGTCTTGCGCCCACCGGTGATCGCCGTCCGCATGAGCGAGCCGACACCGTCGCGATCCAACACCGCAAACGGATCGCTTTCCAGAATATTGGCGGTTTTGTAGAAATCGATGAACTTCGCCGCGTCGTCCCGGGAAAACCCGAACGTGGTCTGGGTCAGATCGTTCGTGCCGAACGAGAAAAATTCTGCTTCTTCCGCAATTCGATCGGCCGTAACCGCAGCGCGCGGCAATTCGATCATGGTGCCGACCAGGTACGACAACTTGACGCCGTACCGCTTCATGGTCTCCGCGGCCACTTCCCGGACAAGATCTTTCTGAGCCTTCATCTCTGAAACCATGCCGACCAGCGGAATCATAATTTCCGGCACGATCTTGGTGCCTTCCTTCGCCAGTTCACAGGCCGCTTCGATGATGGCGCGCGCCTGCATCCTGGTAATTTCCGGCATCGTAATGCCGAGACGGCAGCCGCGCAAACCCAGCATGGGATTGAACTCATGCAGCTCTTCCACCCGCGTCAACAAACGCTTCTTCTCCTCCAGCACGGTCTGGGAACCGCTGGTGAGTTCGAGCTGGGCGATTTCGACCATGAGATCTTCGCGCTTCGGTAGGAACTCGTGCAGCGGCGGATCCAGCAAGCGGATCGTGACGGGGAACCCTTTCATCTCGCGGTACAGCCCGATGAAATCCTGCTTCTGCAGGGGCAGGAGCTGGTCCAGATACATTTCCCGCTCTTCGCGTTTCCGAGCGAGAATCATTTTCTGCATGATGTGGATGCGATCCTCGGCAAAGAACATATGTTCCGTGCGGCAGAGGCCGATACCTTCGGCGCCGAAGCTCCGCGCGATGCGGGCCTGATCCGGCACATCCGCATTCGCCCTGACCTTCAACTTCCGCATCCCGTCGGCCCACTTCAGGACAGACTCGAACAACTGATATTTTTCCGAGGCCGCGGCTTCCATCTTGCCCTGCAGGACCTGGATGACTTCGGACTCCACAACGGGAATGTCACCGCCGTAGACGTTGCCGGTCGAACCGTTGACGGACAGATACTCGCCCTCACGGAAGATTTGTGTCCCGATCCGTACCGTTTGATTGTCCACGACTTCGATGGCCTCGCAGCCGGCGACGCACACTTTGCCCATCTGGCGTGCAACCACGGCCGCGTGGGAGGTCATGCCGCCGCGGGCGGTGAGGAATCCCAAAGCGGCATTCATGCCGTGAATATCATCCGGGCTGGTTTCCTGCCGCACGAGCACGACGCGGTTACCGGCGGCTTGCATCTCCACCGCCCGGTCCGCGGTCAACGCAATTTTTCCGGCGGCGGCGCCGGGACCGGCCGGCAAGCCCTTGCCGAGCGGCGTGCAGTGCGATTCTTCCTTCGCGTCGAAAATCGGGTAGAGATACTGGGCCAGTTGGTCCGGGCCGATCCGCTGCAGCGCTTCTTTTTTCGAGATCAACCCTTCCCTGACCATATCCACCGCAATGCGCACGGCAGCCACACCGGTCCGTTTCCCGACGCGGGTCTGCAACATGTACAACTTGCCTTCCTGAATGGTGAACTCCAGGTCCAGCATGTCGCGGTAATGCCGCTCCAGTTTTTTGTAGGTCGTTTCCAGATCTTTGTAGGCCTGCGGCATGAACTTTTCGAGCTGGTTCACGGGCAACGGGGTCCGGATGCCGGCGACGACGTCTTCGCCCTGCGCATTCGTCAGACATTCGCCGAAGAACTGCCGCTGGCCGGTGGCCGGATCGCGCGTAAAGGCCACGCCGGTGCCGCTGGTCTCACCCATGTTGCCGAAGACCATGGCGACGACGTTCACGGCAGTGCCCCAGGTCTCAGGAATGTTGTACAGACGACGATAGGTCACCGCCCGGGCGCCGTACCAGGACGAGAACACGGCGTTGATGGCCATGCGGAGTTGTTCGAGCGGGTCGTCGGGGAAATCGCGTTTCGTTTCTTCTTTCACCAGTTCTTTGAAGCTGACGACGAGTTCCTTGAGCGCCTTCGCATCGAGGTGCGTATCCTGCGTCACCCCGAGATCGCGCTTTTTATGTTTGAGAATATCCTCGAAATGTTCGCGATTGATGCCCATCACGATGCTGCCGAACATGCCGATGAAGCGGCGATAACTGTCCTGCGCAAACCGTTCGTTCTTGGTCTTCATGGCCAGACCGTGCACGGTCTTGGTGGTCAATCCCACGTTCAACACGGTATCCATCATGCCGGGCATCGAGGCGCGGGCTCCCGAACGGACGGAGACCAGCAAGGGACTATCGGGATCGCCGAACCCGGCCTTCATCGACCGCTCGATCTTCTTGAGCGCCGCCAGAGCCTCGTCCATCATGCCGGGAGGATAGGCCTTACCCCGCTTGTAATATTCGACGCAGGCCTCGGTGGAGATCGTAAACCCGGGGGGCACGGACACGTTGAGATTCGTCATCTCGGCCAGGCCGGCGCCCTTGCCGCCGAGCAGCTCCTTCATGTTGCCGGTGCCTTCGGCTTTTCCATCTCCAAAATAATAGACGTATTTCTTGGCCACGCGACGCTCTCCTTCTGCTATGAGGTCAATGAGTCGGAACCGAATGGCGGGCGGCGGCTTCCAGTCGCATACGATAGCGGTTGACGACGTGCCTGGTCACGCGAATGCCACACACGATGATCCCCACCACGAACGCGCCGACCGCAAAGAGCCGGTAATCCACGAACGGTCCATAGTCGAAATAGAACGTACCGTCTGCGCCCTGCTTGAGTTGTGCGTCTTTCTGAAACGTATGGGTTTTTCCGGTTGGATCGGCGAGGTTGAGCCACTCCGAACAGAACTGAACGGGATTGGCCGAGCCCGGAACATGTTGGTAGGCCAGTCGCAAGCAAATGTCTTGTCTGGAATCATAGATATCCGGTGTCCGCACCAGCCGTTCGAAATTCAGGCCGGTCACCCAGATGCCGAAGAGAAAGACCGCGTTGCACACCACCATCATCACGACGCTGATGCCGGATGCAAATCGCCGGACCTTGGTCGCCCTTACGTGGGCCGCGGCACTCGCCTCGGGTGACTCGGGAAAGCTCTCTGGAGTTGGGTCCAAACGCTCACCATCCGCTACGTCCCTTGTACCATAATCTGGGAGAAATCAGCGAACGACATGAACAAATCATCGACCGTTTTCAACAGCGACAGCCGGTTGCCGCGCACCGCCGGATCGTCGGCATTGACCATCACCGCATTGAAAAAGTCGTCGATCGGACCCTTCATCCTGACCAGCACATCCAGCGCCTGCCCGTATTCTCCGCTGCGCATCGCCGCCGCGTAGGCCGTATGACTGCTTTGAACGGTCTCATGCAAGGCGGCCTCCGCAGCCTCCCTGAACAACCCGGATTCCACCGGCTTGCGATCCCACTGCTCCTTGTCGGTCAGCCGGTGGGCCCGTTTAAATCCCACGATGAGCGGGTCGAACTCCGCCCGCGCCGTAATCTGCTCAAGCGACTGCATCTTGTCGAAGAGATCGGTGAGATCGATGGACTGCCGATCCGCTGATTTCAACACGGCCTCCATCACATCGTCCCGCAATTGGTGCGCGCTCTTGCCGTAAAAACGGACCCGCTCAAAGATAAAGCCGATCACGTCCGGCGCTCCGCCTTTGCTTGGAAGCGGCGCCGCCATCACATTTTGTTGGGCCAACCCTTCTTGCGCCGCCCGGACGGCCTGCGCGAGATTCAGCCGCAGCCGGCTCTCAATCAGAATACGCACGATCGCCGTGGCGTGCCGTCTGAGGGCGAAAGGATCTTCCGAGCCGCTGGGAACCAGGCCGACGCGAAAAAATCCGGCGATACTGTCCAACCGATCGGCCAGGGACAGCACCTTTCCGGCCAATGATTCCGGCGACTCCCCTTCCATCGCGCGCGGCAGATATTGTTCTCGAATCGCCGCGCTGACGGCCGCCGGTTCCCCATCGTGTTGAGCGTACTCTCCGCCCATGATTCCTTGCAGGGTCGGAAACTCGCCGACGATTCCGGTCAACAAATCCGCCTTGCTGAGTTCCGCCGCGCGCCGGCAGTCGTGAATTAATTGTTCGTCACCCAGCTGACCGGCCAGATGCGCGGCCATTGCCACGACGCGCTGTGTCTTCTGATGTAGACTGCCGAGTTTTTGGTGGAACGTGACGGCGAGTTGTTTGGCCACTCGATCGGCCAGCGAAGTCTTGCGATCTTCGTCGAAGAAAAATTTCGCGTCGGCCAAGCGGGCGGCCAGGACCCGCTCATTGCCCTCGCGGATCAACTGCATGTTGGCCAATTTCATGTTCGTGACCGCCAGGAAATTCGGCAACAAGGCGCCCTTCGCATCCACGAGGGAGAAATACCCCTGGTGCTCTTTCATGGAGGTCATCAAGATTTCTTTGGGGAGCGCGAGATAATGCGGCTTAAATGAACCCAGGATCGTGTGCGGATGTTCGACCATATAGACCGCCTGCTCCAGCAACTCATCGTCCTGGTGCACATGCCCGCGCGCTGATTTGGCCAGCGAGGCCAATTGGTCCTGGATCATGGCCCGCCGCCGATCCTGGTCCACGATCACGCTGTGGCGCTCGATTTCCTTGAGATAGTGTGCGATGGACTTGACGGCAAACCCTTTCGCACTGGTCACCTTGGCGCCGAGCACCCGATGCCCCTGGCTCAAATTGCCGGCCTTGATGGTCGCGAACTGAATCGGCAAGATTTTTCCGCCGCAGAGCGCCACGAGCCAACGCACCGGCCTGGCAAAACGTACGCCGGTCTGGTTCCAGTGCATGGCCTTGGGGAATGACAACTTGGACAGCAATTGCGGCAACGCCTGCATCAGAACCGCTGTCACGGCCTGCCCCTTCTCCTGTTTTACGGCAAACAGATAGTCGCCTTTGGGCGTCTGCCGAACTTGCAGCGCCTCGACAGGCACGCCCTGCCCGGCAGCGAACCCGATGGCCGCTCTCGTCGGCTGACCGGACTGGTCAAATGCGACGGCTTTGGACGGCCCCATGGCCTCTTTGACGGCCGAGGCCTGCTGCCTCGCCAGTCCTTCGACCAGCAAGACGAGCCGCCGTGGCGTGCCCATCGTCCGGATCGCGCCGTAGGTGAGGCGAGCATCGTTGAGTAAGGTCTCCGCCCCCTCCTGCAGCGCGCGCAAGGCCGGCGCGACGAACTGATAGGGCAACTCTTCCGTGCCGATTTCCAGCAGCAATTCCGTGGTGGCCGGCATCTTCGTGCGTGGGGGCGATGCAGGCTTCTTTGCGCGCGGTCCCGTCTTGGTCATGAGTGTCTTGGAAGGCATGGTCGAATAGTGATCCGCGGGCTACTTCGTGGTGACCGGTGAGTGGTTGGCGACCTGTTTCCCTGCCCGGCCGGGTGGCTTGATCAACGGATGCCCCATGGCTTCCCGGTCGGCCAGATACGATTCGGCGCAGCGACGCGCCAGCGCCCGCACCCTGGCGATATAGGATGTCCGCTCCGTCACACTGATCGCCCCGCGCGCATCGAGGAGATTAAACATGTGCGACGTTTTGATGCAGTAATCATACGCCGGCAACGTCAGCTTCTTCTCCAGCAATCGCTGACATTCCCCTTCAAAGGCCTGGAAGGTGGCCATCAGCATGGGCACCTCGCCCTCTTCGAAGTTGTAGCGCGAGAATTCGACTTCGCTGCGGTGATGCACGTCGCCGTAAGTCACGCCGTCGGTCCACTGGAGGTCATAGACATTATCGACCTGCTGCAGATACATGGCGATGCGCTCCGTCCCATACGTAATCTCGCCGGTGATCGGATTGAGCGGAATGCCGCCGATCTCCTGGAAGTACGTAAACTGGGTGATCTCCATGCCGTCGAGGCGCACTTCCCAGCCTAAGCCCCAGGCGCCGAGCGTGGGCGACTCCCAATCATCCTGCACAAACCGGATATCGTGTTTCTTCGGGTCGATGCCGAGTTGCTTGAGGCTTTCCAGATAGAGGCCTTGAATATTGTCCGGAGCGGGTTTCAACACCACCTGATACTGATAGTAATGCTGCATACGGTTGGGATTTTCCCCGTACCGCCCGTCGGTCGGCCGGCGACAAGCCTGCGGATAGGCCGAGCGCCAGGGCTCCGGGCCGAGGGATCGGAGAAATGTGGCGGGATGAAATGTGCCGGCGCCCATCTCCAGATCATAGGGTTGATGAACGACACACCCGCGGTCGGCCCAGAAGCGATGCAGGGTCAAAATGAGGTCTTGGAAATTCACCGGATGTCCAGATCTAGCCGCCGGCTGCTCGTGGTGACGGAGGAAAAATCACGCTGAAGCTAGCAAGAACCGTCACAGGGTGTCAAGAAACCGAACCTCCATTTTCAATGAGTTGCGGTCCCGAATTGGCGACCGGAGCGCGCGCATGTTTTCTCTTCTCTCCCGGTCGAATCGCTTGAATCACGGCACGCGCTGGTTTATTCTCCCAAATCTTGAGCAACTCACTAGACAACTCACTGGACCATGAAGTTTTCCAAAAAGAGTGAATACGGGCTCCGCGCATTGCTCGAGCTCTGCGAGACCTACGGAGGCCGCGTGCTCCAGCGCCATGAGATCGCCGAGCGGCAGAACATTCCCGTGGAGTTTCTCGAACAAATCCTGCTCGCGCTCAAACGCGCCGGGCTGCTGGCGAGCCGGCGCGGCATTCGGGGCGGCTACTCGTTGATCAAGTCTCCGGAGGAGATCACGCTGGGTCAGGTCATCCGCATTCTGGACGGACCGCTGGCCCCGATCAGCTGCGTCAGCAAAACCGCCTATCAGAAATGCTCTGACTGTCCCTACGCCGCCAAACCCTCCTGCCCGCTCCAGCAGGCCATGGGAGAAGTGCGGGATGCCATCGCCAACATTCTCGACCACTACACCTTGAGTCGATTCGCTCATAACAAACTGATGGAAGGATCGTCATGCGCACCATCGGCCATACAATGATCAGTCTCCTTCTCGCCATCCTGACCTTGGGACTCGTGCCGGCAGTTCCCGCCACGGTCCTGGCCGCGGACACGCGCGACCTGATTTTAGCGGCCTATAGCGTGCCCAAAGAAGCCTATGAGCGACACATCATTCCCGCCTTCCAACGGTATTGGAAACAAAAAATGGGACAGGATGTCCGCGTGCGCAGCTCCTATGGCGCCTCCGGTGCCCAGGCCCGCGCCATCATCGGCGGGTTCGATGCGGATGTGGCCGTGCTCTCGTTGGAAGGAGATGTCGATCAAGTCGTGAAGGCCGGCCTGATCACGCACGACTGGCGAAAAGCTCCACATGGCGGCATGATTTCCGCCTCGGTCGTGGCACTCGGCGTCCGGAAGGGTAATCCCAAGGGCGTGAAGGGCTGGGAAGATGCGGCGCGGCCCGGCGTCGAAGTTCTGTATCCCAATCCCAAAACGTCCGGCGGCGCCATGTGGGATGTGATTGCGATTTATGGCGCGGGGCTGAAACTGGCCGAGCAACGGGCAGGCGGAAAACCAGTGGCGCCGGACGCTGCCACCACACAGGCGGTCGATCTGCTCACGCGCATCCAACGCAATGTGAAGGTGATGGATAAAAGCGGCCGTGAATCGGTCACGACCTTCGAGCGCGGGGTGGGCGATGTCATCGTGACCTATGAAAATGAATTGTTGCCGCGCGTGAAGAGCGGACGCCCGTACGAGATCATCGTGCCGGCTGAAACCGTCTGGATCGAAAACCCGGCCGCAGTGGTCGATACCTATGCCGACCGGCACAAGGCCAAGGATCTGGCCGACGCGTTCGTCGGATTTCTCCATGGACCGGAAGCGCAGGCGGCGTTTTTGGAATTGGGCTTCCGGCCTTTGGATCGCACCGCCCAGGCCCCGGCCGCCGCAGCCGGACTCCCGCAACCGGCCCGTCTCTTTACGATCGCGGAGCTCGGCGGATGGGATCAGGTCAGCAACAAACTGTTCGGCCCCCAAGGACTGTGGACGAAGATCGTCGAGGATGTGTCAAAAAAGTAGGACGAGGAACCTTCGTTGACCTCACATCTCTTAGTCCGTGTCGCGCTGCGGTCGGCCGCGGTCGGCTACGTGCTGCTGTTGATTTTTTTACCCCTCGCGGCGCTCACGCAGCAATCGGTCGCGGCGGGATGGGACCGCTTCGTTCAAGACATCGCAGCCCCGCAAGCGGCGGCCGCGCTCTGGTTGACGATTGAAACCGCGGCTGTCGCCACCGCCGTCAATGCCGTCTTCGGCACCCTCTCGGCGCTCGTGCTGGTACGATATGAATTTCCCGGCCGCTGGCTCTTGAATGCCCTGGTGGATCTGCCCTTCGCCATCCCCACCCTCGTCGCCGGATTGATGATTGCCGCGATCTATGGGCCGACCAGCGTGATCGGCACCTGGCTTCAGCAGGGTGGCCTGACCGTGTTGTATAACCAGCCCGGCATCATTCTCGCCATGTTGTTCGTCACGATGCCGTTCACGATCCGCTCCCTGCAGCCGGTGCTGATGGGACTGGAGCGTGACCAGGAGGAAGCGGCCTTCACCCTCGGAGCCAGCCCCTGGACGACCTTCTGGAAGGTGACGGTTCCATCGGTCCTGCCCGGCCTGCTGACGGGCGTGTTTCTCACCTTTGTGCGGGCACTCGGCGAATTCGGCTCGATCGTCATCGTGGCGGGCAACATCCCGATGAAAACGCAGGTCGCGTCGGTGTACGTCTACGGAGAAATCGAGAGTTACAACCCGCAGGCGGCGACCTCCGTCTCGGTGTTGATTCTGCTCATTTCGTTTGTGGTGCTCCTGCTGTTGGAACGACTGACCCGGCGTCCCGGTGAACGGATCCCCAACCTGTTTCGCTGGTCGAGCCGGGATGATCGGACTGGGCAGGATTCCGCGTCGCCGATCGTTGCGCGTTGATGAGCAAACCGGACTTGTGATGGTAGGGAACTTGGCGGGAGTACAGGCATGCGTGGGCTGTTGATCGGGATCGTTTGGCTCTATTTTCTGGTCCTTTTGATGGGCCCGATCCTGTATATGGCCAGCCAGAGTTTCAGCGAAGGCCTGGCGGCGTTCTGGGCGGAGATTTCACGACCGGAGGCGCTGCATGGCTTTACGCTCACCGCTGAAATCACGCTGATCGTCCTCGTGCTCAACCTGATTTTCGGAACCTTGACCGCGCTGGTGTTGGCCCGTCAACAGTTCTGGGGGCGCAGCCTGGTCAGCGGCGTGATCGATTTGCCCTTTGCCGTGTCGCCCGTCATCGCCGGATTCATGCTGATTCTGTTGTTCGGGCCGGACACGATCTTAGGCGCGTTGTTCGGCCAGGCGCACATCAAGGTACTCTTCGCGCTGCCCGCCATGATTCTCGCGACGCTGTTCGTCACGTTTCCATTTATGGTGCGGGAACTGACGCCGCTGCTGCAGACGTTGGGGACCGAGGAGGAAGAGGCGGCGCGGACGTTGGGGGCCAACGAGTGGCAGGTCTTCGTCAAAGTCACGCTGCCGGCCTTGCGGTGGGGCCTGGTGTACGGAGCCACCCTCACGGTGGCACGCGCGATCGGCGAATTCGGCGCCGTGCTGGTCGTGTCCGGCAATATTCTGTTGCTGACCCAGACCGCCACCCTGCATATTTATCAAAGTTATGTCGATTTCAATTACGTGGCGGCCAATGCCGTGGCCTTGACGCTGCTCGCCGTCTCCTTCGCGATTCTCACGGTGCTGGAGATCGCCAAGGCCAGAGCGGAAACGACTGTCGCGGAAGCGGGAGCGCAGTAAGCCGGTGAAAATAGAAGTACGCGGGCTCACCAAAAAATTCGGTTCCGGAACGGCCGTCGGGAATGTCTCGTTCGTGGTGCATGAAGGCGAACTGCTCGGCTTGCTCGGCCCGAGCGGAAGCGGAAAAACCACGGTGCTGCGGTTGATCGCGGGGCTGGAAGTGCCGACTTCCGGCGACATCTTCATCGACGGCAAACGCGTCAACGATCTCACCGTGCAGGAACGCAACATCGGCTTCGTCTTCCAACATTACGCTCTGTTCAAACACCTGACGGTGTTCGACAACATCGCCTTCGGCCTCAAAATCAAGAAGTGGAACCGGAAGGAGATCGAACAGCGCGTCATGGAACTCCTCTCCTTGATGAGCCTGGAGGGACTCGGCGCCCGCTACCCGCACCAACTCTCCGGCGGACAACGGCAGCGTGTCGCCATCGCGCGGGCGCTGGCGCCACGCCCCTCTGTTTTGTTGATGGATGAACCGTTCGGCGCCGTCGATGCGAAGGTTCGGCAGGAGTTGCGTGAGTGGCTCATTCGCCTGCATACGGATTTGAACGTGACCAGCCTCTTCGTGACCCATGATCAGGAAGAAGCGATGGAAGTCTCCGGCCGCATCATCGTGTTCTCCAAAGGCAAGTTGGAGCAGGCCGGCTCACCCGCGGATGTCTACGAAGAACCGGCGACGGAATTCGTGGCGCGTTTTATCGGCTCGATGAACATCGTGGAAGGTCTCGTGCGGCGCGGGCAGGTGCAGGTGGGCTCACTGGAATTCCCCGCCCCGGGCTTTTCTGACGGTCAGAAGCTCCAAGTCGGTTTCCGCCCTTACTATGTCAAGGTCGCCGAAGATCCGACCCGTTACCGGCAACAGGCGAGGTTGCGGCACATTTATTTTCTCGGGGTCGCGTACCGGCTGGAGATCGAAACGGCGGATGGACTCATTCTCCGCTCGCGCATGAACAAGGAAGAGTTTCGCCGCTGCCATTTTGTCGTCGGCCAAGCCGTGTCCTTCGCCGTCACTCACTTCCGCATCCTGCCGCAAGAAGGCGCGGCGCCATCGGTCGAAGCCAAACCGGGCAGCCCGGTCACGGGACCGCTGACTCCGTAAAGGGCGCCGCCCCACCAGACATCTCCCCTAAAAAACGGCAACGTCCAACGAGAGTAGAATGGCAGCTTCAGCGAGCCTCGACGAAAGGAGTGGCTCTATGAAGAGGTCAAGAAGGGATGAGAGGTGTCACGAGTCGGATTCACAAACCACGCTCCCGCCCCTCCTCCTCAGACCTGACCACCTTCTTTCCCGCCTAGTCGTGCCCACAGGCCAGAATACTTATCGAGTCCCCTCTATCCTGACATAAATCGTCATGACATTGTCTTGACGCTATGTCGTTGCTGAGTTATCTTTATGAGCAACGAGAGGTGACCAATGGCTGTCCGTACGCTCCGCACTGAAAAACTCGATCTTCGGGTGAGCGCTACCGCCAAGCGCACGCTGGAAGCTGCCGCCTTTGCCTCGAACCTCACCGTGAGCGCCTTCGTGCTGGAAAGTGCATTGACGCGTGCAGATGAAGCGTTGGCGGATCGTCGACAGTTTCATCTCAGCAAAACCAAATGGACTGAGTTTTTGGCTGCGCTTGATGCCCCGACTCGCCCCCTCCCCCGGATGCAACGTCTTGTGGCGGAACCAGGATTCTTTGACATCGCATCTGTACGCGCCTCCAAAGCAAAGCGGTGAGTAGACGTATCGAGAAACTTCAGCCGCATCACCTTGTCGAAGCGTTCGACTGCGGACAGGATGCTCTCAATCGTTTTCTCCAGAAGCATGCGCTGCAGAACCAGCACAGTGGAGGATCGCAGACCTATATAGGGCTGTCCGATGAAACTACGATCGGCTACTACGCGCTCGCTGTGGGATCGGTGGAACAGGACCATGCTCCCGAGCGAATCAAGAAGGGGATTGCGAGGCATTCCATTCCGATCATGCTCCTAGCCAGATTAGCCGTTGATCTCCACTGGCAGAAACAGGGGGTCGGTGCCGGATTATTGAAAGACGCGATGCTCCGGACGTTGCAGGCCGCTGACATTGCAGGGATTCGCGCCTTGGTGGTCCATGCCAAAGATGCAAGCGCGAGAACGTTTTATGAACGCTTCGATTTTCTTCCCTCGCCGAGCGATCCATTACATCTCTTTCTGCTGCTGAAGGATGTTCGGGGAATCGTGTCATAGATCCTCTCAGTCCAGGCTCTTCCGTTTGGCCGCAAATGCCTCTGCCTTCCTGAGATACAGCGACCCGCTGACTGTGAGAGGCACGGTGAGCATGCGTTCGCTCCCGCTGATGAGGATATCTTCTTGTTTGTGCTTCCGGGTTCATGTTCTATCCACGCCGCAGTGAACCGGGCGCCCGGACCGGTCAGATTGACCATCACCGGTCGAGTCAAGTTTTCAGCGCCGGATTCTGCTGTCACCCCTGCCCGATGGTCAACTCATGAACCGCGTCAACTGCCTCTGAAGCTGGGGTTCTCGACACCGTACCCTGGGCATGCGAGCTCTAGGGCACGGATACGATAGGCAGAGCTGGACACGTCAAGAGCGCCGACACCAATGCGCTAGTAGTAGCTGATTCGGCGTTCGCGGACCTGCGATTGTTTAAGCCGGGGTTCACTGCCACGCACTTCCCACCACTGAAACGTTTCCATGATCCAGTTCCCGGCCGTGTCATATTCATAGCGATAGGTCTTGCGGTCGGTGAGCCGCCCGGCGGCATCATAGCTGCGTTCTTCGATCTGACTGCCTCGCTCATCGTAGCGAAATTCCGAATGGCCTTGTCTTCGACCTCGCAGATCCGTCACGATTTTTTCCTGCACCTGCCCGCGGTCGCCGTAGACGATCGTCACGTCGTGCCCGATATCGAAGCGATCCGTCGTCACCACCTGATGTCCGGTAGCGTCATACCGATAATTGCGCTCGAACCGTTCCCTCGACAGGCGGCCCGCTTCATCGTACGCATAGAGATTTCGATTGATGACGTGCACGGCGTTGTAATGCAGCGCGCGTATGCGGCGATGCGCCTCGTCGTACTCGTAGAGGGAGACATTCTCGAACGTGCCGTCCCCCCACACCGCCAGTTCCGCGGACCGATGGCCTCGCTCATCGTACACGGAACGGGTTTCCTTCACGAGTTCGCCCCGCGCATCCCCTATGCGTTCGGCCATCCGCCTTCCGAACTGATCGTAGGCGTAGGTAAATCGCAACGGCCATAAACTCTGAAACGTCTCGTGGCCGTCCTGGATGCGCTCAATCACGCGCCCCTGCTGATCGTACCGGTCGGTTTGAATCAGGAGACTGTCTCTGGTTTCGACGGAGCGGACAGGACCCTTCAACCCATCCTCTTCGCGATCGGACAGTTCTGCTGCATGGGCGAGACCGAGCAACCCGGTCAGGAGAGCGGCAAGGATGACGAGAGACACCCTGTGCCTCCGGCCCAGGGGGAACAAGAGCAGGCCGGAAGCGGCACCGGGGAGCGAGCGGATAGACAGGCTACCCGGCAGTTTATTCGACGGAAGCCAGGGAGCCGAGAATATGGTAACCCCCATCGACGTAGATCACCTCTCCGGTGATACCGCGGCCTAACGGACTGACGAGGAACAGCGCCGTATCGCCGACTTCGCCCTGCTCGGTCGCCCGCCGGAGCGGCGCGAAGGCGCGATGGTGGTCGACCATCTTGCTGATCCCGGACACACCGCGCGCCGCCAACGTTTTGATCGGCCCGGCGGAGACGGCATTCACCCGGATGTTCTTCGGCCCGAGATCGTGGGCGAGATAGCGCACGGTCGCTTCCAGCGCGGCTTTGGCGACGCCCATGACATTATAGTGGGGGACCACCCGCTCGCTGCCGAGATAGGTCAGCGTCACCACTGAACCGCCTTCCGCCATCAACGGCATGGCCGCCCGCGTGACGGCGACGAGGGAATAGGCGCTCACGTCGAGGGCTGTCGCAAATCCCTGGCGGGTGGTATTCACAAACTCTCCGGTCAGTTCTTCGCGTGGCGCAAAGGCGAGCGAATGGACCACAAAATCCAACCGCCCGAGTTTCTCGCCAGCCTGTTTCATCATCGCGGAGATCTGATTGTCGTCTCCAACATCGCACACGCAGGCCGATGCGTCCGGCAGGGTCTGGACCAATTCTTCGACGTTTTCGCGCAGCCGTTCGTTCTGATAGCTGAACAGCATCTGCGCGCCTTCTCGCGCGGCTGCCTGCGCGATGGCCCAGGCGATACTATGCTTATTGGCCACACCGATGATCAGTCCCTTTTTACCTTCTAGCATCATACCGGCTTGTGCTCCTTCAATGAGATGACGACAGACTGGGCGCTGAACATACCATGATTCGCCCCGGGGAGTGAATGACCTTCAGACCATCCACCTTCGCCGCAGGGCGCTCGTTTCATACGTTCCCTTGCGCTCGCAGCGTTTGATTTATGCCATGAACCGCGCGCATCGAACGAGCACAGGGCTTCCCGACCCTCCCAGTTCTTTTACTCCCCCTCCTCAAGCCCTGTGAGCGTGGCTGCGATCGCTTTCCACTGCGCACGTCCAACACATTTTCCTTCCCTCCTCCCCAGTGAGCAGGATGGAGCATCCCTTTCCACTGCGCGCGTCCAACGAGGGCTTTCCGAAGCCGCGCGTTGCGCGAGCAAGAAAGGGATCTCCATCATGCTCACAACTTCTTCCGCACCTCTTTCCAATCCTTCGCGCTCTTGGCTTTGCGAGGCAATTCGCCCTTGGGCAATTCCGGCACCACGACCACCTCCATCCGGTGTTGCAACAGCAGATCCGCAAACGCTCTCGTGCGCCCGATGCCGGATTTCATCGTCGTCCATCCGTCGTTTCTTAAGCTGTCCAGTGTCGCGCTCAGCCCTCCCGGCACCGGCGGCGCGACGAACCCTGCCGGAAACTTATGCGTCTCCAGCCAGCGCCGCACCTGCCCGATGGAGAACTTCTCCACCGCTCCCTGTTCGCCCGACACATACACGACGTTGTAATAGTACTGAGTCAGCCGGGACAATTCTTCGGCGGCTTCGGCGATCGGAAGTGGTGCGGACTCGTTTGGTGATGAGCGTTCAGGCTGAGCTGCCGGTGTACTCGAAGGCTCGGCCGACTGAATCAGCGCAGCCAGTTCGACCACGACAATCGGTCGCCGCCGTTCCCACACGCACAGCGTGGCGCGGCTGTTTTCCGCCTCGATCGGCGCTTCCCCATCCACCGATACGCTGATCACATTGGTGCCCCGCATCTTCGGCAGGTAGTCGAACGACGCCTGCCCGGCCTCGTTGGTCCTGCCGGCGGCGACTTCCTTCCCGTCGATCTGCAGGCGCAGCAGGATACCCCCGACCGTCGGCCCCGCGGCGGGAGTCTTCAGGGCTACCTGCGCCTCGATTCGGACGGGATGATTCGGCAAGGTCAGTGCATCGCGCACCATCAACGTCCCGGGCGCCTTCCCCGCCGCTTCGCCAGGCGTCGCCATGGCCAGGGCCGCGCAGAGCGCCAAGGCCATGGCGCGGAACTCCAGACCGAGACAGGCTGCCGTGAGCGCTTTGACCCTGTCTGCTGAACACCACATGCGTGATTACGGGAAGAGGCCGCGGTCGCGGCTGACAGTCAGATAGGCATCCCCCATGCAGAACAAAACGAGACCGAGTAGCGGCACGAGGGCGAACGAGAACCAGTTCATCCACATGAGGATCAGCAGCAGCCCGGCTACGAGCAGCGGCCCGCCGCGCTTTTCACCGATGTACAGGTGACCGAGCCCCGGCACGAGGGACAAGGCGGCGGCGCATAACGCATGGGATGGTTTTTCCAGCGGATCCATAGGGGCTCAACAGCATCGACGCGCAGCCGGTCCACAATCCGGACCGGCTACGCCTTCAGCGCCGCCAACACCTCATCCACGTGGCCCGGCACTTTCACTTTCCGGAAGGAGGCTTTGATGCGCCCCGTTGCGTCGATCACAAACGTACTGCGCTCAATGCCCAGGTAGGTGCGGCCGTACATGCTTTTTTCTTTGTAGACCTCATAGGCCGTGCTCACAGCCGCGTCTTCATCGCTCAACAGCGGAAAGGGCAAGTCGTATTTGGCGATAAACTTCTGATGAGACGTCTTCCCGTCCTTGCTGACGCCGAGCACCACCGCCCCGGCCTTCTTGATCGCGGCCAAGGAATCGCGAAAATCGCAGGCCTCTTTCGTGCAACCGGAGGTATCGTCTTTGGGATAAAAATACAGCACCACCTGCTTGCCCTTGAAGCTCTTCAGCGTCACGACCTTGCCGTCTTGATCCGGCAGCGAAAACTCCGGCGCCTTCGCGCCGACTGCTACTCCAGTTGCCATGCTGCGTGTCCTCTCCTTCTCACTCATCCATCCCCGGGTCCGCTACCGCGGACCGCTACCGATCGTCGGCCTGCTCGTACCGTATGGATGCTCCCTGGCCGCGCCTTTTGGTGCTTGGGGATTTCCAAAAGGGCGCAAGGCCGGAGAATCCCAAATGACTTTATCGCCGGGAGCCAGATTCGCCGCCTCGATGAATTCCTGCCGGGCCTGATCGGTTTGCCCTAAGGCGTTCAACGCCAACGCGTAATTGTAATGAGCCTGCCCGGAATCCGGCGCGGCCTGGATGGCCTGCCCGAACAAATTCTTGGCTTCGGCCATTTGGCCGGCCACGAAAGCCTGCATGCCTTGGTTGTTCAGCTGGTTGGCATCGGCCTTCGCTCCATAGGCCAGTTCGAGAGGCACCAGCGGTTTCGGCTTCTCGTGGGTACAGGCCTGAAAAGACAGCAGGGCCATAGACACCATGATCCAGAAACTGACTCGCATCGCAAAACCTCGTTGTTCTTGGTCGCCAGCGTATTAGGGCTTGGCGCGTTTTTTCTGTTCTTCCTCGGACGTTTTTCGATACATGACGTCCCATTCCGGACTGCCTTCCACGATCTGCCTGGAGTAGGAGGCGAGTTTCGCCCGCACTTTCTTATCAATGTCCGCTTCCAGGGCGAGTTCCGCTGCGACCACACGTTTGATCTCGCGCAAGACCTTCCCGTCATCCTCGGTCAGCCGGCATTGAGAGCTTTTCTTCAACGCGCCGAGCACCAGGTGAGAAAGATGGCTGGCTTTGTCCTCACTGATCACAGGGTCGGCTCCCGTCCACGGTGGTGAAGCGACTCATAAAACGATCCCGCGTTCTCGCACCAGCTTCTGTTTGATCATCGTAAACATCTTCTGATAGTCGACCTGCCCTTGCTCGATCTGCCGTTCGTAGGGCTGCATCATTCGCCGCACCTCGGCATTCAGCCGGTCTTCCACCAGGAGCTCTTCCGTCATCGTCTGTTCCAACGACTCGCGGAGCGACTTACGATCTCCGGCAATCTCAAGAAAACCCAATTCGTGCAATCGAGCGATGACCGAATCCGCCATATGATGCACGCGCTCTTTCGCCAATCTCATGGCCACCGCTCCCCGTTCGAGTTCGCCGCCGAAACCTTACGCAGCCGGCTGCGCCGGCTCAATCCGTTCCACCCGGATCGTGCTCGCATTCATCGCCTGCCGCAATGCGACCGCGTCTCCCAGCACGCGCCCTACGACGTTCACCCGGTCGGCAGGGACAGGGTCGGCCCCCATGCTCATCGGCGTGCGCCCGAAAAAAATCGCCAACACCTGCCCGGCGCCCCAAAACGCCACGTCGCCGATTTTGACTTGCGTGGTGGCTGTCTCGCGATGATCTTTCACGCCGGGAATCTTAAAATAGAACTCTTCGCCCCACACATTCAATGGCCCCTCCGCCGGCAGGGCCCGGTAGAGTTCCTCCGCCGTTCTGGTCCCTTTCAACTCGGCCTCCAGTTGGACGCCGCCGACTGTGATTCGAATCCGTTTCATCGTGCCGTTCGTGGTCATGACCCCTCATCCGCGCCGTGATAATGTGCGCAACACAGAAATGACGAAACTCCGCACCAGTCGCGGACTCTAACTTGTTTATCCCTTGAAATCAAGGTTACAATCCGGCTCGCATCCTTCGGCCGCGCTCCTATGCTGACATCCACGTTCGTCCATCTGAAAGGTATCGGTCCATCGACCGAGCGGCGTCTCTGGGAAGACGGCATTGCCGATTGGGCGACCTTCAGGCGGGAGTCCCACCTCACCGGCATCGCGCCCGCGCGCAAAGCCGCCTACGATGCAGAGCTGGCCCTGGCGCAAAACCACCTCGACCTCCACAACCCGCGCTATTTTGCAGACTGCCTGCACACCCGCGACCATTGGCGGCTGTTTCACACCTTCGGCGCGCGGGCGCTCTACCTCGACATTGAAACGACGGGGCTCTCGGCCCGTGAGGGGCAGGTGACGATCGTCGGACTGCATCGCGAGGGGCGCATGCGCACCTTGGTCTCCGGCCATTCTCTCACTCAGAAAGCCATTCAAGAGGAACTTGACCAGGCCGACCTCCTGATCACCTTTTTCGGGACGGTCTTCGATCTGCCGTATCTGCACAGCTGCTTTCACGGCTTGCGGGTATCCATTCCTCATTTCGATCTCTGCTTTGCCGCCAGACGCGTGGGCCTGCAGGGCGGGTTGAAGGCCATCGAACGGGAGTTGGAGATCGCACGGGAATCCGATTTGGTCCAGCTCGATGGGTTGGACGCCGTCCGATTGTGGCAGCAGTACCAAGCAGGCAGCGAGGCCGCGCTGGATCAGCTCATTCGCTACAATGCGGCCGACACCCAGAACCTTGAGCCCCTCGCGGTCTGCCTGTATGAACGGCTGGCCTTGCGGTACGGCCCGCAATCGTTGGGTCTGATTGGATAAGATGACACCACCTCCCGGCACGTTTGAATGGACAGGATACGGGCATACGGATCGCGGACTGGTTCGGGCCAGCAACCAGGATGCATTCCTCGTCGATAACCGGCGCCGATTGTGGGCCGTCGCCGACGGCATGGGAGGCCACCCGGGGGGAGACGTAGCCAGCCGGATCGTCATGGACACCCTCGCCGACTTTTCCCCGAGCCTGATTCGCAGTGCCGCGACTTCCGAGCATCACATCGAGCAGCAATCGTTTCTCCTGACGACCATGGCGGAGCAGGCTCATGCTGCCGTCCGCGCCTATGCTGATCGTCATCCGACCTTCTTCGGCATGGGAACCACTCTGGTAATGGCGCACCTGCTGCTTGTGCCCGAGCCGCGGCTCCTGGTTCTCAATGTCGGCGATAGCCGGGCCTATCTGGTCAGGGGAGAACGCCTCACGCAACTAACGCGGGATCATACCTTCATTGATGACGAGGTGCGCAAGGGTCGCCTCACTCCCGAGCAGGCCGCACGCCATCCGGACCGGCACGTTCTGACCAGGGCGATCGGTCTCGGCACGGTCTTAGACAGCGATCTCTTTACCTTCGAGCTCCTCGCCGGCGATCTCTTGCTACTCTGTTCCGACGGCCTCACCAAAATGCTGCCCGACGAACGCATCTCGGAGATCGCGCGCTCGCACAGGGACGACCCTTCAGAGATGAGCCATGCCCTGATCCAAGCCGCCATCGATGCCGGCGGGATCGATAATGTGACCGTCGTGTCCTGCGCCTTGACCGGCATGCGAGATGGGGGAAATACCCATTGACAGTGCCGCAAAGCACCAGGTAGCCTCAGGGCACGGCACCCCCCGGCGCAGGCCTCAGAGGCCTCTCAGATATTCACGTCTATGAGCATGCAATCGGATCATTTTTCTCCTGTGAAGATGCGAATTCGCACCTGGCTGCTGGTTGCCCCGCTTCTGGGGATCTTGTGCGTCCCTGCCGTGCGCGCCGAAGAGCCACGAGATCCGGAAGCAACCCTGCGCAGGCTCGTTCAGGCGAACGCCGAGCGGGATCTGGTCACCATGTCGAAATACATGTCACACGATGTGGATGCCATCGGGTATACGATCGACGGACGCAAATACGTCGGATGGCCGGATCTGGCGGCCGATATGCGGAGCGAATTCGACTCGGTGGTCAAACTGGAAATTCCGATCACCAGGCTCCAGATGTGGACCAAGGGTGATATCGCCTGGTTCGCCATGGAGTCGAACTACATTCGTTACAGCAATCCCGATGATCTGACCCAGCGGATGGTGCTGCCCCTTCGAGAAACAGGGGTCCTGGAGAAGCGCAACGGCCGATGGATTCTCGTCGCCTGGCACGAATCCACACGCCATCATGACAGCGCAACGGAACCGACGGCCGCCGACCGCGCCGCGCTGCTGCACCGCGCCGCGGATACGCAACCCGTGGTCACCAACGGCGTCGACTTGAGCGGCGAATGGGAAGTCACCGAAATTGAAGATAATAAGAAATACGTCGCCACATTAAATGCTCAAGGCAGCGGTCCCTACACCTGGCAAGGCGGTCAATTTTCCACCACCAGCTTCAACGATCGGCGTTGGCAGGGCACATGGAAACAGACGGGAAACGATCGCGAGGGCGCCTTTGAGGTCATTCTCTCGGAGGATGGCACGGAAGCAAAAGGCATCTGGTGGTATGTACGCGTCGGCAGCAGAGACAATATCCCGCCCCGGCAACATGGCGGCAGCTACCTGTGGAAACGACTC
>CABVSR010000017.1 GCA_902500995.1 uncultured Nitrospira sp.
TGGATGCCGCACGAATAACCAATTGTCCCTGCTGAATCTCCAGATCGACGTCTCCATGCAGGTGACACTGTTCAATGACCGATTTCGGAATCCGGATGCCTTGGGAGTTGCCGATCCGCACAACACGAGCTTTCATGGCGATGTCCTTCTCGGTGTCTCTGAACGCTGGTGTAATTACAATGGTGCTACACGCTCTGTCTAGGATACACCCCAACACCTCACTCCCTCATCCTCTCCGCCGGATCGACATTCATCCACATCAGCCCGCCGCAGAAGGCGATGCCCGCGGCGACCAGCAGCGAGGCCGTCCAGCCAAAGTGATCGGCGAGCCAGGGCGTGAGGCTTGGTGAAATGATCCCGCCGACGTTGGCCCCCGTGTTCATCACACCCGACAGAGTCCCTGCGTGGGTCTTGGAGAGATCCGTCGTCACGCTCCAATAGGCGCCCACGGTGAAATACAACCAGCCGGCACCGAGCGACAGACAGACGATGGCCAGGGTCTGCGACTCCACCCAGGCTCCGATCGCAATCAATCCGCCTGCCAGCGCCATGCCGAGCATGCCGATTGACAGCCGGGCCTTGCGCAGCCCGAGCAAAGGTACCAGGTAGTCGGTGACCCAGCCGCCGAGCGGACAAAAGAGGAGAATGGCGAGAAAGGGGCCTGCCGCCAGCCAGCCGCCGCGCAGCAGGTCGATCCCGCGCACATTCACGAGATAGAGGTAAAACCAGCTCATATAGATGTAGGCCACATACCCGAGACAGGCATAACTCCCGACGAGCCACCAGAGCGACCGGGAGCGGAGAATGTGCCGCCAGGGAATCGCAGCGGCGCCACCAGTCACCGACCTGCCGGCCGGCAGTCGATCCCGCGAGCAGAGGACCCAGAACACCGCCACCACCAAACCCATCGCGGCAGAGAGATAGAACACCGATTGCCAGTGATAATTCACCATGACCCAGGATGCGAGGGGAGGGGTGATTGCAGCGCCGATCCCGATCCCTCCGATGGCGATGCCGATGCCGAGCCCCCGTCGCCCCGGCGGCATCCAATCGGCCACGGCGCGATTGAAGTTCGGCAAGGCCACCGATTCGCCCACACCGAGCAAGAAGCGCACGAGGACAAGCGCCCCCACTGTTCCGACCAACGAGGCCAGCGGCAGGGTGGCCACCACGGCACTCAACACCGTACAGAGGGACCACCAGACCAAGGCGCAGGCCAACACCACACGCGCCCCCCAGCGATCGCCCAAGCGGCCGCCCGGAATCTGACAGAGCGCGTAACCGAAGACAAACGCGGAGAACACGTAGCCCATGTCCTGATCGGTCATGCCGTAAGCGGGCATCATCTGCCGGGCCGTAACGGAAATGTTGACGCGATCCATGTACGTGACGCCGCTGATGGCGAACAGCAGGGCGAGAATGCCCCAACGAGGTCGTGTCGTGGTGATGCCATCTCCCAACTCAGTCCTCCAATTTTCTTGGTCAGGCTCAAAGGCGAGGCATTATAGACCGGCGAGCCTCAACCGACGAAGGTTATTTGCGAGGCCTCATAACCGTCGTTCGTCGCTCGTATCTCGTCGTTCGTGAAGCGTCGTTCGTTCAGAGGCTATCAGATGTCAGTCATCAGGTCCGATCCCTCACGAGATACGCTTCACGAGAGACGAGATACGGTTTTCTACCGTTTCACCTTTCACGTCTGACGTTTCACGCCCCTCAGACCGCGCATCGTATGGATTTCCCGCGCATGCATCCAGTACACTGCGTTAGGTTCTACTTAGAGGAGGGTCAGTGAGGGTTCGTCCCCGCACGGTAGTGCTGTCGATGCTCGGCCTGGTGGTCGCGGGGCTCCTTCTCCTCTTCTATTCCCGCGAGTTGTTCGGCGTCGATATCCTCAAGAACTTTTTCCTTCAGCAGCTCGAAACCAGCCTTCGCCGCAAGATCGAGGTCGATCGCATCAAACTCGTCGTGTTGCCCAGCATTCGGCTGGAACTCACGAACGTCGGCATTTACGGCCACGACGACCCGAGCCATATCGTCTTCTCCGCCAAGGAAATCGACATTGTCCTCCGCCTGCTGCCGCTGCTGAAAAAACAGGTTGTCGCCAAACGCATCTTCCTCAATGAACCGACCGTCACGCTGATTCGCAACCGCTCGGGCCATTGGAATGTGTTGGCCGGCCTGCCGTCCGCCGCGAAGGACGAGTCGGCCTATCAGATGTTCAGCCGGCTGCTGCAAATCCGGGAAGCCACCATTCAAAAGGGCCACATCACAATTACGGACGAGGCGCGGCCGGACGGGGTCAGGACCACGACACTCGAAACGGTCGAGATGGCGCTGAAGGTCTATCCGGGGAAGGCCCAGGGCGACTTGCACGTCTCTGCCGCGTTGCCGGCGCAGGGCACGCCCTCGTCTTTTTCCCTGACAGGCACCATCGGGTTAAGCGAATCGTCCTCGACGCTGGCGGCGGAGGAACCCTATTCCGTCCGCCCGGCCTTTCAATTCGAGGGCGAGATCGACACCACGAATCTTCGCTTGCGAGAAGCGGCCGACTTCTTCGGACCCCGGCCGGTTCCGCCCCAATTGCAGGGTGGCGCCAGTCTCCAAAGCCGGATTCGTGTCGCGCCGGGCGTGGCCGGCTACGACGTGGTGTTGACCGAGATTGCGGCCAACGTGGATGAACTGGCGGTGACAGGCAAGGCCAACCTGGCAGGGTTGCTGACCTCGCAACCCACTTTTTCCATCACCTTTGCGTCGCCGTCCATCGATCTCCGGTCGCTCTTCGCGAGGATTCCCGCCCAATGGATTCATCCTCAATTGCCCGCGATCGTCGAACAGCGCCAATTGGGCGGCACGGTCGAAATCCTGTCCGCCACCTTGACCGGCGCCACAGCACCCAGCCCGCAGTTGTCCTTGACCGGTGATTTCCGCATCGACAAGGGCATGGCTTTGATCGGCAACGATCGTGTGCCGACGCAGAATCTGGCCGCGATCGTGTCGGTGGAGCCGGGACGCATCCGCGTCGGTAAGGTCACAGGCGCCTACGGCACGCTGCAGATTACCGACGGGAAGGCGCTCGTGTCGTTTCTCGACGACGGTCCCTGGATGGAACTGGATATAAGCGGCGATATGACCGCCGCCGACCTGGTGAAGTTTCTGATCAAAACGATTCGCGCGGACAAACTCACGTCACTGCTCGCGCAGTCGCGCGACATCGAAGGGCAGACCCATCCCACGTTCCGCCTGGTCGGTCCGCTGGACAAGCCCGAAGGCATTACCTTCGCGGGCGGGGAGGTGCTGGCCGATCAGGTCAGCCTGATGAATCCGTCGTTGCCGCAACGGCTCACGGCGATGCAGGGGCGTATCGTATTCTCACAAACCGGCGGCGCGCAATTCGATCAAGTCACGGCCAATGTGGGGGAGGCGCAGCTGCAATTCAACGGGATGATCAGCGGAGGCACGCCCAGCGTCTTTCAGGATTTCGTGATTCGCGCGAAAGGCAGCGCCTCCCAGCTCCGGCAGATGGTCTCGGCGGGGACCTTTCCCGATGACCTGCTCTATGGGATGGTCACGGCCAGGGTCCAGTTGTCCGGTTCGTCGGCTGCGCCCCATTTGCGCGGAGAGATCGGCTTGAATGAGGCCAAACTCGTGCTGCCGACGCTGGGGGAAAAACCACTGGGCTCGCCGGCCTCCCTGGAACTGGATGCCGACGTGGCGCGCGGGGTCGGCCTGGTCATCTCGCGCCTGGAACTGGTCGTCCCGCCCTTGCGGTTACCGTTGAAGGGCCGCATCACCCTCGGCGACCAGTTTTCCATCGACGCGTCACTGGCCACCGGCACGGTGTCGGTCTCCAGCCTTCCTGATTGGGTGTACCGCAGCGGATTCGAAGCCGGCAATCTCGAAGTATCCATGGACGTGAAGGGCTCGGATGCCGAGTGGAAGAATTGGCGAGCCGGCGGATGGCTGGCGTTGACCAACGGCCTCATGACGCTCAAGGGCGTGGACGGGGCCGTCGAAGACATCTACCTTCGCTTGAAGTTTTCCAAAAACATCGCCGATATCAAACAGCTGTCGTTCCGTATCAAAGACAGTGATGTCAGCCTGTCGGGCGCCCTGAAAAATTGGACGACCAAGCCGGTGATCGCGGTCAAAATCGAGTCGGCCCAGATGGACCTGGATCTGCTCATTCCGAAAGGCCATCGTTCGCCGATCCGGGAATTTCTTGAAACCCTCGCCTCGACCAGTCAGGTCAGCGCCACGGCGACCATTGAAAAGGGCATCTACAAACATTTGCGCTTCGGCGGGTTATCGGGGCGGTTGACCATTCAAGACGGCATGTTGGATCTCGACCGTGTCGTGGCGCAATCGGGTACGGGCCATGCGGCCGGGCGGATGGTCGTGCGGCTTCCCAAGGGAGAACCGGCCGAAACAGAAACCTCGGTCCGCATGACGGGCATTCCCGCCGAAGCGGTGCTGCAGCTGCTGGGCGCGCACGATCAGCCTGTTACCGGCGACATGAAACTGACCGGCGCGCTGCGCGGGCATGGGCGAAATCCTCATGGCCTATTACCGACGCTCAACGGCAAAGTGGAACTGGTGCTGCAAGACGGGCATATTCTCAAGACAGAGAAACGCGCCATCTGGAAAATCCTCTCCATTTTGAACCTGCCCGCCGTGCTGCAAGGCAAGGTGGACCTGGAAAAAGAAGGGCTGCAATACAACCGTGCGAGCGCCACCCTCACGGTGCAAAACGGGTTGGTCAAATCACAGAACATCATTCTGGACAGCGCAGTGCTGAAGATTTCTGCGGTGGGGACCTACGACATGCCCACCGATCAGTTGGACATGATTTGGGCGGTGAGTCCGTTCGGCTCCTATTCACAGTTCCTGAAATCCATTCCGCTGTTCGGCCGGTTGGTGGCAGGGGATCGTAAGGGCCTCGCCACGGCTCTGTTCCAGGTGAAGGGGTCCATCGACGACCCGCAAGTGACCTACATGCCGATGAAGTCCTTTACCACCGGATTGACCGGCGTGGCGCAACTCGCCTTCGACCTGTTGAAAAATACGGTGATGCTACCGATCGATATTCTCACGCCGCAGGAAGAAAAGGAGCCGCTGTTCGATCCGTCGTTGGAGATTCAGACGCCGCCGTCCGCGCCGCCTCCCGTCGAAGTTCCCGCCGCGCCGGCGCCGGCCGCGCCTTGACCACCTCCGGAGTGCGTGATAGCATCCGATCATCTGATCGCCTCGACCTCATGAGCCATTCCACCGATCACGAAACCACTCCCGGGCCCGGCGCGACGCTCTTCATCGCCGCCAGTGAAACCGATTCGAATCTGTATTACGCCACACAATTCATCGCGCCCGATCCCTTCATCTATCTGGAGGTCAAGGGCGAGCGGCTGATGATCATGAGCGACCTGGAGGTCGATCGCGCGCGTCACCAGGCGACGGTCGATCGTGTCCTGTCGTATTCCGAGCTCGAACGGCGGGCGACCTCGCAGGGCGTCACGACTCCGGGAAATATCGACGTCATCCATATCGTCTTACAAGATGCCGGCGTGCGCGACGTGCTGGTGCCGCCCACCTTCCCCTTCCTCCATGCGCAACGGCTGCAGGAACTGGGATACCGCCTACGCACGAAACGCGACCCGTTTTATGAAAGCCGGGTGGTGAAATCAGCCGAAGAAGTCCGGCACATCGAGGCGGCCCAGCGCGCGACCGAACAGGCCGTGGCCGCCGCGCACGAGAGCCTGCGCCGCGCGGAGATTCGCGACCATGTGCTCTGGCTCGACGGAGAGGTGCTGACCTCCGAACGCGTGAAGAAACTGATCAACGTCGCCCTGATGGAATGCGACTGCGTCGCGCAGCATACCATCGTGGCCGGCGGCGAGCAGGCCTGCGATCCCCACGATGAAGGCAGCGGCCCCTTGCCGGCTCATCGCAGCATTATCTTCGACGTGTTCCCCCGCTCGGCCCACTCCCGCTACTTTGCCGACATGTCGCGCACCGTCGTGCGCGGACGGCCTTCGCCCGAACTGACGAAGCTGTATCAGACCGTCAAGGATGCGCAGGAAGAGGCCATCACCAAAATTCGAGACGGCGCCGACGGCGCGGTCATCCATCAGGGCATTTGTGATCGATTTGAAAAGGCCGGCTATAAGACCGGGCTGGTCAACGGCCGGATGCAGGGCTACTTTCACGGGACGGGCCACGGCGTCGGACTGGACATCCATGAAGCGCCCCGCATCAGCCGCACGGGTTCACTGCTCCAGGAAGGCCATGTCGTCACCGTGGAGCCGGGCTTGTATTATCCGGGCCTGGGCGCCGTACGCATCGAAGACATGGTGCTCGTTACCAAGGACGGGTGCCGCAATTTGACGAACTATCCGAAAGTCTTTGAGCTCGGCTGACCCATGATTAGGGGTCTCTTAATGGAGCGGGGCCGTTGGCTCGTTTCACGTTCTACGTTTCACGCTTCACGTTGATATGCGCCTGACCTTCACGATCCAGCGCTTCAATCCTGAAACCGACCACCACCCGCACCAGGAAGAGTACCGCCTCGACATCGGACGCGGGATGACGGTGCTCGAAGCGCTGATCCGCATCAAGAACGAACTCGACGGCCGTCTGGCGCTGCGTTACTCCTGCCGCTCGGCCATTTGCGGCTCCTGCGCCATGCAGATCAACGGCACGCAAAAGCTGGCCTGCCGGACGTCTATCCGGAGAGAACTGGAGCGGCATGGCAGGATCACGATCGCGCCCTTGCCGAATCTTCCGGTGATCAAGGACCTGGTCGTCGACATGGCGCCCTTCTGGGAGAAGATCCGGGCAGTCACGCCCTGGTTGACTCCCATCACCCATCCGACCAAACGCTACGGCTCTTCGGGGCAACTGCGCCTGTTGCCGGACAGTTATCACTTTCACAACGTGGATGCCTGCATCATGTGCGCAGCCTGCGTGGCAGCCTGCACCTCGCATGAAGTCTCCCGCGGATTTCTCGGTCCCGCGGCGCTGGCGAAGGCGGCGCGTTTTGTGGCGGACCCGCGCGAACCGTCGGACGCCAAACAGGTCCGGCTTTCTGCGCTCCAAGAGGCGGACGGGATCTGGGACTGCACCCGGTGCAACATGTGCGTGCAGGTCTGCCCCAAAGACGTGCAGCCGATGGAAGCGATCATCCGCTTGCGCCGGTCCTCGCTGCGACATGGTCTAACCGAGGCCGAGGGCGCTCGCCACATTACCGGGTTCGTGGATCTGGTCCGCCAGGAGGGGCGGTTGAACGAAGCCCTGATGCCGCTGAAAGTCCTCGGGTTCAACCTGAGCCGAGTGCTCGACGTCATGCCCCTGGGCCTCCGCATGTTCTTCAAAGGCAAAGTTCCTCTGCCGTTCGGGCACACCATCCCCGGTATCGAGCAGGTCCGGGCGATCTTCGCCGCCGCGCGACGGCTGGCCGCGCGCCGCTAACGGCCATGCCGGGCACTTTCCGATTTCTCGATGACATTGCCGTCGCGGACATGGCCTTCGAGGCCGAGGGCGATTCACTGCAGGCGCTTTTCGATGCCGCGACTCAGGCCCTCATTCAGAGCCTGGCCGATCCGGCCTCCGTTGCCCAGACCTGGCAGCAGATCGTCGATGTCGAGGAACCGGACATCGAGACACTGCTGTTCGAATGGCTGAATCGGCTCGTCTATCTCAAAGACGCTCAAGCAGTGGTCTTTCATCACGCCACCCTAAGGTTGGACACCAACCCTGATCGATCAGTCTGGCGCCTGCATGCCGAATTGGTGGGGGCGCCAGTCGATCCCTCCTCGCAGGAGCTTCGATCAGACGTGAAGGGCGTGACCAAACATCTCTATGCCGTGAGCCAGGATGAGACGCGCTGGAAAGCCAGGGTGGTATTGGACGTGTAACTGCGCGCACAATGAACGAGCCTTCTTCCATCAACCCCGGTTGACGTTCACTCTGTGTTTCCACGTGGGGCCCTCGATGACACTCAATACCGAGATGCAGGTGAATCGCATCGACGACTACCTCTGGGAAATCCCGCCTACCGAGAAGCGGGGCATGTTGGTCCCCGCCAGGATTTATGCAAGTCCGGCCATCCTCGGGTCCATGGATCGCGGGGTCTTCGAGCAGGTCACCAATGTCGCCTGCCTACCCGGCATCCATCGATATGCGCTCTGCATGCCCGACGGCCATTGGGGATATGGGTTTCCCATCGGCGGGGTCGCGGCCTTCGATCCGGAAGACGGCATCATCTCTCCCGGCGGCGTGGGCTATGACATCAATTGCGGCATGCGGCTGATCCGCACAGACCTCTCCCTTGCCGAGGTGCAGCCGAAACTTGAACAGCTGATGACCGAATTGTTTCGCCGCGTGCCGGCCGGCGTGGGATCGCGCGGTTTCGTCACCGTACATCGGCGCGAATTTCGCGAGGTGATGCGGAAAGGCGCGGCCTGGTGCATCGCCCAAGGCTACGGCTGGGAGGAAGACCTCGATCGCATCGAAGAGCGCGGCTGCCTCGGCGGCGCCGATCCGGCACAGGTCACGGACTACGCCATCGAACGGGGGATCAACCAACTCGGGACGTTAGGATCCGGCAACCACTATCTCGAGGTGCAGGTCGTCTCTGATAAGAACATCTTCGATCGGGAGGCGGCCACGGCGATGGGTTTGAGGGGCCGCGACCAAATCGTGGTGATGGTCCATTGCGGCTCGCGCGGCTTCGGCCACCAAGTGGCGAGTGACTATCTCAAGGTCTTCGAAAAGGCCATGCGCCGCTACGGAATCAGCGTCCAGGATCAGCAACTCGCCTGCGCGCCCTTTCGCTCACCGGAAGGGCAGGACTACTTCGGCGCGATGAACTGCGCCGCCAACACCGCCTTTGCCAACCGCCAGGTCATCACACATCAAATCCGCGAGGCCTTCGCCGCCGTGTTCGAGTCGACCCCGCATGCGCTCGGCATGCATCTGATTTACGATGTGGCGCACAACATCGCAAAGGTGGAACGGTATGAGAACGGGGAGTGGTTGGTCCACCGCAAAGGCGCCACGCGCGCCTTCGGGCCCGGTAGCCCTGCACTGCCGGACTGCTATCGCGCGATCGGCCAGCCGGTGATCTGCGGCGGCTCGATGGAAACCGGCTCCTATCTCCTGGTCGGCACCGATCGCGCCATGCAGGACACCTTCGGCTCCACCATGCACGGATCCGGCCGCACCATGTCACGCGCGCAAGCCAAGCGCACCGTGCGGGGCGAGCAGCTGCTGCGCGACATGAAACAGCACGGCATTCTGGTCAAAGCGGTGTCCATGTCGGGGCTCGCCGAAGAAGCCGGACTGGCCTATAAAAACATCTCGGAAGTGGTGAACACGGTGGACGGGGCGGGAATCACAAAAAAAGTGGCGGAACTGAAACCAATCGGCAATATAAAGGGCTAGCGCGCCGGGTATAGGACAGCTCGCGCCGCTCCCGGGAGGCCGGGACAAGGGAGCCTTTCCGCCACTCATTCAGCGCCGCCCACGATGGAACAACGCCAGCACCCACGATTTCCTACTCGCTTTCGGAGTGCTTTCAGTTCGGTGAATCGCGTCGACGGAGACGGCACGGTCGTCGATCTTTCACTGCGAGGCTGCGGGATCGTCACCCAGACGGCCCTCCATCCGGGCACCACGCTGACGCTCCACATCCATGTCCCGGAGCCAGAGACCACGTTGACCGTCCAGCAAGCGGTCGTACGCTGGTGCCGGGACGGGCGTATCGGTCTCGAATTTCTTTCCCTGCCGCCCGACGAATGGGCTCGCCTCCAACGCATCGTCAAGGCGCTCACCCGCCATCCCTACGAATTGGCTCACGACCGGCAGGACGAGTCCGGCGCCTAGCGCCTCATCCGGCCGAGGAGGATACAGCATGGCTGACGCTTCCGCATCGCGATTGCCCCGGACCTGGCTCCCGGCGCTCCTGATCAGCATGATCGTGTCGGCAGTCTGTGCCGCGGCGCTCTATGTGCTCCTGGCTCAGCAGGACCGCTCGCTCGTCGCGCAACGGAATGCCTCCGCCGTCATGGCGGCCGAATATAGCGCGCGCGCCACGGCCCGCACGTTGGCCTGGTTCACCGAATCAATCGGCGGCGAGAACTTCGCGGCCATCCAGCAGACCTTGGAACAACATGCCCGGCAGGCCAATCTCCTTTCGGTTTCCGTCGTCATGGCAGACAATGTGGTGGTCGCGGCCGCCGATCCCGCCGCCATCGGCTCCAGGCTTCAAGATACAGCCTGGCAGGCCGCAAGCCGCGCTCAAACCGGTGCCGTCATGCCGGGAATCGAAAAGGGCAGACCGGCGCTCATCGCCGTGGAGCCGTTTCGCCTGGAGAACCGCATGGCAGGATGGATCAGACTGGCCGTCGCGGCGCCGCCGGAAGCAGCGGCGCCGCGTTCGGACGACGATTTAGGCCGCGATGTCGCCCTCGTCATCGTCCCGCTGCTGCTCTTGATGGCGACCCTTTTGATGCTGACGATGCGCGGGCTGATGAGCCGGGTCCGCTCGCTTTTGACCGGTATTCTTCAGGAAGCCAGGGCGCAGACTCCTCATGCGAGGTCCGGTCGCGGCGATACCTCTGACAACAGCGAGATGGCTTAACGTCCGGGCATCCAGACGGGAGGGATATACGCTTTCCATAAGCAAGTCAGCCTGTATCCAGACGCTCCACAAGTGCTATTTCTCTGGCAGTTCTTCCAAAGTTTGATAGGCTGAATCGGATACGCCACCGAGGCCGCCCGCTCGCGAGAGAGACCAACTCCCGGAAGCGCGGCGCGATGCAACCGGCATTCGACGCACAGGGGACACCCGCATCATGAGCCAAGCGACTCCCAAGATCCTCGTGGCCGACGACGACCCGCTCGCGCGGCTCTTCGTGAAAAACGCATTGGAACCGGCCGGCATGGATGTCGCTGAGGCTGCCGGCGGAAAAGACGCGCTGGCGAAATTTGAAGCGATCGGGGCAGACCTCGTCATTCTCGACATCATGATGCCGGACATGGATGGGTATCTCACCTGTTCCCGGATCCGCACGCTGCCGCGCGGGAAACGGGTGCCTATTCTCGTCCTCACCGGCCTGGATGACGCCCAGTCCATCGGGCAGGCCTACCAGCACGGCGCGACGGATTTCATTACCAAACCCGTCAATGCCACGGTCCTCTGCCATCACGTCCGATACATGCTCCGTACCAATCATGTGCTGCACGCGTTGATCCGGAGCGAATCTCGGCTGGAACTGGCCCAACGCATCGCGCGTATCGGCAACTGGGATTGGAATCCCAAGACCAACCGCTTCGCCATGTCGAACGAACTGTGCCGTCTCGTCGGCGTGCGGCCGCAGGATTTCGCCGGCACCTTCGAAGCGTTTCTCGCCCTGGTGCATGAGGACGATCGCCCCATCGTGACGGCGGCGCTCGAAAAGCTGGTCAAGCAACATACGCCCTGCGATATCGATCATCGCATCGTACTGCCCAACGGCACCGACTTCGTCATCCATCTCCAGGCGGAAGGTATGCGCGAAGAGGAGATGGACGACATCACGGTCATCGGAACGGCGCAGGACATCACCGAGCGGAAACAGGCGGAGCGGGCCATCCATCAATTGGCCTATTACGACAGTCTGACCGGCTTGGCCAATCGTGTCTTATTCAAGGACCGCCTGTCGAATGCCCTTTCCTATGCGGCGCGCCACCACCAGCACCTGGCCACGCTGTTCATCGACCTCGATCGTTTTAAGATCATCAATGACACGCTGGGACATACGGTGGGCGATCTGCTGCTGACGCACGTGGCGGAACGTCTCAGTGAATCGGTTCGCCAGAGCGACTCGGTCGGCCGGCATGCGGACCATGAGCCGATGCATGCGCTCGCCCGGCTCGGCGGGGATGAGTTCACCATTCTGCTGACCGCGCTCCCCCAGCCGGAAGACGCAGGCCGGGTCGCCCGGCGCATTCTGGAATCGCTGGCCCATCCCTTCAGCATCGACGGGCATGAAATCTTTATCTCCGCGAGCATCGGCATTTCGATTTTCCCGTCCGACGGCTCGACGGTGGAGGCGCTGCTGAAGAATGCCGACACCGCCATGTACCATGCGAAGGAACAGGGCCGAAACAATTGCCAGTATTACTCGTCCGGCCTGAATGCCGCGGCGGCCGAACGCCTCGATCTCGAAAACGAACTCCGGCGCGCGTTGGAGCGGGAAGAATTCGTCGTCTTCTACCAGCCGAAGCTCAATATCCACACCCGGCGGATTCTCGGCGCCGAAGCGCTGGTGCGGTGGAAACATCCCAAGCGCGGCCTGGTGCCGCCGGGCGTCTTTTTGAATGCCGCCATCGACACCGGCCTGATCCGCTCCATGGACGAATGGGTCCTGCGGGAGGCCTGCCGCCAGGTCAGGGCCTGGGAAAAGGCCGGACTTCCCGCCATTACCATCTCCGCCAACGTGTCCAACTCGTTGTTTCACGGCCGCACGCTGCCTGCCACGGTCGCCGATGCGCTGCGGGACTCCGGCTTGAATCCCGCGCAACTCGAACTCGAACTGACCGAATCCATTGCGATGCGGGACGTCGAGGCCTCCGTGACGATGCTGGAAGGACTGCGGACCATGGGCGTGCGCCTGTCGATCGATGACTTCGGTACCGGCTATTCGTCGTTGAGTTATCTCCAGCGATTTCCGCTGAGCCGGCTGAAAATCGATCAATCCTTCGTGCGCGATTTGCTGACGAACGAAAACAACGTGAAGATCACGCGCGCGATCATCGCCATGGCCCACAGTTTGAACCTGTCGGTGTTGGCGGAAGGCGTGGAAACGGAAGGTCAGTTAGCGAAGTTACTGGAAGAAGGGTGCGATGAAGTGCAAGGGTATCTGTTCAGCCGCCCCGTCTGCGCGGAAGATTTCGAACGGCTGCTCAGGGGCGATGCCGATGCCCGTACAGCAGCGTGATGTTGATCCGCCGGTTGGTGAGTCCTTCCTTAAACGCAATGTCGTCGGTTTCATGAAACAGATCTGAGTTGAACAGAACCGCCCGATTGGCGCGATACGGAATCTTGATTTCCTTCGCCCCTTGCGACGTGAGCCAGTCGTAAATACTGCCCCGGGCCTTGTCGCTATTATAGGTTTTGAAGTCCCAGTCCCTGGGCGCTTCCTTATCCCACACCACCAGCCCGCCGCTCTCGGGATTGAGATTCGCCTCATCCGGCGTAATCCAGAAATTGACGTTCACCGCGGCCGCGTCGGCATGAATGTTCAGCCCGCGCCTGGCGCTATCGTGTTTGAACGCCCAGGCCTGAGTGAGACGATGCGTGCCGAAGATGCGCGGCAGCCGCCGGCGGAGCTCCTCCGAAATTTGCAGCAGCAGGGGAGAAGCGAACCCGTCGCCGAGAAACGCCCCGATGTATCCGTTCTCGTAATCCTTCTTCCAGATGGTCGACGTCCAGCAAAACTCGCGCAGGCGACGGAGCGCGTCTTCCGACAGTAAGCCATCGATAAAAACGACCTCCGGCTGGGACGCCAGATAACGGGCTTCGATCGCGGCATGGTCCAGATCCGGCGACAGCGCGCCTTCAGCGATCGGGTCACAAGGCGCGATGTACAGGAGCCGGTTGAACGAAGGAGCGACCGGCTGCAAGTCGGCAGGGGCGATGGCAACGCGATTCGGCGAGGCGGTGCCCGGAGCCGGCTTGAGCCGTTCGCGCAACCGAAGGAGAGCCTCGTGGTACCCGCGCCATTCCTCCCCCAGCAACCCGCGCTCAAACAGATAGCCGATTTGCTCGGCATCGTGTTTCACACGCGAGCGAAAGACGCCTGAGTCGGTGACGGGGCGGCCGTGCGCATACTTGGCCTTGGCCGTGTCGGCAAAACAGCGCAGAGCACGAGGAATATCTTCCCGCCAGATCCACGCGATCCCCAGATTATAGAGCGCGGTGCCGTAGCCGGGCTGGGCTTGCAACGCGCGTTCGAAACAACGGATGGCCTCATCCACATGCCCTTGTTCGAGCAACACCAATCCTAAGTTGTTGTGCGCCTCGGCATGCGCGGGCTTCAAGGCGATGGCCTTCCGGTACTCGTCTGCCGCGGCATCGAGCTGCCTCTGTGCTTTCAACACGACGCCGAGATTGTTGTGCCCTTCGGCATGATCGGGATTGATCGCTAGTACCTGTTCGTACGTCGCGCGCGCCTCCGCCAGACGCCCTGATTCTCGATAGATGTTCCCGAGGTTGGTACGGGGCTCGATGTAGCGAGGGTTGAGCTGAATGGCTCGAGTGTAGGCGTCGATGGCGTCGGGAAGCAGTCCCGCGCGTTGCAGCACCACGCCATGATTGAAGCAGTACACGGGATTGCGCGCATCGGCCGCGCGAGCCTGGGCGAGGCGGGTGAGCGCGTCCCGGAGGTTGCCGCGCCGGTACAACAACAGGCCCAGTCCGTGGAGGGCATCCGGCTGGAGAGGGCTCCGGGTGATCAGTTGCTCATAGGCGCGTTGGGCGTCATCCAGGCGGCCGGCCTGGTGATGCAACTGGGCCTCGCGCAAACCGGCCGAGGCTGCGGCTCCGGACTCTGTTCCGCGCAACTTTTCTTCGCGGCGACGCTCTTCACGATTCATGAGATCCCCCCGTCGATCGGAAGACCGGCCGATCGAGAGAGTAGCGCAGATCAGGGACGGGGGTCAAAGGACACGAGGAGGGGACCAGGGGAGATCAGGCCGCTTGGGCCTGGTCCTGCCGTTTCCGGCGTTGGCCCAGAATATCGAGCGCGGCCACACGATAGGCTTCGGCAAAGGTGGGAAAGCTAAAAATGGTATCGATAAACCGGTCGATGGTCGCTCCATCCTGCAGCGCCATCTGGCCTAAGTGAATCAGCTCCGCCGCATGCTCGCCGACGATCTGCACGCCGAGCAGGCGCTCGCCGGACGGGTCGGCAACCAGCTTCAACAGCCCGTCGCAGGCGCCGGTAATCTGCCCTTTGGCGATTTCTGTAAACGGCGCGCGGCCGACGATGGGACCCCGATAGCGGTCGGCGGCCTGTTCCTCGTCGAGTCCGATGGAGGCGATTTCCGGAATGGTGTAAATGCCGATGGGAACCTGATCAGCCGAATCACCGACCGGCAGACCTAGGGCATGGCTCACGGCGCGCCGGCCGTCTTCCATGGCCTGGGACGCGAGAGCGGGCGGGCGCCCCAGCATGTCGCCGGCCGCAAAAATGTGCGGCACCGCCGTCTGCCCGTACTCGTTCACCGGCAGGTGACCCTTTTCGTCGAGCGATAGTCCCGCCGCCTCCAGGTTCAACTCCTCGACATTTGGTTGCCGTCCCAGCGCCACCAGCATTTTCTCGCTCTTGACCGCCATGCCGTTGGCCAGCCGAGCGACGACGGAGGACACGCCGTCCCACGCCACCTCGGTGACCGTGTGGCCGGAATAAAACCGTCCGCCCTGGCGTTCGATGCTGCGTTGAAACACCGCGACGATTTCCTGATCCATGAAGGGAAGCGGGCGCTTCGCCCGATCGATGATGGTGACTTCCACCCCCAATAATGCAAAAGTCGCCGCATATTCGCAGGCGATGACGCCGCCGCCCAAGATCGTCAACGAACGGGGTAGATAAATCATCGACAAGATCGAATCACTATCCAGCACATGTTCATGGTCGACGGGAATCTCGGGAACAGACGAGGGACGGGATCCGGTCGCCAGCACGATCATATCGGCGGTCAGCGTTTGGCTGGCGCCGTCGACGGTTTCCAATTGGACTTCGTGCGGGGAGAGCAGTCGGGCCCGGCCGTGCCGGTAGGTCACGCCGTTGCGCGTCAGTTGCCCGGCCATATAACACTCATGCGCTTTCACGACCTCATCGAGGCGGTGGAGGAGAACGGCCATCGGCACATCGAGACGCATCTTGCCTTCGAAAACTTCGTTCGATCGTTTCAAACGCTCGAACTGCAGAGCCGTCTCGCGCAGGGTCTTGCTGGGAATCGTGCCCCGGTACACGCAATTGCCGCCGATGCCCGGCTCCTGCTCGATCAGGACGACCTTCTTGCCGGCCTTGGCACCCTGGATCGCGGCCTTCTGCCCCGCCGGTCCGCTGCCGACTACGACGATGTCATAGGCGCTCGCCGGCATCACAATGGCATCGCCTCCACGACGGCCTGGACCTTGTCTTTATGCGCTAAGAGCGCGTCGATATCTTTGGGGTATAGGTTCAAGTCGGCAAATATCGGATGGTCTCGCACCGTGGCCTCATCGAATCCCTCAGGATCGAGAAAATGTTTGGCCAACCGGCCGGCCAGGCAGGTCGTCATACATTCTTGCTTGGCCGTTTTGGCGTAATGGTAATCCACATGAAACCCGATCGATTCCACCACCGGCGGCGGGAGGCCCCAGTCATCGGCAACCAGCAGGCCCACTTGAATGTAATAGCCGTCGAGGAGTTGATGGAGAAGATCCTGGGTCAAAGGACTGCTCAATTCCTTGGACAGGGCGACCAGCGTCTGCAACACGACCGGCCGGCCGATCCCATGCAGCAGACCGCACAAGTACGCGCTTTCCACATTGAACCGGCGCATGCGCGCGATTTCTTTCGCGTAGGCGCCGCTGGCGAGGGAATAATGCCACAGGCTCTTGACTTCCCCATCCCATCCCGGCACTTTGAAGGCGCTGCCTTTGATGGACGCAGAGAAGGCCAATTCGGACATCAAATTCATCCCCAGCATGGACACCGCATGCTGCAGCGAAACAACGGGATTACGGGTCATATAGGCCGGAGAATTGGCAATACGGATGACATGGGCGGCGAGCGCTTGATCTTGGTGGATGAGCGCGGCCAGTTTGGCGGCTTCGGCATCGGGATCGTAGACCATGGCCAGGATGCGGGAAGCCACCTGTGGCAGAAGCGGGAGTTCGATGGCGCCTTTCCGGATCCGTTCAATCAGGAGCTGTTCCAGCGGGCTGGTTGAGGCCGGGTCTGACATTGGGACAAGTTCAGCACTCATAGGACTCACACCACAGGTCAAGGTTGCGAGATTGTCGTCGTTGTACATCCTTTTCGGTTCGTTTCACCCAAAACCTTAACCGTCCGCTTTCACGAACCTTTCTCTCCAGGGAGGAGTACCATCCATGATCGCCGTCCTCTTGTTTCTCTGTCTGATAAGTCCCATGGTGGGCCTCACGTCCCGAGCCCTCGCCGCCGGAGACCAGCCTCCGCCTTCGACAACCGAGAAGATGATACGAGACACGAAGGAAGCCGTGGAATCGACGAAACAGTACACGCTGCAACAGAAGGAAAGCTTTCAAAAGACGGTCCAAGCCGAGCTGGCTGAGATGCAAGCCAAAATCACGGAACTCCAGACGAAGACCAGCGCCGCCTCCGTGGAAGCCAGACACGAGATGCAGAAAGCTCTCAAGGATCTGGAGCACAAAAAGGAAGAGGCCCGCAAGCAATTGGACGAAGTCAGCCGCTCGACCAGTTCGGCCTGGAGCGCGCTGAAAGACAACGTGACCGCCGCCGTGGCCGACCTCAAGCAAAGCTATAAGGAGACGGTGTCGAAACTGCCTTGAGGAGATCGCGCGCCTGCGATGGACGATCGCTCTTTTCGCCGTCGATGGATCCGCCCCGATCTGTTCAAGCGGGGCAAGAATAGGATAAGGTGCCTGGACAGACAGGACCAACACCGGACGCAGCCTATGCCGCTCAAATTTGCCCTCTATCCAGGGTGCGCCGCCAAGGGCGCGACGCCTGAACTCTATCAATCCACCATGGCCATCGTCGGCCGCCTGGGTCTCGAGGTAGTCGAACTTCAGGCCTCGTCCTGCTGCGGAGCGGGCGTCATCGGGGAAGCCGATCCCGATCTCGCCCTGGCCTTAAACGCCCGCACCTTTGCGCAGGCCGAGCGGATGGGGCTGGACATCATGACCATTTGCGGCACCTGCCAGGGTGTGATGAGCGCGGCCAATCGGCGATTGAAACAGGAGCCGGCCACACTCGAACGGGTGAACAGCATTCTCGCGCAGGACGGCATCAGCTACGGCGGCGGCGTGCAGGTGAAACATCTGCTCTGGATCGCCGTGCGCGATCTCGGCCTCGGCCGTGTGGCGGACACGGTCCGGTCGCCGTTTCGCGAGTTTCGCATCGCTCCGTTCTACGGCTGTTACATGCTGCGCCCGTCGTGGGAACTGGGCTTCGATGATCCGGAAAATCCCAGTTCGCTGGAAAAAATCATTCGCGCCGTCGGTGGAGAGCCGGTCGCCTATGCGGGCAGGACGAAGTGTTGTGGATTCCCCATCCTTCTGGAGAAGGAGGCCATCGCGGTGGCCATGGCGGGGACCAATATGAAAGACGCGCGCGACCATGGAGCCGATTTCATCGTGACGCCTTGCCCGCTCTGCCACATGAGCCTGGACATCTATCAGGAGCGCGCGGGGCGGGCGGTCAAGACCGACCTGAACCTCCCCATTCTGCACCTGCCGCAATTGCTCGGCCTCGCCATGGGCCTGCCTGCGCAAGACCTGGGCCTCTCGCGCCATTTGATTTCAGTCGATCGGATTGTGACTCGTTTGCAGACCACGGACCGTCATTCATCTTTACCCGCGGAGCCCACGACATGAAGGTCATCGCCCTCTCGGACGTTCAGCAATTCAGCCCGGAGAAAATGAAAAAAAATAACCTCTTCGAGACGCCGCGGTTTTTTTGCGATGTCTACTGCTTCGAACCGGGACAGGAACAGAAGGGGCATATTCACGGCGAGCAGGACAAGGTCTACCTCGTGTTGGAAGGCGAAGGCACATTCCTGGTCGGGTCGGAATCACAGATACTGAGAGCAGGGCAGGGCACGATGGCCGCGGCGGGCGAGACACATGGCGTGAAGAATCACACGGCGCAGCGCTTGAAAGTGCTCGTGTTTGTCGCGCCCAACCCCTGAGGCTATCGAATTCCCAGCGGTGCGGTGACCGTAATGGCTCCCGCAAGATCTCCTTCGCGGTGCCCTTCCTTGGGATAGCCGGAGATATCAAGGTCGCCTTTCGGTTCACCGTGGCAAGTCAGACAGTCCTTGGCATAATAAATCGGCATGACCACCCGCAATGTGTGCCCTTCCTCGGTCAACTCGCTCACAAAGGCCTCGGCCCGCGGCCTGGCGGACAGCCATTTCAGCACCGATGCTTCGTACTCGTCCGGCTCGTTCTTCGGGTTGCGCGCGTCGAGCGCGGTCTGCTTGAGTCGAACATGCGAAGATTTGGAGAACCGCGCCGAGGCTTGACTGCCCCAGGTCGCCGGAATGAAGTTCTTGTATCCGATCCCGCGCTGATTGATGACGACCTGCGCATCCCGCACCACCTCGCGGCTGGCCAGCACCAGCGCAGGTAACAGCTCCTTGGCCAGCGGCGGAATCACGATCGACGCCGGAGCGGCCGGCAACGCAGTCAGATCGATCCCTGTCTTGACGCGAAACTCTTGCACCAACTGCTGTTCGAAGAGGTGCGGGGTGAATCCCTTGTCGCCCTTGTGCGGATTGTCGATCAAGGTCTGATTTCGCTCGATCACCGCTCGACCGGACTCGAGCAGCGTGGCCAAGAGCCGCGCCGTTTCTTCGACTTCAGCCCGCTGGACCGCCCAGGTCGATAACGGCTGAAGCAGGATCGACAGGATCATCACGATCACCCCCACCGGTGTGCGACTGTTCATGCCATGCTCCTTTCTGCTCCTCACGACGCCGGCTTGAGGCGGCACGATCCCTGAACATAGTGGGCCGCCATTTTTTCTACATCGAAGGGCAATCCTTCCAGGGAAGCCCGGCGTGGAAAGGCATAGTCCTCGTCGAGCCACTTCGACCGCATCGCCTGAAGCCGTCCCGATTCGTCCAGTTTCAACAGCAAGTCATTGACGAGCCACCGCAACCGGTAGCTGTCCTCCGCCACCACGACGCCGTAATCGGCTTTGGTCAGGAACAGGGGAAGCCCGTTGTCACGGACGAGCGGAGACCAGTCTTTGCGGACCCGCTTGACCATGTATTCCAGCACCGGCTGCGCGCCCAGAATCACGTCGATGCGCGGCTCCGTCTGCGCATCGGCATATTCGAACGCCGCCGGCAGGGAATCGCAGACGAGTAGCCGGTTGGCGCTCAGATTCGCCTCGGCATAATAATAGGCGCTGGTTTCAGCCTGCACTGCGACCGTCAGCCCGTCCAACGCATGGCTGGTGGCCGCCAGGCGGTCAGCCGCGGGATGGCGCGCCTGTGCCCTCACATTCGCCTGCACACGGTTGAGCACGTCGGAACTGGTCGTGATCCCGCTGATTCCGCCGCCATAAAAATACGGCAGGGAATAGGCGACGCCGGCCCTGGTCGGCGCGGGGGTATTGGTCGCCACGGCGGACACAAACCAATCCAAGTGGCCTTCGTTCAGCAGCCGGAAGAGGTCCCTGAAGCGCACGAGATGCAGCACCGGCGTGACGGGACGGCCGCAGCGCCGGGACAACTCATCGGTCATCGCCCGGATCAGCTCGACATCGAGCCCCGTGACGCGTGCCCCTTCGTCCGTCCAGATCGTCGGAAAGACGAACGGCCGGAATGGCTCCATCGCCAGACCGACCTGGACGCGCTCGCGCTCGCAGATGATATCCACTTTGCTGCCGGTGACCGGCCAGACCTGCTCCACCGCATCGATGAGCAGCCCGCAGCCGGACAGGAGCAGGCACAAGAGCGCCGGCCATAGCGGCTTGCGCCTTGGCGGACGGATCAAAATCGCACCCCTGTCAGAAAGACCCATTGTTGCGCCTGGCCTGCTTCTCCTCGAAAATCCACCCCGTACTGACTGTACTGCACGCTGATATCGACCGACAGACTTTGCGCGACGGGAAACCGCACTCCCACCTGGCCGCCGATCAAATGCCCGGGCGCATGGTTTCCCGGTCCGGGCAACACGCCTCCCGCAAGCAGGCCGAGATAGGGGACCGCCCGGTCTTCCAACGGTCCGAAAAGAATATGGCGGATGATGCGGCTGATCGGTCTGTGGGCCGGAAAATCCAGCAGGTCGATAAAGTTATTCCACCGGGGATTCAGGAAGAGCGAGTGCTGATCCGTGCTGAACTCCTGGGTATGGATGCTAAAGAACTGGTAGATAGCGCGCACCTCTACATTGCCGTACCGCAACGCCGTGATCCCCAACTGCACGCCGATCTCGCGATCATCCGGCGCGAAGGTCTGTTGCCGTAGCATCACATCGACATTAAACGGGCGGATGGGGAAATCCAGCACCGCTTCTTGAGCGAGGGCCGCTCCCGGAACCAGGAGCCACAGGCCGCCTGCGATGGACAGTAAGCACAGCAGGCCTCTCCAACGTTGGAGTATGGAATCGGCAGTCTGCATGACGGATCTTCTGGTGAGCGTAGCCCAGTCTGCCTGAACGGCCGGAAAGCCGCCAGCCCCTTCTTACCGGGCCGGCGAAGAGGCATTGGCGGAAATACAGGACTTCATAATTTCGACCCGGCAGCGGGCGCCGGACGGGACCCCGCGAGCGGCAGCGTCGAGCAGGGCTTGCGGGAGATCCTGCGCGCGCACCGCATCGACCAGCACATGCTCAGGAACGCTGTCCGAATCCACGCGCGTGACGCCGGGCACTCGCGCCAATTCCGCAGCGACTGTCGGGCGAGATGAGGAACAATCTGGCCCGGACAAGGAGAGCGCCACCCGCTCGTGCAAGGTGTCGGCGTGGACAGGGCTCACCAGACATCCGCCGAACAGGAGCAAGGAGCACTGCGTCATCCCACGAAATCGCATCGGCATCTCCCAGAAACCATGAACGTTGGATAGCTGTCTGGATCACGGTTTGATATCTCCCAAGGAGGGCCGGCGGTCCGCATGGACGGCCGGCCCTCCTGACGGTCAGTGACCCGGCGGGGGCGTGGTCTCGTTCTTCGAGGCCGGCAACTCCCACGGCACCATCGGCATTAACGGCGCCGGTTTCGCATCCGGCCCCGCGAGCAACACCGCAATCGCACCGCGCAACGCGCCCGTGAGCGAATGCGTGACGAGCGGGTAGGCGCCGGCGGATTCCACCACTACGTCGAAGGTGGCCGCGCTGCCCGGACCGACCACGTAGGTCTGCACGCCTTTGAGGTTATTGGCGGGATTGCCGCTCTCGTACACGTTGTCCCAAATCTCACCGATGGGGTGGAACGAGGAGAACTCGTTCGGTCCGGCGTTGACGAAATAGATCCGCACACGCTCTCCCGGTTTGGCGTCAAGCTTCCCCCCGCCGGTCACAAAGGGGTGATATTTGAAGATGCCCCCGTTGAACATGATCCCGTCGTACTTCCGATCAAACATAGCCTGCACGTCGTTGGGATTCTTGTAGTACTCCGATTGCACCAAGACATACTCACGATCGGCTTTCGGCCAGACTTTGGCGTCCTTCGGATCGACGATAATCGCGCCGAACATGCCGCGCGCCACATGTTGGATCATGGGCGGGGCGCCACAGTGGTAGAAGAACAACCCTGGCTTTTTCGCCACAAAGGTGAAGCTAATGCTCTCTCCCGCATTGACCGCCCGATAATTTTTCAGGAAGTCAATTTCCGCCGCATGGAAATCCATCGCATGCGGATTCTTGTTCGTGGCGGGGTTCGTCAACGTGAAATTAATCGTATCCCCCTCCGTGACCCGCACGACGGGGCCCGGGAACTGCCCGTTGAAGGTCCAGGCGGCATACTTTTCACCGCCGCCGTCGATGACGACATCTGTCTCCACGGCGGTCATCTGGATATCGTGAGTTTTGGCCTGGACGGAGAGCGCCATACTCGCCACCATCCCCAGCGTTAACCCCAACAGCGACGCCGTCTTGCACCGACCGCGTCTGTGATTACTCTTCCATGCCTGTTCTTGCATTTCTGCCTCCTATCATTCGATTGATTCACTCAGCGCCGGGGAAGGTCATTCGTTCCCTTTTTCCTATTCCCGTCCGGAATATTGCGCCTCTGCCTGCACCATACGCATGCCGAGAATAATAAAACATGACAATTGTCATGTTTCGAAAGATAATGCCGCTGTCGTGAAGAAACTTACGTGGAAGAGAGGAGTTTAAGCTTGGCGAGATCGCGCACGACCAGACGGGCAGCCGTTCCGGATACCAGACGATCCTTTTTGAATCGCGCCATGATGCGGATGGCGGTTTCAGTGGTCACGCCGACCAAATTCGCCATGTCCTGGCGCGTGAGCCGGACGGTCACGCGAATGCCGTTCGGTTCCCGCACGCCGCTCCGCTCGACCAGATTGACGAGCAGCGCCGCCAGCCGTTGATCGGCCCGGTCGAGCGCCAGCACCTTGGCCTTTTCCTGCGCTTCGTTCAGGCGGTTGCCGAGATAGCGAATGACCTCCATCGCGGCATCGGGATTTGCGCGGAGCATCTTGAAATAGGCATCTTTTCTCATCCGCAGCACGCTGACATCGCCCATGGGCTGCGCAGTCCCCGGGTGATAGGCCCCGTCGAACGTGGCCGCGTCGCAACAAAAGAGGTCACCGGGCATGAGGACTTTGAGGGTGCACTCTTTCCCGTCGAGAGACGATTTCACACACTTGACCGTGCCTTCCTTCACGATATGGAAGTACTCGGTCGGATCGCCCTCGCGAAAGATGTACTGCCCCTTGCCGTAGCGGGTTTCCGTCATCTCGTCCAGGACCTTCCGGCGATCCTGAGCGTTGAGGATCTGGAGCAGAGGAATCTGATTCAACCCGGCGGGAGCGGCGGGTATGGATCGTTCAGCGGCGGGCTGTGTTGGCGATGTCTTTGGCCGCTTCGACAATCGAACGTACTCCAATTCCGAAATGATCCACGAGCTCGTCGGGCTTTCCGCTACGCGGAATCTCCCGGACGGCCAACTTGCGCAGGGTCACGCCCTCGGAGGCCAGCGCGCTCAACACGGCGTCACCGAGGCCGCCATGGGCGTAATGGTCTTCGACGGTCAGGAAACGGCCGCCGGTGGCCCGCGCGCATTCGATCAACGTGGCCTGGTCGACGGGAACGAGACTGTACAAATCCACCACGCGGGCCGCGATGCCGGCCGCTTTCAATTGATCGTGGGCCTTGAGCGCCTCGAACAACGTGACACCGGCGGCGACAATGGTGAGCTGGTCGCCGGCGCTTTGCCGAAGCACCTTGGAGCCGCCGATCCGGAACGTCTCGTCCGCGCCATAAATGACCGGGGTCTTCGGCCGGCCGGCACGCAGGTAGACCATCCCCTTGTGGGCCGCGGCCGACTCCATCAATTTGTACATGGACATGCCATCCGACGGGTAGAGGACGGTCACACCCGGTTGGGTGGACATCATAGCAAGGTCTTCGAGTCCCATCTGCGACGGGCCATCTTCGCCGATGCTGACACCGACGTGTGTCCCCACCAGCTTGATGTTCGACTGGCTGATCGCCGCCATGCGAATGAAATCATAGGCCCGGGTGAAGAATGCGGCGAACGTCGCGACGAAGGGTATTTTGCCGCAAGCGGCGATGCCGGCGGCAGCGCCCAGCATATTCTGCTCCGCGATGAAATTTTCGAGGAATCGGTCCGGAAACCGCTTGCCGAACTTATCGCTGTAGGTGGAATTCTTCACGTCCGCATCAAGCGCGACCACCTGCTGATTCGCCTCGCCGAGCGCCAGGAGCGCGGCGCCGAACGCTTCCCGCGTGGCCACCGAATCTCCCACCTTGTACGGAGCCGGCGCCATCGTTCCTTTGTTCGGGGAGGCCGCCTTGGAGGCCGTGGGCAATGACATCTGAGGCTGGATCGAGCTGGGTTTCAATTGACGCGTCAATTCGTCCAGCGCCTTTTGCGTTTCTTCGCCCTTCTTCAGCGGCTTGCCATGCCACTCCGGATGATTTTCCATGAACGAAATGCCGCGCCCCTTGAAGGTTTTCGCGAGCAGGACCGTCGGCCGCCCTTTGGTCCGGGCGGCCTCGCCGAACGCCGCGACCAAGGCGCCGATATCGTGACCGTCTACCACGATGGCGTTCCAGCCGAACCCGGCCCATCGCATGCGGTAGGCCTCCATATCATGCTGCAGCATGGTCGGATCGCTTTGCCCCAGGCGGTTCACGTCCACGATCGCGCAGAGATTGTCCAATCCCGCTTGCCGTGCCACTTCCGCCGCTTCCCAAACCGACCCCTCGACGGATTCGCCGTCACCCATCAGGACATACGTACGGTAGTCGGTCTTGTCGATGGATTTTGCATTGAACGCGAGACCGACCCCTGCCGGCAGCCCCTGGCCCAAGGAACCGGTCGCCATGTCCACGAAGGAGAGACGGGGAGTCGGATGGCCTTCGAGATCGGAACCGAGGGTGCGCAACTTCAACAGTTCCGCCTTCGGAAACAGCCCCGCTTCCGCCCAGGCGGCATAGAGCAACGGCGCCGCATGCCCCTTGGAAAGCACGAATCGATCACTATTCGGCAGCTTCGGGTTCTTGGGGTCATACCGCATGACCGAGAAGAACAACACCGCCACGATGTCCGCGGCAGAGCAACAGCTGGAGGGATGGCCGCTGCCGGCTTCGCTCGTCGCCCTCACGCTCTCGATGCGGAGCGTCGTCGCCTTATTGCCCAGGGCGGTCAGCAGATCAGGGGTTGCGGTGGAGCCAGAAGAGGAAGTCATGCGCGATCCTTTCACGAGTGGGAGCAGATGATTCTGGATGATCCGGACGATAATGAGATCGAGAGGGAGACATCGCTCTCGGTGGCACGAAGCTAACAAATGGCATGGATGGAGTCAATGAAGGCCTGGCTGTGCGGATCATGCCTCCCGCAGCAGGGAATTCTTGACAGGGTCGGATCAAGTCGTTAAGATCGGCTCGCCTTTAACGCTCATCCTGTGAGGTGGGTAAGGAGCTCATGACCATGATTCACGGCACCAGCCGTCGGATAACCCGCACCTTCTCATCCACACCGGAGGAGAAGGTTTTTTTATGCCCGCAGATGATCGGCCACTCATGACGACAGCACCCACAACAGGCAGCCGGCAGGAACGCATCGTGATGGACGCAGGTGATATCGCCCGCGCCGTGACTCGCATCGCCCACGAAATTCTCGAGCGCAATAAAGGCATCAACGACCTTGCGCTGGTCGGCATCCGGACGGGGGGCGTCCATCTGGCGCACCGGCTCGTGCGCCGCATCCATGACATTGAAGGCCGGCAGATCCCGATCGGCGAACTGGATATCACGCTCTACCGGGACGATCTCTCGCTGCGCAAGGATCAACCGATCCTCCGCACCACGTCGGTGCCATTTAAAATATCCGACTTGAAGGTCGTGCTCGTCGACGATGTGCTCTTCACCGGCCGGACCATTCGCGCCGCCATGGACGGATTGATCGATCTGGGGCGGCCGGCCGAAATTCAACTGGCGGTCCTGGTCGATCGCGGACACCGGCAGCTGCCCATCAAGGCCAACTACATCGGCAAAAACATTCCCACCTCGCGCGACGAGGCCATCGAGGTCCATCTCGAAGAAAACGGGGAAGAGGATCGCGTGGTCATCCTCAGGGCGTAACCGGAGAGAGTGTCGTGGGGCTCAAACGAAAAGACCTGCTCAGCCTGACCGCCTTGTCGGCCGCCGATATTTCACTGATCCTGGACACGGCGGATTCCTTCAAGGAAGTCTCCGGTCGCGAGATCAAGAAGGTCCCGGCCCTGCGGGGGAAGACCGTCGTGAACCTGTTTTTCGAGCCGAGCACGAGAACCAGAACCTCGTTCGAGTTGGCTGCTAAACGGCTCAGCGCCGATGTCATCAACTTTTCGCCTTCCTCCAGCAGCGTGGTCAAAGGCGAAACGCTTCTCGACACGGCGCGCAATATTGAAGCCATGCAGGCGGACATTATCGTGCTCCGGCATTCGTCGGCAGGCGCGGCGGAGACACTGGCGCGAGGCGTGAAATCGTCGGTCATCAATGCCGGCGACGGATGGCACGAACACCCGACCCAGGCCCTGCTCGATCTCTATACCATCCGCAGCCGGGGGATGGGATTCGCCGGACTCAAGGTGGCTATTGTCGGCGACGTCGCGCACAGCCGCGTCGCCCGCTCGAATATTTTCGCCCTCACGAAACTCGGGGCCGAGGTGCGGGTGGTGGGACCGCCGACGATGATTCCCTTGCACATCGATCAACTGGGCGCGCAGGTGTATCACAACCTGGATGACGGGCTCCGGGGCGTGCATGTCATCATGATGCTGCGGCTGCAGTTGGAGCGCCAGGGCCGCGCGCTGTTCCCGACCATCCGCGAATACGCGCGGCAGTACGGATTGACCAACGACCGGGTGAAACTGGCGGAACCAGGCGCCATCGTCATGCATCCCGGTCCGATCAATCGGGGCGTCGAAATCGCGCCGGACGTCGCCGACAGCTTGTCGTCCGTGATCCTGGATCAAGTGGCCAATGGCGTGGCGGTGCGAATGGGAATTTTGTATTTGATGTCGGGAGCCGGGTAAGCCATTCGGAGCTCGCCCGCGCGACTTTTACTTTTTGCTTTTTGCGAGTGAACGATGACTCTACTGATTCAAGGCGGTCATGTGATCGATCCCGGACGCATCAACGGCGTAGCGGATGTGCTGATTGAACAGGGCAAAATTTCAGCGGTCGGGCCGAAGCTCTCGGCACCGGCCGGCGCGACGGTGATCCAGGCGGCCGGGCAATTGGTGCTCCCGGGCTTCGTGGATCTCCATGTGCACTTTCGCGAACCGGGCTTTGAGTATAAGGAAACGATTCAGTCTGGAACGGACGCCGCCGTGGCAGGGGGGTACACCACGGTCTGCGCGATGCCCAATACCAATCCCGTGAACGACAATCAGGCCGTCACCGAATTCATGCTTGAGCGGGCAAAGGCCGCAGGCAAGGCCAATCTCTATCCGATCGGGGCCATCACGAAACGATCCGAAGGGAAGGAACTGGCCGAAATCGGCGACCTCCGCCGCGCCGGGTGCGTGGCGATTTCCGACGACGGGAAGCCGGTCATGAACAGCCTTGTGATGCGGCGCGCCATGGAATATGCCCGCGCCTTCGATGTGCCGGTCGTCGATCACTGCGAGGACTTGCATCTCTCCGAAGGCGGATGCATGAATGAAGGCGTCATTTCGACCGAACTCGGGCTGCCCGGCATTCCCTCGGCGGCGGAAGATGTGATGGTGGCGCGCAACGTCTCCCTCGCCGAACTGACCGGGGCGCGCCTGCATCTGGCCCATATCAGTACGGCGGGGTCGGTCCGCATGGTGCGTGAAGCGAAGGCGCGCGGACTGAAGGTGACGGCGGAAGCCTGCCCGCATCATTTCACCCTCACCGAAGAAACCACGCGCGGCTACAACACCCACGCGAAAATGAATCCTCCCCTGCGCACCAGTCAGGATGTCCAGGCGATCAAGGACGGGTTACGCGACGGCACGATCGACGTGATCGCGACCGACCACGCCCCGCATGCGACGCAGGAGAAACAGCAGGAGTTTACCGAGGCGCCGTTCGGCATTGTGGGGTTGGAAACGGCCTTGCCGCTGACGCTGGCCCTGGTCGAAGAAGGCGTGCTGACACTCGAATCCGCCGTCGATAAACTGGCCACCGCGCCGGCCAAGGCTTTTAGCCTCAACGCCGGCACCCTCGCGGTCGGCGCCCCGGCGGATGTGGCCATCGTCGATCCCGGCCTGGAATGGGAAGTCGATCCGTCGCGGTTCCGTTCCAAGAGCCGCAACACGCCGTTTGCCGGATGGAAGGTCAAAGGGCGGGTGACCACGACCCTCGTCTCCGGGCGGGTCGTCTATGAACTGGATCGCTCCGGGCGGCCGGCGTAGGAACAGACGATTGTGCGCCAAGGATTGATCGCCTGCGTCACGTGCGAAATGCTGGCCTTGGCCGTGTGGATCGGCGGGCTCCTCGTGCTCGTGGCGGCCGTCATTCCCGCCGTCTTCAACACCTTCGGCGGGCAGGATACGGGCGGGTTTTTTCTCACCCGCGCCTTCGACGGGTATAATCGGTTGGTGCTCGGCGCCGCGGCGATCCTGGTGGCGGGCATTCTGTGGCGAGCCTGGTTGTATCAACAGGGCCTGGCGGACGAGGCCATCACCAGAGCCGAATGGTTGCTGGTAGGCGCCATGCTGCTCATCGCCGGCGTGATCACGTTCGTGCTACATCCTCAAGCGGCCGCCCTGCAGGCGCAGGCCTTTGCCTCCAAAGGGGAAGAGGCGAGGAAGGCCGCGTTCGAAGCGTTCTTTCAGCTGCACAAGCCGGTGCGGGTTTTATATATCCTGAATGTGGGACTCGGTCTCGCGCTCTTGACCCTGCGCGTGCGATCCTGGATCCGAGTGAAGGAGTAAGCGTGAAAAAAGCGATTCTTGCCCTTGCCGACGGCACCTGGTTCGAAGGACGGGCATTGGGCGCGGAAGGCGAGACCGGCGGCGAGGTCGTGTTCAATACGGCGATGACCGGCTATCAGGAAGTGCTGACCGATCCTTCCTATCGCGGCCAGATCGTCACCATGACCTCTCCGCACATCGGCAATTACGGCGTGACGCCGGAGGACGTCGAGTCCAGGCGCATTTGGGCGGAAGGCTTCGTGGTGAAGGAATCCAGCCGTCTGGCGAGCAACTGGCGCGGCAAGGCGACGCTCGAGGAGTATCTGCAGGCCGCGAATATCGTGGCGATCGAGGGCATCGATACCAGAGCGCTCACCAGGCATCTGCGCGAGCGAGGCGCCCAGCAGGGAGTGATTTCCCACCTCGATCTCGACCCGCGCCGCGTAGCCGAGAAGGCCCGGCAGGCGCCGAGCATCATCGGGCGTGATCTGGCGGCCACCGTCACCTGCGAGCATCGGTATCCCTGGACGGAAGGCACAGGCGAGTGGACGCCGAAGATCACGATGCCGGAACGGGACGCCGCGCAGGCCCCGCGGAACACCTGGCGGGTGGTGGCCTATGATTTCGGCGTCAAACAAAACATTCTGCGGCGGCTGGTGGATGTCGGCTGCGAGGTCACGGTCGTGCCGGCCTCGACTCCGGCGAAGGATGTGTTGGCGCTGAACCCGCAAGGATTGTTTCTTTCGAACGGTCCCGGCGACCCGGAGGGCGTTCCCTATGCCATGACGGCGCTGCGCGACCTGATCGGCCGCGTGCCGATTTTCGGCATTTGTCTCGGGCATCAACTGCTCGGACTCGCGCTGGGATTTTCCACCTATAAACTGAAATTCGGCCATCACGGCGCGAATCATCCGGTCATCGATCTGCGGACGAGAAAAGTGGAAATCACCTCCCAGAATCACAACTTTGCCGTGCGCTTCCCCGGCGAAACAGCGGCCGCAGGGCAGGAGTTGCCCATCGTGGACAGTCCGTTTGGGCGCGTGCAACTCACCCACACCAGCTTGAACGATGGATCGGTCGAAGGCATGCGCTGCCTGGATCGCCCGGTGTTTTCGGTGCAATACCATCCCGAAGCCTCTCCCGGTCCGCACGATTCCGCTTACCTGTTTGAACAATTTATCGCCTTGATGGAGACACACCATGCGTAGCTGGCAGCTTTCCACTGGTCTTCTTGTGCTGGCGCTGGCCCTGATGCAGGCCGCCTGCGTGACCATCAACCTACCGCCGGGCCCCGGCGCGCTCGAAGAACATAAGGTCAGCGGCAGCGGCAAAGACAAGGTGCTCTTGATGGATGTGTCGGGCGTGATCAGCTCGGAAAACAAGGACGGGTTCTATTCCTCGCCCGGCATGCTCGCCACAGTGAAGGAAGAATTGGAGCGCGCCGCGAAAGATGACCGCGTCAAAGCGATCGTGCTGCGGATCAACAGCCCGGGAGGGACGGTCACCGCATCCGATATTATCTACCATGAACTCAAGACTTTTAAGAACACACGCAACCTCCCGATTGTCGCGTCCATCATGGATGTGGGCGCGTCCGGCGGGTATTACATCGCCGCCGCAGCCGATACCGTGCTGGCCCATCCGTCATCGGTGACCGGCAGCATCGGCGTCATCATGTTGACCGTCAATGCCAGAGGCTTGCTGGAGAAAGTGGGCGTGGAAACCAATGCCGTCACCTCCGGCCCCCGGAAGGATATGGGATCGCCGTTCCGGGCGATGCTGCCGGAAGAACGCGCGATTTTTCAAGGCGTGATCGATGGCTTTTATCAGCGATTTCTGCAGGTCGTGCAGCAAGGCCGCCCGGGTTTGAACGGCGAGACGATCAAGAAGCTGGCCGATGGCCGGATTTATTCGGGCGAGCAAGCCAGGGCCTCGGGGCTGGTCGATGAAATCGGGTACCTCGACGATGCGATCGAGCTGGCGAAGAAAAAAGCGGGACTGACCGAGGCGAAGGTGGTGACCTATCGCCGGCCCGGGGAATACCAGAACAATGTCTATTCGCGGCTGGTCGCGCCGGCGCCGAGCCTGGCCAATCTGGCGAACGTCGATCTGCTGTCGGTCGTGCGAGGCGGGTCGCCGCAGTTCATGTATCTGTGGATGCCGTGAGCCGGTGAGTTGCTTCCGCCGCACGGTGCTGATTGAATGGAACAGACGTGATGTATCCGTCAGACCGACATTCAATCGAACGACTGCTCAAGGCGCGGATAGGGCGACGCGCGGCCCTCGCGCTGGGTGCGCGCGCCGCCTCGCTGTTGGCGACCACCATGGGGCTGGGGGCGGCGGCGGGCCTGTTGCAATCCCTCGGGGGCTGCCAGCGGGCGCCCGGCACGGCGCGCGACCAGTTCATCTACATTTCGGAAGAAAAAGAAATTGCGATGGGTCTCTCGGCCTTCCGGGAAGTGCTCCGGCAGGCCCCCTTGAGCGACAATCCGGAGCTCAACGAAATGGTGCATCGCGTGGGCAATCGCATCGCCAAAGCGGCCAACAAACCGGAATACCAATGGGAGTTTGCCGTCATTCAGGATGATCGCACCATCAACGCCTTCGCGCTGCCCGGCGGCAAGGTGGCGGTGTTCACCGGGATTTTGAAAGTCACGAAAACGGAAGACGGATTGGCGACCGTCATGGGCCATGAAGTCGCGCATGCCCTGCAGCGCCACGGGGCGGAACGGATGAGTCGCAGCGTGCTCGAACAAATCGGACAACTGGCGGCCCTGGGCGCCGGCGCGGCCGCGGGTCGCCCGGATGCGGCGATGGCGGCCATGACCGTCTACGGGGTCGGCGTGTCGTTGCCCTTCGACCGCCGGCAGGAATCGGAAGCGGATTTTATCGGACTGCGCTTGATGGCGGAGGCCGGGTACGACCCCCGCGAAGCGGTCGCGTTCTGGGAACGGATGAGCGGCTGCCCGCGCGCCATGATCAATAAACTGTGTTTCCGTTCGCAGCAGGCGATTCCGGAATTTCTTTCGACGCATCCGTCCGATGTCACCCGCATCAATCAGATCGAGGCCTGGATCCCCGATGCCATGAAACACTATCATCCCGCAGGAAAGGCGCCGGCGATCCCGTCCGGTCCGATCCAACCCTACCGGCCGCCGGTGGGGCCCATGCCCGAGGCGCCTCTGCCGACCGGCTAACTTCTTTTATTCGAGGTCAATTGTGCCACGACGGACAGACATCCGCTCCATTCTCTTGATCGGCTCCGGCCCCATCGTGATCGGGCAAGCCTGCGAATTCGACTATTCCGGCACCCAGGCCTGCAAGGCGCTCAAAGAAGAGGGGTACCGCGTCATCCTGATCAACAGCAATCCGGCCACGATCATGACCGATCCCGATTTTGCCGACCGCACCTACATCGAACCGATCACGCTCGACGTGGTGGAGAAGGTCATCGAATGCGAACGCCCGGACGCGCTCCTGCCGACCATGGGCGGACAGACGGCCTTGAACACGGCCATCGGGCTCGCCAAACGCGGCGTCTTGGAAAAATACGGTGTCAAACTGATCGGCGCGTCGATCGAGGCGATCCATAAAGCCGAGGATCGTGACGCGTTCCGGCAGGCCATGTGGAAAATCGGCCTGCGCGTGCCGGACAGCGGCGTGGCCACGTCGCTCCTGGAAGCCGAGGAACAGGTCCGGCGCGTACAGTTTCCGGCGATCGTGCGCCCGTCGTTCACCATGGGCGGCACCGGCGGCAACATCGCATACAACATTGAAGAGTTCCGGACGCAGGTGGAATGGGGCCTGGCCATGAGCCCGGTCCGCCAGGTGCTCATCGAACAGTCAGTCATCGGCTGGAAAGAGTTCGAACTCGAAGTGATGCGCGACCTGAAAGACAATGTGGTCATCATCTGCCCGATCGAGAATCTCGACCCGATGGGCGTGCATACCGGCGACAGCATCACGGTGGCGCCGGCGCTCACCTTGACCGATAAGGAGTACCAAATGCTGCGGGATGCGGCCGTGCGCATCATCCGTGAAATCGGCGTCGATACGGGCGGAGCCAATATCCAGTTCGGCATGAACCCGGTGAACGGGGACATGGTCGTGATTGAAATGAATCCTCGCGTGTCCCGCAGCTCGGCCCTGGCGTCCAAAGCCACAGGATTCCCCATCGCCAAAATCGCCGCCAAGCTGGCCGTGGGCTATACCCTCGATGAGATCACGAACGACATCACCGGCGTGACGAAGGCCTCTTTCGAGCCGACCATCGATTATGTCGTCGTGAAAATTCCCCGCTTTGCCTTCCAGAAATTTCCCGGCGCCGATCCTACGCTGACCACCCAAATGAAATCGGTGGGCGAGGTGATGGCCATCGGGCGGACGTTCAAGGAGTCGCTGCAGAAGGCGATCCGTTCCATGGAAGTCGATCAGTTCGGTTTCAGTTCGAAGATGGGGCTGGATCTCGGGGTGCCGCCGGCGCTCGATCGCGAAGAGGCGGCGGAACAGGTCCGTAAAGCCGTGCGCACACCGCTCCCGGATCGGCTGTGGCGCCTGGCCGACGGCATCCGCCTCGGCATGACGAATCAGGAATTGTTTGCCTTGACGAAAATCGATCCCTGGTTCCTGGAGCAGATCCGTGAAATCGTCGAGTTCGAATCGAAGATCGTGGCCGAGCGGCCGAATCTGGGCAGGGCCGGACTCCGGCCGGACCTCCTCTTGGAAGCCAAACAAGCCGGCTTCGCCGACGAACGAATCGCGCAGCTGCTGGGGGTTCCGCAAAGCACGGTTCGAAGCTGGCGGCTGGCCCTGGCCCATGGAGATCAGGGGCGCACCGTGACCTACAAGCGCGTCGATACCTGCGCGGCGGAGTTTGAGGCCCACACGCCGTACCTCTATTCCACCTATGAGCGCGAATGCGAAGCGCGGCCGACCGGCAAGAAGAAAGTGGTGATCCTGGGCGGCGGACCGAACCGGATCGGGCAGGGGATCGAGTTCGACTATTGTTGTGTGCACGCGGCCATGGCGTTACGAGAGGAACAGATCGAAACCATCATGGTCAATTGCAATCCGGAAACCGTCAGCACGGATTACGACACCTCCGACCGCCTTTACTTCGAGCCGCTGACGGAAGAAGACGTGCTGAATATCGTCGAGCGGGAACAACCCATGGGCGTGGTGCTCCAATTCGGCGGGCAGACGCCCTTGAAACTCGCGCTGTCCCTGTCGCGCGCGGGGGTGAACATTCTGGGGACCAGCCCGGATGCCATCGATCGCGCGGAGGATCGCGCCCGCTTTCGCGAGCTCCTCGACAAACTCGGCTTGCGTCAGGCGGAAAGCGGCATGGCCCATTCCGTTGAGGAGGCGCTCACTATCGCGGCCGCCATTACCTATCCGGTCATGGTGCGGCCCTCCTACGTCCTGGGCGGCCGGTCGATGCAGATCGTCTACGATGAGGCCGGCCTGCTGCAGTACATGCACTCGGCGGTCAAGGCCTCGGCGCAACATCCGGTGCTGATCGATAAGTATTTGCGCGACGCCATCGAAGTCGATGCCGACGCGATTTCCGACGGCACCACCGTGGTCGTGGCAGGCATTATGGAACATATCGAAGAAGCCGGCGTCCATTCGGGTGATTCCGCCTGCTCCCTGCCGCCCTATACCTTGGACTCGGCGACCATCGAGGAAATCCGTCGCCAGATGACGGCGCTGGCGCTCGAGCTCGGCGTCATCGGACTGATGAATGCGCAGTTTGCCGTGAAGGATCGGACCATCTACGTCCTCGAGGTCAACCCGCGCGGGTCGCGCACCGTGCCGTTCGTGAGCAAGGCCATCGGCGTTCCGCTGGCGAAACTGGCCATGAAGGTCATGGTGGGGAAATCGCTCCAGCAATTGCAGTTCACGACCGCCCCGACACCAAAGCATCTATCCGTCAAGGAAGCGGTCTTCCCGTTCACCAAATTCGCCGGCGTGGACGTGCTGCTCGGCCCGGAAATGAAGTCCACCGGAGAAGTCATGGGTATCGACAGTGATTTCGGCTGGGCCTTCGTCAAGTCGCAAGCTGGCGCCGGCGCCATCCTGCCGACTGCGGGAACCGCCTTCCTCAGCGTCAAAAGCGAAGATCGGGCCGGAGCCTGCGACGTCGCGCAACGGCTGGTCGCGCTCGGATTCCGCATTACCGCCACCTCCGGGACGGCCGCCTACCTGACCGAGCAGGGGATGCGCGTGGAGATCGTCAACAAGGTTCAGGAAGGGCGGCCGCACATCGTTGACCACATCAAGAATGGAGACGTCGCCCTGGTCGTCAACACCGTGCGGACCGCCTCCGCGCAGACCGACTCGTTGTCCATCCGGCGCGAAGCGCTGCATAAAGGCGTGCCGTATTACACCACGATGCGGGGCGCCCTCGCCGCGGTGATGGGCATCGAAGCGCTGCTGAAAAAGGGGCTTGCCATTCGAGCCTTGCAGGAGTATCACCGCGTGAACTGAGCCCTGGCCCTGACAGAGCGACAGTTGACAACAGTTTCCAGGAACGGACACGATGCAGACACCCTGTCCTGGACGCAGGGCGACCGGTCAGACGTCCGACAGGCGCGACGGGAACCGGTTTCAATGGTCATCGGGGGAAGATATGCCGACACCGATTACGAGAAAAGGTTACGAAGCGCTGAAAGCGGAACTGGACCGGCTTCACAAAGTGGAACGGCCGCGCGTCATCGAGGCGATTGCGGAAGCGCGCGCGCACGGCGATCTGAGCGAGAATGCCGAGTACGATGCCGCCAAAGAACGGCAGGGGTTTATCGAAGCGCGTTTGGCGGAGCTGAAGGGCAAGTTGGCCGACTGCCGGATCATCGACATCGCCGGCCGCACCAGCGACACCGTGGTGTTCGGCGCCACCGTCGTCGTGATCGAACAGGAAGCCCAGGCGAAAAAGCAATACACTCTCGTCGGGCAGGATGAAGCGGATCTGAAATTGTCCCGTATTTCTGTTCAATCGCCGGTCGGCCGGGCCTTGATCGGCAAACGAGTCGGGGATCTGGTGGAAGTGACGACTCCCGTCAAGGTGGTGGAATACGAAGTCATGGAAATCCGCTTCGAGGAATTGTAGGCGGTCTGATCGATGTCATGCCGGTAACCATCCCGCTCATCACTCTGCTGACGGATTTCGGCGACCGCGATTATTTCGTGGCGAGCGTGAAGGGCGTGATCCTCAACATCAATCCCCAAGCGCAGATCGTCGATCTTTCGCATCATGTCACGCCGCACGACGTGGCAGATGCCGCCTATTTGCTCAAATCCTGCTATCGCTATTTTCCGGACGGCACCGTCCACGTGGCCGTCGTTGATCCCGGCGTCGGCACCACCAGGCGACCGCTGCTGGTCTCGTCCTCGCGGTACTATTTTGTCGGACCGGACAACGGCCTCTTCACGCCGATCTACCAGGAAGAAACGGGCGTCGAAGTGCGCCATCTCGAAAACCGGCAGTACCGGCTGGATTCCGAAGGCGCCACGTTCGACGGGCGCGACCTCTTCGCTCCCGCCGCCGCCTGGTTGACCAAAGGCCGACCGATCGGGTCGTTCGGCCGGCTGGTCCCCAATTATGAACGCCTGCCGATTGCCGAACCCTCATGGGACAAACATGCGATGGCCGGAGAGATTGTCTATATCGATCGATTCGGCAATCTGATTTCCAACCTCACCGCCTACCATGTCCGGGAGGTCCGCGGAGTCACGAAACGTTCCGACCCGTACATTCGAATCGGCGGGCATACCATCGACGGCCTGGCTGGAAATTACGGGGACGGGTCGGCCGATGCCCCCGGGGCCTTGATCAATAGTAACGGATATCTCGAGATCTTTCTCAAAGAAGGACGCGCGGCCGACCGGTTGAAGGTGGCAAGAGGCGCGCGCATCGAACTCAGTTGATCCCCTCGTCTTCGCTCGCAGCCGAGCCTCTCCTATAGGACCTGCGCCAATTTCCTGAATTGACAGGCCAAAGTGGCCGGTGATTTAATGAGCTGATCCACGCGCAGGACGGCATGCGGTCGTCGCTGTCACGGGCCAGGCTGATCTTCTTCCGCCGTGATTCGGTACGTGAGTCGCACCATGCCTTCGGTTCTGCGTCCCGCCTCCGTCGCCCCTGAAGATGGTATGATCCTGTTGTGCGCGATCCCTGCCGGCAATAACGCGTCGAGCGGACCCGGCCGCGTGAGACGGACGAGAAACTATGCCGGAGCGACCGATCGACCGATAAGAGGATAGACAGGAACCGAGTCTCGTGACACGACTAGCGCAACATCTCCCGGCCATTCTGCTCTGCCTCTCACTTGTGGCCTGTACCAGCCAGGATCCCCCGGCGCCAACCGCCAAACCCGTTGCCCCACCGGCCGCCGCCGGTCGCATCCAGCCGGGTGTCCAGACGATGCGCATCGAAGCTCCGCCTTCTCTGCCGGCCCTGACCTTGTCGGCCCGGGTCACCTACGCGGAAGACGGATTTTCAAGAATTTCCTCCCCGCTCCAGGGACCGGTGCTCGACGTGCGGGTGAAACTCGGCCAGGCCGTCAAGGCCGGCGACATCTTAATGGTGATCGATGCCGCGGATATCGCGCGCGCCTACGCCGCCTATGTGGAGGAAATTTCGGAATTGGGGCTGGCCGAACGGAATTATGAATTGACCAAGGATCTGTACGACGCCCAGGCCATGGCCTTAAAGGATCTGGAACATGCGGAAAACGATCTGAATCGCGAACGGGCCGAATTCAAACAGGCGAAAGAACGGCTGCTGTCCCTGCGCGTCCCGGCCGCCGAACTGAGCAAACCCCTCGCGCAACAACAGATTACCTCGCGCTTCGAGCTCCGGAGCCCGCTCACGGGGACGGTCGTGGAACGCAATGTGACGCCGGGACAAATCGTCGGGACGGCTTCCGACCAGCCGCTGTTTACCGTGGCCAACCTGGATCGTCTGCAGGTGGTGGCCGATGTGTACGAGCACGATCTCTCCGGTATCCAGGTCGGCGCGGTTGCCGCCATGACGGTGGAAGCCTATCCGGGCATCGAATTTCCCGCCAAGATTGCCGTCATCGGCGATCTCGTCGATCCGGCCACCAGAACGATCAAAATTCGCGCCACCGTTCCCAATCAAGACCGCCGCTTGAAACCGGAAATGTTTGCCCGGTTGACCATCGCAGGCCACACCATGCGCCCGAAGATTGTGATTCCCAGGCAGGCGGTGATGGAACGATCGGGCAGGCAATGGATCGTGGTGGAACTCGAGCCGGGTCGGTATGAAGAACGCCCTGTGACCATCGACAGCGTCACGGAGACGCAGGTGACGATTCGAGAAGGCCTCGCGACCGGAGAACGCCTCGTGCTCAGCCCCTCGTCTCTCAATCACCTCGCCGCGGGCGATACTTCGGCCGGCGGGGCCTAGGCAGGCTCACGGCATGGGCCGGCAGCACCTATAACGCCGCCACGAGAATCCGCACTAACCCCGATAGATCTTCGGTATCGGCTCCCGCCACCGTGCGGTTCGTCATCGTGGTATACGACGCTTCCAGTGACAGAGTGGTCGGGTGCCCGTAGATCGGATTGAGATGGAACGCGAACATCCCCCGACCGACGATACTCTCCATCCCGATCAACCCGTCGCTCGACTTGGTGCTGGTGTATCCACCCATCGCACTGACCAGCAGTCGCTGGCTTTGTTTGTAGAGCAACGACAGGGAGGCCATCGGCGTCTGGATCTTTGCGCCGGACCCGCTCTGCGTTTCCGTGCGGTAGCTGAGCGTCGGCGCGAGGGTGAGCGTGTTGAGGGGACGGTAGGTCGCGATCAGGGTCTGGGCAAAGGTCGTGGATTGAGCGCCCCCTCGCATGTCATCGTTGGTCAGGATATAGCTCGATGAAAGCCTTGCGTTCCACGTCAGGCCCGTATAGGCCAGGGCTGCTTCCAGGCTGTTACTCTGGCTGCGTTGGGCGGTCATCCCTGCAGGAATGAAACTGCTCGCCAGGGCGCTCCGTGCATAGGTGAGGCTGAATTCCGGCCACTCCTGCTTCGCCACCGCGATACCGATACGGCTCACGTTCTGCTGGATGCGCGGCCGGTTCGGCTCCAGATCCACATTATTCCAGGTCTGACCGGACGAACTGCGCAGCCTCGCGATTCCCAGCCCCCATTCAGCCCACATTTCCCGGACCGTCTGATCCGGTGAGTTGAAGAAGGCTTTGCCCGCCGATCGATAGTTGACGCCATACCGGACCGGACCGTTGACGCCGATCAGCGCCATACGCACCATGCGTTTGGCCCCGTCATCGCGTTGATCGATGCGCGAGGCGAGACCGGCGTCGTTGGTGGCATTGTTCGCCACTTCGCCTTCTGCCGTCAGCTGCCCCTTGAGCCAAGTAGAATTGGCGCCGACACCTTTGGTTTGGGGCCGCTCGGAGTCGGGGACGAGATCTTTGAGCCGGGTGGACGTCGACGGGGGCGCAAAGGACGTGGCCTGAAACGACGTATGCAGGACCGGAGAGGCGATCGAAAAGGGAATGGCGGAGGATCCGGATACCCGGGCCGTGTCGCTGAACTGAATGCGCTGGAGCAGGAGTTCCGACTGTTGCTGGTCTTCGGCCCAAACCGAGGCGGGCAGGAGCAGGAGCAGGCAAAGAACCCGGATCATCCGGCTGGTCGTCATGAAATCATGCTCGCCGAGGCCTCGCGTAAAGCAGCATGAAATCAAGTGTAGCACTCGATTTCCGCGCTCCCGGCCCAGGCGGCACTGCACAAAACCTGTCGGGCGGCTGTTCCGGCGTGAACACCGGACAGCCATCGCATGAATACGTAGCAATCAGCAGGAAAGACGGGCGATTCTAGAGCGAGGAGGCAGGCGCTTCGGTCGTCTCACGAATGGCTTCGTGCACAATTGCGACCATCGTGGTGAGTTCACGAGGGGAGATGGAGAGGGGAGGGACCAAGGCGATCACATTGCCGAGCGGCCGCAGGAGGAGCCCACGGACCCGGCACGCCTGCGCGACACGATGCCCGATCCGGCGTTCGAGTGGATAGGGGGTTTTGGCCTCCCGGTCCTGCACCAGTTCGATGCCGACCATGAAGCCGCATTGACGGATATCACCGACATGCGCCAGACCGGCCAAGGGTGTTAAGAGGCGGGTCAGCAGGCGGGATTTTGTTCTGACCTGCCGAATGGTCCCTTGCCGCCGGAAGATGTCGAGATTGGCCAAGGCGACGGCGCAACCCAGAGGATTTCCCGTGTAGCTATGGCCGTGAAAGAACGTCTTCCATTCGTCATAGCGTCCCAGGAAGGCGCGATAGATCGCTTCCGTCGTCAGCGTTGCAGCCAGCGGCATGTACCCGCCGGTCAACCCTTTGCTGATCGCCATGAGATCGGGAGTGACGCCCTCGTGCTGGCAGGCGAACATCTTCCCGGTCCGCCCGAATCCGGTCGCCACTTCATCGGCGATCAGCAAGACGTTGTACTTCGTACAGAGCGCGCGCACGCGCGCCAGGTATCCGGGCGGGGCCACCAGCATTCCGGCTGCGGCCTGCACCAGTGGTTCGACAATGACTCCCGCCAGGTCACGGTGGCGGGTCTTCAACAAGGTGTCGAGCGGTTCGATGCACGCCATCTCACAAGCAGGGTAGGTCCGGCCCAGCGGGCAGCGATAGCAGTAGGGCGGCTCGACCTGATGGGTGGGAAACAGGAGCGGCTTGAACCGCGCGTGGAACAGGTCGATGTTCCCCACGCTCACGGAACCGATCGTGTCGCCGTGGTACGCCATCTTCAAATGCACGAAGGACTGTTTCGGTCCTGCCGAGGGATGGATTTGCTGCCAATATTGCACCGCCATCTTGAGCGCCACCTCGACGGCCGTCGACCCGTTGTCGGAATAAAACACCCGGCGCAGGCCCTTCGGCGCAAGGCGAATGAGTTCCCTGGCCAGACGAATCGCCGGCGGGTTCGTGAGCCCGAGAAAGGTGGAATGCGCGATCTGCCGGAGTTGCGCCGTGAGGGCTCGATCCAGTTGCGGATGCCGGTGGCCGTGGAGATTCACCCACACGGAGGACGTGCCGTCGAGATATCTCCGCCCGTCCGTATCGATGAGGTAGGCCCCTCGCCCCCGTTCGATGATCAGAGGCGTTTCCTCCTCCCACTCCTGCATTTGCGTAAACGGATGCCAGAGATACGCATGATCCCAGGCCGCGAGCGGTAGGCTGGTCGGACGTTTGGCTGGACGTGTCATCAGATGAGGCGCGTGACGCTGGAACGGTGCGGTGCGAACGTTCCAATGCGTGAAACTCCGCGCCGCGCGCGGATTATACCGGCGGGCGATTTCTTTGACAACGTTGGAGGTGCTCACTATAATGAACCGATTTTGGGGACCATGAGCCAGGATTTGCAAAGTCTCATCCGAAATTTCTCGATCATCGCCCATATCGATCACGGTAAATCGACCCTCGCCGACCGGCTCCTCGACGCAACCGGCGCAGTGACTGCCCGAGAAGCGAAAGAGCAGATCCTTGATGCGATGGACTTGGAGCGTGAGCGCGGCATCACGATCAAAGCCCACGCCGTGGCCATCCGCTACAAGGCTCAGGACGGGAAGCTCTACTTACTGCATTTGATCGATACGCCGGGCCACGTCGACTTCACCTACGAAGTCTCGCGCAGTCTCGCGGCCTGCGAAGGATCGCTCCTGCTCGTCGACGCGACGCAGGGCGTCCAGGCCCAGACCATCGCCAACGTGAACCTGGCCATGGGCAACCATCACACCATCATCCCGGTCATCAATAAGATCGACCTTGCCAGCGCCGACGTCGAGGGCACCAAGCAACAGATTTCCGACGTGCTCACGCTGGATGCCACCGATGCCATGCTCGTGAGCGCGAAGGAGGGACTTGGCGTTCCGGAGGTCCTCGAGGCCATCGTCAAACGGATTCCGCCCCCGTCCGGCAATCCCGATCGCCCGCTCAAGGCGCTGATTTTCGATTCCTGGTTCGACAATTACCAAGGCGTGATCGTGTTGACCCGTATCATCGACGGCTCCGTCCGCCCGGGCATGAAGATCAAGGTCATGTCGAATGACCGGCTGTTTGAAGTGACGGAAGTCGGGCAATTCACGCCGAAACGCACCAAGGGCACACAACTTCTGACGGGCGAGGTGGGCTATCTGTGCGCCAACATGAAGGAAGTGGCCGACGTGAAGATCGGCGACACCTTAACCGACGCCGCACGCCCGACCGACCAGCCGTTCCCCGGCTACAAGGAAGTCAAACCGCTGGTCTTTTGCGGACTCTATTCAACGGACACGGCCCGTTATGAAGACCTGCGCGATGCGTTACTCAAATTGCGGTTGAACGACTCGTCGTTCATCTACGAACCGGAAACGTCACTGGCGCTCGGGTTCGGATTCCGGTGCGGGTTTCTCGGCCTGCTCCACATGGAAATTATTCAAGAGCGACTGGAACGCGAGTACGGCCTGACCCTTATTACCACCGCGCCCACCGTCATCTACCGCATCCTGACCACCAAAGGGGATGTGCTCGAATTGAATAACCCCGCGGAATTGCCCGAGCCGAGCTCGATCGCCTCCTTCGAGGAACCGTTCATCCTCGCCACGCTGATTGCGCCGGAGCGCTACCTCGGGACGTTGTTGCAGTTGTGCCAGGAACGCCGCGGCATTCAGCGGAGCATTCACTATCTGGATCCCACGCGCGTGGTCATCACCTATGAGCTGCCGCTCAACGAAGTCATCCTCGATTTCTATGACAAGCTCAAATCCAAGACTCAGGGCTATGCCTCCCTCGATTACGAACTCCTCGGCTACCGCGAGTCCGAGCTGGTGCGGCTGGACATTTTGCTCAACGGTGAGCCCGTGGACGCGCTGTCGTTCATCACCCATAAGGAACGGGCCTACCAGCGCGGGCGCCAGGTCGCCGAAAAAATGAAAGAGCTGATTCCCAAACAGATGTTTGAAATCGCCATTCAAGCCGCCATCGGCAACAAAATCATCGCCCGTGAAACCATCGGTGCCATCAAGAAAAATGTCACGGCGAAGTGTTACGGCGGCGACATTTCCCGCAAACGCAAACTCTGGGAGAAGCAGAAAGAAGGCAAGAAGCGCATGAAAGCGGTGGGCCGTGTCGAGGTACCGCAGGAAGCGTTCCTCGCCATCCTCAAGGTGGGCGAGGAATGAGCGTGGACCCCAATGCCCGTCCGGAGGAGGTCCCCGCGACGAATGGACCGGCGACGCCACCCACGCCATCCGAACCGACGACCACTGAACCACGCCTCACCGTTGCCGAGCAACCGGCCCACAAGTCGATCCTGCGCGAATATGCGGAAGCCATCATCATTGCGATGTTGCTGGCGTTCGCCATCCGCGTTTTCGTGGTGCAGGCGTTCAAAATCCCGTCCGGCTCGATGATTCCGACCCTGCTGGTCGGCGACCATATCCTCGTCAGCAAATTGTCCTACGGGCTCCAGTGGCCGACGGACTGCAAGTTTCAGCCCGGCTTTCCGCCGGTGACCTGTTATTCCTCGCGCACGCTCATTCCGTTCGGATCCATCCAGCGCGGCGACATCATCGTGTTTCGCTTTCCCGAGGATGAGGATAAGGATTTCATCAAGCGCGTCATCGGACTGCCGGGTGACACCATTCACGTGCGCAACAAGGTCGTGCATATCAACGGGACGCCGTTCGATGACCATGCCTTCACGCAGCACACCGATCCGCCCATCCATGACGGGCACATCAGCCCGCGAGACAATTTCGGCCCGGTGACCGTGCCGGAAGATGCGTACTTCGTGATGGGAGACAACCGGGATCACAGTCTCGACAGCCGGTTCTGGGGATACGTGCGCACGGAGAAAGTGCGCGGCAAAGCATTTCGCATTTACTGGTCGTGGAGCGGCCAAGGATCGTGGACGGAATGGGTACGATGGGAAAGGTTAGGAAAAGCCATCCAGTAGGGCGATCCGGCCATGCCGGACCGTCGAACGGGCATGCCGCCGAAGACGCGGCAGCGGATCACACCCCACTCAGCGCTTATATCCAGCGGTTTTCCCGGGCCAGCGTGCTGGTCATCGGAGATCTGATTCTGGATCATTACGTCTGGGGACGGGTCAGCCGGATTTCGCCGGAGGCTCCCGTACCGGTGGTGCATGTCGAATCGGAATCCCTGAAGCTCGGCGGCGCGGCGAACGTCTTCAACAACATCCTGGCACTCGGCGGCCAGGCGGATATTTGCGGAGTCATCGGCGCGGACGAAAGCGGGCGCTTGCTCCTGAAAGAACTGGGCGGGCGCCGCCAGGGTCGAGGGGGAGTGATCATCGATCAGAGCCGGCCGACGACGAGAAAGTCGCGCGTCGTCGCGCACAACCAGCAGATCGTCCGGTACGACGTGGAACGTCGCAACGAACTGTCCTCGTTACTGCAACGCCGTATCCTGCGGTACGTCGAATCGCGTCTGAACGAACTCTCCTGCCTGGTGGTGTCCGATTACGCCAAGGGCGTGGTCACGGCCTCCCTGATGACGGAGTTGACTCACTTGGCAGGACAGCGCAAGATCCCCATTGTCGTCGATCCCAAGGTGGAACATTTCAGTTATTACAAGGGCGTGACGGTCGTCACTCCGAACCATCTCGAGGCGACGCAGGCGGCCGGGGTGCAGGGCGAAGACGACAAGACGATCAACAAAGCCGGCATGGTCCTTCGCCAGCGATTGGGATGCCAGACCGTTTTGGTGACGAGAGGCGAACGAGGGATGAGCGTCTACCAGGGGCATGGCGACCATTGGCACATCCCCACACGCGCGAGACAGGTCTACGACGTGACCGGGGCCGGGGACACGGTGGTCGGCACCCTGGCGCTGGCGCTCTCGACCGGAGCCAGTATGCGTGAGGCGGCCATGCTCGCCAATCAAGCCGCCGGCGTCGTGGTCGGCATGGTCGGCACGGCGACCGTGACCGCCGGCCAGTTGGCGGATGCCTTGGGGCAAAGCTGAGGTGGCTCGCTCGGTCACGGTGGTCATTCCAGCCCGGTACGGATCGTCGCGGTTTCCGGGTAAGCCGTTGATCGACCTCCTGGGCAAACCCATGATCCAGCATGTCTATGAGCAGGCCAAGGCCTGCCGCGTGGTGGATGAGGTGCTGGTTGCCACGGACGACCACCGGATTCAGCGAACCGTCGAGGCATTCGGAGGCCAGGTGCTCATCATGACGGAGCCCTACCGCACCGGCACCGACCGCGTCGCGGCCGTCGCCGGCCTCCGCGGGGGCGATTGTTACGTGGACCTGCAAGGGGATGAAATTCTGCTCCATCCCGACCTGCTCACGGATCTCGTCGAGCCGTTTCTGGCCGGCAACGCGCCGATGGGCACGCTCAAACGGCGGATCGACTCCGACCAGGACTTGCAGAACCCCGGCGTGGTGAAAGTCACGACCGATCGTGAAGGCGACGCCCTGTACTTTTCTCGATCCCCGATTCCATTGGTTCGAGACGATCCGAAACGGTCGGCCGTACCGGGTTTACATTTCGTGCATCTGGGTGTGTATATCTATACGCGCGAGACGCTCGCGCGGCTGGCGGCATTGCCGACCGGGCTGCTGGAAGAAGCGGAAAAACTCGAACAGCTGCGCGCCCTGGAAAATGGCATCCGGATTCGCGTGTGGGAAACCTCGCACCAGTCGTTACGCATCGATAGTCCCGAAGACGTGCCCGTGGCCGTCACTCAACTTCGCGCATATAGAAACGGACTGAGTCGCACTTCATCATGACCAGAGGCCGCATTCACAAGAAGGTGCCACGATGAGCAAGCTGATCTTTGTGACCGGGGGTGTCGTGTCGTCGCTCGGAAAGGGACTGGCTTCCGCCTCCATCGGCAATCTCCTCGAAAGCCGCGGGCTGAAGATCACGTTTTTGAAGCTCGACCCCTATATCAACGTCGATCCCGGCACCATGAATCCCTACCAACATGGCGAGGTGTACGTGACGGAGGATGGGGCCGAGACCGATCTCGACCTGGGGCATTACGAACGGTACACCTCGCTGACCTTGACCCGCGAGAACAACTATACGACCGGCCGCATCTATCACTCGGTCATCACGAAAGAGCGGCGCGGAGATTATCTCGGCGGAACGGTGCAGGTGGTCCCGCATGTGACCGATGAGATCAAGCAATGCATCATGCGGACGTCCGAAGGCATGGACGTCACGATCGTGGAGATCGGCGGCACGGTCGGCGACATCGAAAGCCTGCCGTTCCTGGAAGCCATCCGGCAGATTCCCTACGACGTGGGGCGCGACAACGTCCTGTACGTGCACCTAACCCTGGTCCCGTACATCGGCGCCGCCGGTGAGTTGAAAACCAAACCGACTCAGCATTCCGTCAATAAACTGCGCGAGATCGGTATTCAGCCGAACATTCTCCTCTGCCGCACGGATCGCTATCTGCCGCCGGAGCTCAAGGCCAAGATCGCCATGTTCTGTAACGTGGAGAAAGATGCGGTCATCACGGCCAAGGATGTCGAGACCATCTACGAAGTGCCGATCGTGTTTCGGAAAGAAGGGTTGGATGAGCTGATCGTGCGACAGCTGAAGCTCGAAACCGGGCCGCCCAATCTGCGTGAATGGGACGCGATGGTGCAGAAGATCAAGCATCCCAAACACGAGGTGTCGATCGCCCTCGTCGGAAAATATGCCGGCCTGAAGGAATGTTACAAGAGCCTGGCGGAGGCGCTGGTGCACGGCGGCATCGACCACGAAACCCGGGTGAACGTCACCTGGATCGAATCCGAAGACGTGGAACGGCAGGGGACGGAGCGCATTCTGCGCGAGGCCGACGGCATTCTCATTCCGGGCGGGTTCGGCTCACGCGGGATCGAAGGCAAGATCATCACGATCCAGTATGCGCGGGAACATCAGATTCCGTTTCTCGGCCTCTGTCTGGGCATGCAATGCGCCACGATCGAGTTTGCGCGCAACGTCGCCGGACTCAGGGGCGCGAACAGCGCGGAGTTTGATGCGCAATCGCCGCATCCGGTCATTCACCTCATGTCGGATCAGCACTCCGTCAACGACAAGGGCGGCACCATGCGCCTCGGCGCCTACGCCTGTACGTTGGGCGAAGGCACATTGGCGCACAAAATGTACGGCGTCGGCGAGGTGCGCGAACGGCATCGCCATCGGTATGAATTCAACAATGCCTACCGCGAGCAATTGACCGCCAAGGGATTGGTGCTGAGCGGCCTCTCACCGGATGGACGCCTGGTTGAAATCGTCGAGCTGCCGAACCACCCGTGGTTTCTGGCGACGCAGTTTCATCCGGAATACAAATCGCGGCCGCATCACCCGCATCCGTTGTTTAGCGGGTTTGTGGGGGCGGCGCTGCGGCGCAAGTGCGGCCGCTAACGAGGGATGCTGAAACTGCCTTTCAGCGGCGTTCTCGACTCGACACAATCCTCGACGTAGCTCCGCTACGCCTGCGGCTCTGTCTCGTCTGCGGCCTTGCTGAAAGATCAGTTTGAGCATCCCCTGGCTTGAAACTCATGGAAACGTATGGCGTACGAAGTGGATTTGGGACAGTTCAAGGTCGGGGCGGGGCATAAGCCGTTTTTGATCGCCGGGCCCTGTGTGATCGAAAGCGAGCAGCTTGCCATGGACACGGCGGGACGCATCGCGGAGATCACCCAGGCACTCGGTATGCCGTACGTGTTTAAATCCTCCTTCGATAAGGCCAATCGCACCTCCATCACGTCGTTTCGGGGACCGGGACTGGAGAAGGGACTTGCGGTGCTGGCCGCCATCAAGCAGCAGATCGGCGTCCCGGTGCTCACGGACGTCCATTCGGAAGAGCAGGCCACGGAGGCCGGCCGCGTGGTTGACATTCTGCAGATTCCTGCCTTCCTCTGCCGCCAGACGGATCTCTTGATCGCTGCCGCGAAGACCGGCAAGGTCGTCAATATCAAGAAAGGACAGTTTTTGTCCCCGCCGGAAATGGGCCATGCCGTCAAGAAAGTGGAAGAGGCCGGCAACCGCCGTATTGTCCTGACGGAACGAGGCTCCTCGTTCGGCTACAACAATCTGGTCGTCGACATGCGGGCGTTTCCGATTCTGCGCCGCTTCGGCTATCCGGTGGTCTTCGACGCCACGCACAGTGTGCAGCTTCCCGGCGGAGGCGGCACGAAATCCAGCGGCCAGCGTGAATTCGTCGAACCCTTGGCTTGTGCGGCGGCAGCAGCCGGCTGCGACGGGTTTTTCATGGAAGTCCACCCTGATCCGGACTCCGCGTTATCCGATGGACCGAACATGGTTCCGCTTCATGCGCTTCAATCACTGCTCGAACGGGTATTACGGATATGCGACGCAGCCGCACGATAAGCGGGTCCGCGACATCACCGGCGCCAAAGCGTGCCGCTCGACGCCCTCAACAGGATGCCGGCGTGCAGGAGGGGAGGCGTGTCCTGGAAATCGAAGCTCGGGCGGTCCAGGACCTGATTGCCCGTCTCGATGAACGTTTCGCCAAAGCGGTCGACCTGCTGTATCGCTGTCGAGGCAAAGTGGTCATTTCCGGGATGGGAAAATCCGGGCTCATCGGTCAAAAAATCGCAGCGACCATGGCGAGCACGGGCACCCCGTCGTTTTTTCTGCACCCGGCGGAGGGCATCCACGGCGACTTGGGGATGGTCGCCCGGCATGATGTGATGATTGCGATTTCGAACAGCGGCGAGGTGCAGGAGGTCCTGCAATTGCTGCCCTTCGTCAAACGCATCAATATCCCGGTGGTCGCCCTCACCGGAAGGATGCATTCCACGCTCGCCAAGAACTCCGACGTGGCCCTGGATGTCTCGGTCAGCGAAGAAGCCTGCCCGCTGGGCCTCGCACCCACAGCCAGCACCACGGCCACCTTAGCGATGGGAGACGCTCTGGCGATCGCCCTCCTGCAGAAGCGTGGATTTAAGCAGGAGGATTATGCGCAATTTCACCCGGGTGGCACACTGGGTCGCCGCTTGCTCGTGAAAGTGCAGGATCTGATGCACAGGGGGTCGGACGTGCCGCACGTCAAACCCCACACGCCCGGTTCCGAAGCGATTCTTGAAATGACCGGGAAACGGCTCGGGATGACGACGGTCCTCGACGAGGCCGGCGCAGTGATCGGGATCATCACAGACGGCGACCTGCGACGGTTCCTTCAGCGAGGCGGTGATTTTACGACGGCGACGGCTATGGATCTGGCCAATCCGATGCATAAACGTCCCGCCAAGGACAACCGCCACCGGGCCCCTAAAACCATCGGCCCGGATGAACTCGCCTCTACCGCCCTGGCGATCATGGAACGCCATACGATTACGGCGCTTGTGGTCGTAGACGACCAGCAACGCCTGGCGGGGGTGATTCACTTGCATGACCTGCTCAAACACGGCATTGTATAGGGGAGCCCCGAAGACAGGGACGGCGAGACTATGGGAGAGAGCTGGAAAGAAGCAGGATTGGTGTTGATGCGGTCGGCCGGGCAGGAAAGTAACGTCAACCTGCCGAACGTACTGACGCTCGTCCGGATTCTGCTGATTCCGGTGTTCGTCATGTTACTGATCGATCCCACGCCGGACCGTGCCTTGAGCGCCGCCATCGTGTTTGTGGTGGCGGCCGTGACGGATTTGCTGGACGGGTACGTGGCCAGAAAAACCGGCCAGATTACGAAGCTGGGGCGCCTTCTGGATCCCATTGCCGACAAGCTCCTCGTGCTGTCGGCCTTGATTCTCCTGGTGCAGGTCGATCGGGTCAGCGCGCTGGTGGCGATTTTGATCATTGCCCGGGAGGTGGCCGTGACCGGCCTGCGGGCGATCGCAGCCTCCGAGGGATTGATCATGTCCGCCGAAGTCACCGGCAAATACAAAATGGCCTTGCAGGTCATCGCCATCGTCCTGCTGGTGCTGGAAGGCACCGTGGTGGAGGCCATCGGCAATCTGCATCTGGCCGGCATCGTGACGCTCTACCTCTCTCTGATCCTGGGATATGTGTCGGGCGCACAATATGTCTGGAGCTTCTGGCGTCAGGTCGGGGCAAAAGGTCTCTAGGTGGACAACCCGGCGACGATCACCCGGTGATGGACAGTCCCTGGCTCATCGGTGTTCTCATCCTCCTTGCCTATCTCCTCGGGTCGGTTCCTTTCGGGGTCGTGGTGTCGCGCCTGTTGGGCGCCGTCGATCCGCGCACGGCCGGCAGCAAAAACGTCGGCTTCACCAATGTCCTGCGTGTGAGCGGGAAAAAAGCCGGGATCCTGACACTGCTCGGAGACATTGGCAAAGGCTGGCTGGCCGGGTGGGTGGCGACCATGAGCCTGAATCAAGAGGCCGCGCTGTTAGGGGTCGCCCTGGCTGCCATCATGGGTCATTTGCACTCGGTGTTTCTCGGATTGAAAGGCGGGAAGGGCGTGGCCACGGCGCTCGGGGCGGCACTGGGTGTGGCCCCGTGGGTTGGACTCACCCTGATGGCACTCTGGATCGGCGCGGTGCTGCTGTGGAAGTATTCCTCGGGAGGCGCGCTGTTCGCCTTCGGCCTGTTTCCGATCGTCGCGTTGTTCTTCCATCGATCCTGGACGTTTATCGGATTTGCCTCTGTCGTCAGTCTCTTGATCTGGATACGGCACAAAGACAATCTGATTCGTTTGTGGAGCGGAACAGAATCTCGAATCGGACAGTCAAGTTGACATAATACATCTTATCAGACATTAAACCGATGCTGTCTTTTGAGCTGCTGGCGCGCATCCGCAAAGAACTGTTCCTCACCGGCAGCGCGCTGTACGAAACGATTGTCGCCATCGCGGAACGCGTCAACCGCAAGGTCCATATCCTGCGCCTCCATAGCCAGGCCACCGCGATTCTGAACCAGACTCACGCCATTCACCGGCACATCGGACAGCGCGTCGCCGCGCTGGCTGCCAAACCAGCGGCTGGAATGCATCCAGCAGCTTCCGAATTGGCCATGCTGCAAGACGCAATCCGCACGGCCTCAGATCGGATCAAGGGACAACAAGCCGCCCTGCAAGTCGTTGAACGCCAGATTCGGGAGCTCAAGATCGAACTGGCTCACGAAGATCTGTTGACAATGCAGCGCGAACTGGGTCTGCGCGACGCCGGCATTGAACGCGTGGTGGTCGCCCGTGGCGCGCCGGTCATCGGCCACCCGATCGGCGAATTCGACTTGCCTGCCGCGACCCGCATCGTCGCGGTCTTTCGCGGACCGTTTCTCTTGCCGCTCTCCCAGACCATGACCCTTCGTCCGGATGACATCGTGATCCTCGTCGGCCTCCGCCATGACCTCGTGCATTGGTTGCCGCATTTCCAGCAGCCGGCTGCATCGAAATCCGCCTGACCGCTCCTTTCGCCGTCGCGGGAAAATCTGGTATTCTGAGGCACCGTTTACTGCACTGGTATGGCCCTCGGAGCTTGCCCGCCATGAAGACACCGATTTTCTTCTCAGCCGCGATGCTGGCCGGACTTGTCCTCGCCGGCTCGTGGATTGGACTGCCGCTCTCGACCGTGGCCGCCGCTGATGTGGCTCCCGCCCCGCGCGCGGCATCTCCCGGATTGCGCCTGCTGGAAGAACTGCAGACCGTCATTACCGACCTGGCTGAACAGGCCAAACCGTCGGTCGTGAGCATCTTTCCGATCCAGCCGACCGGCCGGGCGCGCGACGGATCCGGAGACCGGATGCCCAGCTCGACCGGCTCCGGTTCTGGCGTGATCGTCGATGCGGCGGGCCATATCATTACGAATAACCATGTGGTGGGCGATGCCGCGGAGGTGGAGGTCCGCCTTTCAGATAAAACGAAACTCTTCGCGCAAGTGATCGGGAAGGATCCGGATACCGATCTGGCGGTGTTGAAAGTGACGGCGGACCATCCCCTCCCCGCCGCCCATTTCGGCGACTCGTCCGGCGTGAAGGTCGGACAGTGGGTGCTGGCCGTGGGCAATCCGTTCGGCCTGGACCGCACCGTCACCCTGGGTGTGGTCAGCGGCATCGGACGCGAGAATATCAACCTCTCCCGTTACGAAAATTTTATTCAGACCGATGCGTCGATCAATCCGGGCAACTCCGGCGGGCCGCTCTTCGACCTCCGTGGCGACATCATCGGCATCAATACGGCGATCATCAATTTTGCGCAGGGCATCGGCTTTGCCATTCCGTCCAACATGGCGAAACAGGTGATGAACCAGCTGATCGCCAAGGGCAAAGTCGTGCGGGCCTGGCTGGGCGTCGGGTTGCAACCGCTGACGCCGGATCTGGCCAGCAAGTTCGGCGTAGATGAGAACGAAGGCGTCCTGGTCAATGAAGTGTTCGAACGAGATCCGGCGGCCTTGGCCGGCATCAAGCCCGGTGATGTCATTACCAAGGTGGATGGCGCGCTCGTGGATACCCCGAACAAATTGTCGCGCCTGGTTGCGGCCTTGGACCCCGGCTCGACCACCCGCGTCGAAGTCGTGCGCGACGGGAAACGCATCACTCTCCAAGTCGCCCTGAGCGAGCGCCGGGATACGGTCGTCACGGCCTCATTGCCGCAAAGTCGCACGGACTTGAAGTTGGGCATCGACGTTCAGGATTTGACGGCTGGTCTCGCCGAAAAGTTTCGCCTGAATGAGAGCCGGGGCGTGCTGATTTCGAAGGTGGACGCGGGAAGCCTCGCCCAGGCGGAAGGGTTGCGGGAGGGCGATTTGATCAAGGAGGTCAACCGTGTCGATACCGGCACGGTCGGAGAATTTACCGTCGCGGTCGCCAAGGTCAAACGCGGCGACACGATTCTCCTCCGTGTTCTGCGCGAAGGGCGGGCGTTTTACGTCGTGCTGAAACCTGCCGATCACTGAGCACATTTACCCACAGTGTCGGGTCACCGCGGCAAGCGGCTCGTCAATGGGCCACGACTCCGTGGCGCTCCGCTTTATGCTCCTCCACGATCCGACCGGCCAGCTCTCGCGGCACCTCTTCATAGTGAGCATATTCCATCACGTAACTGCCTTGCCCGCCGGTCATCGAATTTAACGCCGTGGCATAACTGACCATTTCTGCCTGGGGCACGAGGGCCTTGATGGTCTCCATATGGCCGCTGGCCTCCACGAGCACAATCCGCCCGCGTCTGGCGTTGAGATCGCCCAGCACCGCGCCGACGCATTCGGTAGGAACCTCGACTTCGACCGTCATCAGCGGCTCCAAGAGGATCGGGTGCGCCGCTTCCAGCGCCTTCTTCACGCCCATCGATCCGGCAATCTTGAAGGCCATTTCAGAGGAATCGACCACGTGGTACGAACCGTCATAGACCGTCACCCGCACATCGACGGCGGGATACCCGGCGAGGGGCCCCTCATGCAGTGCCTCGACGACTCCCTTCTCGACGGCCGGCACGAAGTTGCGGGGAATGGCGCCGCCGACAATTTTATTCACGAACTCAAATCCCTGGCCGCGCGGGAGCGGGCCGACCTCGATCCAGCAATCCCCGTATTGGCCATGGCCGCCGGTCTGTTTTTTATACTTTCCTTGCGCTTGGGCCACGCTGCGAATCGTTTCGCGATACGGAATTTTGGGCGCGTGAAGCACCACGTCCGCGCCGTATTTGCGATGCAGCTTTTCCAGCGTAACATCGATATGCAGCTGGCCCATTCCGCTCAGCACCATTTCTTTCGTTTCAATGTGACGGACGAATTCCAGGCTCCGGTCTTCCTCAATCAACTTGTGCAACCCGACACTCACCTTTTCGATGTCAGATTTGGATTTCGGCTCGATCGCAAACGACATCACCGGCCGACCAAGGGAAATCCCGGGTAACGTGATCGGCGCGTGTTCGTCACAGAGCGTATCGCCGGTCAGGCTGTCTTTCAGCTTTGCGATCGCCACGATATCGCCGGCAACCGCGCGCGGAACTGGGGTGTATTTTTTCCCGAATATCGCAAACAGATGCCCACCGCGCTCCCGGACCTGCCTCGTGGCATTGTACACATTGCTGTCGGCCTCCAAGGTGCCCGAGTAGAGCCGCACGTACGACAAGCGCCCGACGAATGGATCAATAATGGTCTTGAACACGAGTCCCGACAAGGGCGCAGTAGCCGCCGGCTCTCTCGTCACCGACGGCGAGCCTTCAGTGGCCGCCACCCCCAGCACCGGCGCGATCCGGGCTCGAGCGGCCGGCGACGGCATCAGATGAAGCAGGCTCTGTAACAATGTCTGCACCCCCACATTGCGCAACGCCGATCCTCCGACCACGGGAACGAGGGCTCCTCGGTGGACCGCGGCTCGCAGTCCTTCCAGCAACAGGGCGTCCGTGAAGGTCCCATCGGTCAGGTAGCGTTCCAGCAACGCTTCGTCGCTTTCGGCCACCAGCTCCATCACGCGGCGCCGCCCCTGGTCGGCGCGCTCGCGCCACTCGGACGGAATCGGAGACAGCTCGGCGTGCGCGCGATCCGGCCGTGTGGTGACGACGCAGTTCTGAAGCAGATCGACGGTACCGTTCAACTCCGCGGCCTCTCCTTTGGGGAGTATCAAGGGAACCGCGGGCATCTCCAGTTCTTTGGTCAGGTGTTCACACATCGCCGCGAAGGCCGTCCCCTCCTTATCCAGATCATTCACGAACACGATGCAGGGCAGACCGGCTTCCCGGATGAGCCCCCAGAGGCGCTGCAGTTCGCTCCGTACTCCCATGGCCGCATTCACGACCAGCACCGCTCCATCAGCCACGCGCAACGCCGCTCGCGTTTCGGCCGTGAAACTGGGCGATCCCGGCGTGTCGAGCAGATTGAGCACCCTGTCCTCACAGAGGCAGCGAACCACAGCCGTGTGCAGCGACGTCCGGTGATGAATCTCTTCGGGTTCGAAATCGGAGACCGTGTTTCCGGCTTGGATCGAGCCGGGAGAGGTGAGACTGCCTGCGCAGCAGGCGAGCGCTTCGACTAATGAGGTTTTGCCCGATCCCGCGTTCGATACCACAGCCACATTTCTGATGGATTCGGTGAGGGGAACATTCATCATGACCTCCTCCGCTAGTCGTCGGCCGCTGTGGGCCTGGTTAGAAAGAGCTTGGTCGGCTATCCCATCCTTTCTCGATCTGCGCCCTCCTGCCCGGCGACGTGAGGCGAGTTGCGCACCGGGTATGGCGGGTCATGCTTTCAATGACTCTCCGCCGAGCCATCCCTGGTCGGCAAAACTGACATAACGACCGTCCCCTACGATGAGGTGATCGAGGACCTGAATGCCCAACAACGCGCCGGCCGACACGAGCCTGGCCGTCAGCACCCGATCTTCCTGGCTCGGGGTGGGATCGCCGCTGGGATGGTTGTGAAGAAAAATGACTCCGGCGGCCGACGCGCGCATGGCGGGAATAAAGACTTCCCGTGGATGGACGATGCTCAGCGTCAGGCTGCCCTCCGAAATCGTGACATCGCGAATGACCTGATTCTTGGCATCCAGCAAGACCACGGCAAAAATCTCATGGCGCAGATCCCGCAAACGCGCGTGGTAATGCTTAAACACATCCGCGCTGGAGTTGATGCGAGTCCCGGTCGTCAATGGCGCGGAGACGGCGCGTTTCCCCAACTCCACCGCCGCTTTCAATTGTGCCGCCTTCGCCGGCCCGACACCGGCAATCGCATAAAGCTCTTCGGCGCTGCAATGCAGCAGTCCGACAATGCCCCCGACACGACTCAGCACTTCCATGCCGACCTTGACGGCCGAGGCATCCTGCCGGCCGACACGCAACAAAATCGCCAACAGTTGCGCATCGGAGAGGCTCTCCGCCCCCTCGCTGAGCAAGCGTTCACGCGGCCGTTCAGTTTCCGGCCATTCCCCGATCCCACGGGCTGTCTGTTTGAGCGTCATGCCTGCCTTTCACGACAAAAAAATGTCAGCGTGCACCTTTTTGTGCCGGAGACTTGACGCCAGAAGACTGTCATGTATGGCGCTTTCACTGCGTAACCAATTGAAATATCACAACTTGACAATTTGGTGCAGCTCTTGCTTGAGAGCAGACACAGCTGTAAACGTCACCACCCAGGAGGAAACAATGGAATGTCCGAAGTGCAAAGGCATGATGATGTTGGAACGGTTCTCAGACTTTTTCCTCATTTTCTACGCCTGGAAATGCATCAACTGCGGCGCCATCATTGATCGAACCATTTCGGCCAATCGCAGAAAGAGCCTCGCCGCTCGCGACGCGCAACCGGTAGCGACTCGCTGAGTACGTACCATCGCTCTGTTTGCTGTGTGATGTGGTGGTGTGACAGCCCAGGATGTGGCCACCTCCTCAGCCCGCGTGAACCGAGTCTTGGTGTCGCCCGATTATAGCGAGCCTCCTGCCACGCGTCAAAGCGCGTGAACCCTTCCGTGACGTCTACAGCGCTCCCCGCCCCGCGGCGGGGAGAAGACCTTTCCCGCTCCTCGCCGTGCCTCACCGCGCTCCGTCCATCCTTGACCCCTTCAAAAACGCTGTGTTACATTCTCTCACTTCTTAGCCAGTGACGAATGGCTCTCACCTAACACGATCATGCGCGTCATCGCTGGGCTTCATCGGGGCCGACGGTTGCTGGGTCCCAAAGGACAGGTCATCCGCCCGACCTCCGACCGCGTGAAAGAAGCCTTATTTTCAATTCTTGGCGAACGAATCCTTGGGGCGCGCGTCCTCGACCTCTATGCGGGAACCGGCTCGATTGGGATCGAGGCCCTGAGCCGCGGCGCGGCGCATGTGACCTTTGTGGAGGCTGATCGAGACGCCTTGCGCCTGGTCCAATCGAATCTCCGGCAATGCGGCCTGGAGCTATCCGCCAACATCTGCGCCTGTCAGGTGAGCCAGTTCTTCCGTCGCGGCACTCAGTGGTCGGGCCCCTACGACATTGTGTTTTGTGATCCTCCCTATCACCTCACGGCTGAGTTCATTCATCTGGCGGCGGGGTGGCCCGCAGGATGGCTGGCGGACCACGCCATCCTCATCCTGGAACATGGACGGAAAGCGGACATCCCTGCTGTGCTGGGGCCACTCTCTCTGGTGAAGCGCTACGACTACGGCGACACTGCGCTGACCCGATTCCACCTGACGCCGGGAGAACTCCACCCGGCATGAAAACCGCCGTCTATCCCGGCACATTCGATCCGATCACGCATGGGCACAGTGACATCATCCGGCGCGGGTTCCGGATGTTCGCACGGGTCATCGTGGCCATCGCTCCCAATCCGAGCAAGCATCCCCTGTTCAGTACGCAGGAACGATTGGACATGGTGCGCCTGGTCACGAAGGATCTTCCGAACCTGGAGGTCACCACGTTCGAAGGCCTGCTGGTGGATTTTGTGCGCACGAGCGGCGCCCATGCTATTCTGCGGGGACTGCGCGCGATTTCCGATTTCGAGCACGAGTTTCAGATGGCCCTGGTCAATCGAAAACTGGCGGAAACCGTGGAAACGGTGTTTCTCATGCCGAGCGAAGAATATTCCTATCTTTCTTCCACCATTATTAAGGATGTCGCCAGCCACGGCGGGTCACTCCAAGACTTTGTGCACCCGGAAGTGGCGCGGAGGCTCCAAGAACGAATGCGGAGTTTCAAAGGATGAAACTGGCAGCCCGTGTCGGACGTATTGTGCCCTCTCCTACCCTGAGCATTACCGCCACAGCGAAAGCCATGGCGGCACAAGGCCTCGACGTGATCGATTTCGCCTCCGGAGAACCGGACTTCGATACGCCGGAACCGGTCAAAGCCGCGGCTGAAGCCGCGATCCGCGCCGGCTTTACGAAATACACGCCGTCGTCCGGCATCGATGAACTGCGCCAGGCCATCGCCGACAAGTTGAAAGAGGAACAGGGGCTGCACTACGACAAGTCCCAGATTCTGGTGTCCTGCGGCGCCAAACATTCGCTGTACAACGTCGCGGAAGCGTTGTTGGAGGCGGGCGACGAATTGATTATTCCCGTGCCCTTCTGGGTTTCGTATCAGGACCAAACCCTGCTGAACGACGCCACTCCGGTCCTGCTTCAGACCCGGGAACAGGATGGGTACACCATTACGCAAGATGCGCTGGAGGCCGTGATTACGCCGCGCACCAAAGCGATTATCGTCAACAGCCCTTGCAATCCCACGGGGGCCACCTACGACCGGAACACCCTGGAACGCATCGCGGCCGTCGCCTTGCGCCATGACCTGGTCATCATTTCAGATGAGATTTACGAGAAGGTGCTGTACGACGGCGTGCAGCACATCAGCATCGCCAGCTTGAGCCCGGAAGTCGCGGCACGCACGGTGGTGATCAACGGGGTGTCGAAAGCCTATGCGATGACCGGCTGGCGGATCGGGTATGCCGCAGGACCGAAACCCTTACTGACGGCGATGGCGAATATCCAAAGTCAAAGTACCTCGAACCCCTGCTCCATTTCGCAAAAAGCCGCGGTGGCGGCGCTCCGTCTCGGCAATCCCTTTACCACGACGATGGTGGCGGAATTCGACCGGCGGCGACGCTTGATGGTCGAACGCTTGAACAAGATGCCCGGCGTGACCTGCCGCATGCCGACCGGAGCCTTCTACGCGTTTCCGAATGTGAGTGGTGTGCTGGCGAAGCGGTGGAAGGATCAACCGATTGGTTCAGCGGCGAACCTGGCCACGTATCTTCTCAATGAAGCGCAGGTGGCGCTGGTGCCGGGTGAACCGTTTGGAAGCGATGTGCATATCCGGTTGTCGTATGCGACTTCCATGGAGGCCATTGAACGCGGATTGACCCGTATTGAAGCGGCACTCCGCCGCTTGTCTTGAACGCACAGCCATGTGCCCGATCGCCTCTTGATTCCGGCCTCCACGAGGTTATGAAGAAGAGAGGTGCTGCAGACAACCAATCGAGCCAGAGAACCACAAGCGACACCGGACGATCAGAGGAGGAAGACCCGTGCCGATCTATGAGTATCAATGTGGCAGCTGCGAACACCGGTTCGAGGTGAAGCAAAGTATCAAGGACGATCCCATCAAGGAATGCGTGCGCTGCGGGAAGGCAGTCACGAAACTGATTTCACCCCCCGCGATCATGTTCAAGGGCAGCGGATGGTATATCACCGACTACTCGGACAAAATGAAGCCCGGAGGCAGCGATACCTCGGACAAGCCGGCGGCGGCGGGTACGGAGACGGCGAAAGCCCCGGCCACCTCCGACTCGACGAGCGCCAGTCCGGCTTCGACCTCGGCGCCTGCCGCGCCTGCGCCTTCGACCACCACCAGCACCCCTTCGTCGACCGGCACGAGTACATCCGCTGCCGGCTCCTCCAGCTCGTCCTCGTCCACGTCATCCACAAATAAACCTTGATCGGCGAACTCTTTCGACCAAGGGATCGCCTCGCCCGATCGTGCTGATAGGGGAAACCGTGATCCGTCTAGCGGTCTTGGGACCTGACCGGCAGCGTCTCTAGCGATGCTGGGTGGGTTTGAACTTCTTGACCGGGGAGGATTTCGCAGGGGATTTCACGCTCGCCTTCGGCGCGGGTTTGACCGGTTTCTTCACGGCTGGTTTCGCGGCAGGAGCCTTGACGGCTTTGACGGCGCGCTCCCTCGCGGCCGCAATCGTGTGCTCCAGATTGGCGATCATGGCCGACTTTTCTTTATTCACGCGCGTCAGATCTTCCACGCGAATTTGCAGTTCTTCTTTCGCCTTGTTGGCGGCGTTGAGCTGATTCTGCAAGAGCGCCTTGTCGGCCGCAGCCTGCTGGGCCTCCGCATGCAACTGCTCGATCTGGGCCTGGAGAGCGGGCGGCCAGAAGTCACATCCTGCCAGCAGCAAGAGACTGCTGAATCCGAGCATCGACCATCCCATCACCGCGCGACGTGAACGCATCTGCATACGTGGTCCTCCCATGGGGGTGAATTATACCCACAACGCACCGTCAAATCATGTTGAAAGTGTGAACCCTCGTGGTGCCAGAGCCGCCCGGATTCGCTCCACCGGCAACAGCCCGGCTCGCAACAGGCGCGGCTGGTCGCGCGCATCCACGATGGTCGAGGCAGAGCCGCCCGGCGTGCGTCCGCCATCGAGAATGAGATCAAGGCGCGGCCCGAGCGCCCGCTGCACCGATTCGGCCTCATCGAGAGGCGGTTCAGATGACCGATTGGCGCTGGTGCCGGTCAGAGGACCGGTCTGCATCAGCAGGCGCTGCAGTGTCGCGAGCGGTGACCATCGAATCCCGATCGTGCCGGTGCCCGCCGTCAGCAACGGCGACAAGCCGGCCGCGGCGGGAAACACGATGGTCAAGGGCCCCGGCCATAACAGATCCATCAGCACCGCGGCGGCCGGAGGAATCGAGGCGACCAGTGAACGCAACTGATCGCGGCCGCCGATGAGCACGAGAATCGGCTTCTCGGGCGGCCGGCCTTTGAGCTCGATCAGCCGGCGCACCGCAGTCTCGTCGGTAGGAGAAACGGCTAGGCCATAATAGGTCTCGGTCGGTAGCGCGAGAAGCCCCTGCGTTGCCAGCACGCGCCGCACCTGCGGGAGGATGCTTTCGCAGGTGGTGTCGGTGAAGGGAAGAACGAGCGCCATTTCTCGGCCTGCCGCAATCGATCAAGCCTGGCGCGGAAGGGCTCGATGCGCGATGTCGGTTCGATAGTGGCGGCCCTGGAAGGTGATCCCCGGCACGGCCTGGTACACCTGTGCCCGCGCTTCCACTAAGGACGGGGCCCACGCCGCGACGGCCAAGACCCTTCCCCCGGCCGTGACCACCTGCCCGGCTTCCCGCCTGGTTCCGGCGTGAAACACGGCAAGGGGGGACGTGCTCGAGAGACTGGGCAACCCTTGAATGGGAAATCCCGTCTGGTAGGACCCGGGATAACCCGGTGACGTCATGACCACGCAGACCGCGGTGTCTTGCCGCCATTCCACCGGGAGCTGATCGAGACGATGTTCCACCACGGCATCCATCACCTCCAGCAAATCGGTTTTCAATAGGGGCAAGACGACTTCGGTTTCCGGATCTCCCATGCGCGCGTTGAATTCCAACACGTAGGGCACGCCGCGGACGATCATCAGGCCTGCGTACAGCACCCCTTGAAAGGGACAACCCAGGCGGGCCATCGCGTCGACTGTCGGTTGCAGCACCTCGCGCGTGACCTGCTCCCGAATCGCCGCGGTCGCAATGGGAGCCGGAGCATAGGCACCCATGCCGCCGGTATTGGGCCCGGCATCACCGTCGCCGATCCGTTTGTGGTCCTGCGCCGGAATCATCGGGACGACGGTGCTCCCGTCGGTGAAGGCCATGATGGTCAGTTCTTCACCGTCGAGAAACTCTTCGATCAAGACCCGTTGACCGGCCTGGCCGAAGACGGATTTTTCCATGGCATCGCGTACGGCCTGCTTGGCCTGCTCACGAGTCGTCGCCACAACCACGCCCTTCCCCTGGGCCAGGCCGTCCGCCTTCACGACAATAGGAACAGGCTGAACATCCAAATAGGCCAGCGCCTCATCCATCTGCTCGAAGCTCTGCGACGCCGCCGTCGGAATCCGATTGGCGGCCATGACGTCCTTGGAAAAACTTTTGCTGGATTCCAAGCGCGCAGCAGCCTTCGTGGGCCCGAAAATTTTCAAGCGCGACTTTCTGAACTCGTCGGCAATCCCGAGCGCCAGCGGGGCTTCGGGACCGACGACGGTCAGATCGATCTGCTCCTTGAGGGCGAAGGCCTTGAGCCCGGCAATGTCGTCCGCCTTGATCGGCACACAGGTCGCGAGGCCATCGATACCCGCATTGCCCGGCGCGCAAAAGATCTGCGGCTTTCGCGGGCTCTGAGCAATCTTCCAGACCAGCGCATGTTCCCGTCCGCCACTGCCGACCACCAGAATTTTCACAGCTCAACCTTTACATCAGGTACACAAACGGAATGATCCGACCACAGACATCGCAATAATGTTGCGACGGAGGCGACTCAAAATGGTCACTCAGCAAGGCCGCAGAGAGACCAGACGTCGAGGCGTACCCGCTGGGTACGTTGAGACGAATGGACGAACGAGAACGCAGCTGATGGCCATTTTCAGTCGCCGATCAGTGGCGGAAGTGTCGCATCCCCGTGAGAATCATCGCCATCCCATGTTCATCCACAGCCTTGGTCACTTCGGGGTCGCGGATGGATCCACCAGGCTGAATGACACAGGTAATGCCCGCCTCTGCCGCCGCATCGATGCCGTCGCGGAACGGAAAGAACGCGTCGGACGCCATCACGCAGCCCTTCACGGACGATTGAGCCTTCATGGCGGCCAGTTTCACCGAATCCACGCGGCTCATTTGGCCCGCCCCAATGCCCACGATCTCACCCGGCCGGCCGTAAATGATGGCATTCGACTTCACATGCTTACAGACCATCCAGGCAAAGGCGCAGGCGGCATATTCTTGCTCGGTCGGCTTGCGCGAGGTCGGCACCGCCAGGGACTTGATGTCCTTGATGACGCCCAAATCACGGTCTTGCACGATCAGTCCACCGACCAGCTTTTTGAGATCATACCCTTCGGCCGTCGCTTTGCTGAGCGGGCCGACATCCAGCAGCCGGAGGTCCTTCTTCCGCTTGAGTTCGGCCAAGGCTTCCTCGGTAAATGCCGGCGCGATGACCACTTCCACGAAGGTCGAGGTGATTTCTTTCGCCGCGGCCAGATCCACCGGGCGGTTGAACGCAAGGACACCGCCGAATGCCGACACGGGATCGGTTGCGCGCGCTTTGACATAGGCCTCGACCGGCGTGGCGCCGAGCGCGCAGCCGCAGGGATTGTTGTGCTTGATGATCGCCACGGCCGTCTCGTCGAATTCCTTCACGAGCTCGAGCGCCGAATTGGCATCCAGGAAATTATTGTAGGACATGGCTTTGCCATGCAGGATCTTGCCGCGCGACACCGCCGGCTCCTTGGCGTGCAATTCACGGTAGAAGGCGCCCTGCTGGTGCGGATTCTCTCCGTAGCGCAGCGTCTCCACCCGCTCGAACTGCAACGAGAGCATGGCGGGAAACTTCACCTCACTCCCCTGCACCTGCTTTTCGAGGTACCCGGCGATCAAACTGTCATACCGCGCCGTGTGTTGAAATACCTTCATCGCCAGTTCGCGCCGTAGAGCCGGCGTGACGGATCCGGCCTTCACCGCGTCCAGCACACGGGCATAGTCCACCGGATCGACCACGACGAGCACATCCTCGTGGTTCTTCGCGGCGGAGCGCAACATCGACGGCCCGCCGATATCGATGTTCTCGATGGCCTCTTCAAATGGGCAATGAGGTTTGGCGATGGTCGCTTCGAAGGGGTACAGATTCACCACGACCACGTCGATGTTGCCGATGCCGTGTTGCTGCATCTGCTTGACGTGATCGGGCACACCCCGGCGCCCCAATAACCCGCCGTGAATTTTCGGGTGCAAGGTCTTCACGCGACCGTCAAGAATCTCCGGCGATCCCGTGTAGGCAGCCACATCCGTCACCGCCAGGCCCGCGTCACGCAAGGCCTTGGCCGTACCGCCGGTGGATAATATTTCCGCGCCGAGGGCCGCCAATCCCTTGGCCATCTCGACAACTCCGGTCTTGTCAGAAACACTGATCAGTGCCCGCGCAATGCTGGCCATGATGAACTCCTTCAACTATGGATATCGTGTGGGTGGGATCACATTGGACGAAAAAACGCCGTGACAATAGCAGAAGCCTCGGCGCCACTGCAAGCCGAGCGAGCGTAGCCATGCATCGCCGCGGGTGCGGTTCGGGACCTGGTAGGTACATGACAAGCGGCACGGTGACGGCGAATCGAGGCTAGCATGCGCTCAGGCGATGTGATACCCTTCGCAATTCATAAGTGGCCGCATGGCGCGGCGCGCTGAGGAAATGAAGTAACACTCGAAGTCTTGGAATCACACCGATCCTGCGGCGTACGACGCCGCAGCGAGGCCTTGTCCCCGGGGCCATAAGGGCTGGCGCATGTCGCGCGGAATTATTTTCGGCGTTGGGCTGTTCGCTCTCACACTGTTAGCGCTCATCTGTATCCCCCGGCACTTGCCCGTGACCACGTCAGCAACCGGTCACCCCGCGCTTACGGCGCAGATCGACAACGGGCACCTGACGCTGTCCGGCGCGATGGGCAGCGAAGACGCGAAACTTGCGACGGTCGCGCGCGCGCAGGAACTCGCCAAACACTTCAAGCTGCGTGTCACCGACAACCTCGTCGTGCTGGAAGACGGCGGAGCCGCCGCGTGGGAAACCGCGGTGCCGGCGCTGCTGACGCAGGTGGCGGCCCTCCATCAGCATCAGGCCAGCCTGTCGGTGTCCGGCCAGACGGCGACGATCAAGGGCGCCGTCTCCAACGGGGAAGCTAAAACCAAACTCGTGCATGAGATGACCTCGCTGCTCGGCAGCTCGATGCATGTGCAGGAGCAGCTCACCGTCGTCTCGGCAGGCCACGCCTCCCCGCCATCCACGCCGGCGCCGGCGCTCCCTTCCACACCTGCGGCTGCGCATGCTTCCCGCGCCCAGGTGCAGGCAGGGCTGGATGAGCTCCTGCGCGGAGAACAGATCGCCTTTGAAAGCAACAGCGCCGTGATGACGCCCAAGGGACGAGCGGTCGTCGACAAAGTCATACCCGCGCTCAAGCGCTCGCCTGAGGCCGTCATCGAAATCGGCGGCCATACTGATGCCTATGGCGATCCGGACTACAACCTCCAGCTGAGCCGGACGCGTGCCGAATCGGTTCGACAATATCTGACTGAACATGGAGTGACCAATCGCGTGACCGCCGTCGGGTATGGGGCATCCCGTCCCTTGAGCCAAGAGCGGACGCGCGCCGCGTCGAAAAAGAATCGGCGGATCGAATTTCGTGTGAAAGAGGAACGGTGAACGTATGGGAGCCTTGATTCTGCAAATGATCGGATGCTTGCTGGTGGCGGCGACCATCGGGCTCATGATGGGGTGGCTGCTGCGCAGTTTTGCCACGTCGGAAAAGCGCCAACAGTTGTCCGAAATCGCCAGCCGGCTGCGCGGCCGCGAGCATGAATTGGACACCCTCAACCACGAATTGAAAGTGCGCACCTCCGCCGTCCAGATGCTGGAAGGGAAAATGATCACGTCCGAAGCGGCGCTCAAAGACCTGACCGCCGATCTGGCGGTCAAGGTCGAACAACTCGCAACCCTGCAGACCGAAGTCCGCGAGAAAGGCGTGCACCTCCACGCAGCCGAGCGCGAACGGGATACCCTCAGGCGGGAACTCGAGGACGCCGAACACAAGTTCCAGGCGCAACAGGCGGGGTTCGCCGACATGCAGACGCAAATGGAACAGGCCGAAGACCTGCTGGTCAGCCGGGATCAGGAGATCGCCACGCTCAAGACCTGGGTGGAGCAACTGGCGCCGAAAGACGCCGAGATCGCCCGCTTGCGGGCGCGCACCGAAGAGTTGGAGCCGTTCCAGGAACGAACCAGGCGATTGGAGCGGGAGCTTGAACAGGAGAAAGCGCGCGCGTCCGCCGCGATCCAAGGAAAGGATCAGGAACTCGCCCGGCATCGGTCACACATCGGTGAGATGGAATCGGAAGTCTCGCGCCTGAGAACACAGACCCAAGAAGACCTCACACGCTTCACCGAAACGCTCCAGCAGCGGGATCAGGACATTCAACGTCTCCGCGCTACGGTGGAAGAATTGGAAGTGTTCCGGGGCGAGGTCGAGAAAAAAGAGCTTCAACTGCGCGAAGCGGAAGAGCGCCGCGTGATGGACGTCAGTGAACGGGAAGAAGAAATCGGCGCGCTGCGCAAGCGGCTGGTCGAATACCGGGTCGCCCAGCGGCACCAGGTACAGGCGAAATCCAGCGGCGCTGCCGAAGCGGGATCGCACAGCGCTTCCTCTCCTGCGCGAGGCGCCGGCAAATCACGTCCCGCCCAGAAAGACGACCTCAAGCAGATTCACGGCATCGGACCCGTGATGGAACGCGTGTTGAATCGCATGGGCATGTTTACCTTTCGGCAGATCGCCGAATGGAAGGAGCAAGACGTCGAACACATGGCGTCGGAACTCAACACCTTCCCGGATCGCATCCGCCACGACAATTGGATCGCCGGCGCCAAGGAACAACATTTCCTGAAATACGGCGAGGAGCTGTAGACATCCCCATCAGGCCTCATCGGCCCCTTCCTCGCCCCACTCCACGACCCCTATCTCGCACGCTGCGTCGACCGTTCGAGTGATCGTCATGCTGACCTCCACCTTCTGCCTGCTGCCCGGTGTCGGCCTGCCTTTGGAACGGCGGTTCTGGGGCCAAGGCATTTCCACCTGGGATCGTTTTCTGGCGACCGGCGAGATCCGCGGCCTCAGTGCCGCGCGCAAAGCCTTGTTCGACGACCGGATCAGGGAAGCTCGGGAGCGGTTTGCGCGGCAGGACAGCCGATATTTTGCGAACGCGCTGGCCGCTCGTCACCAGTGGCGCCTCTATGAATGGCTCCGGGACCGCGCGCTGTACCTGGATATCGAAACCGACTCGTTCGGGCAAATCACCGTGGTGGGCTTGTATGGCCGGGGACAGTATAGGGCACTCGTGCGGAATGAATCGCTGAGTCTCCTGCGCCTGCAAGAAGCACTGTCACCCTACGATCTCCTGGTCACATTTTGCGGTTCGACGTTCGATCTCCCCATGTTGCGGGCACACTTTCCGGACCTGGCACTGGACCAGCCGCACATCGATCTCTGCGGCGCCGGCCGGCAACTGGGATATCGAGGCGGGCTCAAAGCCATTGAACGCCGGCTGGGCATCAGCCGCCTACCTGCGCTCCAAGGGTTTTCGGGAGAGGATGCCGTTCGCCAGTGGAACCGGTGGCGGCATCAGCGAGATGAGGAGGCTCGTAGCCTATTGCTCGCGTACAACGAAGCCGATTGCGTGAACCTCCAGCCCCTCGCGGATGCGTTTTATTGCCAGCTGGTTCTGGCCTCGGGGCTCGAGCAGGTTCGACCTGAACGAGAGCGAGATCCAGCGCGCCTTTAGGATCAGATTCCCGGTGGACTTGTGACGGATGAGACGCCTGTCCTCTTCACTCATCCAGACTCGGCCGCAGCAGATACGGACCATAGACCAGGGCGAAGAGGAGATAGGCGCCGCTCCAACAAGCCGCGGCTGAGCTCAGCACAAGCGTCGTCGGCAGGCCGGTGGTGGTCCCCATCACCCGGAGAATCGCCCCGCAGGTGACGAGCGCATACATGGCGACCGTCGCAGAGTCGGCATGCCGTGCGCGTCCTGTGTGCCCGAGGCTCGCGCGAGTCATAATCCCCAGCGTCATCACGCCCACCGCCCCGGTCGTCAGGGCATGTACGGCATCTTCCTGCGCCAGGCCGGCGCTCAGCGTGGCGCCACCGATGAGGATCATCGCCAGGGCGACCCACGCATAACCCCAGTGCAGCACGAACACCAGCGGCTCCCGCCATGTCAACCAGCCGTACCATCGCGCCAACCTGGCCAGATTCACAACTCCGGCCACAAGGAGCAACCACCCAGCCATGGCCTCTCGGGAGAACATCGCCCAAATCGCCGACCCGAACGCGACAAGCCCGATCGCCAGCATGTCGAGCCGCGAGAATCGCGCCGGTTTCTCCGGCCTGCGCGCCTGAACCAGAAACTCGCGAGTGAAATTCGGCGTCACGCGACCACCGATGAAGGCCAGCAACGTCATGTCCAATCCCAGCGCCAAACGCTCGGGCAGATCCGTCGCGCGGCCGGTGAGAGTAAAAAAATGAAAGAGCAGGTTCGCGACCGCATAGAGCGTGAGCAAGACCCCAATCGGCGCATGGCTCCAACTTTTCCCCCCGCCGATTTCCCGCCAGAGCAGTCCTGCCAACATCACAAGATACGCGGCATCGATGCAGGCGGCCAGGACCGGCGGGAGCCAAGGCCACGCGAGAACGAGTCGCCCGGCAAGCCACAGCGCGAACAGTCCCATCAGCAGGCGTCCCTTAATGGCCGGGCGGTCCGTCCAGTTGGGCACGGCCGTCAGCACAAACCCGGTGATCACCGCAGGGAGAAATCCGAACAACATTTCGTGCACATGCCATTCGCGAGGTGCAGCCAAGCCGGTCGCACCGAGTCCGGCCGCCAGCATGACGATCCAGGCCGGCACAGCCAAGCCCGCAAACCATGCAGCGCCGAGAAAAAACGGCCGGAACCCATAGGAAAACAACGCCGGTTCCGACCCGGCTCCTCGAGGTTCGATTGCGCCAGGCTTCACCGCGTCCCTCCGCCAGGTTTCCCCGTCCTCACAACAGGCACGTGCACCGCTCGCTCCTTCCGTTGAGGATCAATCCGCTTGCTCAAAAAAACGTGGCCAAATATTCCAGCAGGAACACCAGGCCGGTGCCCCCCGTCGGTAAGGCAATCGCGCCAAACAACGGATGCTGGGTGAATGGCAGAAAGGCGCCTTCCTGAATCTGTTCGATCCGCTCGACCATGCGCTCGATGTGCCGCCGTTGGACCTGTTTGATGGCGGGTTCATCAGACAGGTCCTTGAGCCGGCGCTTCAACTGCCGGACCGCTTCCCGTTTCGCCTCCTCGGCCGATCGGCGCAGGAGGACGCCGTTGCCGAAGGCATAGACGGCATTGAGGGCAAAGATGACCACCAGGCCCGCCGGAAAATCCCAGCGATCGAAGTAACTGTGCCGCGCCACCGCCATCAGAAAGACCATCACAAAGGGATAGTAAATCATGGCGCTGATGACGGCCGTCCGTCTGGCGATGAATTGAATGCCCAGCCATTCGCGCACATAGGCTTGATCCACTTCCCATTTCGCCGCTTCCTGCGCGAGCAGCCGGCGCGGCCACTCAATTGTGGTGCCGATCATGATGGTAATCAGGCGGCGGCAGAGCCTGGTCGCATCGACCACGTAAAACATCAGCAGCGTCATGGCAACGACACTGCATCCCAGGATGATGTGGTTGAGCGCAAAACAGGCCTTGCCCCGGCAGGGCGTGACGGGAAAGTCGGAGAGCAGCATCAGCACAATGCCGAGTAGTACATACAGCATCACCTGCGGCACCACCCGCTGGGCCCGCTCTGGCCATTGCCCGAGCCAACGATACTGGCGCCAGAGTTGCCGCGCCTCGGCATGACCGGAGGGGGGCGGGAGCCAGTCATGGATACCGATCAAGGAACGGAACCGGAGGGGAGCAGGCGTGGTGGGTCGCAGAAGACGAAATCTCCGGATGAGCGCCACGTCGCTTTCCCACAATCGCCACCACGAATGGGCGAAGAAGATCACGCCGAGCACAAACGCGAACAGGCGCAGACTCGCTGTGGGCCAGACGCTGATCCCATCGGTGAAGCTCAACGGTTCTCCACCGGTTCCATCCAGTCTGGTGCCGGACACAAAGGCCACCCCGATCACGCCTGACAGGGACAGCAAAGCCAGGAGCCCTGCCAGCGTCCGCCCCCGGCACAAGGACCAGAGTTCGCTGTTGATCAGCATCGCACAGAAGAACATCAGGACGGCGGCGGAAAGAAGGAGGCCGATCGTGCGCATCGACGGCAGAGTTAATGCGCCGGTCGCCGGATCCACGTCGGCACGCGGCAAATGGATACTCGGGGGCGCGGAGGCCGCACGCACCGGGTCCGGACTGAGATCGACCGCCCCATGCCGGCCCACTTCATAGACACGCGGCATCACGTCGGCGGAAAATATCTCGCCGTTGGACAGCCGGAGGGCGTCCCTACCCGTCACGGCCTCGAGCGTCCCCACCGCGCGCAGCACTGTATAAAACAGAGCCGTCTGGTAACTGTCGCGGAAGGGCGGAATCGGCGTCTGCAGCCGGGGACCGAGTTCGAGGCCAAAATGGGAAGCGATAATCAAGTTCCTCGTCCACGGCAATTGGCTCGAATGAGTCAATCGGGAGTCGAGATCGGTCGTGAAGAACAACGCGTGGGGGAAGTTCTTTCGCAACGCCTGCAGGATCATGAGTTTGTCGTAGACGTCGCTCCCCAGGACACCGATGGCTTTGAATTCGCCATCGGAAGTGGTCTCCTCCTGCTTCAACTGCTCCACCAAGCGACGGAGATAGTCGAGCTGGCTCCGACCGACAGGAACATCCTCGACCACCGGTTCGCCCCCTAACCACTTGTCGCCCGGTTTGCCCTTAGCGCCGCCCGCATCCTTCCCGTTCTCCTTGGGCGGCAATTCGCCATCAAGGCCGGCCAGATACGAATAGCGGTGCACCCAGTTCGGATACTGCTCCTCACGAAGCGCATCCATGTGCTGTGCCAACGTCCGAACGGGTGTCTTCTGTGCAGCGGCTTGGGTTTCCTTCGCTGCGGCTTCTTCCGCCAGGCGATTGGCGACTGCCACAAACGTGCGCGGCAACGATCGCCCGTAGAGTGTGTCCCATTCGGAGATCAGCGCAATGTGAGGAATCTTGGATGAAGCCGCTACGTCGACCTTGCGGCGCTTCAATTCGAGCACCAATTCGCTCGCCAATGCGTCATCCGTGCCGATCGTCCGGATCAACCTCAGACCGGCATCCGAGAATCGATCCTCGACCGGCTTGGCCGTCGGCCGGAACGTCTCGCCTAAGAGCACCGGGTCAGCCGCCGTGGCCCAGGAGGAGTACCATTCGGCGCCCTTGAACCAAGCCGGAACGACCGGCTGAGACGCTGAAGCGGAGGGTTGAACCGGATCGCTGGCCGCGGCGTTCGGCTTGAGTTCCTCCAGCATGGCACTCAGCGAACCGGAGGTGCGTGGACCCAACACCTGATAGGCGGAAGGCGTCACCTTCAGCTCTCCCCTGAGATACTCGACAAGGGCCGCCAGCTCGTGCAACGGTTTCGGTCCGAGATCCTGCTCTTTCAACCAGAGAACGAGAATCGGCTGCGCGTCGCGCGTCCCTGCCTGACCGGTTTTCGACAACCGAGGGCCCGGCACGAACCATTCGGCCGGTACGATCGGCCGCTGGCCCGTAGTCGATTTCCACTCAAAGTACCGGATGGATTCTCCGGACTCCGGCAGATACCCGGCCGCGCCCAGCGCCGACACCAGCGCATACCGGTCGCGTAATCTCGACTCCACGCCGCTGGCATAGGGACTCCCGTCGACAAACACCGGCATCAAGCGGAAGCGAAATGCCCCCTTGGCCGTGTCACCTCCATCCACCAGACCCGGCGAGGCATGGTGCCCATGCCCCTCGTCTCCAGTGGCCTTCTCTTTTTGGATATGAGTCGCCACCGCTTCGAAGGGATCTTGCCAAAGCCGCGACTGGACGCGATCCCGCACCACCGCGGCGGATTTCTCCGCCTCCTTATCGATCGGCCGCGACGTCTTGATGGGCACCTGATAGATGATCAGGCTGCTCACCGCGGCCAGCAACAGCGCCATCAGTCCAGCCAGCGGCAGTTTCGGTTTCTCGTCTTTTGGTTCCGCCATTCAAACGACCTGTTGACCAGACGTCTTGCGTCGAGATTCCGGTCCTCACGCAGGAATCGCCGAACATCGTGATCGACGCAAAAATCAGCGACAGGCTAGTCTCGACAACGAAAACTGTCAATGGAGAATGGGAGAGGAGGCGGCCGGGGGAGGCTCCAATTGCGCGCGTCCAACGAGGGCCTTCTCAGGCTGCGCGTTGCGCGAGCAAGGAGCCTCCCCTGACCGCCTCCTCGTCTGTTTGACTTCAACTTTGCCCCTCACTACAATCGGACCCCGTGGCATCACAATTCGTTCATCTCCATCTCCACACCCAATACAGCCTCCTCGACGGCGCCAATCAGATCGATCCCCTGATGCAACAGGTGAAGGCGTTCGGGCAACCGGCCGTCGCGATGACCGATCACGGCAACATGTTCGGGGCGGTGGAGTTTTACCGGAAGGCCAAGGAAGCCGGCGTCAAACCCATCATCGGATGCGAAGCCTACATGGCGCCGGGCAGCCGCTTGGAGAAGAATTCACACCTCGCTCACAACGACTACTACCATCTCATCCTGCTCGCCACAAACCTCAAGGGTTACCAGAACCTGATCAAGCTCGTGAGCAAAGCCTATCTTGAAGGTTTCTACTATAAACCTCGGATGGATAAGGAAATTCTCCAGCAGCACCACGAAGGCCTCATTGGGCTGTCCGGTTGCTTGAGCGGCGAAGTTGCCTATCTCATCGGGCAAAAGGATTTGGCCGGCGCCACGAAAGCGGCGGGCGAGTATCGCGAGATTTTCGGTAAGGACAATTATTATCTCGAATTGCAAGCCAACGGGCTAGAACACCAGCGCATCGCCAACGACGGGCTCCTCGACATCCATAAGAAACTCGGCATCCCCCTCGCCGGCACCAACGACTGCCACTATCTGAAAAAAGAAGACTCGCGCCCGCACGACCTCATGTTGTGCTTGCAGACCGGCAAAACGATCAACGATCCCAACCGCATGAAGTTCGACACGGACCAGCTCTACGTGAAATCCACCGAGCAGGCGCTGGTCGAATTCAAGGAAATGCCGACGGCCGTGTCGAACACGGTCAAGATCGCCGAAGCCTGCACGCTCGAACTCGCGCTCAACAAGACCTATCTGCCCCAGTTCAAAGTGCCGGAAGGGTTCACGCGGGAAACCTACCTTGAACAACTCGCCATGGAAGGCCTGACACAGCGCCTGAAGGAACGGCCGAGCTCCATTCCCGAACTCGCCTATCAGGTCCGCCTGAAGGAAGAAATCGCAGTGATCTGCTCGATGGGGTTCGCCGGCTATTTTCTCATCGTGTGGGACATCATCAAGTTCGCCCGCTCGCGCGGCATTCCTGTCGGACCGGGGCGCGGCTCCGCCGCCGGCAGCCTCGTCGCCTATGCCCTGCGCATCACCGACCTCGATCCGCTCGTCTACTCGCTGCTGTTCGAGCGATTCCTGAATCCCGAGCGCGTGTCCCTCCCCGACATCGACATGGACTTCTGCATGGACCGCCGGGACGAGGTCATCAACTACGTCATTCACAAATACGGCGAAGACCACGTCGCGCAGATCATCACGTTCGGCACCATGAAGGCCAAGGCCGCTATTCGCGATGTCGGCCGCGTCCTCGAAATGCCCTATGCGGAAGTCGACCGGATCGCCAAACTCGTCCCCGACGATTTGAAGATGACCCTCGACAAGGCGCTCGAACAGGAACCGCGACTCAAGGACCTCGTCGACAAAGACGTGAAGGTGAAGGAGCTGATGTCGGTGGCACAGTCGCTGGAAGGCCTGGCCCGCCACGCCTCCACACACGCGGCCGGCATTGTGATCTCCGATCAACCGCTCACGGAACATGTTCCGCTCTACAAAGGCCCCAAGGACGAAATCGTCACCCAATATTCCATGGGGGATGTCGAAAAAATCGGCCTGGTGAAATTCGACTTCCTCGGCCTAAAGACGTTGACGATGATCCAGCGAGCCGAGTCGCTGGTGAACCAGGGTCGCCCCGGCCAACCGCCTCTGCTGGTCGAGCAATTGCCCTTCGACGATCCGGCGACGTTCGCGCTGCTCTCCTCCGGCAAAACCACCGGCGTCTTCCAATTGGAAAGCTCCGGCATGCGCGACCTGCTGGTCGGACTCAAGCCGGACCGGTTCGAGGACATCATCGCCATCATCGCGCTCTATCGCCCTGGTCCTATGGACCTGATCCCCGATTTCATCAAGCGCAAGCAGGGCAAGGTGCCGATTGCCTATGAAATGCCTGAACTGGAACCGATCCTGAAGGACACCTACGGGGTCATCGTGTACCAGGAACAGGTCATGGCCATCGCCAACAAAGTGGCCGGATTCTCGCTGGGACAAGCGGACATTCTCCGCCGCGCCATGGGGAAAAAGAAACCGGAGGAAATGGAAAAGCTCCGGGTGAAATTCCTGGAAGGCGCGAAGCAGAAAAAAATCCCGGAGAAGAAGGCCGACAAACTCTACGAGCTGATCCAGAAATTCGCCGGCTACGGTTTCAACAAGTCGCACGCCGCCGCCTATGCCGTCGTCTGCTACCACACGGCCTATTTGAAGGCGCATTACCCGACGGAGTTCATGGCTGCGCTGATGACGACCGACATGGGCAACGCCGACAAGATCGTCGGCTACTTCACCGAGTGCCGCGGGCTCGGCATTCCGGTGCTGCCGCCGGATGTGAATCAGAGCCAGAAGGATTTCGCCGTCGTCGACAAGAGCATCCGGTTCGGGCTGGCGGCGATTAAGAACGTCGGCGAAGGCGCGGTCGAAGCCATCATCGAAGTCCGCAACGAGAGCGGTCCGTTCCGCTCGTTCTTCGACCTGTTCCGCCGTGTCGATCTCCGCAAGCTAAACAAACGGATGATGGAAGGCCTGATCAAGGCGGGAGCTTTCGACTCCATGGGCGGACGGCGCTCGCAATATCTGGCGGTGCTCGACCAGGCGATGGACGAAGGCGTCAGCATCCAAAAAGAACGCGCCGTCGGCCAGACCAGCATCTTCGGCGACGAAATGCCCGGCCTGCCGCAGACGCTCGATGAACCGTCCCTGCCCGATGTACCCGAGTGGAGCCAGGGCGAGATGTTGAAATACGAGCGCGAGCTGACGGGCTTCTATATCAGCGCCCATCCATTGGCGCGGTATGAAGCGGCGATTCAACTGTTCGCCACCACAACCACGATGCAGGTGGCCGACGTGCCGGACGGGCGCGAAGTGAAACTCTGCGGCATCATCACCGCGGTCAAATCCATGTTGACCAAAAAGGGCGATCGCATGGCCTACATCACCCTCGAGGATTTACATGGACTGGTAGAAGTGATAGCCTTTCCCGACTTGTACCGGGACCATGCCGAGATGATCGTGCCCGAGCGGGTCGTGCGGTTGACGGGCACCGTGGATCGCGGAGACAAGGGCACCAAGTTGCGCGGGACCAAGATCGAACCGTTGGCCGAATTACAGAACACGGGGATCTCGCGGGTGATGATTCGCCTGCACGATAGCCCGACGGCCTCCACCAGGCTTCCGATGCTGCGTCAGGTGTTTCAGAAATATCCGGGGTCTTCGACCGTGGCCCTGGTCATGGCCTTGGGCGGCACCATCGAAGCCCGGACCTCTCCCCTGCCCAACGTGAAGATCACGCCCAGCGAGCATTTCGTCGCCGATATTGAAGAAGTGCTGGGCAAAGGCGCCATCACTTTGGTAACCTAGGCCAACCTAGGCAACACCCTTAAGGGGGTTCAGCAGTATGAGAGACTACCTCGACTTTGAAAAACCGATCCGCGAACTCGAAGAGAAAATCGAGAAGCTGGCTTCCGCCGAATCGCCCAAGTCCGGAACCCAGGACGAGATCCGCAAGCTCAGAACCAAACTCGCGCAGGTCGAGCATCAGCTCTACACGACCCTGACGCCCTGGCAACGGACCCAGTTGGCCCGCCATCCCCAGCGGCCTACGACCCTCGACTATATCGGCGAACTCTCCCGCGAGTTTCTCGAACTCCACGGCGATCGCAACTTCGGCGACGACCGCGCCATCGTCGGCGGGTTCGCCCGCTTCAACGATCGCTCGGTCATGATCATCGGCCATCAAAAGGGTAAAACCCTCAAAGAACGCATGCAGCGGAATTTCGGCATGCCCAATCCGGAAGGCTACCGCAAAGCGCTCAGGCTCATGCGACTGGCGGAAAAGTTCAATCGCCCCATCATCACCTTGATCGACACACCCGGCGCCTACCCCGGCATCGGCGCGGAAGAGCGCGGACAGGCGGAAGCCATCGCGAGAAATCTCTTCGTCATGTCCCGACTGACCGTGCCCATCATCTCCGTCGTCATCGGCGAAGGCGGGAGCGGCGGCGCGCTGGCCCTGGGCGTGAGCGACCGGATCCTTATGCTGGAACACTCCGTCTATTCCGTCATTTCTCCCGAAGGCTGCGCGGCGATTTTGTATGACGATCCGACCAAGGTGCCCGATGCCGCGGCCTCGCTACGCATGACCGCGCAGGATCTCGTCGGTCTCGGCATCGTGGACGAAGTGATACCCGAGCCGCTCGGCGGCGCGCACCGTGACGCCCGAGCCATGTGCGATCGGGTCGCCAAGGCGCTGGCCAACCAGCTGTATGCGCTCGTGGACCTGCCCACCGATCAGCTGCTCGCCGAACGCGACCAGAAGTTCCGGAAGATCGGCGTGGTCGGCGGACTCCTCCCCGTAGAAGCCTGACCATCTCAAACATTCCGCCATCTGACAGCTCCGCTGGAACGAGGCGCAAGCACCCGTTTCTCCATTGACGTTCCCGATCTGATTCGGCTCCCTCCATATGGCGCTGGTGAATCTCCCTACCAGATTCGACTGATTTCCCGCCCATCCTCGACTTGTTACACTCCCGCCCGCCCGCGCGCAGCAGGCGCGCCTCGACCGGAACAGCTGGTCCGTCGTCGGCTGCAGTCGTGCGCAGGGTCACATCCATTACAGACCGGTGAACTAAACAGGAGGAATGAAGGGGTATGTCGAAATCGATCGTCAGCGCGCTTGTTGTCGCACTCTGGTGTAGTTGGGCGGCTTGGACCGGACCTGCTTCCGCACAAACGCCCGGCCTCGAGGGAGCAGCCACCGCCGACCCGCGGTGGACCGAGTCCCTGTGGCAGGCGGATCAGCAGGGAATCCAACGCTTCTTCCCGCAAGACGGGTTCCTGCGCGTCCGCGGCTGGGTCGATGGCGGCTATACGTACAATGCGAGCAGCCCGCGCAGCAATTTCAACGGGCCCTACAACGCGATCGACCGCGACATTCCGGTCTTGAACCAGTTGTACATGATCGTCGAGAAGCCGTTGACGGCGACGGGCAACAACTGGGGTATCGGCGGGCGTCTCGACTTCATGTACGGCTACGACTTCTTTCTGACACAGAGCAACGGGGTCGAACGTCGCGAAAACGGCGGGCAGCGCTGGAATGCACAGGGGCAGCATTACGGCCTGGCGATGCCGCAAGCCTATGCGGAAATCGGCAATCAGACCTTTTCGGTCAAGGTGGGACACTTCTACACGATCATCGGGTACGAAGGCGTGCCGGCCATCAATAACTTTTTCTACTCCAAGTCCTACGCTTATCAATTCGCCGGACCCTTCACCCACTGGGGAGGACTGGCGACCTGGCACGTCAACGACCGGGTGACGGTGCAAGGTGGAGTCGTGAACGGCTGGGATTCTCTGGACCGGGACAAGGACAGCGCCACCGGCATCGCCAGCATCAAGTACACCGCGCCGGAGAACTTCTGGTCCTTCTCGTTCGCGATGGTCACCGGCAACGAACCCAGCGCCGTCGCGACGCGCTTCGAAACCCGCACCCGCTACAGCGCCATCTTCACGCTGCATCCGGCGGAGCGGTGGGAATATGTCTTCCATCACCACTACGCCTACCAGAACCAGGGCAGGCTCGACGGGGGAACGGCGCGCTGGTATGGCATCGACAACTATCTCTACTACGCCCTCACCGATCAAGTGCGGGCCGGTCTGCGGTTCGAGTGGATGCGCGATGAGGCAGGAACGCGAGTGGGCGGGAATCCGGTCCGCGACAATCCGAATCTCGGCCCGTTCGCCGGCTCGTTCTACTCCGTCAGCGTCGGGCTCAACTACAAACCGCACCCGAACGTGCTGATCCGCCCTGAAGTGCGCGCCGATTGGTTCGACGGGCAGCGACAGCCCTTCAACGACGGCCTGAACAAGAACCAGGTCCTGGCGGCGATCAACGGCAACTTGCAGTTCTAAGTAGAGGCATACACAAGCGGGATGGTCCTTGTGATCATCCCGCTTGTGTATGCACGGACAGCAGCGATCATTGAGGAATTCCAAGCGTGGCGTCGGTGAGCAGTCCAAGCCTGACGAACCGCTCTCCGATCACGGAGAGGATGTGTCCGCGTAACTCTGCCCGATAGGGTTCCAGCGAAGGGTCCTGAAGATATCGCTCGACCGTACGCGGCACCTTTTTCCACCAAGCGCGCGCGGCGTCGCGCGCCTGCTGCGAGCCGATGCCGCCGGCAGCCAGTATCGCCGTCAACTCCTTCTCGAAGAATCCGACATGCACCTGCTCATCATCGAGAATGTCCGCTAGATCCGGCCGCACCGCCGCCAGCAGCCTCGCGAATTCCAACCCCAGCGCCTCATAGCCGAACAACAACACCGCCAGCATTTCCCATTGTGACGGCACGGTCGGCAGCGTGGAGGGACGTTGAGAGATGGTCCCGAGCATGGCTTCGAATTGCCGGAGATGCTCCTGTTCGTCCGTTTCATGCCGCTGGAGAAACCGCTGCACGTGGCGTGGGAGCTGTTGGGTCTGCGCAGCACGCACGGCCCACAAAGCCATGGCTTCCGCGCGCAGGAACCGTTCGAGCAACGCCCGTTCGCAGGTCGCGGGCAGCACCATCGACTCCGCAGTCACTCTTCCTCCGGCGGCGCGATCGGACCGGCCCATTCGCCTTTGGTCAGCCCGACTTCCTGAGAGGCCCCGTCAGGCCACTGAAAATATCCCACCTGATCGACAAAGAGAATGAGCGGATCCGTGTCCTCCCCGAGTCCTCGCCACCAGTACCAGCCGGCCTGTTTTGGTTTGTCTGTGCTCCACACAAGTTTAGACATGGTCCTGTATCTCGTCGTTCGTATCTCGTACCTCGCGAGAACCGTAAGCAGATCGCCCTCTTGTTCCGCACGAGATACGCTTCACGAACGACGCCTCACGATCCTCCTCTATGCCGGCAGGTCTATGCTATAAGCTCTCTTCCGAGAGACGCACCCTATCATGGACCGATTACCAATAGAAGAGGCGATTCCGGCGCTCCGCGAGCGGCTGGCGACCGGCCGGTCCTTGCTTTTGACCGCGCAACCGGGCGCGGGCAAAACTACCCGTGTGCCGCTCGCGCTGCTCGGGGAACCCTGGTTGGCAGGACAGAAGCTGATCATGCTGGAGCCGCGCCGGCTGGCCGCTCGCGCCGCCGCGACCTACATGGCCGCCACCCTCGGCGAGCCGGTAGGACGAACCGTGGGCTACCGTATCCGGCACGACTCCAAGGTCAGCGGGGCCACCCGCATCGAGGTCGTGACCGAAGGCATCCTCACGCGCCTGCTGCAGCAGGACCCGTCTCTGGCGGGCTACGGCCTCGTCATCTTCGATGAATTCCACGAACGCAGCCTGCAGGCCGATCTCGGGCTGGCGTTCGCGAGGGAATCGCAGCGGCTCTTTCGCGAGGATCTGCGCCTGCTGGTCATGTCGGCGACGCTCGATTGCGCCGCCGTGACCGGGCTGCTGCAAGACGCGGCCACCATCTCCTGTGAGGGCCGGCTCTTTCCCGTCACCACGCAGTATCTGGATCGGCCGATCGAGGGCCATGTGGAACCGGCGGTAGTGCGCAGCATCCGGATGGCGCTGGCTCAAGAATCGGGCAGTCTATTGGTATTCTTGCCCGGCATGGCCGAGATCCGGCGCGTCGAACGGCAGCTGCATGAGGCCCGGCTGGGACCAGACGTCATCATCGCCCCTCTTCATGGGGAACTACCGCAAGCCGAGCAGGAGCAGGCGATTCGTCCCGCGCCTCAAGGCCATCGCAAAATTGTGCTGGCGACCTCCATTGCCGAAACCAGTTTGACCATCGAAGGCGTACGCGTCGTCATCGATGCCGGGCTCATGCGCGTCCCTCGCTTCGATCCCCGTACAGGCCTCACACGGCTCGATACCATTCGTGTCACGCACGACGCCGCCGATCAACGCCGCGGGCGCGCCGGCCGATTGGAGCCGGGCACCTGCTACCGTCTCTGGACCCACGCCGAGCATCAGGCCCTGCTTCCCCGGAGACCGCCGGAAATCCTGGAAGCAGACCTGGCGCCGCTCGCGCTCGACCTCGCCGAATGGGGCGTGCTCGACGCCACCGAATTATCCTGGCTCGATCCGCCGCCGGCCGGGGCGCTGGCGCAGGCGCGAGACCTGCTTCGACAATTGGGGGCGCTCGATAGCCGAGGCGCGTTGACGACCCACGGCCGCCGGCTGGCCCACGTGACGGTGCATCCGCGGCTGGCCCACATGATGGTCGCTGCCGTCCCGCTGGGATGGGGGTCCTGGGCCTGCGACCTCGCCGCGCTCCTCAGCGAACGCGACATACTGCAAGGCGGCCCAGGCTGGCGCAACGCCGACCTGCGCCTGCGAATGGAAGCGCTACGCGGCCAGAAAGAACACCTCGCCGGAGCCACCATCAACCGGGCCGTCTGTGAACGGGTCCGCCGTGCGGCGGAGCAGTGGCGGCGCCAACTTGAACTGCACGCACCATCCGGCGACGGCGTCGACCACATCGGACTCCTGCTGGCCCTGGCCTATCCCGATCGTGTCGCTCAACGGATTGCCGGCAGTGAAGGCCGCTATCGCCTGGCCAACGGGCGAGGCGCCTCGTTTCAGGGCCATCAGAATCTGTCGCAGGAAGACTACCTTGTCGTGGCGCAGCTCGATGGGACCGGCGATTGGGCACGTATCCTCGCCGCCGCACCCCTGCGACTTCGCGATCTCGAGCGCGATTGTGCGGAGCAGATCGTAGCGGTCGATGTCCTGGAATGGGATGACCGCTCGGAATCGGTCCGCGCGCGGCGCCAGCGGCGCTGGGGCCAGTTGATCCTGGACGATCGCGCCACCCACGAACCGGACCAGGCTCAGGTCACTGCCGCGCTGCTCACCGGTCTCCGTCGCGCCGGTCTCGCCGCCCTGCCTTGGACCAAGGAACAGCAACAGTGGCGGGCACGGGTCGCCCTCCTCCACCGTATCGATCCCACTTGGCCTGATCTGTCCGACGAGGCGCTGACCAACACGCTGGAACAATGGCTGGGACCCTTCGTGACCGGGCTCACCAGCCTCGCGCAACTGCGCCGGCTCGATGTGCAGGCCCCGCTCGACAGCCTGCTGACTTGGCAACAGCGGCAGGAACTGCCGCGTCTCGCCCCGACGCACCTCGCGGTGCCGAGCGGCTCGCATGTCCGGCTGGACTATGAGCAGGGTGACTCGCCCGTGCTGGCCGTGCGCTTACAAGAAATGTTCGGCTGCCAGGAGACCCCGAGGATCGCCGGAGGGAAGGTGCCGCTCACGGTGCATCTGCTCTCCCCGGCCGGCAGGCCGGTACAAGTCACGAAGGATCTGGCAAGCTTCTGGCGGTCAGCGTATCAAGAGGTGAAAAAGGAATTACGCGGCCGGTACCCTCGCCATCATTGGCCCGACGACCCGCTCAGCGCCCAGCCGACCAATCGCACCAAGCGGCACAGGGCCACCAACTCCTGACAGCGCTACCTGCTCGGCCGCCATCCTTTGAGACGAGCCGCAATGGCCTCCCGCTGATCCGGTGTGAGCATCGCGGCCAAGGCATCACGGCGCAGCCTGGCTCGCCCGCTGTCTTGGCGGCTGGCCAACGAATACCAGAAAAAGGCTTCCAGCGTATCCTGGGTCACGCCCTGTCCTTGTTCGTACAGCATGCCCATATCCCGCTGCGCCAGCGCATGGCCCTGGTCCGCCGCCAACTGTAGCCATCGCACGCCTTCCGCTTCGTCCGTCGTCCCGAGGTTTCCCGTGAGCAGGGCCTGTCCCAACATCCACTGCGCGTTCGCGTCACCCTGGCCGGCCAGAGTTTGCAACTGCTGCTCAGAGGCGGGATCGGCCAAGGCAGGCGAAGAGGCAAGGATCAGCACAGTCGTCATCAGCAGGATCAGTCCCACCCTGAGACGCATCGCGCAATTCACCGCTGATCCCCTGCTGCCAGATCGGCCAGGACCAGTTGAAAGCTATCCACCTGATCAGTCCGTACCCAGCCGCCGGCCTCACCCGACGCTTCGACGACGGTACAGGCGCCACTCCGCCGGACCAACTCCCTGGCGCAAGCCAAACCGGTAAGACCGGACCCGACAATGATGACACGCGCGGTAACAGACATGCTGGGGCGCTAGACCTTCTTGCAGGCGATCTTCAATTCCGCCTCGCCGTCACTGCCGGGCGTGACGCGCGACCATTCGCGTGTCGCCTTGCCCGATTGCAGAGGGCGACCCTTTCCCATTTGGTTCGCATAATACTTCGTCTGCAACGGGCGGCTTTTGCGGGCCTCGCAATCGATTTGTTTTTTGATACGCACGGACCGGTACGTGCCTTGTGGAATCTGACGATCAACCTTAAAGTCTTTCAGCGTCCAGACGGTGACCGTTTTGCCGGTCGGTCCGATCGTGGACATATCGACATACCCGTCATACTTATGCGTGCCCCCGACCATCAGCCACTCCGCCGAGGCCGCACTCACCCACAACAACGTGGCACCCAAGACCGCCGCGGCATAGTTCAGCATCGCAGGTGGCTCCTCATCAGCCCTGTATCCGTCCAACTTTTGAATTTCACTCACGCGATCGACAAACGGCCCGTCACATTGGCGCGAGCCGCCGCCATCTTACCATCTGAGCCGCAGGACATGCAGCCGCCGCTGCTTCTCTTTCCCGGCTCGGCGGTGTATTGTCAGCCATGATCAGAAGACCGCCAGGCAAACGGGAACCGCGGCCCACAGTGGTTGACCCGCGGCCTCTTGCCGAGTCCCGGAGCGAAAAACGCGTCACACTGGACCGGCTCCTGTCAAAGCTGGGCATCACGAGCCGGACCCAGGCACAGGAATGGATCAGGGCCGGCCGCGTGCGCATCAATCAACGTCTCGTGCGCCAACCGGACATCTGGGTGGCCTGGCCCGGCGATACGGTCACGCTCGATGAACAACCGCTGCAGCCAGGCGCGCCACGGTTCATCCTGTTTCACAAGCCCAAGGGCGTGGTCACCACACGTGCGGACGAGAAAGGCCGACGCACGATTTTTGACCTGTTGCCTCCTGAGTTGATTCGACTACATGCGGTCGGGCGATTGGACCAGGCCACCAGCGGTCTCTTGCTCCTCACCAACGACACCGCGTTGTCCAGCCATCTCACAGACCCGAAGCAGGGCGTACCGCGACGGTATCTGGTCACGGTGCGCGGCGAAGTGACCGACGACATCGCGCAGGCGGCCATCCAGGGCATCGAGGACGAGGGCGAACACTTGCGTTGTTCGGAACTGAAGATCCAGAAACGCTCCGGGCGGGAATCGCATCTCGAAGTGACGCTGACCGGGGGAAAGAACCGGGAAATCCGGCGCCTGTTCAAGGCGCTGGGCCATGACGTCACGCGGCTGCGCCGCATTCAGTTTGGCCCGTTCGTTCTCGGAAATATCCCACCGGGCGCTTGGCGCGAGCTTCCCATAGAAGAAGCCAAGGCCTTGATAGACAACGATTTATTCTGACCTTCACGCCATCCGTTTTTCCTACCATTTCGCGCCTGCGCATCCGGTGAAAGAACTTGCCAACCACCGGTGCTGTGCTAAGGTCAATACAGCAGGCGAAGCGTTCGGGAACAGACAGTCCGCATCGTACTGAAGAACCCACTCCGCTCTCGTCTCCACAACATTCCATCACTAACAACAGCGATCCCGATCAGGGAAGGGCCGGTTCGAACAACAAGCCGGTCTGAGTATAGGAGATCACCAGCATGAAGGAGATCATGAAGCGATTCGCCACCGGACTCACCACCTTGGCCTTTGCCGCCGCGCTGGTCGCGCCGGCGTTGACCTATGCGGGCGACTCCGACAAGGCGCCGTTGGAAATCAAGGTTCGCGTCAGCGAAAAGGGATTCTTCGATGAGAAGGGCAAGCCCTATGGCGGAAAGCGAATGCTGCAGGTCCCCAAGGACACCCTGGTGAAAATCACCTTCGTGTTCGGTGAAGACCTCACGAGCCTCGCTGCGGGAGACACGCACCAGATTACGGTTCGCTCCGAGGACGGCTGGAAGCTGGAAACCAGCCCTCTGTGGATGATGAACCGGGAAGCGACCGTCAGTTTTCTCGCCGGCGAGAAGGGCCGCCTGCAGTACCGGGCCTATTGCATTCTGGACTGCATCGGCATGGAACACCTGACCAACCTGCTCATCCAGGTCGTGTAATAGGCCTGACAGAGCCCCGTCAGCCGGATCCTTGTCACGCCCTCCAACGCTCGGCGTACTGATGCATACGCCGAGCGTTCGTCTGTTGAAACCGGTCCTGCGGCGGATGTCGCCCGCCGGTTAATATCCCCGACCGGTACTCCCTCCACCCCCGCTCATCCTGCTCAGCGGCAACGCGTCATAGCGGGTCTTCAGATCCGGATGTTTGGCCAGGTACGCATCCACAGCTTCCTTATCAGCGAAGATCTCTTTGCTGCGCACGCGATATTCCTCCAGCGACAACCCGCGCTTCGAGAGCAGATCGCTCAGCTTGCCGTTGATATCGTCACCCATTTCTTTCATTTTCTCAGGCGACGGCCGTTGACCTGATCCATACGACTCCCCGCCCTTGAAATAATTCGTCATCATCTCGCCGATCTCGATGCGGGCATTCACGTATTTTTCGACATCGGACGGCTCCGTCGCCAGGACGGTTCCCGACCATAACAACAGGCCCAACGAAGCTCCAGTGATAAGCCGCAACATATGCATGGTCATGATCTCCCTGTGAATGTAGAGGTCCTGCGAACTGTCTTCCGGCATCATACCATCCGGCCGGTTGTGGCGCACGGCTGCGATGCGCGCAGATGATGGCGGGCTAGCGCGGCAACCCTTTCAGGAATTCCCCGAGCGAGGCACGGAATCGATCGGGGTCTTCCGCCATCATGAAATGGCCGGTCTCGAACTCGACGAGCTGCGAGCCGGCAATCTGCGCCTGAATCCCCTTGGCAATCGACGGCGTCGCCACGTCATCTTTCTTCCCGACCATGATCAAGGTCGGCACCCGGATGCGGGGCAACTCGCCATGCACCGAAAATTGCGACATGGAGGTCAGCGCCTCTCGGATCACCGTGGCATTCCAGGTGGGAATACGGTCGAGGAGCGGCTGATAGGTCTTGGCCTGCGTGCCGGATGGAAAACTTTCGACGATCATGGTCTTCGACACCTCGCGATAGTCGCGCGGCGCGCCGATCGTGGGAATGTCCTTATCCAGGATCATCGGCCCATCGGTCGTCGAAACCAGCACCAGCGCCCGCACGCGCTCCGGGTGATCCAGCGCCAACCGCTGCAGGATCATGCCGCCCATCGACACGCCCACCCACACGGCCTTGTCGATATGCAGCGCATCGGCCAGCTTGATCAGATCGTGGGAAAAGTGCGGGATGGAATACCCTGTCGCCGGCTTTTCCGAGTCGCCATACCCGCGCAGATCCACCGCGATCCCGCGAAACTCCGGCGAATAGGCGCCGACATACTTGGGGAAAATATTGCTCGTCGTGACCACGCCATGCACGAAGATGATCGGTTCGCCGGTGCCTGCTTCCAAGATGCTGAGATGCAGGCCGTCGAGATCCATCATGTGGCGTTGAAAGGGCTGATCAGGCGGAATGACATCCGCTAACTGGGGGGGATGGGCGCCGCTGTTGGTGCGGACCGGTGGAGCCGTGCCGGCACACCCGGCGAAACCGGCCAGTGCCAGCGCGAGAACAATTCTAGAAACCAGCATAGAGCTCACCTTTCTGATTGAACGGATGACGCATGGCCTAGCGTAAGCCGTCAGCCCGGCAGATTCAATGCCGGTATCAGAAGAGGAGCGGCACAGCGTCACGACTGACGCTGATACCTCACTCGTGAAACCGTCACCTGGACCGGGACGAGGTCGACCCGGGGCGGCATCGCGAAAAGGAGCCGCGCGACATCGCCGTAGGCCGCCTCCAGCTCCCGGCAGCGATCAACGAACGGGCTGGAAGCTATCCGCGGAAAATAGTCGCGATGGCGCTCGTAAAACGAGGCCCGCCTGCGCCAGCGATTCGCATTCATCGCGAAGAGTTTGCCGGCGAGATGTGAGAGACCGCGGGGGCTCGACCGGACTGATTCCGATACGGAGCTGGATTCGACCGTCGATGGAGAAATCAACACGTCCTTCATGCCTCTACCTCCGTTCTGTCTATGACTTCGTTGCGACGCCGATCACTCCACCCGGCCGGGCGGCGTCATCTGGCTCACATGTGGCTCACCTGCCGACTGTAATCCGACGACATGAGAAGAACATTAGATGAGCATGAAAAAGAATTCATCGGGATGGAACTGGTGAGTCTCTCGACTAGGGCAATGGCTTGGGGGGCCCAGGGATTCCGCTAGTCGTGACATTGAGCCCCGCGCGGTACAACACGAACAGGATGATTCTACGTGTGATTACCTTCATCGCGAGGAGGCCATCATGAAACAGCAGACGCAGCGACCGGTACGGCGCATCGAGCAACAGCGGCCCGATCAAGGTAAGGAAGAAATCTGGCCACTGTCGGCCCGCGAGTTCATGAAGCTTCCCGTAGCCGAATTGCTGTCCAGAAGAAACCGCATCCGGTCTACGCGGCTCGCGCCTCCCGATCAAGCAGCCTAATGTGCGGGGGTGAATCTAAGAGGTGCCCTATGTTGATTGATGACAGCCTTCTGACCCATGACGAACAAAAAGCCGCGGAGGCCGCGTTCCGAGGCCTGCCCCTGAACTCACAGTGGTCCAGGGGCGCGCAGCGTATCTACATCGGCATCATGGAAGTCACTGGTGGCCGAGACGTCGTGGGAGACTACGACTGGGAAGAAGTGGCTGCCGGCGTGTGATCCGCCATTCTTTGTAGCGACCCGCAGGTCCCGCGTGATCCCCCTCAGAGCGGGACCTGCAGTTCCCCGCTCCTTCATTCATCGTATTTTCGCGCATTGCCGTAAGACTTCTCGACTGGATATTTCGCCTCGTTTTTATCGAGCTTGGAGCGCACCGCCGCATTCACATCCAGCCCCAGATCATGGCAGAAATACGATAGCAGAATGACAACATCGGCGACTTCGTCCGTCACCCGTTCGCGTGACGGGCCTGCCAGCAGCCGTGCCACCTCCTCGTGCGTTTTCCATTGAAACACCTCCAGCAGTTCGCTCGCTTCAACCGCAATCGCGGCAGCGAGTTCTTTGGGTACATGAAACTGTTCCCAATTCCGTTTTCGCCGGAAATCCAGAACTGCCGCCATGACCTCAGCATTCAACATGGATGCGCTCCTTTACCTGAGTGCGTAACCCGATCATTGTGCCGGCAGTGTGCGTTCTCGTCGCCGATGATTGCAAGCACTGGGGGTGTGTCTGCCCGCCGCGCGGCCCACCGCTGACGATTGAAATTGCGCGGCGAACGGCGTAGAGGATGTGAACGGAGGGTGCGACCATGAACCGATGGCTCTTGTGCGTCCTATCTGTCCCGTTGTGGCTCGCCGTGCCGGCCTACGCCCAAAGCCCCTGCTCAGATTGTTTTTATGCCGCTGAACAGGAAGTGCGCAAATGCCTCGACAATGCGATCAGCGCGGGTGATCGAAACAGCTGTCTCGACACCCGGCGGGCGCGTCTCAAGTCCTGCAGTGACAATCAATGCCAGGCCCTCAGGGAGGAAACCGCCACAGCAGACCAGCTGCCTGCGACCCCTAGCCGCCCCGGCCTCACACTTTATACGCCCACGGAAGGGGAATGGCTGGCACTCGTAGCCAGAGCCGGCCTGCGGCGGGAGGCCAGTCCTGATCGGCCCTATTCCCTCGACATTGTCCTCGCGGATCCGCAGACGTTGCAGATCGTGATGCGGCATGCCTCCACCATGAATCGGGAGCAGGTGCGAAAAGCCATCGAAGCCGCGAGGGAAACCATCAGGACCACGGCAAGAGGGTACGGCTGGGACAAGTGGGTCAAAATTCGAGAGAACGTGGAGATGTATGCGGCAAAAAAGGAACGAACGGGACACTAGGAGCACAGTGGCCAAGCAGGAGGAAGCCTGTTGGCGGCAGGCCTGCAGACCCGCCGCCCCGACCGCCGCAACCGAGCCCTATTTTTCGATACGCTGCAAGGTGCTTACGTGCCCCTGGTCGTTCACGTAAGCTTTGACCATATCGCCTTCGACGACTTTGTCGAGTTTCGTGCTTTTGTCGACGTGCACCCTCACCGACTCACCATCGGTGTTCTTGATGTGATAAAACTCGCCTTCCATTTTCATGAGCGTGCCCTTGACGGCATCTTTCGTGATCCGCTCGCCTAGAGTCGGCGTCGCTTCCTTGTCCTTCATAGGATTGTCCGCAAACGCTGCCCCCGCACCGCCCGCGAGGAGAATCGCCGCAAACAGCATCGCAACACTTCGCTTCAACATAGGTGCCTCCCATTTCGTTAGCCAACCAGTCCGTTCACTTGCTCAGAGTAGCTTGCCTGGGCAGACACACACACTGGGAAAAGCCCCTGTCAGATGGCGGACTGGGCGGCCTTTAAGTCCTGGACGAGCAGATCGAATAGCCGATCCTGTATCACGCGATCACGGGCGCGCAGAATGCTGGAGGGATGGTAGGTCAGCATGATGCGGGAAGAGAACGGACTGCTGAAGAATCGCCCGCGCTGTTGTTCGACCGACAGCTGACCGCCGATGAGCGACTGCGCGGCGGTCCGGCCGAGGCAGACGACGACCTCCGGTCGCACCGCCTTGAGCTCGGCCTCGAGCCAGGGCCGGCAGGAAACAATATCCGACGGACGCGGGGCCTGGTGCCTTCGACGGCGTCCTTCCAGCACGAAGCGGAAATGCTTCACCGCATTGGTCACATACAACTGCGAACGATCGATCGCCGCCAGCGCCAATGCCCGATTCAACACCTCACCGGCGGGCCCGACGAACGGTTCGCCGGCCAGATCCTCCTGATCGCCCGGTTGTTCTCCCACGAGCATGACGCGGGCATCGGAGGGGCCGCGGCCGAACACCGTCTGCGTCGCGGCCAGGTGTAACTCACAGCCGGTGCAGCTCGCGGCGGCTTGCGCCAGCTCCGACAACGAGCCGGTCATCGGCAAAACCGCCATAGGGCGGCGCGAGTCGATCACCTCCCCCACCCGGCCACGCACCGCTTGCGTGAGCGGCGTAATCAAGCGGGATTCCGGCAGGCTCTTCCAGAATCGTCCCGGTAATTGCGCGCGCATGGCCGTCGGATTGATGCGCGCGGGGTTGAAGGTCGCCGCATAATAGGTACGCCAGGCCGTCTCCAAGGCATCGTCGCTTGGTGCCTCCCGCTGCGAGACGCCCGGGCCAAAGCTGACGGTCTTTCCATCCCAATGCGCCGAGGCATCCGGCGTCAGGATCGACCAGCGCAGCGCGGCAAACCGTTCTTTAAAAAACGAGATCGCGAGCGGGAGCACGGGATGATCAGGCTGATGCCAAGCCACGTAATGCTCCTCCGACTCGACGGTGATCTTCTTGAACCGCACATAGGCCTTCATGTGATAGACGTCGCGCTCCACCTGGCGCTGCATCGTGAGGAGGCGGGCGACTTCACGATCCACTTCAATCGCCAACAGCCTGGGCTCGGTGGTCGTCAGTCGCCAGAAAATGGAATAGAGCAGCGCCCATTTCGATCGATCGCGATGGTAGGCGACCACAGGCAGCAGGCGGCGGAAGTTCTCCGGAACAGACACAGCCCGCGAGGAGCGGGACAACTCCCGCCCTCGTCCGGCTTCGTGCTCCTCGTCGCTGAACAGCCCTGGAAGTGCCGGTTGTTCAGCCGTGGTTTCTGTCCAGAGGATTTCTGACGGCCTGCGGCGGTCAGTCAATTGTTCGAGGGCCGCGGCCAACCAGCCGTCAGGCGTCGGTATGAAGCGAATCTCGCGCATGTCAGAGTTGCCCGGAGAGGCTGTCGAGGGAGGCGGAAAAGAGTTCCAATTGCGCCGGCTTGGTCAGCAAGGCGGGCAAATCTTCCCGATCTAGTCGCAAGAGGTGCTCCGAATGAGCCGGCGTGATCACAAACGGGCGAACACGTCGGAGCGGCACATGCAACTTCCGCAGATCGTCCAGTGTCACCCGATGATACCGGCGAATGGACAGGATTCTGGCGACGTTCTTGTATCCCAATCCCGGCACCCGCAGCAGCACCTCGCGCGGCGCCCGGTTCACATCCACGGGAAACCGTTCGCGATGACGCAGGGCCCAGGCCAGTTTCGGATCGAGATCCAACGACAGGTTCGGATCGTCGGCGGTGGTCAATTCGTCCATCGAGAACCCGTAAAACCTGGTAAGCCAGTCGGCCTGGTAAAGACGATGCTCACGCGCCAGCGGCGGCGCCTGGAGCGGAAGCCGGGGATCGGCATGGGGATAGGGACTGAACGCGGAGTAATAGACCCGCTTCAGACTGTATTGCTGATACAGATGCGCCGCGGTGGCGAGAATGGCGGCATCGGTGCTCGGCGTGGCGCCGATGACCATTTGGGTTGATTGGCCGGCCGGCGCGAATGCGGGCGCTGGACGACGATATGATTTCTCGGCACGCGCCGCCTGGACGCCGTCCTGAATCTGCGACATCGTGCCTTCGATCACCGTGATCTGTTTATCGGGCGCGAGTTGCACCAGATCGGCCTGGGTCGGAAGCTCGATGTTGGCGCTGAGCCGATCCACCCAGCGCCCAGCCTCCTCGATCAACCGCTGCGAGGCACCGGGAATGGCCTTCAGATGGATATAACCGCCGAAGCGATGGGTGTGCCGTAATGTTCGGACCACCGCCACAAGTTGCTCCATCGTGTCGTCAGGCGACCGAAAGATGCCGGAGCTCAGGAACAGACCCTCGATATAGTTGCGCCGGTAGAAATCAAGCGTGAGCTCCACCACTTCCTGCGGGGTGAAGGCGGCCCGCGGGATATCGCTCGACACCCGGTTGACGCAAAACACGCAGTCGTAGACGCAGTAGTTCGTGAGCAGAATTTTCAGCAGGGAGACGCAGCGACCGTCGGGCGTGAAACTGTGGCAGATGCTATGGCCGGTTGAATTGCCGAGGCCGTCTTTGGAGCCAGCCCGGCGGGAGCCACCACTTGCGCAGGACACATCATATTTGGCGGCATCGGCAAGGATCTTCAGCTTCGTCGTCAAGGACATGGGTGATTATACCCGGAGACTTGTTCTCCATGAAGCAGGAGGAAGGCCGAGAGTGGTTGGCCGCTTCAACCTGGCTCAAGGGGTTCATCCAGTCCTCAGTAGGCTTTGCATTCGCGACAATAGTTTACGGATCTGTGAGCCAGTCTACGGATCTGTGACGTTGATACCAAGGAGGGAAATCATGGGAAACCAGCATATCCAGCAACGACCGCTGATCGTGTATTGGTCCTGGGTGTTCCTGGCGCTGGCGATCATCGCGGGCATCATGGGCCTGTCTGGACTTGCCGGCACAGCCACGGCGCTGTCCTATGTGGTGTTCCTGGTGTTCTTCGTCGCCTATTTGATCAGCTTCTTCGTGGGCCGAAGACCCCCGCCGATCGGATGAGCCTTTAATTAGGTTTGCAGTCCCTGTCTGGCGCAGCGCCGAAACGTACCATCCCCTATTCACTCGTTCCCACTGGTCACATAAAAAAAGCTCCGTCCTCTTTCGAGGGCGGAGCTTCCAGAATTCGCAATTTTTATATTATGCGTTCATAACGTTTCCGTCATGCGTGCCTAATATTTCCATTGCGAATTCCTATGAACTCAGCATACCGCACATCGATCAAGATGGAACTTAGGAAAAGCCCTAGAAAGTTTGTCGTGATACATGAGCAGCCTCAGTGGGCCTCACAACACCTCATCGACCAAGCTTCTTTTTGATTGCCGTCAGATTCTCAGGGGTCGATCGCACCCGCAGCGTCAGCCCCTCGGCATCGTATTCTTCGGACAAGACCCGCATCCGGGCGCGGATCTCCGCCACGACTTTTTGAGCGGTAAACGGAATATGCAATTCCTCATCGAGCATATCGCTCTCGAAGTACCCCATGATGCGCTCGCGGAGGGCCTGCAGATCCTCCTTGCTTCGCGTGGATAGCAAGAATGCATCGGGATATTCCGTCTTCAGGGCCGCGAGTTCATCCGGCGCAAGGCGATCTCGTTTATTCAGCACCAACAGGCTGGGGACATCCGTGGCGCCGACTTCGGCCAACACCTTCCGCGTGACCTCCAGCTGGGAGCGAAAGGACGGATCTGAAGCATCGACGACAAACAGCAAGAGCGAGGCACTGGCTGCTTCATCCAGCGTCGACTTGAACGACGCCACCAGGTCATGCGGGAGCTTTTTGATGAAACCCACCGTATCTGACAGCAGCACTTTAGGGCGCGTCTCAGGATACAAGGGCCGGATCGT
>CABVSR010000018.1:0-43702 GCA_902500995.1 uncultured Nitrospira sp.
TCCCCCAGCGATGTTCGGTCATGCCCAGGCCATGCACCGCCATCGAGCCGCCGCTCTTTGCATAGAGACGCGCCGCCTCGGCGATGAGATGGGCCGGCACTCCGGTCAACTTCGAGGTCAGTGCAGGAGTACAGTCCTCCACCACCTTCAGCCATTCCTCGAAACCTTCGGTCCGATCACGCACAAACGCGGCATCGGTCAGGTGTTCCTTTGCGATGACATGCCCCATGCCGTTCAACAGGGCGACGTTCGTACCCGGATGCAGCTGCAGATGCAGATCGGCCAGGTGCGCCAATTCCGTGCGCCGCGGGTCCACGACGATCAACGGCACCCCGTGCCGCGCGGCCCGTTTGATGCACGCGCCCAGCACCGGGTGGGATTCAGTGGGATTGGCGCCGACCACGAGAATCAGTTTCGCCAGATCCAGATCGTGAATGGAATTCGTCGCCGCGGAAGCACCGAGTGTTTCCATCATCCCGGTGACGGTCGCGCTATGGCAGACACGCGCGCAATTGTCGATATGGTTGGTACCGATCACGCAGCGCATGAATTTGCCGAACAGATAATTTTCTTCGTTCGTGCCGCGGCTGGACGAGATCGTCGCCAGCGCATCAGGTCCGTAGGCCTCCTTGATGCGACTCCATTCTTCGGCAATCCGGTCGAGGGCGGCAGACCAGGAGAGTTCCACCCATCTGTCGCCTTGCCGGAGCAGAGGTTTACGCAGCCGGTCCGGCGCATAGTTGTAGGTCCAGCCGAAACGCCCCTTCATACAGGCATGGCCTCGATTCGAGGGGCCGTCGTCAGCTGGCACCATGCTCACCACCCGTTCGTCTCGCACACCGGCATCGAAGGCGCAACCGACGCCGCAATAGGCGCAGGTGGTACGAACGGTTTGCGCCGGCGGGCCATCTTCAATCACCGTTTTTTCGATCAACGCGCCGGTCGGGCATTCCTTGACGCAGGCGCCGCAGGAGACGCAGTTCGACGAGGCAAACCCTGCCGCCTCGCCACTCAAGGCCGCGCTACCCGCCGCCGGACGGCTGGAAAACCCTCGATACAACATCGTCAGGGCATGGGTGCCTTGAATCTCATCACAAGCGCGCACGCAACGGGCGCATGAGATACAGATAGTATTGTCAAAAACGAAAAACGGATTGGACCGATCGACAATGTTGGCCCTGCCGGCAGGCTGCCGATAACGCACCTCCGTCAGCCCCAACGACCCGGCCAACCTTTGCAAAAGCTCCGGCACGGCATCGCCCGGCGGCTGCTCGGACAGATAGAGCTCGACCAAATGTTTCCTCAGACGGGTGAGACGTTCGCTGTCCGTGTGAACGACCATGCCTTCGCGCACCGGCGTGGTGCAGGAAGCGGGCGTACCGGCCTGACCCTCAACTTCGCAGAGACAGAGGCGGCAAGAGCCGAACGGGGCTAAATGGTCCGAAGCGCACAGCCCGGGAATATCAATCCCGGCCCGCGTCGCCGCGCGATACACCGAATCGCCTGGCCACGCTTCGACCGCTCGTCCGTTGATTTCAAACTTCAAAGGAGTCCTCGTATCTCGTCGTTCGTTTTACGTTTCACCTTTCACGTCTTACGCTTCACGCTTCACGAGAGACGCTTCACGTTTCACGTTTTACATCTCACGTTTCACGTTCTCAGCTTGCTCCGGAACTCGACGGGAAAATGTTCAATGGCTGTGAGCACCGGATAGGGCGCCCGCCCTCCGAGGGCGCAGAGGCTCGCGAGCTTCATGGTTTCACCGAGGTCGTCCAACAGCGCCAGGTCCTCCGAGGTGCCGCCGCCGGCTTGAATGCGCTCGAGGATTTCACGCCCGCGCACGGAGCCGATCCGGCAGGGCGTGCACTTGCCGCAAGACTCGTCCGCCGTAAACGCCATGAAATGCCGCGCCAGATCTACCATGTCGGTCTCATGGTCGTAGACGACGATCCCGCCATGGCCGAGCACCGCGCCGGCTTTGGCAAAGGCGTCATAACAAATCGGCAGCTCCAATCCGGCGGCGGGAAAGAGGCTGCCGAGCGGCCCGCCGACCTGCACCGCCTTGAACCGCGAACCAGGCGCCATGCCCCCGCCGAACTGGTCCAACACCTGGCGCAGACTCAACCCGAAGGGCACCTCCACCAGTCCCGGATGTTTCACGCGCCCGCCTAACTGCAAGGCGATGGTGCCGCGAGAATGTTCGGTGCCGAGAGACGCATGCCAGGCGCCGCCGCGCGACAGAATTTGAGGGATCGTGGCGAAGGTCAGGACATTGCTCACAATGGTCGGCCGGCCGTACAAGCCGGCCTGCGCCGGATAGGGAGGCCTGGCGCGCACGATTCCCCGCTTCCCTTCCAGCGATTCCAGAAGCGCCGTCTCTTCTCCGCAGACATAGGATCCGGCTCCATCCACCACCTCGATCGGGAACGGTTCACCGTCTATGTCCAACAATTCCGCCTCGTCGGCCTTGTGGATGGCCGCGCGTAATGTGGCTGCCGCTGCCGGATATTCCTGCCGGCAATAGACGTAGCCGCGGCTCGCGCCGATCGCCCTGGCGCAGATCAGCATGCCTTCCAGTAGTCGAAAGGGATCGCCTTCCAGAATCATCCGGTCGCAGTAGGTACCGGCATCGCCTTCATCGGCATTGGCGACAACATATTTGGGGTGCGCCTTGGCTTGTTGCGCCACCTTCCATTTATTCCAGACAGGAAAGGCCGCTCCGCCTCGCCCTCGTAGCCCCGAGATGCGAAGTTCCTCGATGATCGCATCGGGAGCGAGCCGGAAGGCCTCTTCCAGCCCGGCCAGGCCGCCGCGCGCCTGGTAGGCATCCAGGGCCAAGGGTTCGGTCTCGCCGAAGTTGGCAAAGGTGTACCGGGCTTGATGCGCAAGAAAGGGAATAGACCGGACCGCGGTGCCGCCCGTTCCCGACAGGATGGACGGAAGGTCATCAGGCGTGACGTTGAACCAGGCGATCCGGCCGTCAGGACCGTCCCGTTCCACCATCGGCTCAAGAAAAAAGGCTCCCCGCGAGGACACACGGATGAGTTGCACCTCAGGACGGTCGGCCCAGGCGTCCGCCAGCGAGCCGGCTCCGGCTGCCCGGGCAGAGGTGTCGTTGGACAGGTAGAGTCGCGTGGGGTTGCTCATGTTACCGGTATCGCTTCAGTATCGTCTCCACCTCCGACGGCAACACCCGACCATAGAGGTCGCGGTCGATCGTCACCGTCGGCGAGACGGCGCAATTGCCTGCGCAGGACATGGTGCCGAGCGTAAATTTCCCTCCCGGCGTGGATTCACCCACGTCGGCGCGAAGGTAGTCTTGAAGTGCTCGCAGCACGCGGCCGCACCCGTTGGCATAGCAGGATTCACCCATGCAGACGCGGATGACGTGGCGGCCAGGAGCGGCGACCCGCAAATCGGGATAGTAGGACAGCACTCCGGCAACCAGGGCGGTAGTGGTATCCAAGCTGCGCGCGATCTCGGAAATCGCCTCCACCGGCACATGGCCGACCTGCTCCTGGATGGCAAGGAGTGTCTTGAGCACATTGGGCGGCTCACTCCGCACCTGCCTCAAAATGCTTTGCACCTGCTCATGCATCATATCTCGTCGTTCGTCGTTCGTCTCTCGTATCTCGTATCTCGTCGTTCGTATCTCGTGTTGCGCTTCACGCTTCACGAGAGACGCTTCACGGCTTGGGCTCGGCTCACGTTTCACCTTTCACGTCTAACGCTTCACGCTTCACGAGATACGCTTCACGTTTCACCTCAGCAGAGGCCGACATGCGCTCGCAGAATGTTGTAATCGAACGCGACCACCCCGGCGCGGAGGAGTCCGACATCGCACCGTTCCATGTCATCGATGAGACCGGCAACCCGATCCCGCCCGGCCGCCGTCCTGGCGACATGCCGCGGCGTCTCGCCGCCCAGTGCCGGAGATTCGCGGTCCGCCCATTCCAGATAGACGGTTTCAAGAAACGCCTTGAGCGATACACGATCCTCCTCGGCAGTCACCACGACCGTCAGCGGTTCACTACCCGACAATTCGTCCTTCGTGACCTGCCGTACCGGCGGCTGGACACTTTCTCCGCGAAAGTGCAGCGAATACCCGAACGTGGCAGCCAGGCGATGCTTAATCGCATCCAGCCGCTCCCGGGAATCACATTCCAGGAACAGTTCCGTCGCCGTCACTGTCACTCGGGCCTGAAGAGCGTCTTCTGCCTGCGGCCTCCCCATCTGGACGAAGCGACGGAGTTTCGTGGAAACAGCACTTCCCTCCCGCCTGGGCGGCGCTTCCTCCGTCCAGCCCTCCAACTCGGCCATTCCGCCGGCGATAAAGGTGAATTCGTGGTGTTCATAGAGGGCGATCACATACAAATAGGCCGCCCCGGTTTCTGTCCGATAACGAATCTCGCTGACCGCTTCCAATAAGGCCGCCAACCGCATGCGCGCAAAATTCCTCATCAGCAGATGCCCGTACCGCTTGGCAAATTCCGGCCAGTCGCCGAGTTCGAACGATCCCCCGACCACCTCCATCTCGCGGCGCTCGTCGCCGGTGGTCTCGTACAGCGCCCGCGCATCCGCTCCGGACAGCACCAAGACCGGCCCCGCCGGCACCGCCAGGGTACTTTCCGGATCGCCCGGTTGACGCACCAGGCGCGTCAACAATACCGAGCCTGTCTCCGTGTCCAGGTTCAACCCCTCCGCAGGAATCTGGTATAGCCGCCGGTCTCCCATCGATCGCAGACTGTGCCGCGCCGCACCGGGCTGCGGCGGGAGAACCTCCACGAGATCCAGATAGGAATGTTTCAATGGATCGAGCCAGGCCCGCTCTTCTTCGGGAATGTGCTCGGTGATGACGTCGCGCAATTGCTCGATGAGGGTCAGCTGCCCGTCTTCCGGATAAAAATCGGCATACAGCAGCAGATCCGCCAGTTCGACTTCCTCCCGCAGCGGCGACAGGGGCGACTGGCTCCCGAGTTCGACATACACTTGCAAGGCCCGTTCGAAAGCGATCCGGCGTTGCTGCGCGAATCCCGGCGAAACGGACAGCCGATCGAGCCGCGACAGGAGATGAGCCAGGTCCTTATCGACCGGCGCAGCACGTCCGGCGACTCGTTCATTGGCCAGCTTCATCAATCTCCTCCCGAACCACCGCTTCCGGAGAGGCGGCGATCACAACTGGCGGTGCCTTCCCTTTCAGCAGACATGGTTGCCTCCTTGCCGGCAGCCGGGCACATTACGTAGTTCCCAGCGGGACCACACGCTCATGATCCGCGCCGAAATTGAATTGGCGTACGGTCAGAACCGGGCAGGGAGCATGCCGCAGCATCGCGCCGGCAATACTGCCGAGCAGTACATGGGAAATCCCTCGCCGCCCGTGCGTGCCCATGATCATCAGATCGAACCCCTGTTGCGTCACGTAGGAAGCAATCGAATCGGCCGGCAGCCCCGGCTTGAGCACGTGATCGGCCTTGAGGCCCTGAGCAGTGACGCAGGCAGTCAAGACGCTGAGGCGCTTCTCCAGATAGTTGCGCTGCTCTTTCCACTCCTTCGCGTGGCTCAAGCTGAAATCCAGCCCGTAGGCCACCGGTTCCATTGCATGGAGAATGGTGATGGCCGCTCCGAGCGGTTTGGCAAACTGCACCGCATACTCCAAGGCATCCAGCGAACAGGTAGAAAGATCGATGGGAACCACAATCCGCTTGATGGCAGGGGCCGGCGCCGCCGGCGTCTTCTCGCCTTTTTCCGCCTTCACCGCCAGGACCGGGCAAGGCGACACCCGTACGACCCTTTCGGCCGTGCTGCCCACCAACACATGATCCAGGCCCGTACGGCCATGGGTGCCGACGACCAGCAGATCCGCGCCGATCGTCCCGGCGACGGTGTGAAGGACCTGGCTGGGTATGCCGACTTCGATGCGGGTCGAGATGGCTTGACCGGCCGCTTCCGCACGGGCCTGCACGGCGCCCAGTTGGCGAGTCGCCTCCTCCCGCAAGTGGTCCAGATACATTTTATTGACCGTATAGTCCGGGTCCATCCCCGGATACAGTTCCAGCACGGTCACGACGGAGAGGTCGGCTTTCCAGGCCCCCGCCAGGGCCAGGGCATACCCCATGGCCCGATCGGCGCAGGCCGAGAAATCGGTTGCGAACAGGATCTGCTTGATCAGGGACGCCATGAATTACGCCGCCTCCACGTTGAGGAGGAGGAATTCTCCCTTCATGTTCTGGTGGATCGAACAACGGAATTCATGCCGCCCCGGCCGCTCCATGACAAACCGGATCACCGCGGATTTTTTTCCGTCCAGGAACAGCCCGTTGATGCCGCGGCCATAAGACACGACGCCGCCGGATTCCACCCGCGTTTGGAGGCCCTCGAACATGGTGGAGCCGAAATCGTGGCGGTCTTGATCCTCATTCGTGATGGTAATGACTGTGGCCACTCCCAGCCGGAGCGGCATCTGTTTGGTGACGAAAGCATAATCCTTGATCGCCACTTCGATCCGCTGCTCCGCCTGCGCTCCCCCCTGCGAACAGAGGGCCAGCACAAAACAGACCGCCAACCAGACTCGCCCTCCGCTCAGAACCGCCGATCTCTGCTTCAAACCCATGACCATGCCTCCTTATGATGAACTTTTCGCGGATCGCGCCTTCGCTCGCTTCACCGGCAGCGGGACCGTCAAGACCGGACAACCGGCCGTTCGCACAACTTTTTCCGCCGTCGTGCCGAAAAAGATCTTTTCGACCCCGCCCACAGCTCCTCCATAACTGCCCATGACGACTAAATCAACCCCTTCCACCCTCGCCGTCCTGGCAATTTCTTCAAAGGGAGCCCCCTCGGCCAGGATCCGTTTGATCGCCACGCCCTTCGCCTCATCCCAAGCCAGCCACTGGCGGGTATTCAAGCGGGCAAAGTGGCGCAGATGTTTTTTCTGTTTCGCAGCTTCCGCGGCGGGAGCCAACCCGAGGCGGTTCAAAGACTCCAAGCTCCTCGTATCGACGACGTGCAGGAGCAGCACCTCCGCCTGATAGGACCGCGCAAACGACAAAGCGATCCGGAAGGCTTCTTCGGAGCAGGCCGAGAAATCCACCGGAACGAGAATTTTCTGAAATAAGCGATCGATCACCGGATCTCTACGATCCTCCTTCCTTTCTGATCACAGCAAGCCGGATGCCATCCGCAACAAGGCGACAGTGCGATGAAATCATCTGTATTCCCCGCGAATCCCCCGCCATCAAGCCTCTCCCGGCAATACAGAAACCAGCTTGGTGGTGTCCTGCTACAGGCTTTCGCTTTCTCCTGTAGCGGAACGCCACAGACGGCGACATGCTGCGCCGTGATGAAAACCGCCTCTAGCCCGTCGCGCCGTTGCTTTAGCAGGCTGCGGAAAACTCGATTAGTGCATCATACGTCGCGTTTCACACACGAGCCGTCTCGCGCCAGGATAGCCCGCAGGATGCGCAAAAAGGCCGTCCAGCAAGGCCGCAGCGAACGAAGAGGCGAATCGTACTCGTGCCGTACGGTGAGCCTCTGAATGATGCGAGAACGCCGCTGGCGGACTTTTTCCGCATCCTGTTAGCCATCGAGAATGCGAGGTCATCTCGATTGACACAGGGGCAGTCCGCCGGCGCAACGGTGATGGCATTCCTCTTGCTCGATCAGTGTTTACAAGGAAGGGATAAAGGTTTCCATGTCGCGCACGTCGTGGGTCTTGATTGGAGCGTTGCTTCTCGGCACAGCCGTCGTCCTGTATCTTCTTTTCTTCTGCCCGACGGAGTGCCATTGATCCGCCGCCGGATCCTCCGGACCCCGAGACCCTATTCGACAGGATGAGGATGGACCATACTTTTCAGGTCACCATCACCGGCGACGGGATCTCACTCGACGGGATTCTCGGGCTGCCTGCCCATCCCAAAGGCGTGATTGCCTTTGCCCATGGCAGCGGCAGCGGACGCTTCAGCCCGCGGAATCAATTCGTAGCGCGCGTCTTGGAGGAAGGCGGTTTGGCGACCTTGCTGTTGGATCTGCTGTCGCCCGGCGAGGCGGACGATCGGCGCAAGGTTTTCGACATTGATCTCCTGGCGGATCGTTTGCTCCTGGCTCGAAGTTGGCTACAGACGCATGGCCGGACCAAGCAGCTCCCCGCAGGGTATTTCGGCGCGAGCACGGGAGCAGGGGCCGCCCTGCAAGCGGCGGCTCGGCAGCCTGATGCCGTGGGCGCCGTCGTCTCGCGGGGCGGCCGGCCCGATCTTGCCGGTCCCTATTTGAGCCGCGTGACGGCGCCGACCCTGTTACTCGTCGGCGGCGAGGATGGCCCGGTCGTCGGCATGAATGAGGAGGCGCTCGCGAAACTCACCTGCCCGAAACAGCTGATGACCATCCCGGGAGCCACGCATCTCTTTGAGGAACCGGGCACCCTCGAACAGGTCGCCCAAGCGGCGCTTCGCTGGTTTCAGCGGTATCTGCACCCGGCACCGCAGCAAGCAAAGGAGTCCCTGCAATGAACACGCTGCTCGCCATCGATGGATCCGACCATTCTTATGAAGCCGTGCGGGCGCTGAAGTTTCTGCGCCGTGCGGAGACGCTGACCCTGCTGCATGTGGTCGATGCCCCTCGCCCGGCCTATCCCATGATGGTTCCCGAAGTAGCCCAGGAACTGTATGCGCAATTGGAACGCAGCATGAAGGAAGACGGCGAGCAGCTTCTGACGCGGATTCAATCGCTCCTACCGCTCCATAGTGGGCCCGTCACCAAGCTGCTGCGCGTGGGCTCGCCGGCGGAGCAGATCGTGGCGGCGGCTCAATCCTGCCATGCGGATCTCATTGTCATGGGGGCCAGGGGCATGGGGCCGGTGAAGGAACGGCTGCTCGGCAGCGTCTCTCATCGCGTCTTGAGTACGGCCCCTTGCGCAAAATTTATTCTCCACGGATCGCTCCGCCAACTGAAGCAGGTCCTCTTGCCGCTCGAGGGACCCTCCGACGCCGAAGCGGCGCTCAGGTTTCTCGCGAAACAACCCTTTCACGAACCGGTGAATGTGAACCTGCTGGCCGTACTCCCTCCCACAAGGCCACCCTGGCCGGTGGATGATGCCGCCGCTGAAAAATTGGAAGCGCAAGCGCTCGGCCATGCCCGTGAGTTCGTGGAAGACGTGGCCTCCAAGCTTCGCACCCAGGGCTATACGACCCGCAGCGCGAGTGTGCTGGGCACCCCGCTGACCATGATCCTGCACGAAGCGGAAAAACTGGGGGTGGATCTCATCATGGTCGGCTCTCGCGCCAGACAGGGCGTCACCCGGTTCGTCCTGGGAAGCGTCTCCCATGCCGTGCTCCATAGAGCACCTTGTCAGGTACTGGTATTTGAGTGAGCGGAGACGCTCAGAGCTAGAGGTGGGACCCTGCTGGGGTGAAACAGTCGGACCGCACTGCATCCCTCCAGGGATACGTTCGACCTTTCACAGTCACGCTCGTAACGCCAACCAGGCTGTTCAGAACGGCTATCCAGCCAGGCCGCAGCGAGGGAGCATGTGAGGCGTACCCTCAGCGGTACGTTGAACATGCGAGCGACGCGAGAACGCCGCTGGTGGCCGTTCTGAACAGCTTGGGCTAGCAGGGCTGGCCGTTGAAGAGACAAGGCTTATACCGCGCGATGTCGAACTCGACGTCTTCCTGATAGACCCGCTCGTTTCCGTTGACCCCGTCCTGGTCCGGATCGTTGAACATCGTGTGGTTCCACCAATAGAACAGCGGAAACTGTTCGGTGTAGTAGACCGGGTTGCCGTAGTTGCTCCTCGTATAGTCCTGCACCAGACGCCCCGTCACATAGTCGACCTTGCCGTCGCCGTGCAAGGAGTAGAGCATGATGAACATTCTGGTCTCATGGTCATACAGTTCGTCGAGACGGCTGTTCAGATCCGGTTCAAGCGGAAGAGGGTCCATGGACCAACCGGGGCCAGCCCGAAGCAGAAGGCACAAGAGGCAGATCACACCAGCGGCAATGCGGAGGTTTGTCATAGTTCAGCTACCAGACCGACGACACGGCTCACACAGTGTTCGTCATGCTACCACCCACATACCGAGCGTTCAAGCGCGCGCCCGACTTTTCTCCGCTCACTCACCTTGCTGATCCCATGCGCCTCCTCTTATAATCGCGCACGATGTCCTCCACCATGCCGCGTGCATCACTCCATACATTGGGCTGCCGCCTTAGCCAGTCGGAAACCGCCATGTTGGGCGATAGCCTGACACGCCAGGGCTACCGATTGGTGGAGTACGGTGAAGAAACCGATCTGCTCGTCCTCAATACCTGCTCGGTGACGGAGAACGCCGAGAAAGATTGCCGCTACGCCGTCCGCAAGACCTTACGTCACTCGCCCCATGCCTTCGTGGCGGTGACCGGTTGTTATGCCCAGACAGGAGCCGCGCAGTTGCAGACCGTTCCCGGCATCGATCTGATCGTCGGCACGCAATTCAAAATGAATCTGCCGGACTACCTTCCGGCCCCTGCGCAACTGCGCAAACAGCCGGAACCGGAACTCCGCCACAGCCGCACCATTGATCGCGAAGACTTTGTCCTGCCGGGCACCGCCTATTCCGACTCCACCCGAGCGCTGCTGAAGATCCAGGACGGGTGCGACTTCATGTGCAGCTTCTGCCTGATCCCTTTTGCCCGCGGGCGCGAACGCAGCCGGGTCGCCGCCGATGTCTTGCGCGAAGCGCGCGAGCTGGCAGCCCATGGTTATCGGGAGCTCGTACTGACCGGCGTGAACATCGGCCGATATGCCTATCAAGGAATGGAGTTGGTTGACTTGCTGCAGGAGCTTGAAGCCATTCCCGAGGTGGTCCGGATAAGGATTTCTTCCATCGAACCGACCACGCTGCCGGCCAAACTTCTCGAACATATGGCCGCCTCGTCGAAGCTCTGCCACTATTTGCATCTCCCCCTACAAAGCGGCGACAATGGCATTTTGCAGGCCATGAACCGGCGCTATGGCCTGCGGGAGTATGAAGAGCTGGTCGCGCAGGCCCTGGCCCTCATGCCGGATCTCGGCCTGGGAACGGATCTCATGGTCGGATTCCCCGGCGAGGACGAGCAGGCATTTGCGAACACGCTACACACCGCCGGACGGCTCCCCTTTTCCTATTTTCACGTGTTCAGTTATTCCTCCCGTCCCGGCACCGCGGCGGCCCGCCTTGAGCCGCAGGTCCCGGCCGCCGTCATCCGGCAACGGAGCAAGGCTCTCGCGGAGCTGTCTCGAACCAAGGCCCTCGCCTTTTATCAGCGACAGATCGGCCGCACCGTTTCAGTGTTGTTCGAACAGGGAGAACGCGACGGTTTTCGCACCGGCACAACGGCGAACTTCACCCGCGTGGCCGCCCCGGCCGATACGGTTGCAGCCGGCTCTATCCACCAGGTCACGATTACGGGAATCATGGACGGCTTGGCCTATGGCCATCCGGCCGCTTCACCCTCCGCGCCGGGACAGAGGCCGCTGCTATGACACAACCGAACAAGCGCCATACGGTACACATCGAAACCTTCGGTTGCCAGATGAACGAGTATGATTCCGAACTCGTCCGCACCTTACTCCGCAAGGCGGGTTTCGAATGTACCGAGGATCGCGAGCGCGCCGATGTCATGCTCATGAACACCTGCGCGATCCGTGAGAATGCCCACAATAAGGTCTACGGGCATCTCGCCGAACTCAAGGCCGTGAAGGAGCAACGGCCGCTGGTCGTCGGCGTGCTGGGTTGCATGGCGCAAAACCTGAAGGAAGAGCTCACCGATAAGCAGCCGCTCGTGGATGTGCTGGTCGGACCGGACGGGTACCGGCAGTTGCCGGGCCTGCTGACCAGCGCGTTGAACGCCGAGGAGCAGGGATTGGCACGCCGCGGGCTGTCCGTGGATCTGTCTGAATACGAAACCTATGACGATATCCTGCCCGAGCGCGACGGCGGCTGCAACGCCTGGATCGCCATCATGCGCGGCTGCGACAATTTCTGCAGCTTCTGCGTGGTGCCCTACACCAGGGGGCGGGAGCGCTCGCGTGACCCAGAAGGAATTTTGCGCGAGGTGCAGGTGTCGGTGGAGGCAGGCTACCGGCAGATTACACTGCTGGGCCAAAACGTGAACTCCTACCATCATGGCGATTGGGACTTCGCCCGCCTGATTCTCGCCGTGGCGAACATGCCGGGCGTCGAGCGGGTGCGCTTTACCTCCCCGCATCCGAAAGATTTTCCCGCCGCCCTCTTGGATGCCGTGGCCGGCCATCCGAACATCTGCAAGCACATTCACCTCCCGTTGCAATCCGGCAACGACCGCATTCTGGAATTGATGAATAGGACCTACAGCCGGAAGGACTATCTCGACCTGGCCGCAACCATCCGCCGGCGGCATCCCGGCATCGCCCTCACGACGGATATCATCTGCGGCTTTTGCTCGGAAACGGAAGAAGAGTTCCTGGATACCTATCGAGTGGTCGAACAGGTGCAGTACCACTCCGCCTATGTATTCAAATACTCGGAGCGGAAAAATACCATTGCCGCGCGCAAGTTCCCCGACGATGTGCCGGAGGCCGTGAAAGGTGAACGAGTCAGCCGCCTCGTGGACCTGCAACGCCCGATCACCGCCCGCATCAATCGAGCATTGATCGGCCGCACCCTCCCCGTCATGGTGGAAGGGGACTCGAAACGTTCCGCCGACCAGTGGATGGGCCGCACCGACGAGGGCATTTACGTCATTTGGAACAAGAGCGATAGTCCGGCGTTGCTGGGGAGCATTCAGCCCGTCACAATCGTCGATGGAAGCGCGGCCGTGCTCATGGGCCGGCGCGAGCCGGACGCAACTCTCCCCTGACATCTGTTCGAACTGGTCACTTGCCCTGCAAAAAGATCCTGTCCTGCCCGGTAGAACGGACATTGTTGCGCAGTCCTGAACAAATCTTGCCAAATTTTAGACGGCCCCTTCGTCAGACTGACAGGAACAACCGGCGCCGGCACGGCCTGAATGTGATCAGTTTTTATGCTCCGTCGCCGGCAATCCGCCTCTATGCTTCTCAACGGAGTGTGATGACAACCTCGCCACATCAATAACTTAAGTTCTCTAATCGACTCGGCAGCGCTCAGCCCGTCAGTCACCTCCATCGCAGAAACTCACCCAACGGCAGCGAACAACCTCACGTCCTGAGTCCATGGGGACAGGGCATAGGCTTTGCTAGGTCCATTCTCGCAACCATAAACACCCGGCTTACCCACCACCGATCGAGCAGAGGACGCCGCATCATGAAGAAAGAACTCAGCCAGACGCACATAGAAGAAGCCCCTAAGGGGATCAGCCTGGAAACCATCATCGCAGTCGGCGTCTTCGGTTGGATGGCTCTTGGCGTGGTGATGATGGGCCTGGGTATCTGGTAAACCGATCCGCGTTTCGCCTGTTCTCCCTGAAGCCGCACCGCCCTGTTCGTGACCGCCTGGACCAGCCGAGAAGGAAGACCGCCATGCTGACTCACGGCTCCCGCTCCTTTCTGATGCACAGCCTGAACTCCGGACTCTTCGGACTCATCTTGATGGGCGCCATGGCCGGTTGCTCCTCGACCGCTGCTTCCGTTCAACAGAAAGCCTCCGCGCAGCCCCAGGGCTCCGTCCGGCTGGAGGAAGTCGCCGATTGGGAATTTGAAGCCTCCCATCCCAGTACTATCGATGCCGCCACACTCGACAGCCTGTTGCGGGCGGTCGTGATCGCGGAGGCGCAGAAGGATATGTCGAATCTGCCCGTGGATGGCAGCAAGCCGATGACAGTGTTCAGCGATGAGGACGTGCGTTATCTTGCTCCCCTGCTAGCCCAAGCCTTGTCTCAAGCGCAACCCGAATACGTGGTCGCTTTCCGGCTCTCCTCATCGGCAGGGTCAGGCTCTGAACCCACCGCGGGCACCCTTTATGTGAAAAACAACCGGTTGTATCTCACGTTCTCCGAGCACAACGGCTCGCTGGCCAAGGTCGAGCCGACATGGTTTGGCGGCGGGCGACCGGCGCGTATCGTGAGCATCAATCCGGTTTCCGCCGGGCAGATCGAACAGGCGTTGCCCGCCGTGATCCAGGGCCGGCAACACATGAAATCTCTCGCGATCGACTATAGCCGGTTTGCCAACAATCCCGAACCGGTCCCGGTCACGGCAGCGCTCGCGGCCCCCGCTTCCCCGGAGGTCCCAACCAGCGGGGCGAAAACCGCGGCCGCCGTCACCCCCGAGCAGCCGGCCAGGAACCAAGCACCTGCGCAAACTGCAGCGATCGAGAAGGTTGCGTCAAACCTGCCCGCAGCGGAAGAGGAACGGCTGAACGAGACGCTTCAAGAATTGCAGGACGTCCGGGATGCCATGGCCCGCAAGGACGCGAAGATCAGCGTGCTGAGGAAAGACTTGGAGTCGATGCGGATGCAGTTGGAAACGAAAGATAAGGAACTCCGGGCGGTAAAAAGCACTCAGCAGATGCAACCCAAACGCGAGACCCGCAACAAGGCTGAACTGACCCGCTGACCGTTCCCGGTCAGGGTTCAGCCCACATCCACCAGCTCCGGCTTCAACAGCACAATCTCCCTCGATATCGGCGGCCGGAAATTCATCCGGCAGTAACAGCCATAGGTCACATACGTATCCTGCAGGCAATAGAGGGCAATTTCCTTCCCCTGCCCGCTCGCCCACATCTGCGCCACCTGGGACCCGCTCCCCGACTTGCTCTCGACGTTCAAGGCCCGCGCAAGTACGTCCAGCTTGACCCATCCACGATTGTCCCAGTTACTCCAGATCGCCATGGTGTCGTAGACCGGCTCCGCGCGGAACTTGGCCAGATTGATCTCCATGCTGGGTTTCACTTGATGAACAATCGATCGCTTTTTGATGAAGGGCAGGTCGAAATTCAATCCGTTGTGGGTGATGAACAGCGACGGGCGCGACTGGCCGAGATGGTTCCAGAAAGCGCGCAGCAGCGCCGGTTCATTCTGGCCATACCAGGAGATGGCGCCGCGGGGTTCGAGGGTATCCGTGAACTCCAGCAGGCCGATGCAGACGATCCTGCTGAAGGTGCCGTCGAAGGAAGATTTTTCGTACAGGTCTTCATCCAGCCGGTGCTGTGCTTGCGCTTCGCCCACGGCGAACAGGTCGCCGCCGCTCTCGTCGAACGTGGTCTCGCCGGAGGCCAGCTGACGCCCGGCGATGCGCGCCCATTCTTCCCGGGGGGCTTGCACCGTTTCGATATCCAGCACCACTTTCATGCGCCGCTACACCTTTCCCTGCTGAAGCGCGGCGATCACGGGCCGGTCGGCCGGCGGAAACTCGAAGCCCGCCATTTCATGAGGATAGACCCATCGAAGCTCCGCGCAGTCCATCGCGACCGCCACACCCGCCTCGATACGGCAGCGGAAGAAATGCAATTCCACAACCTTCTCGGGATATTCATGCCGTATGATCTGAAATGGTGTCGGAATGCCGATGCGAACCTGCAACTCCTCCCACAGCTCCCGATGCAGGCATTCTTCTAACGTCTCGCCCGTTTCACGCTTGCCGCCAGGGAACTCCCACAAGCCGCCCAAATGCGCGCCGGCCTTGCGCCGGGCGATCAAGTACCGGCCTTCGTGAGCGATGATTCCAGCCGCGACCTCGATGACATTCATGATGAACCGCGTCCATGTGCTATCAGCGATCAGGGATCGGCTATCAGCCATCAGCTCTGCGCTATCTGCTATCAGCCATCAGCCATCGGCTCTCCGCCATCTGCTCCTGCTCCGTTATCCGGCCGAATTGAACGGATAGGTTTTGCACAGCGGTTTCATCGGGCAGAGGAGGCAATAGGGATTGCGCGCCGTGCAGATCGTCGCCCCGAAATCCATGATCGCTTGGTTGAAATCGTACCCCTTGCCGCGCGGAATCAACGTTTCTGAGAGTTCCCACAAGGCGGCTTTTTGCGCCTTCGGATCACCCTCGGCGATGAACACCCGGTGCAACACACGGATCACGTTCGTATCCAGAATCGGCGCGTCCTCGTTGAATGCAAACGAACGAATGGCCCCCGCGGTATAACGCCCGATGCCTTTGAAGGATAATAATTCCTCGGCGTCGCTTGGCAACTGACCGCCGTACCGGGCCACGGTCTCGCGCGCGATGCTGTGCAGTCGCTCGGGACGGATGTTGTAGCCCAGCGGATACCAGGTCTCTTTGACCTCCGCCACCGGCGCGTCGGCCAGCTCCGCGAACGACGGATAACGTTCCAGAAACTCATGGTATTTCGGAATGACCCGATCTACCTGCGTCTGCTGGAGCATCACCTCCGAAACCAGAATGTGGTACGGGTCCGAGGTCTTTCGCCAAGGCAGGTCGCGGCCATACTCCTTGTACCACTTCAACAGCCGGTTCTGAAATCGCTGTTTCTGCCCGCGGGCAAGCGACACGGAGGATGCCGGCGACTGTTTTTTTCGCCGGGTAGATTTCTGAGCGCGAGATTTTATCGGCATATCGGTCCGTGAAGCGTGGCGGCATTCTAAAAGGCGGGGGGTCGAAAATCAAACCGGCTCAAAACAGAAGGCGCCGCCGGGCAGGGTCTCCTTCCCGGACCACTCCCCGCCCCGCGGCGCATCATGCCACACGATCAGGCCGCTAACGTTATTGCGGCGAAGCCTGCACCTTCGTGCCCTCCTTCACCGGCGGATCGATCACGATATTGGGCCCTTGCACCTTGGGCAGAATACCGGCGCCGGGTTTTTCCAGCAGGCGCTGGTTTTGATCGTTGATGGAAAGTTTCTGCGAGACATGCCGGTCGTCAAACGCCGCGGCCCCGCCGAGCGCGGATTCCCCGCCTCCCGCGGGCCGGCCGGGATCGTTGGCGAGGGCTTGACCGTTGACCGGATCGGTCGCCTTCCCCATCGGATACCCCGGATGCTGGGGCAACAAGGCAGGATTGGCAAACACCACGGCAGCGCCGAACAGCGCCATGGCGACGATCACATATATGGATAACGAGGCCTTCATACGACACCTCCTCAGGGGCGGATAAAATAAGAGCGCCCTCCGACAACCGAGCCGGAGGGCGCAGGACTGGACCGTTGAAGGTGTAACCAGCGGACGATGGAGGAAGTTACCCCGGCATGCGACACCTCCAACTGTCATACTCAGCATCTTCCTCCGGCAACGCCCAGTCAAGCGGATGGAACAGGGCCCGCCAAGCCGCTTTCCAGCCGGGCGCTCCTATCTGAGAATCTTCCCTAGGGCCTATCGGCAACCTAGGGTTTTTCCCACCACCATATGACCGGAGACATTATCTTCGTCGCGCCTGGCAGGATCGGCATGGTATGTCAATCTGCCGGAACAATTGTCCTTCGCTCTCACGGCCCGCATCAGAGGGTGTAGAGAAGGCTCCGCCGCGGCCAGAGGATCAGTGTGCTTGGTCAGGCTTCACCTGGAGTTCGACGGTGCACCAGGGTAACGCCATTACTCACGCAGCCGAGGATGCGCAGCATCGCATGTCCATGACCGTTCATTACCGCGTATCTCTCTCTGCGGAATCCACGGCGACCGGCGAAGGGCGACTCTTGGACCTTTCCCTGGAAGGCTGCCGCATCGAGGCCGACAGACCCCTCGCCGTCAACACCTACCTGTCGCTGCGCCTCCAGATCGCGCCGAAGGACATGCCGATTCTGGTAGACCTCGCGGCCGTGCGGTGGACTCGGGGCATGAATTGCGGCGTCCATTTTTTGTCGATCCAACCGCTGCAGGCCGCCCGGCTCAAAACATTTCTCGCCTCCGCGGCGGGAGCTAAACAACCGCCTCCCCCTGAAAACAACTGATCGCAGCCCGACCGCCGGGTCGCCTGAAATTGCCCTTGCCTTTTTTTTCCCGCTCCAGCATTCTAGGCCCGACCTAGAGATATCCCTAGGTACCTTGTAGTCGTATCCACTAGTCGGGAGGAATGGCCAATGAACGAAGAGAATCAAACCCGGCGAATCGACGTGCTCGCAATCGGCCTCTTCGGCCTGGCAGTGGGGGCGCTGACCCTGGGAGTCGCCCAACTCGGATGGATTCAGCATAAGAACATGGTGGGAGCCCTGGTGATCGCCCTGATCTTCGGCGGGATCGTGCAACTGCTGGCCGGCATTACCGATATTCGCTACAACGAACAACTCGGTGGAACCGCGCTGACGATGTACGGCTTCCTCTGGATCACCCTCTGCACCGTCAAACTGGTGAGCGCCAGTTCCACCTTTCAGTTCGATGCGGTGCTCTATGCGCCGATCAATCTGGTCTACGCGGTCTTTTCCTGCGTGATGATTTTCCTTACCGCCTACCGCAACCTGACGTTGAGCGCGCTGCACGTCATCATCACCCTGACCTTCCTGGCGACGACCTTTGCCCGTCTGGATTTCATCAGCGAGTTATTGCCCGGGTGGGGCCATATCATTGTCGGCTTGATGGCCTTTTATCACGCGGTCGGCAGCCTGACGCAGGCCTTCACGGGAAAATCCATCCTGCCGCTTGGCCCGCCGCTGCTATACCATCACCAGAAACCGCTGCATTCGATCGCCAAGGCAATCTAAAAGTTTCTCGTGAAGCGTCGCTCGTGAAGCGTATCTCGTAAACGTGGAAGAGATGGGTATCTCGTGAAGCGTGAAGCGTATCTCGTGAACCTGAGACGTAAGACGAACGACGAGAGACGAGGAACGAGAGACGAACGACGAGATACGAGCGACGAACGACGGCAGACGTGCCTACCAATCCGCACCAAGACGATCCACTACAAGTTGATGGACCACGGCCTGCGGACCCAGGCAGGCCAAGTATAGAGCAGCCTCTGCGATGTCGAACGGATCGATTTTTTCACTGGCTGCCCGCGCCTCCGCCGTCGCATCCACCAACTCGTCCGCGACTCCGCCGGGACAGAGAGCGCTGACTTTGATCCGATAGGCCCGCCCTTCGTCGGCCAGCGATTTTGTCAGGGCCATGATGGCATGCTTGGAAGCGCTGTAGGTCCCCGTCCCGCTCCAGGCCTGCACTCCGGCCACACTCGACATGTTGATAATCGTCCCGCCGCCCTGCTTTTTCATCAGGCCAAACGCGGCGCGGCAGCACAAGAACGTCCCCCGAACATTGGTGCGCATCACCTCATCGAAGGCGTCGGTACTCGTCTCCTCGAGCCGCCTGCCGCCGAAGATGCCGGCATTGTTCACGAGGATATCCAGCCGCTGGTAACGCCGGACCGTTTCCGCCAGGAGCTGCTCGACCTGGGACTCCTGGGCAATATCCGTCTGGACTGCCCAGGCCCGGCCTCCCGCGGATTCAATCTGCCTGACGGTTTCTTGGCATTTGGCGAAACGTCTGGCTGCAACGATCACCGTCGCACCTTCCTGCCCGAACCGCAGGGCAATCGCCTTGCCGATTCCACTGCTGCTCCCGGTCACCACCGCGATTTTTCCCTTCAACCGGCTCATATGATTCCTCCCTGCTTAATACGGACGCCGGATCCATTCACGGTCTACGCATTTCGCAATAGGATACAGGTGAAACCCCGCGTGGAGAAACAGGCGGGGGACTCTCGTATCTCGTATCTCGTCTCTCGTCTCTCGTCTCTCGTCTCTCGTAGTTCGTTTTACGTTTCACGTCTTACGCTTCACGAGATACGCTTCACGAAATACCCATCTCTCCCACGCTTCACGCTTCACGAGATACGCTTCACAACTAGAGCTGATGTGCAACAAAGGCCTGCTCCCCGATTGTCGCTCGTGCGACGTCGAGCAGGTGGCGATGGTGGGTGAAAATCAACACCTGGCCTCCCTCGGCGAAGCGGGCCAAGGCCCGCAGGATCTGCGCCACGCGCCGGTCGTCGGAGGTGATGAGTGCGTCGTCCAGCACCAGCGGCATCTGCGGGTGGGCCGCGCGCCGGACATCCAGCGCCGCCAACCGCAATGCGAGATAGAGCTGGTCCGCCGTCCCCTCGCTCATGTCCTCGACGCTGACGCGCGCGCCGCCTGACCGTACCGCGCACAACCGCGGCTGCCCGACGGCATCGTCACTGATCAACCGTTCATAGTCCCCGTCCGTCATGAGGGAGAAATAGGCCGAGGCCTTGGTAATCATGGGCGCCTGCGCCCGTTCACGAAACCGGTTCAACGCCTCCTGCAGCAGCGCGCGAGCCAGTTTCAACCTGGCCCAGGGTCTGATGGCCGAGCGATAACGGGCGGCCGCAGACTCCATGGCCTCGCGCGACCGGGCTGCGCGGTCCGACGAGTCGATGGCATTCAGGGCCAATCGCGCCTGTTCTTCCGCCCGACGCGCAGCAGCCTGCTCTTCCTCGCGAATCGTCATCTCCGACCGGCACTGTTCGCGCTCGCTTTCGATCGTCACCGCATCGCGGCCGGACAGGCGCCGGCGAAGTTCCGCTTCGGAATGGGAAGAGGCGGCCGCCATCTGCCGCTGAACCTGGTTGAGCGCTGAGGCCGCTTCCCGCTTGCGTTGGGCCGCTTCCTCACACTGCGGCAACTCCTCGTGATGCGCCACCCCGGCCCCGGCGCAGAGCCGCGCCAATGTTGCCTGCTGAGCGGCCTGGTCAGAGAACGCGCGGCGCCGCTGTTCCTCGGCCTTGCGTTGATCGCGCAAATGGGTGGCCCGTTCCTGCTCAGCCGTCCGTGCGGCCGCAGCCCTCCCCCGCAAACGGTCCGCAAAGTCTTCCACGATGCGAGGCGCCGGCTCGCCCAGCAAGGCAGCCACGTCCTTGGATTGCGCGGTCAGGTCATCGAGGATGGCCTGCATGCGGGCTTTCCGCTGCTGCGCTTCGGTCAAGGCCGCGGCCTGGCGCGCGATACCGTCCAATTCATCCAACCGCACTTTGATCGCATCCGGAATCGTGCCTGACGAGAGAAACAACCGCGCATGCCATTCTTGTAATGCTGCCTGGCGGCGCTTGAGATCGGCCTCCGCTGCGGCCATCAAACGGTCTATCTCTTGGCGCTCCAGGCGTTGCACGTTCGCCGCTTGTTCCTTGGCGTTGCGAGCGGCCTCAGCCTCCACGGCTTTCGTGTCATAGTGCACCGCCTGTTCGATCAATGCCGGCAAGGCGTCACCACCCGCCCGGTTCGCCTCACCGGCAGGCTGGCCAAGCCTCAACATTGCTGCCTCGATTCCACCCGCTGCATGGTTCATCTCTCCCCGCAACCGGGCACTGGCCGCGCGTAATGCCTCCACGCGCCCGGCTATTTGGAGCGCCTCGGCTCGCCGCGTTTGCCATTCCCGTAACGGTTCGGGGTCCAGATCCGGCAGCCCCGCTTCTTTCAGCCGCTGCGCCCATGCAGCCAGCGTTTCTCCACGGCCTGCCGAAAGCCGTGAAATCTGCCGCTCAATATCGGCTCGCCGCGCCTCCATCTGTTCGATGCGTCCCGTGCATTCCTCCAGGCCGGCGGCGCGTTTGGCATCGGCGCGCAGGAGGTCCGCCTGCCGGTCGGTTTCACTCAACGCCGCTTCGAACGATTCCGGAAGGGCCCGGCCCGCTTCAAAACTCAGCGCCAGCTGATCGAGACTCTGTGTCCGGTCGATATAGGCCACCCGAATGGCCGCCCAGCTTTCATCACGCCGGGCTCGAGCCTGGCGTAATGTTTCCGCCGTGACCACTTCGCCTTCTGCCGCCAACTGCCGGAGCCGCACCCGCTGTCCGTCCAGGTCGCGACCCAACAATTCCTGTTCATCGCGCAGCTTGCGGAGCTGTTCGTCGAGATCGGCCAATTCCCGCCTCGTTTGCCCTATGTGCGTATCCAGCAGCGGCCGGGCCCGCCGCAGCGCCTGGTCGGAGGCCAGCCCGACATCCGACAGCGCCTGTTCGAGAACGAGTTCCGTTTCACGCCGTTGCTGGTCCAATTCCTGCTGCCGGCGGAGCACATCACCCAGAGATTGCGCTCCACGCACGGCTGCCGTGAGTTGCTGCCGGGCGGCGGGATCCGCCGGGAGCCACCTGTCCTGATCGTCCGCTGCCAGAGCCTGATCCAGCGCCCGGACACGGTGGCGGTATTGGTCCAGCCGGTCATGTAATCGAGTCACCTGCGCCAGATGATCGTCCAGCACGAGGCGGTCGGCGGAAGAAGGCAGGGCTTGCAGCACATCCCGCAATTCATGCCCTGGCGCCGTTCGCGCGACCATCACGGCCAGGTCGCTCTCCAGGGACGAGATCACCGCCTCCTGTTGTTGCACCTCGATCCGGTGACGAGCCGCCCCGGCCACACCCGAGACCAATCGTTCGATCGCAGCGGCATGCTCCAGCACCAACGGTTCGAGGACCAGCGCGCCGAGCGCGCGCGTGCATCGCTCGGCCTCGACCTCCGCCTCCCTCAGGCTGCGTTCCGCATGGGCGAGAGCCTGCAAGGCCGCCAGCCGCTCTTCCCGCGCCTGCTCGGCCAAGGCCGGAACTTCGGCGAATGACGCTACCAGCGACGCTGCCGCGTCATGGGCGCGCAACAGGGGCTCGACCGTGCGCAGTTCGGTCAATTCGTTTTCACGTCGGCGCAACCGTTCGAGCATGGCGCTCACGTCCGCCAGCGCCGCGGCAGCGGAGGCATGCGCGCGATTCAAGCTCTGCCATTCCGCCGGCTTCGTTTGCGCTTCGCGCCAGGCCTGCCGCTGTTCATCGAGCCGTTTGCGCGCCTCATTGATCACCGCATGCTGCGCCCGCCCATGCGGGCTGTAGAGCTTCTTCGCGTCATTCTCCAAGGCCGCAAGCAGCGCCGCGATCCCGCTGGTTCCCGCGCTCGCTTCGAACAGGGCCGATCCCAAATCTCCCTCGCCGCGCAACAAGACCTGGCCGCCTTCGCGTAAACGGGCATGGGTGAGCCCGAACATGGCTTCGAACTCGGCTCGCTCCAGGCCGCCGGTCAATCCGCGCTCGTGGCTGGTTTCGACAGCGAGAGTCTGATCCACCTGCTCGGTCAGGACATTGAGCCTCGCCAATGTCGCCCCCTTGCCCTTCCTGCGCACGAAGCCGATCCGCTCCCCGTCCGGCGCGGCAAACATGCCGCCGATCCGGAGATCGCCGGCGGCGTGGAGAAAGTCATCCTGGCTCCGGAGTGGAATCCCGAAGCGCAAATCCATCATGGCCCGCAATGCCGACGACTTGCCCGCCTCGTTCGGACCGTAAATCAGATGCAGGTCGGCAGGGCCCGCCGAGAAATCCAACCGCTTGCCGGTGAACGGCCCGTAGGCCTGGAGCAACAACGTGAGCAGTTTCACGCTTCGGCTCCGGGGTCGATCAGGCGCGCCAGCACCGTGGCTTCCGCATCCATCAGAAGACCTTTCAGTTCGGCGAGGTCGTCGAGCTTCGGTACGTCACCGGCAGCCACTTCCTGCGGGAGGAAACCCAGCACATCGCCCAGTTCGGTCTGGCCCCACCGCAGCAGCTCCGGCTCGTCGCCGGCGATTGAATCGACGAGACGGACGAGTTCACCCACCGCATCCTGGCGCCGGGCGGCCTGAAGGCGATCCAGCGGGATAGAAAGGTCAAGCCGCACCTGCTCGATCCAGACTTCGGCCTCGCCGATATCCTGCGCCGCCCCATACATCGCCGCCGCCAAGGTGCCTGGTTGGCTTGCTTCCAGCCGATGGAGTTCCGTCGATCCCGCCAAGGTCACCCGCACTGCGTGCAATCGATCCGTCGCGCCGGTGAGCAACGGTTCCAGCGCATGGCGAAAGGCTTCGCCCAGGGCCTCCAGCCGGTGCACCCCGTCCAGCGGCACGGTCAGATGATTCCAGCGGACGACGTCGAGCGCCACGAATTCACTCTCGATTTGGCCCGCTGCTGCCGTCACCAGTTCGCACCCCTTCGGTCCCGTTTCTTTCGCGTGGCGGCCTTGCAGATTGCCGGGGAAAACGATACGCGGTTGTTCGGCGATCACTTCGCGCGCATGCACATGACCCAGGGCCCAATAGTCGTAGCCTTTGTTAATCAATATCGGCAGATCCGTCGGCGCATAGGTGTCATGCCCGGCGCGCCCCGTCAGGCTCGTGTGCAGGAGGCCGATGTTGAAGAAGCCCGGCACGGGAGGCGGATAGGAAGGCACGAGGTCTTCATCGACCGCCCGCTCGGGAAAGCTACGCCCATGGATCGCCACCGAGAGATCGTCGAGCCGGATTGTCTGAGCGTTGCGGCTCGAAAACACCGTGACATTCGGCGGCAGAACGAGCTGCTTTGAGATCACACCCTGCGCGTCATGATTGCCTTGCACGATGAAGACTCGAATCCCCTCTCGCTCCAACCGGACCATCTGCCCCCGAAAAAACAATCCGGTATGGAAATCCTGCCAGTCGCAGTCGTAGATGTCGCCGGCCAAAAGCAGGAAGTCCACGCGTTCGCTGATCGCCTTGTCGATCAGCCGCTCGAACGCGCTGCGTGTCGCCGTGCGCAACCGCGCAACGGGCGCGCCGTCGTACCGATCGAGCCCGCGCAGGGGGCTGTCGATATGAAGATCAGCGGCGTGAATGAAACGCATGAGCAGTGAGGTCTCGAAGTTATTTTGAGAACCGGTGACCCAAGGAGCATCTCATCGAGTCCGGGCGGACCACGTTCTGATGCTCACTCACAAATCATATCCATTTCCGGACGCGAGCTCGATACTCCGCAAATGCCCGACCGAAGAGGCGCAGGAGCGCTCGCTCCTCCGGTTCGATCTGGAAACGATTCATATACAGCACGAAGCCGGGAAGCACCACATAGGCCGGCACGTTCGACAGATATATGCCCCAACCGAGCAGGATCCACAAGAAGCCCAGATACATCGGATTGCGTGTCCATCGATAGATGCCGCTCACCACCAGCGCAGACGACGATTCCGGCTTCATGGGATTGACGGTGGTCTTGGCCATTCGAAATGAAACGATACCCATTCCAGCTACTGCCAAGCCGATGACAACCGCGCCTGTTGCGCAGATGAGTCGCGCGGGAAAGTCAAACCCGAAGGCCGGAGCCGCCCAGGCGATCAGCCACATGCTCCCGCCTGCCAGCAGCACGACAACGACAGGAGGAACCTTTAACTCCAAGCCCCGCATAGGATCACTTCCGCCGAGCAAGCCCCATCGTGCCGCCTCTCCTCTCGACTTCCCGATCCCCTATGACCGCATGATACGCGAGCGGCTAAGTCGTCACAATCCGGCTCACAGCCATTCACCCGGGACAATCCGATGTCCCGCCCGCCGAGGGCCGGAGGGCGGGACAAGGTTGGTCTAACGTTTGGAAGCTCGCTTGCGGCAGCCACATTGACAGTCGATCTGCACGCAGCGGCAGGCGTCGGCCTGGCATTCGCACGAACAGCCCGAGCAGTCGCATGTTCCGCAACAATTGCTCTTCGCGAGAGCCGGTGAAGTGGTGAGTTTTTCTTTTGCCATGGTCTGTCTCCTTTGATCCGCCAGCACGTGATTGCGCTGTCACAGAGGCTGACGCAGCGCCCCCGAAAACCTTACAGTCCCGGACAACGCATGGTAAGCTGCCTTCATGAAGATTGAATCTGAGCCATCCACAGCACTCTCACCGGAGGCCGTTGCGCAACTGGTGAAGGGGCATAAACAGTTTCTGGCCTTCCTGGAGCGGCGGGTGGAATCAAGAGCCGTCGCGGAAGACATTCTTCAAACGGCGTTCACGCGTGGTTTGGAGCGCGGGGCCGGTGTGGACGATGAAAAAGTCGTGGCTTGGTTCTATCGCGTGCTCCGCAACGCGGTGATCGACCACTACCGGCAGAGGTCCATCGCCGAGCGAGCGATGGAAGCCTGGGCAAGGGAATTTCCGGATGCGCAGGAGCCGGAGGCGGAACTGCAGCAGGAAATCTGCCAATGCCTGTCGAGCTTGCTGGAAACTCTCAAACCGGAATATCGACAAGCCCTGCAGATCGTGGATCTGCAAGAAGGCACCCTCAAAGATCTCGCGCAACAATCAGGCATCACGGCCGAGAATGCGGCCGTCCGGGTCCATCGGGCCAGGGCGGCGCTGCGTCGCCGGATCGAACAGGCCTGCGGCACCTGCTCCGTGCATGGCTGCCTGGATTGTTCGTGCGAGAGTTCTAGCGGATCGAAGTGCGGAGGGTGAGGAAGAATTCCTGTCTGCATTCATTCAGAGACAGGCAGCAGCGATCTTCTTTAGCGATGAGTTCCGCTTATGCGCATACCGTCGCCGATACTGCGGTTGTTGTCCTTGGCTTCGATGACGGCGAGGGGAATGCTCGGCTTATAGTAGAGAATGTAGTCGGCGAACTTGGCCTTGCCGCGGGTGACCAATTTCCCTCGAACAATGATTCTGCCCTTGGTGAAGTACACCTGCTCGCGAATTTGCATCAATCATCCCAGCCGGCGTTTCTCACGGCCGGGGTGATGAGCTTGCTGCAGATGTCGCGTTCGCTCAGGGACTTCTTATCGAGACTCATTCCCCGTCCTCCAGCAGTTTCGCGATCTCTGCGGGACTGGGCAATTGGCCTTTGAGCTCTTTGGGCAACCGTTTCACCACCTGATACGTCGCCACGCCGATAGGCTTCTTGGCCGAATGCAGCGCATACTCCACAATCGTCCGCTTTTTTTCCTTGCAGAGGATGATGCCGATCGACGGCTGCTCGCCTTTTTCCCGCACCTGCCGGTCGAGGGCCGTGAGGTAAAATTGCATCTTGCCGACGAACTCGGGCTGGAACTCGCCGATCTTCAATTCGACAGCCACCAGACATCTCAGACGACGATGATAGAGAAGGAGATCGATGAAATATTCCTTGTCTTCGACCTCCAATCGATATTGGCTGCCGATAAAGGCGAAGCGCCCGCCCATGGCACGAAGGAAAGTTTCAATCCGTGCGATCAATGCGCGTTCGAGTTCGCGCTCGGAATGCTCCTCGCCCAGATCGAGAAAATCGAAGGTGTACTCATCCTTTACCGCCAATTTCGCCTGCGCGCGCAACGCCGGAGTGAGAACCTTGTCGAAGTTGGTTTGGCCGAGGAGCGTCTTCTCGTAGGTTTGGTTTTCGATCTGATGGATCAGGACATTCTTAGCCCATCCGAACTTCCTCGTCATGCGGATGTAGAATTCGCGTTCAAGCGGATCCGTGCAGCGTTCAAGAATGATGAGGTTGTGGCTCCAAGCAATTTCTCGCACCAGTGGTGCGAGTTTTTCGAATGAGACATACGCCTCAAACAAGCTTTTCATTCGCCAGAGATTGGACGCCGAAAAACCTCCCACACCTGGAAAGTCCACCTGCAGATCGGCTGCCAATCGCTCCACAACAGCCTTTCCCCATGACTTTCCTTCCTGCCGCTTGACGATCATCCCCCCGATGTCCCAATAGAGACCGACTAATTCCTTGTTCACGGCCCGCAACGCAGCATACTGAGCGGTACGGACGCGCTCCTTCACCTCGGCCAACAGGGAGATATACTCTTCTGGAAGCGATGGTTTGGTATTGCTCATGGACCCAACTTGTTGGATTTCTCAGCCCAATGCCTGTTTTTTTCCTGCGTCCATTACCCTGACCAGCGACAGGAGAATACTGCTTCCGCCCGCCCCAGACAAGCGCCTCAGGACGTCCTAAGCTACCATCCAACAGTGACATCCGGGGTCACGCTTCTGGTGGCCAGGCGGAACTATTTGAGACTGCCCGGCGGTGATTCTTGCAATTCCCGCGACCCGACCCGTATGCTCCCAACACGATTTGAGGATGCGATGATGGAACCGACACAGAAGCTTTCCGAGCTGACGCCGGCGGAATTGAAAGAGCTGGTGCAGGGGATGGTCGATGACCGGCTACGCACCTTGCTGGGCGACCCCGATCTCGGGGCGCCGCTGGGGGAGTCCGTCCGCGAACGTTTGAAGCAATCCCTTGCCTCAACGGCGCGGCTGTCCGGTGATGAAGTGGCCGACAAGCTCGGCCTGCGGTGGTAGCGATGCCCTGGTTTCGCCTCGCCTTCCGTCCCGATGTGGTCACTGATCTCAGCACCGCCGATCCCGCCATGGCGCAACGGTTATTCGACAAAACGAAGTGGCTGGCGTCCAACGTGGACAATTTGCGGCACGAACCGGTCGCTGCCGATCTTCCCGGCATCCATAAATATGCCGTCGGCGACTGGCGCATTTACTACTCGATCGACCGGTCGGACCACATGGTAGACATTCACTATATTCAGCATCGGCCTCTCGCAGGCCGGAACTCCGGAGCCTGACGATGCTCAAGCTGACGCAGAAGGCTGTGGACCGCTTGCGAGCGCTCCTCCTGGAACATCCTGAAGATCCCGTGGTGCGCATCACCGTACGCGATATGGATGCGCAGCGCCTTTCACTTTCGATCACGTTGGAATCAGCGGCTCGGGAGGAAGATGTGGTCGAGCAAATCGAAGGGCTGACGATTGCGTCGGACCGGTCGAGCGCGCACCGGACCGGCGGGATGACGGTGGATTACCAGGCCGGAAGTTTCAGCTTTGTGCATCCCCAGGCGGATGACCCCGGGTTGATCATGCCCAGCCGCAACTGAGACGTGATGGCAGGGAGCAAGAGCCGATGGCGTATGGCTGATAGCGAGAAGGCCGAAGCCTAAGACGTCACGGCTTAACAAGGGCCATTTCGTCTTCCGCTTCTTGCCATAAGCCATTCGCCATATGCTATACGCTCTTAAATTTTAGCTACGATTTCATCCGCGGGAACACGCTGCCGAAATGCATGGTGAACGTGCCGCGTGCGACATCCGCCACATACCGTTCCAGGGCCGCCTCAATAACGGGAAACGCGAGATCATCCCAGGGAATGTCGTCCAGCGCGAACAACTGCACATCCAGACTTTCCGTGCCGGGTTTGAATTCCGGCGCGCGCAGCGTCCCACGAAAGATCATGTGCACCTGGCTGATCCGCGGCAGGCTCAGGACGGCATACAGGGAAGTGATCTCCACGTCGGCATGCGCTTCTTCGAACGTTTCGCGGACGGCGGCCTGTTCGGTGCTTTCGCCGACTTCCATGAAGCCCGCGGGAAAGGTCCAGTGGCCGATGCGAGGCTCGATCGCCCGGCGGCAGAGCAGAATCTTGTTTTCCCATTCAGGAATACAACCGGCGACGATTTTCGGATTGATGTAATGGACGACCTGGCAGGTTTCGCAGACGAACCGCGGCAGGTTGTCGCCGGGAGGAATTTTTTTCGACAGCCCGGCCCCACACTCGCTGCAGAATTTCATTGCGACTCCCGATCACGACGAGAGAAAGACAGAAATGGATAGCACAATTCAGGCATTTTTTGCACCCTGCCCGCGCGGCCTCGAGCCGGTGCTCGTGGATGAACTGACCGGCCTGGGCGCCGCCGCGGTCAAGGCCACGGCCGGAGGGGTCGCCTTTCGCGGCACCCTCGCCCTCTGTTACCGGGTGAATCTCGAAAGCCGCATCGCCAGCCGCGTGTTGCTGCGGATTGCGGAAGGGGCCTATCGCGACGAACAGGATGTGTACGACGCGGCCTACGCCATCCGCTGGCAGGATTGGTTTACGCCGCAGCAACGCATCAAGGTGAAGGTGAGCGCGCACCGCTGCCCGCTGAAGAGCCTGGATTTTGTCACGCTGCGGGTCAAGGATGCCGTCTGCGATCGATTACAATATGCCAGAGGCAAACGTCCCTCCGTCGATACCCATGCGCCGGACATCCTGATTGCCGTCTACTTGGACGGCACAGCCTGCACCTTGTATCTGGACACGTCGGGTGAACCGCTGTTCAAACGGGGATGGCGAAAATCGGCGGGCGAAGCGCCCATCAGGGAAAATCTCGCGGCCGGCATCCTGCGCCTTTCCAAGTGGGCGCCGGACCTCCCGCTCTATGACCCTATGTGCGGCAGCGGCACCTTTGTAGTCGAGGCCGCGTTGATGGCCCGCCGCATCGCGCCCGGCATCGGCCGACGCTTCGCGTTCGAGAAGCTGCTCTCCTTCGCGCCCCCGACGTTGAACGACGTGCGCGAGGAACTGCAGGCCGCTGAGATCGACGCGCAATCTGGGTTGATCCATGCCGCCGACCAGAGCGCCCAGGCTATCACATCGATTCGAGCGAATCTCGCGCTTGCGGGACTGACTGAGTCGGTGACGCTGCAACAGGGAGATGTCCTGCACCTGCCTCCGCCGGCAGAAGCCGGACTCCTTGTCACCAATCCACCCTACGGCCATCGCATGGGGGAAGGTGACGCATTGAAGACATTCTATCCTCAATTCGGCGATCATCTGAAAAAGCACTTCTGCGGGTGGACGATCCAGATTTTTACCGCCGACATGAAGCTACCCGGCTTGCTGCGCCTGGCGCCCTCCCGGAGAGTGCCGTTGTTTAACGGAGCGATCGAGTGCCGTCTGTTCGAATTCCGCATGGTAGCCGGCAGCCTCCGGAAGAAAAGAGCTGATGGCGTATAGCTGATAGCGAATGGCGCGGAGTCTGAGTTCCGCAGACCGGAGCAAGACACCCTCTCCATATTTACATTTCCGCCCTAAACGACCGAGCCCGGCATCCTCCCCTTCTCGCTATCGGCCATCAGCCATACGCTCTTGGATCTCACGCTTCCATGCTTGACAGCCGGGCAAAAGCCTCCTATTTTCAATCCATGCCGTTCGAGCCGATTCCATATTTGACTACGAAGAAATGCGCGACATTGTGAGCGCCTCCCACGCGCCGCTTGAAGCCCCGCAAGAGGAGCACGACCTCTCGCTTTCCCGCCTTATCGTGGTGTCGAACCGCGAGCCTTACGAACACCGGCTGGTCAAGAATCACCTCATCTGGGAACGCACCACCGGCGGACTCATTTCGGCGCTCGACCCGGTGATGCGGCGGCTGGGCGGAACGTGGATTGCCTGGGGCAGCGGCAAGGCGGATCGGGATGTGGTGGATCAGGATATGACCGTCGAAGTGCCTCCCGACGCTCCGACCTACCGCTTACGCCGCGTGTGGTTGGAAAACGGCGAGGTGAAAGGCGGGTATCAGGGATACGCCAACCAGGTACTCTGGCCCCTCTGCCACCTCACCTTAGACCGCGTGTCCTACCGGAAGGCATTCTGGCACGCCTACCAGGCCATGAATGCGCGCTTCGCGGAGGTCGTCCTCAGGGAGTTGGCTGAAAAACCGGGATTCGTCTGGGTGCACGATTTTCATCTGGCCCTGCTTCCCGGCCTTATCAAAGCCTCTCTGCCTGCCCAGCCCGTGGCAATCTTCTGGCATACTCCCTGGCCCGGCCCCGACGCCTTCCGCATTTTGCCCGAACGCCGCGAGCTCCTCGAATCGCTGCTGGCGGCCGACCTGGTCATGTTCCAGACTCAAAGCTTCCTCCATTGTTTTCTGGAATGTGCCAAGGAGTTTTTGGGGACCGATGTCCTGCCCGAGGACCATCACATCGACTATAAAGGCCGCCGCACCAGGCTGGTGATTCGCCCGATCAGCATCAACTATCAGGCCTGGACCGAGCGGGCACAATCGCCGCAAGTCACCCGGGCCATGGAAGTCCTTCGCAATCTGCACGTCTTCCAGCCGACGGTGCGCATCGGGCTGGGCGTCGACCGGCTCGACTACACGAAAGGGCTCCTCAAACGGTTGTGGGCCATCGATGCCTTCTTTCACCAATTTCCGCAGTACCGGGGCCATTTCACGTTTATTCAAATCGCGGTGCCGACCCGTGGCGATGTCGATACCTATCGCAGCTACCGGGAGCTGATCCGGGAAACCGTCAATGAGATCAATATCCGTTACGGCACGATCTCGCACCAGGGCAGCCCGCAGGCCTCGCGCTGGCGCCCGATCGAATTTCGCGAAGGGCGCATCGGGATGGATACCTTGGCGGCCTACTACCGCATGGCCGACCTGGCCCTGGTCAGTTCCGTCTATGACGGCATGAACCTGGTGGCGAAGGAATATGTCGCGAGTCAGGTTGAGGAGAAAGGCGTGCTGCTTGTGAGCCACCTGGCCGGCGCGGCGGAAGAACTGACCGGCGCGTTGGTCATCAATCCCTATGACCTCGAGGGAGTGGCCGACTCCATCCGGCAGGCGTTGGAGATGCCGTTGGAGGAACGCCGGAACCGGATGCGAGGCATGCGCGCCTATCTGGAGGCGCATGATATTCGCACCTGGGCTGATGACTGCCTGCGCGACGCAGAAATGCTTCCACGTCAGGACAATCCCCCCCTTGAATAATCGACGCCCGGCTGCCACCACCGACCGGCCGCGCCTGGCAGGCCGGCTTCCACTGTTCATACTCCTAAGCTTTTCACTGCTGCTGAGCGGCTGCGCGCAGTTGTCACAACTGTTCGCGCGCACCCCGCCGGCGGATCAGCAGGTGGATCGCCAGGCGCAGGCCATCGTGGCACGGCTCGCGCCGGCCATCGAAGCTGACCTGCGTGACAATCTGAACACCATGCTCCCGGCCGTGCGCAAAGGTTTGGCAGACCAGACGAACAAGGCGGCGAGTTTTACCAACGACCTGGTCTTGCGCACGCTGGCCGACCCCTGGGATGGCCTCAGCGCGATCGAACAGACCGGGCTGGTGGCAGCCACTGCTGCCGCAGCGGGAATTGAGGAGTTGCCCGCCGCCATCGAAATTCTCGAAAGAGGAATGGACCGGACCGGCGCCCCCTTCCGGCCCCTCAACTTTCCCGTCACCCTGGCGCGCGAGGATCTTCTCGGCTTTATGATGGAAGCGCTTGAAGATGCCCATCAAGACCGCGAGCATGCCCTGCGTCACCTGTCTCCACAGGACCGGGAGTTTCTCTTCACTCAGGCCCGCCAGCTGGCGGAACAGTTCATCCCGCAAATTACCCCGCCGGCCAGACTGGCAGAGGCCGAAGCGGCCGCCCGTTATGCGACTCTGGTCACGCAGCAGGTCGATTATGCGTCGCTCATTGCCGCCGCGCAGCGATTGGCGCGTCTCGGCAACCGGAAATTTCTGCAGCAATTGGAGATTGCGTTTCATGACAAAAAGCCGATCGGTCATTCGATCCCCGGCATCACCGGCGATCTCCTGTTAGCTCAGCAGACTTCGTACGGGCTGGTGATCATCGGGGGACATGGTCCGAATACCTACGACCTGGATAAAGGCGCCACGCTGATCATCGACCTGGGCGGCAACGACACCTATCGAGGCCTCATCGGCGCGAGCCCGAACAGCGACCTGGGCAACAGCATGGTAATCGACCTGAGCGGCAACGATCACTACCAGCCCGCCACGCTGGGCTTAGCCACCGGGCGCGCCGGCATCGGCATCGTCATCGACCACAGCGGAGACGATACCTACAGGCTGGCGCCCGGTTCCGGTGGGGCCGGCTTTGCGGGATTGGGTCTCCTGTATGATGGAGAAGGACAGGATCTGTACGAAGGAAGCCGGTTTACCCAAGGCGCGGCCTTCGGCGGGCTCGGCCTGCTCCTGGATCGTGCCGGCGACGATCGTTATACGAGCTTCGGCTACGCGCTGGGTTTCGGCGGTCCACTGGGCGTCGGCGCCCTCATCGATATCGCCGGCAATGATGCCTACGAATGCGGCGGAAAATATCCCAGCGCCTATAACGAGGCAGACGCGCCCCATGCCCGGCCGAGCGATCCCACGTTTCAATACGATTGTTTCGGGCTCGGCACCGGCGCGGGGCTCCGCGTCTTCAGTAAGCTTCCGGCTCAACGCGCCCAGAGCCTGGCCGGCGGGTGGGGCCTCTTGATCGATCTGGCCGGTCGTGACCGCTACCGTAGCGCGAACTTTTCGCAGGGACACGGGTATTTTTTCGGCCTTGGCGTGAAACTCGATCTATCCGGCGACGATGAGCATCAGGCGGCCCGCTATGGGCTGGGAACCGCCGCACATTCCGGCGTGGGCTTGAGCCTGGACTATCAGGGCAAGGACCGGTACGGTTCCAAGGGGCCCTTCTATAACGGCGGCACAGCCTGGGACAGCAGCGTTGCGCTCGCCGTGGACGGCGGACCGGACAGCGATTTGTACGATCTGCCCGCCTCGACCGGTCTGGGCATGGCCGATCTGGGGGGCTGGGGCCTTTTCATCGAAGAAGGCGGCGCCGATCAATACTTTGCCGGTCGAGGACTAGGTCAGGGTACGCAGACGAGCATCGGCGCATTTTTTGATCTGGAAGGAAGGGACGACTATTCCTCACTTCCACTGCCCGGTGGACAGGCGCGACCGGAACGGCTCAACCGGAAAACGTATATTGAGAATGCAGGCAGCCTCTTCATCGACCGGTAGCAGGGCGGTGAAAAAGACCGCCGGCTTTGTTCTCGCATCGCGCAGAAGCTCAACGTACCGCAAGGGTACGCCTCGCCTCTTTGCTCGCTGCGGCCTCGCTGGACGGCCTTTTTGACCACCCTGCAAGCTCGCTCCGCATCGTGTCCAGCCCTTGAGTTCTCCCTCTTCCTGAACTGCGCTTGACTCCCCCCTCCCCGTGGCTATCTCAAAGAACGGTGATCAACAGGAACGAACATCATTGCTCGTAGCCCATTCATCTTTCTTGTGATGACCTCAGAATCCTGGAGGAAGATATGACCGATTCCAACGGCCCCATACTCACGAACCTACCGATACTCCCGTTGAAGCGCACGGTATTGTTCCCCGGCACGATGATGCCCCTGACGGTCGGGCGCGACCGTTCCATCGCCGCCGTCGAAGCCGCGCTGAAGACCGAAGACAAGACCTTGCTGGTCGTGGCGCAACGGGATGCGCAAACCGATCAACCCACACTCGAAGATCTGTATACGATTGGGACCAAGGCCGTCATCAAGCAAACAGCCCGCACCCAAGAAGGTCATTATAATATTTTGATCCAGGGTTTGGAGCGGTTCGTGCTGCTGAAGCTGGATCAAGTCGATCCCTATCTTCAGGCGCGGGTCAAGCAATTGCCGGCTCCCGACGAACGGAGCACGGAGGTCGAAGCCCTGCACCGGGCGATTCTCGACATCATCACCGAATTGCCGAAATTGATCCAGACTCCAGGCGTGCACGAAGCGGTGGCGGCGCTGGGGACTGAAGAAGATCCCGTCGTGTTGGCCTATCGTATTGCCTCGTTGCTGAACCTCACGCTCGACGGCGAGCAGCAGTTGCTGGAAGCCTCGACCCGGGCCGATCTGTTGCGCGGGCTCTACGCGGCGCTGTCGCGGGAGGTCCAGATTCTCCAGCTGCGGGACAAGATCACCAGCGAAGCCAGGGAGAAGCTCGGCAAGACCCAGCGGGAATATCTGCTGCGCGAGCAACTGAAGACGATTCAGCAGGAGCTCGGAGAGGGCAACGGCGAAGAGGATGAGGTCGCCGCGCTGAGAAAGAAGGTTCAGGAGGCGGATCTGCCCGAACAGGTGCGGAAAGAAACCGATCGCGAGCTGACGCGCCTGGCAAAAACTCCCAGCGCCTCGCCTGAACATCAGGTCATCCGCAGCTATCTCGAGCTGGTGCTCGAGTTGCCGTGGAACAAATCGTCCGAAGAAGGCCTGGACCTCGCCCATGTGCGAAAGGTGTTGAACGAGGACCATTACGGCATCAAGGAGGTGAAGGAACGGATTGTGGAGCACTTGGCGGTACTGAAGTTGAACCCGTCTGCCAAGGCGCCGATTCTCTGCCTGGTCGGGCCTCCGGGAGTGGGGAAAACCAGTCTGGGACAGTCCATCGCCAAGTCCATGGGCCGGACCTTCGAGCGATTCAGCCTCGGCGGCTTGCATGACGAAGGCGAACTGCGCGGCCACCGCCGCACCTATGTCGGCGCGCTGCCAGGGCGTATTATCCAGGCAGTGCGGCGAGCCGGAGTGAATAACCCGGTCATCATGTTGGACGAGGTCGATAAGCTGGGCCGCGATTTCCGGGGCGACCCTGCGGCGGCTTTGCTGGAGATTCTGGATCCCGCACAGAACCATACGTTCCGCGACCATTATCTCGATCTGCCGTTCGACCTGTCGAAGGTGTTTTTCATCACGACGGCCAATACACTGGAGACCCTCTCGCAGCCGTTGCTGGATCGGATGGAGATCATCCGCGTGAACGGCTACAGCGAACGGGAAAAGCGGGAAATCGCCCTGCGCTACCTCTGGCCAAGACGGCTGAAGGAAGCCGGTCTGATGGCTGACGAGGTGACCTTGCCCGATGCCGTGCTCGACCACATTATCGGCCGGTACACCAGGGAATCCGGGGTGCGGCAACTGGAGCAGATGCTGGGCCGTATCACGCGAAAAGTGGCAGTGACTTTTGCCGATCGGCCGTCCGATGCACCGGCCGCGCCGGTGGAGATCACGCAACCGCTGCTGGACGAATGGCTCGGGCAGGAACGATTCCAGCCGGAAGAAGCGCGCAAGAATCTGCCGGCGGGTGTCGCCACCGGCATGGCCTGGACGCCCACGGGTGGTGACGTGCTGTATATCGAAACGACCCTGCTGCCCGGCAGTCACGAGTTGACGCTCACCGGACAATTGGGAGACGTGATGCAGGAATCGGCTCGCGCGGCGCGCAGCTATCTCTGGTCGCATGCCGAAAGCATGGGGCTGGACATCTCGCGCTTCAAGCGGAACGGCGTGCACATCCACGTGCCGTCCGGCGCCATTCCCAAAGACGGCCCTTCGGCCGGGATCACGATGGCGACCGCGCTGGCCTCGGCCTATGTCGGCAAACCGGTGCGGAGCGACACGGCCATGACCGGCGAGATCAGCCTGACCGGTCTAGTGCTGCCGGTCGGCGGCATCAAGGAAAAAGTGCTGGCGGCGCATCGGGCCGGCATCAAGCGGATCATTCTGCCGAAGGCCAACGAGAAAGATCTCAAGGAGGTGCCGCAGGAAGTTCGCGATGAATTGACGGTCATTCCGGTCGAGCGGATCGAGGAAGTTCTGCCGGTGGCCTTCAACCAGGATTCGGGCTCGCCGGACGAAAAACACGAGCCCGTCACGTCATCCACTGTGTCGTAAGTTAAGTTATGGAGGCCCTGGCGCCAGAGCCGGGGCCTCGCACCAGCGTGATTCCTCTCTCCGCACAGTCTTGTGCTGTTTCACAGCCAAGGTTCACCCATCCAATCGCCTTGCCCTGCCGTAAAGACATGTGTAAGGATGAAGCTTTGCGTGAACAGTTCGGCGACTTTGACGAACCGGCAAAGGAGATGATCCATGCCAGCACATAGCGAGATCGGCCCGATCGTAAAAGTGACCAAGTCCGACGAGGAATGGAAGAAGCTGCTGTCGTCCGCTGCCTACCGGGTGTTGCGACATGAAGATACCGAACGGGCCTATACCAGTCCCTTGCATGAGAATCACCAAGCCGGCCTCTATCACTGCGCCGGCTGTGACCTCCCCGCCTACTCGTCCGAGCATAAGTTCGATAGCGGCACGGGCTGGCCGAGCTTCTGGCAACCTGTCGATCCCAAGGTTGTCGAAACGCGCACCGATAGCAGATTCTTCATGACGCGGGTGGAAGTGCATTGCGCACGCTGCGGCGGGCATCAGGGACATGTCTTCGAGGACGGTCCTAAACCGACCGGATTGCGCTACTGCATCAACGGCGTCTCCTTGAAGTTCGTGCCCTCTTGAAGGTCCCGACGACAACGATTTCTTGAACGGCCTCTGCGCTTGACGCCGATCGCCTGTGACATCGCGCCGAGCGCTCCGTCGCACCTTGCAATTTATCGCTGAAGACTCCTAGACTATCCAATCCATGGCTGCTTGCCTTTCACTGCGCGTTGTTTCTGCCGCCCTCTTGATGGGGGCCACGCTCCTCGGCTGTTCCCAATCCACCGACGTCATTTCGACGAATTTGAATGCCTGCCTCATCGTGACCGAAGCCGAGGTTGAATTCGCCATCGGTACGCCGGTCACGCCGGGCCTGCGCCAGAACGACCGCCAATGTCTCTATCAGGCGAAGCGCAATCCGCAGGAAACGGTGATGGTCGAATTGAATTCCGGACCGGATGGGGACCGGAAAAGTCTGTTTCAGGATCAACGCTCCAAAGCCGGCCACCAGCCGGTCGCCGGCGTCGGCGATGGCGCGTTCACGCTCCGTTCGCCCATCGGGGGTATCCAGCTGACCTTCTTAAAGTCGGATGCGCTGGTGACCTTGTCGCTCACGTCTACCAAACAAGCCAATCCCCAGGCAGCGGTCACGAATCTCGCGAAAGTCGCCGCTACCAGGCTCGGCGCCCCGATTCGCGCGACTCCAGCCTCGGCGGCCGAACGTGGAATCACAGGCTCGCCGTCACAGTGGGCCGGCGACTGGTACGGCTGCATGCCCGTCGGCATAATGTACGGGAAGGGCCATCTCACATTGAACGAACAGGGCACCTGGACGATGACGACCGCCGTGGTCATGCCGGGTACCATCGTCGCAGACCGCGGGCGCTGGGAAGCGGAATCCTATCAGGAGATTCTGCATGGCACCTATCAAGTCGCCGGCAGCGACCGGTTTTCCACGACCGGCATCCTCAACGTGACCTGGGACAAGCTCGCAAAGAACCAAGGGCCGACTAAATTCGATCCGCTTCTCTGGCAATCCTTCTCGGCGATTCCACGCAAAGTGACGGTGAAACGGCTACCGGCGATCGAACCGACGCTGATCGGCACCTGGGAAGGGTCCGCAAAATTTCTTGATCGGCAGGAAGACTTTGTCTGGACAATTACCGCGGCCAACGTCTCCGAATTTTTTAAAGCGACGTCGCAAACCGGCCGCCTCGAGCAGGAGCAGGATCGGTTTCGATTGGTCGTCCCGCAAAGCAAAACGCCGCCTCTCTCAGTTCGGGTGTTATCGCAGGAGAAAATGGAACTGACCGATCCGAGCGGCACCGTCTCTCAGTGGAACCGGAACGAGAAACTCCTGTCGCGCTGTTGACCGCCGGGGCGAACAATTGCCGATTTATTTCGTTCGTATCTTCCGCGCACCTTGACCGGCTTTTCCCTCCTCCGATAGACTGACATCATGCGAACGTGGCTTATTGCTACTGTCTTCCTGGCCGCACCGATGCTGCTCACGGCAGAGGTCCCTGCCGCGCAGGCCGCAGAGCGCCAGGACAAGCAAGCAAGCGAGTTCTTCGATCAGGTGGTGCCGAAGGGACTCCTGCGCGACCTCTACAACCAGGCCCTCTCCACGGTACAGGAGTACGTCGAGCTGGAAGGCAGCCTGCCCGGCGAAGGCCAATCACGGCATCAGGCGGGCGAGTTTCGGCTCAAGCTGTTCCCGCAGGGTAAGTCCCGGTCCCGAGAGCACGTGACAGCCGAAGGGTCATTTCGCCTGTCACCCGATGCCGATCAGCGGGAATTCACGCTGCGATTCAAATCCACCCGTGATTCTCCGCCGGGCCCTTCACCGAGTGACGATGTGATCTGAGGAGCGCGAGTGCGCGCGGGCCTTCGTAGCTTCCAGCCCTTGACCAGGGTATCAGCGGGGCATAGAATGTTTTTCTGGTAAACGATCCGCCTGACTCCGGAGGTCGGAACCATGCTCTTCCTTGGGACTCACATCCAACGGGACGAACATGGGTGGTGTACCCTCCTCTCTCCCCCTACGTCTTCTATTCACAGCGCCGAGTTGCAATCATCCACTTACTGCATCCTTGCGCGCGCGCCTTTCCGACCCCTGCTGCCGGCATCGATCAACGGTAGGGCGACGCGTGAACAAAGGACCCGCGCGGTCCTCGTGCGGGAGCGTGGCCTATGTCTGGTATCTATTGGGGCATTGTGACAGGTCTCTTGGCGATGGTGGCGACCCTGTTTCTGTGCGTCGACATTCTGTACGGCACACAGGAGGGATCCTCCAAGGCGCCGGGAAATGGAATGGATGAGTCGGAAAAGGCGGCCGGGCCCGCCGTGAAGGGCTCGCGCCAGGCGGCTTAAGGCCGGCTGCCGACCCGGCAGTCCGGACGAAAATGCCATCAAGGTCCTGTCAACGAACCGACGTTCCCGGCAACGAATCTGTTGTGCCATCAACGGAGGTGCCACATGGAAGTCGAGATTATCGGTGTCGCAACAATGATTTCCCTGGTATGGCTGATTGCTTGGTCGATGGCGGGCGAGAGCGAGTCCGAGAGGCGGCGAATGGCTTCGTCGCCTGACAGCGGTCACTCGTTTGAAACCGCGACCGGCGACACGCGGGTCAGACACGCGGCCTAAGCTTGTAACCGTATTGTGCTGAAGACAGTGTCCGTGCCCTTTCGATTGCGGGCAGGCGGAGAGGTTTGGTGTGTGCCGGCAGCCCGGATGGTCAGGCAAGAATTTTCGGCTGCCCGATTCCCGCAATGACTTCTTCAGTGATGACGACCGACTTGACCCCACTCAAGGCCGGCACGTCATACATCAGATCCAGCATCACTTCTTCCAGGATCGTGCGCAGGGCCCGAGCGCCGGTTTTCATCACCGCGGCGCGGCGGGCAACAGCCTTGACAGCCGCATCGGTGAATTGCAGGTCGATGCCTTCGATCTCGAACAGGGCCTGATATTGTTTCACCAAGGCGTTTCTCGGCTCACTGAGCACACGAATGAGCGCGGGCACGTCAAGATCAGACAGGGTGGTCAGGACCGGGAACCGCCCCACGAATTCCGGAATGAGTCCGAATTTCAGAAGATCTTCAGATTGCACGCATCGCAGCACTTCGCTGTGACCGTCCAGCTCGCCGGCCGGCGCCATCGCGCCGAACCCCAGACGTTTGGGCACCGTCCGTTGCGCGATGATGCTGTCCAATCCGACGAAGGCGCCGCCGGCAATGAACAGAATGTTCGTCGTATCCACGCGGATGTAATCCTGCTCCGGATGCTTGCGCCCGCCCTTGGGCGGCACATTGCACACCGTCCCTTCCACCAGCTTCAAGAGCGCCTGTTGCACGCCCTCGCCTGATACATCCCGCGTCAACGATGGATTCTCGGACTTGCGGCTGATCTTGTCGATCTCGTCGATGTAGATGATGCCGGTCTCGGCGCGGGCGACGTCGTAGTCACAACTCTGAAGCAGCTTGAGCACGACATTTTCGACATCTTCCCCCACATAGCCCGCCTCAGTCAGCGCCGTCGCATCGGCGATGGTAAACGGCACGTGAAGGATACGGGCCAGCGTCTGGGACAGCAACGTCTTGCCGGTGCCGGTCGAGCCGATCATGAGGATGTTGCCCTTTTCGAGATCGACGTGTTTGAGCCGTTCCCGATTCACCATGCGCTTATAGTGATTGTGCACGGCGACAGAGAGCACTTTCTTCGCGCGGTCCTGCCCGATCACATATTCATCGAGCTTGGCTTTGATATCCGTGGGCTTGGGGATAATCTGCGGGAAGGGCGAGGCTGCAGCCGGGGAGCTAGCGGGCTTGTTCTTGGCGAGGGACAGCGAGCATCGTTCAATACATTCTTCGCAAATAGACACGGCCGCCGTGGTACGGCACGAGGGGCAGGTGAACGGCTCCGAGTTGGTGACGAGCGTCCGGCTGGCATCCTGCGCTTTGCCGCAAAACGAACAGCGCCGGTCTGGTTTCTGCGTCGAATGCCGCGTGTCCCAGAACACAGCCTTTCCTCCATGCTACGAGGTGCGCGTGGTTGCGTTGCCTCATCTTATGCCTCTGGGATGGCGACCTGCAAGCATGGAGGAGCCGCCGTCCCGGCCCTGGCTCGCGCCAGAAGGAGCCGGGCGGCGGCAGGTTGCGGCGACCGGTTAGAACGAGAAGCCTATCCCTCCCGCGACGATATGCGCGCGGTAGTTCAGTGTAAAGGAAGGTCCGCGGGACCCGTCGGGTACTTCGCTTTCCCACTGGTAGTTCGCGACCAGATACTTGTATTCGGTAAACAGAAAGATGCGATCAGTGACATTGGCCCGGACGCCGCCGATCAACTGATACGCAAAGGCCCCGTCGGCCGCGTTTTCATGCACCACGCCGATCGTGCTGTGCTGGACATTCAGATCACGGGCGAATCCTCCGGAGAGCCCCGCTCCGATCCCGATGTAGGGCTGAATGGTCTCGCCCGGATAGCGCAATAACAGATTGGCCATAGCGTTGATCGATTGCAGGCGGAAGTCGGCAGATCTCGTCACTCCGCCTCTCGTGGCCGTGGGGGCATTCGCCTTTCCGTCCAGTCCCGACAATTCGGCTTCCAGCCCGATATACCGCCCGGCGAATGCCGGGAAGAATCCGACTTTTATGCCGCCGCCGAGTCCGCCTTGAACATCCGTGTTCGTGAATGGATCTTCCTGCAAGCGGAAGGGACGATTCAAGGGGCGACTCCCCTGCATGTAGACGCTCACGTACAGTTCGGATTTTGCCTCTCCCTCTTTCGATTCGGCCGATGCGGCCTGAGACTTCGGTGCAGCGGGTACGGGATCAGCCGCCAGCGAAATTGCGGAATGGGACTGCATGAATCCCACCGTAAACAGAACGAAAACGAGAGAGGAGAAGACTGATTTCATAATTGACTCCCTAATGAGTGAACAAGGCGCGGCAGGACGCGAAGACCTGCTATGGGCCAGTCATATCACGAGGGGCATGTAGGACAAACTGAATCGGCAGTTTTCGCGAGCCCGAGGGACCCCATGAGGAGCCAGTCCGACTAACGCGTCGCAGATGATCGGTCTTACTACGTAGGGGATGAGTCCGAGGAGTCCGTTAGTCGCGGGTGAGAAAGTGCCTGAGGGTTTCCTGGGGCATCAAACCGACCAGCATCTGTTGATCCGGCCGCTGGAGCAACGGCACGCCTTGATGTTCCGTCTGTTCCCAACGATCCCGCCACTCGTCGAGTATTCTCTCGACCGGCGGCGCGGCCGATCCGGCCAGTTCTGTTCCTGCAAATCCGAACCGTTCCGCTTCCACTTGCACGATCCGTTGGTCGGAGAGATCTGCGCCGTCTATCCAGAACAACCGATACAACGAACGGATGAAGTCCCCGGCTCGCGGAGGGTCCAGCCGCAGAGCGCGGGCCGCCGCAGCGATCGCCAAGGCCGTATTGGGTTTTCCTGCCGGCAGGGAGATCGAGACCTCGGGCGCGAGCCGGCGGACCATCTCCACCTCTTGCTTCAATTCCGCCCGCAGGTGCCCGGCCCAGACGGCCATGGGCTCAGGCAAATGCGGAGCATGCTGGACCCCCTGCCATGAAATCTGCTCCATGACACCAAGCGCATACAGCCGCTCGTGCATCGCGTAGCAGAACGGGCAGTTAAAATCGCTATACAACCGGCACCGGTTCATCCCGGTCATCGCTCACTCCGAGACGGCAGGAGGGCAATGATACGAACCGGCGCGCCCGTCCCTCCCGCGATTTTCATCGGCAGCGCCACCAGTGTGGCGCCCGAGGCAGGAACCTCTGCAAGACCTGCCACGTTCTCGAGTCCATAAAGTCCTGCCGCATTGACAATCCGATGCACGGCAAAATCTTGAGAAGGCCCGTAATCAATGCTGGCCGTATCGACACCGATCCCGGAAATGTGCCGCTCCCGCACGAGCCATTCCGCCGCTGCTTGTGAGAAGCCGGGGAAATGCAGGGTCGTTGGATCCTCCGGCGTCGCGCTGCCGAAATAGCGCTCACGATTCTTCCAATGATCTCCCCAGCCGGTCAGCATCATGACGATGGCGCCTGGCGGGATGGTCCCGTGGCCGTCTTCCCACCGCTGCACGTCGACGATCGACAGGCGATAATCGCGGTCACGCGCCGCTGCCGCCCGGACATCAATCACCACCGCAGGTCCGATCAACTGCTCGACGGGAATTCCGTCGATCGCCGCCTGGCCCTGGGCAAAATGAACAGGTGCGTCCATGTGTGTCCC
>CABVSR010000018.1:43802-87216 GCA_902500995.1 uncultured Nitrospira sp.
CGTCGATCGCCGCCTGGCCCTGGGCAAAATGAACAGGTGCGTCCATGTGTGTCCCGGCATGCTCCGACAGCGCCACCTGTCCCGTGGCATACCAGGCTTCGGTGGCCGTGCCGCCCCGTTGCATGGAGTCGCGATGAAACGGAGGATTGCCGGGCCATACCTGGGTCCCCTCATCGAACGGGTACGTGAGATCAAGCACTCGTGCTCCCGTCTCGGCGGCATGGGCCCCGTTGATGACCATGAATGGAATCAGCACACAAGCCATCAGTCCTGTCGGCCGGAGCCGGCGAAGCGGTCGCGTCATTGAAGCCATGATGTCCTCGCCACGTGAGTCGCTGAATGCCGGCGCTTCCCTGCCGGACGCAAATACGCTACCCTCTCCAGCCTCGGCAGCGCAACGGGCAAGGAACCGGCATGTCTCATCAGTTCCACTTTTCAGGACAACGTTTCTCCGTGGAATACCACATCTACGGATCGATGAATGATGCGCGCCGGCGCGCGGCCTTACTCTGTAACGACCAGACCGTCGAAGCCGCGGACCATGTGATCCCGCCGGGCCTGATCCGGGACGAGCTTCTGGGGCGAGTCCTCAGTGTTGACCAGTTGAGAGCCGGAGTCTGCCGCGCGGAGCTGACCTTTCCGGTTGAACTCCTGGATGGAACCATGAGCACCCTGTTGCACATGAGCTTCGGCATGGCGGGGTTACAAAGCGGGGTTCGTCTCGCGGGCCTTGCGCTCCCGGATGAGGTGATTGCCAGGATGGCCGGGCCTCGTTTCGGACCACAGGGACTTCGTGCGATTGTTGAGGTTTCGACGAGGCCCCTCGTCTGCGCCGTGCTGAAACCACTCGGCTTGTCCCCGGAAGCGCTGGCTGAACTGGCCTACGAATTCGCACTCGGTGAAGTGGACCTCATCAAGGACGACCAAAGCCTGGGTGACCATGTCTTCTGCCGCTTCGAGGAACGTGTGACGCGGTGCGCAGAGGCGATTGCCAAGGCCTCCCGGCAAACCGGCAAGCGCTGTCTCTATGCCCCACACGTGTCCGCCCCCTGGCCGACCCTTCTCGAGCGAGCGTCCCTCGCGCAGCAGGCCGGCGCAGGTGCGCTGCTGCTCTGTCCCGGCCTGATCGGGTTTGACGCCCTCAGCTCTCTGGCTCGCCTTCCATTTCCGTCACTTCCGCTGATCGCGCATCCGGACTTTCAAGGCAGCCACTTCGTCAATCCAACGGGCGGTATCGCGCCGGCCCTGCTCTTCGGTCTTTTTCCCAGACTGGCCGGCGCCGATGTGTCGATCTATCCGACCTTCGGATTGGACTACCCGATCACACAAGAGGACTGTCGCGCCATTGCCGCCTCCTGCCGGAGTCGCCTTGGTTCCTGTCCCCCCATGTTTCCGACCGCCGCCGGGAGGATGAACGCCTCGCGTATCCATGAGATGATCGCACTCTACGAAATGGATGTGGTCTTTGTTCTAGGGAGCGACCTGCGCCAGGATCCGACCCGTATTCGCACCGCCTGCCAGGAATTTATTCAGCTGCTCGGGGCGTAACTGCGGCTCCAATCCACCTCGATTCCACACCTCGATGGATACTCTAGATTTACCACCTAACTAATTGACAGTGCAGATGTATTACAACCAGCTTCAGCCTCGTTGCCTGGGCTGGTTGACGGCGCATCGCAATGTCTTCCCGAACGATGGCGCACAAGGCAACAGGCGAAAGTCAGACGCTGCGTCAAGTTTCTTCTGACGCCCGCCGATAGAGACCATAACGCAAAGTACGTATGTACGCCGCGAACCTCTGTCTGCGTAGGATCAGTGATGGCAGTCGCCAAAACCTCAGACGAAAACAGGAAACTCGACAAGACGGACCAGCTCGAGATCAGTCCGGAGCAGCTTCGCATCGGGATGTATGTTGATCTGAATTGCTCCTGGTTCAAACACCCGTTCCCGAGGCGGTCCTTCAAACTGTCCTCCGCCAGCCAGATCACCACCATCAAAGGGCTCGGTCTGCGCACCGTCGTCGTCTATCCCAGGGAATCAGATCCGGACCCGGATGCCGAGGGCGCTCCCGCCGAGGGCACATCGGCAGACGGCATTTCATCCGAAGGCGATCCGACTCTCACCGCCGTTGCGGAAACGGAACTCCCGAATCCTTTCGAGGAAACCGAGGCGGAGACCGCGGCTTCCCTCATCCCATTAGAGCTTCCGACAGCAGGCGACTACCACCAGGCCGTAGAACTGGCCTCTGAAACCTACCGCCAGCTACTGAGCACCAGCACGCAGATGATGGAAGATCTCTCGGGTGGATCCGAGGAGGGAATGCGCTCCGCGGAAACGATGATCGGCGGCCTCAGCGCGCTCTTGACCAACACCGACGCCGCCGGCACCGTGGCCAGCGCGTTCGATCCTGAAGAAGTCGGCGATGCGAGCGTGCTGCATTCGCTCAACGTGGCGACCCTGTCCATGATGGTCGCCCAAAAGTTCGATATCGATCAGGACGCGCTCAAGATGATCGGCATGGCGGGGCTGTTGCTCGATATCGGCGAGCGGCGCATCCCGCGTCATATTCTAGACATGCGCGGCCGCCGCTCCGAACCGGAGCCTGTGAAATACCAGCTCCATCCCTATCTTGGGGTGGAAATCTTGCGGGGATTTCCCGGGATTCCCGAGGAAGTGCTGGACGTTGTCCGGAGCCACCATGAACGGCTGGATGGCTCCGGGTACCCGGAAAAGCTCAAAGGAGATCAGATTTCACTCCCCACGAGAATCGTCAGCGCCGTCGATCACTACGACACCCTGGTCAACAGCCGCTACGCAGAAGAAGCGCTCTCGCCGGCTGAGGCCTTGTCCACCATGTACAAACATCAGAAGCAGCTGTTTTCGACTGAAGTGGTGGTGGCTCTGATCCATACGCTGGGCGTGTATCCGCCGGGCACCGTCGTGTGCCTGTCCAACGGGGCCTTTGGCCTGGTGCTGAACATTAACTTCAAGCATCGCTTGAAACCACTCGTGCTGATCTTCCATCAGGTGCCGACTGATCCCCAGCATACCGTGGATCTCCTGGCAGAGCGGGACCTCAGCATCCTCCACGCCGTGGCTCCCGAAGAATTGCCGCGCCCCATGGTGGAATATTTCCGTCTCAAACGGTGGACGGGGTATTTCATTCAATCCAGCATGCGCACCGCCTGAAGCAATAAGCCGCTCCTGATCATCTCACTGGCAGCCGCCGGCCGCAGTATGGTATCTCCCAGGCATGGCGCGGCCGCGTGTGCTCCTCATCATTCCCCCGCTGACACAACTCAACACACCGTATCCCTCGACGGCATATCTCACCGGCTTCCTGCGCTCCCGTGGATATGAGACCGAGCAGGCCGATCTCGGCCTCGACATGATGTTGCGGCTCTTCTCGCGGCCCGGACTCGAGGAGGCGTTTCGCCGCATCAGAAGCGCCGAAAGTCCTTGGCGCGGAGAAGTGCAGCAGTTCCTGGCCCTCGAGAGCAGTTACCTCGCAACCATCGAACCGGTCATCGCGTTTCTTCAGGGGAAGGATCCCATGCTGGCGCCCCATCTCGCCCGCCCGGGATTTCTGCCGGAAGGCCCCCGTTTTGCCGCCGATGGGCGACCGGGACCGGGCGCGTTCGCGACGTCCCCGTCCGACAACGCCAGGCATCGCGCGACGCTCTATATCGAGGATTTGACGGACCTTCTCCACGAAACCATTGCGCCTTCCCTCTCCTTGAATCGGTATGCCGAACAGATCATGGAGGCGACCTCCTCCTTCGACCGCATCGAAAGGGCTCTGGCTGAGCCCTTAAGCTTCACCGACGAACTGCTCCTCGAGGCGCTCGGCCCCCTCCTCGCCCGCAGTTCACCCGATGTGGTGGGGCTCACCGTGCCTTTTCCCGGCAATTTGTTCGGCGCCTTGCGTATTGCGCAAGCGATCAAGGCCCAGCGCCCTGCGACGGCCGTCGTTCTTGGCGGGGGATACGTCAACACGGAGCTCAGGCGACTCAAGGACCCGCGCCTGTTCCAGTACGTCGACTACGTCACCCTGGATGACGGGGAGCGCCCCTTTCTGTGCCTGCTCGACTTCCTGGCGGGAGGACGGCCGCAAGCTATGCTCAGGCGGACCTTTGTGCTGGCCGACGGGCTGGTCCTGTTTCGAGACGGCAGCACCGAGCCCGACATCCCGATGCACGAACTCGGCATCCCGACCTACAGCGGCCTCCCGCTGGGCCGGTACCTCTCGATTTTGGACAGCCTCAATCCGATGCACCGGCTCTGGTCGGAAGGCCATTGGAACAAACTGACGGTCGCGCACGGGTGCTATTGGAAGCAGTGCACCTTTTGCGATGTCGGACTGGACTACATTGCGCGCTATGAGATGACGCCGGCCGATGTCCTCATCAGGCAGATCGATGCCCTCATCCGGGAGACCGGCCAGCGCGGGTTCCACTTCGTCGACGAAGCCGCGCCGCCGGCCGCATTAAAGGCGCTCGCGCTCCGCCTGCTGGAAACCGGCCAGACCATTTCCTGGTGGGGGAATATCCGCTTCGAGGAGGCCTTTTCACCGGATCTGGCGAGACTCCTGGCGGCATCGGGCTGCATTGCCCTCACGGCCGGGCTCGAGGCGGCTTCGGACCGCTTCCTCAAGCAGATGAAAAAAGGGATCACCGTGGACCAAACCGCGAGGGTGGCCGCGGCCTTCCGCCATGCCGGTATCCTGGTCCATGCCTATCTCATGTACGGGCTGCCGGGAGAGACCGTCGCCGACACGGTGGATGCGCTGGAACGAGTGCGGCAATTGTTTGCGAATAATTTGTTGCAGTCGGCCTTCTGGCACCGCTTCACCGTCACCGCTCACAGCCCGGTGGGGCTCAATCCCTCGGCGGAGGGTCTCACTATCCTCGGTCCCGCATTCGAAGGATTTGCCGAAAACGATCTTCGGCATGCCGACCCTCACGTCTCCTGCCCGGACTGGCTGGGCGAAGGCCTCCGCACCGCCATTCTCAATTACATCGAACAAGCAGGGCTCACGGTGCCGGTGCAGCACTGGTTTCCGCAAGCGGTGCACCCTCCACGCGTGGCGAAAACGTGGCTGACCAGGGCGTTGGGCGATGCCGCCCCCGAATCGCTGACGGCCGAGCGGCGCTGCGTGTGGATCGGTGGGAAACCGGTCGTATCGGCCGAAGGCGGCATGCGCACCAAACTTATCTTACCGACCCGCATGGAGGATTTCTCCATTACCGTCTCCTCGAATCAAGTCGACTGGTTGCTCAATCTGCTGGAGGATGCCACACCTGCACCGCAGCGGAGCGGCCGCGACTATCCGCGACTCGCCGACATTCGCGAGCGTTTTCCCCGTACCGGCACGCGTGGATTCGATCGGTTTGCCAAAACCGCCGCCTGGCACAACACGCGCCAGGCAGGGTTGCTGCTGATCTGACTTCCTGCCCCTGTCACAGCGATCAACTCCACACAGCGGCTCCCACCTGCCCACACATTACCGAACGGCGCCCCCACAGACTGCCGCTGGTCAGCCGCCAAAACGACAAGAGGAGCCGGCCCGACGGGCCGGCTCCTCTTGCTGTGCGCTCGATGGCTCCGCGAGCTACGCTTACTTGTTGGGTTGCGGGGTCAGACGCAGATAGGGCTTCACCGACTTGAATCCCTTCGGGAACAGGGTCTTGGCTTCGGCATCGTTCACCGCCGGGGTGATGATGCAATCCTGCCCGTCTTTCCAATTCACCGGAGTCGCCACTTTGTAATTGGCGGTCAATTGCAGGGAATCCACCACCCGCAGCAGCTCGTCGAAATTTCTCCCGCAGGACGCCGGATAGGTGAGCATCAACTTGATCTTCTTGTCCGGCCCGATGACGAACACCGATCGCACCGTCATGCTGTCCAGCGAGTTCGGGTGGATCATATCGTACAGGTTCGCGACCTTCTTCTCGGGGTCTGCGATGATGGGATAGGTCACCGTGCAGTTTTGCGTTTCATTGATATCTTTCATCCACCCCCGATGAGAATCCAGGGGGTCCACGCTGATGGCCAGGATTTTCACGCCGCGTTTGTCGAACTCGCCCTTGATCCTGGCCATGTAGCCTAATTCCGTCGTACACACCGGGGTATAGTCCTTCGGGTGCGAGAACAGAATCCCCCACCCGTTCCCCAGCCATTCATGAAAATTAACCGTGCCGTCGGTCGTCTCCGCTGTAAAATTCGGGGCTTCGTCGCCCAATCGTAGTGCCATGATTTCCCTCCTTGAATATGCGGTCCAGCGTGGTGCGCGATCCGGCGCATGAGCGCCGGCAATCGCGTAAGAGTACCGTGTCTGAGCGGCGAGGCGCAAGCGAGAAGGCGGGCCAGCATGGATCCAACCAGACAGCAGCACTTCAGCTCTCAAGTTTCTGCTCCTGCATCCGATAAGGGACACAGGTGCCACAGGAGCTCCTATGGACAACGTCAAGCCACCGGCGACCGGCCTCAAGATTACCAACGATCCGATGTACCGTTTACTCCGCGAGGGGTGCATCAAGGAATTTAATGTCAAACGCGCGGCAGGCGAAAAGGTCGACCTCACCCGCTGCGATCTGCGCGGGCTGGATCTGCGCGGGCTGGAAGTCGACGGGCTGGATTTCAGCGAATGTTATTTCCGGCAGGCGGATCTTCGCGGCATCGATTTTCGCAAGGCCAAGCTGGAAGGCGCCAGCATCAATGCCGCAAAAATTTCGGGCGTCTACTTTCCGGTCGAGTTGACCGCCAGCGAGATCGAACTGTCGCTGCTGCACGGTACGCGAATGCGGTACCAAACCAAGCCCTAGCCTTCACGAGCCGATCAGCTCCCCGTCAAACTGAGATGAACCTGAATCTGCGGCTTGTCCGATGCCGCCAATTCAGCTTCGACAAGAAACACCCGCTCGTCCGGCAAATGGCCCTGTTCAATCAGATGCTCACGGATGGCTTTCGCGCGTTCTTGCGCCAGCGAGCGCAATTCTGAATCTTCCACCGTCATGGCCGGGAACAGTTCCTGCCGGAGTTCGTCGGCCGTCAACACCCGCTCAACGGATTTTCCTCCAGGGAGATCCTCCCGCTTCGTAGGCTGCTTGCCCAGTTTCTCCGCATACAGGTCGCTGAGCAGTTCGAACTCACGCGAAGGAGAGGGCGCGACTTGGAGATTTTTCGTCCCCCCTTGCGTAAATCGCCGTTGCACGTCGGCCGCAATTTTCTTGAGCCCGATGGCCTGGCGGTCCCGCGCCGGGTCGGCCACTCCTGTCACATCCACGCGGAGGGCCGGCCGTTCCTGCAAGGCCTTGGCAATCGACTCCAGCTTCCGCTGCTCGGCTTCCTCGAGGACCTCGCTTCCCGCCTGGAATTCCACAAACTGGAGTTCTTCCCCGCCGCCACCGACAAGCCCGCCTAAGGCTGAGAACGGAGAGGTCACCGCTTTGGTCAACAGATTGACCAGGGCGTTCAGCACCACGCGGCCGTAGCGGAAGTCCGGTTCATTCAGATCCCCTCGCACCGGCATGTCGATATCGATCCGGCCTCGCCGATCCTTCAACAGGCCCACGGCCAGGCGGACGGGCAACGTAGTGGCATCCGGGCTGCCGGTCTTTTCCCCGAACGTCAACTGATCGACCAGCAATTTATTCTCGCCGACCAACTGCTGCTTAGAAATCTGATAGGTGAGATCCAGGGACAACTTCCCTTTGGTGATAGGATAACCGACGTACTTCCCCGCATAGGGTGATACCGACGACAAGTCCACCCCCTGGAACAAGAACGTCAGATTGGTAAACGCCTCTTCGCTCAGCGGATTGATCTGCCCCTTAATCTTCAGCGGGGCGACCTCGTCCACCTTTCCGGCCAACGCCACCTCCGCCTTGGCCATCTGCCGCGAGGACAGGCCCTTGATCGTGCCGGTCAGGTCCGTAATCCCTGTGGTCACAGTCGGGGCAATCGATTCATCGACGAACATGGCGGAGAAGTTCGTCAACTTCACGGTGGCGATTTCAACGGGCGTGGGAGCTGCAGGCTTCTTGGGCGCATCCGTTTTGGCCGCGTCTGAGGCGGGTGCCGACGCCGCATCGGGCGGGCGCAAGATGTGCGAAAGATTGGTGGTCCCATCCTTGCCCGTCACCAGATGGATTGCCGGATCTCGCAGCGCAATCTCTCCGATCTTCACCGTGGTCGGCACCACGTCCAGCGCCATCTTCGTCAGGTTCAGAGCCGTCCAGCCGAGAAACTCCTTCCCCGATACGCGCTCCGCCAGGTGCAGATTGCCGAGCCCTGCTTGCCCCCGGTATTCCAGCATCGGCTCTGATTCGTGGCGGCTTCGATAGATCAGGTTTCCTTCCATGGCGAAGTCGCCGTCTCTGACCTCCAGTTGAACGAACCGGTCGAGATAGGGTTGGAACGGCCGCAGGCCGATATGGTCCAGCTTGAGCGACAGCGCAGTGTAAAGAGAATCAAGACGGAGCGTTCCCTTGCTCTCAAACGTACCCTGCTGATTGAGCCGGAATCCGGCCGTGAGGGGCAGGTCCCCCTTGAACGGCACCTGCAAATCCTTGAGCGCGATGTGCAAATCATCCAAGACAAGTTGAACCGGAGCCGCAAGGCTTCGATCCTCAAAGTCCACCTGCGTCTTCGAAACCTCAACCGCCTGCACCGCCACCTTCCACGGCTGGGATGGTTCCGAAGTGGGCGGCTCCGGCTCAGTGGGCGAGTCCGACGGTGAGGCAACCGGCGCAAACAGCGGCTTGAAGTTGATTACTCCGTCCTGCGCCAGCCAGACGCGAATCCCTGCGCCGGTCAAGGCCACCGTGCCGATCGCCAGGTCATGCTTCGGCAGGTCCATGCTGATTCCATCGATCGCGAAAGACGGCACCGACAACACCGGGTCCTGGCTTCCTGCTTCCGATAATCGGAAGTCCGACAGCTGCACCTTCCCGTCGTTGATCCTGAGATTGACGGGCGCGAGGCCGGTATCGAAGTGGTACCGGGCCTCGGCCAGCAGGACTCCACCCAGGATATCGAACCGGAACCGGTCGCGTAGGCTGGGCCAAAAGGTCGTCAGGCCGACATGCGACAACGAAACATGGCCGTCCGATTCCAACGGATCGAGGTGCACGGTGCCTTCCCAGGCCAGCACTTCTCCTTCGCCGAATTCCGCCGTGAAGGCATAGGCATTCTCGCCCCCGCGCCGGCTGCTGAAGTTACGTACCGTGATTTCAATGGGCACAACATCAATGGTGACCGGCTTTTTCTTGGTATCGTCTCGATATTCGATCACCCCGCGCTGGATGCTCAAGAGACGAATCTCCAGCGGCGGCACCTCTCCCTTCTCGGACTTTTCAGCCGGGGGCGGCGCAGGGTGGCCGGCGTCCTCTGGCGTGCGAGGCACTAAACCAAGAAGATTGAGCTTGCCGTCAGCTTGTAGATGAACAAGCCCGAACGGGAGTGTCAGCCGAATCTCGTCGAAGACATAAGCGGAACGAACCAGCGAGGTCGGTTCGAAATTCACAAACAGTTCGTCGAATCCCAGCATGGGCGTGTGATCCGGCTCCTGAATCTCAAAGCCGGCCAGCCCCACAGAGAAGGTAAACGGATTGAGGCGGATATCTTCCAGCAAGACCGGGTGGCCCAGACGCTCAGACAAGGCGGGGATGCCATAGGCCTTCACCGCATAGGGCACGGCGAGAAAGCCCAACAGCGCGTAGAAGGCCAGCAGGCCGATGAGTACGAACAGGACGATGCGATACCGGGAAAGGAACGTCATGTCAGGAACACATCGCAAGCTGGTGCGCCCGGCTGGAATCGAACCAGCGACCCTCAGCTTAGAAGGCTGATGCTCTATCCGACTGAGCTACGGGCGCGCGTTGAACCGGTCGGCCTTATACGTGAAAACTTGCTCCGTGGCAAGATTACGTGCGCGCATTAACCTTTGCAATGGGCTTTTTATGACGAAACTTGGGGAGAGCCTGATAAGGGAACCGAACGGCCCCCTACGCGGGTGAAAACCCTTCACGCCGCATGAGGGGCCGCATGATTTTAGGAAGGCATCGGTGAGAGCAGAACAGCTAGCGTGGGGAATGGCCCTCGCTCATGGCGCTGCCATCCTGCTTACTCCGCCGGCCGTCCTCCCATACAGTTGGCCCATGGGCCGTCTCAGTGCATCGCTTTACTGACTTGCTGGATGGTGGTTGCGGTCTCGGTGTCGGCGGCTTCGATTTTGACGCTGTCTCCGACTTTGAACCCGCAATCCTCCTTGCCTCCGATTTTAAACCCGGACCCTCGAGCCACGTCTTCATTGGCCTTCGGATCAGTGGACCCCACCACGTCCTTCAGCTTGCTGGGATCTTTCGAAAGCGCGCCTGGCTCAGACTGCCCTTCCGAAGGCATCACGACGGAGCCGCCCTTCCCCTGTTTGGCCTGTTTATCCATATGGGGCGTGGGCGCGATTTCTTGATGTTCCTTCGCGCTCTCCTGGCCGGTTGACATCTGACTGCCTTTACCGCCGGCACAGATCATGTTTGTGTCCTTCGTCACCCGCAACGTCACATTCTTTCCATGCTCTCCTTGCACCGTATAACGATCGCCTTCTATCTTTGTGAGTTGGCCGAAGATTTGGCTGTGACCTTCCACCGCCAAAAGCGCGGCCGGCACGGCCATGGCTCCAATTGCCGCAATCGTGAAGCATCCTGCCATGATGGTGGATCGATGGGTGTTCATGATCGTCCTCCTTTACATATGGTGTTCGATGACCGGTGGGCAGCCTGTCATGTGTTCACCGTACCGAGAATATGAACCGCGCGCCGCTGGGCATTTCCCTGGAAGCGCAGTAGTGACGAGACGTTTCGCCTTATCCCTACAAGGCACCGTGGCTCTCTGCTACGTAATTGCCCGTCGTCAATTTTCCAAGATGTGCTTCACCTGAGACAGGTCGATGGGCTATGGTGGAGCATGGCTGTGCGGAACGTGTCTCTCTTCATCCTCTACACCTCGGCAGGACGACTCCTCCTTCAGCATCGCACGCACGATGCGCCTCGACTCCCCGCCCACTGGGCGTTTTTTGGCGGCGGGATCGAAGCAGGAGAAAGTTCGGCAGAAGCACTGAAACGCGAAGTGATAGAAGAATTGTCCTATCACATCCAACGCCCGCATTTTCTCCTGGCGCAAACCGTGAAACACGGCGAGGAGGAGAGCACGAAATATGTGTATGTTGAACGATACGAAGACCAACCACTCCGGTTAGGAGAAGGCCAGGCGATGGGCTGGTTTTTCCCGGACGAAACCCATGCGTTAAAAATGATCGACCACGACCGTGCCATTATCGAATGCGTGCGCCAGTATCTGCAGGAGCAATCAGGGTGACCAGCCGCAAATAGCCCGGACTGTCGTATAATGCCCAGCCCAGGCTGCCGATGATCAGACCTTGCCTCTTGTCATCATGATCCAAGCCCTGCCGCACCTTCATCCAGGAGTCCACCATGTCGCCACGCAGACGCGCCACGTCCTCTTCCCGGCGAGCTGAACCGAAAGACACCGTGCTCATGTATCCCGGATTTGCCCTCAAAGCCGGAGTCAAAGCTCCTACAACAATCCGAGCCGTACAGCGGCGACTGAATCAAATCGGATGCGGACCGATTGCGGTTAACGGCATCTTTGATCGCCGAACGCAGGATGCCGTGCGGCTGCTGCAAGCCCGCGCTGTGGATGGGCAAGGGCAAGCCCTTAAAATCGACGCAGTGGTCGGTCCACTCACGTGGGCCGCGCTCTTCGGCGCGCACCGGGTGCCCTCGATCGCCGACACTCCCATTTCCGCGTTGCTGAAGACGACCCTCAGCGTTGCCTCATCACAAGTGGGCGTGATGGAAGATCCGCCCGGTTCGAACCGGGGTCTTCAAGTAGATGAGTACCTCAACGCGGTGGGATTGGATCCAGCGTCCGGCAGCCATGCCTGGTGTGCCGCCTTCGTCTATTGGTCGTTCAAGCAGGCTGCGGCTCGTCTGGGAACCGGAAACCCCGCCATTCGCACGGCAGGCGTGTTGGATCATTGGCGAAAAGCCGGACAGGCCGGCGTCACCCGCTTGTCGGCCGGCGATATCCTTACCGATCTCTCGCTGCTGAAACCGGGCTTGATCTTTGTCATCAACACCGGCGGAGGGCGGGGTCACATGGGCCTGGTGGAAGACTTTCGCGACGATCGATTGATTACCATCGAAGGGAACACGAATCTCCCCGGCGATCGTGAAGGAGTCGGCGTGTTTCGCCGTCACGGCCGCATGCTTGCGGAGATCAACCAGGGTTTCCTCAGTTACACCTCGTAGCGCTCGGCAGCGCTCATTGATGCAGGATATCGACTCGAAACCAACGTTTGAATTGAAGGATGTGCCGGGCGGCCTGCCTTGGCTTGGGCACCTGCGCGCCTTTAAGGATCGGCCCTTGCACACGATGTCGGAGTGGTGGTGCCGGTATGGTGATGCGCTGCGGTTTCGGCTTGGCCCGAAGACCGTCCATCTCTTCAGCCATCCCGCATTGGCCGAGACGGTGCTGCTGTCACAGGCCGACCAGTTCGGCAAGGTCTACGAGGAGCAGCGTCCCACCGGCCTCGCGCTGGTTCTGGGCAATGGATTGGTGACGAGTTCCGGTGAGGTGTGGAAGCGGCACCGCCGCATCATCCAACCGGTATTCCACCGCTCCCGCATGGCGGCGATGGCGGATCGGATGGCCCAGGTGGGAGAACAACGCCTCGCCGCCTGGGAGGGCTACGGCGAAGGGCGGGTGGACATCGCCGCCGAAATGATGCAATTGACGCTGGAAGTGATCTCCCAAACGATGTTCCACACCAGCGTCGCACAGCACATGGACCAGATCAGCCATTCGCTACACGTGAGCTTGAAATATGCCTTCGACTCATTTCATAACCCGTTGCATTTGCCGGTCTGGGTGCCCACCGCTCGCAATCGCGAGTTTCGTCGAGCCCTGCAATTCATGGATAATCTGATCTACGACCTGGTCTCCGCTCGACGCCAGAGCGGAGCGGAATATGACGATCTCCTCAGCCTCTTGCTCCACGCTCGCGATGAGGAAACCGGCATGGGGTTGAGCGATCAGGAACTCCGGGACGAAGCGCTCACGATCTTTGCCGCCGGGCATGAAACCACCGCCAATGCGCTGGCCTGGACATGGTATCTGCTGGCCACGCACCCGGAGAAGAAGGCACATTTTCATGCCGAGGTAGACCGGGTGCTTCAGGGCCGCACTCCCACGGCCGAGGATCTACAACACCTCCCCTACACGCGGGCAATCTTCGATGAATCGCTCCGCCTGTACCCACCCGTCCCGGCCATCCAAAGGAAAACCCACGCGCCGTCTACTCTGGGTGGATTCACCCTCCCGGCCCAGGCCATCGTCCTGGTCGGCCTGTACAACTTACACCGGCACCCGGCATTCTGGCCTGATCCGGAACGGTTCCAGCCTGAGCGCTGGCTGGAGGGCGAACGAACCCCTGCCCGGGGCGCCTATCTCCCGTTCGGTGCAGGCCCGCGCGCTTGCGTCGGAACGCACTTCGCAACGGTGGAAGGGCCGCTGCTGATGGCCCTGATCGGAGGTCGTTACGACATGCAATTGGCGCAGGAACAGGTCGAACCGGAGGTCATGGTGACCTTGCGACCGAAGAACGGTATCCGCATGACGCTCCACCGGCGTCACAAGACTGGCGCGGCGATGTGAGACGCAGTCATGCAGAACCACGTCAGGTGGCAATGTTGGGGGGACGGGATGTGGGAAGCGGAAAACAAAGCCTGGAAACGGGCTGGAGAGAAAAGGGATTTGGTCGGGGCGAGAGGATTTGAACCTCCGACATCCTGCTCCCAAAGCAGGCGCGCTACCGAGCTGCGCTACGCCCCGACTGAGTGTTCCGCCATCGACTGTTGCAGCAGTGTCTTCGCTTGCGCGAAGGCGCGGGCCCGATGACTGATTCGATTCTTCACATCCGGCGGCAATTGCCCCAACGTCTGGCGATATTCCGGCACGATAAAGACTGGATCATAGCCAAACCCATTGGACCCCACGACCGACTCGGCAATGACTCCTTCCAAGATTCCCTTGGCTGATATGGTCTTGCCGCCTGGAAACGCGAGGGCTGCCACCGTGATAAAACGAGCCTTCCGCTGACCAGTCGGGATTCCATCTAACTCCCGCAAGAGCTTGCGGCAATTGTCTTCGTAGGTCGCATGTTCCCCGGCATAACGCGCCGCAAAAACCCCCGGCCGTCCACCCAAGGCATCGACTTCCAGCCCCGTGTCGTCGGCGACCGCCGGCAACCCCGTGTACCGGGCGATCTCCACAGCCTTTTTCATCGCATTGGCTTCGCAGGTCTCTCCGTCTTCCACCACCTCCGGAGCCTCGGGAAAATCATCGAGGGTCCGAATGGTGATATCCAGCCCGCCCAGGAGTGCGACCAGTTCCTGCTTCTTATGCTGATTTCTCGTCGCCAGCACAATCTGCATGGTTAGCTCAACGAGCCGATCAACGACTTCTGTAAGTCCACCAATTCGCGGATGGCGCCCCAGCCCATGTCGAGAAACTCGTCCATGTCTTTTTTGTTGAAGGGCGTGCGTTCCGCCGTTCCCTGCACTTCGACATAGTGCCCGGCGCCGGTCATCACCAGATTCAGATCCACTTCGGCATGCGAGTCTTCTTCGTAGGCCAAATCCACCATGACGTGGCCGCCGACTTTCCCGACGCTGATGGCGGCCAAATAGTCGGTCAGCGGGTTGACCTTGAGCAGGTCGCGCTTCCTGAGAACGGTCACGGCATCCGCCAGGGCGATGAATGATCCCGTGATAGAGGCCGTGCGCGTCCCGCCGTCGGCCTGAATCACATCACAGTCGATCCAGATAGTCCGTTCCCCGAGGCGCCCGGTATCGATGACGGCGCGCAGAGCCCGCCCGACCAGTCGCTGAATCTCCAGGGTGCGGCCGCCCTGTTTGCCCTTGACCGACTCCCGCGGCGACCGATCATGGGTCGCCCTCGGCAACATGGCATATTCCGCCGTCACCCAGCCGGTGCCTTTGCCTTTGAGAAACGGCGGCACCTTCTCTTCGACGGACGCCGTGCAAATCACCTTCGTGTCGCCCATTTCGATCAAGACGGAACCTTCGGCATGTTTTGTAAAATTGCGCGTCACCTTGACGGGGCGGATTTGATCCCGACGCCGCCCATCAATTCGTCCCAACCCTGCTCCGCTTGTCATGCAGTCGCGCTCCTTCCCGCACAGCCGATCCAAAGGAGCGGATTATAGTGAAGGGGTGCTCAAAGAGCAAATCCGCGGACACCGGCGGGGCCGCAGTGTCAAACTGCGTTTCAACTGGTGTTCAGACGATGCCCCTGTATAATTCATCCCAATGGCCGGATGGATGTCCGCTCACGACACATTCTCCCCGTCAGGCACGAGTCCCCAGCGTCAAACTTGACAGCAAGCCGTTTCCGCTCACCAGGGTCGCGGTGGGATTCTGCGCTGAACCGGATGGGTTTTGCACTGTCCAGGCCGTTTACCAGGCTCAGGCCGAGCGCCGAAGAGACATCGTATTGGTACGGAAGCTGCAAACTCTGAAAACTGCCTTCGCCTGCTTCAGACTTCGGTCGTAGGAACCGATACTGATTCTATCCCCGATCAGCATGAGCGAGCCCCTAACCCGTGAGCCAGCCATATGAGCATCCAGAGCCCTAGTGAAGTGACCACGCAACAATCAATTCTCGACAACCGCCATATCCTGATTGTCGACGACGAAGAGCCGATTCGCCGCCTGCTCGGCTACTTGCTCGAGCCGCACGGGTACCGGGTAACCCTGGCCGGCGAGGCTCGTGAAGCCCGCCAGCGGATGGAAAGCGGATACTACGCCATGGTCTTGTGCGATGTGAACATGCCCGGCGAATCGGGCATGGATCTCATTCGCCATATTCTCACGCAATATCCCAACACGGCCGTGATCATGATCACCGGACTCGACAGCCCCGTCCTGGCCAACGCGGCGCTGGATATGGGCGCGTTCGGCTATATCATTAAGCCGTTCGAAGCCAACGAAGTCCTGATCAACGTCGCCAATGCCTTACGGCGGCGCAAGTTGGAAATTGAAAACGCCATGCATCGGGAGAACCTCGAGGAAGTCGTCCGGACCAGGACGATTGCCCTGCAACAGGCGCTGGAATGGCTGGAACGGAGTGAAAAGGAGCTGCGTCTCTCCCGCGAGGAAACCATTCAACGGCTCGCGATTGCCGCGGAATTTCGCGACAGTTCCACCGCGCAGCATATTCAACGGATGAGCCACTATTGCGAGTTACTGGCGCGCCGCTACGGACTCTCCCCTGATCGATGCGATCTCATTCGCACCGCCAGCCCCATGCACGACATCGGCAAGATCGGCACTCCGGACCATGTGCTGCTCAAGCCCGGCAAGTTCACCCCCGAAGAATTCAAGGTCATCACTCAACATACGGAAATCGGCTACCGGATCCTGGCCGGCTCAGATTCGGATCTCCTGAAAGTCGCCGCGCTCATCGCCTGGACGCATCACGAACGGTACGACGGCACGGGCTATCCGCGCGGGATCAAGGGCGAGGAGATTCCACTGGAAGGCAGGATCACGGCGATCGCCGACAATTTCGACGCCCTTACGACACAGCGGGTGTACAAACCGGCCTACGACTTCGACCATGCGAAGGAGATCATGCTGAAGGAACGGGGCAAACATTTCGATCCCGACCTGCTCGACATCTTTTTCGATTCCATGGCTGACGTCAAACGGATCTTCGATCAATTCGCAGACCCGAGATGGCTGATTTCCTCCCGGCATCGCGCCATCACTGACGATCAGGGGGAGGCCGTATGACCCGTTCCTCACGAAATTGGATCGCCTATTTGTGCGAGAACCTCGCTTCGTCCGGGATGATGCCGACCTGGGAGGCCGCCACCTACCTGACCGACAACCTGTTCGGAGATAAACCCAACCCGCGGCTGTTGCGCACGACCTGCCCCTATGAAGATACAACGCACCTGCTCCAACGGCTGTACCAACCGCTCGTCGCGGCGGCCATTCGCGATCTCCCGCTGCCGGCCTCGGCCATGATCCATGTGTTCACGGATGTCAGCCTCACCGGGAAATCGGCCGTGCTGGTCGTCTATTTCCCCGGACCCAATCAGCCGCATCACCTCCTGCTGTTGGATGGGGCCAAGGCGTGGGAACTGGTGTTTGACAATTCAGACGAGTTTAATGCCTGGGCGGAAGAACGTTACCGTTTGATCAAGGCCGCGCTGGCCGGCGTACCGGCAGGCGTCCCCGTCTCCCCGACTTCGCCTTTACCCCTCGAAGCCGTCAAGAACTGACGCGAAGATAAGAGCACATGGCTGATGGCTGATAGCAAGGAGCCGGAGCCTTCCTCACCGTTCTCCCTGCCATCGGCCATACGCAATCTGCCATCGGCTCTTCGTCGCTAGGCATCGTAGTTCAGATTCGGAGCCAGCCACCGTTCCACTTCTAGTACCGACAGGTGTTTGCGAGCCGCATAGTCTTCCACTTGATCGCGGTTGATTTTCCCCACCGCAAAATACCTCGCCTCCGGATGCGCAAAGTAGAGCCCGCTGACCGCTGCCGCCGGTAACATGGCATAGGACTCGGTCAACGTCACACCCGATTGCGATTCCGCCTGCAGCAGATCGAACAGAATGCGTTTCTCCGTGTGATCGGGACAAGCAGGGTATCCCGGCGCCGGACGAATGCCGCGGTACCGTTCGCGAATCATGTCCTCGTTGGTGAGTGTCTCCGTTTTCCCGTAGCCCCATTCGAGGCGAACCTGCTTGTGCAGCCATTCGGCAAATGCTTCCGCGAGTCGATCCGCCAGCGCCTTGACCATGATGGAGTTGTAATCGTCATGGTCCTTCTCATACTTCGCACACAGCGATTCCACGCCGATGCCGGCCGTCACCACGAAGGCCCCCACATAATCGCCGCGCCCGCCTTCCTTAGGCGCGACATAGTCGGCTAACGCCAGGTTGAACTGACCGGCTGGTTTTTCTGTCTGCTGCCGGAGCGTATGGAAGGTGGTAAGGACTTCCCGCCGATCGTTGTTCCGATACAACTCAATGTCGTCGCCGGCGCTGTTGGCTGGGAAGAATCCATACACGCCGCGCGCCGTCAGTAACTCGCCCCGGATGATCTCATCCAGCAACTTCTGCGCATCTGCCAGCAGTTCCTTCGCCTTCGGACCGACCGTGGCGTCTTCCAGTAGGTCGGGATACCGGCCGCGCAACTCCCACGTGTGGAAAAACGGCGTCCAATCGATGTAGGGCACCAACTCGCGCAACGGCATGCGATCGATCCGCCGCGGTCCCGTGAACGAGGGCGTGGGAATATCGGCTGCAGCCCAATCGGTCGGCATCCCGTGCTTACGCGCGGACTCCAGACTGCGAAGTGTTTTGCTGCCCCGATCCTGATGCGCCTGCCGGATGCGGTCATAATCCGCTCGAACGGTGGCGGCAAACTCGTCTCGTTGTTGCTTGTTGACCAGATTTCCCACCACCCCCACCGCGCGCGACGCATCCAGCACATGCACCGTAGCATGCGGATAGGATGGCGCGATCTTCACCGCCGTATGGGCCTTGCTGGTCGTGGCGCCCCCGATGAGCAACGGCATCGCAAAACCCTGCCGCGTCATTTCCTTGGCCACATGCACCATTTCATCCAATGAGGGAGTGATCAATCCGCTCAGGCCCACCATATCCACCTGTTGCTCGCGGGCCGTCACAAGAATTTTTTCACAGGACACCATCACGCCCAGATCGATGACCTCGTAGTTGTTGCAGCCCAACACCACCCCGACGATGTTCTTGCCGATGTCGTGCACGTCGCCTTTCACGGTGGCGAGCAACACCTTGCCGTTCGCGCGGGAGGTACCCAACCGCTGTTTTTCAGCTTCCATGAACGGCATGAGATAGGCCACGGCTTTTTTCATGACGCGGGCGCTTTTCACCACCTGCGGCAGAAACATTTTCCCCGAACCGAAGAGGTCGCCGACGATATTCATGCCGGCCATCAACGGCCCCTCGATCACATCGAGCGGACGGGAAGATTTCTGCCGGGCCTCTTCCACATCCTGATCGATGTAGTCCGTGAGTCCCTTCACCAGCGCATGGGCCAGGCGCTCTTCAACCGGCCGCTGGCGCCATTCATCGTCCTTCACCGCTGCTTTGCCCTTCTGCTTGACCGTGTCCGCAAACGTCACCAGCCGTTCGGTCGCATCAGGGCGGCGATTCAACAGCACGTCTTCCACCAGCGCGAGCAGGTCCTTGGGAATCTCTTCATAGACGGCCAGCTGCCCGGCATTGACGATGCCCATATCCAGGCCGGCCTGGATCGCATGATAGAGAAACGCCGCATGCATCGCCTCGCGCACCACATTGTTGCCGCGAAACGAGAAGGAGATGTTGCTCACCCCGCCGCTCACCTTGGCCAGCGGGAGGTGCGCCTTGATCCAGCGCGTCGCGTCGATGAAATCCACGGCATAGTTGTTATGTTCTTCCAGCCCGGTCGCCACCGTGAGGATGTTCGGGTCGAAAATAATATCCTGTGGCGGGACGCCGACCTGCTCCGTGAGCAGACGGTAGGAACGCTCGCAAATCTCGATGCGCCGCTCGACTGAATCGGCCTGACCACGCTCGTCGAATGCCATGACGACCATCGCCGCCCCGTAACGGCGGATGAGCCGCGCCTGCTCCAGAAACTTGGCCTCGCCTTCCTTCAAGCTGATGGAATTGACGATGCCCTTGCCTTGCATGTTGCGCAGGCCTTCTTCGATGACTTCCCACTTGGAGCTGTCCACCATGATCGGCACGCGGGCGATGTCCGACTCGGCCGCCAGAAGACGCAAAAACTTTTGCATCGCCGCTTTGGAATCCAGCAGGCCTTCATCCATGTTGATGTCGATGATCTGCGCCCCGCCCTCGACCTGCTGGCGCGCCACCGTCAAGGCCTTGTCGTAATCGCCGGCCAGAATCAGCTTGGAAAACGCCGGTGAGCCGGTGATATTCGTCCGTTCGCCGACGTTCACGAAGTTCGATTCGGGCCGCACAGTCAGCGCTTCGAGTCCGCTGAGCCGCAAGAACGACTCGACCTTGGCCGGCCGGCGCGGCGACACCCCGCGCACCGCCTCTGCAATGTGATGAATATGATCCGGGGTCGTTCCGCAGCAGCCGCCCACAATGTTGAGCCATCCGTTCTGCGCCCATTCACGCAACTGAGGGGCGAGCGAATCCGGAGTTTCCGGAAAGCCCGTCGGCAGCAGAGGATTGGGCAAGCCGGCATTGGGATGGCTGCTGACATAAATCGGGGCCAGCTGCGACAACTCTTCGATCAAGGGCCGCATTTCTTTGGGCCCCAGGGCGCAGTTCATGCCCACGCTGAGCAACGGCACATGCGAAATAGAATTCCAGAACCCTTCGACCGTCTGCCCGGAGAAGCCACGATTGCTGCCGGCCTGAATAAACGTGACCGATGCCATGATCGGCACCTGCCGCGCACCTTCTGCAAACAGTTGCTGAATGGCGAAAAACGCCGCCTTGGCGTTCAGTGTGTCGAAGATCGTTTCCACCAGCAGCAGATCGACACCACCGTCCAGCAGACCGCGCACTTGCTCGCCATAGGCCTGCACGAGTTCCGGGTAGGTCGTGCCGCGCGCCGCCGCATCGTTGGAGTCGGTCGAAACCGACGAGGTCTTGGTGGTCGGCCCGATCGCGCCCGCCACGAAACAGCGCCGCGCGGGCTGCGCCGCCACGACCTTGGCCACTGCCCGCCTGGCGCACTCCGCACCGGCTTTGGAGAGTTCATAGCCCAGATCGTCCATGCCGTAGTCGGCGAGTGATACGGATTGAGAATTAAACGTGTTGGTTTCGACGATATCGGCTCCGGCTTCCAAATACTGCCGGTGGATGCCCTCAATGACGGCCGGCTGCGTGACGTTCAGCAGATCGTTGTGTCCCTTGAGATCCTTCTTCCACTCCTTGAAGCGGCTCCCGCGAAAGGCGGCTTCGTCCAACCGATGGCGCTGAATCATCGTCCCCATGGCCCCATCCAGGATGAGGATACGTTCACGGAGCAGGTCTTGAATGTCGTGTGACGGCATGACTCCCTATGTCTTTCTGTCGCCGGGCATCAGGCGTGCGTTGCCTGCGCCGGTGACTTGCGTTGGAGCGGCATCATATCGGGAACGCACTTTTTTCAGCAAGCCATGACGGGCTCTCGCCTTGACATCGATGCCCCCTGCCGATACGATGCCCGACAGTGTCTGGCACGAGCCTGAGTCGATCGTATGGCGCATCAGACAGTCACCCGCCTCATTCTTGGTTTCATTCTGTGCCTCAGCCTCGTCGGACCGGAACGCCCTCCCCTCTGGGCCGGGCCCTATTTTGAGGACGGGTATCTCGGGCTGACACAAACCGAATTGCACGACAAACTCGGCCTCCCCCAGGCGGTGCGGGACCGTAAATCCGCGTTGCGCGTCTTCACCTATTATCCGATCAGCGACTGGGATCAGTACTTCAAGAAAGTCGCCTCGCCCGAGAACGGAGAAGATGTCTACACGTTCAAGCGCGACGGGGTCGATGTCCGCTATTCCTTCAGCTACACGTTCGACCCCAACGATCAGAACGAGCAACGCCCCCTCTTCGTTCGCCTCGTCGATATCGAATTCTCGCCGCCTGTGGCCCTGAGCAGAGTTCCGCAACTCGTGCCGGAATTCAAACCACCGGAGGAGGCTGCTGCGCCGGTGTTCCGCTCCAACATCATGTTGCTGTTTTTTTCGGGGAGCCCGTCGTCGGATGCGCGATTCATCGTGCGGGAGAAGGGCAAGGATGCGCTGGACTGGTCGCTCGCCTTCCAGATGTTTGCCCTGCAGGGGCTGCCCGATCCGCTGACGCCAAAGGCGCCGATCGACCGCCTGGAGATCAGTACCCAAAGCCTGCCGTTGGTCAAACTGCGGCAGCGCACCACCCATGAACCGGTCCTCAATCCCTACTCCAAAGCCTTCGCGCAGCTGCCGCCGCCGGCGCCCGCCGTGAAAAAAATTCCTGTGCCTACATATGCGGAGTAGTCTCGGTCACGGAGCCGGTTGTTCGGCTGGCTCCAACTGGCGGGCCGTACGTTCGTCCTGCGCGCGATAACTCTGTTCGGTCTGGCTCCGCATCCGCCCCAACATATTGTCCACCGGCTGCGTGGCTCCCGATTGAGGAGGCCCGGCAAGCGCCTCCAGAGAGGGAGTTCCGATCGCCATCACCTGATAAACGGCAGACAGCCCCACCAGGACCAGCAGCAGCTTGCACAAAATTCTGACGGCCGGATTGCGGCTCACAAACATCAGCGTGAGCAGAACCAGAGATGAAAGACCTGCCACGAGCACGACGGCCGTCTGATGGGCCGTCAATCCCTTGATGGTGCGAGACCCGACTTTCGCCGCCACGGCACTCAGGATATCGCCGATCACCCCAGAACCTAGAGGGCGCGTGCCGGAGGTGACCGCTGCCTCTGGCACAGGGGCTGGGACAGGAGCCGACTGGTCCGTACCGGTCATGGTTCGCACCCGTCCCCGGTAGGCGGCCGGTACCTGATCGAGATTGTCGGTCAAGACCGGTTGGCCCTGGGCATCGGTATACACATAGAGAGACCCCGCCTCCGCCTCACATCCGGCAAATCCCGCGAGAAAGAACCCCAGCGTAAGCAACCATGCCCCTGCCTGGTTACCTCTCCGAGCCATGCATCCCATCCCCCGCCCTCCTACGGTCCTCCGTCAAGCATAGCAGGTCATCAGGCCTGCCCTTGACGGACTGAAAACCTATTGTTTAGCATGCAGAGGAATGCGCCCTTTTGCACCCGTTGACGGAAGGATAGTTGTGACCGATCAGACGACTTCGGCAAGCCCCCTGTCCCCCCTGCCTCCCGCGGCCGAGCCAACGCCCTTTATCCGCCAGCGGCCGGTCCGGATCATTATCAACTCATTTCTCGCGCTGTTTGTGGTCTCGCTGATCGCGTTCCGCTTCGTGCCTGGCTGGCTGGATCCCGACTTTTCGAAACATATCGAAAGCCACCGCGTGATGGTGGGCATGGACCGCAAGCAGGTCCTGGATTCGTGGGGTTCGCCGAATACGATGAATGTGACCCATACCAGCGACGGGCTCCGGCGCGAAGAATGGATCTTTGAGGATTGGGAAAGCCCGGCGGTCGTCAAGCACCGCTATCTGTATTTTGAAGAAGGCAAGTTGATCGGTGGCCACTTTTCAGGGTCCGACGTACGCCTGCCGTTGCCGACCACTCCGGAGCCGGTCAAACCGAAGGGCCACCCTTAGTCGTCGAGTCTCGAAGTCTCTGGCCAGACCCCTCTCTGTTCCGTGCGTCAATCCGCCTCGTTGCCGGCCTCACGGACTTGTAGAGCCAATCGGCTCAGGAGGATTTCCGCCCGTTGCCTGTCCTGTTTCCCAACCATGACACGGCTGCCCAACAGCGCCACACCCGGATAGAGCGCACCGACGTGTTCATGCTGAACGGCGTAGGGGATGCCATTGCCGTCCAGCAGGCTCCGGATGAGGGCCAGCTCACCGGCATCGGCCGGCTCGCGCAGGGTTACGAGAGGCTGAGACTGTTCAGGGTTATGCCGTACCGTCACGATTGCCCTTTCGGCAGGCCACGTTCTGCATGGACCGGATCGCACTCACCACGACCGGGCATACTCTCCTACAAATCGCGCCTGATTCGTTGCAATTCACTCGGATGGTCAATACACTCACAGATAAGCAGAAACACGTTCCGGATACAGCAGTTGGCCACGATTTGACTCAGCTGGCCGCGCGGAGATCGCCGCCGATGGCCTCGTCGCCGGGCGACGGGGGACGACTTACGGAGTTTCAGTGATTTGGACGCGCCGTTCCTTCCCGGGGCCGCCCGACACCGTCAGAACGCGTTTCCATTCGCGAACCTGGTAGATGGCCCAGGCCTGCGGCTGATTCTTGTAAAACGCATCCGGGTCTTCGCCTGACGCATTGAGGTAAATAGGCTCCGTAAACCCTTCTTCCAGCACATAGTCCAACAGACAGTCCGTGGTAAACCCCTTTCCATGCAGGGCCACCTCGGCTAGAAAGTTGAGAATCTCGTCGGAATCCTGAATGGTGATAGGCTTCATGTGACCGGTGGCTGATTGTAGCCAGCAGGAATGAAGGAAGGCAAGGCATGGCACAGAAGAGATTGGCGCGCACGCAGTTTCTCGAGCGGTTGTTGTCCCTCATGGATCGCAAGCACCATTGGGCCTGGCCGATCATCATGGGTCCCGGCATGACGAAGGCCCAGCTGAAGCTCCACTACCAGCAGGAGTACCTGGTGTATGTGCGGGACTTCCCGGTCCTCCTGGCCCGCGTGCATGGACAAAACCCGCCTCCGGACGTGCGCCGCATGTTGGCTGAGAACATTTACGAGGAAGATACTGGAGGCCTCTCCTTCGGCCGGTCCCATCCCGAGCTCTTCAATGAAATGATGCGCGGACTCGGATTCGACAGCCAGGTATTCTTCAGAGCGAAACTCCTCCCCTCCAGCGCCCGTTATCGCCGGTGGTTGGAGAAAGTCACGGCCAGCCGCGACTGGGTCGTCGGCGCCGCCGCCCTCGCCGTGTTCGTGGAGGGCAGCATTAAAGACCGCCAGGAAATTCAGGAACCCTCCAAGCCCAAAACCGAGGCCGAGATCGAAGCCTACATCGACGCCCATCCCCTCATTCGTCATCACAAGATCGACCGCCAGTCTATGGATCTCATCCGCGCGCATCAGAAGGTGGAGGCCGGGCATAGACAAGACGCCTACACGATGGTCGTGACCTACGCAGATAGCAGAAGCCGGCAGAATGCCGTGTTGGCCTGTGTCAAGCAGGGGCTGGCGCTCTGGACGGCCTACCGTGACGGCATCGCCAAAGCCTGCAAATTAGTCAGGCCATGAACAGTCTGCGATCCACTCACCGGCTGCTGCTGCCGCTGCTTTTCATCATCCTCTGTCTCCATCAGGTGGCTTGGGCATCGGTCTCGCCGGACGACATGGTGTTGGTTCCGGCCGGGGAATTCTCCATGGGGGCGCCGGCCGACCAAGGCGGCCTACCGGATGAGCAACCGATGCGGCTGGTGTACGTGGGCGCCTTCTGGATCGATCGGTACGAAGTCACCAACGCCGCCTATCTGCAATTCGTGGAGGCCACGCAGTACGAAGCCCCGGCGAACGCCGCCGCCCGTCTGAACCTGTGGGAACAGAGCAAGCCCATCCCGGGCATCGAGCAACATCCGGTCGTCAATGTGAGTTGGCTAGATGCCGTTGCATTCTGCCGCTGGGCGAAGAAGCGGTTGCCGACGGAAGCGGAATGGGAAAAGACCGCTCGAGGGACCGACAGGCGAACCTACCCCTGGGGCAACGAGTGGACCATCGACCACGCCAACAGCGCAAGCTACTGGGCGGGAAAAACCGTGGAGTTTGCGAACAGCGCGGAATGGGAAGCCTTCTGGATCAAAGGCCAAGGCGCAGAAATCTCCAAGGCAAAAGGTCTCAAAGGTGAAATCCTCACCCTGCCGGTCGGCAGCTTCCCGGCCGGGGCCAGTCCCTATGGCGTGTTGGACATGGCAGGCAATGCCGCCGAATGGGTGCAGGACTGGTACAATCCCAACTATTACCGCTCGGCACCACTCACCAATCCTCCCGGACCAGAACGGGGCGCCATCAAAGCCATGCGCGGGGGTTCCTGGCTGAAGCCGGCGATCAGCTTGCGCACTTCGGATCGCGATTGGGGGACGATGGACAGCCACCCATCCGGGACCGGCTTCCGTTGCGCCAGAGACAGCTATTGATCCGTGCCGTTCCGGCGCCGCACCTGGCGTCAGATCATCAGACCCGATTTCCACCCCCTGCCCGATTTTCAGGAGATTCTAGGTCCCTTGCGCCTCTGCCGCTATACTGCTCGTAACGGCGTTCTCTCTCCACACGGCCTAACATAATCGGTCCTGCAGCCACCATGACACCGCATCTCCCTCATGCCGCCGACGGCGGCTCCAGATCGCAATTCCGCCTTTTACTGGCAGACGATTCACCTGAATCCCAAGCCTTGATCCGATTGTTTCTCGAGGGATCAGCCTGCGAGCTTCATGCCGTCGCAAACGGAGAAGCAGCCGTCGCCTTCTTTCAGTCTCAGCCGTTTGACCTCGTGCTCATCGATCAACACATGCCGGTCATGGACGGTTTCACCGCGACCCGCCTGATGCGGGCCTGGGAATGTTCGCGTCAACGATCCTCGGCGCCGATTCTGGTCATGACCGCGAATTCATCACCCGACTCGAAAGCGCTGAGCCAAGCGGCCGGATGCACTGGCCTCCTGCTCAAGCCGCTCACGAGAAAATTGCTTGCCGAGACGTTCCGAACCTATTGTCCGCCCTCTTCCCATCAAAGCGCGCCGGCACAGCCCGCTCCATCCACCGGGCTCGCAGCAGTCATCGACGAAGAACTCGCGCGACGGCGGCCCCTCTTTCTCGACCATCGCCGTGAAGACCTGACTCGCCTTCAGGACGCCATCGAACGGGGGGACAGCGAATTTGTCCGCACCCTGGGGCATCGCATCAAAGGCTTGGCCGGATCCTATGGATTTCCCGACATCGGTCTGGCAGGAGCGCAATTGGAGCTCGCGGCCAGAGATCGGGACCTTGCCGCCATGCGCAGGATTGTCGACCAACTGGCCACGATCCTTTCCCGGGCCGAGCAGGCCGCTTGAACGACGGTCTGTGAACGAGGCAAAGGAAGAGTTCGACCATGAGCATTCTCATCATCGACGATTTTCAGGAGCAACGGGACCTGCTCCACGCCATCCTTCACCGGGCCGGATTCGGACCGTTGCTTCCAGTAGCCACAGCCCAGGAAGGATTAGATCTGCTGGGGATCGGCAAACGTGGCAAACCCGGAAACGGCATCGATCTGGTTCTGATGGATCTCGAAATGCCGGGCATCGATGGATTGGAAGCCTGCCAGCGAATTAGAATGGAAGAGCCGCTCCAGGGTTTGCCCATCATCATCATTACGGCGCATACGGCAGAACAGGATATTCAAGCCGCTTACACGGCAGGGGCCACGGACTATATTCGCAAGCCGGTGATTCCAGCCGAACTGCTGGCGCGAACCGCCACCGCGCTGAGCCTGAAACAGGAAATCGACGCGCGGAAATTACGCGAACAGGAGCTGCTTGAACGGACCAAGGAACTCGACCATGCCTTCGAGCACATCACCACGCTCCATGGCACGGTGCAGATTTGCGCCAAGTGCAAGCGCGTGAAGACGGATGGCCCGTACTGGCAACGGGTCGAAGACTACTTACGCCGGCTGGCCCGCTCCACGGTCAAGGAAGCCGTCTGCGACTCCTGCATGTATCAGGCTTACCCCCACCTGAAGCGGATGCCTTAGCCCGGACTATTCATGAACACCCGCTGCGTCGTCCGATCCTCTCGCCCGGCGGGGCTTTTCTCGTTCGGCCTCCTCAACGGACTGAAAGTACGCCTGCGTCGGCCTCACCTGCGAGAAGCCCCGGCGGGCTTCGGTCTCGAACGCCTCGCGGAGGCATTCATGAATAATCCGGGCTAGCAACCCGTTCAGGACAATCGCCCGCGGCCAGGCGAGAAGACGCTCATTTCTTCCCCTGCTCCGCCACGACAAAGGCCACGTCTTCGACCCGCACCACCGGCATGATCAGGCCGAGCCCTTCGACCTCGTGAGAAAAATCGTAGACAAGGGATTCCTCCGGGATCAATCTGCCGCACAGCAGCACATCAATCTCGATCCGCTCCCCGCGCTGCATCCTGGCCTGGAAGTCGCCCGTCGCCGCGCCCGCCGACGCAATCAGCGTCGCCGGAAGGTCTTCATGCTTGAAACGCACCTCACCCCACGCCGTCCGGATGAATTTCGGCCCGAGTACGACACGAAAGCCCCCCTCCACTTCATCGAAACGCGAAAGTTCGCCCAGCCAGGCGACGATGATCACCCATCCCAGTGGCGCCTTTCCTTCGCGCAGGGCATCCCGTTGACGATTGAGAGCAAACAGCCGGTCGTCATGGCCCGGGTCGTGATGCCCGTGACCATAGACCTGTGACCAGTTTGGAGGGAAACCGTCCAGCGCGGCGAGAAACTCTTCGATCGGCTTAGGATCAAGCAGGAGGTGGCTGTCGGCAGGAAGGCTCTCCAGCGCGGCCGACAGTGTGTGATGCAATTGATGAGATCCGGCAGCCTCTCCGGCGAAAACCATGGCGGGCATCGCCCAGGCCAGCAGGAGCAATGCCATGGGGAAAGGGGTCCGCACGTGAAGGGAACTCCTGAGCTCAGGCGGCTGAAATCGGCAGGCGGCGAAATAATTCTGCGAGGTCGCGGGTAGCGGGATGATCCCAGGACAATATCCCGGCATCGACCAGCACTTGCAGTCGAGGTGTCGGGTCCAATCGAGGCAGGAGCTCAGGATCCAGGGATTGGGACTTCAAGACCTGCGCGTAGGTCCCGATCCACGACTCCACCACCGCCCGTAATCCGGCATCCGTCGCATTCATCCGACCGAGCCGGACCTCTTGCAACAATTTGATCAACGGGTCCGATTGGAGCAAGGTGCCGATCGCCCGGCGCATGTGTGCTTCTTGGTCGTCCATCAATGATCCCGCCAATGATTCCGCGTCACGATTAGTTCATGGAGCAGGCACCGGGGCCCCGCGGATCTCCGCACGAGCCGCATCCCCCGCCGGAATTCGACACCACAGGCCAGCCGCCCGTTGCGCCCACTCCGAATGCGGAGAATTGTTTATTCAATGTTGTCCCCTTGCAGGTGGGACAGACAGGCACCGTCTGTCCCTGCACGAGCAGCTCGAAGCGATGGTTGCATTCCTGGCAGACGTATTCGAAGATGGGCATGGGCTGTACTCCTCAGAATGTGCGACATTATAAGAAAGGCCCATACACTTTCGCAATCATCAGCCGACAGGAGTCCACCGATGTGGTCAGAAGATAAATCATTCGTGTTTCGTATCAGCCTGGAAGCGCAATTCCCCGACGATTACGACGGCCCGCACGACGAGCAGGCCTGGCTACGCGAGTGGGAACTGCAGATCAAGCCGGTCCTGATCAAGAACCTGTTTGAGACGCTGCGGGACTACCCCGCCTGGAAATCGCACGTCAGGAATCGCGGAAAATCGCCGACGGAAGAAATTGAAGTCGCCATGGTCCGCGATTTTTCACCCGCTCCATAAGGCGCCATCAGCCATGCCCCAGGCGACTGCTCAAGGCCTCTATATTCACGTTCCCTTCTGCCATCAGCGGTGCCACTTCTGCGCCTTCTACTTGGAGATCCATCAGGCGCGTGCAGCGGAAGAATTTGTGGCGGCACTGCTGGCGGAATTGCGCCTGTATGGCGAGAGCGGCTTAATAGGACCGGCCCCGCTGGATTCGATCTATTTTGGCGGCGGCACGCCGACGACCCTCTCCTCCGAACAACTCGCAGTAATCCTGGCAACAAGCAGGCAGATCTTCGGTTTGGCTCCGGATGCCGAAGTCACCGTTGAAGCGCATCCGGACTCGGTGACTCAGGCGAGCCTGGCACTGCTCCGGGAAGCCGGGTTTACCCGCCTGAGCGCCGGCGCGGAATCGATGGACCAAACCGAATTGTCCCGCGTCGGACGTCCCGGGTCTCCCCTGAACACGATCCGCATCATGGACGCCGCGCGCGAAGCTGGCTTCACGAACATCAACCTCGATCTCATGTACGGACTGCCCGGCCAGACACTCGACAGTTGGGCAGCCTCATTGCGCCAGACGGTCGAGTTGGCTCCGGCACATCTGTCCTGTTATGCCTTGACGGTTGAGGACCACACCCACCTGAAGGCATCGATTCAACGCGGCCTCCTCCCTGCCCCTGATGAGGAGCTCCAGAACCGGATGGAAGACCTGGCCGAAGAGATGCTCAGCCGGGCGGGGTACCATCGTTACGAAATTTCAAACTATTGCCGCCCCGGATTCGCCAGCCGGCATAACCGGCTCCACTGGACCGGCGGGCATTATCTGGGTGTAGGGCCCAGTGCGCAATCCTATGTCGGAGGTCGGCGATTCGGCAATGTGAGCGACCTGGCAGGCTACAAAGCAGCCCTGAAGACCGGCCGGCTCCCGGTCTCCGAATCCAACCCTCTCACCCAGGCTGATGAAAGCTGCGAACGGCTGGTCTTCGGGCTTCGCCTTATCGATGGCATTTCCCTGAGCAAGACAGGCGTCTTGTCATTTCCTGACATCACGCAGGAAGTGGACCACTTGCTGGCCGAGGACTTGATCGAACGCGAGGGCGATCTGGTTCGACTGACTACCAGAGGGCGACGATACGCCGATACGGTGGCGGTCTCTCTGCTGGCCAGCATAAAGGGCCGCAACGCGCCTGTATGCCATTGACATCCGTCCCCGGCAGAGGGGAGACTGAAGCGTCATAAGGAGATTTCTTCCCATGCCCGTGAATATGGATCCCAGCAAACGTCGCCGCCGCCAACCGGTCGAACCAGCGGCGACCGCCACTGAGCAAGAGACGGCGCAACCCGCACGATTCGGAGAAGACACGGAAGCCGATCGAGAAAAAGCGATCGCGGAAGCTGAGTTGAAGAATTTGTGGGACGCCACCGAAGTCATCGACATGGATAGTTGGTAACCCCGCCTGTACGTACCTGGGCAGCGCGATCTTCGTTTACAGGACTTTCTGCCGGTCGCTACCTACGTACTGATCTCAAGACATCAATGATGTCCTTGCCCATTCGCCATGCCCTGTTTTACCCGTTTCATCTCTGTGCCCCGGACACGTTGCAGTCCCTGCTCGCTCAATATGACTCGGTCCATTTTCGTGACTACATGGCGCTACGCCTCACCCCATTCATGGGCACCACGGCCTACCAGGATCGCATGGGAGACGAGCATCCCGACCTCGTCGTCAGCGGCCGCATCGTGCAAGGACATCCGGTCAGCGGCCCGTTGGATGCCGACGCCGTGGCCGGGATCGATCGCGATTGTGCCGATCCTCAGTGGAGACATCTGTTCCATACTGGATTGACGGATGACCGGCGATTTCAGCGCGGCTTGTTTGACTTGACCCATGCCATGCGGATCGGATCGACCCTTGTGCCGGGCCCGGCCGCATTGCTCCGCCTGCTCGAACCGCAACGGGCCACTGGCAGTTGCACCGTCGCGCTGGTGCAACACTTGGCCCGCTCATCTGCCGACCTGGAGGAGGCCTTTCAATTCGAATATGGCCTTGCGCTGCTGAAGACCGCCGCGGCTCAGGTCTACACGTTCCGTCTGGCGCGCGAGCACGGACTGGTCCCCGTCACCGACTCCAAAACCCACCATACCTTGCTGAGTCGAACCATGGCCCGGGAAGGTCTCGACCTCCCGAACGAGTATCTGGTCGCATCACATGCACGCCGAATGGCATGACCAGTCGACACGCCCGCGGCAATCCGGTTGTCCTCCGCATGCCGCGCCGGGTCATCCGGAAAGCGCACGACCGGTTGCACTCGCCCCCGACTCACCTGGTACACTCGGCGCCGAACGAGAGGACCTATGAGCACCCTGACGCCAGTCATGACCCCCGATGCCGTCGAGACCACCGATGTCGGCACCGGCGACGACCTCGAAGCCCGCGTGATCGTATTCAACTGCGAGTGCCACACCTACCAGCAAGTGATCGCGTTATTCTGTAAATGCATTCCGGGAATGAACTCATCCCGAGCCTTCGAGCTGGCATGGCGCATCGATCATGAAGGGCAGGCGACTGTCTATACGGGAGCCAGAAAGATCGCGGAAGAAATCGGGCAGAAACTCGCAGCCGGAGGTTTACGGGTGGGTGTGCAGTAGCAGAACGTGAGGCATGCCGCGGCGGTCTGCGCCGACCGGATCGGCGCAGACGCAGCTTATTTGCTTCGTTTTTTCGGTGCGGCGGACTTCGTAGATTTGGCTTTGGCTGCCGAGACGGTCACGGCGGCAGGCTTTTTGGAATTTCCCTTCGCGCTGCCGTGAGTCGCCTGTGAAGCTTTCGTGGACTTTGCCGGTGTGTGAGCCGCCTTTTGCTCCTGTGCAGCCGCCGCTTTGTAATAGGATTTGTTGAGTTTGCTCAGCATATCGCCGTTCAACACGCGCACTTGGTACAACTCGAACAACTTGCTGATGGCTTTCGGGTCGCCCTTGCGAGCCAGACCCAACAACCGCCGCCGTTGGTTCATTTCTTCTTCTTCAGTATGAGACGCCGCTCGCCGCTCCATAGCGCTCCTTTCAAGGGATACCGGAAACGTATTGCGCCTGTTCGCCACATTGCCGGATGAAATGCCCATGAGTATAACAGATTCGGCCTAGCCAGTACTACACAAACCTTGGCCCCCTGAGCGAAATTCTCGCGCCGGACAAAACCGTGGCCGGTGCTGGCCGCGGTTGTGAATGCCTCACCAAGGTCTCTATAATCATTTTTTGTCCACTACGATATAAAGGAGCCCCCGATGGAACATGCCGCTGCTGCAGCCGATACACAACCGACCGTCGCCGATGATCCCCAGGCTCGCGCCCTCCTCCAAAGAGCCTTTGACAACACCGCCCGCTGGCAACCGGATTTTCGAGGGTTTTCAGCCGACCTCACCGTCAACACCAATGGGCAGGTGGTGAGCGGGACCGTCGCGGTCAAGGGCCCGCGAGAGGTGTCCGTCCAACTGGCCGATGAAGCGCTGCAAAAATGGGCGCAGGAGCAGATCGGTATGATTGCGGTGCACCGGGGCCCCCGCAAGTTCGAAGAGTCAGACGGGAAACATCGCCTCACGCTGGAAGCCGGCGACGCGCATCCGCTGGGCCGCCGACTCGACATCCATGGCGACGGCATGCAGTCTTTCTATCGCATCAAGGACAACCGGATCACCCAGATCAATCGGAAGATGCCGCATGTCGCCTTCACGATCAATGTGGAAGAGAGCAGCACCACACAGGACCAGAAACAACTCACCAGCAAATACACGGTGTATTACTTCGCGCCGAAGGACGGCACCCTTCGCAATGTCGAAAGCTTCACGGACACCCATGTGCGTGTCGGAGCCTCGGATCTGCCGGCCACACGCCGTATCATCTCGTATGAAAACGGTTCCGTGCTGGTTCGGACACTCACCTTCACGAACCACAAATTGTTGGCCTGATGGATTTGCGCACGACATTCCCGCGCAGCATGAAAACGAGGCTGGCCGGCTACGTGCATCTGGCGCGTATGATCGACAAATGCCGCGCGGTCTTGGCGGGAACAGAAGGGGAATACATCTATCCCTGCCCGATGGATGAACGGCTGCTGGACTATGCCGGTATCACGGCCGAGCAATTTACCGCAGCCGTCAAGGCGAATCCAACCGATGCCGGGGTGGCGGAATGGCTTCAACGCACCGCCACCCCTCATGACCAGGCGGCACTCGAGGAATGGAACAAGAAGCTGCTGGAACGGGGGCCCAGTTCACCCGAGAGTGCTGCGAAATTCAGAAAATACCGTGATGCGGTGGACGCATCGCGCACCGACCTCACGGCCTGGTCGGATCTTCAAGATTTGGAAGAGGGCCGGGTCGTTCCGCGAAGAGCATAATCCCCTCCCCCTCCCATGGATCAGCCTGCATGCACCAGACCACCCATCGCCCCTGAGATCCTGACTGTATCCGATTAGATTCCTCTGTATCGGCTCCGATACGCCCCAGGAGCATAGAGGAGGATTTGATTGTAGTAGTGAGAAGTCTTTGCTACATCGAGGCCACATTCATCCAAGCTGGCACACGAATCGCATGACGGCCTGATGAATTGCGCCTCATCACAACTCTTTTGCAACGTTCCTATGGAGGTACCGACATGGCTCTCGTGCAACAAAATCTCGTTCCCGGAACCGGCGACCATCTGATTACCCTCGACACCGACACCAACCTCGAATGGCTCAGCCTGGATGCCACCGCCAATCTATCGTATCTGGACGTGCTGGGGGGAGTTGGCGGGTACACAACGACCTACGGATTTCGTTACGCCACCGGTCAGGAAATCAGCCTGCTTCACCAGCATGCCGGGATTACCAAGTATGGTCTGACGCAGGTCGTCCCCTTTCCTCAAAGCAATCATGTCGCCATGGAAACACTCATTGAATTGATGGGAGGGATCGCGCTGAATTCATCGCCGGCGAGCGGCTCGGTGCTCGTCCAAACTCAAGGCATGATGAAGTTTCGCGGCCCCGGAATCCCGACTCCCGTCACGCCGATGAGCGTCGTGCAGTTGTGGCTGTTCAAGAACAATCCTGCGAGTTCGTATGCCGACAGCAATCCGGCAAGGCCGGCCGGCACGCGAGTTCCAGAAATCGCTTCCTATCTGGTGCGTAATCGCGTGATGCCGCTTGGGAGCCTCTCTCGCGGAAAGTCGAGCAAGGCCGGCAAAACACGCAGCGCCAAAAAGAAGTCCTGATCGACCATTGTTCCCGTCCCCTGAAGCCTGCAAGCGGCTTTAGGGGACGCACCCTCCACCCAAGGCGGCCGTCAGCTCCCCTCCGAACCGGGTCATTCAAGATTGATTTGTCCGCTCGAGAGGCATAGGCTTTAGGCCATGCTGGCGTGACAATGATTCGGTTTGAAGCAGCCATGACTCCCGCCGGCACTTTAGCCCCTCTGATTCGAGGGCACCATGTGCTCCATTCGGTCCACAGCACCACCCTCTCCTCCTAGAATATCGCAGCCGACAAGACCGTCACGCTCCACCTCAACAATGGTGACACCATGACCACTGCGTCGCGCGACCAATCCCGTTTTGCGCCGAGGTCCACGTCGAACCGCTCCGCCTCACCGAAGAATCTGCTCATCGCCGTCGATGATTCGAGCGCCACGACCCGCGCCCTCCATTACGTCGGGGCATTGCTCAGCGAGACGCCCGAGATCACCATCACGCTCTTCCATGTGTTAAACCCCATGCCGCGCGAATTGATGGAACATGGCGGCTCGGAGAATCCCGACATGGAGCATCAACTCGGCGAACAACTTCGCAAAGACCAGCAAGAATGGATGCACCAGGAAGAAACACTTGAATATCCCATCCTTGAACGAGCGCTTGAGCGCCTCAAAGAAACAGGATTTCCGACCGAACGGGTCACGCTGAAGCTTGGCTACGCAGGCGATCTCGTCGACACGGTTCTGGATGAAGTACGCGCCGGGGGATACGGCACCCTCGTGATCACGAAGCGGGGCCAACCGGGTGCCGCGCACCTCTTCAGCAACAACATCGCCGACCGCTTGTCACGAGATTTGTCCGGAGTCGCTCTGTGGGTCTTGGGATAACGCTCCTGCCCATCTTAAGGGCGGTCGATCACAGAAATTATGATGACCTCGACCCGTGGGGTGAATTCGAAGACCTGCTCGACAAAGAAAGTAAGCTCTCTCCCCACAGAACCGACCGTGCGAGCCTTCATGAACTGATGTATTGGTGGAGATATGTGATCAGCGCCTCTTTTTCCTCCATCAGCAGCGCGACCATATCCCGGAGTGAGACAATCCCGATAAACTCCTCGTTGTCGAAGACCAAGAGATGGCGGCAGCGATGTTCCTTCATCAGATTCAAGCAATGACTTGCGGTATCCTTCGGACTCACGGTGACCATGTTTTTCGTCATCACATCTTTGATCTTCAGCTTCTCCGGATCTCGCTTCCGACCGACGACGCGCATCATCAAATCTCGCTCCGTGAACACGCCGGTGATTTTTGAGGCACTCGTGATGAGCACCGATCCGACGAACTCCTCGGCCATCAATATCGCGGCATCGAGCACGGTGTGATTCTCGTCGATGGTCACCACCCTGTGAACGATTTTCGAGGCAATATTCCACGCCATCGCCGCCTCCTTTCTGTTGAATGCCTGGCCTTGACGCCAAGGACAGGGATCGCGTGACGCCGATGCCCATCGAAACAGGCGTCGGAGCCCTCTTTATCGAATGACCAGGATAGGACAGGTCACTTTATGCAACACCGCATGCGACACGCTGCCGAGCAGGAAATGCTCAAAGCCTCTCCAACCATGCGATCCGACAATCACCAGATCGGCACGGCCTGCCGATCTGGTAATGCAATGAGCCGGATCACCATGCTCGACTTGCGCGGTGACAGCCGGATAGATGGTTCGCAAGGCGGCCGCAGTTTCGTCCACGAGCTGCCGAGCAGACTGATCCATTTCAGCCGTCCATTTGTCGTCTCGAAAATCCATGATCGAATCGCCGATGGGAATGGTCGGCACGACGGTCAGGAGGGACAACTCTATCGGCTGAGTAAACCGGTGCGCGCTCAACCAGTTGCGCAACTTGAGCGAATCCTCATATCCTTCCACGGTGAGCAACACACGTCGAATGCTCCCGGGGTCGTCTCTGACCAGCAGGGCCGTGCAGGGGGCATGCAATACCACCCGATGCGAAACGCTGCCTAAGACCAGCTCCGCAAGTCGTCCACGCCCTTGTGATCCCACTGCCACCAAGTCGGCTTGAGACGAGCGAATCGCCTCCAGCACAACCGGTGCCGGGTTCCCAATCTTGTATACTCGCTGGATGGAAGGAACCGTGGCAGGCACCAATGCGCCTGTTTGGTCGAGCAGGCGCTCTCCTGCTGCAACCATCTCCTCTCGCATGGCTCCAGCGCTTTTGCGGCCGAGCGGTTGCGCGAAGAGCGGATTTTCGAAGGGGCGGAGGTCCACCGCGTGGACGAGGGTCAGCTCCTCGTGGGTAAAGAGCCGGCAGACGACCTTGACGGCGTTGAAAGACTGCTCGGACCAGTCGACGGCAACGACGGTACGCATCGCAGCTCCCTTGCGGGAAGGCTCGTCACCCGGCGCTCCTGATTGAATGATTCTATACCCGAGGGTGGTAAGAGACCAGGGGGAGATTCTTAGGGGGTAAGACTGCTAATCAGCGTAGCGGAGATCACGGGCATCGGCCAGCGAAAGATAGGCTTCTCCCCATTGATGCGGACTCACAAGACTCCATGCTTCATCCGGATCGATCGGTCTGAAACGCAGACCGTACAGCCCTCCATAGACCACATGAGCCAGCCCCGCGCCAGAATCTTCAATCACCTGAGCATAGGCAACGCAGGGAGGCGTCTGCTGGTGATCACTCCAACCTGTCACCCAATACCATTCGCCGGCAGGGTTCCGATCATAGAGCCGGACTTGAGACACCGGTCGAGCGGGTCCGACTTCCTGAAAGCGAGCGAAGACGCTGGTCTCACAATTCTCGTTCGAATCAACTTCTACGATCATAGGGCCGTTCCTCACAAAGTAAATCCCTTCCCAACCCTGCCGACCATCAATTCAAACATATGTCGCTCAGTCATCACCAGCTACGCCACCAGTGAGGACACCAACATTGCGCTCGCGCGAGAGATCCAAATCCCGACACACTCCGTAATTCATATGACAGCCCGGCTACTCGGCCTCTTCGTACCCCGCATCTCATACCAACGTAAGGAGATTTCGACATGACATCTGAGAGCATTCCGGCAGTCGTAGAGCAATATTTCGCAGCCATCGGGAAAATGGATGCAGAGTCCTGGGTCAGCTGTTTTGCCGAGCAGGGAGTAAGTTACGAACCGGGGGTGCCCGTCCCGCTGCAGGGGCATGCGGCGCTGGGCCAGTTCATCCGGGGTGTGCTCGACCTGTTCCAGACCATCGAGCTGACGGCGGATCATGTGTTCGTCACGGGCAACAGAACGGCCGTCAAATTCACCGGACGCGGGCGCGGCAAAACCGGCCGCGATGTTGTTATAGAGGGTATCGATGTCTTCGAAGTGAATGAGAAGGGATTGATTCAAACCGTGTGGGGCTACTGGAACCCCGCCGCCATGCTGGCGCAATTACAGGGGTAATCCATGAATACTGCAAGGAGGTCATGATGGGCAGGTCTGAGACAGACATTCTCTTTTCAAGCAAAATGACAAGTAGCATACCGGCCGCTTTCAAAGCATTCCAGTATGAAACAGAACTCTTGTCACCCTATTTCACCTGACACCTGATCGTGAATGGCATGAAGTATGTGATGGGCATTTTCTGCTTCCGATTGCGCCGTCTTAATCTTGCGATCATCGAAATGAGCCTTTTCATGAATCAAGGATTTTCTTGCGACTCGAAATTTCGACACACTGTCCAGAAGTTCTTTGTCCGCTATGCCAAGAAGGCTGAGCTTATCCTCGTATGCTCTGCGATCATATTCTTTGAATTTTGTCTCTCCAAATCTTGCGACAATGAGCAGATGAGTCAATGCCTCAAGCCACATTCCTGTAAAAACAATGGAAACCATGGCTTTTTTAAAGCTGGTTTGCCTCGGGTCATAGGATAGTATGTAACCAGCATGTCCCTCCGGCTTTGGGCGCCGTCCGATTTTCATTGCCTCAATCATCTCCTCGTAAGCCTCATCTGCAATTACCTTGTAAAGACCAACGTTTGTGAAAATGAAATGATTCATGAGGGAGCCATGGAGCAAGTGATCGAGCAGCCCAATGTTCTAGAGAAACCCAACCTGGCCAAAATTGAGCCCAAGGACGGAGAAACGAGTATCACGTTTGCGTATGCGGGGAGCCGGCAATCCGAGGTTTGGGATAATGGATAGCTACTCTTCGTATGGCACCAGATTTCCACAAAATTTCTTGAATATCCCTTCGCAGTCGATTTCCTGGAGGAGCCGTCCGGGCTGGTTCCAGTTGCGCGCGTCACCGCAGAGCTATCCGCTATTTTTCCGCTTTCCGTAAAGGATGAGATCGGGCGGGCCTTCCCTGCGCGCATGGGACGAGCACCGTCCTCGTGTGCGCGTTCTGCGAGCAAGAAGGTCTGCTCGATCTCGTCCTTCCCCTCCTACTTCCACCCCTCCCCGCTCATCCCTCCGCCCATGCCGCCGAAATTGCCGCCGAAGCCGCCTTGCCCACTGCCCCAATACTGTCCGCGTCGCAGCCGCGCGTAAGGATGCCGCAGATCCGGCCGGCTGAGCCACCAGAGAAACCAGAGGGCCCCGCTGGCCGTGGTGACGGTGATCCAGAACCCCAGTCCGCGAAAGTGTGCCTTCTTTGTGGTGCCGACGCGAATCTCCTGCGAGACCGACGCCAAGGCCACGACCGTGCGATAGAGCCCTTCGTCGAAATGCCCGTTCTTGATCGCCGGGTCGAGATACTCATGTCCGACCCGGCCGACCACCTCGCCGCCCATCACCGGAATCATGCGCCGCCCCATGGTCACGGCCGCCTGGCGCTCCTGCACCGCCAACAGAATCAAGACTCCATGTTCATCCTGGGCTGAGCCGATGCCCCATTTCTGGTAGAGGCCCATCGCATAGTCGTTGGCCGAGGGATAGGGTTTCAGCGTCGGCACGGTGACCACGACCATTTCGACACCGGTCTTTCGTTCGAGATCCTGGCAGACCGACCTGATCCTGGCGCGCCAGTCCGCTTCGATGACGCCGGCATGGTCGCTGACGTAGCCTTGTGGATCGTAGTTGGGAACGGGCTCCCGGGCATCAATCGGCACAACCGCCATGACCAACCAGACTACCCACAGCCCTGCAAGGAGGCGCGTGACTGCAAGACAGTGCCGTATCATCGCGGCGCCACCGTCCCGTCCGGCTGGATCAGCTTGATCAATGCGTCGAGGTCCCCCGCATACCGTTCATATAACCGCGGGACCTCCACCGGTCCCGGTGAAATGATGCCACGCTTCAGCTCCAGCACATCACCGAGTCCGGTCAGCTCGAGTCCGGTCATGTGGCGAACGGCGGTGAGCAGCGCGTCCGATTGAAATAACGCCGGCTGTCCGGCCAGCCGCTGCAAGCCGCGCAAACAGGGCAGCAAGGCCGTCAGCGATAACGGCAGCAACATGGTGATCGCTTCTTCCGTGCCGCCGCCTTCAATGTACCGCTGCCGCAGCCGCACGAGATTGCCCTGGATCCCCTGTTGCACTTGATAGGCCAAATGTGTCCGGTCGATATGCAGGCCAATGAACGGATCTCTACCCCAGAGCACGCGATGTTGTTCCTGAATTTCCAGATATTCGAGCGGGAAGGGGGTGCCGGATTTCGTGAGTTCCGCCTCTGTCAGCAGGAGCGGCACGACAAATTGGTCGCGACTCCAGCGCTTATGGGCCTTGGCGTACCGCTTCATTCCTTCGCGTTCATAGGCGGACAGCAGCAGCAGCAGATTGAGATTCGAGCGGCCCGGCAAAAACTCGCCGCCCACGGCGCTCCCGTACAGAATGATGCCCTCTAATTGTGGGCCAAGGAGGGTCCTTGTTTCTTTGACGTATCGCTGGAGAAGTTGCTGAACCTCGGAAGGAATATCAAGCGCGGTCGGTTGAGTCACAAACACCTCTCCTGTCTCGCTAGGGAATTCATCTGGCTGAATCGCCTCCTGCTGCCATGACCCGGCAGATAATCCATGCCTAGTACATCGACCACAACAGATTACATCCTGACAGGATGCTCAAAATGGCCGTCCAGCAAGGCCGCAGCCAAGTGAAGAGCCGAGGCGTACCCTCGCGGTACGTTGAGGGTCTGAACGAGGCGAGAACGCCGCTGGCGGACGTTTTCAGCATTCTGTCACGCGGGCATTCGGATCCGGCAGGAATCCTGCGGCCATGATCCGATCCACTAATGAGAAGGGCGGTTGGCTTCGTAATCCCGCCGTGGTCGAAAGCACACGATAACGAAGTCGCGCATTCCGGTCGAGCGTGCGAAACACGCGATCGCGCAGGTAGGCCAGCAGCGGGTTGCCGGTGTTCCAGAACCGGCATTGTTCATCCGCCAGTCGCTGCAACATCATCACCTGCGGCCGGCGGGCAATTTCAAAAGCGCGCAAGGCTTTCGCAGAAAAGTCGTTCTCCTTCAGCCAGCGGGGAATGAGATCAGCCACCGTCACCGCATCCACCATCGCTTGCATACGCCCTTGAGAAGCGTGGGGATTCATCGCATGGGCGGCGTCGCCGATGAGCAACGCGCCATCCGCCACCCATCGATCGGTCCGGACGCGCCCCGTGGGCATGTAGCCGGTCTGGCTCCAATCGACGAGGCCTGGGACGATCCCTTCCATAGCGGGATCGATCCGGATCCAGGCGCGCCGTAACGCGTCGAGTCCCTGGGCTTTCACGGCTTCATATGAGCCGGCCTTGATCATATAGAAGGCGTAGACCTGTTGCCCGGCTGCGGGAAATAATCCCAGAATTTCACGCTTCCCGACCAGATACCGCGCCTCATTGAACTCCGGTGGGGCCTTGAGAATGGCAATGAGGTAGCTCTGCGGATACCGATAGAGATTCGCTGAAATGCCGAGCGATTCGCGAACCTTGGAAAACGCGCCGTCCGCCCCGACAACCAGTCGCGCGGACACTTCCATCGGCTCACCGTGACGAGTCGCGTGCAAGCCGATCACTCGACTGCCGTCGAAGCGGAGTCCGGTGAAGGTGGCATCGTACCAGAGTCCGTCAGGATTCTGTTTCTCCAACGCATCGAGAATGGCATGGTGCGCGACATTGGGCAGCGTCACCACCGCCCGATTGTATGGAGCGGGCAGGTCACTGTAATCCACGGTGCAGAGGCGTTCGCCTCCCGACCGGCAGAAATTGAACCGCTGCACCGATCGAACGGCATGAGTCGGCAACTTATCCAGCAACCCCAGTCGATCGAGCACCTGCTGGCCGTTCGGCTGCAGAATTTCACCGCGCAGACCCTGTGGCGGTCCGACGGCCCGCTCCACCACCAAGGAGCGCACCCCCTGCTGCGCGAGCAACAGGGCCAACACGGCGCCGCCGCCGCCCGCGCCGACAATCGCCACATCCGTCTCTATTCTCGCGTGCCCCATCGAAGTCCCTACTCTGTCCAGCCGGCAAAACGTTCGTGGTCGTTCCACATGGATATAAATTTCTCGCGGACCTTGGCCGTCAGCCGCGCATCGGTGATGACATCGAGCCGCTCATCATTGTACCGGTTACCGCTCGTGGTGTGGTTCGCCGATCCGGAGGTATTGATCAGATCATCGATGACGGCCTGCTTGAGATGCATCAATGCATCATGCCGGTTGATCCTGATGGGCACACCTGCCAATCGCAATGTCTTCACGGCGCTCAGTTGTTTCGGGTCATTGAGACGTTCGCGATCGGTGATGACCCGGACATCGACCCCGCGATGTTTCGCTTCCACCAATGCCTTCACCACCGGCGGCGCCGTCAATCCGTAGACCGACACGTAAATATAGCTGCGTGCCCGGTCATATAACTGCACCAGATGATCGATGGGGCGATCTTCGGGGGCATAGTAGACATCAATCGTGGCGGCCCAGACCGGTAACTGCGGCCAATAGGCCAATCCGACAACCATCAAGGCGATCACGGGAAGACAGGTCGGACGACTCATGCGTGGCCTAACTAGAAGAAGAGATTCGATGAACACAGGTGAATGTCGATGATTTACACATAAAGCACAGATGGATTTCCGCAGGATGCTCAAAACGTTCGCCCAGCAAGGCCGCAGCCAATGAAGATCCTCAACGTACCCTTGCGGTACGTTGAGGATCTGAATGACGCGAGAACGCCGCTGGCGGAAGTTTTCAGCATCCTGCTAGATGGGATCACTCGAGGTCAAAAAGCGTTCGAAAATGGTCGTCGGATTCTTCCCAGGCTTGAGGCGAAGTCGTGGACAACCACTCACGCAAAAATCCCTTCTGTTCCGGGGTCAACATCTGTTTAATCTGGTGCGTGCGCCCTTGCAGGGGTTGGAGAAACCCGGCGCGAGTCTTGAAATCCAGCGTGGCCGTCCGCACATACATATTCGTATACATGGTGGGGCGCTCGTCTTCGCCTTCGCCCTGGACCCATACCGAAAGAAATTTTTCCATCTGCAGCCCGGCGCTATCCAGGGCCGGTTCGGCATCGTCATGAAACAACTCGTTTTCTGATTCTTGTAAGGGAGCCGCCTCATGGGCGCGAAACAAGAAATTTTTCTTCCACATACCTACCCTCCAGACGGGCGCATACTGTAAGCTAGGCGTGGTGAAAGTCAAGAAAGCGGCCGCCTCTCCCGTACGACTTCGCAGCAAGCTTCTCGTCGCGACCTGTTGGGGGTCGATCGCCTTGACAACACAAGAACGCGTTTGCTAACTTCTTGAAATTCTTTAGCAGTTTGCTGCACCGTCACGGTGAGTTCCTTGAAACATGGAACACCCACACTAGGGCACAACACGAATACCCGTTGACAGGATGCTCAAAATGGCCGTCCAGCAAGGCCGCAGCGAACGAAGGGACGA
>CABVSR010000019.1 GCA_902500995.1 uncultured Nitrospira sp.
CGGTATAAGGTGGAAATCCATGCCGGCGAACAGATCAACGACATGAGCCTGATGGGGACCATGCGCTTTACGGTCACGGCCGCGTCGGAATCGGAGGCGTCAGCCAAAAGCCGGTGATCAGGCGCCACGCCAGTCACCTTCGTCGTTGATACATAAGGGGCACAGAGCCAGCGCGATCGCAACCCTTGCACCGGCTGAACAGTTGTGGCGCTCATGCGGGAGTACTGTGCCGAGACAGAATGGTTTGACCGCCCCTCCGTGCGTTTTGTAGAATGGGCCGCGTGCGTACTGATAACCGGCTGCGTGAAGGAACTGATCCCGCTCCATGACTGTGGCTACCCGCCCATGGGCTTCCGTGGTCATCCCGATCAAGGATGAACGCGACAATCTGGTCCCCCTGACAGAGCAATTGGTGAAGGTCCTCGACGGCCGGGAAGAGTCGCGGTCGGCCCCGTTCGAATTGATCTTCATCGACGACGGCAGTTCGGACGGGAGTTCAGACGTGCTGGATGATCTCGCCGCCCGATACCGGACGGTCAAAGTCTTTCACTTCGATCGCAACTATGGGCAGTCGGCGGCCTTCGATGCGGGGTTCAAGCAGTCGGCAGGAGACTTGGTGATGACCATCGACGGCGATCTGCAGAACGACCCGGCGGATATTGCCACGCTGCTTCCGCACATCACAACCTTCGACCTCGTCTGCGGTTGGCGGAAAGACCGCCACGACAACCTGACGCGAAAGATTTCCTCCCGTATTGCCAACCGTGTCCGCAGCGCCGTGACCGGCGATCGGGTTCATGACACCGGCTGCTCGCTGAAACTGTTTCGCCGGGCCGTGGTGGAAAAAATGCAGCTCTTCGAAGGCATGCACCGGTTCTTCCCTGCCCTGGCCCTGATGCACGGCTTCACGGTGACAGAGGTGCCGGTGCGACACTATCCGCGCACGCGCGGCACGTCGAAATACGGCGTGGGCAATCGCCTGTTCAAAGGCTTATACGATCTGGTGGCCGTGCGATGGATGCAGCACCGCTGCCTGCGATACCACTACCGTATCGCCGCCGCGCCCCCTTCCGGTTCGACCTCGGCTTCCATACCGCTATGACGCTCGATACCATTTGGCTGTTGATCGGATTCCTCGGTCAGGGAATCTTCTTTATGCGCTGGGTCGTCCAGTGGATTGCCTCCGAGCGCCATGCCGAAAGCCGCGTGCCGACGGCGTTCTGGTACATGAGCATGATCGGTGGGCTGATCACGCTCGCCTATGCCATCTACCGTCAGGACCCGGTGTTCATTGCCGGTCAGAGCATCGGCAGTATCGTCTACCTCCGCAACCTGATGCTCATCCATCGCCCCAACTCTGCCGACTCCGGCACGGCATCTCCGGCGATCAAATCGTAATGGAACCCCATATGAACGGAGAGATCCCGTCTTTACAGACGCCTGCGCCGATCGACCGGTCCATCCAGCCCTTGACGCTCCTGGTCTTGCTGGCATTGGCCGCCGTGCTGTTTTTTGTCGGGCTCGGCTCCCTCGGGTTGACGGATCGGGATGAGGGACGAAACGCCGAGGCGGGGCGGGAAATGTTCGAAACGGGCAATTACGTCAGTCCGACATTCAATTACGAACCGCGCTTTGCCAAGCCGGTCTTCGTCTATTGGCTGATGAGCCTGTCCTACCATGCGTTCGGCGTGAACGAATTCGCGGCACGATTTCCGTCCGCCCTGTTCGGTCTTGGCCTGATCCTGCTGCAATATCTCTTTCTGACGCGCTGTCGGGGACCGGTCATCGGCCTGTTCGGCGCGGCCATGCTGTTGCTGAATCTGGAGATCATCGGGCTGAGTCGCATGGCACTGACCGACAGTGTCTTGATCTTCTTTACCACGCTGTCTCTCTACGGGTTCTGGCTGGGTCTCCACGGCGAAGGGCGTGAACGCCACTGCATCTGGTTCTTGTATATCGGTATGGCGCTGGCTACGTTGACGAAGGGGCCGATCGGTTTCCTCATTCCTCTTATGGCCGCAGGACTCTATCTCTGGCTGACTCGTTCCTGGTCGCTCTTCCGCCGGCGAGGCCAACTCGCTCCGGGCCTTCTCCTTTTCCTCGCGTTGGCCCTCCCTTGGTACCTGATGATGTTGAACCTCCACGGGCAACGGTATACGGCCTCCGCGCAGGGCGATACGGTCGGCCGTTTCTTTGGCACCATGGAAGGGCACGGCGGCACGCTGCTCTTTTATCTGCCCGTGTTTCTGCTCGGATTTTTTCCTTGGAGCGGTTTCTTGCCCTTTGCCTGGTACCAGGCCTATCGAAGCTGGCGGGAGGCCAGACAGACCGGCGTCCTCACAGCTCCTGCAAGTCAGGGCTCAACCCTTTCTTCACCGGCACTGGAGTGGTTTGCCGCCGTCTGGGTCGTGAGCGGCCTCGTGTTTTTCAGCCTTTCCTCCACTCGTCTGCCGCACTATATCGGCCCCTTGTTTCCGGCGGCGGCGATCTTGACGGCCTCGTTTTGGAATCGCTGCGTGACCGACCATGCCGCGCCGGGTCTGCGCGCCGCGATCCATATGATGACAGCCGTCGGCTACGTTCTGGCCCTGGCCTTTGCTTCGTTGCCGCCGCTCTATGCCAAATTTGCCGTGAAACTCGTGGATGAGTTTCCTCTCGCCGGCCAGGTGACACTCGGACCGGGACCCTATACCGTCGCGTCGATCCTGTTGGTGGGCATGGGCCTGGTGGCGTATTTTGGACTCAGCGAGTCACGGCGTCCGGCCGCCTTCTGGGCCGCGGGGGGATCGTTAGCCCTCATGGTGCTCGCCGCCACCCAACTGACCCTTCCGCTGGTCAACCACTTCGTCATCGAACCGCCGCAACAGCTCGCGGAAGTGGCAGGTCTCAATCTCGGACCGGACGACCGGCTGATTCTCTATGGACAGCCACGCCCCTCCCTCGTGTTCTATGCGAAGCGGAAAGCCATCGTCGTGCCGAAGGGCGAGGAAGCCAACATCAAACCCTATCTCACTCAACCGGGGCGGACGATGCTCCTTTTGCCGGCGTCCATGCGTAATCGATTGCCGTTTGAAACGATAGAATACCCGGTCATGCTCGAACGGTATGGCTTCATTCTGCTGGCCAATCAATCGATGATCCATGTCCCCGAGGAGGCAGAACAACCGGCGGTTCGGATTCCCGGACACTGATCGCCCGTCACTGTAACGGCACCAGTCCTTTGAGGAACTGGATCGCGAGAATCCCCACGAGCGCTCCGGCCAGGTAAAGTCCCTCGGTGCCCGAAGATGGCGATGCAGGCGAATCCGGATTGCTTGCCGCAGCTGCCCATCGAGCCACGCACAACAAACCGGTCAGCGCGATCACGGTCGGGATCGCGGTCGCCATGCCCATCCCCGCCAGCGACAAGCTTTGGGAGGTCACGATTGCCGAAACGGCACGGCCGGTCGCCGGTCTGCGTTGAGACAGCACGTGTAGCACCCGCCCGGCGAGGACGAGGAGCACTCCCGACGCAACCAGCATGGAATCGAACGACGGATCGGCCACGCGATGCGTCAGCACCCAGAAGAGGCCGGTCAGCAATACGACGACGGGCGCGATACGTACCAGTGCCTGGGCCGCGGATCGGCCCCACCAACGCAACGGCCCGTTGAAGATCGATCCGACCATAAACCCCACTACCATCCCGCCTACCACGTCGCCGGGAAAATGAGACCCGCGCCAGATCCGGCTGGCCCCGACCCACCCGGCCAGGGCAAAGGGAACCCATGAGAACCTGGGCAGGGCCCGCGCCAACACGGTGGCCACGGCGACCGTCGCCGATGTATGGCCTGAGGGAAACGAGTCGAGCCCGGATTCAAATGACGGCCACCATTGCCAGCCTCCCGAATGGGTCAGGCGCGGCCTCGGACGGCCGATGAGATGTTTGAGACTGTTCACCACCAAGGCCACCACCCCGTGGGCAAGCAGACTATCCAGCGCCGTACGTATCCACATCTGTCGCTTGAGCAGATACCCCGTTCCCAGGAGGAGCGCGCTGATGGCGACCAACGTCCCCCCGTTTCCCAGCTTTTCGCCGAGATCGCCCATTGACTGGATCGCCGACAAATTGTGCGAGCGGAGCAACCGCAGAATGGGAATATCGATGTGAAAGAGCGCGGCGAACGACCCGATCACCACCAGCGCGGAGAGGATCACGCTGGGGCCCGGCGGGCAATCCGGTGGTGGCTCAGGCTGCGCCGGCGCCGGCGCAGCCTGCCCGTCACCCGGTTCGTTCATGGAACCCAGTCGGCGAGAAACACGTTGAACTCTCCCGGCTCCTTGGCGTTCCGATCGGACACCCAGACAAGGTGTTTGCCATCCGGAGAGAACATGGGGAAGCTGTTGAATTTTCCGGCCATACTCACCCGCTCCAGGCCGGAGCCGTCCTCATTGGTCAGATACAAATGGAACTCCGGCCGCCCCCCTTCATTGCGTGTCTCCACATTCGACGAAAAGATGATACGGTGCCCATCCGGATGGAAATAGGGCGAGAAGTTGGACGCGCCGTTGCTCGTCACCTGCTGCTTGTTCGAGCCGTCGGCGTTCATGATGAAAATTTCCAGGCGGCCCGGCTCCACCAGATTTTGAGCCAGAAGCGATTTGTACTGATCCAGCTCTTCCTGATTGCCGGGATGCTGGGCGCGATACACGATCCGCTTGCTGTCGGGCGAGAAAAACGCGCCGCCATCGTAGCCGATTTCGTGGGTCAGCCGCCGGGGATGCGTTCCGTCAAGATCCATGGCGTAGATATCCAAATCCCCGTCGCGCATGGAAGTCCAGATGATCGTCTTGCCGTTGGGCGCCACCGTCGCCTCGGCGTCATACCCCGGGGTATTGGTCAGTCGCTGCGGGTCCAAGCCGTCGATCCGAACCGAGAACAGGTCATAGTCGTCCAAGGCCCACCGGTAGGCGCCCCCCTCCCGCTTGGGCTTCGGAGGACAATTGGGGCCTCTCAGATGTGTGGACGAGTACAACACACGCCGGTCGCCGGGAAAGAAATAGCCGCAGGTCGTGGTGCCGGACCCGGTGCTGACCATCCGGATCTTTTCGCTACCAAGATCCATGACGTACATTTGATAACAGCCGAGCGGAATGTCGGCAGGATGCATCGCCGCGGCAAATGTATCCTTCATCCAATTGTTCGTCGATTGGAAAATGAGTTTGTCGCCGCTGAACGAAAAATACGCCTCGGCATTTTGTCGTCCAAACGTCAATTGTTTGATATTGGTGAGGTGGCGCTCGCCGGAAGCCGCCGTCGTCACCGCGGTCTCTTCCGGCTTCGAGGCCGCTCCCGCGGGAGTCGTCGTGGCGAGAGACACCACGAGCCCCAGCATTCCTGCCATCACCCGGTTAACGTGTTTCAAGTTTCACCTCTGCACTCATCCGATCCTCCCAATCTCCCCGTGCCACCACGGCCCCTTCGTGAAACACCACATAACTCTGCCATCCATAAAAAAACAAGAGCCGGGCCACACGGCCCAACGCCTGGGGCGTCACCCCGTACAGCATCGTCACCACGCTGCCCGGCTGATCGTCGCGCCGGCAGGATACGAGCAGCGCCTTCGTGGCTCCTTCATAGGTCTTTCCGTCCACCGCAAACCCGTTCGCGGTAAAACGCAGATGGTCGCCGCAATATCGGAGCATGTCTGTTGCGGCCGGATTCTCGTCCGGCCCACCCAGCACCAGCAAAGATCCCGCCGGCAGGGATGTCGAGTAGTTTCCCGGCCGGCGCATCGTCGTGCGTGAGATCGCCGGCTTCGTCGCCTCCTGCGCTGCGATACGTTGCACGATGTCGTTAAAAGGGCTGGGTGGTTCTGTCACGTCCCGGGGCAACAGCAGCGTCCGCTGCGCATCCGTCACATAGAGATTCAGCATGGGCGACAGGGCGGTACGCGCCACACGGCGGAAGAGATGCAGATCTGGGTCGAGCCGGACCGCCAGCGGGCGTTCCGGAATCGGCACGACCACGTTCTGTTCTGGATCTGCCAGATGGATACGAGTCCTGTGGGTACGCCCCCCTTCCAGCACGAATTCCAGCTCAACGGCAAGGCGATACGGGAGCCCGCGTTGGACGAGATGCACCATGGCATCGACGGCGTTCGTTTCACCGGAACTTCTGGTAGTCGGCTGTGCACGGAGAGCCGTCAACTCGATGTCCGGTCCCCCTGCCCGCTCGACCCATTGGGAGAAAAACCATCGCAGATCCCGCCCGGCCTCCTCTTGGAAGACCTGTTCCAGATCACGCCAGTCAGCTGCCCTGCCAAGATACCGCTCCGGAATTTGTTTGACGGCCTTCCAAAACGCTGCCTCCCCGATCTCCTGCCTCAACGCGTGAAACACCATCGCCGATTGTTGATAGCCGATGGCATTGTCCTTCTCATCGTGCTTCTGGACAAACTGACTAAGGGGATACTCCTCACCCGGACGGACGTAGACGGCGTACCCCATGAGCATCAACCGGCGCTGCTCCCGAGCTTGCGCCTCATCCCCTATGAGCTCATGGTAGTAATAGTTGGAAAGATACGTGGTCAGCCCTTCCACCCAATTACCGCGATCGGTCCGGTTGAACACACCGTTGCCGATCCACGAATGCACGATCTCATGGCCGAGCGCGTAGGGCTGCGTATAGTGCCGCTTGATGACACCGCTCCCCAACAGCGTAAAAGATGGCATGCCCAACCCGCTGGAGAAGAAATTCTCGACGACGGCAAATTGAGAAAAAGGATAGGGCCCGAGCAAAGGAATGTACGCATCGAGGTATCGCGCTGAAGCGTCCAAATACTCATCCGCTAAGGCGGCTTCGTCTGGAAAGAGGTAGGTCGCGAGCCGGATCTCCTGCCCCGACTTGGCCTTCCAGTTGCGGGACTTCACCACGAAACGGTTCGCGACGACCGTCAAGGCTTCGCTCTTGGTGGGAACCACCCACCGTGCCGGATCAGACTGGGGAGCACCTTGCGTGACGGCAGTCCATCCTTCAGGCACGGAAATGGTCACGTCATAGGTCGCCAGCGACCCCTCCAGGTCGGGATACCATTGGCTTTCACTGCTGAGATAGACGCCCTCGGGTCCGATGTGTCCCGAGGTTTCGCTGGGCGTGACAAACCGCAGATGCCGGGGGTCTCGTGGCGGATCGTCGATCACTCCCCGATAAACAAACTTCAGCTCGACCCTGCCGCCTTTCCGATCTGCGAGCGGTTGCTTCAGCGTCAGGCCCTGAGACTCCAACCGCCCTGTAGAAGCCTCTCTCTCAAACGCGAGCGGAGGAGCTGTTTCGCAGGAAGCCTGACAGTGCGTGACATCCTGGATGCGCTCCAGATGGAGAGCGGGGGCAAGAGAAAAGGCCAACGTCCGCCCGAGAGATCCTCCCGAGAGCGTCACGCGATCCGTCGCAATGAGCTGATGGGAATCCGGCAACAGTTCGAGGGTCAACTCGTGATGTGCGATGGTCGGTGGGGAGGAACCAGGCTCAGCGACTGCCAGCGCAGGAACAAGACAACCGGCAAGCAGACTGAAACGGATGACGCGATGCCAACGAGTCACTCTTCACCGGCACTCCAAGGTTGACGGTGAAGATTAACACTCCCGGCACACCATCACAAGCTGGACAGCCATCAAGGCTCGCTCCAGATCGAGCGGTTTATCCAGCACCTCCTGGGGCCCCAATGCCCAGGCCTCCGCCAGCAGGGGCTCATTATGGTGTCCGCTCAAAATGATCGTACGCCCTGCATAGTCGCGTGCGGCCAACGCCCGCAACAGCTCCACACCGTTCATCTCCGGCATGACGAGATCGAGGATCACCAAGTCGGGCGCCGACGCCTCGATCATCCGCAAGGCTTCGCGGCCATCCTTGGCGCCGCGCACACGATAGCCGCGCAGACCGAGAAACCGCATCAACAGATCGCGCGCCATCACATCGTCATCGACGACGAGAATTTCTTCTTCGAAAGACGGATCGGGCTCATTGTCCGCCATTGACGGCGCGCGCGACGCCTCCCGCTTTGCCTGCTGAGCGATCCGATGCACCGCACCCACGAGTACATCCAGCGATAGTCCCTTCCGGAAGAAATCCGTTACATGCAGTTTCCGGGCAAGATTTTCCAACTCCTCAGTTGCGCCACCGCCTAGCATGATGACGCCCGCGCGCGGGTCATGCGCCCGAATTTCCTTAAGCACTGCCAGCCCATCCATCTCCGGCATGCGGAGATCCAGCAAGGTCACGGCCGGGCGGAGCTGCTGAAACAGCAAGACCCCTTCCCGCCCGCTGGTGGCCGTGCTGACCCGATACCCATGGCGAGACAGCGCGACCTGCAAGAGATCGCAATGCAAACGGTCGTCGTCAATGACCAACAAGGTCGTCATACAGATGTCCTGCGCATGTGCACCCATCGCCGCTGCCGGCTCGCCTTCAGAGAGGGATTGCAAGACAGAGCCTAGCACGAGGGTCGCAGGATGAGAAGAAATTGAGCAAAAGCGTAGCGCCGGGAGGAACGGATGGAACAGGTTGGATCAGTCAAAACAATGCGTCGACAAATGCCTTGGCGTTGAAGTCCTGGAGGTCCTCCACGGATTCTCCGACTCCGATCAATCGGACCGGAATTTTAAGAGAATCGGCAATCGCCACCACGATGCCGCCGCGGGCCGTTCCATCCAACTTGGTCAATGCGATGCCGGTCACGCCGACCGCCTCATGAAACTGTTTGGCTTGCGCAATGGCATTTTGGCCGACCGTTGCATCTAAGACCAAGAGCACCTCATGGGGCGCACCGGGACATTCTTGGGCCACAATCCGTTTGATTTTGCGCAACTCGTCCATCAAGTTCGTTTTGGTGTGTAGCCGGCCTGCCGTATCGATGAGCACCACGTCCGAGCCGCGCGCTTTGGCCGCAGTGATGCCGTCGTAGGCGACCGCCGCGGGATCGGCGCCGGGCCGATGCCGGATAATATCGACCTGCACGCGGTCCGCCCACACCTGCAGCTGATCGATCGCCGCCGCCCGGAACGTGTCCCCGGCCACCAGCAGCGCCTTGTGCCCTTGCTGCCGAAACCGTTGGGTCAATTTTGCCACCGTGGTGGTCTTACCGACCCCGTTGACTCCCACAGCCAGGATCACGAACGGGCGCGGGCCCTGAGCGATCAGTTGATCGATCGACGCCGCTTGTGTGGGAAGCAGAATGTCCAAGACCGATTGTCGCAGCAGCTCCCGCACCTTCTCGGCGGCTGAAAAATTCCCCCCCCGCATCTGTGCGCGCAGGCCCTCCATGACACGCTCGACAACCGGCATGCCCAGATCTGCGCTGATTAACGCGACTTCCAGCTCGTCGAGAAGAGCCGGGTCGGCCGCGCGCCCCAGCAATCGATCCAGCTGCCCGGTCACCGCATCGCGCGTTTTTGAGAGTCCTTCGCTCAGTTTCTGAAACCAGCCCACTGCTCACCTCATCTTTGATCTATCTTGCCTCACTGCGATACACGCAGGTCACGCATCATACTGGATCTGAATTGCCGGATACCAATAGTCGCGGAACCGGGCCGATGGCGCGCAAGATGGCGCGCTCACGCCGGGCCATCCGTCTGGCCTCGGATTCGCTTCGTTCGTGATCGTACCCGCACAGATGCAGAATGCCGTGAATCAGGAGGACGACCAATTCATGATCGATCCCTCGCTGATGATGGCGCGCCTGGCGAAGAGCCTGCGGCAGGGAAATGACGACATCCCCTAGCAGGGGCGATGAGGGGCCAGGCCCTTCTCTGGTCGCAAACGCGAGCACATCGGTGGTCGTATCCCGGTGACGAAAGGTCCGATTCAAGCGGCGCATCCGGCCGTCGCCCACAATTTCGAGGCTGAGAAGCGCTTCACGTTCGCCGATTGAGTGCAGAATGTGGCTGGCGAGTTTCCTGAGCGGCTCGAGGCGCAGCTTCCGTCTCGTCAGCCGCATGCCCACGACGACCGGCATTAATGCGATTGCCCCCAGGAACCTGCGGGAGGAGATGAAGAACGAGGAGCTTTTGGACCAGGGCGCTGACCCTTAATGAGGGTCTCGCTTTTTTTCGGAGAGCCGGGAGCGGGTGATGCGGCCGAATGCCGATCATAGGCTTTGATGATTTCCTGGACGAGCCGGTGCCGTACGACATCCCGTTCATCGAAATACACGAACTCGATTCCAGGGATGTCCTGGAGGATGTCCCGCACTTCGATCAGGCCGGAGACGCGATCGGACGGCAAATCGATCTGCGTGATATCCCCCGTGACCACGGCTTTGGAATGAAATCCTAAGCGGGTCAGGAACATTTTCATTTGTTCGGCGGTCGCGTTCTGGGCTTCGTCCAGAATCACAAAGGAGTCGTTAAGGGTACGGCCGCGCATAAACGCCAAAGGCGCGATCTCAATGTCGCCCCGATCAATGAGCCGATTGGCTCGCTCCATTTCCATCATGTCGAACAGGGCATCGTAGAGGGGGCGAAGGTACGGGTTGACCTTGGCATACATATCACCGGGCAGGTACCCGAGCTTTTCCCCGGCTTCCACCGCCGGACGGGCGAGGATGATGCGGCTGACATCCTTTTTCATCAGCGCGCTCACCGCCATCGCCATAGCCAAATAGGTCTTGCCTGTTCCGGCAGGACCGATCCCGATGACGATGTCATGTTTTTCGATTGCGTCGAGGTAATGTTTCTGCGTCGGGGTCTTGGGGACAATGAAGCGCTTTCGGGTGACGATAGGCGACGCGCTGAAGAGGAGGTCCTTAAGGGAGGCGTCTTGATTGTGGCGGAGTGCGGTCAGCGCGTGGGTGACGTCATCTGATCGGAGATCGTATCCTTCGTTGGTGAGCGAAGCGAGTTCGTTAAAAACTCGTTCCGCTTGCTTCACCGCTTCCGGCGTCCCCTCTACGGTGACTTCTTCGCCTCGCGCCGAACAACGCACCCCGAACTCTTCCTCAATCAATTTGAGGTGACGATCGTGGTGCCCAAACAGGACCGCAGTGTTCGTGCCTTCACGTAGCTTGATCTTGCGCACGCCGGTGTTGATAACTCCTTTCGCCAAATCGCTTGCTTTGATTCTAACAAACACAGAAAGGGATGAACAAGATCGGAACAGGGGATGGGGAAAAATTAGCAGGTGAGAGGGGTGCGGTGCAGACTACCCTTGAGAGGGCGAAGAGGTCTGCGATTGGGCAGTGGATGGGATCGACAATTCGAACTCCTGCCACGCCACCCCGCCCTGCCCGTCCTCCGCGACGATCTTCACTCGATGCGTCCCCGCCGCACCCGGTATGATCGTCCAGTTCACCTGTCCTGTCGTCTTGTCGATCGTCATTCCCGGAGGCCCGGTCTCAAGCCCATAGCTGATGCTGTCGCCATCGACGTCCTTGGCCTGAACGGCATACTCATACTGCTCTCGATTCGTCAATGCCGCCGGGTTCGAGACAAACAGAGGCGGTGAATTGCCCAGGGCGCTCGGAGCCGACCGGACCGGCGCAGCGGCTGCCTCCTGGTCCCGGGCAGTCACTTCGACCACCACAACATCTTTTCGCCCAAAGCCGGAAATATCGAGGACGCCTTCTTCGCCTTCCTGCACCTGTTTGTCGTTTCGCCACCAACGGTAGCTGTAATGGATCTCATCGCGGTCTGGGTCTACCGCATTGACTTTGGCAAGAACGCGATGACCCCTTTCAGGGGCCTCTGGCTCAACTGTGACATGTGACACGAGCGGAGGAGTATTCACCACAGGCACCGGATCCGTCCGATAAGGCGCACTCTCCGACGAGGCGTCCAAGGCCACCACTTCGAGCGCAACCTGGTCTCCTCGCTTCGCGTGGGCTGGGTCAAGCTCAGGGCCGGTTGCACCCAAGACGGGAATGCCGTTGACGATCCATTGAAATCGCTTCGTGGGTTCGGTCCCGTCAGGATCATCCGCCATCACATGCGCGGTGATGGGGCCGGCCAGTATCACGGGATTAGGAACGATGGTCACGAGACGAACAGTGGGAGGATGATTATTTTTCGTCGTGCCCGCCGCAACCGATCCGTCTTGAGGCGAAGAAGAGCACCCCCCCACAGCAACGACGACCAAGGCCATCAGCAGGCATCGAGCGGAGGACGTGAGGTTGGGGAGGAAGAACCTCCCCCAAGACCTCCAGCAACTGTCGGAGACAATCGTCCTCATTGATTAGTCCATGAAAAGTATCGACTCCGTGGATCGACTGCGACATTGGCGCCGATATTGGAACTCGGGAGGCCTCCGGGAGACCCTCCACCAAACCCGCAGGTTGCGCAGTCACCGAAGTTTCCCTGGCTCATATTGATCAACAGGCCGAAAGGACTTCCACCGTCACGGCCCGAGCCCATATGGACGACAATGCCGAAGGCCAGTCCGTCACCCAGTGAGCCGAATTTATTGATCGTTTGGTTCGAACCCGAGGCAGCCGTTCCGATGATCGGCTCCTGATAGGCGCTCCCTGTTTTATAGAATAGCGCCCAGAGCCGGCTCGTGCCGGATGAAACGCAAATGTCGTTGGTCGGAATGAAGGTGGGGAAAAACACCACGCCACCGAATACCGTGGGGCTACTGACCACTCGTTCGCCGATACCATAGGGAACCGGCTTCGACGGTGGGTTGGCTGGCTCAACGAGTTTGGTTACCCAGCCATCTTTGCTCTGGACCAGTCCGATCAAGCCGGTAAAGGTCGTGGCGCCGGACACGCCGGATACCTGGTTGGTTCCGCTGGCCTGTCCGCAATCGCCGACTCCCACCACACAGACCGTGGCATTCGAAACATCGACCAGATCGTTCTCCATGCAGTTGAGTGCGCCGGCTGATTGATTGCATCCGGCATTGAGGACGGAATCTTTCAGGCCGACAAAATACTGTGTGGAGAGATCCGTCTTATCTGATTTGCTGTAGTACCGTCCGCTACCCGCGAAGACCCACACGTTGGCCGCATCATCCGTCGTGACGGATGGAGCGGTCGCAACCGGCCCCATCTCCGCCCCGAAGGTGAATGTATCCAGCATTTCAGTGGGCACACGAGAACCTCCTGAGGCGATGCCCCATTGCGCTGGATTCGTCACTGTGCCGAATTTTGACGTGACGCCGCCGGCTCCCATCGTCAATCGATAGAGTTTCCCTCTCCAGGGAAGAGCCCCGTCATGGATGACACGGCCGAAATAGACCACGTCGTGACGATAATCGAGGTCCCTATCGTAGGCTGTGATATCTCCGATGTACGAATTCCAGGATCCGACTGAATACGCGGTCACGAGGCTGTTCCCGCTTCCGGGCCCCGTCGCGAGATCAATTGCGAATAGCTTGGCGCTTTGATTGATGCTGGCGTCATAGCCGGTGGGTCCGGATCCGACCACCATGTACCATTTGGCATTCGTATTGCTGGCCTTGGCATCGGCCGCAGGATTCACACGTACCACAGCCGGCACACTGGTCGTCAGCCCCAGGTCCGAACTACTGAAGGACCACAAGAGTTTTGGGGAATCGGGATTGGTGATATCCATGGCAAAATACGAACTATAGAAGGTGTAGTTCGTACCGCTGATATTGACCGTCATCGGCGGCGCGCCGGTTCCGGCCGAACAAGCGCCACAACTCCCGCCCATCCTGAATCCACCGATTAAAATCGTGCCCCATCCGTTCGGATGGTCGGTGTCGGCAGTGAAGATGCGGACGTCGGCTACTTTGAGCGGCAAGTCGACGAAATACGTATGCTGGTAGTCCGCCCGGCTCAAGAACTCCAGTTGCGGAAGCAGTTCATAGGGTACAAATCCCCACAACTCATCTCCCAAAGGAGCGCCGCTGGAATTATCAGCCGGAGCGGTGGTGAACCACCCGTGTTCCGTCGTATTGGCGGGTGCCGAAGCACTCGCATCATCGCCGGGATGGTAATACCCGGCGTTAAACGCATGGAGCATGCCGTCGTTTCCGCCGACATAAGCCACCTGTCTGCGGTTGTACCATTTCTGCAAAAACGCCGAATAACTCTGATCCCCATAGATTGCGTCATGCCGGTCTTTTGGGCCGGCCACCACAGTCGGGGTGGAATGGATGACATCCCCGAGCTTCCACACCTTCAAGCTCCCGCTTCCGGCAGGAACTTGCAGGCGGCGATCTCTCGTTGTTGCCTGGTCGGAGCATGTCGCCACGTCGCATCCGCGCACGAAATTGATGATCTTGGTGCCTTCCGTGCTGGATGTCGCGCGGAGATACGGTCGAAGCGTAGGCTCGTTTGCCGTCGTAAATGGTATTTCCTCACCACTATCGACGATGCCGTCATGGTCGGAATCGACCCACGTCAGAATCGTTCGCGTTGTAGAATCTTTTAAGGCCAACCGTTTTCCAGCTTCCCAGATCGGCAGAATGTCGCTCAAGGCCTGCCCGCAGGGATTGCAGTCCGCGACCGTCACCTGACCGTCACTATTCTGATCGTTCGGCAATCCATCTCCATCGGAATCCACATACTTGTCGACCTTGACGGAATTCGACACCGAGTCAAAGCGGGTCTTGATGATCTTGTCGACCTTGTAGTCGAGCCGGCCATCCTGGTTGGTATCTTCGCGGGTATTGCCGAACGTATCGATAAACAGGGCCTGCGTATAGCCCGTCCATTTCACGTCATTGAGCGTCGAGGGTTCGATCGTGCTGGGGAAGAAATACGATTGGTACAGGGCGCCTTCGCCGGTCGAGGCAGTGGCTAACACAGAGACGGACGAACCGGAGGCGCTGCGTCTGAGAATGCTCGCGATCGTGGCCAGGAGTTTGTCCTGAAGATCATCGACATTCGAGGATTCGAAATAGGCGTCAGGAATACCGTCAGGAGTCGCGGCCCCCGTAAGATTGTTTTCTTTATCCCATTCAGACGTCTGCGGGACACCGTCTCCGTTCGCATCCTCAAACCCTCCCAATCGGGCGGCCTGAGCCAGAATCCCACGACCGTTGATATTGCCGAAGGCAAAGAAAGAATACACGGTCACGCTTTGATTGCCTGGGATACAATGCCCGGTAACCGATAAGCCTGCAATGGTCCCGTCGCTCGTGCCGCTACAGGGCCGGAGATCGGTCGTGTGAGCCCAATAGGCGACGTCATCTAAGTAGTGGCTCCCGCTGTCGGCATAGTCGGTCTTATGTTCCGCGAGGAAATCACTGTAGGGAGTGGCGTTGTGCGTGTTGCAGGTGCCATTGATGGGCCGTGGAGGAGCGGCGTTATCACTCCCGTTGCAATGCTGTCCATGATGGGCATGGGCATAGTCTTGCAACGCAGTCGGAATATTTTGATCCTGCGTCGGCTCTCCGTCCGTGAAGACGATGACAAACGTACGGCAGCAGGCGACGACCTGAGAACTTGCCGACCATGGGGGCGTATGGTTCTGACCAAAGAAATACGGGTCACGACCACAGGCACTGGAGATATACCCAGCGGGGCATGTCTCCGTTCCGACCAATGCCGTCAATTCACTCGTGCCGATCGAACCGGCGCCGTTCGTAGCAAAATTGACCCCGTTGGACACACCCCCGGAGAAGGCGATTGGATAGACATAGCCGGTCGCAAACGTCGATTGGATCTGGGCGACATACCGTGTCGTTTCATACAAGGCTTCACTCAATGGCGTCCAGGTTGAAGGGTAGGACTCCTGCACCGCATCGATCATAGCCGCCGTATTCGTAGCGAACGTTTCTACACCGGTACCAGACCAATCGATGGATTGTCGCGAACCGGCGCCGACCAGCATGCGTGCGCCCTCGCTACTGGACTTAAACTCAACCAATCCAAATCGCGCCTTGCTTCCGATCTGCTGAATGACCCCGGTCGGCTCTGTCGGGTATCCAACCTTGAGATGATATTTCCGAACGCTGTAGGAGTCCCCGCAGTTGCTATTGAAACTCGTATCGTTCTCGACACAAAAATAGGCATCGGACACATGGATGGAAATGGTGGCCGGACTACTGGATCGATCGGCTAGAGGGATGCGGCCGACGTAGGTATTGGCGCCTGTACCACCGCCATAGTTGACATCGGCGCGCTCGTTGGTGAGACCTGACACTTGCGCGCGAACCGTTTTGAGTGCCGGCGTTCCGCTTGCCGGACAGGTTCCATCTGCAGCTCTCGCGCTGAAACAATCCCCGCCGATCATCGCTCGCTTGACCGCATCGAACCGTCGCAAGGTAGCCCAGTTCAGGAAATTTCCATCCCATTGCGTGTCAGCGCAAGCAGTCTGCAAGGTGGCTTTGCTGGCTCCGGTCTCAAATCGAGTGTCGGTGGTGTTGTAGGTATAACAACTCATCGGATCAAAATATCCGGAATATCGTGTGGTGTCGGTCCATGTCGTGCTCGTCGACGTGGTTCCGTCAGCCAGGGTGCCGCACGAGGATGATTCACAGGCTCGGTTGCTCATACTGCCGGAGTTGTCCATCACGACGATGATGTTGGGCGTCGTCGCGTTCGACACGAAGGCCGGCACGGCCGTGTAATCGGCGTTGGACACCACGGCTCCGGCGTCCCGGGAACCAATCAGCCCGGCGCACAGGCCGGCGGTCACAAGCATCACAGCGACAAGTGTTCGGCGATTCATGCGTTCTTCCTCCTTATCTCAAGCAGGACAACAGCCGTCGACGTCCGGCTACGAGTTGAGACAAGACCTTTCATGCGCTACTGGGGCAGCGTCACCACCATCTTGTCGATGTGGCCCTCTTTCAGATGGAATTTGACGAGCGAGGTCGGAATAATGCGTTCAAGTTCCAGCGGTTCGCCTTCGTGATTCACCACCACAACCGCAGATTTCAGCACATAACCGCGTCCATCGATACGGATGCTTGATCCCTCCACTGCGTCGATGACGCCGGACTGAAACCCGACGGTGGAAAATACCATCGGCGCCTGTCCCTGCTCTGTTTCCGCGAGACCGGCGGGCGGTATGGAGTACGGCACGGTCAGCAGGCTGAGCATGGCAAACAATACTCTGCTGTTCATGGTGACGCTTCCTCTCTCAATTAATTTTCTTCACACAGGTATCACCGTCCAAACAGCCGTAGACTGAGGTCACGGTGCTGCTGGACCCGGTCGCGGGATTACTCGCCACGCAGGTGATCCGAAACACATGTTCCGTGGATGGTGTTCCGTTTCCTTGCGCTTGCTTCGGGTGGGTGTAGAGCAGATCGATGTCGCCGTTGACGGTAAACCCGGGCAGATTGGTCATGACAAAATTCGGCGCCGTGTCCGCCGCATCCGCATAATTAACGGCCGGAGTATTCGCCGGTGCCGGTGACGGAAGATCGTAAGCATAGATTTCGGCATAGAGCGTGGTCGCATTCGCTGCGGGAACCGGACCGGCCGGGGCAATGAACGAGGCCGGAAGCACACCGGGGGGCTGAAACGTCTGCTGAATGATGTTGACTGCGAGACCTTCACAAGAATCCGCTGCCGCCACTACTGCTTCCGTACTGCGAAAAAATCCCGCCATTCGATTTTCCATGCTGGTGACGGTGATGGACGCAATCCCGAGTATGGTGAGAATCAACAACATCAACATCACGGTGAGCAGCGCGATGCCTCGCTGGTTCTTCACCCCAGACCCTTTCTGCCCTGGCTCCGCTTTCACAGTGGTCTGCCGTACACTCATCACAGCGTCTCTCGTTTACAAATTTCTGGGCTGAATGGTGCGCACCACCACCCGCCGGCGTTGCTGCTGATACACCGTGGCGTCATATCCCGCATCAGTCGATGGATCGTGATCCCCGATGATGACAGGGCCTATGGTATTGACCGCCTTGCTGCCTTTCTCATCCAGACCGTTATCGGCGTTCGTCGGCCTCACGACGAGACTCACCTGCGCCAACCTGATCTTGTCGGGCATGCGTGGACTGAGCGCCCATGAGCCATTGGAGACAAAGTCACCCTGCGTGAATGTCGGGACGCCGCCAGACGAGGAGCCATCTTGATCATCGATGATGCCGTCCGCCGACCAGGGATTGGGGGCGGCCCGGTTGCACCCATCGCAGGCGTATGTCACCTGCATGTCTTCCACACCGTCGACCAAGGGCACGTTGTTTCGCACCAAACAGGGCGTGTTACTACCGCATGTCGCCGGTGTATTGGCCACGATTTGGTACCGGACACATTGCATCAAGAACACAGGCGTACCGATTGGGAACTGTCCGTCGACGAAGTTTCCGTTCCCGAAGCCGATCGAGGTGGCATTGACTGCTTGCACGGTCTTGGACAAGGCCCCGCCGATGGAAATCGTGGACCCGACCACGAGGCCCTGCGCAACCATCTCCGTCATAGCGGCTCCGGAAAGGCTGATGCTGTTCTCATACGTCTTGGCGCCCGGCGTTCCACCGACCGCGGCCGTCAAGGTCCATCCCGCCGTATTGACGGGGAGCACCATCGACAAGCTGTCAGGCCCGGTATCCGCACCCGCCGGCGTTTGATCCTGGGGCAGCAATCCAACCGGCTTCACGATGGTGCCGATCGTCACATTGCAGGCGCCCACTGAATTCGTTGATGAGTCCGTCGCGTTGTAGTTGAAGCTGGCCAGTTTGATATCCCGGCCGAGCAAATCGATGGCCAATCGAACATTCTGTTGGGTATCTGCCACTTGCGTGTTGACGACGTTGGCGCGATTCGAGGTCACCACCGTGGTCATGGTTGCGGTCACGATCACCACGGTGATCAGGACAGCCGCCATCAGTTCCACGAGAGTAAAGCCTTGCTGATTGAGGTCGAATCTCCGCATCGTCATGCTCCCGGCTGCGCCTATTCCGGCGCGACCACCGTGGTAAATATCGCCGTCTTGGTTCGAGCGGTACTCACATCCGTCTGTCTGGTTTGCCAGTTGACGGTAACCGTGACGAGGAATCGATTCATGGTTACCGGGTTTGCCGTGGGATCCGGATCGAGGCGGGTCGCCGTGACAAGCCCTGTGGCGCCAGTGAGGCCGGAATTTGCCATCAGCGCCTGCCATTGCGTGCAATCTCCCAGCGCCATTTGCTGAGTGCTTGCGCTCTGGGCGCACGCAGTGGTCGTGTTCGTGTTGTGATAGTCCAACACTCGCTGGCGATTATTTTGTATGCGCTCCGCCATATCAGCAGCGAGATTCGTCACGCGCGACATGTCGTTTGCATCGACATTCTTTCCCAGCGACATCCCTGAGAGGCCGGCCAGTCCCAGCAATCCGACCGACAGCACGCCCGCGGCAATCATGGCTTCCAACAGCGTAAACCCTCGCTGCCTGGACGCTCTGAGACAGGCACGACTTTGCATGTTCAGGCGATGTTTCATGACGCCTTTATGGGCACGTTGCATGCGCGCACCAATTCACTTTGCCTGCGGGAGTGACGACGAGGGAATAAGTGGTCCCTTGTTGCGTCGTCAACGTCACGGGTACATTCGCCGCAGCGCCGCTCAATCCCTGCTGCGTGAACTGAATGGTCGGCCCACCGGTGAAGGCGACGACGGCTTGAGGCAATACAATCGGGGCTAACGCTCCTCCGAAGTCGACCGTGACCCTCCCCGAAACCAGTGCCAAGGTGACGGTCACCGCAAGATTCCGATTCATTGCCGCCATGCGCGCAAGGGTCAGGCTGCCGGCTAATTCGGTGGTGGCCTGCTTCAACTGATACCGCGCGTTCCACTGCAGATAATTGGGGATAGCCACCATCGCCAGGATGCCGACAATGGCAACGGCAATCATGACTTCGATGAGGGTGAACCCTCTCTGACAACGGGCGTCGCCAGGCCGTCGATGGTAAAAAGAGACCCACATGGCAACAGGCAGATGAGCAAGTGCCATGCCGATTCATTTCAGCGGGAATATTTGCCTAACCGATTGAAAATTCGATGGCTTTCATTCCAGAATCCGTACAAATCCGAGCGTTTGCCGAACACGGAGATGACAATTTTCGTCTGATGTATGGCGATCTTTGACCAACCGGGCAGGTCAGCAGGGCGAGAGAACAAGTGGACGGGAACCTCTATGACCCGGCACGCGAAGCAGGGTGCTATTTGATCGCCACGGCGCGGACCTGCTGGTACGTCGTGAGCCCTTGGAGGACCTTTTCTATGCCGTCCTGAAGCAGGGTGTGCATCCCTTCACGTTTTGCGAGCGCCAGCAATTCCCCCGTACGAGTCCTTCCTTGAATGAGCGTTTTCATATGGTCTGAAACCACCATCAGCTCATGGATGGGAACTCGTCCGCGATATCCGGTGTGGTTGCACACGTCGCATCCTCGCCCGTGATACAACCTTACCTCCGCATCGTACGCCGGCTTCTCAAACGTCCATTCTTCCTCCCCGAAGGCCTGCACCAGTTCATCGTATTCGTGACGAGTCGGATGGTAGGACTCCCGGCAGTGCGAGCAGATGCGCTTGCACAGTCGCATCGCAAGCACACCCAGCATGGCATCAGAAAAATTGAACGGATCGCACCCCATGTCGAGCAGCCGCACAATGGTTTCCACGGCGCTATTGGTATGGATGGTGCTGAACACCAGGTGGCCGGTCAGAGAGGCTTCAATGGCAATATCCGCCGTTTCCTTGTCGCGCATCTCGCCGATCATGATCACATCGGGGTCGGCGCGCAGGAATGCCCGCATCGTGGCGGCAAACGTCAGTCCGATCTTCGGGTGAACTTGCACCTGTCGCAGACCATCCTGCGTGATCTCGATCGGATCTTCCGCCGTCCAGATCTTTCGTTCGTCCGTATTGATCGCCGCCAGAATGGCGTGCAACGTCGTCGTTTTCCCGGACCCGGTCGGACCGGCGCACAGGACGATGCCATGCGGTTTGTGCGCCAGCTGTTCCACCCGGCGGCGAGTCTCGGCATTGAATTCAAACTCCTCGAGTCGCCTAGGGCCGTTGGCGGTCAGCAGGCGGAGGACCACGTCTTCGTTGAATCCGGCCGTGGGAAGCGTCGCGACGCGCAATTCAATCTCTTGGCCGGTACTCAATTTAAACCGGATTTTGCCGTCCTGAGGCTTCCGCCGCTCGGCGATATCCAGGCTGGCCATGATCTTCACGCGAGAGACAATCGCCCGCCGATAGGCGGCCGGAATTTTCATGTAGGTGAAACAGGTACCGTCCACCCGAAAGCGCACGGCTGTTTCTTTCCGATCCGCATAGGGCTCAATATGAATATCGGAGGCGCCTCGCCGATAGGCTTCCGCGATGATCTGATTGGCGAGACGGACGATGGCCGAATCGTTTTCGGTTATGGCGGCAATGGTCGCATTTTGCTGCTCTTCTAACTGCGCTTCGCTGACCAACTCGCCGAGAATATCCGTGATCGGATCGCCGACCTCGCGCCCGCACACATCACTCAATAGGCGTTCGATATCCGCCCGCAAACCAACGCGATAGGACACGGTCAGCCCCGGAAAGGCGCGCCGCACATCAAGGAGCTTGTCAGGGTTCTGGGGATCGTCGATCAACACCTCCACCCCCTCCCCCTGCCGTCTCAGAGGAACCCAGTGATTCACTTTCAAATAATCGAGGCTGAGATTCTTCAACAAGTCAGGGTCGGCGTGGGTCTGCTCCTCATAGGCGAGAAACCGGCACTGGTAGAATTCCGCCAGGACGGCACCGATCGCCGGTTTGGGAATTCGATACCGATCCATGAGCAGCGTCGTCACATCAAGCCGCTTTCGCAGCGCATCTGAGAGGGCCAGGGCCAGCTCCTCCTGCCGGAGAAATCCCTGACGAACGAGTGGCTCATAGAGGCTGGACGACCGGAAGCGTGGTGGGCAGGTTGTCCCCGTTGTCGGTTTGCTTGATCCTAGCAGGGTCGAAGTTGAGCGCATCATGGTACCTATTCATTTTCAAAAGTATTTACACGCCGATGTGGTTGCTTGATGTCGAGGGCAGCTGCCGTTCTATATGGTGCTCTGCCAACTACCCGGCGCCACAAACACGACCGGCAGACCCTGCACCAATCCTTCGCGAAGATCGTGGTTGTACCAGACCTCCAACGATCCAGAGCCATTGCTCCCTTCCATGATCGCCCCCTGTGCCACCACCCCGCCGTAGACTTTGAGATGGCCGCCAAATCGCACATCACCCGCGGCGTACAAGACGCCTTGAAGGTGAATGCCGGACAGTTGCACCGGGATTCGTGTCCCGAGCGACTGCTGTCCTTCGGGCGGCGGACTCAACGCCGGCACGGGCTTTCCCGTCTGTCCTGCCTTCCAAAGCACATGCGCGTTCACAATAAAAATGCCTTCGGCATAGTCCTGATCGAGCACAATCGATCCGAGATTATCGGCGCGGGGCGGCATCCCATCGAGTGTATCCACAAACACGAGCCCACGATGATCTCCCGGTCCCTTCGAGGCAAACACCTCGGATGCCGGGCGTCCCAAACCAGGCTGAATCACACCGCCCGCATATAACAACCCGTCTCGGTCGATCGCGTACAACTGGCCACACTGCATGGCCATGCGCTTCAAGGTCGCATAGTCCCACTGATCCGCCTTGATGCCAGGGACGGGCTCCTGGCGCGGATGAATATTCAGTGGCACACCTGACCAGGCCTCGACCGGAAGCTGCGCGAACAAGGCCTCTCCTCCGAGCCGGATCGCCAGCCATCGATCTTCGCGATGATTCATCTCGTCATAGGTCTGCCCGCTCACGGAAGCCAGGCTGCTTTTGACAGGGACTTCTTCTGGCCGCGGGAAATAGGCTCGACCACGCACCACCATGTCCCCCCAGTGCGCGAAGATGGAACCGGATCGGGCTTGTACCGCCTCGTTTCCCAGGGTGCCGCTTTGCAGCGGCGCATGCAGAGCGGGAACGGCATAGGCTCCGAACTCCAGCCGCACGGTTTTTGCGCTACGCCCGGCAGGGCCGGCCCCCGCCGTCACCTCGACCGTGCAGAGCAAGCCCGGCCGCGTCGCCCCGTAGACTCGTAATTTGAGAATTTTGGCGAGCCCCTTGAGAGACTTGAACCAACCCGTTTGAGGGTCATTCAATAACCGGTCGTGTTGGGGATTTGCGGCATTAAACACCACGTCAGGGTTCGCGCTGGTCCCGACAAATTGCGCATGCCCCTGCGCGTCTACATACGAGGGATCTCCCTGAGCGTTGATCACTCGCTTGGCAAACCACGTCGTCACTTCCTGCGGGCGGAGGGCCGGGTCGTGAAACCACCCCATCACCACATCGACCGCTGCCTCCGCCGCATGATGCGCCACTCGCTCTTCCTGTATCGCGCCGGCACCCACGATTTCCTGCCCAGCCAACTGCATGGAGGTCATTCCTAAGAGAGTCAGGAGAAATACCACCATCAGTACCGCCAACAGAGCCATTCCCCGTTCATCCTTTTGCTTCGCCTTCACCGGCGATGTCCCGCCACACTTCATAGTCTGTCCCCTTTACTGATTACATTCGGATCGCAATCTCACGCGAGAGCATCGATCCTGCTTGTCCAACTTGTATCGTTGCACGGACCCGAACCACGTCCCGTGCATCGGTCGTCAGGCCGCCGCTTCGATTGAAATACTGCAGCCTGAAACCACGCACATCACTCAGCACCGTACTGGCCACGCCATCCACCTCACGCATCAATCGCTGCGTCCCATCATCCTGACGCTTCACGTAGTAACGCACCCTATTCAGCACAAAGACCACGCTGTTCACCTGATACGGTTCACTCGTCGGTGCCATCAGCATCAACGTAGACTTACGCCCGTCGGCAGCCAGACGATTCCAGGCGCAATGCGCCGCGCTACAAAGGAGCACCTGCTTGCCTTTCGGCCAATCGGCGCCATCTTCTACCGGCAGGTCCTGCCGACCGGCCTCGGCACCCTGCGTCAGGACCGTTGACGCTCCGTTCAGATTGGCAAAAAATTCGACTTCGTCGTTCTCCATCTTTACAAACGCTGCGTCGCCGCCTAACAAACCGCCTCCTGCCAACCGCAGTTCGCTCCCCAGCACATCCAGCCCGAGTCGCATTTCTTGATTCGCTACCATGCTGCCATGTTGGGAACTGAGGCGAAGACCGTAGGCAGCGAAGGCTTGAATCGCCGCTGATATCGCGACACTGCTGATCGCCATGGCGATGAGGAGTTCGATAAGACTCACCCCTCTGGTATTCAAACCCCATCCGCTCGACATCGGTTTAACCTGTCGTGGCTCAGTAAATCTGTGCGGTGTCATGACAAGGCCAACGAGCCGACAGCACGGGGATTCGCCCGGATCGTGCGCAAGCGCACTTCGCATTCTTGACCTCCGAGCGTCGTGAAACGGGCGCGCGCCTCGATGATCGCCAGGCTCGCGGACCCTGGTTGACCTCCGCGATTGAGTTCGACCGTCCAGACCAGCTTGATATGGGAACGCGTCTGACTCCCGGTGAAGATACCGTCTCCGGTCATTCCATCGTCCTGCAGACCGTCGTCGCGCATGAGAGACTCCAGGGTGCCGTTCTGGTCGAGATCATCCGCGAGCAGCTGATCCCACGGCAGGCTTCGTTTCGCTTCCAGGCACGATTCTGCCAGCGCCAAGGCCGTACTCGTCATGGCGCCGCGCTGAAGACCACGTTGCGCCCACTCGCACATTCCGATCGTCCCGATGATGCCGATCGACAGCACCACCAACGCCACCATACTCTCGACCAGCGTAAAACCAGCGGTTCCCGCCGGCCGTCCTTGCTGTTTCATATCTCCATCTCCAATCGGTTCATAACATCGACACCCGTCCTGTGATACTGACCGTCAGCTGGCGCGTCGCCCGCCTAGAATCAGTCAGGACCATGGTTGTGGCCGTCGCGGAACGGCCGCTCGCTTGAAAGAGGATTTCAGGCCTGGTGCTCATCGAGTCGACGACGGTGCCGGTACGCGCGAACTCATAGCGGCGCAGCACCGTCGTCTCGCAGTCCACACATTCAGTGCGCAATTCAGAGTGCTCCATATTCACGACGACGCGAATGCGTTCGTGCCGCGCCATGGCCAACTGCCGGGCCATGCGTAACTCCGAGGCAATCTCCGTCACCACGGCTCGCTGACGATGTTTTGTCACCAGAGCCGACCATCCCGGCACGCTCATCCCCATCACGATCGCCACGATGGCAAGCACCATACATAGTTCCACTAGACTGGCTCCGCGTTCATTCATGTCTACCCTCCCGTCGACCGCGTAGAGCATTTCCAAGTTCCGTGCCGTTGTCGAACATGCCATCGCCCATGACCAATGGCACCGATATGGGTCCACACCGGGGATAAAAATACCGACATTGGGGGGTACGAAGCGGCCAGAGCCCGCCCTTGCGCCACGGGGTAACCGGCGCTATGAGGCCTGAACAATTGTGAACTGTTCCGAATCAGATACAGTGCCACACCCGTTCAGATACAGATCTCGGGAGTGTCACGCCTAGAAACTGGCTCTGGAAGCCGTCTGACAGGGAGTTACTGAGGAAGATCGATCAAAGACCAATACCAGTCGAGGAGCGGCTGGTGAAAGAGGAGAGACAAAAGGGATCCCACCGCGAGGAACGGACCGAAAGGAATATAGTGATCACGTCTGATAATACCGGCAGCCATGAGGCCCACGCCGATGCACGAGCCCAGAAACGATCCGATCATAATGGCCAGCAGCACCGGCTTCCATCCGAGAAACGCGCCGACCATGGCCATCAGTTTGATGTCCCCGCCGCCCATACCTTCCTTCCCGAAGACATAGGGGCTGATCCAGGCCAAGAACCAGAGAATTCCTCCGCCCACGACCACGCCGAGAAGCGAGTCCGTCACGCCGATGGGCAGAATCACCGCGGCACAGACCACCCCCACGACAATCCCCGGCAACGTCACGGCATCCGGGATCATCGTATGGGAAAGGTCCGTCCCAGTAATCACGATCAGCGCCGAGAGTAACCCGGCATAGACCCAGGCTTCGGCGGTAAAGCCGAACATCCAGAACAGGAGCAGATATCCGAGCGCGTTGGCTGCCTCTACCAGCGGATATTGGATCGAGATCGGCACATGGCAGGAGCGGCACCGCCCCCGCAACATCAGGTAACTGAGAATGGGAATGTTATCGTACACGGCGACGCGTTGCCGGCAGGCGGGACAGTGCGAAGCGGGCCAGGCCACAGATTCTTCGCGCGGCAATCGATAGATACACACATTGAGAAAACTGCCGATGACCGCACCGAACAACAGCAGCATCACATATGGAAACATCCAGCCTCCCGCCGCACCTCACGCAGATCCACGCCATCCGCGCGCATCTAAGTATACGTATCCATTCCTAGGCTAATAAGAGCATGCTCTAACCCCTCTACGCCCGCCTCTTTTCATTTACAAACACCAGGAGCACTGCGTATAATCCGACAACGATTTTGGCCCGAGAGATCGATGCCCTCGATCTGTGTATTGCCCTTATTCCACGTGGAGCGAGACGTATGCCGACAGCTGCCAGGACTACCAAAGGTCGAACCAGAGCCTCAATGCCCGAGCCGATTCTTCCGCCTCGCAAGCGGCGTCCGGAAGCACTGACCACACGCGAACAGGAAATCCTGGAGCTGATTTGGACCGGCTTTAAAAATAAGGAAATCGCCCAGCGACTCAAAATCAGCGTGAAGACCGTCGAGGCGCACCGGGCCAATATGATGAAGAAGATCCGGGTCTCCAACACCGCCCAGTTGCTCAAGGCCGCCATTCAAGGGAAAATGCTCAAGCTCCGGTAATCCGCCACCTTCCCTTCAGGCTTTCCCCTCTCTTCGTTCCCGACGCTGACGCACAGCCTCATACAGAACGACGGCCGCCGAAGCAGAGACATTGAGCGAGCTGACCTTTCCCAACATGGGAATATGGGCCGCGTCGTCGCACGCGCCTCGGACGCCCGGACGCACGCCCTTGCCTTCTCCGCCGAAGACAAGGGCAACAGGCCCTCGGAAGTCCAGTTGCGTGTAGGCCTTCGGCGCGTCCGCATCCAGCGCATAGACCCACAGGCCGGACTGTTGCAGGCGCTCAATCCATCGTGACAGGTTGGGAACTCGGCCGACTGGGATATAGTCAACCGCGCCGGCTGATGCCTTGGCCACTACACTCGTCAGTCCCACCGCGCGGCGTTCGGGAATAAACACTCCTTGCACTCCTGACGCTTCAGCCGTCCGGAGAATGGCTCCCAGATTGTGAGGATCTTCGACGCCGTCGAGCAGTACCAAGAGAGCAGTCTGGCCGGGCGTCTGCGCCGAACTGACAATCGTATCCGGATCGGCATAGGACTTCGCAGCCACCATGCCGATCACGCCTTGGTGGTGACCGGCGGGAACAAGCCGATCGAAGGCCGCGCGTGGTTCAACATACACGGGCACGCGCTGTTCCCTGGCTAACCGGACGATTTCTCCGAACTGCCGATCAGTCGCCAACACGAGCAGCCGTTGAAGAGGGCGGGCGCCGGCACGAAGGGCTTCACGCACGGCATGCAGGCCGTAAATCACCTCCGGCGGATTATCGTTTCCAGCGGCTGGTGCCATCGGGGCGGTCCTCGATTGTAATGCCCTCTGCGGCCAACTCCGCTCGGAGCTGGTCCGCCAGCGCATAATTCTTGGATTGTTTTGCCGCCAGTCGAGCAGCAATTTTTCCCGCGATCTCGTCGTCCGACAGGATGTTCGCTAAGGCACCTCGGACGCCAGAACCTTCGTCTGCTTTCTGCCGTTTAAACTGCCACTGGTCGGGCTGTAATAACCCCAGCACCGATCCCAACGAGCGAAACTCGTCGCGCACGGCACGCCGCCCCTGAGCAGACAGACCGGCTTCCAACGCTTTGTTTGCTTCGCAACGCAACTTCTGCAGCGTGGCGATCGCATTGGGCGTATTCAGATCATCGTCCATGGCCTCAACAAACGCCTGCCTTGTCCGGGTGTTCGCCTCGCGCATATGTTCATCCGCCGCACCATGAGCAGGAGCCGGCTCTTTGAGTCGTTCAAAGAGGTCATACAATCCATTCAAGGCGTTTTTGGCTTCCGCCAGGCTTTGGTCGGAAAAATCAAGCGGGCTTCGGTAGTGCGTAGAGAGCAGAAAATAGCGCAGCATCTCGCCGGTCACCGCATCGGGCCATTCGGACTTGTCGAAAATTTCGCGGATAGTAAAAAAATTCCCCAACGACTTGGACATCTTCTCTTGATTGATCTGCACAAAGCCGTTATGCACCCAATAGCGCGCAAACTCCTTGCCGGTCGCGCCGCAGGATTGCGCAATTTCGTTTTCATGGTGCGGGAAAATAAGATCCATGCCCCCGCCGTGAATGTCGAAGGTTTCACCCAGATGCCGCATCGCCATGGCCGAACACTCGATATGCCACCCGGGGCGACCAGGGCCCCAGGGGCTGTCCCAAGATGGTTCACCAGGCTTGCTGCCTTTCCAGAGGGCAAAATCCATGGGGTGGCGTTTGCGCTCATCCACATCCACGCGCGCGCCCGCCTGCAAATCATCACGCTTTCGTTTGGAAAGGCGGCCGTACATCGGATACCGGTCCACTTCGAAATAGACATCTCCCTCGACACGATAGGCCATCCCCTTAGCCACCAAGGTCTCGACCAGGGCGACGATGTCGGCCATGTGCTCTGTGGCCCGCGGCTCCAGGGTGGCCCGCCGAACCCCGAGGCGATCCATGTCGTCGTAATAGGCCTTGATGTACGTCGCCGTAATTTGGTCGCAGCTCACGCCCTGTTCAGTCGCCCGCTTGATGATCTTGTCATCGACATCGGTGAAGTTCTTGGCAAATTCCACGGCAAACCCGGAATATTCCAGGTAGCGCCGGAGCACATCGAAGACCAAGGCGCTGCGGGCGTGCCCGATATGAGAATAATCGTAGACCGTCACCCCGCACACATACATGCGGACCTTGCCCGGCACCATCGATTCGAACGGCTCCTTGCTTCCGGTCAACGTATTATAGACACGCAACATGATGTGTCATTGCTCCAGAGACGGCCGGCGCTTCGGCCAATGCGACCAGATGAAATAGCCGAGCCCCGTGGCGAGAAAGAAGCCGATCACCAGATCCGCGTGATGGAAATACTGGTGCAATTCATTCCAATGTTCTCCCATCTTCAATCCCACGTAGGCCAGCGCATAACAGAAGGGCACCGCCCCGACAAACGAATAGAGCACAAACTTTTTGATGTCCATGCGTGCAATGCCCGCGGGCAGAGAGATGAACGTGCGGACGACAGGCAGCAATCGGCCGATTAGCACCGCCCACTCTCCATGTTTCGCAAACCAGCGGTCGGCAACGTCCATATCGTGCTGGGACACGAGAAAATACCGCCCGTACCGCTCGACAAACGGCCGCCCGCCCCACACTCCAACATAGTAGGCCACTAGGGAGCCCAGCACGTTTCCAATCGCGCCGGCCAGCGTCACACCCAGCATCGAAAACTGGCCTGTGAAAACCAAGTAGCCCGAAAACGGCATAATGATTTCACTTGGCAGGGGAATGCAGGCGCTTTCGATCGCCATCGTCAACACGATACCGGTGTAGCCCAACGTCGAAATAGTGGCAATGACGAATCGGCCGAGGACTTCGATCACCCACTCGATCAGTGCGGTCACGCGCGAGACCTCCTCTGAGAACGCGTGCGCGCCGCCGCCCTCGTCGCAGGCAATTTGGAGAGCGACCGTTCCCAGGCCTTAAAGTGTTCGAGCATGGCGTGATACGTCGTGTCGAGATGGATCGGGGTCACGGACACCATGCGGCGCTCCAAGGCCTCATGATCGGCGTCCTGCTTGCGGCTCCATGATTGACGCGTCCCCGCAATCCAATAATATTTTCGCCCCCTGGGATCGACTTTTTCGACAATCGGATTCGTGAAACGACGCCGGCTCAAACTGGTGACCTTTACGCCCTTGATGGAGCGTAACGGGACATCGGGGATATTCACATTCAAAATGGTTTCCACCGGCAAGCCGTGCTGCAGCACTTGCGCCGCCACTCGAGCCGCATACCTCGCCCCGACCTCGAACCGGAACGTCGCGCCGCCTTCCTGCGACACCGCCACCGACGGAATGCCGAGGATCGTCCCCTCTAAGGCGCCCGAGACCGTACCGGAATACATGACATCATCCCCGAGATTGACGCCGCGATTAATCCCCGAGAGAATCAGGGCCGGAGGTCCCGGCAGGACTTTCACCAGTGCGAGATTGACACAATCCACCGGTGTTCCATTCACCATAAATACACGGGTGGCCATTTTGGTGATGCGGAGCGGCTTGTGCAAGGTGACCGCATGTCCCACTGCGGTTCGCTCACGGTCCGGGGCAACCACCCACACTTCCCCCAGCGGGGCGAGTGCAGCCGCGAGGGCATGAATTCCGGGAGAGGCAATCCCGTCGTCGTTGGTGACCAGAATCCTGACGCGCGCCACAGACACTCCTTCTGCATGAACATGATCGTGAACGGGGAGGAATGAAACCGTTGTCTCAAGGATGGCGGGAAGAGGTCGAGAAGGTTCACGGATAGGCGAAGATCAACTGGAACCCTGCATGATGGACTACATCGTGCCGATGGTCGGGGCGGCGGGATTTGAACCCACGACCCCTCGCACCCCAAGCGAGTGCGCTACCGGGCTGCGCTACGCCCCGACACGGCCGACATCGATGTGCCCCACACGGTTGGACGCAGCCGCCCGCATCACCGGAACCGTTCACGCTGAATGCGAATCGATCATTCGGATGATCGCCTGGAGATCGCCTCTGACGCGTTGCGCCAGCTCCTTCCGCGATCCGCTCTTTTTGACGGTGGCCCGTCCACGGCGAGCCCAGTACCGTTTCACGCCGGCCAGCGTATGCCCTTCATCATAGAGCATCCGCTTGATCTCCAGCACCGTATCCACATCACGTTGAACATACAACCGCTGATTGCCACGGCTCTTCTTGGGCTTCAGGAAGCTAAATTCCGACTCCCAAAACCGCAAGACATAAGCCGGCAACTTAGAAATCTTGCTGACTTCGCCGATTTTATAAAAAACCTTACTTCCCAGTCTGGGATCATTCCCCATGACCGGTCCTCATGCTGCTTGTGCTCGTGGCAAGGTAGCGACTAGGAGTTTACGTATTTTTTAAAGACCTGACTGGGCCGAAACGTCACCACGCGACGGGGGGTAATGCCGATTTCTTCGCCGGTTCGCGGATTACGTCCTTTGCGTGCCCCTTTGCTTCGCACGACAAAATTTCCAAACCCTGCAATTTTGACTGCGTCGCCCTTCTGCAGCACTCCCTTGAGTAGATTGAGCACGAGTTCGACGATATCAGCTGCATCGTTTTTGGACACTCCGACCTGTTTGAAGATTTCGTTCGCGATATCCGCCTTTCTCATGCCTTTCCCCCCGCCATCCACTAGAGTCGTTCCTTAGGAAGTGCTTGTTGGTGTCGAGCGTCCAAGACACAGAATTTCCCCATAAGTTACGTGAGGTTATCTGGGCTGTCAAGGATTATGTGTGCCACGTGGAGGTAAAACAACTTCAGCGACCGGCAAGAAGCAATTTGTACTCGATGCTATCGGCCAACGCCTGCCAACTGGCTTCCATGATATTTTCCGAGACCCCCACCGTCCCCCATTTGTCCTTGTGATCGCCCGATTCAATGAGGACGCGCACCTTTGATTCCGTACCCTTGTCGGCGGACAGTACCCGCACCTTGTAGTCGAGGAGTTTGACCTCCCGCAGTTGCGGATAAAACTTCTCCAATGCTTTCCTCAAGGCATGGTCCAGCGCATTCACCGGTCCGGCTCCCACAGCAGCCGTATGTTCGACGACGTCTCCCACCTTCACCATGACTGTCGCTTCCGACAGCAAGAGCCCGTGTTCCTGTTTCTTTTCGACGATCACCCGGAAGCCCAGCAACTGAAAAGACGGGCGATGACTCCCCATCGCTTTGCGCATCAACAATTCAAAGGACCCTTCGGCGCCTTCAAATTGATAGCCCTGACTTTCGCGCTCCTTCAGCGTCTCGACGAGCTCCTGGAGCTTCGCATGATTTTTGGTCAACGAAATGCCATAGGCTTCGACCTTCTCCATCAAGCCGCTGCGTCCCGCATAATCGGACACCAGAATGCGGCGGCGGTTTCCGACGACGGCAGGATCGATGTGTTCGTAGGTCGCGGCATTCTTGAGGACGGCATGGATATGCACGCCGCCCTTGTGCGCAAAGGCCGCATCGCCGACATAGGGCTGGCGCTTGTTCGGCATCAGATTGGCAATTTCCGTCACGAATCCCGAGACGTCCTTCAGCCGCGTCAGTTTATTGCCGAGGGCCGGGCGCTGCATTTTCAGCTGGAGATTGGGGATGATGGAGCAGAGATTCGCATTGCCGCACCGCTCGCCGATGCCGTTGATCGTACCCTGCACCTGTAGAATCCCGGACTCCACGGCGACGAGTGAATTCGCCACCGCCATTTCGCTGTCGTTATGCGCGTGAATGCCCAAGGGGACGGGGCACTCCTGCTTGACCACCCGGCAAATTTCCCGAATCTCCCACGGCATCGTACCGCCGTTCGTATCGCACAGAATAACGCGCTCGGCACCGCCCGCAATGGCTCGACGAATGGTCTGCAGCGCATAATCGGGATTGGCCTTATACCCGTCGAAAAAATGTTCCGCGTCATAAAACACGCGCCGATCCTTGGAGCGCAGATAATGAATGGAGTCTTCGATGAGCTCCAAATTCTTCGCGAGCGCAATGCCTAGGGCATCGGTCACCTGGAACGACCAACTCTTCCCGAACAGCGTGATAGTCGGGGTGCCCGAATCCAGCAACGCCTGAAGATTTTTGTCTTTCCGTACCGGATTGCTGGCTTTCCGCGTCGAGCCGAACGCCACGACGGTGGCATTCCGAAACGGAATGGTTTTGATTTGCCTGAAGAACTCAATGTCCTTCGGGTTTGCCCCCGGCCATCCTCCCTCGATGAAGTGCACACCGAGTTCATCGAGCTGCTGCGCGACGCGAAGCTTATCCTCTACGGAGAAGCTCACGTCCTCCGCCTGAGCCCCGTCACGCAACGTCGTGTCGTAGATTTCCAAGGCGGAGGTCTGCGCGGCGGTGAGCGCCGGCAGGTGAGTCGATTCCTGATCGGAGGATCGGCGCGATGCTGTCGTTCGACGTTTCATAAATATGCGCGTTAATCGGCGTTGGGTGACGTGTCGAGGAGCCCGCTTGGCCGGCGGACCTGTTCCACCATGGCCGTCAGCCGAGGGCCGGCGTCGTGACGCGATCCAGACCGAACGCCGTATGGAGCGTCCGCATGGCCAGTTCCAGATATTTCTCCTCGATGACACAAGAGATTTTGATTTCCGATGTGCTGATCATCATGATATTGACGCCCTCGCGCGACAGCACCTCGAACATTTTCGCCGCCACCCCGGAATGAGACCGCATGCCCACTCCGATCAGCGACACTTTGGCAATGGATTCGGTCACTGCCACCGATCGCGCACCGATTTCCTGAGACAATCGCTGTACGAGATCAACGGCCTGGCGCAGATCCGGCTTCGGCACCGTAAACGAAATGTCGGTCATGGACGCCTGGCTGACGTTTTGAATAATCATATCCACGACGATATTGGCATTGGCCACCGCACTGAATACCCGCGCGGCGATTCCGGGGCGATCGGGCACACCCACAATCGTGATCTTGGCCTGATTACGGTCCCCCGTCACACCCGATACCATGACCCCTTCCATATCGGCATCTTCACGTGTCACGAGTGTTCCCTTTCCTTCCTTGAAGCTTGAATTGACCTCCACCGGAACGGAATATTTGGCGGCAAATTCAACCGAGCGGCTCTGTAACACCTTGGCGCCGAGGCTCGCCATTTCCAGCATCTCCTCATACGAAATCTTCTCGAGGCGCCGCGCGGCCGGTACGATATTGGGATCGGCCGTATAGACCCCGTCGACATCCGTATAAATAATGCAGCGATCGGCTTTCAATGCCGCCGCCAACGCCACTGCGGTCAAATCAGATCCTCCGCGACCCAACGTCGTGACATCCGAACTGGCGTTAATCCCCTGAAACCCGGCGACAACCGGAACAACGCCTCCGGCCAGAGCCTCTTTGATGCGTTCGGCCGTGACACGGGAAATTCTCGCCTTGGTATGTGCGCTGTCGGTATGAATGCCGACCTGCCGGCCCGTGAAGGAACGGGCGTTGACGCCTCGCCCCCGGAGCTCCATGGCCAATAGGGCAATGGTCACCCGTTCTCCCGTGGACAGCAGCATGTCCAGCTCGCGCTCATCCGGGGAGCTGGTCGCCTCATGCGCCAACTTGAGCAGTCGATCCGTTTCGCCGCTCATGGCCGACAGCACCACGACCACCTGATGCCCGTCTTTCTGCGCGCGGGCAACCCGTTCGGCAACGCGATGAATCCGCTCAATATTCCCGACCGAGGTACCGCCGTATTTTTGAACGATCAGTGCCACAACCTTTACGCTCCGCGAGGGAATAACCGCAGCATCAGCTTGGTGGCATCACGAGGCGCGGATCCGGCGATGGTCTTGTCCTGCTCGTGAAAGCGGGTCTCCGAGCCGCCCGGCGATTCAGCACCACTGTCGCACAAGGCATACAAAATCGGCGGGACCTCTGACCCATGCCCTTTCGCCAAACCGGGATCGCAGACCACCAGCAGCCGGTACGCCGGATACTTTGCCAAGGCCGCCACGATCGGCCCGATCACCTGGGCATCGAACCGTTCGATGGCCCGCACCTTGTCATGGACATCGGTCGCGTGCAGCACATCGTCCGACAAACCGGCATGGAGATAGACGAAATCTTTTTTCGCCAACTCTTGAGCGACCGCATTCACACAGCCGGCGAATGTGTCCGATTCATCGCCATTGTCGGGAGGCAGCTCGGCCGCCTCCAATCCGGCGCACAAGCCGACTCCACGGTGCACATCACTGGCCGACACGACGACACCGGTGGTCTGATAGCGCTCGGGCACCGGGGGCCATAGCGGAGCGCGCCCCTGTCCCCACAACCAGAGACAATTGGCCGGCTTCAGCCCTTCTTGTTCGCGCTCTTCGTTGACCGGATGGTCGCGAAGAATAAAGAACGACGCGTCCATGATTTTCCGCAACACGTCAGCGCCATCCCCGGCCGGCAATGCCTCGGCGATCGATCGTCCGACTAGCTGCTGTGGATCGACACAGGTCGCGCGCGATTTTCCTCCGACCCATACCATTAAGTGCCGATGACCGGAACCAGGATAAAATTGAATACTCTCCGACCCCAGCTGTTCGTTGACGGCTTCCACTAACTCCCGGGCTTGTTCCGTTTCAATGAGCCCGGCGGTCGCATCTTCCATGACCACATGCGGCCCCAGTTTCTTGATGTCGAGGGCGCGGTCCTTCCCGGCGGAGGCGGATTCGCCTCGTACCGTGACCATTGTGCAACGGAACACGACATCCTGCTCACCCACCGTCACCCCGAGGCCTGCGGCTTCCAGAGGACCAGGCCCGGGATAATACTTCTTAGGATCGTACCCCAGGACGGCAACCGCGGTGACATCGCTGCCCGTGGTGCCCGCGTCGGAAGGCAGGCTTAACAGTCCCACTTCTGCGCGCTGAGCGATCTGATCAAGATACGGCGTCTTGGCCGCCTGGAGAGGCGTGCACCCGCCGAGTTCAGCACAGGCAAGGTCAGCCATCCCGTCGGCATGCAGGATCAAATATTTCATGCAATGTTCCTGAGGTAATCAGACATGAAGGAGGCGGGCCACATCATCGCGGGTGGCTTTCACCGTTTGAGGCTGACGTGAAATGCCGATCGCCGTATCGGCATCTTTCAAACCGTGCCCGGTTAACGTGCAGACAACCGTGGCACCTTCTTTTAATTTCCCGGCTTGGCTCAATTTAATGACACCGGCCACCGAGGTGGCAGAGGCGGGTTCGCAAAAGACCCCTTCTTCCCTCGCGACCAAGGCGTAGGCATGGAGAATTTCTTCATCTGTGACCATATCGATGGCACCCGACGATTCTCCCACCGCCGTCAGGGCCGCCTGCCAGCTGGCCGGGTTGCCGATCCGTATCGCCGTCGCCACAGTCTGCGGCTCTGCCACCACATGCCCCAAGACAATGGGCGCGGCCCCGGCAGCCTGGAAACCCATCATGCGCGGCAACCGCGTCGTTTGGTTGGCCGCCCGATACTCGCGATAGCCATTCCAATAGGCGGTGATATTACCCGCATTCCCCACAGGAAGTACATGGAGAGTCGGCGCGTCACCAAGATCGTCGCAAATCTCCATGGCCGCCGTCTTTTGACCTTGGATACGGAAGGGGTTGAGCGAATTCACTAACTCCACCGGGTAGGTCGCCGACAACTCTTTCACAATCGTTAAGGCCTGATCGAAGTTTCCTTCCACCTGAATCACGGTGGCCTGATGCATCATGGCCTGCGACAACTTGCCGAGGGCGATTTTCCCGGCCGGAATGAGGACATACACAGCAATTCCAGCCCGCGCCCCATAGGCCGCGGCCGATGCGGACGTATTGCCGGTGGAGGCGCAAATGACGGCTTTGGCGCCTCCTTCGACGGCTTTGGAAATGGCCATCGTCATGCCTCGGTCTTTGAACGACCCTGTCGGGTTCATGCCCTCGTACTTGAGGTAGAGATCCACGCCGGGGGCAATTTTTTTGGCGAGCCGCGCCGCGCGAATCAATGGCGTATTGCCTTCTCCCAGCGTGATGACCGGCGTCTGAGCCGTCACGGGCAAGAACTTCCGGTATTCCTCGATAATGCCGCGCCAGCGAGTCATAACGATCTATTCAACCACCTTCTTCAGCGCACCGGAGCATCGCCCTCTCATTCGTCCCGCCCTTCAACCCTAATCAGTGTCGTCGGTTCCGAGATGTACGGCATCGGGTTGATTTCGCGAAGGGCGTTTTGAATATCGCGCTCTTTGGCCATATGCGTCATGATGACGACGGGAACGGTCTGACCTTCTTTGCGTCCCTGCTGCAACACGGAGGAAATGCTGATGCCGTAACGACCCAACACGCCGGCAATCTGAGACAGCACGCCAGGCCGATCCAGAACCATGAAGCGAATGTAATACAAGGAGGTGATTTCCTCCATCGGCCGTATACGCCGCGGCAGCCTTTGATCCGGCTGATAGGAGGCAGGCGGCACACGTCCCGTGGCATTCTTGAGCATGTCGCGCGCAATAGACATGACATCGCTCACCACGGCACTCCCTGTCGGCATCGACCCCGCGCCACGACCGTACAGCACCACATCTTCGACGGCATCACCTACTAACTGAATGGCATTATACACACCATCCACTTTCGCAATTTGTGATGCGGACGGCACCATGGTGGGGTGCACCCGGGCTTCAATTTCTCCGTCGGAACACTTCGCAATCGCCAGCAGCTTGATGGTAAATCCGAACTCCTTCGCATAGGCGATATCCAGCGGAGTGAGACCGGTGATGCCCTCGGTGTAAATCTCTTTGAAGTTGACCGGAGTGCCATAGGCCAGACTCACCATGATGGTGAGCTTATGGGCCGAATCGATACCGGCGACATCAAAGGTGGGATCGGCCTCGGCATATCCGGCGCGCTTGGCCTCCTCCAAGACGACCTCGAACCGTTGTCCTTCGCTGGTCATCCGGCTCAGAATGTAATTGGAGGTGCCATTGATGATCCCATAGATCGATTGGATGTTGTTGGCAGCCAAGCCTTCCGTGAGGGCGCGAATGACGGGAATTCCTCCACCCACACTCGCCTCAAATCCGAGGTCGATCCCTTGGCGGGACGCGGCGGCGAAAATTTCTTCTCCATGCACAGCCAGAAGCGCCTTATTCGCGGTCACCACGTGCTTGCCTCGCTGCACGGCCTCTAAGATAACGCGTTTCGCAGCGTCATATCCGCCCATCAGCTCGATCACGATATCCACACGCGGATCCGCCAAGACCTGCTGGATATCCGTCGTCAACAGGCCCGGCGGAATCGCGATGCCTCGATCACGCGTGATATCCAAGTCTGCAATCCGCAGCAGTTTGATCGGCACACCGACCCGGCGACGGATCAGGTCGGCATTCTCAATCAGCACCCGCGCCACCCCGGTGCCGACCGTTCCGAACCCGATCAGTCCGACCCCGATTTCAGTTTTCATGATTCCTGATCATCCAGATTCAACACTTTCCGGATCCCGCGGAGCGCCTGCCGCGTGCGGTGTTCATTTTCCACCAACGCAAACCGCACGAATTCATCCCCGCCTTCCCCGAATCCGATGCCCGGCGAGACCGCCACTTTGGCTTCGCGGAGCAACAATTTTGAAAACTCCAGTGACCCCATGTGCCGGAACGGATCCGGGATGCGGGCCCAGACGAACATGGTCGCGCGGGGCAACGCCACGGGCCAACCGATGCGATTGAGCCCGTTCACCAAGACATTCCGCCGATTTTGATAGCGCTGCACAACGTCTTTGACGCAGTCTTGCGGTCCATTCAGCGCGACGGTACTGGCTATTTGAATGGGTTGAAATATCCCGTAGTCGAGATAGCTCTTCAGCTTCGCGAGGGCGCCCACCACCTCACGGTTGCCGACACAAAATCCGACTCGCCATCCGGGCATGTTATAGGCCTTGGAGAGCGTGTAAAACTCGACGCCCACATCCTTCGCCTCAGGCACTTGGAGAAAGCTCGGCGCCTTATACCCGTCGAACGCAATATCCGCATACGCCAGATCGTGAATGACAATCACGTCGTGTTCCTTGGCAAACGCGACGATTTTTTTGAAAAATTCGAGATCGACCACTGCGGTGGTGGGGTTATGGGGGAAATTGATGACCAGAATACGAGGCCGCGGGAGGGTCTGGCGATAGACCCGCAGCAGATCGTCGAAGAAATCGCTGTCCTGGCGCAGCTCAATGCCGCGCACTTCGCCGCCCGCGATAATAAAACTGTACATGTGAATGGGGTACGTCGGCGTGGGAGTGAGCACCACATCGCCCGGCCCGATCGTGGCCAACGCCAGATGCGCGAGGCCTTCTTTCGAGCCGATGGTGACGATCGCTTCGGTCTCAGGATCCAGCTCGACATCATAGTTGCGCTTGTACCAGCCCGTAATCGCATGGCGCAATTTGGTGATGCCCCGCGACGCTGAATAGCGATGGTTCTTCGCTTTCTTGGACGCCTCGATCAGTTTGTCGACAATGTGGGGCGGCGTGGGCTGATCCGGATTACCCATCCCGAAGTCGATGATATCCTCGCCCCGTTGGCGCGCTTCCAGCTTCAGGCTTTGTACCTGGGCAAATACGTATGGAGGCAGTCGTTTGATGCGGTAAAAACCGTCGCTGATCGACATGGATGTGTCAGGCTCCTACTGGCGGGTCCTCTGCTGAACGGGCTGAGTCGTCACGCCTCTGAAAGGGGCGTATTTTAATGGAGCCCTCGGAATGAGTCAATTTCACGTATGTTTCTGTGGACTTGCGGCTTGCCGTTCATCCCAGAACGCGGCAAACACATAGTCGCACGGTGAGAGAACGTGTCTTGCCCCGCCCCACCTTCTTCTGCTAATAATGCCTCAGAAACGACAGAATTGTCTATGAATTTCGACCAGTTCCGAAATCTTTCTCCAGCGTCACGGGTAGTGCGGAGGTGTAATGGCTCGACTGGGCGTCAATATCGATCATGTGGCAACACTCCGGCAGGCGCGTGGGGGGAGCGATCCCGATCCCCTGACCGCCGCGATTCTCGTCGAACTCGCCGGCGCAGACGGCCTGGTCGTGCATCTCCGGGAAGATCGCCGGCATATTCAAGACCGCGACCTCACGATGCTGCGGGAAATCGTTCGAACCAAGCTGGATTTGGAGATGGCCGCCGATGACGCCATGGCCAAAATCGCCCTCAGCGTGAAACCTGATCTGGTCACGCTGGTTCCCGAACGCCGCCAAGAGCTGACTACCGAAGGCGGCTTGGACGTCGCCAACCATCGCGAGCGCATCCAAAAGATCGTCGATTTGCTGCGGGATGGCGGGATTCCGACCAGTTTGTTCATCGAACCCAGCCTGGATCAAATCAAAGCCGCTCATAAAATCGGCGCAGCCTATGTCGAGTTGCACACTGGTCGTTATGCCAACGCCAAACGGTCCAAGGAGGAAGACGAGGAATTTGAGGCGATTACCCAGGCGGCAAAACTGGCCTATAAACTCGGCCTTGGCGTGAGCGCCGGCCACGGGCTGACCTATAAAAATGTGAAACGGCTTGCCAAACTACCGGAGATCGTCGAATTCAACATCGGCCACAGCATTATCGCCCGATCCGTCATGGTCGGGCTCGTGCAGGCTGTTCGCGAAATGAAGGAGTTAGTGAGCTAGCCGGTTCCCTTGCGTACGCCACGGCCATACTTCCCGCCGCCCAGAATTGGCCGGAGACCCGAGTAACATGATGATACCGATCGTGACCGCCGAGCAGATGCGCGCGCTTGATCATCGGACGATCACTGAGGCGCCAGTGCCGTCTCTGGTCCTGATGGAGCGGGCGGGCGCCGGTGTGGTGAGCCACCTTGAAGCACGGCACGGATCGGTGGCGGGGAAACACGTCGTCATCCTTTGCGGCAAAGGCAATAACGGGGGTGATGGCTTCGTCATCGCCAGGTTGTTACGGCGGAAAAAAGCCCGGGTCCACGTTCTCGTGCTGGCGCCGATCACAGAACTGAGCCGCGATGCGAAGACGATGTATCAACGTTTTCAACGAGTGGCCGGCCCATCCGCCACCACTCGCCCGTCCGGTGCACAGGCGCTCCAACAACGGCTGGCGGCAAGCGATCTCATTATCGACGCCATTTTAGGTACTGGTCTCTCCACGCCGGTGACCGGCCTGTACCGCGAGGCCATAGACGCCATCAATGCCGCCGGGCGCCTCACCGTCGCCGTCGATCTTCCATCCGGCCTCCATGCCGATACGGGATCGATCCTGGGCGCTGCGGTGCGCGCGGACCTCACCGTGACCTGTGGTTTGCCGAAAGTCGGGTTGTATTGCGGAGCCGGCATCGATTGCGCTGGACTGGTGCGTCTCGCCGACCTTGGCATTCCACCCTCGTTTGTCGATGCCATCGGAAGCCGGCTGCTGCTCCTGACTACCGCCTCGGCACAGGCGGCGCTTCCTCCGCGGCGTCCATCGTCTCACAAAGGGACCTATGGACATCTCGGCCTCATCGCCGGATCTGTCGGCAAGACCGGAGCAGCGGCAATGGCCGCCCTGGCAGCGCTCCGCATCGGAACCGGCCTCGTCACGGCCGCCGTTCCTGCGAGCGTCAATGACATTCTTGAGGCGAAATTACTGGAAGCCATGACCCTCCCGATGCCGGAAACCAAGGCGCGCACCTTTGCCCGTTCAGGTCTGGATCGGCTGCTGGCCTTCGCGGGATCGCGAGATGCCGTGGCGATCGGTCCCGGCCTGACCACGCATCCGGAGACCGTCGATCTCGTACAAGAACTCGTCAAGCGCATCGACAAGCCTTGTGTACTCGACGCCGATGCGCTCAATGCACTGGCAGGAAAAGCCTCCCTGCTGACGGAATGCCATCGCCCGCCGATTATCACGCCCCATCCCGGAGAAATGGCCAGGCTCGAGGCAGAGGCCACCACTCAGTCGGTCAACGAAGACCGCCTGGGCACGGCAACGCGATTCGCCCGCGAACGCGGCGTGTTCGTCATTCTCAAAGGAGCCCGGACTGTGATTGCCAGACCGGATGGAGTCGCAGCGATCTGCCCGACCGGCAATCCTGGAATGGCCACCGCAGGAACCGGTGACGTCTTGACCGGTATGGTCGGCGGATTGCTCGCTCAAGGCGTGCCTCCGTGGGAGGCTGCCTGTGCCGCTACATATGTCCACGGCCTCGCCGGAGATCTCGCCGCGCAGCAGCTCGGCCAAGCCGGCATGATCGCAGGCGACCTGATTCAGCATATCCCCCATGCCATTGCGCCGAACGCCCACCAGTAAGCCGTCGCCCACTCCGCCCGCGCGGCAGCCGAAGGCGGCGACGGCCGCCGGCACCGCATCCTGGAGAACGGTCCTGCGCTCCCGGCAGCAGACTCACCGGTTAGGTCGATGTCTGGGCCTTCTGCTCCGGGGCGGTGAAGTCGTGGCCCTATTCGGTGAATTGGGAACCGGAAAGACGTCACTGGTTCGAGGGATCGCCGACGGATTGGGTGCCGAACCAACAGCAGTCAGCAGTCCAACATTTACCCTCATCCACGAATATCGGGGGCGTCTCCCGCTGATCCATACCGATTTGTACCGGCTCACCGCCGCCCAACTCGACCATACCGGCCTGGGTGACTACTTAGACGACCATACGATTCTTGCGATCGAATGGGCGGAACGATGGGGCGCAGGGCTTCCGGCTGACCGCCTGGAGATTCATCTCGCACATCGCCTCCCATCCGCCCGCCAGGCGGTTATCACGGCCAGAGGACCGGTGGCGTCCCGACTCCTTCTCGCGCTTCGCTCCCGCATGTCGGCGCGTCGCCCCACTAGAGTGGTTCGACAAACCCGTGTACAATGACCCCCGGCCAAGGAGGGCCTCTCTTTGATCCGATTGATATTGGTAGGAACGGTGTTGCTGCTCGCGCTGTCGTTCTTCCTGCAAAATCAGGAACAGGAGGTAACCCTTCGGTATTTCTTCGGCCTTCGATCGGCGTCAATTCTGATTTATAAACCGATCCTCGCCTCCTTCGGCGTCGGCCTGCTGGTATCCGGCATCCTGCTGTTTCCGGCCTGGGTGCGCGGTCGGATCGAACTGCGACGAAAAACCAAAGCCCTGCAGGAAGCCGAAGTCGATCTGGAGCGGCTGCGTCAGGCGCTCGACAAAGCCGCGCGTCGGGTCGGGACCTCGTCGGACATCCCTTCCGAGGGAGAGGCAGTCGATGGGTGAGGCTGACGGCACGCCGCTCATGCGGCAGTACCGCGAGATCAAACAGGCCTACCGTGATGCCATTCTGTTTTTCCGGGTCGGCGATTTCTACGAAATGTTTCAGGAAGATGCGATCGAAGCCTCCAAGCTGCTCTCGATCGCGCTGACATCCCGGGATAAATCCAGCGAGACTCCCATTCCACTGTGCGGCGTTCCCTATCATGCCGCGACCAATTACATTGCCAAACTGCTTCGCGCAGGCCGCACGGTCGCCCTTTGCGAGCAGGTGGAAGACCCGAAACTCGCGAAGGGTTTAGTTCGACGCGAAGTCGTCCGGCTGTATACCCCCGGCACGCTGATTGATAGCGAATTCCTGCCGTCGTCGGAATCCAATGTGCTGGCGGCGGTGGCGATCACCCTTCGCGCCGCGGGTCACGACCGTACGCCCTGCTCCTTCGGGCTGGCGACGCTGGAGGTGTCGACAGGAGAGTTCTGGCTCTGTGAATTTCACGGTCCACAGGCGCGCACCGCCCTCTTGGACGAACTCGCACGCCTTGAGCCGAAAGAGCTCTTGTATGCCGAAGGGATGGCGCCGGCAGAACAATCCTATCTGGCTGAATTGACCGGACTTCGCTGCTGTGCGCAGCCGGCGAACTGGTTTGAATTCGATGCCGGCCGGGCCATGCTCCTCGAACAGTTCCATGTGCATTCGCTGGATGCGTTCGGATGCCAGCAGCTCACCTCGGGTATCCAGGCCGGAGCGGCCGTATTGCGCTATGTCAGAGAAACGCAGCCATCGGCGTCGCTCGACCACATTCGCCACCTCCGCGTCCGGCAGCCGCACGACGCCATGCATCTGGATAGTGTCACCATCCGCAATTTGGAACTGGTCAAACCATTCGGCCGCTGGGACGACCCGACAGGTAACCGCTCGCCTTCGACGTTGTTGGGGGTTCTCGATCGCACCGTCACCGCGATGGGAAGCCGGTTACTCCGCGAGTGGCTCCTGCGCCCTTTGATTCACCGCGCCCCGATCGAAGCGCGCCTCAGCGCTGTCGATGAACTGACACAACAGATGGAGCCGCGGGTTCGTCTTCGATCCGCGTTACGCACCGTCCAAGACATTTCGCGGCTCTGCAGTCGGATCTCCCTCGGGGCCGCTCATCCGCGCGACCTGCTGGCGTTAAAACTCTCGTTATCCTCCCTGCCCGCCATTCAGGCGGAACTGGCCCCGCTGCGGGCGCCACTTCTCGCCGAACTCGCGACATCCTGGGATGACGCGCAGGACCTGTATGAGCAGATTGAACGAGCCATTCTGCCCGACGCTCCTGTGTCCGTTCGCGATGGGGGCATCTTGAGGGATGGGTACCACCCGGAAGTCGACGAGCTCCGTAAAGCCAGTCGCGAAGGAAAAAGTTGGATAGCCGGACTCGAGGCCAAGGAACGCGCACGAACCGGCGCCGAATCGCTGAAGATTCGCTATAACCAGGTCTTCGGCTACTACATCGAACTGACGAAAGCCAACCTTGGGAAAGTTCCGCCTGACTATATTCGAAAACAGACGCTGGTCAATGCCGAGCGATTCATGACTGCCGAGCTGAAGGAATTGGAGGAGCGGGTCACCGGAGCCGATGCCAAACTCATGGCGCTCGAACAATCGCTTTTCGAACAGCTCCGGGCAGACCTTGCCGCCGAAACCGCTCGACTGCAAGACATCAGCCGCAGGCTGGCCATATTGGATGTCATCACCGCGCTTGCGGAAACAGCCGGGCTCAACCGGTATGTGCGACCCATCATCGACACCGGTGACGTCCTGGAGATCAAACAGGGCCGCCATCCTGTGGTCGAACGCTTGGATCTGTCAGGGGGATTTATCCCCAACGACACCTATTTGGATCGGCAGACCAGCCGCCTTCACATTCTGACAGGTCCCAATATGGCGGGGAAAAGCACCTATCTGCGGCAGGTGGCACTGATTGCGTTAATGGCTCAAATGGGTAGCTTCGTCCCGGCAGCGGAGGCTCGGATCGGATTGGTTGACCGGATCTTTACGCGGGTCGGTGCCTCCGACAATCTCGCAGGCGGCCAAAGTACCTTCATGGTGGAGATGACCGAATCAGCTCATATTCTCAACTGCGCGACGGAGCGTAGCTTGATCCTCCTCGACGAAATCGGTCGCGGGACCAGCACCTACGACGGCTTGAGCATCGCTTGGGCCATTGCCGAATTCATCGAAGATCCTGAGCGGCTCGGAGCGCGGACACTCTTCGCCACCCACTACCACGAAATGACGCAGCTGGAAGGGCTGCGAAGCGGGATCACAAATTATTCTGTTGCGGTGAAGGAATGCGAAGGAAAGGTATTATTTCTGCGCAAAATCGTCCAGGGCGGGGCTGATCGCAGTTATGGAATCTATGTCGCCCAATTGGCTGGTCTGCCCGATACGGTGATACACAGAGCTAAGGCTGTACTCGCTCAACTTGAATCCGCGAGTTCCCCACGTCCCGTTCTTGAGACTCAGCAAGCCCTGCAGTTTGATTCTACTCTACCGGCTCCCCATCCCATGCTCGAAGAAGTCCGACAAATGGACCTCTTCTCCATGACCCCGTTAGATGCGCTCAATCGGCTCGCTGCGTTCAAGCAACGGCTGCTGAGCGAGTGACCTTCCGCCTCCACTGTGCCTGGCAAGCGCACCCTGGCGAATACAACAAAAAGGCGGCACCCTTTTCAGAGTGCCGCCTTCTCACGCCAGGCTATGAGCCTGCTAACGATTAATGATGCCCGCCGCCCTGGTTGTACTTCGCAGTCCAAGGAATCAGGTTGGCAATTGGCTTGCCATCCGGCAGCAACACGTCATACTGCAGCGGCAAGTTGGCTCCATCCGGAGTCTTCGGTGAGGTGTTCAACATCTGCTTTGCCGCGGCGCAAGGAGCATCCACTTCCGTCTTGCCTTCACATTCCTTCAGACGGAGCGAGGAAATGCTCTTCGGCTTGCCCATTTCTCCGGCATTGTCGTTGAGCTTCTTCACAGAAGTGATCACGCGATGATTCTGCTCAGTCTCCTGAGCCACGAATTCCACGAGGGTCGTGGGAGAGCCAGGGGGAACTTCCTTCGCCGCAGCCGGTCCAGAATGTGGACGGGCCATCGACTTCAGTTGCTCCCACACATTCTTGTCCGCAGGATAGAACTTCAGGTTCTTTCCGGGATGGACTCTCTGCCACCACAATCCGCTCTCCGCGTTGCCGCCGAATACCGCGATGTTAAGCCACACGGCTTCATCGTATGGATCCAGAATAATCACTCGGCCCTGCAACGTGGTGGGCTTGCTCAAATCTCCCCACTCAAAACGCTCCTGGAACGCCTCGATGGCCAGCGCAGTGGAGGCAAAACTTACCACCAAAGCTGCGGCAGCCATGAAGGTCCACCCTTGCTTTTGAAGCTTCATCATCACATCCTCCTTAAAGAAGACAAAAGAGTCTAAAGAATGTCGCCTCGCGTATAAAATCTACTTCAAAACTTTGAAACCGGTAATCGTCCGCCCATCGAGCGTCACTTCCATCGCGACCAATTCTTGCGACGCCTTGATGATCTGATCCATGAGATTCTTATCCTTCACCGCCAGGCGAACGGTGGTCGCCGCTTGATGCCATCCGGCGTATGGAGCATTCTTCTCCGCACCGCCCGTGAAGCCCCAGGCGCAGCAGGTAAACAAAGGATCCGGCGGCTTCACGTCCATCTGCGTTGAAGAACGGCCACCACCCTCACCGGAAGCGGGTTCACCGGTGTTCCAGTATTGAATGCCGAAGAGGATTTCGTGCTCGGGATTATCCGCCCACTGCGACCAGACACGACCTTTTAAGGTATTCGTGGGTTCACCCTTGAAAAACTTCCCACTGCCCGTCGTCACTTCGCTGGGGCCGCCACCGGCTGGAGCGTCGGCCGCCATCGAGACACCGGCGGTCAACAAGCCGACAACGGAGGAGACTGCAAGTGCGGCTAGAATTCCGACCCTATTCATAACCCTACCCTCCTTGGAAAAATGATGACCAGAGAACCGTTGAATCACAGTATCCAAAAAAAGAGTGCAAGAAAACACAAAAAATCAGAGAACGCGCTAGCAGCAGAAAGTGCGACACACACCCCCTTTCTCTCTGCTTACCTTCCCCTGTAATGCAGTCGAAATAAATTCAGACTTATATGATGAAAACGCGGCCATGGTACTTAAATCCACGAAACGTGTCAAGAAAATGTTTTTCGAAAATCCTACTGCAATCGTCATCAGGGACACTCACCAAACACCATCAGTTGCCGTATGAATTCGTCTAGTTCGGACCTGCCTTTCCTCGCTCCGTTGCCCCGCCGGCATGAGCCTGCCGGTCATCTGACCGATTATGACGCAAACGACTGAAGACTGTTGGACGGAATGGGCCCGAGCGCCGTGATGGCAAGGCAGCGCTGATCCAACAGAGTTTGCGCCACACGAAATACCTGATCCGTCGTCACCCGATCAATCTCGCCGATCATCTGTTCGAGAGAGACATGGCTCCTTTGCGTGAGCTCATCCTTCGCCAATTTACTCATACGGCTATGCGAGCTTTCGAGGCTCAGCATGAGACTGCCCTTCATTTGATTCTTCACGCGGGCCAGATCCTTGGCATCAATCCCCTTGCTGCGCAGCTTTTTCAGCTCACGGCACACCACCTCCACGACACGTTCCACTTCTTTCGGGCGCGTACCTGCATAGACCGTCGTCATCCCGCCGTCCGAGTAGGTGGACAGGAACGAATAAATCGAATACACCAGACCGCGCTTCTCCCTCACTTCTTGGAACAGGCGCGAACTGACGCTTCCCCCCAGAACCCCGTTGAGTGCATGGGCTGCATACCGGTCCTTATGCCCGGCCCCCAAACCTTGCAGGCCCAAACAGAGATGGACTTGTTCAAGGGCTTTGCGCTTGACCAGCACGCCACCGCGAACTTCGGGGGGCCGACGGCTCGGCTTGACCGCGGTGCCCTTATGAGGCGCAGAAAAATAGCGCCCCAGGAGCTGTTCAAGCCGCTTCCAGGTGAAGTTTCCAGCCACTGCGACGACCGTACGCTCAGGGTCATAGTGAGAACTGACATAGGAAACCAGGTCGTTGCGGCCCAGGGCCTGAATTCTCGGCGCTTGCCCCAAAATGGGCCGTCCCAGCGGATGGCTGCCGAGCGTATGCTTCATGTGGAGTTCCTGGACGAGATCCTCGGGATCGTCCTGAACCATCCGGATCTCTTCCAGCACCACCTGCTTTTCTTTTTCGACTTCCTTCGGCTCGAACCTCGAACGGTAGAACAGATCGGACAGGAGCTCCAGCGCTGCCTCCAATTGCTGATCGAGCACTTTCACGTAAAAGGTCGTCGTTTCGCGGGTGGTGAAGGCATTCATCTCTCCCCCCAGCGCGTCGATTTCCCGGGAGATCTGCGTTGCCGACCGGCTTCGCGTCCCCTTGAAAAACATATGCTCCAGAAAGTGAGAGAGCCCCTCTTCTCCCGGCTGCTCATCGCGCGACCCGACATTAACCCAAATGCCGATGGTGACGGACTTCAACGTCGGAAGTAATTCCGCCACAACCCGCAACTTGTTGTCGAGCACGATCTTGCGATACACGATCGATTATCCTGCAGGCGTCGGCTCGGTTGCGGGAGACCCTGCAGGCGCCGGCATCGCTTCTTTCCGGCTCAAGCGAATTTTCCCCTGCTTGTCGATTTCCAACACTTTCACCTGGATCTGGTCACCCTCGGAGACCTCGTCGGTGACCGCCTTCACGCGGTGATGGGCGAGCTGAGAAATGTGAACTAAGCCGTCCGTGCCCGGAAGGACCTCGACGAAGGCGCCGAAATCCATGATCTTCCGAACCGTTCCCAGATAAATCTTGCCGACTTCCACCTCTTCGGTCAGGCGCTTGATCATATCGATCGCCTTCTGTGCCGAGGCTTCATCCGAAGAAGCGATGGTCACATCGCCCGTGTCTTCGACATTGATCTTCACACCGGTCTCCGCAATGATGCTGCGGATCATTTTTCCGCCCGGGCCGATGACGTCCCGGATCTTGTCCTGCTTAATCTTCATCGGGAATATGCGCGGAGCGAAGGCGGACAACTTGGTCCTCGGCGCCGTCAACGCCTGCGCCATACATCCCAGAATATGGAGTCGGCCGGCCTTGGCCTGTGCCAGCGCTTCGCGCATCAAGGCGGAATTGATGCCCCCGATCTTAATATCCATCTGAAGCGCGGTGACCCCGTTCTTCGTGCCGGTCACTTTAAAATCCATATCGCCCAAATGGTCTTCCAAGCCGAGAATGTCAGAGAGGACCAGGACTTGATCGCCTTCCTTGATCAGTCCCATCGCAATGCCTGCGACGGGTTCCTTGATCGGGACCCCCGCGTCCAGCAATGCCAGTGTTCCGCCGCATACCGTGGCCATCGAAGAGGAGCCGTTCGACTCAAGAATTTCAGACACGATCCGAACCGTGTAGGGGAACTTGTCCTTCCCGGGCATGATCGACTTGAGTGCGCGCTCCGCCAGAGCGCCGTGCCCGACTTCGCGGCGTCCGGGGGACCGCAAGGGCCGCGCCTCGCCGACGCTGAACGGCGGGAAATTGTAGTGCAACATGAAGGTGCGCATGTACTCGCCCTCCAGGGCGTCGATGCGCTGCTCATCGTCGGTTGTTCCTAACGTCACCACCGCTAAACTCTGCGTTTCTCCCCGGGTAAAGACTGCAGACCCGTGCGCGCGGGGCAGGACCCCCACTTCGCACGTGATGGGGCGGATGTCGGACGGACCGCGCCCATCGGCACGCACCCGTTTTTCGAGAATCATGTTACGAACTTCGGTGTACTCCAGCCCGTGGAAGGTGATCTTCACATGTCGATCGCGGTTCGGCTCATCCGATTTGAGCGCGATCAGCGTGTCCGCCAACACCTGATCCAATCGCTCTTGGCGCGCGCTCTTATTGGGAATGAGAATGGCTTCGCGGATCGGACCGGCGACGAGCTTCCGGACCTGTTCGGCCAAGGCCGCATCGATCGATTCCTGCGTCACCACCCGTTTGGGCTTGCCGGCCAGGCTGCGGAGTTCTTCGATCTTCGCGACGATTTTCTTAATCTCGCTGTGCGCCAGTTCGATCGCCTCCAGCATGGTCGCTTCAGGCAATTCATTGGCCCCCGCTTCGACCATCATGACGGCATCGGCCGTTCCCGCAACGACAAGATGCAAGTCGCTGGTCTCCAGCGTTTCCAGGTCAGGATTTACGACAAACTGCCCGTTGACGCGTCCGATCTTGACCCCTGCAATCGGACCATTAAACGGAATGGGCGAAATCGCCAAGGCAGCAGATGCGGCGATGATCGCAATCACATCGGACACGCCGGTCTTATCGGCGGACAGCACCGAAGTGATGACTTGGGTTTCAAAATAGTAGCCTTCGGGAAACAGCGGGCGAAGCGGACGATCGATCAACCGGCTGGTGAGCACTTCCCGCTCGGAAGGTCGGCCTTCGCGCTTGAAATACCCGCCGGGAATCTTGCCTGCCGCGTAGGTCTTTTCCTGGTAATCCACGGTCAGGGGAAGAAAGTCCACGCCGGGCTTCGCATTTTGTGATGCCACGGCCGTGGCGAGCACGACGGTGTCGCCGTACGTGGCCCAAATCGCGCCGTCTGCCTGCTTGGCAATACGGCCGGTCTCCAGCGTCAAGCGGCGTCCTGCCAGCTCGATGTCTACAACATGTTTCATCTATGGTCTCCTCGGTTAATCCCACAGATGCCCACAGAGATACGTTCAATTCGTATGCAACACCGGCGCAGACATCCGCGTTGGCTGTATGCCTGCCCATTCGTTTGAACGTGTTTCAGTGTTCACCTGCGGGGACAATAGTTCGACCGCCACGCAAAGCGGTGGCGGCCGATTCGATCACGCGACGACTACTTACGAATACCCAGACGTTCGATCACGGCACGGTACCGGCCTTCTTCAACATGCCGGAGATAATCCAGCAAGCGACGACGGCGGCCGACCAACGTCAACAATCCACGCCTCGAGTGGTGATCCTTCTTATGCAATTTAAAATGTTCCGTCAGATACGTAATGCGGTTCGTCAGAATGGCAATTTGCACCTCCGGAGAGCCGGTGTCCTTGTCATGCTGCTGAAAGCTCTTCATCAACTCCGTTTTTACTTCTTTTACCAGTGCCATACGTCTCTACTCCTCTATTGAATTCGCGATCCTACCACCCTGCAATTCGTCCGTAACCAATACCTTTGACACCGCAATCGACAGCTCACTTGCCCTCCGCGCCCGATCGTCGAGTCCTGCGGGCATCGTGCCGATCGCCAACAATCGCCCAGCCGGGTCCTTGATGCGGATGGCCCGCCCCGAGGCTTCCGACAGATCCGCCGGCATCCCCTGCCAACTCACCACATCGGTAGCCGGAATCGGCATCCCATGAACCACCCGTCGCGCGGTCTCCGCTCCGATCAGGCAGGCGGGAAGCCCCGCCAGCGCCTCGTCCAGCGTTAACATCGAGGCAGCCAATGTTCCCCTAGCCAGATGTGTCTCGACCTCATCGACGGTCAAAGCCTGCTCTACCAGCAGCGGCCCCACGCGCTCGCGAACCAACGTCGCCAGATGCCCGCCCACCCCCAGGCGTTCTCCGATATCCGCGCAGAGTGTTCTGATATAGGTTCCCTTGGAGCATGCAACACGAAGCACGACATCCGGAAGCTGAATGCTGAGCACGTCCAAACGGTAGACCGTGACTTCCCGGGCCTCGCGTGCGATGGCTTTCCCGGCGCGAGCGGACTTGTACAGAGGAACTCCCCCTACCTTCACGGCGGAGTACATGGGAGGAATCTGATGAATGCGGCCTTCGAACCGCGCCACCGTTTCCCGGAGATGAGCTTCGGTCACGGTGGTCAGCGGCGAGCGCTGGAGCACCGTCCCCGTGGCGTCTTGAGTATCGGTCGTTTCACCCAATCTCAGTTGCGCCACATAGGTCTTATCCCACTCCAGCAGATATTCGGCGATGCGTGTGCCCCGGCCGACCAGCAACGGCAAGACCCCTGTGGCCGCGGGGTCGAGGGTGCCTGCATGGCCCAGTTTCATTCCGCGCAACTTCCCTCGGATCCGGGCGACCACATCATGTGAGGTCCATCCGGCTTCCTTGCGGACATTGAGCACTCCGTCCTGCACCATCGTCGCTGTATGGGATTCCGTCGATGCGATCATAGTCGTGGGTTACACATCGGCGCGAGGAGACTCTGCGAGCATGTCTTCTCTGGCGTCTTCCTGATGCAATCCGTCCAACAACGCCAGAACTCGATCGGCTCGTGGACCGCTGACATCTTTCATAAAGATCAATTCCGGCAGATAGCGGAGCGCCAGGCGCCGCCCGAGCTCCGCTCGGACAAAACCGCTCGCTTTAGCCAACCCCTCGAATACCAGCCGTTCGTCCTTGTTCTGCTCCATGGTCGTGACAAACACGCGGGCAATGCGCAAATCCTTGGTTAACTCCACATCGGTCACCGTCACGGAGCGCACGCGCGGGTCCTTGATCTTCCGCATCAGGATGTCCGCCACTTCCATGCGGATCTGATCGGCTACCCGATCGGCCCGGCTGTACGTCGATTTCGTCATGACACCGCCTTACAGCAGTTCGATCCGAGAGCGGAGCAACTGAATTGTGGGCACCCCCTGAATCAAGTTCACGGCTTGGTCCAGCACCTGGTTGACGTGGGCGGACTCATTCGCGACGCAGGCCAACCCTAAAATGGCCTTCTGCCACAACTCCTGATCTCCCACTTCAGCCACGGACAGGTTGAACTTATCCCGCAAACGCTTTTTCAGACTCTGCAGAACCTGCCGCTTGTCCTTTAACGACTGTCCATCGGGGATAAACAATTCGACCGTACACAGTCCGACGATCATGCCCGATGAGGTTGCGGGGAGGTGCCGCGCTGTGCCGATTCGAGCTTCGCCGCCACCTTGTCGATGGCAAAGGCCTCGATAATGTCTCCTGATTTGAGGTCGTTGAAGTTTTCAACGGTGATGCCGCATTCATATCCCTGCTGGACCTCGCGCACATCATCTTTGAAACGCCTCAGCGAGCCCAACTTGCCTTCATACACCACCACACTATCTCGAATCACCCGCACGCCGACACTCGCCCGGGAGATGACACCATCGACCACATAACAGCCGGCCACCATGCCGGCCTTGGGAATGGTGAACATTTGCCGCACTTCGGCGCGCCCGAGAATGCGCTCCTTCAGCGTAGGTTCGAGCAGACCCTCCATCGCAGCCCGAATGTCGTTCAGCGCATCGTAAATGATGCTGTAGAGACGGACATCGACGCCTTCCCGCTCCGCCAGCGCGGCCGCTTTCGGCTCGGGACGGATGTTGAATCCGATGACAATCGCCTTGGAGGCGGCCGCCAACAGAATATCGGTTTCGGTAATCCCTCCGACTCCGGTATGCATGACCCGCAATTTGACGGCGCCGGCCGGCATCTTTTCCACGGCCGCAGCCAGGGCTTCCGATGAACCCTGCACATCGGCCTTGATCACAATAGGCAGCTCCTTGACATTGCCCTCTTGGATTTTGGCAAACAGATCGTCCAGACTGACTTTGGCCGGGCCGGCCAAATCCGCAGCCCGCTGCTTCATCGCCCGTTCTTGCGCGATCTCGCGGGCGACCCGCTCATCCTTCACAATGGTAAAGGCATCGCCGGCCGACGGCACTCCCGGCAATCCGATCACTTCGACCGGCACCGATGGGCCCGCTTCCGTGGTTTTCTTGCCGGTATCAGTGATCAACGCGCGAACACGGCCGCTGAAATTGCCGACGACAAACGCGTCTCCCACATGCAAGGTCCCGCTTTGCACCAGAACCGTCGCGATGGGACCCCGCCCCCGGTCCAGTTTCGCCTCGATGACGAGCCCCTTCGCCATGCGCGCAGGATCGGCTTTCAATTCCAGGACTTCCGCCTGCAGAAGAATCATTTCCAGCAGTTGATCCAGACCCGTCCGTTGTTTCGCGGACACTTCCACCATGATCGTGTCACCGCCCCACGACTCAGCCACCAGCCCATGCTCGGTGAGGGCATTTTTCACACGATCGACGTTGGCTCCCGGCTTATCGACTTTATTGATCGCGACAATCAACGGCACTCCGGCGGCCTTGGCATGATGAATGGCCTCAACCGTCTGCGGCATCACACCATCGTCTGCCGCCACGACCAGAATGACGATATCCGTCGCCTTTGCGCCGCGAGCGCGCATCGCCGTGAACGCTTCGTGGCCCGGTGTATCGAGAAACGTGACCTGCTTGCCGTGGACACCGACGATATAGGCGCCGATATGCTGCGTAATCCCTCCGGCTTCACCCTCCGCCACTTTCGTTTCACGAATCGCATCCAGCAGGGACGTTTTTCCGTGATCGACATGGCCCATGATCGTGACCACCGGGGGCCGCGGCACCGCCTGTTCTTCACCGGAGGATTGCGCCGCCTCTTCCAGCAAGGCTTCGCCCACCTTCTCCGTCGACACTTCCACCCGGGCGCCGTATTCTTCGGCAATCAACGACGCCGCTTCCAGATTGATCGATTGGTTGAAGGTCACCATCTGTCCCATATCCATCAGCTTCCGGACCACATCCGCCGGGCGCTGACCGATGAGTTCTGCAAATTCTTTGACGCTCACTCCGGCCGTCAATTTCACGCTTTTCTTTCTCGGCTTCGTGATTTCCGATGGCGAGGCATGGTGAATATGTTTTGAACGATCTTCGCGCCGCTGGACCGGGATTGCCCGCAAGTCTCCCCACCGCGTCGCGTCGTTCTTAAACTTCGCTTCGTCTTCCTCCCGGGTCCGGGGGGCCTTTTTGGCCTTTTTCAGTTTTTCGCGCGCGGCGGCTTCGCTTTCCAATGCGTCCTGCGCCGGGCTTTTCTTTTTCGCTGCCGCAAAGGGGTCGGCGGGAGGACTCTGGACCAGGGAGGGCTGAGCGGGCTTCATCGCGACATCTTCGGCGGTCGCAGCCACAGGTGGTTGTGCCGCGGCTTCTCCGGTCGGGGCAGGCTCGATCGAGGCCGCTTCACCCACGTCTGAACCGGGCAGGACCGGAGCCACCGCCGCGGCGTCAGGGACTGCGGGAGCAGCCGGCGCAAACACCGCTTCCGCCGCGGCCAACGGCGCGACCGCGTCCTCCGCGCCTTCCTCGCGTTTCTTCTTGATGAGAATGCGCTTTTTATCGGGCTTCGGAGGCTCTTCGTGCACGGCCGCGTGGGAGGACCCGGATTCTTTCGACGCACGACCCATTTTTTTCGCCTCATGCCCGGGAGAAGATGTCTGACCGGCGCGCGCCTTCGAGCCAAGCTTGTCGAGCGCGATGCGGATCGAGCCCTCATCCAAGGCGCTGCTGTGGGATGCCACCGGAATCCCGAGCCGCTTCAGTTCAGGAATCAGCTCCCGATTTTCCATCCCCAGCTGCTTCGCTAATTCATACACGCGCATACAATACCGCTCTGCTCCACCCGCTTAAATATTGCCATTCAGCTCGTGACTTGCGAGCCGCTTCAGTCCGCCTGCTGCGCCGCAGCCCGCGCTTCATCCTGCTGGCGCTGAGCTTCAGTCTCTTCCGCCAAGGCGGCTTTGATGTCCCGATCCCGCTCCGCCTTTTCTTTTTCGTATTCCGTGGCGCTGATGATATCGATCTTCCAACCGGTCAGGCGGGCAGCGAGTCGAACATTTTGCCCGTTCTTCCCGATCGCCAAGGACAGCTGCGAGTCGGCGACCACCACCAATGCCGACTTCTTCTCTTCATCGATGCCGACCTTCTCGATCGTCGCGGGATTCAAGGCTTCCGCGATGAACACGCGCGGGTCCTGCGTCCAGGTAATAATGTCGATTTTTTCTCCGCGCAACTCTCGCACCACAGCCTGCACGCGCGACCCTTTGATCCCGACACAGGCCCCGACCGGATCGACGGCTTTATCACGGGATGACACCGCGATTTTGGTGCGATCACCGGGCTCACGCACGATTGATTTGATCTCAACGATTTTTTCGCCGACTTCCGGGACTTCCAACTCGAACATCTTCGCGACAAACTGCGGATGGCTACGGGAGAGGATGACCTGGACATCTTTGGGCGTACGGCGCACTTCCAGCAGCAACGCCTTCACGCGATCTCCCCGCCGGTAGGTTTCGCGCGGGATCTGTTCCTGAATAGGAAGAATGGCCTCAGTCTTACCGAGATCGACCAGGAAGTTTCGCCGCTCCATGCCGAGGATGATGCCGTTGACAAGGTCTCCCTGGCGAGTCGAATATTCCTTTTGAACGGCTTCCCATTCAGCTTCCCTGACTTTTTGAAAAATCACCTGCTTCGCCGTTTGCGCGGCAATTCGGCCCAATTCGTCCATCTCGATGAGAGACCCGATTTCGTCACCGAGCTCCGCGCCTTCATCATATTCGCGCGCCTCTTTCAGAGAAATCTCGGCTTTCGGATTGGCCACCGTATCGACGATGATTTTCTTGGACACGACCGAAATTTCGCCGGTCTTGCTGTCGATCTCGACCTGGATATTTTCGGCTTGGCCGAATCGTTTCTTCGCAGCGGTTTGCAGCGCTGACTCGATCGCGCCAATGACCCTGGCCTTATCGATGCCCTTTTGACGGCCGATTTCATCGATGACGGCGATCAACTCTCGGTTCATAGCTCACACCTCATGGTTAACACATTACCGGGCCCCGCCGGTTATTTCGAAAACTCAACCTTCCGACGCGCCAACGCGATGTGATCAAACTCCAGCCGAATCGTTTCCGTCGTTTTCTTCTGCTGGACGGCCAATGTCACCGCGCGATCCTCCACTTCCACCACCGTCCCGGCCAGCCGCCACTGCGACTGAACCGGCTCGCGCAATTTCAGCGTCACCGGCTGCCCGATCAGACGCCGATAGTCCTGCGCGCTACGCAGGGGACGATCCAAGCCGGGCGAAGATATTTCCAATGTATAGGCATGGGGAAACGGATCGATCACGTCCAGCGCCGGACTCAGGGAACGGTGCGCCTGCTCGCAGTCTGTCAGCGAAATTCCCCCCGGTTTATCGATGAAGACCCGAACCACGGTCCGGGGACCTTGGCCGACACAGACTATTTCGACCAACTCAAGGCCATGGGATTGCAGAATGGGAGCCGCAATTTCTTGCACGCGGAGGTTGAGCGCCTCAGCGCGTCTTACCGAAGGCTTCCCTGCCGACACCGCTCCCGCATCACTCATAGGCAAAAGTTGCTCAAACAAAAAAGTGGGCCCAGGCCCACTTACAGCGCAGGAACCTTACCATGCCATAGGAGTGAAAGCAAGGGACGCTAGCCGGTGAGCGACTCCCAACGGCGAGCCAAACGCTGAGTTACAGGACCCGGAACTCCGGCGCCGATTCCCTGCCCGTCAACCTGCACGATCGGCAAGACTTCCACAGTCGTTCCCGTCAAAAACACTTCGGACGCCGCCAGAAGATCCTCCCGGCCGACAAACGTCTCCGCAACCGGCAGTCCTTCCTTCCTAACCAGCTCCAATACCATCGCGCGCGTCACACCGGAAAGAATCTGGTGCCCCTCGGGAGCGGTTTCAATCACGCCATTTCGCACGATCATGACATTGCTGACAGACCCTTCGGTGACAAGGCCGTTTCGAACGAGAATGGCTTCGAAGACACCGGCCTCCTTCGCTCGTTGGCGCGCCAGCACGTTTGCCAAGAGATTGACGCTCTTGATATCGCAGCGCCCCCAGCGGATGTCATCCAGCGTGATGGCCCGCGCTCCCTCGGTGCGAATGGAGGCATCCAGAGGATGCAGCTCTCGAAAGGTCAGCACGGTCGTCGGGAGGACCGTGGAAGGAAAGGGATGGTCCCGCGGAGCTTGCCCGCGCGTCACCTGCAGATAAATCTTGGTTTCAGGAAACCGGCTGAGCCGGAGGCCTTCCCGCACCCACGCCACCCACTGATCCTTGCCGTGGCCGAGCGAAAGGTGCAAGGCCTGCGCGCTGCGCTCAAACCGGGCGAAATGCTCATCGAAGGCAAATGGTTGCCCGCGATAGGTGCGAATGACCTCGTACACGCCGTCCCCGAACTGAAAGCCACGGTCCTCGATGCTGACCACGGCTTCCGCGAGAGGACTGACGTGACCGTTCACACAGGCAATATCGGGCATGGCCCTGCCTTCGGCGCTCCTCAGCTCACGATGCGGTGACGTAAAAAATCTGCCGATCTTCGGCTGTGAATTTCCATCCCATGCGCTTTTCAAACACCAGTCGATGCGTGCCGGAAGCCGCGGGCTTGAACTCGAAACTGCGCTGCCCTTGATCGACGGCATTGTTGCTGGCAGTGCGAAGGAAATCATCTCCCATCAGGGGCATGACGGCAGCGTCATAGATGGGAACCCATAATTCTCCCCTGGTGCGATCTTCCCAGAGCCGGATCTGCACCGGCATCCCGACTTGCGCCTTGACGACTTTGGCGCCCGGTTCCTGTTCGGTACCCGTTGGCACGGCTTTACTGAGTGGGCTCATGTTCCTGGCAACTCCGACGTCATCGTTTCATGCGGCTAGACCTTCCGCCGCCCTCCGACAAAGATCTGCCCATCTTCCACGCGCACATCGTAACTTCCGACGCAATAGCCTCCGCCGTCCGTTCCCTGCCCGTTTCGAACATCGAACGCTAAATCATGCCAGGGGCAAGAAACGACATGCCCTTTGACGCGGCCCTTGTTCAGCGGGCCGCCTTCATGAGGGCAGGAATTATAGATGGCATGAAAATGCCCCTCGATATTAAAGACCGCGATGGCGCGCTCGTTGACTTTGACGACCTTGACCTGGCCGGGGAGGATCTCCTCAACCTTGGCCACGCATTGAAACCCTTCCATAAATAACTCCGACTCCACGCCTGCCTACATCCGCAATGTAAATCTGAGTTCCATTCCGGTCGTAATCCCGGCCCGCTTCGCATACCCCGCCTCTGCCTCGATTAAATACCGCACCGGCTCGGGAGGAGGACCATAAAACGGACAGGGGTCCTGGATGCAGGGCTGCACCTGCTCGAGAATCTGCACTACATGGTGGCTCTCATCGATCCAGAACATGTCCACGGGAATGCGAAACTGACGGGTGGCGACACGGTGTAATCCCGTCGATTCAAAGATATAAAGCATCCCCGTATCGGCTGGCAATCCTTCCCGGAATGCCAGACCGAACAGCAGCTTTTCCGGCGTGCTGGCCACTTCCGTTTCCATCGTCTTTCCGTTCGGAAACTCGACGATGATGAGCTCCGCTTCCTTGGGCCCCCCGAGAAACAGGCTCACACTGATCAGCAAGATCACTAAGAGCACGAACGTCACAATTTTCTTGCGACGCTGTTCCGATTCAGGTCCGCTCGCGCGCTTCACCATAACCAAATGCTGTCGGACATGGATGGATCCTCATGTAGTCGTACCTGCGTAGAGCCGCATGTCCATTGGGCCCAAAGCCCCATGACTTTCGCGGTGCTAGGCCTTCTTCCCGAGTCTCATTCTGTTGACTTGCCGAAGAACGGCGGCATAGAATGCGGACCTGTTTCGTCGCGAACTATGGTCGCGGCGGCACGAAATTGTCAACATCTTATCCGTCATTAAAGGAACTGCGAAGGAGGCATAGGCCATGGCGCTTCTGATCACCGATGAGTGTATTTCCTGCGGGGCATGCCTGCCAGAATGTCCCAACGAAGCCATTTTTGAAACGCGAAGCGATGCTGAAGGCAAAGGCAACCACGTTGGAGACGGGCAGGGAGTCGGTGATAATATCTACGTCATCACCCATGATCGTTGCACCGAGTGCGTCGGGCACTTTGACGAGCCGCAATGTGCGGCTGTCTGTCCCGTGGATAACTGCTGCATTGCCGATCCCGCCTACCCGGAGACGACTGACGTATTGCTCGAAAAAGCCAAGACCTTGAATCCGGACAAAGAAATCGATCCGGCCAAAGTCTGGAGCGGCGTTCGCAACTAATTCGAATCCGACATGTGCGAAGCACCACGAAGGCTCCTACGGGAGCCTTCGCTGTTTCCGCCGAAGCACGCGGCAGGAACAGACACATCTATGGCTTTCGGCGATCGACCCCTGTAGACTTTAAGAGACAATAAATATGCGCAGGCCCTCCCCTCAAGCGGCTCTGCGGCATCCGCTATTGACCACTCTCTCAATGGGAGGTGCGTATGAGATGCTTCACTCGCCTCGCCTTCTTAGCCATCCTGATCATGGCCCCCCTGCCCTCCCACGCGAAGACCGACATGGGCGATATCGGGACCATCATCGAAGGGTTCGTGACCAAACAATTCCCTGATGCGGCGAGTCATTTCTGGGTCGTGAACGACACTCAATGGGATGGCGACGAAATGATCGTCGATATGAATGCGATTGTCACGGATCGCCGGCAAACACCGCCGACGGAAAGTCGCTTCTTGCTGCTGATTGTGGAAGGCCGGCTCGAGGGCATTCAAAACATTCCGCTGGATGCCGCCGCCGAATGCCAAAAAGAAGAGGAAGTCTAAGCGAGGACAGCGTCCAAATCAGCTCGCTGCTGCACCCGACACAACAACGCCCCGTCTGCATCACTGCAGACGGGGCGTTGTGATTTGCGCCTTGTATAAAACGAATTACTTGATCATCACGATCTTGCCACCCACGTGGGCGGGGTGCAAATGGCAACGATAGGTCAGCGTGTTACCCTGCGTTGCATTGAACATGTCGCTGGTCGGGACACCGATATACTTGGTCTCGCCCGGCTTCAACACCACTTCAGCCTTCATCACAAACGGGGAAGCCGCATTGACCGGATCGGTCATTTGAAACCCATGCTCGCTCGAAGAGTTGTTCGTCACCTTCAGCACGACCGGACGGCCCGGGCGAATCTTAAAGTCGATGACGGTCACCGGCGGATACCAGGCCTTCAGACTTCCGATTTCCACGGCATACAATTCCGCATCTACGACCAATTCTTTAAACGGCTGACCAACCACGGAGCCGGTATCCAAATCACCGATCTCGACACCGCCAGCTTGCAGCGCATACGCGCCGGATGCCCCAGCCATTAACATGACCAGGCCAAAAAATACTGCTACCATCGTCTTGCCCATGACCTACCTCCTTAAAGAGATTAAGAAGAGATGCGATTAGGTTGGTGAATAATGACCACCGCGCTCTGAACCTCTGCTAGACACCGCGCCCCGGAGGCTAGCACACACGACTCGAAAATGTCCTAAATAAAAGGCTGACGAGGGTCACCTTATAGCATAGGGTTTTAAAAGGAAGCAAGAACGTTCTTGGACGGTCAGCCGGAGTCTGCAGACAGAAATTTTTCGCCGAATCAGGAGCCCACCACGGCCCCCAGCACTGTATTTCGATTGGTTACGGCAACGCAGTTCCTTCCGGCGACATCTCGACCGCATGTGATCCGATCAACAGGTCGTACGGGGTGTAGTCGTCCGTCAACGTGAGACCGGGAGACCAAGGAGTCGTGCGTCGCGTCGCCAACAAGGCGATCGCTTCCGGGGGTAACCGCCGGGCTTCGACCTGGGTTTGAATGCGGCTCACGATGTCTGGGTACGACAGGGTATCAATCGGGCCGCCACCAAAGAAAATAAGATTCTCCGCCGTCGTTTGATGGGCACGCCACGGCCCTTTCACGGCAAAGGATTCAATGGAGGGAAACGAGGTCTTTAATGTCTGCACAACGGCGCTTGCGCGTTGCAAATCCCCTCCTTCTCCGGAAGAAGCCAGATTGAGAGCCAAGACACCCTTGGGATTGAGTCGTTCGCGCAGTTCAGAGAAGAATTCGACCGTGGTCAAATGGAACGGAATGAGATGCCGGGCAAACGCATCCACCCAAATGACGTCGTACTTCGCCTTCGTGTCGCGCACGAACACCCGGGCATCTTTCACGAATACATGATGATTCGAGGGAGGGCGATATTCGAAATACTCTTCCGCCATCCGCACCACGACCGGGTCAAATTCAACGACATCCAATTCCATCTCAGGCCAGACCTGTGCAATCCACTTGGCCAGCGACCCGCCGCCGTGCCCTAAAATGAGCCCTCGTTTGGGCTCCGGGGCCAGCGCGACTGCCGCCACCATGAGTTGGCTGTAGGGGAGAAACAATGCCGTCGGATCCGACCGCCACATCACGGCATGCCAGGTACGGTCGAGCACCAGATAGCGAAACAGATCGTCGTCGCGCACACGGACTTGCTGGTAGGGACTATCCTCTTGATACACCAAGCCCGCCACCGGAGGAGCCTGCCCGAACAATTGCCATCCCAGGATCAACGCGCCGCTTGCGCAGACACCGGTCAATCGCGTGCCCCTTCCACTTCCTTGCTGCAACCAAAGCAGCCCCAGGAGCAGTTGAATCACTCCCAGCGTCGCCACGAGGGTGTGGGTTCCCAACCACGACAGGAGGAAGAACGCCGTTCCCCAGGTTCCCGCCAGGCTGCCGACCGTGGATAACGCGATCATGCTGCCTGTATGGCGACCGAGATATCCCATATCCACGACGGCGAGGCGCAGTAATGCAGGCATGACACCGCTCAATCCGAATGCGGGAGGAGCCAGCAGGACGCAGGCCGCGAGGCTGGGGCCCCATCGCGGGTCCTCGACCATTTTGGCGACTTTGAAAATGGCGCCCTGCCCCATCCAGGACATCAACAACGTCCACGCGCCGGATCCGAGGAGCAGCCATGCCAGCACCGCCGCCACACGGTACCGATCCGAGGCCCAGCCGCCGAACGCATAGCCCGAGCTCATGGCGGCCAGAATGATCCCGATCAAGGCTCCCCACACAAAGAGGGAATTGCCGAACACCGGCGCCAGCAAACGGCTGCCTAAAATCTCCAGCGCCATCACGATCGCGCCGGTCACCAGGGCCGTGACGAGCAAAAAGAGCCGGGGGGTGGAAACCGCGGGAGGGCTTTGTGCCTTCATCGGCAAAAGACCGCGGGACACCGTAAGGGAACAGGACAACTGCGGCGAGGCGACCACACCATGCTACAACGTACCCCAGTTTTTAAAATATCGAAGCAGGTCGCGGACGGAAATCATGCCCACTACACGCCCTTCTTCGGTAATGACCAGATGACGGATGCCTCGTTCGGCCATCACATCACTGGCTTCATGCGCGGATTGGGCAATATCGATCGTCATGATGGGAGCGCTCATCACCGACCGGACCGTCATCTGCTCGGACGAAGCGCCACTGGCCATGGCTTTGCGGACGAGATCGGCCTCGCTGACAATGCCCACGTAGTCCCCATGATCAGCGACGAGCATCGCTCCGACCCGGGCATCGCGCAATTGCTGCGCCACGACCAATAACGAATCATCGGGTCGCACGGACCGGGTGATGGGACGCATCATCATGGCCAAGGGTCGTTGGATGGGTCCGCCGGCAACCACCATGGGTATCGCTCCTGCGAAGAGGGCCGAATTCTACTCAAGTACGCCGCAATCTGCAATTCGTCATGCGAGGAGCCAGGTGGCATGTACCGCAAAAACCTGCGAGAAGATTGCTCGCTTCGGCAGGCATTGCTATACTACCGACTCTACACGGATTCTCACCCACGATTCGCCGCTTTTCTTGAAGAGGAGACGCATCCATGCATATCAGCGTGATTGGAACGGGCTATGTCGGCTTGGTCACCGGGGCCTGCTTCGCAGAATTCGGCGTAAACGTCACCTGTATGGATACGGACGCGCGCCGGATTGCCAAACTCGAGAAGGGCGAAGTGCCGTTTTTTGAACCCGGCATCACGGAACTTGTTGCCAAGGGCATCAAGGAAGACCGGCTCCATTTCACGACTGATGTCGCCAAGGCCGTCGATAAAGCCCTGGTCATCTTCATTGCCGTGGGAACCCCCCCGAAATCCGATGGATCGGCCGACTTATCCTATGTGGAAGAAGTGGGACGCGGGATTGCGAAGAATATGACCGGCTATAAGGTCATCGTCACCAAATCCACCGTTCCCGTCGGCACGGGAGAAAAACTCCGCGAGGTGATCAAGGCCAATCAAACCGGCCGGTTCCGGTTCGACATCGTATCCAATCCGGAATTCCTGCGGGAAGGCTCGGCCATCGAAGACTTTATGCGGCCCAACCGCGTGGTCATCGGGGCCGACAGCGAGCAGGCCGTCGCCATCATGAAAGACCTCTATCGTCCGCTCTACCTGCTCGAAACTCCGATCGTGGTCACCGACATTCCGACCGCTGAGATGATCAAATATGCCTCCAACGCGTTTCTCGCCGTGAAAATTTCGTTCATCAACGAAATCGCGACGGTCTGCGAAAAGGTGGGCGCGGATGTCCAATTGGTGTCCAAGGGCATGGGGCTCGACAACCGGATCGGCAACAAATTTCTGCATGCCGGGCCCGGGTTCGGCGGATCCTGCTTTCCCAAGGATCTCGCGGCGCTGGTCCAGACCGGTGAGCGGGTCGGATACCCCTTCCAAATTGCCGGCGCGGCCGCGAAGGTGAACTACGAGCAGCACTTGCGCATGGTCCAGAAAGTGAAGGATGCCTGCGGAGGAGTGAAAGGGAAAACGCTCGGGGTGCTTGGACTTTCCTTCAAACCCAACACGAACGACATGCGGGAAGCGCCGTCGCTGACCATTCTCAGCGAGTTGATGAAGGACGGGGCGAAGATCCGCGCCTACGACCCGGCTTCGATGGAGGAATCGGTGAAACTGCTGCCCGGCATGGTTCCCTGCCAGGATACGTATGACGTGGCCGAAGGGGCCGACGGCCTCATCATCATGACCGAATGGAACCAGTTCCGAAATCTCGATTTCGAGCGGCTCAAGAAAGCGATGCGGGAGCCGCTGTTGCTGGACCTGCGCAACACCTACGAGTCGGACCGGGTCGTCCCCTACGGATTCCGCCACGTCTCGGTCGGCCGCCCCACCAAGGATCCGGCCGCCTGACCGGCGGCCGGGGAGTCTCGGCTATCCAATCAACTTCGCCGGTTCAGGCTGCGCACCTTCTTTTGCCTTCGGTTTGTAGCCCATCCGATCCAGTACCTTCATGATCTTGGTCTTCAACCGGTCGTCAGCCTCAGCGAGTGCGGTGGCCAGAGGCTCGACCGCCGGCTTGCCGATTTTGCGGATAATTTCCGTCGCCGACTGACGCACATCGTCTTCTTCAGCCGCGAGCAACGGCACCAGTGAAGGAACAGCCGACCCGCCGATTTTAATCAGCGAATCATAAGCCCGTTGGCGCACATCGCCCACTTCATCGGTGAGGGCTTCAACCAAGGGCATCACCGCGCGCGGGTCTTTCAAGTCGCCGAGGACTTCCGCCGCATATTTGCGGTTGAGCCAATGCGAATCCTTCAAATCGATCAGCATCGCGTCGGCCTTGGCGGCGTTCGGATCTTTCGCGCGAATCCGGAAGCTCTTGGCAACCCGTTTCCCGCCTTCTTCCACCACGCGAATGGTGGCGCCGTCGCCCGGCTTGATCTTGAGGAAATCCTCCAGGGCTTCCTCTCCCACATCGAGCACGACGGTTTTTCCGTCGTACGCCAACAGTTCGACTTCCAACTGCCTGGCTTCGGGATTCACGGCCACAACCCGCTCCGTCACGAGGTTGAATCCGTCCTTTTTGGGGCCGCCCTTCGGTCCGATCTGAATCAGTTTTACCGGTGCTTCTTCTGCCATAGTAGAGTTCCTTTGTCGGGTTATGACGAGGTCGCCTGTTTCCATCCCAAACTTGCGAGTACACCTTCGACAGTCTCTTGGACCATCGTATTTTCATCTTCCAAAAGAGGAAGCAGCGGCTCGATGGCCTGCTTCGCCCCCAGTCGCGCCAGCGATTCGGCAGCATTCCGGCGGACCAGCCAGTCCTCATCCTGCAATGACTGGATCAAGGCCTCGGCGCTGCGCGGGTCGCCGATTTTGCCGAGCGCTTCGGCCGCATGGCGCCGAACCATCCAATTCGGTCCCAAGAGGCCGCCGATCAATGCATCGACTGCCCGGGTGTCGCCAATCTTCTTGAGCACCCGCGCCACATCTTCGCGTACCGTCCCGTCGCCCAGCGCGTCGATCAATCCCGGCGTCGCCCGCGAGTCGCCGATACGCTCCAACGCCCATACCGCCGCCGTCCTGACGGCCCCATCCTTATCTTTGAGCGCGGCCATGAGAGGATCAACGGCGCGAGGATCGCGAAACCGCCCGAGCACATTCGCGGCCTGCTCGCGGATCGCCCATTCATCGTCTCGTAAGGCTTCCAGCAGCTGATCGAATGCCACAGGACCAATGCGCACCACAGCTGTCGCCGCCGCCTCGCGAATGACGACATCTTCGTCCGCCATCAGACCGATCAATTGGGGCACGGCCTCAATCCCCATCTGCCCGAGACTCGCCATCGCATGGTCCCGCAACGCCTCGTTGTCGTCGCGTAGCGCCGCTATCAATTGTGCAATTCGCTCGGCATCACTCATGATCGCCCGATTCCTCCTGCCCGACCGGCTGTTCGCCCTCGAGGGCTGCAAGTTTGTCTGCAATGAGGCCGGCGCTGTATGACACGATGCCGTCCCGATCGCTCCGCAACCGGTTAAACAGCTCGTTATACGGCCGCAACACCTCGACATCTTTGATCTTCGCCAGCGCCTCGATGGCCATTACGCGCAGAGGCCGGATCGGGATCGCTTCAATATACAGTTGTGCCGGGCGCGGGTCGCCGATGAGCCCCAACGACTTCACGGCATACTCCTTCACGCCGGTGTCTTTATCCTTTTCGAGCCGCTTCATCAACGGCTCGACCGCGCGCACATCCCCGATCTTACCGAGCAAATCCGCAGCGGCTTCACGGATCAGCCAATCGTCGTCTTCCAGATACTCGATGAGAATCTCCACCGCCGGCCGGCCGATCCCCAGAAGATCCATCACCGTGGCCATGCGGGCTTCCTCGCGTTCGCTCGCACCTTCCACATCGCGCAAGGCATTAAACGTGGCATCGATCCGGTCCCGGATCGCCCCCAGCTTCTTCAGCGTCCGCACGGCAATTTCGCGCACCGCCGGCGAGGCCATGGCGTCGATCAATCCATCGGCTGAACGCGGATCGAGCAGATGCTCGAGAATCGTTGCCGCCGTGGTCTGCGCCTCTGCGTCCGGATGCTTCAACATCTCGCATAACGGCGTAATGGCATTGGGGATCACGCCCAAGAGCTGCCGAACCCGATGGCGCACATCCTCATCGGGCGACTCGTGGAGATTGCGGACGAGCCCAGCCGCCGTGTCGTCGTCCAGGTTGCCGGCCATCTGTTCAAGCGCGGCAAACGCAGCCTGACGAACGGTCTCTTCCGGATCTCGAATCAGGGCGACCAGGGCCACACCAGCCGCCGGATCCTTGATGCGCGACAACATCGCCGCCGCTTCGATACGAAGGGACACATCGCCGGTCTGCAACGCATGCGTCAACGCATGGACCGCCCGGGGACCGCCGGCCAGACAAGCAGCCGTCGCGCGCATGCGCCGCCACTCTTCTTCATGCGTCAATTCGGAGACTAAGGTGTCGATCGATTCTTTGGACATCGTAAAGTTGCGTGGGTTGCCGACCTGGGATCGGTCGGAAAGGACGCCGCTACCAAAACGGCATCTTCATCCGATCGGCCCACCGTCTGCTCTAGACTCGCCCGGCGCGCCACCCCACCGCCGTCAATGTTTCCCGAACGTGATAGCGGACGTTTTCATCCGGCTCTTTCGCCAGCATCGGCAAGAGAGACGGGATCACCGCCGGACCGAATTTTGTGAGGGCCGCCGCCGCCTCCGACCTCGTAATAGTATTCCGCAAGGCCACGATGAGAGAAGGGATCGCCACCTCATCGGCGATCATCCCCAGGGCGCGGGCCGCCATCCCCATCGTGGCCATCTCGTCCGTCCACCCGTCGGCACAAGGTGTGGCCGAATCCCTCGGCTCACCCAACGGCACGCCCTCGACCACCCGCCGCAAAATCGGCACCACGCGACGATCGCCGATATGACCGAGCGCTTCGACGGCCAGGAGCCGTAGCCCCGGCTCCTTCATCACCGCCACGAGATACTCCACTGCGCGCCCGTCTCGAATCGCGCCCAGCGCCCGGACCACATCTTCGCGGATCGCCGAGTCCCGCTCGTTGAACAAGGCCCGCAGCAACGGTTCGACGGAATCCGGCGACTTCAGCTTCCCCAACGCCTCCACCGCATGGAGGCGAACCAGCCAATCCTCATGCTGCAGGGCTTCGAGTAATCCGGCGACCGCGGCAGCGCCAATGGCGGCCAGCGAGCTGGACGCTTCCTCGCGGACGGCCTTGACCTTATCTTGCAACAGCGGCATCAAGGCAGGCACCGCTTCGGGATCGCCGATACGTCCCAAGCCCTTTGCCGCGTGCATGCGCACAATCCAATCGCGACTACCTAGTGCCTGCATGAGCGGCGCCAACACACGCTCATCGGCCAGAGAAGCCAGAATGGCAGACGCCGCTTCTTGCACCTGCAAGGCCGGATCGGTCAAACAGCCCGCCAGGGCCGGAACAGACACGGGGCCGAGCGACGAGAGGGCTCCCACTGCGGCTTCGCGCACGGCACGATCCGTATCGCGCAGCGCTTTGGTCAAAGGCAGAACCGCCCGCGCATCCTTCAAGGCTCCCAGGAGGGTCGCCGCTTCCTCACGGATGGCCCAGTCCTCATCCGACAAGGCTGCGATCTGTTCGCTGACGGTGTCGGCCATGGTATTTCGGCCTCAGGTGAGGCCATCGACCTTAACACAGGATTTTTTGAGGGGTCAACGCGGGTCGGCCCTACCACCTGGTATCATATGTCCCGCGCAGTTGGTCGGACGAGGAGAAGAGACGCGGGCGCACAGGACGCTCTCACCAGGCCAGGACCCCGCGAGTGGACACCGGAGACTATCGCACTGATCCTTTGGCAAAATCTCCGCTCGGGCCGAACCGGCCGATATCTCCAAGCGGGCGATCGACACGAAGGTTGTCGGCCTGGCTGGAATCCACCGCGGTCTCTTCATCGGGAGGCGTCCATCCCAGGTGCTCCAGTGTTTCCACGACCAACAATCGCAAAGAATCCTTGGCGGTCAGCCGGACTGAGGCATAGGACAGAACCCGCTCGCCTTCGGCTTCCACCTCCGAGGCCTTCGGATCGTACAGGAACGAAATCAGCGGCTCGATGGCCGAGTCCCCGATCAACACGAGGGCCGCGGCAGCTTTCTCCCGCAAGACTCCATCCTTCAAGAGCATGATGAGATCGGGGATCACGCGCGGGTCGCGAAAATGTCCCAGCGCCGTGGCTGCTGCTTCCTTGATAAACGCATCTTCGCTGACGATGCATCCTGGCGTCGGCGTTCCGTCCTGGCGCACGCCTTTCCCTTTGAGGGCAGCCAGCACCGCCGGGAGGGCCCGAGGGTCACCGATCATGCCGAGCGAGGCAATGGCATGACGCTTCACAGCGCCGTCTTTCATGGCTTCCAGCAGGCCGTCGATGGCCCGGGGGTCGCCGATCATACCCAGCGCAATCGTGGCATCTTCACGCACAGCCCGGTCCGGATCTTTTAACGCCTCAATCAACGCATCCACCACGCGCGGTTCCCGCACCCAGCTCTTGCCGATTTGATAATCTGTGGTCATACCGCCCAAGGCGCGGGCTGCGTGACAGCGCACAACGAAATCCTTGTCCTTCATGGTTTCGAGCAAGAGATCAACGGACGGCTGCCCGATCGCAACCAGCGCGATGCCGGCGGTTTCACGCACAATCTTCGAGGAATCCCGGAACAGTTTGATCAGGGCCGGAATGGCCTTCGCGTCGCCGATTTTTCCCAACGCCTCCGCCGCTGCACTCTTCACGGCACCGTCGCGATCCCGGCAGGCGAAGATCAACGCGTCGACGGCCCGCGAATCGCGAAGCTCGCCGGAGGCCTTGGCCGCATGTTCCCTGACACGCCACCGTTCGTCTTTCAACGCCGCAAGAAGCCGATCCATCTGGCCCGCGCCCAATGACACCACCGCCGCGACCGCCTCGTTGCGGACTTCCATGATGGGGTCGTTGAACAGGGCAATCAGCGCTTCAATCGCCTTCGGTCCGCCGATCTTAGCGACGCCCCAGCCGGCCCGCGTGCGCACGGACCAATACTCGTCCCCGCAGGCGCCGATCAGCGCATCCAGCGTGGCCGGGTCCGCCAACTGCGCGAGGGCTTTAGCCGCCTCCTCACGAGTCGCATCATCCGGATCTTCCAGGGAGTCCAGCAGATCATCGAGTGCCTGTGCCATCACCCACCTCACTATTCCCGTAATAGGCATCACGTTGACCGCCATGAGGATAGGTGCGCTTGCACCGTACCACCAGGGTCTGAGTCCCGCGGCCCTCCACACATTGATCGAGTGACTTGGAGTATTCCAGTTTCCCGTCCAAACTCACCGTGAAGGGAAAGTCGAAGGTAAAACTGATGAACTTATATTGCCCCGGCTTGAGCTGCAGATCTCGCGTCTCGGTGGTCCGGTAGGCATCCGATGTTTCCGGATCCAGTACCCAGAGCGGTGGTGTAATGCCCGGCACCTGCCACCAGGATTGCGGTACCAATGGAGTTGGATCAATCGTAATAGTATGTTCCTTCGTATAGGCAGGCGGCGGACCGGCTGCCAGGAGCCGTGCCGAATTTCCGAAGAACAACACGCAAGACAACGCGATGAACGAGATGAACGCCTGCCGCCCCGTGAACGATCTTTGTGGCGAGATACGCATTGGGCCTCTATTGCAGGAGTGGATTGACAGGAGCCGCCGTGAATGCGGTCTTGAAAATTTCTTCGACCGGCTGACTCTCCCATTCGGTATAGGTCGTCAGTCCGAGCGCCCGCATCACGGTCGCCCCGGTATCGATAATCGACACCGGCTGGCGAATCGCATGGCCGGACTTAATGCCGACGCCTGAGGCAATCCAGGGCACGACTGGAACCGCCTTCGGTTGGTCGGCGGACATTTCGCCAGAAGAAAACTGCGTTTCTCCGAAAGCGCTCAGCGACGTGGCAAAAATGGTCGTCCGTTTGATCAAGCCAAGATCGCGGTACAGGTTGAGCACGGTCCCCATGGCCTTATCCACGGCCTTCAACGCATCCTTGTATGCAGCCGACTTCCAGCCTTCTACTTCCCCCACACGCCCGGGAACCGGCAGGTGCACGACCAACAGGTGCGGTAAGGACGGAATGGCGTGGCCATGACCGGACCCGCTCGTGGCTTTCTTAAAATAGTCGCGCACATATCCGACTAAACGGTCGGGGTTGCACTCGGCTCTGAGCGGGCCGCACATCTGATAATCCGTGTAGGGTTCCGGCTTCGCGAGCTGGTACAAGGATTCATCCATATAGAAAATCGCGCTGTCCCGGCCGCCGCTTAAATCCAGATAATCAAAGACCGTCGGGGCGCGCGGGTATCCGCGACTGAATTCAAAGACGTTCCAAGTGATGCCATGCTTGGCCACCGGCATCCCCGTCACCAGCGACGCCATAGTCGGCAGCCGGCGGGCGGGCGAGACGGCCGTGGCCGACCAGGTGACCGCGCCATCTTTCACCAGCGAAGACAGGACCGGCATCGCGCCGCTCTTCAGCGACTCCTGTCCGAACCCTTCCAGGACAAACAGGATGACATGTTCCGTCATCCCGGCCGGCGCTGGGGGCGGAACGATTCCCGTATCCCGTGCGGCGAAGGCCGCCGACGGAGCAGATGAGGCCAGGACTATCATGCTCAGCAGAAAACCCAGGCAAAATGTCACCGAGGCGGCTGAAATATTGCGAATCACCCTCATGAGAAACCTCACCACACGATCGATTATGACGCGAAGAAAAAATACCTTAGCACGCTGTTTTCCGGGAAGGCAAGGTACGAAACCCGGCTCTCATGGCGCCCGAGCGGGTTCGATGGTATCCTGACCGAATCGGACGCGCCCAGGGAAATCCAGCTGCCGAATTCATGTTCGCCACGGTGCCAAGCCATGCCCCACACCCGTCATACCAGCGACCGCGGTTTCCTCCCCGTCGAGTCTCGACGCAAGCCGCGCGTCGTTCCCCTACTCTGCCTCATCACCGCAGGGCTGAGCCTGCTCCTTCTCGCCCACCCCACGCCGAGTTTCGCCGACATTCGTGTGGTGACCGCAACGGGAGTGCATCGGATGACGGATCGGGAAACGAAGATCGACGCGATCCGGCTCGCGACGGAACAGGCGAAGAAACAGGCGCTGGAGCAGGTCGCATCCTATCTGGAGAGTGTCACCGTCGTGCGCGACCTCAACGTCACGCAGGATGACATTCGCAGCTATACGGCCGGGATGGTACTGGTGCTCGATCAACAGGTGGACACCGGGCTCGATGGAGATGTGGTCGTGATCCGCGTCTCACTCAAGGCGCAAGTGGACAGCGAAGAGGCGGCGCGGGCCATTGCAGCCTTAAGACAACATGAGGACGCGCGACAGGAACTGGTCGCGCTGAAAAACAATATCGACGACCTTCACCGGCAACTCGACGACGCGAATCAAGCACTCGCACGCGCGAATTCACCCGAGCAGACCCGGACATTGACCCGGCAACGCACCGACCTGCTCAATCAGGCCGACGCGGACGCCATGGTCGCGCAGGCCTGGACGGACTGGGTGTTGATAGCCCCCTTCGCGCAGCCGTACCCTTCGGCAGGCGTGACCCAGGTCCAAGCATTACTCGCCATCGCTGGCCGGTTGAACCCGGATAATCCTCACCTCGCCATCGCCCGGCAGACAGTGGGAACCAAGTCTCCACCGGCACCGCCTCAACCTCGTCAGCCTCCGGTTCCGCATACCGTGCCATTTTTGCCGGGATATTCTGTCGTGCCGCAACAACCAACGTCTCCCGGCACCATCCCGTCTATGCCGAACCGCAGCACAATGCCGACCTATCGCCAAATCCCCGCGCCAGATAGTCCGCCGACTTATCAGACATTGCGCACTTATCGAGCAGGTGGCGGTCTCTCCTCAAATCCGGCATCCTCATCATCGGACACCGCTACTCTTGGGAGTCACCACACACCACCGGTTTCCCCTCCCCAGTCCTCTCCGCAAAGCGGTTCCACCCACAGCAATCAGGGGGGAAAATAGCCATGACGATGACAGCGCGGCAGATCCAGATGGCATTGTCGATGGCTTGGACTGCGCTCTTGACCACCTCCGCCATGGCCATTGACTCCACCCCCCAAGATGTTCGCACCCACGCCGAACAGAGTTTTCAGCAGCTTCGCGCGCGAGAACAGGGCATCGCACCCACGAACAGGGCCCGGCCACAACCCGAGACCGCTCCGACCTACAACAGGGACCAGTTCCTGGTCGGACAGGGCCAAGGTGATCTGAGCAAAGGGAAACTGGTCTGCCAGCGAGTGTCCGAGCTGGCCGCCCGGGCCGACATCGCCAAACAAATCCGCGTGCAGGTAAAGGAACATGCCATCGACCGCCTACGAGAACGCACCGGCCGCGAACCGGAACAGGATATTGAAATCGTGCGCGAGGAAATCGTGCAAGAATATCTGCAGGGTGTCACGATCATCGATCGCCGCATCAACGACGAGGCAAAGACCTGCACTGCGGTGGCCGTCATGCCGAAACCCAAGCTGCACTCACCCCGCTCAACCGAATCCACCACCGAATCCTCCGCAGGCCGTTAACCTCGCCCACTTCCTCTCCACCCCTCCATTGAACTTCAGGTTGCGTTTCGGGTAAGACAATCTTCCCATGCCGATCGAAAACAATTTCCAGCATGATGAATTGTCTCGGAAAAATCCCGGCGACCGCCTGACTTACGCGGACTGGACGCCGCCGCCTGACATGGATTCGCCCGCTTGGCAGGCAGCCATGGGTCAGGCCGGTCAGAAACTCTCGCAGGCCGGCGTGCGGCTGATTGTCTTCCTGCACGGGGCTATCCCCGGCACCGACATCTTCGGCTTAGGGCGGCTCGACGAAGTGGGCGGCCTCAAGCGCGGCTATTCACGCGGCATCTCCGGGTTGGATTCGCTCCTCTCGTTCATGCGGGAAGGCAGCAACGGCATCACACCGCTCCCTGGCGGCATGAAACCGCCGCTGGCCAATGACGAGGCGACCAAAACACTCCTCGACAGCCAAATCGGCGATGCAGGCAATTTCACCGCATCGATCGTGGAGCGATGCCGCAAAGCCCTCAATCAGCACGTCGCCAAACCCATCGCCTGCCTGCGCGAACTTTGGTCCAGCGAGCACCATCATCTCGGCCGCGCCTTGGCTGCCTGCCGGCTGTTGGATCGTCTGCGTGCGCTAGTGACCGAACACCAGTTGGGATCGGGGGATCGAATCCTGATTCAAGCCCATGGGCATTCCGGACTCGTGCTCGCGCTGGCGACGAACCTGCTCTGCCCTTCACCGATCACGGGGAGGAAAGCGCTGTTCGACCTGCTCCTCGCAGCGAACCCGCAGGGCCCGGATGCACAGACTATTCAGCGCATCGATCCCTTGCTGACCTCGGGATCCTTGCTCAATGGCGCAGCCCTCGATATCGTAACCTTCGGCACACCGGTGCGTTACGGATGGGATCCCTCCGGCATCGGCAAGCTGCTTCACATTGTGAACCACCGCAATCTGCGCACCGACGGAAAGACCTGGCTCTCCAAAATGGACTTGCCGCAGATCACCGTGGAAATGCCGATCGCCTGGTGTGGCGACTACGTGCAGGAATTGGCTGTGGCCGGAAGCGACGCTCTGCCTCCTGAAAGCGCCAAGGCCGCCAATAAAGCTGTGTGGGAATTGCTGGAACCCTACGATGGCTTCGAACGCTGGGTGGAATGCGCGCGCCGCGCCACCCGCTTTCCGAGCGAAGGGCAGTGCCTGCTCGTCGATTACAAAGACTGCACGAGCTCAACCAATGTCCGCGACCACTACTACGGTCACGCCGCTTACACCCGCGCCAACGCCATGCTGTTCAACTTCAATCAGATCGTCGGGCGGCTGTACTCGTAAACCTGGCTGCTGACCCCATCCGATTTGTTCATCCCCTACTCAATCTCCGCTGCACGTCTCTCTAGAGGTGGCAGCAGATCAGCCAAACACACCTTCCTGCTTGCTCCCTATCGAGGCATCGCGTAGACTCGACTTCAGAATCCGCCTTTGCTTGGAGCCCGGTCATGCCCCAATCACCTCCCTTCCCAGACAACCGGCGTATTGCCGAGAACTTGCGCCGCACGTTCGAACTGACAGAGCTGGGGCTGGCCTTGCGTCAGGCCGTGATCGCGCAGCGGAATGGGCCTGGCGAGGGTGAGGAGATCACCCAGGTCATGCACGAAATCCGACTGGCCAAAGAGCAGGCATGGCAGCCGAGCCAATCCTAGTCCGCACGTTTTCCGACCTCATCACCGACTTCAACCGACGCGGCGTGACCTATGCGCTGGCCGGGGGGTGGGCCTACAGCGCCCTGGTGGAACCTCGAGCCACGACGGACATTGACCTCCTCATTCTGCTGGATCCGCCTTCACGCGAACAACTACAGGCGCTCGTCTCATCTCTCTTCGACTCCACTATCATCCATCCAAGCCCCATGGTCTTCCAGGGGATCTCGATTTGGCGGATTGTGGGAATCCGATCCGGACAGGAAGTCGTCGTCGATTTCCTTTTGGCAGACTCAGCCTACCTTCGTAGCGCATTGGAACGCAGGCATACGGTTGTGTTTGGGGCGCTACAAGTTCCCATGCTGTCGATCGAAGATCTCGTCATCCTCAAGATGGTCGCCGGACGACTCCAGGATCGCGCCGACTTGGAAAAAATCCGTGCGCGCCAGACAGACCTACGCGTCGATTGGACTTATGTTGACCGCTGGAAAACGATGCTCGGGCTTCCTGACTATTAGGCGTGGCAGTAGTGTAAGAAGTATGGGGCAATCACCCGAAGCTCTGGGCGGCTCGGAGGAGGATTCGAGCGATGGCAGGCCCTCTCATTTAATAGGCAGGTGCCATACGTCCTGACTTGTCTCCCATCGTGCGTATTGCAAGCCCAGAATTTCGTCTTGCTTCACATCCGCCATAACCTGCCGAGCGGTAGTTCGGAAAACGCTGAGCCATACGTCGTGGGCAACGATGCTCTCTGACCAATCGGAAGGCAGCAACGGCTTTACCAGCGGAGCACCCAACCAGAATAGCCCCCTTCGACTCGCCAAATAGGCATATGACCGTTTGAATTGACGGTCAACATACAGATCATATCTCACGCTCACTCGTTCCCCTTCATGATCGTAGAAGGGGAGAATTCCGAGACTCAACACAGACAGGAACCCCCAGAAATTAGACAACGCCGAACGAGGCCGGCGATCCAACGTAACCTTGTAAAATAATCCATCTTTCGGTGGCTCCGAAATGTAGATCGCCTCTGGTCGACCTGAGTCAGTTCCGAATCCCTGTCGAATGGCATCGGCAATCGCTCCATATTCGAGACTCAAGTCGATGTTATAAAATATCCGCTTGCTCGAGGGTTCGACGGCGGGAGCATCTGCGTCTCTTCACAAAGGGCTCACCGATCCGACCCCCATCCACGAACAAGACGAGAGCACGGCCGCTAGGCCCACAACCAGCAGTCCGAAAGAACCGTCCCGACGAAACTCACGTTGTGTCGTACAACTAAAAATGTCCATCTGCCCGCGCATCTCGCCAGAATTTAACTGATGTCTCTGCAATCGCCTGTTCCTTTGAAAATCTCCACGGCTCTGCCGTCCAAGAATCAGCGATAAATGGGATTGCCAGCAAAATGAGATTCCACATAAGAGTCTTCTGTTGAACCATCTCACGGTAGGTGCCTAGCTCTTTGCCGTCCTTGAACAATTGATAACTGATCCTATACTCGACTGCGTCTTCGAGATAGCAGGGAATCACAACGAGGGTCACAGAACACGGGACTATCTTGAGTGCAGCTGAGGAGCTTAGGTGAGGAACGTGGGTGACGTCCACAGATACATAATAGCCTCGTTCAGGCGCCTCAGAAGTGAGAATTGCTTTTTCAAAGACGGGATTTTTCGTGAGTGCATCTCTCAAGAGTTCAGCGAACTGCCGAGCCGATCGTGACCTTTCATAGGAGTCACCCGTCTCTATAGCCGGCCGTTTCTCGAATACTGCCGGCACGTTGTAGTACATCGCTGTCCCAGGCTGTTGAGCATATGAAGAGATCGACTGCTCTCCACCGTCCGTGGAAGCTACTCGCCAGGCATGGATGGCACAGCCAGGCGTCACGACCAAAAGAAACACAGCAGCCACCGCGAGATGCCAAATGTCCGAAGCTAGCTTTGCCTTCATAGCCTCTGATTTCATCTGCTAGTACGGCATCTCGTCGTCGTCGAAACCGAAATGGTGCCCGATTTCGTGCACGACCGTATCGCGCACTTCCTGCACCACTTCTTGTTTCGTGCGGCAGAGTCTGAGGATCGGCCCGCGATAGATCGAGATTTTAGCCGGTAGTTGCCCGCCGGCCTGGAAGAAGGACTCTTTATCGATAGGAAGCCCTTGATAGAGCCCGAGGAGATCTTCGTCTTCGTCCATGTCGAGATCGGCGAGGACCTCCGAGGACGGTTCATCCTCCACCACCACGGCGACATTGGTCATCCGCCTGGCGTATTCCTCCGGAAGGCCATCGAGCGCCTGCTGGACCAAGGCCTGAAATTCCGCGTCGTGTATGGTCAATGTACGCTTCCGCGGTGACATGGCTGAACTGTCTCGACACGCCTGTGCAATATTCGAAGTCTGTCAGGATGTTCAAACGGGCTGCCGGCAAGGCCGCAAGGAGCACGTCGACTGAGACGTACAGCCTAGCGTACGTCGCAGGGAGACGTGCGACTGAGAACGCGGCCAGCAGCCCGTTTCAACATCCGCCTACGGATGGGCGACGCGCCAGTTACACCCCACCCCCACATCCACCTTGAGGGGGACCGATAACCCCAACGCTTCGCCGGTTGCTTCCATTTCCGCTTTGACGAGGTGTTTCGCCCGCTCCAACTCTTGGTCCGGCACCTCGAAGATCAACTCATCGTGCACTTGCAGGATCATCTTACAGCGAGGCAGTTCGCCTTGCAGGCGCCGGTGGACGTTGATCATGGCCACTTTGATGAGGTCCGCAGCCGAGCCTTGAATGGGACTGTTGACCGCCATGCGCTCGCCTACGCCGCGCTGGGACGGATCGCCGCTCTGCAATTCCGGGATGGGCCGGCGGCGGCCAAGAATCGTGGTCGTATACCCCTTGGTTTTGCCGTCGTTGATGTTGCGATCCATCAGCGCCCGCACCGCCGAAAACTTCTCGAAAAAAGTCTCGATGTATTTTTTAGCATCGGCTTGGGGGACTCCGATGTTCGAGGCGAGGCCGAACGGGCTGATGCCATAGACAATTCCGAAGACGACGCTCTTGGCCGCGCGCCGCATCTCGCGAGTGACCTCGCCGGCGGGCAGATTGAAAATCTCCATGGCCGTCGCCGTGTGAATATCTTCGCCCTTCTCGAACACCTCCAACAATCGGGGATCTTGTGAGAGATGGGCCAGAATGCGCGGCTCGACCTGGCTATAGTCGGCGCAGAGCAGGTGATGGCCGGGCGGCGCAATGAAGGCTTCACGGATGCGCAGGCCATAGTCGCCCTTCACCGGAATGTTTTGGAGATTGGGATCGGTCGAAGAAAGCCGCCCGGTAGCGGCCACCGTTTGATTGAGCGACGTATGAAGTCGATTGGTCTCGGGATTGACCAGCTGCGGCAAGGCATCGACATAGGTCGATTTGAGTTTGGTCAGGGTGCGATAGCTGAGGATTTGCGCGGGAAGCTCGTGCTGACTCGCCAGTTGCGTCAACGTGTCTTCATCGGTGGAAAAACCGGTCTTTGTTTTGCGTAACGGCTTCAGGCCCAGCGTTTCGAATAGCACCGTGGCCAACTGCTTCGGCGAGCCGATGTTAAATTCTCCGCCGGCCAACCGGTAAATCGTGCCGACCATCTGCTCGAGTTCCCGCTCCAGCTCTTTGCTCAACCCGTGCAGCCCTTCAACGTCGAGTAAGAATCCATTGCGTTCGATTTCGGCCAACACCGGCACCAGCGGCATTTCCACTTGCTCGAATAGCGACAGACTGCCCTGCTCGCTCAGCCGTTCGCGCAATAACGGCGCAACCTTGGCCGTGACCGCCGCCGCCTCGCCGGTTCGATGGACCAGGCTTTCATCGACATCAAAGAGTGATTGTGGCCCTTTGCCCGCCTCCTCACTGGCACCCAGCTGATACGCCAATAGGTCCATGGCGATCGCTTCCAGCGTGTGCGCGCGGCGATTGGGGTTCAATAAATAATCGGCGACCATCGTATCGAAGTAAGGGCCCGGCATATCGACCCCCTGCCGGTGAAGCGCCAGCAGCGCCGGCTTGAGATCCTGCACCGCCTTCGGCTTGTTCCCATCCTTCACATAGGCGGTGAGTGGTGCGGGCCAATCCTGTGCCTCACCCTGAACAAACGCGGCAGCCCCGTCCGGCCAGCCGAAAGCACAGCCTCGCAGGTTCGCTCGCACGCCGGCCTCGCCGCTCAACACGCATGCGAGGCCCAGCATGGCATCCGATTGCCGCCGCTTCAGAAAATTCTCCGCACCCGTGGCATCGTGAATGCGCTCGACCTCTGCCCCGAGCCGATTCTGCTCGGGCGTCTCGCCCTGAAAGGCCTTCGCCAAGGTCAGGAATTCCAGTTCGCGCAGCAGGCCGACGAGCCTGTTGGTCTGCGGCGCTGTCGCCTGAAAATGCGACGGGACAAATTCGATCGGGCAATCCAATTGAATGGTCGCCAGTTGCTTGCTCATGCGGGCGCTGTCGCCCTGCGCCAGCAGAAGATTCTTGGTTTTGGCCGGCGTGACTTCTTCGACACGGCGCAACAATTCCTCAATCGTGCCGAACTGCGTGATCAACTTCACCGCCGTTTTTTCACCGATCCCTTTGACGCCGGGGATATTGTCGCTGGTATCCCCCATGAGGCCCATGATCTCGACGACACGGGCCGGCTCCACGCCAAACCGTACCAGGGAATCCGCCTCGCTGAACCACTTGTCTTTCACCGGATCGTAAATGCGAGTGTTCGGGGTCAGTAACTGGAACATGTCCTTGTCGCTGGTGACGATCACAACATCGAGGCCTTGCCCCTCACCGTTCCTCGCCAAGGTGCCGATCAGATCATCGGCTTCGTATCCGGCCTGCCGGATGACGGGCAGAGACAGCGCTTCCACCACGCGGTGGATATAGGGAATCTGCGCGCTCATGCCTTGCGGCATGGGAGGTCGTTGCGCCTTGTATTCTTTGAAGGCCTCATGCCGGTGGGTCGGACCTGGTTCATCGAACACGACTGCGACATAGTCCGGGCGATGATCCCGCAGCACTTTCAGCAACATGGTCGTGAAGCCGTAGACCGCGTTGGTCTGCAGGCCCTTGGAGTTGCTTAAGGGGGGGAGGGCAAAAAACGCCCGATAGATGTAGGCGCTCCCGTCAATGAGGTAGAGAGTGGGCACGTGAATAGGCCTCAGTGAGCTGACTGCTAGCTGTCCGGCGCCATGATCAGCGGCGGTTTGCCGAACTTGGCTCGCATGGCATTGATCGTGCTCAGGACGGTGGATTGTCCCACAATTTTGGCTTCCACGCGCCGCTTGCCGGGAAACTCAATCAACGACAAGCCGATCAACATCGTCAGGAGACCCTGCCCCGGCAAGAACAGCATGAGAAATCCCGCGAAGAGAAACACCGCCCCGACGACATTTTTTACGATATGCCCGAGCAGTCGCAGCACCGGGTGGTGATTTTCCATCCAGGGACGAGGGATGCGGGTATCGAAATAATCCGCCGGCAACCGCATGAGGATGATGGGAATCGCGATTAGGGTTCCCACGAACATGAAGACGGATGAAACCGCGAACCAAATCAGGACGCTTCCCGGCACGTAGGACTCGATCTGCGCCAACATGTCGCTCATCACCGGCGCATCCTAGCATGGGGCTTTGCGCGCCGGAAAGGGTTCGAAGGCGGCGGGTTTACGTTGCCTGTTCTGCCGGTTATAATTCCGCACCATGCCGCCGCTCTCCAGCCGCGTGACGCTGACCGTTCTCCGCTCCCTGGCCTGCCGCTCGGCCCTGTTCGGCCTGGTCTTGTCGCTGAACGTCACCGGCGTCATCGCCCAGCAGGCACGAGCTACGGATGCCGCCGTAGAATCTGATCTGCAGATCGAGATCACAAAAATCGGGCTCGGCAAAGAAGTCGTCATGACGCAGGGCAAAAAAGAATGGTTTATGCGGGTGGAGGTCACGCCGGAAAATTCCGTGATCGTGCGGCAGGAGAAACAAGGAGAGCGTTACCTGCTCGATGAGAGCGAGATGCACGATCGCGCCATGACCCCGGCCGAGGTGGATGCGGCCATCAGCGACTTTATCAATAGTGTCAAAACCAGACAGAAGGTCAAATAGTGCCCATGGCCGATCAGCCCAAATTCGTCATCTTTGCCCACAACGCCACCTATGACAAGTTGCACCAGGTCGCGACGCTCGGCCTCACTGCCGCAGCCATGGGGAAGGATGTGATCGTGGTGTTATTGTTTTGGACCATCAAGAAACTGGCTGAAGGCCGGATCGACCACATCGACTTTCCTCCCGAATATGCCGCCTCGGCCGGCGAAGTCACACGGCTGCTGAAGGAGAAAAAGGTTCCCACGATTTCCGAGATGTTTCAGGAAGCCCGACTCGTCGGGCGATTTCGCCTCATCGCCTGTAGCGCGGGACTCGAATATATGGGAGTTCAAGCGGGCGCAGTCGAACGGAATGTGGATGAAGTCCTCGGCCTCCCTGCCATTCTCTCTCTGACCGCGCAGGCGGAGACGAAGCTCTTCATTTGACCGCGTCTGTCGTATCTCGTCGCTCAGAATCTCGCTGAGGAGCCGGTGGCTGATAGCGATAATCGACGCTTGACGCTTAACGGCTTTTCGTCACGCCCACTCGATCGCAATAGACGGCGATCTTGCACCGGCTGCAGAAGGGAGACACGGGCTGGCAGAGGTTCTGCCCGAAGGGCACGAGGAGGTCATTGAACGTGATCCAATACTTGCGGGGCAAGATACCGCGCAAAGCCTGTTCCGTCTGATCGGGAGTTTTCGTGTTCACGTAACCCCACCGGTTGCTGATGCGATGGACATGGATGTCGACACAAATACCCGGTTTCTCATAACCGACGGTCACGACCAGATTGGCCGTCTTCCGACCCACGCCCGGCAACGTTAGTAACTCTTCGATGCGGTCCGGCACTCGACCCTGGTAGCGATCCAGCAGTTGCGTGCAAATCTGCTGAATGTGCTTGGCCTTGGTCCGGTAGAATCCAACAGGATAGATGGCTGACTCGACAGCCGATCGGGACAGGCGCTGCATGGTCTGCGGCGTTGAAGCCAACGCAAAGAGCCGGGCGCTGGCTTCGGCGGTGGTCTTGTCTTTGGTTCGAAGACTGAGCAGGCAGGAAATCAGCACCAGGAAGGGATCGCGGCCGGACTCTTTGGCTACGACGCCGACCACCGGATCCGGCCAGCGGGCGATCTCCCGTTTGACCGTTCGGATGACGGCGTGGATCTCATGCGCCTGCATGGAGGTGCCGGAAAGTAGAGTTGATGGGCAATCGTCGCGATGGTCGGCGGAGGGAAAAACGCCTGACGTCTATTCGGGGCGTCTCTTTGCAAGCCACTTCTGGCGGCGGCGTTGAGCTTCCCGCTCTTTCGCCTTTTTCCGGACACTCGGCTTCTCGTAATACCGGCGGCGCTTCAGTTCGCGGAACAATCCTTCGCCCGCCAGTTTCTTTTTGGCGACCTTCAGAGCTTTTTCAACGTTGTTATTGAAGACCTTAATTTCCATCGTCAGCTACCTTCGACTCTCTTTCACCGAAGTTTCAGGATATTCAACAGGTTTTGGGACCACGAATCGAAGGGCGGAGTGTAGCATAGCGATTTCGCATCCACAAGCATTTGTTCCGCAACGGCAAAACGTTCCCGAATCGATGCAACAAGTTGCTGATTTGATTGCGCTTTCATGTTCTCTCCGACCATGTCCACACAGCCATCGATGACCGCATCCGCCAGTTGAATGCCCATCTTCAGGTCCGGCTGAAGCTCCGGCTTCGCATGCGCCAAGAGGCCGCGGAGAAGCGGGATCACTTCGCAACAGAGCTTCACGATTTCCATCGGGGTTTCAATCGCGCCCAATCCAGCGGATGCGAGTTGCAGGGCGCGATCCGGGTGGTTCGGTGGAAGCTTCCTCGCCTGGAGCACCAGCGCATAGGCCTCCCGATCTGCCTGCACCAATTCGCGCAGCCTCGTCCCGATCTCGGATAGGCGTTTTTCAGCCGCGCGCGCACGATTCAGTTTGGCCACCATGGTGCCGAGCGTCGCCGCGAAAGAGGCCGCGAGCGCGCCGACACTGCCCCCCGTCAACCCCTGCTCAGCGGCCACGGTCACACTGGGTGTGCTGGATTTCGCCGGCAGCGACGGCGACTCCTTGCCCGGCTGTGACCCCGTCAGCCGCCCAATCGCCGCTCGCGATTCGGCACTGTCCAATCGCATTTCGAGCACCTGCCTTCCTTCAAATCGATCGAGACGCAGCGCCTGCTCCGCGGTATCAATGAGACACTGTTCGGGCACCAGTCCGACAATTTCCGTCCCCGCCACGCCGACTCCCCGGGACGCGGCTTCTCGCTCCACCGCGGCGAACGCCACGTGAAGCGGCGTCTCTTCATAGTTCGTCAGGTTCATCGAGACCTGCACAAGCCCATGGCTTTTGAGTTCGACGCCGATCGCCTTCACGCATGGAAGCCCTCCGCTCGACTGCCGAACCGCCTTCGCAATCGCCCTGGCAACCGACAGGTCCGCGCTCTTCAAATTCACGTTAAAGGCAATGAGCGGCCACCGCGCGCCGACCACGGTGGCTCCGGCGGTGTGATGCAACTGTTTCGGGCCGAAGTCCGGCACCCAGGAGGGGTCCGCGGCCATCCGATCCGCCAGTCCCTTCAAGCCGCCTTTTCGAATCCATTCCAGTTGCACGTGCTCAGGCCTCGCCGCCGCCTGTTCGTAGAGAAAGACGGGGATCTTCAACTCATTTCCAATCCGCTGGCCGACCATGCGCGCCAATTGCACACAATCCTGCATGCTGACTTCGCGAATGGGCACGAACGGCATGACATCCGTCGCGCCGACGCGCGGATGTTCACCATGATGGCTTCGCAAGTCGATCAGCTGAGAGGCCAGCCGCGCCATTTGAAAGGCCACCTCGGCGACGGCATAGGGCCGTCCGGCGAACGTCACGACGGCACGGTGATGGTCGGCATCGTGTGATTCATCCAGCAAGGCCACACCGGGCACGGATCGAACCAGCTGGACCAAGGCCTGGATGACCTCGGGATTCCGGCCTTCACTGAAATTGGGCACACATTCGACAATTTGACTCACGGCATTCCTTCTGCAGGCCACGCAGGCGAGGCGCGCGACACGCGATGGATGCGCAATGTGTTGCCGGGGGCGCCTGCCTACTTGTGGGGCAAGCCCGGGACAAGAAAAAAGCCGGAGGCGGGCAACCATCCCCTCCGGCTTGGCGAACACATGACGGCCTCGTCTCCGCGTGGCTGCCGCTGCATGCGGCTACTTGGCTTTTTTGACGAAGGCCTTGTAGATCCGTTTGGAAGAACTCTGCTCCTCTTCCAGCCCCACCATTTCATGGCCGGTCGTCTCACACCAGGCCGGCATATCCTTCTTGATGCC
>CABVSR010000020.1 GCA_902500995.1 uncultured Nitrospira sp.
CATGTGTTCGTGCTGACGTTGGGCTTCAGTCGCCGTGGGTTCTATTACGCCTGTGTGGATGAGCGGCTCGCCCAGTTTCTCGAGTCCCATGAGCGGGCCTTTGCCCATTTCGGGGGCCACACCCGCGAACATCTCTATGACCGGCCGCGGACGGTCTGTTATGCGGATGACACGGGGCGGCGGATCTGGAATCCCACGTTCAAAGCGTTTGCCGACTACTGGGGCTTCGAGCCGCGCGTCTGTCGGCCCTATCGGGCGCAGACCAAGGGCAAGGTCGAATCGGGCGTCAAGTATGTGAAGCGGAATTTTCTGCCCGGCCGGACGTTCATCGATCTCGTGGACTTCCAAGCCCAGCTGGATGAATGGAACGCGACCATCGCGGACTGCCGGCTCCACGGCACGACCCACGAACCACCCATTGCACGCTTTGAGCGAGAACGCGGGCAGCTGGTGCCGCTGGCGGGGCACCGCAGCTTCCAGCAGGAGGCCCGTGTCTCCCGCATCGTCGCCGAGGACTATTTGGTCAGCTTGGCGACCAACCGCTACTCCGTGCCCTTCCGCCTCATCGGCCAGCGGGTCGAGGTACAGCGCCGGGGAGACACCGTGCACATCTTCCATCGCGACCGCGAGGTGGCGACGCATCCCGTCTTATCCGGCACCCACCAATTCCGCATCCTGCCCGAGCACGGCCCCGGCGCCAGTGCACGGACGGCCCGTCAACGCCGCTCGACCTGGCGTGACCCGGCGCGTTCCCCCAGCGCGCTGCCGGAGGTCGAAGTGCGGGATCTGGCGTGCTATGAGGCGGTGTGCGGGAGTGTGCCCGTGGAGGTACGCCCATGAACCCGGCTCAGTTGGAACGGCTCCGTGAACAACTGACGCGCCTGCGGCTGCTCAAGAGCCGCGAGCGGCTCGACGCGCTCTTACAGGAGGCGGCCGCCAAGGACCTTTCCTACGCGGACTTTCTCGACCAGGTGCTGGGCGAAGAAGTCGCGGCCAAGGCGGAGAAGAACATCACGATGCGCACCAGCCTGGCTCGGTTTCCCTTCGTGAAGAGCCTGGAGGCCTTCGACTTCAGCTACCAGCCCTCCCTGGATAAGAAGCAGATCCAGCAGGTGGCGACCTGTCACTTCATCGAGCACGGCGAGAATGTCGTGATCCTGGGGCCGCCCGGGGTGGGCAAGAGCCACCTGGCCATCGGGCTGGGGCTCAAAGCCATTGAACAGGGCTACCGGGTGTTGTTCACCACCGCCGCGGCCATGATCGCCACGCTCACGCGGGCGCTGACGGAGAATCGATTGGACGACAAGTTGAAGCTCTACACGATTCCCCGGTTACTGATCATTGATGAGATCGGCTATCTACCGATTGACCGCACCGGAGCCAACTTGTTTTTCCAGCTCATCTCGCGTCGCTACGAGAAGGGGCCGATGATTCTGACCAGCAATCAGAGCTTCGGAGCCTGGGGCGAGGTGTTTGGCGACCGGGTGCTCGCGACCGCGATCCTCGACCGGGTGCTCCACCACGCGATCACGATCAATATCCGTGGCCATTCGTACCGACTGAAGGAGAAGCTCAAAGCGGGATTGGTGCGCGTCGAGGAAGCATCATCGGCAACATAACCGAGGCGGGGAATTTTCGATGCCCCGAACTGGGGAGAATTGGGTGCCCCTTGACATAATCTCGCGTTCATCCGGCTGGGGCAGTCCCGAGACTTGTTCCCTGTTGAATACTAGTCCGGATGCGAGCTTCCCACTCGGCCTGAATTCCAGGAGATCTGCCGGGGCCAACCGGTCAACTGTGGTCCTGTGGCCCCCCCCTCATTCAAACCGAGCGGACCGGGAGTTCCGAACCCGCCAATCGGGAAATGTGGATCAAAGGACCCGTGCAATGGCCTGGTATCCGATCCAATTGGTCCTGGTGTGCGTCCGCCGCCCATTGTCGAACCTGCCTATTCCACGAATGTCTGCGGCCGGAAAACGGAGCACTCGGGGTGAGTTCCGGTTCCCTGCTCCCAATTCAGATTTGCCAGCATGTCCTATTATTTGCAATCCATGCCAATAACCTTAAGTACTTTTCCTTTCGAACCGATTTCCGCATCAAAACGACATGTGTGAACATTCGGGGGGATTTTGGTCTGAAGCTGAAGGGTAGTATTTCGATAGTGACAACGCAGTACCAAATCCGCACCGGGATCTCTGTATCGATGTACCTCCCACAGATTCTTTATGATGCGTTTTTCTTCCTTTTGATTATCTGGAGCGAGTTCATATTCCCGGCCGTCGATCCCGATACTATAGAAGGATACTCCTCCGAGAGCGCGTTCAGCTTCGCCGTTGCGCGAGTTCCAACCATTGATCGGCTGCGTATGTTCTGTAGTATGGATAATCGTGGGACAGTGCAGGTCCATTTCCCCGGCCCAGGTTGAGAAAATATTTCCCCATACGCAAACCCATCCAAAACAAGCCATTCCCACGAACTGATAGCGCAACCTACTCAATGACATAGTAATTGTCTCCATCATTGACCGGCTTTGGACTCTTCCCGAAAGGCTCAAACCTGATCCAGCGCGTGCCGGCTCCATTCGCACGAGTTTTCCACTGGTCCCAGACCTGAATGCCAACCGCGTCTTGCTGGACATAGATGGCTGCGTGAGAGCTCCCATCAGTATTGTTTTTGTAAGTCCCCTCGGAATCGAACGTCGCGATAGCCGTGCCGGGCCTAATTACCTTGTTGTCCCTGACCTTTTCTCCCCGCCTCCAAAGCCCTGTATGCGGAGCCTTGGTGACTTCTTGCACAAACGGCACACAATGACCGGTTCCAATCAGCTTACCTTTGTACTTCTTTTCGAAACCTTGCGGGTCACCGGTCAGATCATTCGCAACATAAGACATCCTGCTCTCCTCGAAAGCCTAGCAATAGGTGAATTTACAAACCATGCATACTCCTGCACCTACTCTCGTCCAACCATTATCTCGTATCGGTTCTCAGCAACCCTGTTCCTACCGCACGTGTGCCGACTTGGCGCATGACAAATTCGATTGCCGAAGCGATGAGATTGTACTGCCGACAGATCTCCCAAGACTTGAGGGATCCGATGGTCATCAGTTGGCCACAGCGATAAGAGTTCCGTTGGTGAAGTTTCCATCTGAACCCATTTCGACACGTTCTTGCCCCCTTACTTCTCATGAGCAAAAAGCCAAAAATCCTTTTCATCGGCCCCCTTATCTTTGCACCAGACACCGGCTTTTAGCACTCTACTTGAAAGAGTTATCTGCTGCTTTTTGATCAAGAGGCCTTGAATTTCCTCTCCGCAGATAAGGTCATCAGGCAGGTTCCAGCGCTGCCTTAGCTCCCTACTAATTGGTGAACCCATGACGATCAAGGCAGCGTTAGTCGATGTGTCCTGATAAGAAAAAGACTGGGGCTCCGAGCTTTCTCGCCTAAGAAAGTAGCACGGTGGGCGCGGGGCCAGGAGTATCTGACCTTTCTGTACAGAGCCCTCATATTTCAAGACACAGGTGTCTCCTTCGGCTCGAATCGTAAATTCGTATCCATAAAGGGTTGCATAGTCGCTTACTTGCCCGTGAGATTCAGGGGTCATCCCGCATGACAGACACAAGGCTCCGATGACTAATACTGGTAATCTCATTACAGTAACTCCCAAAACCACACCTCTTCACCCAAGGCAAAATACTCCCGTGCACCACCTTTCAGGGCGTCCCCATTCCATGCATCGATGTGATCTGTCGGCCCCCAGCCATTCTTGATGAAGACAAGGCCTTGTCTTCCAAGAAAATTCCCACTGGTGACTTTCTTATGAATTGTCACTTGTCCTACGAGGCTCGTCTGGGTCATCAGCCAATTCGCAAGTTCCTGGGCTCGAAGAATATGCCTAGGACTGTGTTTGAGGTTGGGATAACACACAGCCCCGCAAAATGATCCCAGGTTGACGCCGGCACCCCGCAAGGCCACACCCATTCGGATAGCACATTGGTTCGTGAAGTAGCGGGTATCACAAGGGCTGTCCGGATAGGGATGATGTTGCCAGAGATCTGAAAACTTCAATGTTGCCACCCCCCACCTCCTTGAACAGCATGAATGCTAGACTCCGCGGCATGCGGATCTCGCAAAAAACCAACCACTTCAATACGATTTCACACCTAACAACTGCTCATCACACCAAGGAATAGCTCCCGATCCCTATTCTGACTTTCGAACGATCGCTCATTAGCATAGGAACGCCAGCCACGGTTGGTGAGGCGATGTAGGTCTCGTTAGTTTTTCCCAAAGCGTAACGGGACGATTGCTCGGTTTCATTCCTGGTTGTCTTCCCCTGACCACTCGTCATGTCACGTACTCGCGACGAACGAACTATCCCTGCCTACTGCTGGACCAATTCCACTCGGCGGTTCTTGGCTCGCCCCTCTTCCGTTTGGTTTGAAGCCATTGGCGCGGCGAAAGACACGCCGAACGGCATCAAGCGATCTTTTCCAACCGTCTTCTTCGAGAGTAACGCATTGACTACGGCTTGCGCTCGCCGTTGAGAAAGATCCATGTTGGCGGCCAATGTTCCTACATTGTCAGTATGTCCCACCACGAGGAGTTTCAGGGAGGGCTGAGTCGTGAGCAACTTGGCAATTTCTTGAAGGGTGGGTTCAGACTCCGGCTTGATGTCTGTCTTGTTGGTGTCGAAGTAAATGCCGTACAGAGCGACGCGACCACCGGTAGCGATCTGGTCAGCCATTTCATCCGCCCCAACTAATCTATTGCCCTCCATGGGTTTGTCGACAATGACCTGAACGTGCAATTGGGTTTGCCCACGCTCAAAACTCCAATATGGATCTCCGATGCTCGACAGAGCGTAGAGGATCACGTATGCATTCCCTTCCATCCGGGCGAGTTTCCACACGCTGAACCGATGATCACTTCCGTGCGCACGATCGAATTGTCTGCTGATAGAGAAAATTCTCTCAGCTTCTCCCCCCGTCACTGCATAGAGCGTCGTGAACCCACGTCGCTTCAGGTCTTGCTCGTAGTTCCTCATCACCTCCAACGATGACCTACCATTGGGAATCGAATAGACAATACGTGTGACCTCTCCTTCCAAATGCAGGGACTTGGTAAATTGTTCTTTCTGATACTCAGCGTTGGGAACCTCCCTTCCCAGCGGTACTGTGTACTCATCGAATGCTTTGTGGTCATAATGAACGATCACGGCGCCATCATAGCGTTTCACCAGGGGATGATCTTTACCTCCAGATACATCGGTTATCTCCCCCGCTCCGGCTGAACTATTCGAAATAGCGACGGCGACACATAGTCCGGTCATAAGCAGCAACATGGCTTTCATAACAGCCTCCAGCCTAACTCCAGAACGTTCCGGCATGTCACCTCTATTTTCACCCCTATCTCTTAGAATGGGCATTGACCTCAGCCTCCTCTGAGATATTCTTGGGTACAATCTCACTGAGCAGGAGCTGTCTCGCTCATCAGTCCTCACGTGGGTCTGTGTGTAGGTAACGAAACCAAAGCACGCGAAGATCGAACGGGCTTGTCCCCCGATCTGCAGCAACCATTTCGCCTTCTACGATATCAACGCCTAACCGTCTCAGCCCAGCCACTCGGTCACTATCGTGGGGAGTCATGAAGGCATCTTCTATTCCCCCCAAAACGTTGATCGCATCATCGATGATTTCATCGGTATCATGGGATGGTGCGGCCAATGCTATGGCACCACAGTCACAAATTCTTGATTCACATATCACCGGCGGGCTGCTAGGCTTGACCGCCATACGGCCACACCATGGGCAACGCAAACCAAAAATCGGCTCAGGGGACATCTGTGAGCCACCCTGTCTATGAATCATGCTGCATATTCTTGAAACCGAGTGATGGCCACCTGGTGACCGACTGGCCTCATTTGAACCGCCCCGCCATTTTTGCACACAGCTAACGCTTCTGAGTAAGGGCACTGGTGTTGAAGGGCGGGGTATAGGTCAGCGCATGGTCCAGCCCTCGGCCTCGAAGACTGCAGGGCTGTGATCAGTCTTCACTAACAAGCAGCGCTTCACTTATTGACATATTGATGCCTCATCAGTATGCTTTGACATATGCGCACAACCATTCGCCTGGATGATCAACTTCTGAAATCCGCTAAACGCTTCGCGCATGACACTGGCAAGTCATTGACTGCCGTGATCGAGGATGCCCTCCGACAAGTCCTCTCACGCCGGACGGTCAAGCAGCCGCGCAAAGCTGTGAAGCTCACCACCGTCTCTGGGCAGGGAGTTCGCTTCGGCGTCGATTTGGACAACTCTGCAGCCCTGCTCACTTTTATGGAAGAGCCGCATGGTTCTTCTTGATGTCAATATCCTGGTCTACGCCCATCGCCAAGACTCTCACCGCCACCACGAGTACCTCACCTGGCTCGAAGAGCTGATCAACTCAGATCAGGCTTACGGTCTCTCCGATCTGGTGCTCAGTGGCTTCATTCGCGTGGTCACTCACCAAAAGGTATTTACGCCGCCCAGCACGATGAATGCGGCGTTGGCATTTGTGCACGAGCTACGTCAACAACCAACCTGCACGATCATCGCTCCCGGACCACGCCATTGGGACATCTTCTGCCGACTCTGCAATTCCGCAGACATCAAAGGGAACCTTGTGCCGGATGCATTTCTGGCTGCCCTCGCCATTGAAAGTGGGAGTGAATGGGTCACAGCCGATCACGACTACCATCGGTTTCCCGGCCTGCGCGTTCGGCACCCTCTTGAATAACCTTGCGCACACTCTTGAGTCGACGGTCTTCATCTATCACGCATGTTCAGCACTTGAAGCCCAAAAGCTGCTGCTGCCGAAAACCTGTGGCACTGGTGTTGAAGAGCGGGGTGCCGGGTTGGCGCATGACGAGTTCAATCGCCGCGGCACGGCGCTGGCGCTGCTTGCCGTTCTTCAGTGCCTCTTTAAGCGAATCGATCGTCATGGGATTCCCAAGCAGGTAGCGCGTGCCGTCTGTAAATTCCAGCCGGTGGGTGAACCACCATTTTTCGATCAATTGAGGATTGGGCCAGGGCAAGTCTTCGTCCGGATCCATGTCCACGTTCTCGTCTTCGGGATTCTCCGTCGGGCCGCCTTCGAAACCCTCCGGCTTATCGGTATCCAAGTCGTCATAGGCGAGATCGACTCCGGTAATAAACGTGAATGATTCACCCGCCACCCGAGCCATAAGCGGACTCGCCATCTGTTGGATCAACCAGGGAATGTCTGCAGGATCGCCGATGACTCCAGCTGCTTGCACAGCGAGACGAAGTGTCTTAGGACTGCTCGCCAGGCTCTTAACCCACGCTTGCGCCTGGTCTATTGACATGCGTCTCAGCGCCATCGCGCTAGCCGTTTCACGCTCAGGATGTCCACTTTCAACCAGCCGCTGAAGCACTGGAATGGCAGCCGGCTCTCCAAGCAAGGCACCAGACCACCCGGCCCAATACCGATAGGCCAGATCTTCCACGATTAGCTCAGCCTTGATGGCTGGAATCAGGTTGGTCCTCCCAAGTTCGCCCGTTGCTTTCAGCGCCCGAGCCTTCAAGGCAAGATCCGATGAAGAGAGCGCATCCTTCAAGGCTGCACCAGGATCTTTACGATGAACAGCGTAGGTAGCGAGACCAATTCTTCGCTGAACAGATGATTCAGCACTGAGTAGTCGCTGGGCCTGGGAAGCAACTTGCTCAAACGGGATCCAGCCCAGCGCCGAAATGAGCCCCGCGCTCAACTCCGGATTCTGTTGCACCACATCAAGCACCGCCTGGATACGCGCCTCGATCCCCGTCTCAAACGCCATCACCGAAGCAGCAAAGACTTCGCCTGGCTCTTCAGTTCCCAGCGCAGCCTTGCACAATTCCCAGCCAGCTTCACTCGCTACGCGCAGCCCATCAAGATGGGCCTCAACACGGTCATCCAACTTGGCCAGATCTTTCAACGTATAGTGCGGCTGCCTGGTGGCATTTGAGCGAAGCAGCCACAGAAATGCCGCCTCTTCCCCATGTTGTGAGACAATGGACGAGATCACGCCGGAGAACATCAAACTGCGACCTCCCTATCAACTCTTAGCTAGATGACCAGCCATACCTGAATACAGAAGAAAATGACTCTCGACTCCATGGTTTCTCTCTATTAGTTGGGACGAGGGACTTCGACCCACCTCACCCCATCCTCTGTGTATGCAAGATCCTTTTGTCCCACTGACCAAAGCACACCATCATTTGCATCGAGATAAGCTGTACTTAGTTTGACGCTATCCCTGCGAAGTCCCAACTCAACGGGTGTCAACACATCGCCCTGTAATACAAAAACCCCATGGTAATTTGCGAGATATACTCTTCCATCAAACACGGCCATTCCCCAGAAATCTTCATCTGTTGTATCGTGGACGATGCTCTCCCACTGCCCTGCTCTACCACGCAGTAATATCCCTGCCATCCCGCCAACATAAACATTTCCATCAGGAAGACATCTGGCACAGGTCAAGGCTACATTTGTTGGGCTATCTTGCTGTGCCCAGGTCTTTCCATCATAAAACCAAATTTCACCCTGATACCCAACAGCATAAATGCCGCTCTCAGTTGTACCATCGATAGCATTGAAACCTATGGCTCTGTCCCTTTGCCCTCGCGGAGCGAACACCCCCTGGTCAATGGCTTGCCAGTTATTGGCTCCGACGCGCTTATAGACATGCCTTCCCATCCCAGCCACATACACATGCTGGCCAATTAGACGAATACACTTAAGATGCACCAACTCACTCGGACCTTCCTCCGAGACATCAACCTGCTCAGTTGCAGCCCCCGCCGCGCCTGGATTTGTAAATAGATTGATCTCCCCATTGATGCCCATACACAAGACTAATCGTTCTGGTGTATCCATCTGACACAGTGACCCAACTGCGAACGCTAGAGAGCGATGAGCCCACTGACGTCCAAACCATCGGAACACCAATGCATGGTCATCTTCAGTCTTAAATTCATCTGAAATGGCAGAAACATAAACATGGTCGCGCTTATGCACGACTACTCCCGTGAACGTATGCTCGTGCTGCACAGTCATCGCCATAACACCTTTCTCTTAGAATGGTCCGCAGCCAGATCTTTAACATGAAGGCGTTGATGTCAGTCTGTCTAAGGCCGCCTCACGCTGCTCAGCCTTAAGAGGCTGTTTCCTACTTGGGGTGTTGCACTTCTTCTCTGCCTCTTTTCCATAGAAGCTATCCAATTGGGCCTCAATACAGCCTTGGCTACAATTGCTGTCTGGATTTGCATCCTTATGCGATTGCAAAGCCATCTGCTTAGCATCCCCATAAGTGAGTGTCTTACCTATAAGCTGGTCTTCCCGAACTCCCCTAGTGCCATGGGCAATACCGTGCTTACCGTGATATCTAGAACGATTCACACACATGCACGGCGCTCCGCTGTACAAGTTGGGAATGTTTTTGAAATCTGGCGCACCATCTGTCATATGATCTTCGATTAGATGATCCCCGGTGTTGTCCGGACTGCAGCATTTCTCCTTGTCTTTCCCTTTTTGAACAAGAATGCACTCCATTGCTTTCTTACAATCCTCGGAGCAAATTTTATGTGTTCGGCTTCCTACCTGAACTGGTTTTGAATCAGCGCATGCCGTGTTCGCTTTTTCAGAGTCCGCTTTGCATTCCGAAGGGTTACCAAAGGCTGTCGCATCTTGATGAGGAAGGGGGGGAGTCTGACCTGTCTCTGAGGAATGATTGTGGGTGGTGAGATCCAGATGCCTAACTACATTCTCGCCCTCGAACTTGACGTCCATCGACCATGACTTGAAATAGACCTTCCCCATGTTCTTGTGGGTCACAACACCCTTCATTGGCGCGCAACCCGCTTCATCACCCATGCTCCTCTTAAAAAACGATTTATCCTTGAGCAGGACCTCTTTGCCGGAAATCTTGACGTTCTTGCTGCCATCCGTACAGTCGGATGCCATACCGGTATTCGGATAGGGGATCGGGACACCAGGAGGGGTTGCTGGTGTTTGCGGCGGCGTCATACAGACATCCGGAAAAGCGCAGATGGTCTTTCCCTCTCCAGCTTTGCAGGAAATCTCGCGACCATTTGCATAAACCTGATTGGCCATAGCGCAAACCGTTCGACTAGTGGGCGACAACCATAGCCGCTCGCTCTCCGTCGTCATTTGAAAAATGGCAGATGGCAGTTCTACCTAATGCGTACCCTTTTTGATTTGCAGCTAGCACAGCACCGAGCACGCACGGCACACTTGCGGCCCCAACCTCCCCGATCGAATCAGCGAGGTGAAGAATTTCAAACCGGTCCTTCCGTTGGCGCAAGGTCCTCATCACACTCAAGGTGGCCTCCTTGAAGCCATATTGTTCCCCATTTACATCTGCAAAGCGGTAATCAATGTCTCCCATTGTCTTGCTAGCATCTGCGAGGGATGCCTTGAATGCTTCGACCATCCCATCAGCCCTCAACGGAAGTTCAGATTCAACAATCGCCGTTTCCCTAGCAAAGCCGACTCCTAGACACCTCACGGCTTCGGCTTTTTCCTGCTTGAAATTCCCCATAAGGACCGCTGCCCCCGCTTCCCCTGGAATGAAGCCATTAGAGTTCTTGCTCGTAAGTAGTCGATTCCCGCTCTCATAGGCAGCCAATGTGCGCGATAGCAAAAAGCTGTCTGTACCGGCAATCACGCAGTAGCGAACCCTCCCTTCCCTTAACAAGTTCGACGCTTCTTGCACTGCCATTACACCCGACACCCTCCCCTGCGCAATCGTTTTAGATGCCGGATGAAATCTAGCTCCTACTTCAACCTGAACTTCTGTCATCAGAAGATCCTCTATGCCTGGCAGCCTCCCCGGGCGGTGTGGTTCTGCAACACATAAGATAAGCTGAATCCGATCTGCTGAAATATTCTTAATGGGCAAGAGGCATTCCTTAATTGCCGGTACAACCAACTGCTCCAGCTTCTTGCGCCCTCGGTACGGCCTTGCCAGGAGAGCTTCGGACCCAATAATCCACTTGCCGCCGGCGTCAATAAACCTTGTTTCCCCGAAGCGATTCATCCCACAGCGCATTGCTGCACAAGTGGATGCCCAATCTAGACCAATCCCTGTCACCATTCCTGATCCCAAAATCTGCACTGGATACACTGCTACTGTTCCTTCTCCACAAGTCGAGCCGCCACAAGTTCACCCAATGAACTGTAGAAGACCTTCCCGGTTGCCTGTGCCCGGTACCAGGCCTTCGGCATGACGCCCGCCACAACTTGTACGACATCGAACATATTTCGTTTAAGTGGATAGGATTGCCGCCAAGTCAGCATGAATCGTCGCTGGTCGGGTTCGATGATGATGGTATCGATTACGCCCTGTGTTTCTTGCTTCTCACCCTTCCTGGGAAAAAAGACGATGGGCATTTCAACGGTCGGAATGGCAAATCGGGTGGTGCCTTCTGGCGTCAGATTCGTCAACGTCACCGTTTCTCCACCTCGCAGATAGGGAACTTGTTGATCAAAGGGAGCAGCTTGATAGTAGGCCTCCTGGAAATCCGGTGGAAGAAAGGGAAAGATATTGTCGATCCAGTTCTGGTCGTAGGTCCCCGCCAGTTTATAGCGAGGTTCCCAATTGCGGCCGATTGCCCCAAACGCCATGGGCCGATACTCCCCGCCTGGCTTCTTTATAGAGCGCCCTTCTTCCTCCGTATTGGGCAACGGTTTCCCGTTAATGAGTTTGCCGCTCAAATAATGGTGAAAGCCACGACCAACCGGATTGGCCAGTACGAACTTGTGGTTTTGCGGCTTCTCATGTGAGGTATCGGTCCCACCAAAGGCCTTGCCATAGGAGATCGGCATGACGGCGAAGAGTTCAGGTCTTGTCGATGAAACCCCAAACCAGCCCTTCTTCCAGATCCGGTTGCCGACCACCACAAAGGACTTGCGCCAGTCGCCCACTTGGAGGGACACAGTCACGCGCTTCGCTGGCCGACCGTCCGAGGCATAGGCGCTGCCGCTCAGAAGGACATCACATTTGGGTTTCTTAGGGGCAAATTCGCTTTCGTAGATCGGCGCAGAAAATCCAGGTTCTCCTTCAAACGTGTCGGCCATGATGAGGGGAAACTGTTGTTCCGCGAGTGCTGGTTGTTGATCCGGTTTGTCAGGGAATCGGAAGGTACCTTTGACGACCACGACAAGAGATTCACGACCATCCGGGGCCATGCCCATCGTATACCCGGCCTGCATCTTGGTGGCGTTGAGCAGTTCCATGGCAGATGGTGACTAATTGATCTGGACAGATCCACCTTTGACACGGTTGACGCCGGAGGAACGGCTAAGCAGGTAGGCTCCTCGAATGAGAACTTTGCCCTCGCGTGTGAGTGTGATGCTCGCCTTGCCGCACTTCAAGACGATTTCTTTCTCGCCCTCGACAACGATCCGCTGTCCGTCTACCTTCGCTTCGATCGGCGCGCCTTGGATCTTCGGAGCCTGTCCATGCTCCCAGAGGAGACCGACGATAAAGGGTTCTTGTGTCTCTCCTGCCTCAAATACAACAAGGACCTCTCGTCCAACGTCTGTTTGGGTGATCGGCACAATGGATCGCGTCACCATTGGCTCCAACAGGGACAGGTTGGGCACCACAATATAGATGCGTCCCGTCACCTGGTCGAACTCTGAAATCACCCCCCGCAGAATTCCCATTGAGGACAGGCCTTGCTTACGTTGAGATTCCTTTGCCTCCTGAGATGTGGAAGCCATCAGTTCAAACACTGCCTCCGTTCTCCCTGGTTTCATTTCCCTGCCCCTCCTAGTTCTGTAAAATCTTTTTACCTTTCATGACAATATCGCCGGAGGCCGTTACTGAAATCTTCTTGCCCTCGATCACGATGTCGCCATTCTTTTTCATCTGGATGCGGGCGCTGCCAGTCTGAATGGTGATTTCATCACCCGCATCCAGCAACATCTTCTTGCCAGCCTTCACCGTGACGTTTTTCCCAGCCGTCCCGGACATGTTATCGCCCGCCTCGGAACTGATATTTTTGCCGGCCTTCGCCGACATATCCTGGCCCGCATCCATCGCTATGTTCTTCCCCGCCTTCTCTGAAATATTGCTCGCGGCGTCGACAGACTTGTTGGCGCCCACCTTTTCGCTGCTGTTCCCACCAACGTTGACCGATTTGACTGCACCGATTTCTTCGGCCTTCGCCGCTCCAATGGTCTCATTCATCGCGCCCCCGACCGTAACCTGATACGCGCCACCGATGCTCAGTGCGCGAGCAAGGGCTATGGTATGGGCCGAGGCCATCCCAATGGTGATGGCTTCTGCGCCGCTGATCGTTTCGGTGTGATTACCACCCACGGAGAGGGTCTTATTGGCCACGATGGATTCCGTATGATTTGCGCCCACACTGATGGTCTTATTGTTCCCAATCGTTTCGCTCTGATCCACTCCGACCTTCTTCGTCCGATTATTTCCGACGCTCAGCGATTCATCGTGTCCGACCGACTGGCTCTTGTCGTTTTCGATGACGATGTTCCAGTCTTTTTGACCATGCAGGTAAATCTCTTCGCCGCCCTTCTTATCCTCGAAACGCAATTCATTGGAGCCCGCGCCTCCTTTGGAGCTGTTGGACTTGATGGTGCTCTTCGTTTGTTCACCGGGCAAAGGGTAGGGCGGCATCTGCTCCGCGTTGTAGACGCGGCCTGTGATGATCGGCCAATCGGGATTGCCTTCAATAAATTCCACAATGACTTCTTGACCGATTCGTGGCAGAAACATGGCGCCCCATTGCTTGCCTGCCCAGTTTTGAGAAATCCGAGTCCAGCAGGAACTGAACTCGTCATATTTCCCCTCCCGATCCCAATGGAACTGGACCTTCACTCGACCATAATTGTCCGTCCAGATTTCTTCGCCCGCCTTTCCCACCACGACCGCTGTCTGCACGCCTTGGATCACCGGCTTCGGCGTCACCTGCGGCGGCCGGAACGGAACCTTGTGGGGAATACAGGTGAAGGAGTTGGTATAGGCCGATTCGTCCTTCCCTATCGTGGTCGTCGTATAGGTCCCGCCGACCGTGGCAGTGTGATGCAGACTCGTCAGCACATAGGCCTGGTTCATGTCCTTACGCACATAGTCTTTCAGATCGAAGCGATAGCCGGACGTAAACGCCCGGCAGGAACTGGTCCCACTGGCCACAAAATATTGGGCTTCCTCTTCCTCCATGCGGAGCTTGGCGATGGCCTCGCCTTCTTTCTTCTTCGTGTATTCTCCGGGGAAGTCGTAGATTTCAAGCTTGCTGTTCCCGCCCACTTCAATCGTGGTTTTCATTTCCGCATCGAGACTCGTACTGGGGGTCTCGAAATTATAGTCCGTGACGGCATACTTGCCCGGCCTCAGAGTCTGCTCCCATTGAAAGCTCGTGATGACATCTTCCGCCAGCGCACCGCTGCCCTGTGGATCCCATTTGGCGTCCTGCTGCTCCGGGCAGGGCTGATGCGCCGAGGGATCGTCGGCAATGACCAATGTGTGTTTGTCCTTTTCATGCTCAAAGAAATACAACAGGCCGTACTGTTCCATCAGGCGCGACACGAAATTGAAATCCGTTTCCCGATACTGAACGCAGTAGTCGCGCGGTTCGAAGCTGCCTTGCAACTGCAGCTTATAATCCGTAAATCCTAGATCTTTAAACACTTGCTCAATAATGGCGGGAATGGTTTTCTTCTGGAAGATTCGACAATCGGACGTCCGCGTGAGGAACCAGGTCCAGGGCACCATGGTCGCCCGATAGTTGGCAAGCCCCCGGTCACTGCCGGTCTGACTAAAACGGCTGATAAAGCCGTTGAAGTACCGTTTTTTCTCGGAACCGAGTGTGACGCGAAGCGTGACACGTTTGCCGATGATGTCCTCAAATTTGATGTCGGGATCATGCGAGAGCAGGTCCAGATCAAAATTCGAGAGACGCGAGACGCCCTCCTGGCCGGAGAAGCCTCTCAAGAGGAGAACATCTTTTCCCAGCGGCGTCTCGATCCCGATCAGCCGGTTTTCTTGTGTATGTGGCATCGCTTCAACTCACTGCCCACGGCGTTCTCTCGTTCCTTATGCCACGGCATAGCGGAACGCGCCACCCGGTTCAACTGAGATATGAACCTTGTTGACCGATTCCCCTGCCGCCATGCGCGCGAGAAATTCCGTCGAGAGCTCGGGCAACAAGGTGCGGGTCAGAATGTGATCCACATTCCGCGCGCCGCTTTCCACCTCGGTGCAACGGTCGGCAATCGCCGTGACGAGCGCTTCGTCGTAGGACATCGCCGCGCGGTGGTTGTCTTTGATCCGGCGCATGATCCGACTGAGCTGCAATCCGATGATGCGCCGCATGATGTCGGGAGAAATCGGAAAGAACGGGACGACGATGAGTCGACCAAGAAATGCCGGTTTGAAATACTTCAACAGGTCCGGCCTGATGGCATCGGCCAATGCCTCCGGTTCAGGTCTGGTTTCCGGATCGGCACAGAGTTTCATCACGGTATCCGTGCCGGCGTTGGAGGTCATGATGATCACGGTGTTCTTGAAATCGATGTCACGCCCCTCACCGTCTTTCATCATGCCCTTGTCAAACACCTGGTAAAAAATGTCCTGCACACCGGGATGGGCTTTCTCCATCTCATCCAGCAGGATGACGCTGTAGGGTCGCCGGCGCACCGCTTCCGTCAAGACCCCGCCTTCGCCATACCCGACATAGCCAGGCGGTGACCCCATGAGCAAAGAGACCTTGTGCTCTTCCTTGAACTCAGACATGTTGAGGGTGGTGATGTTTTGATCGCTGCCGAACAACAGCTCCGCGAGCGCCAGTCCTGTTTCGGTCTTACCCACGCCGCTCGGTCCGACGAACATGAAGACGCCGATCGGCCGGCGAGGGTCCTCCAACTTGGCTCGCGCGGTTCGTAAGCGCTGGCTGAGCGCATCCAGGGCATGGGTTTGTCCCACCACGCGCTTTTCCAAATGTTCCTTGAGACTCAACACCGTGTTGATCTCGTCTTTGACCATCCGTCCGATTGGAATACCAGTCCAGGCTGAAATCACCTGGGCAATGGCCTGCCCGTCCACAGAGGGCTGGAGCAATGGGTTCTCCCCCTGAAGTGCGGTTAATTCCTTTTTCAATCGCGCCAGATCAGATTGCAGCGTCTCGACTTCCTGCGGAGTCAGAGGGACAGGAGGCTTGTCCGCTGGCTTGTCAGGAGCATTGCCGGTTGTTGCCTTCTCCGGCATCTGCTGCGGCGGCGCCGCTTGCTGCTCCAGCTTCTGGCGGATCCCCGCAATTTCACCGACCAGTTTCTTTTCCTGTTCCCACCGGACCTTGAGTTCAGCTTGGCGCTTCTCTTCAGCCGCTTTCTCCCGGCCCAATTCAGCAACACGTTCCCGATGGTTGCCCCCTGTGATGTCTTCCCGTTCCAGGATGTCGATTTCCGTATCGATGAGTGAGATTCGCCGGCGTGCATCTTCCAAGGCGGGAGGTTCCGCGACCTGCCCGAGCGCCACTCTGGCGCAGGCTGTATCCAGGACGCTCACGGCTTTATCCGGCAGCTGCCGGCCTGAAATATAGCGATGGGAGAGCCTCACCGCAGCCTCGATCGCCTCATCCAACAGCCTCACTTTATGGTGCTGTTCCAGGGTTCCGGCCAATCCCCGCATCATATTGATGGCGGTGGCCTCCGTCGGTTCTTCCACCTTCACCACCTGAAACCGCCTGGTCAGCGCAGGATCCTTTTCGAAGTATTTTTTATATTCGGCCCAGGTGGTCGCAGCGATGGTCCGCAGTTCGCCCCGGGCCAGCGCGGGCTTGAGGATATTGGCTGCATCGCCCTGCCCCGCCGCGCCCCCGGCGCCAATCAACGTATGGGCCTCGTCGATAAAGGTGATGATCGGCTGCGGGGACGCCTTGACTTCGTTGATCACCGACTTGAGCCGGCTTTCGAATTCCCCCTTCACCCCTGCTCCTGCCTGTAACAACGCGAGGTCGAGCACCCGCACCGTCACGTTCTGCAATGGAGGCGGTACGTCGCCGGTGACGATTCTCAGCGCCAACCCTTCCACGACGGCGGTTTTTCCCACTCCGGCCTCCCCGGTGAGAATGGGATTGTTCTGCCTGCGTCTGGTCAGAATATCGATGACCTGCCTGATCTCCGCATCACGCCCCAAGACCGGATCGACCTGCCCTTGTTTGGCCCTCGCCGTCAGATCGATGGTGAACTGGTCAATCGCCGGGGTTTTGGAGGCATGAGGGGCTCCGCCCGCCGCCGGCGTTTCGACCCCGCCTGTCTGAACGTCTTCCTGATCTTCCACTGATCCCGACACGATCTTCGGCAGGTGAGCGTGCAAGTCCTCAGCCGAGATCTTTTGCAACTCAGGAGACATCTCGCGCATCATGCGGGCAAAATCGTCTTCAGCGAGCAGGGCCAGCATCACATGGCCGGATCGCACGCGATTCACTCCGTATTCAATGGAGGCCAGCGACCAGGCTTCATTGATCAGGCGCGGAACCCGGGGAGCCAGCGTCGGGGTCCTCGCGTTGCCGGTCTTGAATCGATCGAGCGTACGGGTGATGTCTCTGGCCAATCGCGATTGGTCGATGCCATAGTGACGGCAAATCTTGTGAGCATCCGTATTCGACATTTCCAAGAGCTTGGTTAAGAGATGTTCGATGTCCACGTCGTAATGAGTGCGACTGAGACACAACCCTGCGGCCCCTTCCAATGCGCGGCGACAGGTATCATCGAGCTTCCCGATCAGTCCCTTGAGATTGATGTTCATATGTGACCCCTCGCGAGCCCTGTTACGCCCTACCGGCTCTGGCCATCATGGTGGTGCCGGAGAAACGCACCTCGTCTGCATGGTGATCAAACTCTTTGGTCTTCAACCACGTCGTCCAGCCGAGCCGTGGAACATAGCTCTCCGTCAAACGAAGTCTCGTGGGCGGTACTTCGTCGGCTCGCAAACGCAGCTGGACATCGAAATCCAACTCGGGCCCGACAAACAATTTGGTTAACTGCACGAGGGTCGGATAGGCCCTGCCGGACGGCAGCAGCCGGTTGAACTCTTCGAAGGCCAGCGGGCCCAACTCGACCTTACAGGCCGCCTGCTGATCCCAAATCTGGGTTCCGGCCAGAGAGGACTGGCCCAAAAGATTGTTGCGTCCCGTCACGCCGATGGTTGTCCAATCTGCTTGTTCCAAAGGAAGCCAGGCTCCGATAAATTGGTTCACGCGCACCGGGACCTGGAAGTAGTCTGTCAGACAGCGCTCCAGCGCTTCCGCTGACCGCGGACGTTGTCCCAGCAAACCGACATATCGCAGAACCGATCGATCATCGATGGTCAATCGCTCGCGCAGTCCCGTTGTGCCCAGACCCGCGACAGCAAACAGACAGCGAGCGAACCGATCATCGCTCCCCTTCAAGAGCCATTGCTCAAACCCCACCGTGCAATGGTGTTTTTCCCAGGCTCGAAAAAACAGGGAGATCATGCGATGGTTGAAGACATCGAAAAAATCACGCAGCGTCTGGTCCTTGGCTTGCAGCCGCTCCAGCATGAGTTCGGTGTAATAGCGGGGAAGGACACCTTGGGGACCGGTGAGCCCCATAAACGCCACGGTCATTTCAGCCGGCCGTCTCTCGTCGCGGGCCTGATTGATCTGATGAATGGCGCTCGGGGGGAAGGCAAGGGATTGATGGGCACGGAAGCGAACAACTTCCTTCGAAGGGATGGCGCTCTCGCCGACCGGTTGCCGATCCGGATAGACGCGCGCCAGCAGCCGGACCGCTTGAAAGAAATCGAAGCGAAAGCCCCGCTGCGTGAGGTCCTCTTTTAGATCAGGATCTGTTCTCCTGCTCTGGGTGGCCATTGTTTGAGCGGCCTTTCTCGTTGTTGGGTGCGGGCGACTAACTGGGTAAACGAGTTGAGCGAGGCATAGAGACCAAAAAACTTCTCCAACACACTCGCGAACAGATAGACGCTGCTCCCCACATATTTGTTCTCATCAAACTCCAGGGTCACTTCCATTCCGCGGCAGAACCCGTTCCAAGCCAGCGATGTCGGCCGGCGCGTCACCTGGCGAGAGGATACAGCCGTGATACCCTCGATTTGCTGATGAACCACGCTGGAATCCGAGAAATCATAGAGCCGCAGGATTTCCTGCAAGGCTTGCGGATTCCCTTCAGTTAAGGAGAGGTAGTTCAATGACAGATGGGAAATCAGGCGCCATTGAGTTTCGCCGCCCAGCGGCGGCTGTATCGGCTCTGTCGGTTTCACGAGTGCTCGAATGCGCGCCACTGGCGCGGCTTTTTCGAGCTCAAAATCGCCCCGAATATCGTCCACCGCCATCCGTCTCGTGAGGCCACGGTTCGTACAGGTCGTGGAGACCATGAGTGTGTCCCCGGCCGGCAGAGTGGGATCCATGTCAAGATCGACCAGCGAGAGATACACCTCGGAGCCTGCATCGCCCTTCCGGTCTGACGACCGGCGGCTCTGGTACCAAAAGGCGCTCTGCTCGCGGTCCAGCCGCGTGTGTTTGAGGGAATAGATCGGCTGCACTGGCCTCACCGTCTGCTTATCGCCGGACAACAGAGACACGGCATCAATGGAATAAATCTCGTTTGCCAGGGGCCGTCTCACTTCAGGGATGACCCGGTACTCGTGCTGTGTCTGGTCCAGGCGGATCGGTTCCGCCGTCTGCGTAAACAGGTTCACTACCGGCGCGCACCCCAACCGAAACGCATCCGTGGTGGGCATGTAATCCGGGCGGGGGGGCTGATCGAGGACGATCTCAATTTCCACCTTGCTGCCCCCGGCCTTCAACACCTGTTGCAAGTGGGCAATCTCTATGAACAGAAACTTCTGCGGGAACGTGAAATACTCGTGCAAGAGCCTGTAGCCCAGCAGCGCCTGCGACGGGTAAGGAAGCAGGCCTTCGTCCATGCCGAATCCCACCGGACGCAGGGAACCAGAGGGCAGCAGGACCGGTTTCTCTCCCGGCTTTCCCCCACCCGCCCGACAACGCACTTCATGCGTATGGTTCAGCAGCAGTTCGTACAGCGAATAGACGAGCGGAGCCTCGCCGTTGAGGTAGAACCGCAACTGGTCGACTTGGAGCTCTTTGAAGGTGAGCCCGCCCTGCGCGTGAAGTTCCAACTTGATGACCGCTGCCGGTTTTCCCCCCGGCAGGGCCCGCTCAGCCGGTTGCACTTTGACGGAGGCCAGCGTGATCGGCCAGAGGGTGGTGGAATAGCAGGTCCGAAATCGACATTGCGTGCCGTCGATCGGTCGGGAATAGAGTTGCGTCCCCACGGGCATGACGTACCCGCTCGTCAGTTTTCCCTGCTCCGGATCAAGGACGAACTCGACGACCGACATGGAGGGAATGGGAGCCAGGTAATGGGGATACAGCATTCCGAGCAAGGCATCGGTCACCTCGGGGAATTCATCATCGATCTTGAGGTGAACCCTCGCGGCAAGGAACGCGAAGGCCTGGATCAACCGCTCAACATGAGGGTCCTCGCACTTATTGGGCTCCAGCAGGAGACGGCCGGCGACCTTGGGATAGGCCTGGGCGAATTCCTGCCCTAACTGCCGGAGGACTGAGAGTTCACGCTCGTAATATTCGAGCAGCGTCTCTTGCACTAGGCTTCTCCTCGCACGGAGTAAGATGACGTCCCCAGTTGGAGGGCTGCGTCGAAGCTCACCGGTTCCGGTGTCGGAGCCAGTCGCAGCAGGGCCTCAATTCGAAAATGAAGCGCCACATCGAACTTGTTGGGCGCTTCCAGCGTGACCCGCACTGATTTCAGCCGTGGCTCGAACTTGGCCAAGGCCTCCTCCACGGATCGCCGCATAATCTTGCGATGCTCGGGATTCAAGAGGCTATAACTGGTGAAATCCGGCAAACCGAACATCAACAGGGAGCGATTGACCTCGTCATATTCCGCAGGGGCCCCTTCCAGGAGTTCACGTCTGGTGTTCAGTAGGGCTTCTATATCCCGGGAAATCGATTTCTTCAGCTCGCGGAGATTCGTTGATGAAGGCACAGGCCGTCGCATCCTGTGCAGTTCGTCGGCAAAGATCTCATCCAGCAACATGCGATTCAGCAGCGCCACATGAGAGGTTTTCCGGCTATCTTCCATAAGTCGGGCCGTCTCAGCTGAAAGCCGGATTCCTTCGAATCTCTTTCGTTCATAGAGAAGCGGTCCGCGTATGATGCGGTTGAGGCCTTCGGTCATGGCGAGCAGGAGATCATTGGTTACGGATCCAGACCCCTCACGGTCCACAAGTTCTCGCTCCTCCGGTCGAAGTTGCTCCCTCAAAAACCCTGTCACGGAACCCTGAGGGCTCCTCAGCCGCCCTGCCAGTTTCGCCGGATCCTTCAGATCCAGCGTGTCCAGATAGGGATCCCCAGCCTGCGGATCGTCATCGAGCAGGCGGTCCAAGACCGAGGCCACTACTCCGCTGTTTTCGGAGGCATTCACACCAATTCACTCTTCTCACAGGAACGTCACTACCACTCAGAGTCGTATGGTACGCAACTACTTCTTCACGCCCTTCCGCAGATCGTACCCGGCCTTTGACGTTCCCCACTCCCACATTGCTGCGCGATATCGTAAGGCAATCGTCTCTGTAGGCCTGGCCTCTGCGCTATGAAACCCGACGGATACGTTACTCACAATGACGTCATCTAAGGTCACCTTGCACATGACATCCTTACCCGAAATCAGTGTAATTTCCGCCTTGGGGATTTGTTCTTTTACCGCACAAGCCTTGGCGAGCGAGGGACTTGACGCATCCATTTCCTTCACGATCACGAGGTCGGCAAAGGTCGTGATATTGCCGGACAACCGGTCGCCTTCTTCCCATTCGCCGGCTTGATTCACCCCATAGGACATCGACTGAAAGACGATCTGGTCTTTGAACTTATCCGTCGTCGCCTTGCCTTTGATATCACCTAACTTTAAAAACGCATTCTCCTGCCTCACCTCTGCCATGATGATCTCCTCCTTGTGAGTGCGGTTGGCCGTTTCGCGCCTTGTTCTTTTTCAGTGCATGTGTTTTGTTCGTCCCTCAACGCTACAAAAAGCAACATGCGTACCTAACGGAAGCCTCATATCTCCCCGCACAAGAATCTCGTCTGCGTTCATGTGCGTTTCACGAATGATCGGGAATGTCGGCTTTCTTCTTAGGTGGCCCCGCTTGAGACGTTCAGGTTTCTGCTTCGACGGTATCCAATAGGATACGCGATCAACACAATCGGATACGCACTGTAACTGTGAGAGGGAAGCGAAGATGAGACTCCCGTTCTTCTACCGCTTCGCCGGTGGCGGCAGCTCAGCGACCAACCGCAGCGAGACTGTGAGCTCATCCAGTTGGAAGTGAGGCTTCAGGAAAGCGATAGCCTTATAGACCCCCGGCTTCCCAGCTACTTCGGCGACTTCCACTCGTGCTTCCTTCAAGGGAAACTTCGCTTTAATTTCCTGTCCGGCATCTTCGGTGCTGACCACATATTTGCTGATCCAGCGATTCAGGAAATCCTCACAATCTTTTCGCGTCATGAAGCTGCCGATTTTGTCCCGCATAATCGACTTCAGATAATGGGCGAAGCGCGACATGGCCAGCAGATACTGTAGTTGCGTGGAGAGACGCGCATTGGCGTTGGCCGAGTCGGTGTCGTATTTCTTTGCCTTTTGGCAAGATTGCGCCCCGAAAAATGCCGCAAAGTCCGTTCCCTTGCAGTGCACGAGGGGAATAAACCCGAGATCCGACAACTCCTTTTCGCGACGATCGGTAATGGCGATTTCTGTCGGACATTTGAGCGCGATTTCTCCTTCATCGGTGCGGAACGTATGGGTCGGCAGGCCATCGACGCGCCCGCCTCCCTCAACCCCGCGGATGGCTGCGGTCCACCCATACTTTGCAAACGCATCCGTGAGCCGGGCCCCCATCGCGTAAGCGGCATTTCCCCAGAGATACTTGCCGTGATCCGTACCATCCACGTCTTCTTTGAAATTAAACGCCTCAACCGGCACCGTCTCCGGGCCATAAGGCAGGCGCATCAAGACATGAGGCAACGTGAGCCCCACATAACGTGAATCTTCCGACTCACGAAAGGACTTCCACTTGGCGTAATCCGGCGTTTCAAATTTCTTAGCCAGATCTCGGGGGTTAGGAAGGTCGGTCATGGTTTCAAGCCCGAGCAGACCTGGCGCAGCCGCTGAAATGAACGGCGCATGGGCTGCGGCCGCCACATTCGACACCTTTTCCAGCAATGCCAAATCCTGAGGATGTCGCCCGAATTCGAAGTCTCCGATCAAGGCGCCATAAGGCGCTCCGCCGAAGGTTCCATATTCCTCTTCATAGACTTTCTTGAACAAGGCGCTCTGGTCGAATTCAACGGCCTTCTCGAGATCCTTCCGTAGTTCGTCCTTGCTGATATTCAACACACGAATCTTCAGCATGGTGCTGGTTTCGCTCTGCATGACGAAATAGTGCAGCCCGCGCCAAGCCCCCTCCAGCTTTTGGAACTCCGGCGAATGCATAATGGCATTGAGTTGGGCGGATAAGGCCCTGTCGATGTCCGCTATCCGCGCATTGATCGTCGCCTCGAGATCTTTGGAGATTCGGAGGGTACCCTTCATCACCTCTTCCACGAGGGTGGCAATCTGCCGGCGCGACTGATCCCGCTCCCAATCGTCTTTCCCGATGCGGGTCTCACGGATAATTTGATCAAGAACCCCGGTTTCCTCCGTTCCCGCCACCGCCGCGCCCTGAGGCTGCGCTTGTTTCGCTTCTTCCGCCATGGTTACCCCTCCTTCTGAGAACCGCCTTCAGTTCCCAGTCCTGCCTCTTTTCCAATCTTCTGCTGCAATTCAGAATTGGCGATGATCTCCTGAAGTTTTTCCGCCAATTTGTCGTTGCCGTCGGTTTTCGCCAAAAGGGCGGACAGCTGTTTTCGGACCTCGACCAGTTTCCTCAACGGCTCGACTTGGTCGGCCACCTGCTCCGGGCTGAAGTCATCAATGGTATTGAACCGCAGCTCCACTCCGATTTTGGTATCGTCGTCCGTCAGCTTGTTGTCCACCTTGTACGCGAGGCGAGGGCCGATTCCCTTCATCACGTCATTGAAGTTATCCCGATCGGTCTCCACGAACTTGCGTTTGGGATCCTTCAGGGGCGCAGGGGGCTGCTCCGGCTTGCCGGCCAGGTCTGCCATGACGCCGACAACGAAGGGCAATTCCTTCATCTCAATGGCGCCACCCGTCTCCACGTCATAGGTGATCTGCACACGAGGCGGACGAACTCGATCCAACTTATGTTGAGTGCTTTCACGCGCCATGAGCATCCTCCATCGATAATTGACTAAGTAGTTTGGTCACTCGCCGGGCGGCTCTGGTTCAGCCCCAGCGTCTCCCGAACGTTGCCGAGCACATCATCGCTTTTGATGACCTCTTGCAGCCATTCTTCCAGCGGCATTTCTCCCCACCGCGCGGCGCGCTGGACTAGGTAGGCGACAGGACTGTGCGGCTCCGTCCGACGAAAGAATTCCGCCACGGCTCCCAGTCTCCGTAATGCATCTGCACGGTCAACAGGCACAATGCCGGATCCGCTTGCCGCTATGTGTACCACCGGTGCCATTTCGGCCTCCTGAGGTGCAAGGTCTGGTTGACTTACGGTCGGGGCCCCGACACCCCCTTTTTTTCGAACGATGCCATTCATCAGGGACCGGCATTCAACCAAGGCTTCCTTCATGACTCGCAAACTCGGCGCTTCTGGGCGGTATTTTTCATCCAGAATACGCTCGAACCGCTCCAATTCGTCCCAACTCTGGTTCAGATTCTCCAAAATTGTTGAGCAATGGCTGAGCGGCGTCGCCGCGACCGCTCTCTCAAATGTGTCCCCTTCAAGCTTGCCTTCTTCCAATGCTTCGGCAAGCTGGCGTTTTCTTTCCCCATCCGTCGCCGCTCCCCGGCGCAGATTCTCGACCTCTTGTGATTGTTTGTACTGCCAGCAGCTGTAGGCCGGCCCGCCGGGCGGAAGAACCAGCGGCATGTTGAGGATGGCGATCGGAAGGAGTTTATTCAGCGCTTCGAGCCGTCCACCGCGGTACTCCAGGTCGCCGTCCTCAATCGACGGATAAAACGACTCCCAATACTGTTCATGTAATCCGCGCAGAACCTTGAGACCATCCCGGAGTCCTGCTGAGCCATGTTTCCGGACCAATCCTTCTGTCAGCCAGGTCGCCACCTGAAGGTCCTTGCCCTCAGTCGAGAGAATCTTTGTAGCGAGTTGAATGGCCTTCGGCCAGTCCGCCACTTTCACTTCACGCTTCCAGTCGCCCTGGCTTGCGGCATCTTCTTCCCGACGCGCTTCCTTGAGCAACTCAAAGGAGACGCCGTCTCGCGGATCGACCCCACAGGGTTTGTCGCCTGAGATGGGCTTGAGTATCGCATCAATGTCTACTGTCGGCATGGAAGCCATGATGTCCTCTTCCTCTCACACTGCCGCCAGCACTTCGAACTCCAGCTCGCCGACTTCCAGGATTGAGACTTCACGGTCATCCACGAGAAAGGTCTTCTGCCCGACTCCCCCGACCAACCCCGCACCAAGATCCAGCCATTCGGTCATCCGACCAAGACGCACCTTGTCATCAGCCTCTCGCTCCGACCCTGCGTACAGGACGGGAAGAAAGGCTTCACCCACGGGGCCATCTTCTATCTCAACCGTCGCCGGCGCCCAGAGCAAATCCCGCAGCTGCTTCGGCTGTGGAATGACCACTTTGTGAATGCGTTCGAAGGGTATCCAGAGATAGGCATCTCGCACAATCACCTCCAGGACACCCCTGAGGCGATCGTCGGAATCTCGGAAGGAAGCGAAGGGTTGCCCTTTCATTCGACCTCGGATTGCCGGCCCGGTGCGCTGAGCTCGTTCATACAGCGCCTTGGCCTCCATTGGATGCGCTCCGCGCAACTGATTATGAGCGTCTACGTAGAGCGCGACGTGCTCAGGAGGCTCAAACAGGAAACCCGGCTTGATACCCTCATTGAAGAATCTCCGCCGAGAACCTTCGGCACGGAGGATATTTTTGTAGACCTCCACACCGATACCGACCTTTTCGTTTTGATGGCCGATGACGTCAAGTTGGCGTTGCGCCCGCTCATAGTCACCGGTGAAGCAGAGGAGTTCAAACAGGAACGTCCGAAGTCTGGTGTCGGTCGGATGTCGCTTGATATCGTCGGTTAACTCGAAAATCGCTGCGGAGAGTTGATGCTGTTTGAGTAACTCGTTTGCTCCCATACCAGGGACCTCTGCTGAAGAGTGGAAGGATTTTCATCCTAGTGAAATCACAGGAAAAGAGCAAGGCTATCTCCCTGGGAAATACGTGCATTCCGACTTGTTCCATCCCCCTCTCAAACCTCTTCACACTCGCATCGTTTCCTAGCATCCTTCGGCTCTAAGGATCGATACACGATGCAAGAACGCTTCCAATGTCACCTCTCCATCGTCGAGAATCGCGCGTCCCGCCTCCGTTAACCGTCCCTCCTCATCGTCATCGAAGCATCCAATTGGCTTCCCTTCCGGACAAACCAGGTACAGCAGTAGTTGAGGGAGCGGTTGTTCCAGAGAGACCAGTAACAACGGCTTCACTGTGGCATGCCATCGATTCCAGAAAAGGATTCCTGCCTCCGGTCGGTGGCCCGAGGCCCGAGATATCAGGTCCATCCAAAAGGGGAGATCATAGGCCTCCTCCTCACTCTCCATCAGCAGGGGGAATCGACCCTGCCAGCTGCGCCGGCGCGAAGAATCCGATCCTGATCGGGAATGAAGCAACGACCGAATCAGGTCGTATTTCTGGGTACTGTCGAACGCGCCTAATACATCAGACCAGTGGTCATGCATCCGGCGACGGAGCAATTCAGCATGATATCGTGTCTCGATGGAGGCCGTCTCAGGAACCCCCACCGGCGACAACGCGTGGAGTCGAAATTTCAGGCGGTTGAGGTCTGACTCGGCGCTGACATCCTTCAGGAACCGGTGACTCTGCTCAAAGAACTCCTTGAAATGCATTGGGGCGCCCCAAGGCATTTCATGAAACTCAGTCTTCTCCAAAAGTAAGTAGATCAAGAAAGGGAACTCTCGCCCCGCCTTGTCCTGACTCGGTTTCAGAAGGCCAACCATGAATCGATCCCGGTCACGAGGCAGGTATAAAAATGCCCACTGATCTCCTTGCATGAAATCCCTGGACCAGGAGGGCCCTAAAGTAGATTTTCCGTGGAACATCCCCTCACGAATCCATTGATCCAGCTCATCGATCTCCGCGCCTGACGCTTGGCATCGAATAAATTCCGCGGACAGAGGAAGTTTTCCGTAGTAGCCGAAGGTAGCGCTGTACATTGAGCTTATGTCACATGCGGCACACAGGTGAATTGCTCGAAGAAACCTGGGCGAAAGGGATTCTTGACACTCTTGGCCCTTACGTCATATCGAATTTGCAGCGGCTTGGAGTCGGGGGTAAGCAGCTCCCATTGGACCTTCACCTTGACATCGCTATGATCAGATGACTCAATCACACCAGCTCTGATGAGCTTGAACAGACCCCAGACATCCTTGAACTCTTTCGCAACCGAGCTGTTGCCGACTTGGACCAGCAGAGCGGCTCCAAGGGAAGGCATAGGGCCAGGCCATTTCATCTCCCACCACTCTTGTGGCTCCATCCGATACCGCAAACGCTGATCACCGATATCCAGCCGTACCTCACTGACACTTCGACCTGCGAGTCCCTGCGGCGGATAGGGGTAGACTTCTATTGTCGCACCCAAATCCTGCGATCCTTTGGTGAACAGACTGTCTGAAACAAACTTGGCTTTCTCTAACGACTCGAGAAAGGCGTCGGAAACGGTCAGCGCGATGCCGTTCGAGACTCTGCGCACTACACGGTCGCCCCTCTCCTCCAGAAAGGGTTTTAAGTCTGCCTGGTAGAAACGCCACAGCGCACCCTGTTCCGGGTGCAACAGATTGACGACGTCCTCCACCACGGCATCCTCGCCGGATGATCGGAAGGGATACTTCCCTTCGATCGTGCGCTGGCAGGCTTGAAACACGTCGGTGCCCCAGCGTTGATCGATATCCAACCGTGTGCGCTCCAACACCCCGCGCATGGTCATCAACCAGGGTTCCGACAGCAGCGTCACCATGGATTCTCGTAATTCGGTATCCAGCTTCTGCAGCAAGGAATCTGTCTTGTCTATCCCCTGCTGAAGACCATTCGAACCTCCAGCCACAATGGTCCTCGCAAGGGTTTTCGTGTCCGGGCTGATGGTCTCCGAAAGCAGGACCGGTCGAATCATCTGATGCGCCTTCCGCAATTCCGTCAGGTATTGAATGAGGGGCGTCTCTTCCTTCGCCTCCTTCCGGGCAGCGATCAGATCATGCAATGCCAGAAAATGCACGGTCACTCCGCCAGGAAACTCAGCCGCGTCCGGGGCACGTTGTGGCTTCTCGAGCTTCTTGCCGACTGTTTCCAGTCCTAGCTTTTCCTTCATCTTTCCCAGCAAGCCGACTGCAGACTCCTGAAGTTTCGCAATGCCTTCCGGCTCCGGCACGGTATTGCGATCGACGGCTTCCAGTATCCGCAAGAACGGCGAATCTGTCTGGCTCAAGGCCGAGAGCAATTCTTCCATGTTCGCCGGAGTGACGGCGGGACCGAGCGCCAGCGATTTCACAAACGCTCGCCAATGAAGCACATAGTCCTGGAAATACAGCCTCTTAATCCCCCGCTCCACGTCGACCTGTTTCGTGTCAGGCTCGCCCACGACCCAGGCTTCGCTCCCAAGCCTTTCGAGCACTCGGCCCATGGCAACCTGGAATGGTCCTTTCCACCCCTCGTAGGTGAACACACCGGGAATCGGGTGGTCGCTGATAATTGTGCCCTGCTGAGTTCCTTGCAGCGCCGTCTCGACTGAAAATGGCGCCGGTCGAAGAGATTCGTCGACTTCGCGAAGGCTGAGACCGTAGAGCCGGTCCACAATGGGTATCTCCCGCAAGCGCTCTTGAACGCTTGCCACGAGGCGTTTGTTTAATTCGACACGGCCTTGTGGCGCACGAGCCAATACCCCCGTGTAGAGAACCATGTGCCGTTGAATGCTGTCCTGCACCCAGTCCGGAACCGCATAGGTCGCATACAGGCCCTTCAGCCGTTCGTTCCAGTGGGCGGTCAGCCATCGATCCAAGTAAGGGCTGTTCAGACGCTTGGGCTCACCAAGCATGATGTAGGCTTTGAGCATGGAATGGTAGTAATCACTCGCCGCGATTGCCTCCCTGCGCTCATCTCCCGAGGCAAATTGATCGAGCTCCGTCTCCATGGCACGCTTGGTGGGAATGAGAAAGATTTTTTCAAACTGGTGCGCATAGACCTCCTGAAGGTCGTCGAGCAGGCGCTCTCCTCGATACAAGCCCCAGAGATGAAATGGCACCCCGTTCTCGCTATAGGAAACCAGGTCGCCGAACCGTTCGCCCAGCCTATCGAGATAGGCCAGATTCTTTTCGAGGCTCGCCGCGTCCGTGACGGCGAGGTCTGGAGCATTCAACGCCACCGAGAGGGTATTGCTGACCAGCGCCCGATTCCCGATATAAGAGAAGGCCAGTGCGACCACGGAAATTGCGACAAACAGCGTTCCCGCAGCAAAGGCGGCCACGCGCAGAACGCCCCGTTGTTTGTGGATAGCGGTCGAGGGACCCGCGAGAAACTGATCCGGAAAGATGACGTCGGTAAACAGATTCTTCAGGAAATAACTCTTGGTCTCGGCAGGCGAAAAAACCGAGGCGACCATATCACCCAGTCCGGACGCGCGACTGATGACGTCGAGGATACGATCGATGGGCGTCCCCTCCTGCGTCCCACTCGTCAAATAGAACCCGCGGAACATCGGATTTTCCTGATACGGATTCGATTGAAACAACAGTTCGACAAAACGGGTCAGCTTGTCGGTCGCAGAAGCGAGCTGGAGGGGAAACGTCAAAATATTCAGCTTGTATGGTCCGCGGGCATTAACCAGGCGGGCGAGCCGGCGGGATTTGACGGCGGCGAGCAACTGCTCAAATTCGGTTTTGAAACGCACTTGCGCCGGTTCCTTGGCGGCGCTCTTGGGAAACGTGCATCCCCAGATCTTCTCCCGCTCCGCTTTGGTGAGTTCTTCGAAAAACTCAACGAAGCCTCTGACCAAATCGCATTTGGTGAAGATAAGGTAGACGGGGAAGACAATCCCGAGATGCGTCATCAGTTCATCGATACGGCCGCGAATTTTCTTGGCATGAGCCTCCAGTTCTTCTTCACCGGCCTGCATCAAATCGGCGATGCTGATGGCAACCAGAATACCGTTGAGTGGTTTCTCCTTCCGGCACTTCTTGAGCAGATCGAGAAAGCCCAGCCATTCCTTCTGATCTTCCTCATGGGTGACATACCGGCCTGCCGTGTCGAGCAGCACCGCATCGTTCGTAAACCACCAATCGCAGTTCCTGGTTCCACCCATCCCCTGCAGCCCTTGCCCTGATTCGCCGAGATAGGGAAACTGCAACCCCGAATGCCGCAGGGCCGTGCTTTTCCCAGATGCGGGCGGGCCGATGAACATGTACCAAGGCAACGCATAGAGGGCGGCTTTCCCCTTGACCCCTTTCCCGATCGCAGACTCTTTCAGAGCCGCGACACCCTTATCAAACTGGCGGCGCAACGCTTCCAGCTCTTCCTTATGATCAGGCCTGGCTGCCGCCACCTGTATTTGCGCCTGTTGTCGAAGCGATGCCTCCAATTGGGATGCACGGCGCTGCGAGACGAGATGGTGAGCGAGATAGAACACGAACCGCAGCAGGCCGATGATAATAATCACCTGAACCCGGCTTTCAACCGATTCAAGACCCACCTGAGGGCCCATCAACCACACCAGCCAGATGAGACAGACCACTCCGAACTCGACCACCAGCCGAGGATGCCCCAAGATGGCAACGAACAGCGATGCGATCTTCGCGAACAACCCCATTATCCCCTCGCCTCCTGGAGGAGCCGTCTCAATTCATGGCCGACATAAGCGGAGTCTTGTCCGATCAAAATGGATAGGCCGAGATAAAAGAGCAGGACCAGTGAGGTGCTGACTGCAATAATGACCCACACGGGAAGCTCGCGCTTGACCATCTCCAGCAACTCTTCCGGACGCCGCCCGCGCGGCGACAGCGGTGGAATCTCCCCGCGCTTTCCCTGAATCTGGCGTGTCAGATCCTCCACCAAGCCACGTAACCGTTCCCGATTTTCCAGCTTGTATTGCCCCTCGAATCCGAGCAGGAGGCAGTATGTATAGAGCTCCAGCAGGTCGACATCCAGCGGAACGCCGCCGCGAATATGATCCAGTCGCCTAAAGAACCCTTCGCCGGCCGTAAATTCCCCGAACAATTCGTATTGCAGCGGCCGAGCGGCCCATTCATCCTTTTGGGGCCAGCGCGAGTTGATGAGCATCTCGTCAAGAAAGGCGGCCACAGCGTAACGAGCCTGTGTCAAGGCGTCCTGGGGCAAGCCGGAGATCCGGCCTCTTTCCTCAGCCGATTGAAATAACTGGTGCAGCCGTGCCCGCAGGCTCTCGACCCCTCCTGGATTGGCGGCGTCGCGAAGTTGCACCCCAAGCACCAAGAGGTCGTTGAACACTTCGCTCAGAGAACTCGTCTTCTCGGACTGGGCGATGACCATGGCTGGTTACTCCTTCGTAGCCAGAAGCTGTAACCGAAGAGACTGGAGACTTTGGGGAACATGCAGGGCAATGATTTGCGTGCGCTTGATGTCCTCCCAAAACACCCCTCGATCATCGAGACGAAAGTACTGCTGGCCGACCCGCACCGGCAAGGTCGCTGGAGGGCGTGGGGTATGGTACAGCCGGACTCCTGGCATTGCCGCTGCCACTATCTCCTTGAGCTTGGCGGGTGAGCCGATCCGGATAAATTGCGGCACCTGCTGCCGGATCTGGTCTTCGCTGAGATCGCCGGCTGCGACCAAGAAAAACTGAGAGGACGCGAAGAGGCGGCTCTCCGGGACCCGCGCCACCCATACATTATCCCCGCTTGCCTCCAGCGCGATGGTCAGATAATGCGTGGGCTGGAACCGTTCGACGATGGAACGAATGGTATGGTCCAAGTCTTCGAAGGTCGCCGCAAGGTTGTCGTGTCGATAGGGCGCCAACGTCCACACTTCCGCCGGACCGGCCAACATCGCGAGTGCCCCTGCCAAACGGGCAAGGATCAGGTAGAGATCTTCCGGATGTACTTTTTCGACGAGATCCGCATGTTGCATGGCCGGCAGATTGGCCATGAGCGCGGAGAGCAGATGATACTTCCCTAAATCCATTCCAATCGCTTCTAAAATGCCCCGCTGGGCATTGCCGTACGAACCGATTTGAGCCGTGAGGAGTTCAATCAGCCCGCGATGAAGCCGCATGAGGTAGGAAGAAGCGGAGATCCACAAACATGGAGGAATATAGGTTTCCTTCAATGCGATGGCGCCAGCCTGGGTCCTGAGCAACTCGCCGATCTTCAAGACCACCATGTCGCTCGTAGGCTCGCCCGAAAATAAGAGACGGAGATTCTTCCGTGCGACCAGGATCTCCTGAGGATTCCCGCCTGTCGTGGAGTCCTTCCGTTCGATGTAGGCGGAGGAATAGCGGGCGGCTCGGGTGCCGGACTCATCGCCCAATGCGCAGTTCACTCCGTCTGGCTGCTCCACCGGCAGAGCCAGAAACACATCGAGGTGGTCCAGCGAGGGCGGGAACAGATCACCGATCAACCGCGTTTGCGGAGCCATGTCTTCTTCCGGAATCCTGACGACCACGCCATCCGGCAACAGGCCCTGAAAACCAAGCAAGGTCACGCGGCCGTTGGAAAGCCCGTCATGATCAAAATCCAACCTCAAGGCGCCGTAGCCGAACGCCACCAGCGCACGGAACCGTTCATTGAGATGACGCTCGTAATATTGATCCCACTGTTGAAATAACTGCGGAGTGAGGAGCATCCCCTCGCTCCAGACGACTTTTTGGTTATTCTCCATTGTGTTGACCGACGCCTTCCTTATTCGTCCTTCAATTTGAGCCTGTGTTCATCCAGCATCAATTTGACGGTCGGAGTTTTAAAGGGGATCCAGGTGGACTGGTCCGACGACACGACTCGCCGCCATTGCTCTCCTTCCGGCCTACGAAAGAGTGCCATGACACCCAGGAACTGGACCCCCTTTTTCTGATCCACCTGCAATTCTATGGAGGCCTTCGTTTCAGGATAGACGGTCACCTCTCTCCGTTCGAGCATATCCCCTTCCAACACCTTCTCGTCATTCCTCCACAGCGCCCGAAAATCGGCTCGATCGAACCGCTCCCTGTTCCTCAATTGATACACGCGCACGACAACGGACAAGGGCGCGCCGGACTCATCGGGATTCAGCCTATAGGTCGGGAGGAGCGTGACGCGGACATCCTTGATGCCGCTCCCGCACCCGACAGTGATCCCTCCCATCATGAGGATGATCAGGAATAAAGAAAGATTATCGACCACGTTGAGTCTTCTGGACATCCAAATACCCCTTCGCGAAATGTGGCGCCAGTATTTGTTCAAAGATCCTGACTTCCTCCTCCGTAAATCGTCGATGTTTGTGCTTGAAGTGTTTCCAGGCTCCCCATCGTTTCAGAAGACGGAAGGAAGCCGGAAGCCGCAGCGGCCCGAGTTGAACAGGACTGGCATCCATCTCGGCTTCGATTGTCGCCGGATCGAACTCCCTCAAAACGGCGCGAAGACTTTCTTCGAATCCTTTAATCACACCGATCTGATGGAGGGCCAAATCGCGAAACACTCGTTGAAGGTCTGCCATGACGACTTCTGTATCCTGGGGATTCGAAAGCTGGTCAAGAAGATAGGCCCCGACCTGGCGCTCATTCTCCGCCTGTTTGATCTGATTCGGCGCCCAGTTGAGAATGCGCGTCGCCTCGACGTCTAACTCACGAGCGAACTGCCGTCGGCCTTGCAATGACTCGACCAGATTGCCGAAAGTAATGTCGAGGATCTTATCGATCCGGCGGATCAATTGGCCGACGAATTCAGCGGTCGCCGGCGAGGGAAGCCTTTGGTAGTATTTCTGCGCAATGGCGAGTAGACCTCTATAGGCAGCTTCCTCGGCAGCCTGATTCGCGCATACCGATTGTGGCGGAGCCGACTCCGGAGGATGAGCGGGCGTCGGCAGACCGAGTCGGAGCGATAGACCGTCGCGGACTTTTGCCATCAGAGATTGAGCGCCTCCTGCACCTTGCCGTGTCAAAGCCGGGCGGAGCATGTCCATCAATGCCGCTTCACGCTCCTGACTCGTACATCCCTGCAATTCGGCATAGCGGCGGCAGAGCTCGTATATCAACCCATCCGGGTCGCTGCTCTGCACCGCAGTCTGCTGCTCCTCCACCACACTATGCGCCGTGCCGTTGGGCTGCGGGGCCTGGACTGAAAACAGAATGGTGAAATCACCGATCAGAATGCGGTCGCCTTCCCGCAGAGGATATTCACGTTGGGGCACCAGCGACTGATCGTTCATCCTAGTGCCATTGGTGCTCCCTACATCAACCAGCACGCAGGCGTCCGCTTTGCGGCGAATCGCCGCGTGACGAGAAGAGATGACCCGTTGAGGATCCTGCAACGTCACATCGTTCGAAGAAGCCCGTCCGATCGTCACCTCACTCTGATCAAAGACATGCTTCCGCACCTGGCCGCCATCAAGAATCTCGCGAGGGTGAATTTCCAATCGAATAGCCATCGACCCAATTACATACGCTCGGCCGACACGAGATCGCAGATTCGCAGAAGCTCGCGATGCCGAGCAGCGGCTTCAAACAAATCTATTCTCGCCTGCTCGGCCAAGTGTTCTGCACCTTGCACTGCACCAGTTAACGCTCCCGGTACAGCCGCCGTGTCTCTCGCCCCGGTATTGCTACAAAAGCCAAAACCCGGGATGCGTGACGTCAGCCGTAATCCATAGATCAACGCGTCGTACCAAGCAAACTCAGACAGGCAGTCGGAGGATGGAGCAAAGATGTCTCGTTGTTCTTTTAATCTTCCGCTGACCCGCGTGAAGCGAGTCCAGTGATCGTCCGGCTCCAGGCCCTGAACGAGTGGCTCCAATCTATCAAGTACCGCGCTCAGTTCCCGCTGCACGACCTCGAAAGGACGAGATGGATTCACAAGGAGGCATCCAAAGAGCAACATCCCTAAACTATAGAGGTCGCACGCATGATTAAATGCACGAAAGACCTCTGTCTGGGCTTCGGACAACACTTGTTGTTTGGCCCTCTCCAATTGCGACCATACGGCCTGTGGGATTGCATCCGTCACGCCGCTGACGACGAGCCCTCTTTCCGCCGCCTCGACCTTTCTTGCCCACAGAGAAATCAACGTGGTTCCATTTCCCGGTAACCGCAGGGATAAGTGAAATACATCGTGTTCGGAAAAGTCAGCGAATGACACCGCATTGGAAAACACATGGGCTCGTATAAGCCCGCGTGAGGCTTGTTCATCCCCGTCATCCGGGATACGCTCCACCGCACGAAGCAGAACCGTAACCGAGAGTTCACGCCCCATCGGCCATTGCTTTATGGCGGGCGCAGTGTAGGTGGGATCAATATCTCCAGAGGGGACAAAGATTTCCTGAGCCATTTCCTTTCGCATCGTTTCATGGACCAATGGGGTTGCCCCGTTCGCCTCATCTAGATTCACCGCGAATAACCATCGAGCCGGTAGCCACGCAAATGTAGGGTCGCTAGGATGCGCCCTGATATGTTCGGGGGCTAGAGACAAATGAGGACGTTGATGTTGCCGATAAAATTCAGCTGTAGCACGACATAGGCAGGCAAACCCACTGAGTTTTAACCACAAACATTCAAGTGGAAGCCGGACAGGATCATCCTGAAAGAGAAACTGCCGACCTACGGAGAATCTGGCTCGAAATGGAGGGAACGATTGGACCAGCTCAGGAACAGTTGACCAATCGGCTCCACCTAGCAGGTCACAGGCTGTGTCCCATCGAAGAGATGGAGCCGCAGCTCCAAATGACGGAATGTGTGGCCCATGATTAGACATAGGGCAGTCACCGTACAGGACAAACGCCCACACTATTGATGCAGATGACTGGGTGGGTCTGTGGCGAATCGGAAGGTAGCTCTTTCAACGAAAGAAATCAAGCACATAGATGTCGAAATGGAAGTATTATGTCAACGCCCCTGCCTGCCTTTAGAACCTAGCCGACTCTAACTAACTACCGGAAAGTTGGTAGGGAGAGCCTCCACCATCTCCCACCAGCATAAAGGAGGCCCACGCATGGGGATGGGCAAAGTACCTCTTTTCAGGATGCCTAACAGCGATCTCGAAGAGTGCCAGCATTCCCTCCCGCAGAGCTTTTGCGGGCGGAATGGATTCAACATCACTGTAGCGCTGAAATATCTGCTCCATTAGAGACCTGGTCGCTTCATCATCTACACTCCACTGACTAACCAATAGTGCCTTGGCTCCCGCAAAGAAAAAAGCTCGAGATAACCCTGACAAGCTTTCCCCACTTCCGTCTGCTCCCGCAGTGTTACATGCCGACAAAATGACCCACTCAGTCGAGTGCAACTTGAGATCAAAAATGTCGTCCATAGATAAAAGCCCATCGTTTTCCTCTGTAGGAATATCTGGTGGTGTGAGGACAAGAGCCGGCTGTGTGACTCCCTGCAATTCCCCGGCTAATAATCCATGGGTTGCGAACGAGAGAACCTTTGTGCTTCCTAGACGACCCGTAGAGTTAAGTCGACGCACCTCTGGCTCGGTTGCACGACGATTGATGAATACATTGGTTTCCGGATCAACACCGAGAAGCCGGGCCACAGCCAATAACTCGTCACGAGTCCCTGGTAAATTATCGAGCCTGCGTAATGTATCTCCTGCCACGCGCATACCGCGCGCGGGCACCATTTTTCCTCCTCGTTCATGCCCAGATCCTTGCAAGAGTGGATCACCGAAGCCAATGAAAGATTCTTTGGGAGTCTCAATAGTAGCTGCATTTTGACGCAGCATTTTCAATGCGGAAATGGACGGAAGAACTGTTGAGGTATACGACTTCACGAACCAAGGAAGACCCGCATAGTCAACTAAGTCATTCAGCGATGGGACTCTGCCCTGCTGAAATATTTGAGCAAAGCGACTAAATTGTTTACTCCTCCGATCCGTTAGAAGAGCAGCAAACGGAAGAGGGAAAAGCACCTCATCCGGGGCTAAAAACAGCTGCGAAACATTTGCAAGATGTTGCTCTAAAGAATTAAAAAGAATCTGATAAAGATCTGCTGCGGCCTCGACATCATAGGCAACCGACACAGGGCTCTCACTATTAGTTCTTTGTTGAGGAACGATGCTCGACCGAACCTTTTCAACTAAACTCACAAGCTTGGCGCGCGGCACCAGCGTTTCACGATAGGCCACAGGCTTGCCCGAGCGAAGCAACCACATTTGAACACGATCCCCAAGCGTATAAAACGATATCAGCGCCTCATCAGGTCGAAGCATGGGTAAGACAGCACTAATATCTAGCGGTCGAGGCTGTGCTAGTTCAGCATAACGTGGCGCTTGGGTTCGCAATTCCGCACCAGCCTGATCGAGGGAATACTGCAACTGGGACAGGTCCTGCTTAAGTTTGTCCAATTCACCCGCGGAACGATCCCTTTCAGGAACACCATAGACTTCATTCAGACGCGTCCATAGTTCCAGACGCTTGCGGCGAAGCTCTTCGAATCGCATCGCGACTCCGAGCGTTTTTTCACTCACCCCTTGGCGCTGAGCGATACTCTGAGCCACCGCTGCTTGCACCAACCAGCCTCGCGCTTCTTGCGCCACCACAAAGGCGTCCGATACAGCCGACTGTTGCTCAGCTGGTTGCTTTGTATCACGTGTGAGCGCGGCTAACATGTGAGCATAATCCTGCAAGCCTTTGAGATCGCTCTTCCAGATTTTGCTCATGGCTTCATCATCGAGTCCCGCATTCTCCGCACTTTGTGCCTGCAGAATTTGACGGGCGCGTTCATAGAGAGGTCGAGAAGCGACTAGGTGGCCCTGCGCGTGCTTTGCGCGTGCCAAGTCAAAGAGGCTCCGAGCTACATCCTTGTGGCCAGGCCCAAGCGCTGTCTCCCTAATTTGGACGGCGCGGCTAAAAAACGACTCTGCTGAGGAGAATTTATTGGACTGGCCCTCGAGGTATCCTAGGATGGTTAAGGTCTGTGCCACAGCCGGATGATCGCGCCCCAGCGATCGTTCCTGGATCTGAAGCGCGCGCTGCAGTAATGCCCTAGCTCCACTGAGATCTCCGTCCTGACGCCTCGCTTCTGCCAACTCTATGAGGGTTGAAGCAACAAACGGATGGTTCTGGTCCACGGCAGCATTCTGGATCTCCAGCGCTCGTTCGAACCTTTTTCGCGAGCTTTTCCCGTTTCCTAGGGCACGTTCAGCAAGACCGATCTCATAGAGATTACCGGCTATTTCTGGGTTATCCTCGCCATAGCTTCGTTCATTAATTGCAAGTGCCCTCATGAGCAATGACAAGGCGCCATCATAATTTCCAACCTTGCTTTCTAGCATCGCCAATTGGGTTAGCGCGGCTGCTACATACGGATGCTCCCGGCCCTTGGTCTCTTCGTAAAGCGACAACGATTCCAAGAGTAACGAGCGCGCTTGTTCGAATTTTCCTTGACGGCCCAAGATATTGCCCAGAACGTTAACGGCCATGGCAAGATCAGCGGGCCGAGGCGGATTAGCCCCCCGCAAGATTGTAACCGCCCTGTCTGCGGTAGAACGTGCCTGGACAAGCTGGCTCATTCCACGTTGAGCGATAGCGAGATGAGCCAGAGTCATCCCTAAATCTGGATGAGAGGTGCCAAGTGTGCGCTCTTGAGTCCGGACACTTTGTTCCAACAACTGCATAGAATGCCCAAATTTTCCTCCTGCATACAACATCGCGGCCAGGTGTGTCAGACTTTCGCCCACTCGTGGATCGTCTCCTCCAAAAGCAGAGCGTCGAATAGCGAGGGCTCTTTCAAGAAGTGGTCTCGCTTCATTCAGTTTGACGAGAGCTGAGTGTACTAACCCTAATGTTGTTAGTGCCTCTGCCACACGTTCGTCTTTTGATCCCAGAGCACCTTCACGAAGAGTCAGCGACTCGCGAGCTGGTGCAACAGCCTGCCTGTAGTGACCTTGTTCATAAAGAGCTTGCGCCTGTTCATGGGCGGCCTGAGCTTTCTGCAAGAGGACTATTTGGTCGGCATCCGTCAAGGGAACGGAGGGCTCTCGGGGTGCAGAAACTATTGAACATGCACCACATAGGGAAGCTATTACCAGAAGGGCAATCGAAAGATGCCTATCTATCCTGTGGGACACAGGTTGTACCCAACACCACTCATAACAGCAAACAAGGTTAGCAAACTTTAACGTCATGGATCACGAGCTCCCTAGTAGACCCACGTCACGAGACCTGTATAAACATTCTTCGTATAGTCATACACAGGGATATTCGAATCCTCTCTGATACGCTGATATTGGGCAGATACAGAGAAGTGATCGGAAAGCTGTTTACTGATTTGCACAAAGTGAGTCTGTTCGATATCCCGGCGCCTGGTACCGTTATTCAGATTATCGTCCACAAATAACGATTGACTATTCTTGTAATCTCTCCAGTGGATGTCATAGTCGTACCGGACAGTCACTCCCCATCCCAGTCCGACCTGTCCACCTACCTGAAGGCGATTGCCTACGTAAGAAAAGTCGGTGCCACTGGTCGACTCGTTGTCGTGTTGATAGCCAAGGCGGATGAGAAAGCGATCCTCAGCAAATCTGAATACATGGAGCAAACCTCCCATGGCATTGTAACCGTCTCGGAATTGGGAGATGAATCGGGAATCGAAATCGCCAAACTCTCCAAAGAAGCTCTTAACTTGATAACGGCCAATAAAAGTCGTCAAGTTCGCCATTTTTCCCAAGAGGGGCAGTTCTATCGTCGGCCCCGCGATTGAGAAGGTCGTGGATGGACTGTGACGGGACAGGAAGCCGGTCATGTTGAGAAACAAATAATCGTAGGTATAGTGCAGTCCCCACTGGAAAGGCATATTGAACACAGTGCCCCGATAGAAGCCGTTGACACCTACCTGGTGATTCTGAAAATTGAACCGATCCAGATCATTGTTGGCATTATATGTTTGCAGGAACCCATACGTCGCCGTGGCTTCAAAGGAGCCCTTTTGTAGGAACGAGTAATCAAAAAACGCATTGGCGATTCCGCCCCCGGACGTTGTTTTTCTCGAGCGTAGGGTTTCAGCAAAAGGGTCGCGGCTGGGATTGGGATTAATCGCCACGTTGTCGTCGTAGTACCCACCAAGGCTGATCTGGGCTTTAAGCCGCTTCTGAGACGTCACAGGTTGACCTGTGGCAATAACATCGCCAAGGCGCAGAAGCCCCGTCCCTGTGATGGGACTCACCATTTGAGTTTGCCGAGCCGTGCGGATTTCTGCCGCGGCCTCCTCAGACATGCCCATCACCCCTAGAGCCAAACCTCGATAAAAATGTGATAGCTGGACAAGATTTGGGTCTTGGATCTTGGCTTTCTCAAAAGCTTCCGCTGCTTCTTTATAATTCTTCTGCCGATAGCGATTGAAACCCACGTAATATCCAAGATTTTCTCGTTGAGGGTCAGTCTTATATAAGTCCTCAAATATAGGAGCTGCTTGATCAAACTTGCCGGCGGAAAAATACGCCACTCCGAGTTGGTACCGTATGTTGGCGTCTTCAGGACTCAGTTGGCCTGCGGCTTCTAATGCTTGAACCGCTTTATCAGGTTGCTTAAGGGCCAGGTTGGTCAAACCCGAGTAGTAGAGGCCGCGGACATCTTGAGGGTCGAGCTCCAACGCGCGGGCGAGAAGATCTTGTGCCGCCTCATACCGTTCTTCCTCATAGGCCAAGACCGCCTGGGCAACCAAGACATCCGCATCAGCTTGCGGAGAAGCAGGCTTGGCCACTGCGCCCCAGGGCTGGCCCAACAGAGCCATAAAAAAAGATAGCGACACAACAAAATACACGTATTTTTTATGGACGTATTCCCTCTGTTGACATGCTTCTTTCATTGTGGCACCTTTCCTTTCCACCCGCTCCCAGAGCCTGTTTTCGGGCATATGAGGAACAACACCTATACGTAGCATCCTGCAACCATCATTTTCGTGCCGGTTCTCTCTACAGCGGAATGCCAGAGCTGTCAAGTGGGAGGTCTTCTACCCCTAACCAAAGGAGCGCCGCATGTTGACGCAACGACCTTCGGGCCTCTTAGCAGTCATGGTAGTGGCCACGCAGATTCTAGGGCCCTCCGTCCTGTGGGCCGCTGAGCTCGAGCGTGGCGCGCGTGTGGAGGCGGCTCAGCACGTTGTGGTGACAGGGGCAGCCGGCGGCGAGCTGCAGGCGCAAGGGCCGAATGCGGGGGAGAGTCCTCGCACGCTCCGCTTCCGTGATCGCGTGGCCTCGGGAGAGCGATTGTCGATCGGCCCCGACACGATCGCCGAAGTATTAGTCGGCCACCAGGCGCTCGTGACAGCGCAGGGGCCTTCCACATTTCGCATTACCCAACCGACCGATGGGCACCCTGTCATCTCCCTGGAGAAAGGAGAGTTGCTCGTTGCGGTGGCCTCGAGCGCCTCTGGCGACGAGCGCGACGTGACCCTCGAAACCCCCACGGCCCGACTCGTCACGGACGGGGGCTTGATCCGGGCCAGTACGGAAGGCGGATTCAAGCAGACGATGCCGCCACTGAGTCCGAGGCAGCTGCAGGTCGTGCTGGCGTCCTATACCATGACAGCCGAGCCACTCCTCGCCGCCGCACCCTCGACGACCGAATTCTTTCAAATCGTGGAAGGCCGCGGGACGGTCACGGCCGCGCAGGCAACAGACACCGCGGTCGCGTTGGAATCCGGCCAGGGCGTACACATCACAAACGGCGCCCTCGACACCCCGTTCGTGCCCCCCGCTTCAACCAACCGCGTGCCATCGGCTGCGGCGGTGGCGCAACATGCCAACACGCCGGCCCTCGGCGCGCAGCATCTGGCCGAACTGCAGATGCAACAGGCCGTGGCGCTGCAACAGGTGCTCTTAGGAGCCTCCGAGTCGACGAGTGATGAAGTACAGGGACAGAATGCCTCGCGCAACGCAATCATCAGTACCTTGAATGCCAACCTGGGCAGCGGCACCAGTAGCAGCACCGATGCCTTGTTAGCGTCCCTGTTTGGCAGCGGCAATCCCTATGCGCAGGGTGCGCAAAATCCGCAGGATCGAGGAGGGGCGGCCTATGGTGGTGCTAATAATCAAGGATTTGAAACAACTCAAGGAGATGCTCGTGTTTCTATAAGTGGAGGAAATGGCCTTCTTGTCTTTACTAAGAAAGATCCATTGACAGCTGTGTGGGTTGGACCACCGAACGAAAATTGCCTGGAGTTCTGCTCGCTCGCAGTTTTAAAGGATCCAAGTAGAGTTGCGTTAAAGTCACAGCCTTCAATTTCAAGCAATTTTACTGCCACTAAGGAGCTTCTACTTGTCGGGGGAACTCCTAATGTGCGGCATGGCGGTGCCGCACCGACGGAAACATTGGTGGTCCGTGGAGCATCACCGGCTAGCGGCGCGACTGTTTTTTCAAACGTCGCTGCCACTCCGGTGCCCAAATCGGTTATTAGAGTTCCTCCTTTCACAGTTCCGCCTCGAGATGGCTTATTCATTGAGTCGGGCCCCTTTGGTCCGTTCGCAAACGATGCGGTCAATTTTGATGATTTCAGACCCCTCAAAAAGCCGTTGATCGCGCAAAATAGCACATTTGTAGTGGAAACGGCTTCTGTTGGAACCGTTAACGGAATTGAAGGAGGAACCCTATCGCAGTACTCCAACAGGGCCGACAGTCTTGTTCTCGCACACGAAACTCAAGAATTTTTTGATAGAAGCTTTGTGGACGGGGCCATCACGGCCACTGGCCCGAGTGTGGTGCTAAAAGGCGGCGTGACCTTGGATCATGGCACGGCCGTGACGATGGGGACGACGGCCGCCACCAACAACTACTTTGCCAACGCCGCCGCCCTCAACCCTGCCGATGCCAAATTCAGTGGCTCGCTGATCTCTGTCCTGACCGGCCCCAATGGACCCGTCTCGCTCACGATCAACGATCGCGCGCTCGCAGTGTTTGACGGCAGTTCGATCACCGGCGGAGGCGGCAACAAGGCCCTCTTGAGCGTGCTGGATAGCCGACTGATCGGCCCCGGCTCCGTCCCGTTGATCGATGTGGATGCCGCGGGAGGCGCACCGCCTTCGATACAAAATGTCACTTCCGCCTTCGTGGTTCGCTCGACCGTGCCGGTGGCCTCCCTCGATCAAGCCTTGCTCGTGGCCACGGCGCCCCTGCTCGCCCTGACCAATGGCACCATGACCACGACCAGCCATTTTGCCGATTTGGCCGGGAACAAGAATCAAGCGTTAAATCTGCAGGCGAATGCGTTAGTCGGACTCAACGCCGCGAGTTTGGCCATTCAGAGTGGGCACCTGCTCAATCTCAATGCGGCCAGTGCGACGATCAGCGGCTACCTGTTCTCGTTGGCCAACGGCAGCACGTTGAGTATCAATAATGGCCTCCTCTTTAGTCTGACCAATGGCTCCAATCTGAATCTCAATGCCAATGCGTTTGGGGTCTTCGGGGCCGGCACAAACATGCTGAATGTCACGAATGGCTTATGTGGCGCTGGGGCCGCCTGCGGGCAATTGGTCAACAGCGCGAATGCCCCCTTCAACGGGCCAAACGGCCCCATCAGGGTGGCAGGAACCAGCCAAAATCTTGTCCTACCCAATAACTTCAATGTTTTTGCCGCTCAGAACCCGGCCCTTCAGAAGGTGAACATTGGTGCAACGGACGCGCTCTTTAAAGTCGATACCACCTCAACCTTAACTATCAATGGCACCCCGGTGAAAAAGTAGCTATGCGAAAACCTTTGTGGCTTTGGCTTCTAGCAGGTATCGCGCTTCCGGTGGCAGTCGCGTTGGGGATAGACGCTCCGGCTGATCCGGTTATGGCACATCTGGAATATCTAGGATACCGCTGTGATTCCGTTGAACAGGGCATTAGGGCCCAGCACAGTTCGAAACTTCCTTTCGTCGTAACTTCCGAACGTGGGGGAATTTTGCTCCAGACAGGCTTTCCGGGGAAAGGTGACACCGTTGACACGTCTAGACGTTTCTCGGTGCTCAATATCGTGAACACCCGGATGCAAGTCGCGCGCGGATTCTGGACTGAAGAGGGAGACCTGTTTGTCAAAGCTTGGATGCCCGGACTGTATGACAAGCTACGCTTTGCGGCTTATATACAAGCCTGGGAAGATGATCTAAAAATCTTGCGAGAAGCTGGGCCAGCGCTGAGTGGATTTCTCCTAGAGAACTCCACTCAGCGCTAGGAAAGTCAGTCGTGAGGGTGAAATTGGCCGAGCACAGCATGATGGAGCTCATGCCCACACACCTCGAAGTTCCATTTAGGGCAATAGAGCGTATTCGTCGCGAAGTTAAAGAACCCTCTGACCGTTTTTACCACGGGAACGCTGCTGTTCATTTGAGACGTGAATCGAATCGCCTGACGTTGAGCCACTTGTTCCCACTGGTCACTGAGACTGTCTTCGTCCAGAAAAACTACAGTCAAGCTCTTGACCTCGTGTTTTTCCTCATAGCGGGTGGCGATAGACGAGCACCCGAAACTGAAAATGCATAAGATAATGGCTATCAACCCGGCAACGATGGTTTGAAGACGAAGAATCGAAACAATCCCTGACTGGCCTTCCTGCAAAGACATTTTCATTACCAAAAACCAGGCTTCCCTAACTAACATCGAATGCCCTTCGATTCTTCAGCACTTTCTATGCCCTCGATACAGTGGGAAATAACGTAAATGAACGGAATACATCTGCGCTATTCAGCATGATTTTTGGGTGTGTCTTCAAAACTTGACGGATCGTGGCTGTTCCATCGTTGTGCGTCCAGCGCAGAAATTGACAATGTTCCAACCGAATCCTTGAAATGAATAGGAGTGCTGGTAACGGGCAGGCAGTCGCCAAGACAATGTCAGTCGAGTAAGCAAACCATGGCCACACCCCACGAGTCTTTATCTCTTACGCCCGCAAGGACGGCGGAGAATTTGCCACCAGGCTGCGTAAACGTTTGGAGAGCGAGCACCCGGAAATCAGCCTCTGGCAGGACCGGTCAAGGATGGAAGGCGGGGTCGGATTGTGGAAGCAAATCACGGAAACATTGGAGAAGGTCCAATTTCTAGTCCTCATCATGACACCTGGGGCCATGCAATCGACGACATCCCGCAAGGAATGGCGCTACGCACGCCAACTAGGACTCGGCGTTTATCCTGTGAAGGGCGTATCGGATGCAGAGCTTAACTGGACGAGTGTGCCTCATTGGATGAGCAAAGCCCATTTCTTTGACTTGGACCGCGAATGGGACAGCTTCATCAACCATTTGAAGAGTCCCTGCCAAGCGGCGCGGGTACCCTTCATGGCGCCTGATCCACAGGAGGGTTTGTCGAACGTCCGCTGTTGTTCGAACAGTTGATGAACCAGTTGTTGGACACGAGCCGCGAGAACCCCGTGACGATCACGACGACCCTGCACGGAGCAGGCGGCTTAGGGAAAACCACGCTCGCCGTGGCCTTGTGTCATCACGATGACGTGATCACCGCCTTTGATGATGCATTCTGTGGGTCACCCTTGGGCAATAGCCACAGAGTCAGGCGGGGCTCACCAAACTACACGCTGCGCTAACGGGCGACATCCAGGGTTTGTCGATGAGGAGGATGCGGCCTTTCACCTCGCCCAGAAACTCGAAGACCAGAGTTGCCTCATCGTGATTGACGATGGTGACACTCTGCGCACTTACAGCCGTTCCTACGTGATGCGACCCATTGCACGCCTGGCCCCAGAATTCAAGGTGGTTTTCGCAAGAGGTTGCGGTTATTGACCATTATGCCTGACGGCAACTGGATTTTAACGGCTTCCCTAAGCGGCAGCTCGCCAAAGTTGATTAATGTTGAAACCGGCTCTGTGAAGCAAACGTTTTCTGAACATATGGATCGCATCACCGCGCTCACGCTAACCAAGAATGGTTGCCGCGCAATCTCGGCATCTGACGACAACCTATAGTCCGGTGTGGAGGAACTGACCATCAATATCCGGCACCACTTGATCAGAGCATTGGCCGTTACGCCAGATGATCGCTATCGCATTACGGCATCGGAAGGCCACGGCCTGAAGGTCTGGGACCTGCGGGAAGGAACAGAGGTATCCACGCTCAGGGGACATAAAGCCAGAGTAGATGGACTTGCAAGGAGCTCAGATGCGCGGTATGGATTTTCTGCCTCCACCGATCACTCATTGAAAGTCTGGTCCATTGAGCACAACCTCGCAGATTCGCGTCCCGAAAGCGGGGCTAGTAGAGCGCCGCTGATGGTCGATATTTGGGCCCTCGAGCATCAAATTATTGAACCACATACCCCTTGTGGGCCATATCCATGAAGTCAAAGCAGTGGAGGTGACCGCGCATGGGTACTTCGCAATTTCAGCTTCTCTGGACTGCACGCTCAAAGTGTGAGAGCTGAACAGGGGCGAACTCGTGGCGACTTTTACCGGCGACAGACCCATGGTCGCTTGCGTAGCTGGAGAGCTGGACACTATTGTGGCGGGGGATCAATCAGGCACATTCATTTCTACGGCTCGAAACAAGGGGTGAGTAGTGTAGCCTGGGTAATGCACTTCACCTGCCCCTCTAACTCAATCGGAATGACTCTCGCATTTGCACCCCCTTGATTGAAAGTCGAATGGCTTCGATGCTGGAACTTACGAAAACGATGCTCTTCTTTATTGGGAACAACGCTCACTAGAGGCTCGTTGAGAAACTGAGTCGGGTGCAGTAGCTTATGTACGCTAATCCTGATAGCAGGCGAGTTCTCCATACCGTCACTAATAGAATGCCGTTCTGAAAACGTTGCTCTTCACCTTGATGAACGCCATGCTTGCTGGTCTTGAGAGCTCAACTCCGCGATGGCGCGGTGCAGGGCTGAGTGATGTGGGCCTCCTCCGCTCGTCTAATCAGGATGCCTTCGTCGTAGACGATGACCTCGGCTTATGGGTGGTCGCCGACGGTATGGGAGGACATGCGGGAGGCAATATTGCGAGCAACCTGACCGTCAAGACTCTCATTGATCACTTCCGACATGCTCAAGACAGCGAGGGATCCGCTCTCTTCAAACGGGACGATGTCGAGCCTTCAGTTCGATTGCACCAGGCCATTCAAGCAGCCGACGAAGCTGTGCGGCAAAGGGCCCTGGAAGAACCGGCATTGGACGGGATGGGGACCACCGTCGTTGCGGTGGTGGTCTCATCCTTGGCTCCATTACAACTCGTGATTGGCCATGTCGGGGACAGCCGGGCTTATCTGTACCGTGATCGTGAACTTCGACTCCTCACTCGTGATCACTCACTCGTCGAGGATCTTTTTTCACGAGGCCAGATTTCACGAGAGCAAGTTTCCACTCATCCTCAGCGCCATATTCTCGTGCGTGCCTTGGGCATAGAGGGGCAGACAGAACCGGATATTTCCGATCAGGCGATTCAATCGGCGGATATCCTGCTGCTGTGTACCGACGGCATTACCAACATGTTGAGCGACCAGCAAATCATCGATCAGCTCACCCGCGCTGCTGATTCACCTGGTGAGGCTTGCAGGGGGCTCATCTCTGAAGCCAATGCGCGAGGAGGGAAGGACAATTCGACGGCGGTTGTCGTATGCTTTTCATGAAACAGCCAGACCACTTTCTGGCACCTGATCCCGCGAAATATTCTTGATTGGAGATGCCGGCGCATCCATCTATCCATGTCATTTAATTTTGAATCCCTTAACCTCACGGAAATCATTCGCCTTCAAAACCAACTTTCGGCGTTGCTGGCCCGGCGGTTTAAAAAGACGCACGCACTGGCTTTCAGCGACGTGACCGGCTCGACCGCGTATTTTGCTCGCTTTGGTAACGAAGCAGGTCGTGGACTGCAACAGCGACATGTCGATCTCATCGCTACGAGCCTGGAGGGGTCGTCGGGACGCATCGTGGATACGGTCGGCGATGGGGTCTTTGTCTGCTTTCCCGACGTCGAAACGGCGCTTGAAATCCTGGGAAGGTTCCAGACGATACGCCTACAAGAAAATGATCACTTTCCCCAAGAACATCACATGACAACCAGAATTGGCATCCATTGGGGCACCGTCTTGACGGATGGGGTCATCGTCACCGGCGATCCGGTCAACCTCTGCGCGAAGCTCGCCGCTACCGCGCAACCGAGCGAGATCCGCATCACAAAGCCGGCATTTCTCGAATTGACTCTCCAACGACGGCTTCGGTGCCGGCCCATCGGGCCAGTGAAACTTGCCGGGGTAAACGAGCCGATGGACATATTCGGTTTTTGCTGGGCTGATCCTGTCCGTTTTCCCGTGGCGGTGCTCATTGCGGAAACAGGAGAACAGCTGCCTCTCCCGCCGCAGCCGGTCATCACCTTCGGCCGATTACGCGAAATGAACGGCACTCGAGCGAATGATATTGTGCTGACCCACAAAGATCCGTCTCGTGCGCAGCACATCAGTCGATGGCATTTTGAAATACGACGGACGCCGGAAGGACTGATCCTTCGCTCAGTATCGACTCAACCGACTGAGGTGAATGGAAAGACGATCTGTAAAGGAGAGGAAACGAGCATCTCGGCCGGGACTGTCGTTCGGCTGGCAGATGTCCTGACCCTGCGATTCATTGCAGACTCATCAGACCAGGCATCTGAAGACAACGTCGTGACCACCGTTACTTAGAATTTCCAGGCAACGCTGTGAAAATTGTGCATTTCCCCCTACTGCACGGAAAAGGATCTACTTCCGGCGTGGAGGTGGCGGCTTCTCTTTGCTATAGGTGTCGACGGCTTTACTCGTCGTAACCAACGGGACAGACCGATCCACCCCGGTTAACTTCGCCCCTCGACTCCCCTTCCTAATGTCGGACTCCAAACGTTGGAGGTAGTCCCGGCTCTCATCGCAGCCCTGTTTGGCATCACCACCGCTCTCCTCGATCGGCACAGCGCTCAACATGGCTTTAATGGTTTCGGCGCCGAACGGGGGGGTAATGAGAATATGTTCCGGATCCGCATCGCCCCCGAACGAATAGGTCTGCCCACCACGAATCAGCGCCTGGCCGCGATATACATTCGGCACCAAGTGCAGGACACAGCCATCAGCCATGAAATAGTCGAGTTTGAGATAGGCATCGCGTTCAGCCTGCACAAACACGACCAAGCGATCGCCTTCAATGTAATGGCCATCAGCCTTATCGACCCATACCCTCAGTCCAAAACCTTGTGATTGCGGCAACAAAGGCGTTTGCGCCGCTTGCGCCACGTGTTTGGCGTTCGCTCGTTGTTTGATTAAATCTTCGAATGACACCGGACTCAGTTTCGCGGTCACCGTCAGACAAATTTCCTGTCCCTTCTTTTCCTCATTTTCCACTCGGATCTGTTCCAGCATTCCGGCGCTCATCGTTTGAATCAGATCGTCTTCCAGCTGGAACTTCCTCACGGTGGAGGTAGATTCAACAAACACACGGTGACTACGAACGGCTTGCTCCTGTGCAATGACCATTGCGGCTCTTTTTGCTTGAGCCGGCGTTTCATTGTCGCCATAGGAATAACAGCCAGTGCCGCGCACAGTTTCCAGTTCACGGGTCGTTTGTGTGTCTGCGATGACGTTCTGAGGGGTGGAGAGAGACAGTGTCGCGCAGAGCGTAAGCGGGATAAAGAACCGTGGCTGTAGCAGTTTCATCTGACACCCCTTGTCCTATCAATCGGCAAAGCGGGCAGTTGTGCTCACGCCGCCGATAGAGACAAGAAAATATAACCATTCCTCCCCTTGTTGTCGAGGAGTACTCCCCCAGAAATGCACGCATAGAGGGCAGAGTTTTCTCTCATCCTCCGGCAACGTCCATTGCAGCAATCTTGTCTTCCCGATACAATTCAGCCGAACAATCAAACGCGATTCTTCACACGGCATCTTGCCATAGGAAGCAGGGACACATGATGCCGTCGATCAGCCAGGAAAGAAGAAGGTTGCGTCATGGAAAAAATGCTTGAGCCTCCATACGTCCACGACAGACTTCTGCCGTTTCTCTCGCGAAGCCCGGCATCGCATGTGACAGCCACAGGGAACACTCTCGCGCTGCTTGTGCTGTTCTTTCTCTGCATCGTAGCGGCCAGTCACGCCTGGACCACCGAGGCGTCCGCACAAGAAACGGTCACTCCTGAGAAGCTGATGGAACAGGGACAGTCTGCCTACCGACAAGGGGCCTTTACCCAAGCCATGCAGCATTGGACCGAGGCCGGGCGCCGCTATGAGCGGGAGGGCCAAACACGGGAGCAAATCAAGGCGCAAGTGAACCTCACACAAGCGCTCTACCAAACCGGACATTACAGGGAAGCCGGAACGATCCTGGTCGATTCCGGCAAACTTGCGGATCGAATTGGAGACAGCCTCCTTAAAGCCATTGTGCAGGGACGGCTTGGTTCTATCTTATTTGCCCTGGGCGACAATGAGCAGGCGTTGCGGGCAATTGAAGAGGGTCTCTCTTTAGCCAGGGCGCTCGACAATTCGGCCCTCGCCGCGACTATGCTGAACGATCAGGGCAACATTCTCACTGCGGAAGGACGATACTCTGCTGCTGTGGGGGCCTATACCGAATCGTCCATCCTGGCGAAAGCCTCCCATCAACCGGCGTTGACGACCATCGCCCTGATCAATGCCGGCCGAGCCACGATCCAAGAGGGGTCGCTCACCACGGCAAAGGCGCGCTTGGATCTTGCCGCGCAGGAAATCGGCTCCATACCGGATTCATTCGAGAAGGCGAATGCGTGGCTCAACCTGGGGGACGCATATGAAGAAATCGTCCAACCTCGCGTCGGCGACGTCGCTTCGAGAAATGTCGTGCAACGGACATTGCTCGCGGCCAAGAGTTCACGGGGTGTCGAACTACAGCCGGGGACGCCTTCGACGCAGGGGCCGTCCGCAACCACACCTCCACCTGATAAACAGCCATCTCAAAAAAAGCCTAGCCCTCTGCCCGCCCCACCCGTCCTTCGGCAGGCGGCGGAGGCCTACTGGAATGCCATTCAGATCGCGACCAAAGTAGGTGATTCACGGAATGAGTCCTACGGCTGGGGCTACTTAGGTCACCTTTACGAGTCGCAGCACCGCACGGACGAAGCCCTGGATCTGACCAGGCGCGCGATCCTCGCAGCGCAAGAGGTGAACGCGCCGGAGTCACTCTACCGATGGCACTGGCAGACCGCTCGCCTCCTGCGGAGCAAAGGCCAGATCAACGACGCCATTGCTGCCTACCAGAGAGCCATCGAGACGTTGCAACCCATCCGGTCGGAGTTCTTGGTAGGCGGCCAAAACCGCCGATTTTCATTTCGTGAGACGACCGGCAATCTCTTCTTTGAGTTGTCGGATCTGCTTCTGCAACGAGCCTCGTCAGCATCTGACCTTGCGGTCCGCCAGCACCTGCTTGGACAAGCGCAGAACACGGTGGAACTCTACAAGGCAGCGGAGCTTCAAGACTATTTTCGAGACGAATGTGTTGCGACGGCCCGCTCGACCAGTACGGCGGTCGCCCAACAATCTAAGACCACAGCCATCGTCTATCCGATCATCCTGACAGACCGCATGGAGCTGCTCGTGAGTCTGCCAACCGGCCTGAAACAATTCGTAGTGCCTGTGACCGGCGCGCAGCTGACGGAGGAAATCCGTGCCTTCAGACTCGGCCTCGAAGACCGCTCCACCACCGCCTACCGTCCCCATGCCCAGAAGCTCTATCAGTGGTTGATTCACCCGATGGAAACAGACCTGGCCAACGCCGACATCACCACTCTGGTCTTCGTACCCGACGGACCCCTGAGAACCATTCCAATGGCTCCTCTGCATGACGGCACCAAATTCTTGATTGAGCGCTATGCGGTAGCCACCACACCCGGGTTGACCCTCACAGACCCCCGGCCGCTTAACCGGAAGCAGATCCGCCTGTTCTCGATGGGGCTGACCGAATCGGTGCAGGGATTTCCGGCCTTGCCTTATGTGGGCGATGAATTAAAGGCGGTCCAAGCTATTTACGGCGGGAAGCCGGTGCTGAATGAGGAATTTCGCGCCGGAAAGATCGAACGCGACCTCAATGAACAGCCGTATAACATGATCCACATCGCCTCGCACGGCAAGGTCGAAAGCGACGTCACGAAGAGTTTTGTGCTCACGTTCGACGACCGCATCACCATGGACCGCCTAAGCCATCTCGTGGGAATGTTCGAGGCGCGCACTGTGCCTCTCGAACTGTTGACGCTCAGCGCTTGCGAAACGGCTGCCGGGGACGATCGAGCGGCCTTGGGATTGGCAGGAATGGCGATCAAAGCCGGAGCAAAAAGTGCCTTGGCGACCCTCTGGTTTATCGATGACGAAGCCACCGCCGAGCTCATCGCCGCGTTCTACAAGACCCTCCAGGACCCAGCCGCCTCCAAGGCCGTCGCGCTGCAACAGGCCCAACTCACGCTGTTGAAAAACCCCCAGCGGGCCCATCCTGGCTTGTGGGCACCGTTCCTGTTGATTAACAACTGGTTGTAGATCAACTGCACGGCCATCCCGGCTGCACACATCTCCTAATCAGTCTGGTGCTCCTCCGCGTGCCTAGCAAGACTCTTCGCCGTTGGTTCCCCTTCCTAGCCAGTTAAAGACCGCCTGCTATAGTTGATGGAGAGCGATGTTGCTCGTGCGGCACTTGATCTCCCTCGCCCAACGGAGCATTGCGCTTCATGGAATCTCATGACACATCCCTTTCCCACTGCCATGCCTGCCCTCCACAAATGCCTCCTGATTGGGCTCATTGTCCTTTCGATCCCCATCAGTGAAGCTCGTTTGTCTCTGGCCGCAGAGGTCGTTCTCGGTGGGGTGCCGAGGACCGCCATCTCCTCCTGGCCCTCCCTTGCGTATGTTTCTCCAAAAGAACGAGTCAAACCAAATCCCACCGGTGAAGAGTTCGGGTACTTTCCCAGGGTCGAAACCGGACCGCTCGTAGCGACGGTGGAAGACAGTCCCATAGCCGCCACAAGAGCGGCCCACAACACGCTTGCCCGCTCACAGACAGATCGTCCGCTTCATTCAGGAACGGGTACCACCGTGCTCGGCGACCTGTACCTTGCCGATGATCACCCCACCGTTGCGGCAGAGGCCGCAGAGCTCCTGGCGTCGACCGCCCTGCTCCTTGATAGAGATCCGAAAGCGCATCTGATGTTGGAGGCTTATTGCGACGAGCGCGGAACAGAAGCCTATAGCTTTCTAATAGGCCGGGAATGGGCCTTGGATGTCGAGCGTCGATTGCAGGAGATGCGAGTGGAAGACAAGCGGGTGACGACGGTCAGTTATGGTCTGCAACAACCGGCTTGTCAGGAAGAAACGACGACCTGTTGGGAAGACAATCTGCGCATGAGATGGTCCATCCGCCTGCTCTCTCCGGTCGCCTCACAACAAGGCTGTCTGATCCGGTTCAAGCTCGCGACCAACGCTCCGCCCGGTGAGAAAGCTCTGCTCGCAACCAGTCAGTCCTACCTCCGCCGCATCCAACAGGGCGAACCCTACTCAGGGACCGTTTCATCCCCTTCATCTCGTTAGTAGCAGCAGTTGGCCCGCCACCCGGATTTTTTCCTACATCACGTTCAAAACGAACTGTATATGCACCCCCTCATCCTGCAGGCCGTTGTGGGGATTCGAGACATTGCTCGTCACGAGCCGCCTCCCCCAGTACACATTGAGGTTGGCCACCGTGGTGATATTAAACCGTAGTCCGGCGCCCACGCTCGCCAACGTTTGCGGATCGCCGCTCACCCCCTTGGCCGACCAGGAATGGCCGACATCCGCGAAGGGACAGAACTGCACATATGGAAATCCCTCACTGGACTTCCACACAGGAAAGCGGGTCTCAAACTGGTATACGATGGCGTTGTCGCGAAGCAGCGTGTTCTCTCGATACCCTCGCACACTGTACCGTCCTCCCACCGGCATTTGCTCCAGAGGGAACAGACGGTCATTCGCCAGCTGCATGTTCAAAAAGTTCAATATTTCGATCCGCGATTCAAACCGCTTCAACCATTCCGCCTGCCCGAGCCAGGAAAAGAATTGTCCGTCCGCCGCTCCCGGCGCCCCGTTTACCGTCGCCCCCAGCACATCGACCCCCGTGGAAAAGCGAGAGCGAACGGAGAACACGGATTCCGCCGTGCGATGGGTCCATTCCTGAATGAAGCGTAATGCGGCGACATTGCCGAATCCGTTTTTCATGCCGTTGACGAAGTCGAACGGCGTGCCAAGAAGGGTATTGGCATTCTGCTCGTATTCGCCCACGAGTGCGATGACCACCTCGTCGTTCAACGTGCGATAGACCGGCTGGCGTAGCGATAGAGTGAAAATCTGAGTCTCGCTCTTGATGTCCAGCGGTCGAAACGGATCTTCCACTACCTTGAACTTGAAGAATCGATAGCCGGCAAAAAAAGTGGTGTCGTACCGGTTAAGAGGCACCGCATAGAAAGCGTCCACAGATGGAAACACGCCGATCTTCGCAGGGGACGCCTGTCCCGATGCGCCGAAACTCATGCTCAACACATCTCCACGGCCCGTGAGGTTGCGATGAGCCACCGTTCCCCGCAATTGATTTTCTCCCACCGTCGGGTTGATGTAATTGTTGTACTCCACATAGGCCCGGACGGGGTTTGTCTCCTGCACCGAGACATCCAGAATGGCTTCTCCTGGGACTGCGCCGGGTTTGAGCTCGGCATTCAGACGCTCCAGCCGGTCATCCTGCAAGAGCAGCTGCAGCCGATCCCGCAGCGGGTTCATGTTGACCGGAGGCCCCGCACTCAGTTCGATGCGGTCGCGAAGGTACGACGGCCGAAACCATTTCGTGCCTTGAATCCTGACATCACTGAGTCTGCCCTCGATCACCTGCATCGTGATCATCCCATCGACCACGGCCTGATCGGGAAGCACAGCACCTGAATTGGGGTAGCCCTTGTCGATATAGGCCAGGGTGATCTGTCTCCGTAACTCCTCGAGATCTTCCGTCGTCACCTCCCGGTTTTCGTAGGGCGCAGTGAGTTGGGCCCACTCCTCAGGCGACAGCACCGTGCTGCCGACCACTTCGATCTGTCGAACAAACACGCGCAGCACAGGGCCCTTCTCAGCCGGACCTCTTGGCGTAGGTTGTACAGGAGGAAGGATGTCCGTAGGAGGTTGCTCCGGCTGCAACGGCTTTTTCTGTTTGACCGGCGGTGGAAGGCCGGAACGACCGGACGGATCGATCACAGGGGGCAAGGCGATCTGCGCAGAGCCCAGGTCTGCTAGCAACAGGCTACAGGCGAGGAGCATCAGGAGTTGAAAGGATACGCCCCGGGGAAAACCGCTCCACCTTATCTGCGTCCTGTTCTGCCGCGAGGAAGGCAGAGGCTGATGCTGCGTGGCGTAACGGACGGTTCCGTTGCCTTGATGGCTATCGTTTCGGCACCTCATGACAACGTCCTACGATCGGCAGCCGGAAAAGACCGTCAGGCTGCTGGGAGACGTCTGCTCGAACTCAGGCAATCCGAGACGGATCGCGGCAAGTCTTGGGATTGACTGCGAGCCAGCGCTGAATGGCACCTCCTCAAGCTGCAGCATGAGCGGGCTTGGAATCAGGTCGCCCGGTTGTGGGGGGACGCCATCCCGCGCCCCTTCCACGAAGCTGCTGAATTGACCGCCCTTCTGAGTGGCACAGCGCTGGCCATAGAGATTGGTCGCCACCGCAAAGGCTTGGGGTAAAGGTGCAATCGCGCCGGACAGCTGTTGGATGGGAGCCTGAATGTTAATGGTTCCGCTGAGGCCTATTCCGGAGCTCGCATTAAGCACAGTACCAGGCTCTTGAAGCACCACACCTGCAAAAATGTTGATGTTGCCACCTTGCCCCTCAGGGGCATTGGCCAGAATCTGAGAATTGCCTTGGATGACAACAGCCTGAGGGCGGACTGTATCAATGGTGATGTCCCCGCCCTTGGGCACCACTGGCTCACCATTAACAAACTGCATTTGTCCCTTGACGTCGCTACTCAGCGTCGCACCAACAAGCTGCACCACATTCGGCGCCGTGAGCGTAATATTGCCACCCGACGCGTCGGCCGCCGAGGTCGTCACCGAACTGTTCGCAATCAAGATGTTGTGACCGGAGGTCAGAGCAATATCGCCCGCCAACCCCGCTTTTTCCGGAATGGGAATAGTTTCTGAAGTGCCCGTGCTACTGCTCGATATCGCGGCCCCCTTCGCGAGGCTAATGGCGCCTCCAGCATTGAAGGCAATGTTTCCGGCTGGCGCGGTCCCACTCGTGTCGGCCTTTATCTGAGCACCGTTGATCAGATCGATGTTTTGTGCGTTTATGGAAATATTTGTGCGACCGACAGTTCCCCCGCTGATGGTCGTGGTACTAATGGTACTGTTGTCAATGACCACGTGAGTTGCTGGAGGTGGTGGACTTCCGTTTACGCCAATGCCCTGAACAGTAATGGTTCCAGGTGTGCCTGCAGAAGCCCCATCTCCCCGTAGCCCCGAAGAGGATACAATTGCGGGTTGTATAGTGGCACCCGTTTGGAGTGCACTGATGTTAAGAGTGTCGACATTAAAGGTAATAGGTACTGCTCCATCAGTGCCACTATCCGTCAAAATCTTTCCTCCCTGGATAGTAATCACCGGAGCAGTCAGCCTGACATTCGCTGCGCTTTTACTCAATTCATTAGTTGTTTGAATAGTTGTGGCCGATAAGTCGATCTCGTTTCCTGCGGTGAGAGCTACCACGCCTGCTGCTCCAATAGTTGGGTGCGTTAAAGAGGAATTTTGAATATGTATTCTATCCGAAGACTGAATCATGAAGTCGCTGGCAGTTGCATCGCCTGAAGCCCCCGTGTATGTAAGCCGATCAAATAAAACTTCGCTTGCACGAATCGTCACGCCCCCACGTGTCCCACGATCTGATCCCAAAGCCACTTGGTCGTTTATGGTACTGGTCTGCAGGTTGACAACACGGGCCTCAGGAGCTGGCTCCCCTATCCCTTGTATATTGAGTTGACCAGCCACCGCTTGCTCAAGTGAACTGCCGGTATCCAACCGAGAGCCGTCTGCAACCAGGGCTCCCACATTCAAGTTGATCGTACCGGGTATTATCAGGTTATCGAGGGCAAGGCCGGCCTGACCGAGACTAAAAAAACCCGGTAGCAAGTCGGGCGGAAGGGATCCGCTTTGTATTAGGCTGTTTGTGAAGGTAATTTGATCAGCAGTGATCGTGATGCCACCAGCCTGCACATCACCACCAGGATGGGTATCAAGGAGTTGAGCATCCCGATCAAAGCGGTCTTTCCCTTCGAAAACGAAACCCCGGCTCGTAGCTTTGAGAGACGAATCGCTCATCTCAAGTTGTCCAGCGCGGATGTAGATGGGGCCCGCTGCCACCGGAACATTGTTCGCGTCTTCAATGGGATTTAGCATTCTCTGGTTTGTGCTGGTGTCCACACTCGCACCCTGCGAAAGAGCGACCCTTCCAAAATTCGTAAAATCCGCGAACGTGGGCGGAGCAAATGGCCCATTCGAATTGTTGAGACCTACCTCGCCTTCCGACGCGACGCTCACAATATTGATCCGACCGCCAGGAGTAGAGAGGGAGCCTCCGGTCATCGTGACTCCAGAAGGCACGTTGACACTTGGGTTATCGGGGTCAGGAAAAGTGCGGTTCCCCCCCACCAATGAGAGAGTCTGACCATTCGGCACGGCCAAGTTGCTGCCCTTGACCGCGATTGCCGCCGGATTGGAATTTAGGAATCCAAAAGCCGTCACCTCTGCGCTCGTCAGTTGGCTCGTCTTGCCTAAATCCGCATAGAAGCGGTCGTTGCCGCTGCCGAGTCGCAGATAATCCGCCGTGCTGAAGTGCACCGAGCCGCCGACATTCAGCGAAGCCGTGGGACCGAAGACAATACCGGCGGGATTGATCAGAAAGAGATTGGCGCTCCCGAAGGACTGGGTGTTGATCTCGCCAAAAATAGCAGAGGGAATGCCACTCGTGACCCGGCTCAAAATGTTCGTGGTGGCGCGGCCGGACTCGTTAAAAAAGCGAGCCACATTGTTGGTCCCGACGCTGAACTCTCCAAAACTATGGAACAGATTGGGGCCGTCTCCCGGCCTGGTCCCTCCGGTAATGGTGTAATTCAGCCTACCGACAGGATCGATGCTAGGGGGTGAGATTGTTGTGCCTAACCCCGACGACGTAATCGAGGTCGTCTGCCCCTCGCTTCCCGCCACCGAGAACAGCAGGCACAGACTCGTGACCGCCGTTAGAATGCAGACTGTTCGTAGCGAACTTGGGCTCCCCTCCATGGGAACTCCCCTTTCTTATTGCTGAACAGCGCTACGGAATCATGCCACCGGTTCATGCCACATGACAGTCAGACATATTCTTGCATGCTTTTCTTCTCAAGCCCACCCTTCGTCACGCTGCTTCCAGCTGCCGATACCAATTTGCAGGCTCTCTCGATACTCTCGCACGCTCTTCCGACTCAAACTTCCACCTCACCTCGGATGTTCTACATCGAGTGGAGCAATGTCTGTACCTCACCTGGGCACAATCGGCGTCGCTAAAAATTGCAGATAACCAGACAATTACAGAATTTTCACAACGGGCGGCAGGAGCGACTAAGGGCAAGATGCTACAGATGAGCAGTGATGCTCTGAGGCAGGATGGGACAGCTGCATGGAGGTCCCTCTCCATTACCGCCAAGATCAGATGGTCAGGAAGCTCTTGCGCTGGAAAGTTGCAAGACTGGATCGCCGATTACCGATGTGCCGGACAGTTGGCCGATGGTCCAACCACAACCTGGTAGGCATCGGAATGGTAAAACTCAGGCAGATCGAAGGAGATCTCCTCCCCTGAAACCGGCAGGCTCTGATTGAGCGTGACCACGGTCCTGTCAAGCGGAGCAGAGCCGACGTCAGGAATGCGCTCGGCACAGACGTGTAGCCTTCCGTCTTGCGCAGACAGCATCCTTCCGCGGCTGTTCCTGATTACGACTCTGGTTGCTTCGGATGAACGGTCTTCGTATTTCCCCAGTAGCAACCGCAGGGTACCCTCAGATTTTTCTAACGCTGCGAGGGCGTGAAGTTTCGGACTATCGGTCATGGTCTGCAGACGAACGCCCTCCATTTCCGCATACGCTTTGTAGATGTGCCATCCCGGCCGCTTCGACTGCCGATCGACATAGAGCAGCCCGTCAAGCGTGGGATTGTCACAGGTATTTTCCACCCTGCCTTGGCTCATGTCTTGCGGATCCGGCCAGCACGATCTCATGGCGCTGAGGATGTCGGCCCGCTCATACGCAGCGATGACGCCCGCTGTATAACCTGCGATGGTCCACGTTTCCTGCCCCAGGATCTCGTTCACAGAAATCGGTCTCGCGAGCCCTTTCTCCTTCAAGTAGCTGCGCAAGTCCTCCACAAGCCCGGGAGCATTCGATGGGTCGTCGTATTCATGATAGGACACGACGTCGGGAAACACGTTGTGCTCCTGACTCCATTCCAGGAAGGGCTTCAACAATCGATATCGGCTCACACTTGGGCCGACGACCAGCGCGCCGGGAATCCGCTGCTTAATGCGCTGGTAGGCCTGCCGCCATCCTTCTTTGAGTCGTTCGTTGTCATTGATAGGAAGCGCAGCTAAATCCGGTTCATTGTAGATATCCCACAGCACGGTCAGGTGACGAGCCAACACCTGATCGATCACTCGATCCACATGCGCCAGCCAGGCATCATAGGAGCCATCCTGCCCAATATGATTGATATCAAAAATTTGAAGGGGAAGGTCCGTGAACACCAGGCCGAGGGTCAGTTGAAACTCCGTCACGCCCGCCTGCTTGAGCCGATCGTAATTCTTCAGGACGTAGCCGGCATTGCCCCGAAAACTGGTCGGCTTCAGCGGCAGGATGAGTTCCATGCTCGGCTCATGCGGCTCGATGCTCACCAGATACCCGTTCGCTCGATGGTTCATCGGTCCCTGCTCAACACCGAGGTCCACCACGATGGTGCCAGCCTGGCCCCATGCGGTGCAGCACAAGACAAGCACATAGGTGCATGTCATGGTAAGCCAGATGGCGCTGTATGGCCGGCGACGGATCATACGGGCTCGGTCAGGAACGGAGTAGAAAGAATGTGGTTGTACGCGGGATGGGCGCGAGGGTCAAGCCGAACGAGTTGCAATCAGGCGGCGCACAACTCGCGCCAGCGAGGAATACTCACAAGAAGATGTTCACGCGCCAGGTAGGTCTGATCCAGGCCGGCCAAATCAGCCGCGCCGGCATCCGTGCTCCCTTGCGTCTCGGCTAAGGCATTTCCCACATGAACGGCGGTCACGGCTTGAAAGCCGGCCGCCATGTAATCGCCGGGGTGCTGATGAAAGGCCACGGCCTCAATGATCCCGTCGCCGAGCCCCCAAATACCCAGCAAATAGGCGCCCACATGGGCATGGTCCGCTCCGAATATCTCTCGCTCGGCGGCCCAGTCCGGCATCTGCTTGGCCTGCATTACATCGAGCACTCGCGCGTACTCGTCGGGCTTGTTCGCCACGAGCACCAGCACACCCACATCGTGCAACAGCCCGGCGGTAAAGGCCTCATCGATCACCGCTTGGCTTGCGCCGGCGTCCTTGGCAATGCGGCGGGCACAGGTGGCGGTCTGCATGGCGTGCCGCCACAACTCTTCCAGTGAAAATGCCGGCAGTCTGGCCTGATCAAATTGCGCGAACACCTGGCTTGAGAGCACCAGCGATTTAATCGTGTCAAAACCCAGCAAGGCAACCGCTTGCTCAGGATCGGACACATGGGTACGGAGCCCAAAAAAAGCGGAATTCACCAGCTGGAGAATTTTTGTGACCATCCCGAGATCTTTGGCCACAATGCGGGAGGCTTTCTTCAGCGACGCCTGCGGCCCCTGCATCTCCTGCATCAAATCCTGATAGATCGAGGGCAGACTCGGGAGCGATTTGATTTCACTGACCAGCGTCCGCAGCGCGGGATTTGCCAGCACGGCCCGCAAGGCCTCGGCCTGCGCGATGACGGCGGTTAAGGTCTTCACGTCTACCGGCTTCTGCAAGAACCGGTGGGCCACGGAAGCCGATCGCAGGTAGTTCACCGGGCTCTGATCGCCGGAAAGGACAATCCGGATCGTCTGAGGACTGACCTTGCGCACCTCGGCGAGAAATTGTGCGCCGTCCATCCCCGGCATCGTCATGTCCGACACCACCACGTCACAGGCAGACTCACTCAAGTGGGTCAACGCGCTCTTGGCGGAAGAAAAAAACTCCATCGTCCATTCGGACTGCATGGGCGCCAGCGTCCGCTGCAAATGTTTGAGAATCTCTGGCGCATCGTCCACAAACAACACGCGGCGCATAGCCCCTCCTCCCGGGCAGGATTCGTCTCTTCTCTTCATCGGTCGAGAAAGGCAGGACCTTGAATCAGATCCCAAGGCCTTGAGCGAGGCGTTGGAGGCTATTGTGCGGATGTGGCAGAGGTTGGGCTAGTCGGAACCGGGTACGACACAGGCTAGCCCGGATTATTCATGAATGCCTCCGCGAGGCGTTCGAGACCGAAGGCCGCCGGCGCTTCTCGCAAGTGAGGCCGACGCAGGCGTACTTTCAGTCCGTTGAGGAGGCCGAACGAGAAAAGCCCCGCCGGGCGAGAGGATCGGACGACGCAGCGGGTGTTCATGAATAGTCCGGGCTAGTTGCGGTCCAAATCCCAGCTGACGATGTCGGCGTTTTTGCCGTCGCCGCCGGCAGCACCATCGGCGCCGAAGGAGACGATTTCGAACTCTGCCCCTTGCGAAGCAGGAACCGTATATTTGTAGGGCGTGCCCCAAGGATCCAGCGGCACCTTCGGGAGATACCCCCCCGCCTTCCAATTCGACGCGGCGGGCCCTGATGCCGGGCGTTCAACGAGCGCTTTCAACCCCTGCTCAGTCGACGGCAGATTGCCGTTATCAAGCTTGTACAATTGGAGCGCGCTTTCGATGTTTGAAATTTGCGCCTTGGCGGCGGCCCGTTTGGCATCTTCCGTGCGTCCCATCACCCTGGGAATCAGGAGCGTCGCGAGGATGGCGAGGATCACCACGACGATCATGACCTCGATGAACGAAAAGCCCTGCGTATCTTTCAGCTTTCCGACAAGATCCGAGCAAGAGTGCCTCGGCGATCCCCCGCAGGCGCTCCCGGAAGCCTTCATGTCATCGCGAAATCCCATACTCGGTGCTCCTTCTCTCAATCAGTCCGAGTTCCGAACCGGCGGACCGATTGGGAATTGTAACAGGAACGTTTATGAGACGGTAATGGTATTCCCTGGTGTCGCCTGCATTTCGTTCGCTCGGGCGTCTGGATCATCCGTTCGACAGGATGCCTCCATTCAACGGCGAACGATCTGATAGAGCATGATGCCCGGTTTGAGTTGCGCACGAGGCAGCACACTTTGATGCATGCGAAACGTAGGAAGGGAGGCGACCGGAGTCATAGCCTGCAACTGCAGGCCGACCGTTCGGCAACTCTCCGCAACGACCGGCGGACCGACGATAAAGGCCACCGCTCCGGGCGACAGTTGCCCTGCCAATTGCTGTACCCTGCTGTGGATAGCCTCCGGCCGGTCAAAGAAACTGAACGGCGTCCATTCATAAGCCAGGTCATACCCTTCGTGGACTCTTCCGTCACCACCGGTTGCGCAAGGCCGCATACGCACCTGGGAGAGCCACTCCAGCCGGTGGGCTCGCGCCAGGACGTTCCACCACATCTGCGCCTGGCGCTGCGCAAAGGCCGCATGGTCATACAGCACCGTATACGCGCGCGGGCGGTCGGAGCCGAGACAGGTCGTGATGGCGGCATCCAGCCTGGAAATCAGCACCCGCTCCGCACGGGCGACTTTGGCGGCCAGCAGGCGATCCTGTTCGAGAAGGTCTTGTAGATAATCGGAGACGAACGGTTGGGTCGCCAGCTCGCCGATTTCCCGTTCATCGTCCGGGTACAGGAGTACAGCGCCGAACGCCGCCTCCGGGTCCACATGGGGCGGAGGTCCGTCGAAGACTGATCTCCAATCAGCGGAGGACGAAGGGGCGGTGGATGGGGAAGGTCCGTCCACCCGGCCCCAGGTGTCCGGCAAGGGAATCGCGTGCGTCGCCTCTCCATCAGCCAACAGGAGTTGACCCTGCCGGATCGTCAGTCCGCGCCCGCACGGCGCCACCCCTCGCTGGTCAACCGGTTGAAAGGAAAGTCCGGCCGGATCGTTCCAGCAGGTCGCCTTCAACATTCGTTCGCCTTGAATCGTGACGCACAGCTTCCGCGCCACGTCGACATGTCTTCGCGGCGGATGCGGGACCGGCGCCCATGTCACCAGGTGGGATCGCGGCGCATCCATGAATACCGCAAAGGGATCCCCGCCGCCGGTCAGGCGCGGGGAGAAAAAGTTGCTGAATAGACGGTAGGCCGCTTCGGACGGATAGGTCGGAATCCCGCGATACCGCAACGGCCTCGGAACGGACTTCCCGCGATTCTGATCGTCATAGAGGCCCCGAATCAATTCAAAGAGAGCGGAGCCGGTGCCGGGTAACAGTGATAAAAATAATTCCACAACCGGCAGAAAATCGATGTCTTCCCAGTGCATGGCCCCCATGCAGGCCATGAATTGTTTGGTATCAAAAGTTCCGTCCGGCAAATAATAGATCGCGTCTTTGCGGTGCCGGATCGTGGCGCTACCCTTCTCATCGATGGTCATGTCCCGATCGCTGTAAAAGAACCGGACCTCATCCAACGGCACTTGCAAAGCCTGGGCGGCCATGCCGCGAAGATCGTCGGCTCGAAGCCGTTGCCATCCAGGCTTCCTGGACAAATCCAGCGTCATCGTATTCACGAGGCCGCCGGGAATCAGGCCAACCCACGCTCCCCAGTCCAGGTGCACGCGGGTTCGAAGCAGTCGTAGCCGGCCCTCGACGGATTCCCATTCACATTCATGTAGCGGGTACCCCTCCGGGTCCGTAGCGAGGATGCGACCACCATGGCTTCCGTAGATGACGACATGCCCCGTCGGAAGGCGGAGAAAAGAAGAAGCAGCACCAGCGGCCGACAGATGCGGCGCATCAGCAAGGTTGGCAGGAAAGGTCAGCGTCCCGGGCCGGTTCAGTATCTCCAGTAACGAGGCATCCACGGACATTTACTCGCGGATCTGGCCGCTTCCCAGCACCACAAATTTGGAACAGGTCAGCTCCTCCAGCCCCATCGGCCCGCGCGCGTGGAGGCGGGATGTGCTGATGCCGATTTCAGCCCCCAGGCCGAACTGGTACCCGTCATTCAGCCTTGTCGAGGCGTTCACCAGCACCGCACCGGCATCGACCTCGCGCAAAAATCGCATGGCGCGGGAATAATCCTTGGTCACAATCGCCTCCGTATGGCGGGAGCCGAACGTGGCGATGTGTTCCAACGCTTCATCCATGTGCTTGACCACTTTAACGGCGAGAATCAAATCCAGAAATTCGTGGCCGAAATCTTCTTCACGAGCCGGCTTCACTTCAGGGCATAGCTGGCAGGTCTTTTCGCAGCCCCGTACCTCCACTTTGGCCGCCGTGAGCTGCTTGACCAGGTGCGGCAGCCAGGTCCGCGCGATGCTGTGATGGACCAGGAGGGTCTCCATGGCATTGCACGTCGAGGGACGCTGTACCTTGGCATTGAGGCAGATCTGCTCGGCGATCTTCGGATCGGCATCCGCATCGACATAGGTGTGGCAGACGCCCTTATCGTGCTTCAGCACCGGGATGGTCGCATGCTCGGCGATGGTCTTCATCAACGAGTCCCCGCCCCTGGGGATGATGAGGTCGATATACTGATCCTGCTTCAACAGCAGCTGCACAATCTCACGCTCCGGACGGTCAACGAAGGTGATCGCACCGGGCGGCACGCCGGCCTTCTCGGCCGACTCGCTTAAGACTTTGGCAATCGCCGTGTTGGAGTGCATCGCTTCAGACCCGCCTCGCAGCAGACAGACATTGCCGGATTTGAGACAGAGGGCGGCCGAGTCCGCGGTCACATTAGGACGAGCTTCGTAAATGATGCCGATGACGCCGATGGGAACGCGCATCCGGCCGACCTGCATGCCGTTCGGCCTCGTCCACATTTTGGGCATTTCCCCTAGGGGGTCCGGCAAACGGGCGACATCACGAATCCCTGAGGCCATATCGCGAATACGCTCGGCCGTCAGCCGTAACCGATCACCCAGAGCCTTGCGCTCAGGCGTGGCATCGAACTGCTCGAGATCCTTTTCATTCTCGGCCAACAGCTCGGCCTCATGCGTCTCCAGTCCCTCAGCCATGGCCTCCAACGCCTGGTTCTTCACGGCCGCCGAAAGAGTGGACAACCGGCCGGCCGCGCTTTTCGCGCGCGTGACGAGCCCCGCCACATAGTCTTCAGGGGAGAGCACTTCAACGGGAGCATCCGACTCCGGAGCCGGGGATTCGGTCAGATCTTGTTCCATGTGGTGAATTCCTGCTGCTTGGCGATACGTGAGGCCCGAAGCCAGGTATCCGCCGATCAAGATGGTGAACGTCGCGCGAAAAACTATAGCGTGACAGGATACTGTGGGGTTCGGAGTCGGGTCAAGGGTTGCGGGGAGGTCCGGGCATCATGGGCGCGCCTTGGGGGGTGCCGGCGCCGGGTACTGCGCCCTGCGCACCAGGCTGGAGCGGCATAGTCCCGGGAGCCAGCCCCATCATGGGCGGCATCAGCATGGATTGACTGGATGGATTGGGGTGCTGAAACATCCAGTCATGATAGGTCTTGCGCCCTTCGAAATGGCGCACGGCCAGCGGGAAATCACGTTCCTTGATCGGCTTCACTTTGCTTTTGCTGCGCACCCCCATGATGCCTCCGGTGGGCGCGCGCATATACTCCCAATCCCCGCCGCTGATCGGGTCTTGATAGACCCTGCGCAGGAAGGGTTTGGGCGTGCGCGTCAACTCAGCCAGGGACTGCGGATAGATTTCGGTCGCCATGATGCGCCCGATTTTCATCGAGGCGGAGTACAGCGCCAAGGCGTTTTGAATTTCGATGCCCTTGGCCATGAGGTCGGCTTCTTTCTCGCGCTGCACCATCACCGTCCATTGCCGAGCGGCTGCAGAGACAGAAATGCCGATCAAGACGATCGAAAACATCAAGGCGAGATAGGTGACGCCGCGGGCATTGTAAAGATGGCTACGCACCCTACGCGGGCCTCCTAGTTGGGTTGCCCCCCTGCACCGGAATCATCCGTCACCGGGATGACCTGGGTGATTTTTGAGCCCACATCCTGAAGCGTAATTTCCTTCACCGACACATCTTTGACGAGGACTTCTCCGGCAATCACTTCCCCTACCTGCACGACATGCATCTCGTCATTTTTCACGACCACCGCCATGTTCTTTTTTTTCTGCGATCCGCCGCCCATGGCCATGAACCCGACATAGCGATACTGATTGAGCTCCGTCGCAATTCTTAGCTTCTCGATCTCTTCCGGCGTCGGCCCCTGCGGGCCTTCGACCACCGGTTCTTTTTCTTGCTGTTCTTCCGGTTCTTCGGGGGCCTGCTCCTGCGGCTCCTCGAGTGGCTCCGGCGCCGGCGGTGGGGCAACCTTGGCAGGACCGCGTGAACGGCCCCGGCGAGGCGCGGGGGGCGGAACCGAAACCGGCTCAATCTGAGGCAGCAGGCTGGCGAAAATGTTGCGCGGAGTCGCAAAGGTGGCTTCGCGTTGTCCCTTGATGGCGGCCAGGCGCTCAAGATGAACCTGAACATTCCCGGCGGCTGCCACGGCAGGAGCTTTGCTCGCGGCCCGCTGTCCGCTGACGTGCGTCAACGGCACCCGTGCCTGTTCGCTGGAATGGTCGAATTGCCAGATCAGCAATCCGATCCAACACACCACGAGGGCCATCAACAGCAGTCCTTGATTTTTACTGACTCGGTTCATGGTGATCAGGGCGTCGGAGATTGCAGATGCTCGCCGCGCAAATAGGTCGAAATTCTGATATTGAACGTGAGTTGCTGATCCTGAATGTTCCCTGAGCGGACAAGGTTGAGGTCCTCGATGAACAACAATTCCTGGGCCGATTCCAGATTGTAGAGGAATCGGCGGAGATCCTCATACCGGCCGGTCACCGTGCCCTGCAGGACCGCCTTGGTAGCATCGGGAACCGAGGTCTTCTCCGTCTTATACGAGAGGGCCGGCAGCGTCACCTGATCTCGCTTGGCCTCTTCCGTGACGCCGAGGGCGAGCGGCGCAAAATCCCGAAACAACGGCAGCACGGCCCACACGCGCTGCAGATCCGCCTTCGCCTTCTTGGCCTCCCGGTGCCGATTCAACTGCTGCCGCGCCTTGACCATTTCGGTTTCCAGCCTGACCTGTTCCTCTTCCGCCGCGCCCAGCACCAGGGCATGAATGCCATAACTCACCATGAACAGGCCGGCGACAAAGGCCACCCAGGGCAAAATGGGCGCGTAGGGTTGGCGCCACGTCAGTTGCAGTCGATCGAGTCCAGGAAACATCATGAATTACGATTCCGATACCGCAGCGTCAAATCGAACTCCACCAGGCCGTTGCCCATCACCCGATGCTGCCCCAACACGGGATCCTTAAATTGAGGGTGGTCCTGAAACATCACCGTCAAGGTCGTCACGTCTTCCAGCGCTCGCGCGGACCCGGTGAGCATGATCGTGGAATTGGCCGGATCAAGCCGAATGCTATTGACGGCAATCCGTTGAGGAATCGCGCGTTCTAATTCCGTCAAAAACCGGGTCCAGGAGAAACTTCGCTTCTCGATCAGATGATTGGCGAACTCGATTTCCTTGGGCAGCACTTGAAGCGCGGCTTCGGAGAGATCCAACCCTTCCTGCTGCGCTTCTTTCAGCAACTCCTTGTCCCGGTCCTGCACCTGCTGCAAGGCCGATTCGCGCGCTTGAACATCCTGCCACACCAGCCAGGATTGTGAAATGTCCCACAGCATGGCGATGCCGATCACGCCCGCCAACACCATGGTCAGCAACCGGGCCGGCGCGAGATACCAACGGTAGCGGCTGCTCAGATTGATCGCGAACATGCCGTGGCGCGCGGACGGCTGCCCGATGCGCAAGGCCACATCGCGAAGCACCGATGCCAGATGGTCGAACATCATGGCTTAGACAACCCCCGCAATGGCCGGCATGGCCGCGCTCGACCGGGGACCCGCGATCGGTCCGCCGCCGAACTGCTGTAGACGTTCCCAGTCCAATTCCTGCACAGGCACGCCCAATCCCTTTTCCAGTTGCTGCCGCAGGCCGGGCCCCATTGCGTCATCGGCGACCAGCATGGTCTGGCTGATCGCTAATTCGGGCGTCTGTTGCTGGCAGGCGTAAATCGAGTCTGCGCACTCCTGCACAATCCGGTTGATGCCCAGCTGCTCCGACCCCGACGGCCAGGCCCCGCCCGATCCAATGCCACCCTGCAACTTGGAACGGAGAAACACCAAAGTGCCTTTGTGAAAAATCAGCGCCGTGACGCCGCCGTCCGTGGCATTCACCCACAAGAAATCGGCCGTCGAGCCGGTGGAACGCCAGACCCCGTGAGACCACAGATTGAACAGGCGTAAACTTGCCACATCCACTTCCTGCGGAATGAGGCCGGCGGCTTCGCACACGGCCTCGTACTGCGCCAACACGGTTTCCTGCACCACCACCGCCAGCACGGTGCAGGGACCATCGCCGGATACGCCCGGCTCGGACAAGACCTGGGAGAAGACCTTCGCGCCGCTCAAGGACAGCAGCTGTTCCTGCCCCAATCGCCAGCGCACCAAGGCATCCCGCTCATCGGAACTCCAGGGAAGATCCTGTAGGCGGACGACAGCCAGGCGCACCGCCAGGTCCGGCAAAATCACCGTCGCGGCGCGCGGCACGCCCGGGGTCGAAGAACGGCCTGGCGCCTGAGTCGTGGCCGAACCGGCAATCGCCCGGATATGAGATTCCAACTCATGCGGGGACACGACGTTCTGTTCCAACGGTGACAGCCGGAGGATGCCGTCTGGCAAGGCAGAGACGACGCACTGATACCGTGGTCGCCCGCGCCAGTTGCGATGCACCTCGGCCCAAGCCAGATCGCGCGCGCCGATTTTCAGGCAGTACTGCGGTCTACTGGTAATCCAATCCCACATCGCCTATCGCTCTTCACTGAAGGTCACGCGGTTGATCTCACGTAGCGTCGTTTCTCCGGCCAGCACCTTCTTCACCGCCGACTGCCGCAAGGTGATCATGCCGTCGGTCACCGCGCGATACCGGATCTCCGATAATGCACGGTCGGCCAGAATCATCTCCTTGATCTCGTCCGTCAGATCTAGAAACTCCGTGATGCATTTTCGGCCTCGATAACCCGTATCATGGCACTCGGAGCAGCCTTTCCCTTCATAAAACGGCGCGCTCTTGAATTCCTCATAATCGAGGCCGGACTCTTCAGCCAGGGCTTGTTCGAGCGTGACTTGATGCCGGCAATCCGGGCAAATCACCCGGATCAACCGCTGCGCCAGCACGCAGGTCAACGCCGCCAGGAAATTATAGGAATCGATGCCCATCGAGGCGAACCGGCCGATCACGTCGAACACGTTGTTGGCGTGGACCGTGGTCAACACCAAATGGCCGGTGAGGGCCGATTGAATGGCGATCTGCGCGGTTTCCGCATCCCGGATTTCTCCGACCATGATCTTGTCCGGATCGTGGCGCAGGATGGACCGCAGCCCGCGGGCAAAGGTAAGTCCCTTTTTCTCATTCACCGGGATTTGCACAACGCCCGGCAGCTGATATTCGACCGGATCTTCGATGGTAATCAGTTTGTCTTCCTGAATGTTCATCTCGCTGATCGCGGCATAGAGAGTCGTCGTCTTCCCGCTTCCGGTCGGACCTGTCACGAGCACCATCCCATAGGGTCTCGTGATCGCGCGGCGGAATCGTTTGAGATCTTCCGGGTTAAACCCCAGCCGATCCAGCCGCAGAGTGGAGACGCCGGTGGTGATCGCCTCACGGTCCAAAATTCTGATGACGACGGACTCGCCGAACACACTCGGGAGAATCGACACGCGAAAATCGACCGTCTTGCGGTCAAGGCGCATCCGGAAGCTTCCGTCCTGCGGCACCCGGCGCTCCGCAATGTCGAGGTCGGACATGACCTTGAGGCGGGAGACCAGCGGCGGATGCAGTTTGACATCCAGCGGGTCCATGGCCGAGACCAGAATGCCGTCCACGCGAAATTTGACCGTGGTCGCGCGATCCGTCGCTTCAATATGAATATCACTCGCCCGCCGCTGCATGGCGCTTAACATGATCGTGTCGAGCAGTTTGACGACGGGGCTCTGGTCTTCACCGAAATGGTCCACCGTCAGGACTTCTTCACCCCGTTCGTCTTCCTTGACCAGGACCGACCGGTACTCCGCTTCTAATTCGCGTAAAGCCTGACTCGATCCTTCGCTCCGTTCCAGCGCGGCCTGGATGGCATTCTTTGAACTCACCACATAGCGCAAGGGGCGATTGAGCAGGATCTCCAGCTCATCGAGCGCCAGCAGATTCTGCGGATCGGATATCGCGATGGTTAAGATACCCTCCTCGTCTTTCAGCGGCACAAACGGATGACGGCGCATCAGCTTGACGGAAATGGTGTGATAAAACTCCGAATCCACACGAAACCCGGTGAGCGCCTCATAGGGAAGGCCAAACTGGGCCGCCAAGGCCTGCGCCAGCTGCGTCTCTGAAATGGTGCCGTCTTCGACGAGCGTGGGTCCCAGCGCGGTGGTGCTGCCCCCGAGGCGGCCCACGATCTGATCGACCGTGCGGCGAGGCAGAATGCCTTCACGCACCAGCACATCGGCCAGCGACGGGCGAGTGAGATGACGTTGCATGGCCATACTACAATTCTCCAACCTTGCGGGCATAGGCAACAGCCGGCAGATGATGTCCACGCCGTCGCATCATTGAATGGTTCCGGCCATCTGAAAAATAGGCAAGTACATGATGATGACAATGCCGCCGACGAGCAACCCCATGACCAGCAACAAGACCGGCTCAATCCAGGTGGTCAACTGACTGAGCCGCACATCCAGGTCGCCCTCATAAAATTCAGCCACATCCCTGAGCATCGGCTCCAGCGAGCCGGTCTCCTCTCCCACCGACAGCATCTCGATCGCCAGCTTGGGCAGAATTTTGGGGCGCTCGATGGCCGCCGCCAGCGTACTGCCTTCGCGAATCTCGTTGACCGCGGACACCAACCCGCGCGACACAAAGCGGTTCGAGACCGCCCCTCGCGCGATTTCCAATGCTTCGACAATCGGGGTGCCTCCGGCCAGCACCGTGGCGAGCGTACGCGTCAATTGAATCGTGTGATGCTCCACAAGAATGGTTCCGAGGAGGGGCAATCGCAACAGATTCCGGTCCACCGACAAGCGCCCGGCCGATGTTTGATACCAGCCGCGCCCCATGACGAGGGCGGCGATGAGGATGATGGCCACAGGAATCAATTGTGCCTCTCCCATGTGGATCACGGAGATGAGCAACCGCGTCGGCGTCGGCAAATTCGCGGACGATTCACCGTAGACAGAGATAAACGTCGGCATGACGTAACTCAGCAGGAATCCGACCACCGCAATGCCGACCACGACGAGAAACCCCGGATAGGCCAAGGCCTTCGTCACCTTCTGACGAAGGCTGATCATCAGTTTCAGATACGCAATGTAGCGCTGCAACACCTCCGCCAAATTGCCGGACTGCTCACCCGCGCGAATGGTGGCCAGATAGAGATCCGAAAAGTAGGTGGAATGCTTCCCCAAGGCCTCGGACGCCGAGGCCCCGCCCCGGATATCCTGGCGAACAGCCTTGAGCGCTTCTCGAAACGGCGCGCGCTGAGTGCGATCGATCAGGAGATCCCAGACCCGCAACACCGGCAGGCCCGCCTTGATCAAGGCCAGCAACTCCTGATTGAACACGAGAAAATCCTGGAGAGGCAGCTTCCCCCAGCGGCTCGAGGACAGGCCAGGCACGCCAAACCCCGCCCCGCTTCGCGACAGGCGGAAGACTAACAGTCCGTCAGCCTCGAGCTTGGTCCGGACCACATGCTCGTCATCGCCTTCGATGTGGCCTTCAAAGGTCGTCCCATCCGCGCGAGCCGCTCTATATGAAAAGACAGCCATGAGTTCATTCGGCTCGGCGCATGAGGGGAGACTGGTCGACCTTCACTGACCCACGGTGCCGAGAACGGCCGGTTGCATCGCCGCCTGCTGCGGCCCCGACTCCGGCAATCGGAGCTTTCGGCCAGCCACGATACGGTTCCCTGACAAACCATTAAGTGAGCGGAGCGCTTCCAACTCCACCTTGTGCCGGCGCGCCAGCCGCCACAACGTGTCCCCGCCTTGCACCACGATCGTTCTCCCCGCTTCTTTTCCCTTCGGCAGCGGGGCAACAGGCACGACTGCCGGGAATACAGAGGAGTCCGCTGCGGCATCGCGATTGAAAGCGAAGGGCTGTGGGCTTAGGGTCTCCTGAAGTGCGGCCCCCTCTCCGGTGCCATCCTGTTTGGCGACGGCCGCCGGATCCAAGCTCTCGGAAGTAGAAGGGAGGCTCTTGCCACGCGAAGGTGCTGTCGCAGACGAATGCTTGGCCTGCCCGGTGGACGGCTGGAGCGCCTGAGCCACTCGTTCCCGTTCCTCGCGGGCCGAGGTCAGTTCTTCTCGCTGTAACTCGATGATTTGACGTGCCTCGGCCAATCGCCGTTCTGTTTCTCGCAGCATACCCTGAAGTTGGGCCCGCGCCACTTGCGCGTCGGCCAGTTCTTTTCTCCGTTCATCCAGCTCCATGCGCAACTCAGCGGCCGTGCGCTGCGCGTCGCGAACCGCCACCTTCAGCGAGTCTGCCGCCACTTGCAGATCGGAGATGGCCGGCTCCTGATTGGGTGTCACCTTCGCGCAAGCCACCCAGGACTCACAGACCAGCAATGCGGCCAACCAGCACCCCAACCGGAATCCGGCGCCCATCCGTCGCAGAAGAACCTGTGGCTGTCTCATGATGTTCATCGCCTTACCATTGATTGTAGGGCACCCCGTTGGTACCGACCAGTTCGGAACCTGAAAACACATCGACCATCCCGCCTTCGGTTTCATCAACCATTTCCTGCCACGAGGTGGTAACCCCGGTCAATGGATCGGTCGGGACCCTCCGCAGATAGCCAGTGGACACTAAGGCCTGGATACTCTCCGGATACTTCCCCTTGTCGGCGCGGTGCTGATCGATCACATCGCGCAATGAAAACAGATCCTGGCGCAAGGCCCCTTCCTTCGCCTTGACGATCGCGGCATGGTACGACGGCACCGCCAAGGTGGCCAGAATCCCGACGATCGTCACCACAATCATCAACTCGATAATTGTAAATCCGTGCGATGCCGACGAGGCCCATGCGCGCCTACCACTCTCGGTATTTGGTGCCATCTAAGGCCAGTTCCTGACTCTGGGTCGTAACATCGTAAATGTCTTCTCCGCACCAGTCTTTGACGCTGGCGGGGTCGCGGTAGCAACGCAGGCGCCAATCGGCCGCTCCGGTCATCGGATCCAAGGGGATGGAACGCAGGTAGCGCCGGATCGTCGTGCCCCGCACCGTCGCTTGCTCGCCTGTCAGCTTGACTCCCAGCAAGGCATCGAGCGACTTCGGATATCCGTACGGGCCGGTGACGTCCTTGCAACTCAACCGGTTCTTCACGCAGGCCGGTCCCATGAGCGTGTCGCCCTCACGCGCCCATTCCAGGTGAAAGGCATCGATCGCCGCCCGAATCACCCTGAGATTCTGCCGGAGCTCGATCTCCTTCGTCCGTTTGGTGGAGACCTTGGTAAACGGCAGCGCGACCGAGGCAAGGATCGTGAGAATCGTCAGGGTCACGAGCAACTCAAGCAACGTCACGCCGGACTGTTTCACCGCACTCTCACCACTCCTGAAGCTTCACCGGATCCCTCCGGAATATCTTGTCCGGGATGTTTGGCCATCTGCAGCCGCACCGGCGACACGCCAGGGGATTTCGCAAGGAACGTCAATCGCAGCAGGCGGCCTTCGTCTTTGGTAGCGGTCGCGGAGCGGTGCAGTCGCAACTCGACAATGCCCTCCGCCATCGATGAGGTCGCGGCGACCGGCGCTTTGCCGGCTTCGATTCCCAAGACTTCACCGAGGGTCGCATCGCGAAACTCGAGAATTTTCGGGTCAAACTCCAGCGTAAAGGTCTCCGTGTCAAAACCCTGAGCCTGAGTCGCCATGACATCCACGCGAATCTCTTTCTCCATCTGAACCGTGGCATCCGCCGGCTGCATGGCCAGGTGGAGTCGCGGCGAAGTCACATCTGAACTCGCCGGGCTCAATTTTGATTTCTTCGAGCCGTTTTTTTCGAGGGTCGTTCCAGGAACCGCCGGCACCGTGACCCGGGCCGAGATCGGCTTCGGTTGCATGGCAAATAAGGGCGTGGTCGCATACACGGATTCAGTGCCCGACCAAAACGCCTGCCCCTGCGGCCCTGGAATTCGCAGCGAATTGACGATATGCGGAGTAATCGTCAGGATCACTTCCGTCGTGACCCGTTGGGTCTTGAAGGAGCTCAGCAGATTTCCCAGATACGGGATATCGCCGATCCAGGGAATCGTCACCTTGGTGCGGCGATCCTCTTCTTGCAACAGACCACCCAGGATAATGGTTTCGCCATCGCGCACGTTCAGCATGGTCTCCGCCGAGCGGTTGCCGAACTTGAATTGCGTGATCGGCGGAGATTGCTGCAGCAGGACAGTATCCCCCAGGCGAATCACCTCGATCTTCATCTTCAACGACAGCTCGTTCGCGAGGTGAATGTTCGGCTCCACCGTCAACTTCACACCGGTATCCCGGAATTCAATCGACGTGACGGTTGAGGTCGTCGGCACCGCGCCGGTAGCGGCCTGCCCCGGCAACACATTGGTGGTCGATAAGAGAATCGGCTGCTTGTCGCCGATGTTGACCTCGGCCTTTTTATTATTGAGCACTCGGACTTTCGGGGCGGCGAGGGTTTTGGCGTCCGTGATCTGCTTGAAGAAATCCAACTGGATATTCGTGGGAACCTTGAACAGGTAACTGTCCTGTCCCAAACTGGCCAAATTGCGATAGGTAAATTGTTGCGCAATATCGCCGGCAATCGTCCCGGTGAACCCGGGAGGAACGAGCCCAGCCCCGATTTGTTTGGGATAATTGAGCCCGTACTGCTGATCGACCGTCCGGTTCACCTCCAGCACTTCCACATCGAACAACACCTCGGAATCTTCGCGGTCATTGGCCTGAATGATTTTTTCGGCCAGCTCCACCTTTTCCGGTTGATCGCGAATGACGATGGTATTCAGGGCCTCATTGCCATGGATATGCTTCACATCCAGCATGGATTTCAGGAGCGCCACCATGTCCTTCGCCTTCGCCGACGACAGATAGAAGGTCCGGATCATCAAATCCTGATACTGTTCCTGCTTCTGCTTGGTGTTGGGGCTGATGATGAACAGCGTGGGGCCGGCTTTCTGCGCAAAAAGGCTATTGCTATTCAACACCAGCGACAGGGCCTCGTCGAACGGTTTTTCTTCCAACGAGACGGTGATAGGGTCGTTCCGCACATCTTTATCGAATACGAAATTGACGTGGGCCGCCTTGCCCAGCGCTTCGACGACTTCCTTGAGTCCGGCATTGCGGAACTGCAGCGTCACGGGCTGTTTCTGGCGATCGTCACGATCGGCCGCATGTTGTTCGGCAGACAGCCGGGCGACCCCTTCGAGAGCTTCCTTATAGGTGGGATCCAACTCGACCGCCCGCATATAGACGGTCATGGCCTCGGAGACCCGCCCCAATTGCGCCAGGCGTTCCGCCTCTCGATACCGGTCACGCGACTCTTTGAATCGCAATGCCTCGGTCAAGCCGGCTTCGTACTCCTTGCTCGTCGGCTCGATCGTGAGGGCGCGCTTGAACTCCTCCGCGGCCTGCTCGAATTGGCGATCCTTGAGCAGTTGGCGGCCGCGTTCATCATGGGCCGCTGCGGCGCGCTCCCGCGAGATACGATATTTATTCTGGAGCGAAGGCTCGAACGGATCATCTTTCAGTGCCTGCCGGTACGCGACACTGGCCTCTTCCCAATTTCCTGCCGCGAGATGCTGATCCCCGCGCTTGACATCGGGCGAGATGAAGGAGCCGCAGGCCGTGAGCGCCACACACCAAGCCCATGCGGCGACAGCCAGGGTCAACCGGCGAAGCCAATTACAGTGGATGTCAATGCGTGCGGAACGGAAGGGTGAACGCATACAGCTGATCAACAAGGTTACAACCTCTTTGGTATACCAAACTGACACATACGCCACAATCAGTTTCTCGCATCGGCGATGCCGCAGGCGATTCTCGTCTCATACCTGTTTCGGCAGGTATGAGACGAGTCATTAGCGCTTGGGACTATTCAGCAGGGAGAAAAACTTGGGAGAGGGAATTATTCAGTCGGGCGCGGGATCTCTTCCAACCGGTCGATACCGACTAGAGCCGCCAATATTTCACGGAACCCGGCAAGGCATCGGGACTGAGAACGCTCTTCACGTCAACCACGACATTGTTGCGCTGCTTCCGCAAGGGCTTAAGCAATTCCGGCATGCTCATACCCATATATTCACGATGCGCGACCGCCAGAATGATGCCATCCAGCTGCTTCAACTGATCCCACGACGAGAGGCGAATTCCGTATTCACCCACTGCCTCCTCCGGCTCGGCCAGTGGATCGTGCACCACGACTTGAATGCCATACTCTTTCAACTCATTGATGATATCGGGCACCCGGCTATTCCGGAGATCCGGCACATTTTCTTTGAACGTCAGGCCCAGCACGCCGACGCGCAAATCGCTGACCGGCCGTTCGACCTGGCTCAACAGCTTCATGGTTTGTTCCGCCACATACTTGCCCATGCTGTTGTTGATACGCCGGCCGGCCAGGATGACTTCAGGGTGATACCCTACTGATTCCGCCTTAGCGGTCAGATAGTAAGGATCTACGCCTATGCAATGGCCTCCGACTAAACCGGGGCTGAACTTCAAGAAGTTCCACTTGGTTCCAGCCGCCTCGAGCACGGACCGGGTATCGATGCCTAAACGATGAAAAATCAATGCCAATTCGTTCATCAGGGCGATATTCAGGTCCCGCTGGGTATTTTCAATCACCTTTGCCGCTTCCGCCACCTTGATGCTGGACGCCCGATGAATACCGGCCTTGACCACCAAGCCGTAAGTCTGCGCGACGATTTCTAAAGACTCCTCGTCCTGCGCAGAGACGACCTTGATGATGCGTTCCAGCGTATGTTCCTTGTCACCGGGGTTGATGCGCTCAGGCGAATAGCCGATCTTGAAATCGATGCCGCTCTTCATGCCCGATGCCTTTTCGAGGATCGGCAGACAGTCTTCCTCGGTCGCGCCAGGATACACCGTCGACTCGTAGACGACGATGGCACCCGGTAAAAGGTTCGCACCGATCAGTTCGGAAGCTTTTTTCAGTGCGGTCAGGTCGGGCTGCAAGGCATCATTGATCGGAGTCGGCACTGCGACGATGATAAAATCCGCCGTTTTCAGGTCGCTTGGCTCGCAGGTATACCGGACCCGGCTGGACTTCAAGTCTTGCGGAGAAACCTCTCCCGTCCGATCGACACCCTTGCGCAACTCATCGATCTTGGTCCTATTGATATCAAACCCGATTACCGGCGCCGACTTACCGAACGCGACCGCGATCGGCAACCCGACATACCCCAATCCCACTACTGCAATCTGCCGCTGCATCTTCTTGGCCATGTCACTCCTCTTGTCAGCCGGGCACAGTCGATCAATGTTGAAAAAGAATGGCAGAATATCGCCAATCCGTCAACGATTTCTGGAGACAAAGAGTATTCGACTGACTCACAGCGTTTGGGTTGATTTGCAGGTGGCTCAACAGATATATCTTTAGGGCCTCGCTTCATGAAAACGGGAGGCCGCCAGATTAGCATGTACCAACCAGGCTCAATCCTAACGCAACCATGACACCATCTATGATCGACGCAGTATGAAATCTTCTTCGGGAGAGCACTATATTGCTCTCGACCACATCAGAGCACTGGCGGCCCTTATGGTCTTCACGTGGCACTTTACGCACGCGTCGACCGGGTTTCCCATCACCTTTGACTACTCCCCCTTGCTGTTCCCATTGTCTCTGCTAGATGAAGGGCATACAGGCGTTGCCCTTTTTATGACCCTTAGCGGCTACTTGTTCGCAAAATTGCTTCACGGAAAGACAATTAACTACAAGGCATTTCTTTGGAACCGAGTCATCCGCCTATTGCCATTGCTTGCTGTCGTACTTCTCGCGAGTGGTGCGTATTTAGTGGTTATGGGGAAAACAACCCTTCTTGATTACGCGCACATTATTGCAAAAGGCCTCATCTTTCCCTCGCTACCTAATGGAGGATGGTCAATCACCGTTGAATTTCACTACTATTTGATTTTGCCCTTATTCCTTTACATTGTTAGAAAATCGAAATGGTTACCCCTTTCAATCATTCTGAGCTCCCTAATCGTGCGCACCTTGATACATGGGAAGACAGGAGAGGTCCAATCCTTTGCCTACTGGACTATTATCGGCCGCGTAGATCAGTTTGCGCTGGGCATGCTAGCCTTTCAATTGCGTTCCTATGTTGCCAACCGCCACGGTTTCTTAGCTTTCTGCCTTATCTCGTTTTTGCTGTTCTACTGGTATTTTGATGTACAGGGGGGCTTTATGGCAGCCCCTTCTTACCCCTCTCCCAGTTGGATTTGGATAGTTCTTCCGACAATCGAGGGGCTCACTTATGCGATAGGTATCGCGTGGTACGACACCTCATTTTCCCTATCGAATGAGGGCTTCTCAAAATATGTGGGGTATGCGGGTGCCTACTCTTACTCGATCTATCTCCTGCACTACAACGTGGTATTTCGCGCAGCCAGATTCATCAACGATCACATTATGGATCTGTCCAATTTTTATTTGGCTTGTACATGGTCGTTGATCTGCTTTCTAGCAATGATACCCATTGGCTATCTCAGCTTTCGGTTCATCGAACTTCCATTTCTTAAACACAGAAAGCGGTATGTAAGTTCTTCGCCAAAAGATGTGGAATTGAACAAAACCATCCCGCGGTTTGATCCAACTACCAAGGCTAGACCACGTCGCACTGGACATTCGCCACTTCCTGCAACCGCACCTGGAACTCACGACCGATTGTAAGCTGTCCTTGACGATGGCTCCGTTCTGAGTCGGTTATTAACCGGAGCAGAGGGTATCCTAGAGGTGGCCCCCAGTGGTTGGACAGCCTATTGCTATTCTTAAGCGGCGGCTGACGTCCCCCCGGAAAACGACGGCACTCTAAAACGAGAGTAAGATGGCAGCTTCGGCGGTCCTCGACGAAAGGAGTGGATCGACGAAGCGGTCAAAGTTCTCGGAAGAGCAAATCGTCTATGCCCTCCGGCAAGCCGAAAGTGGCACGCCCATCGGGGATGTCTGTCGGCAGCTCGGCATCGCCGAGCAAACCTTCTACGCCTGGAAAAAGAAGTATGCCCACCTCGGGGTGAGCGAACTGCGTCGGCTGCGGCAGGTGGAAGAAGAGAACGCCCGGCTCAAACGGCTCGTGGCCGATCTCTCCCTCGACAAGCACATGCTGTCGGAGGCCTTGCGAAAAAAAGTCTAAGGCCAGCCCGCCGCCGGGAACTGGCCCAGTGGTTTCACGGGACGTTGCAGGTGAGCTGTGCGCGGGCCTGCCGCTTGGCGCAGTTTGGTCGAGCTTCCTGGTATCGTCACAGTCGCGCAAAGGATCAATCGGCTCTCCGGCTCCGCATTCGGGATCTGGCGCATGCGCGGCCTCGATTTGGCTACATGTATCCTGCACCCCTTGAAATTGAGACCACCTTCAAGACATGGTCCTCAGGGGACCGAGGAGGTGGCAAGATGGCAGCAGACGCAATTGAACCGATTGAGCGGTGGACGGCCAAACGACGGGTCGCGCTGGTCGTGAGTATTCTGAAGGGAGAGACCTCAGTCGCCGAAGCGGCCCGGACGCATGGGCTGACCGTGGCCGAAGTGGACGACTGGCGGGAGAAGTTTCTGCTCGGTGCGGAGAACGCGCTGCGGAGCCGGCCACGAGACGAAGAGGCGGTGAAGGACGAGCAGATCAAGAAGCTCAAACAGAAGATCGGGGATCTGGTCCTCGACAACGATATTTTACGGGAGGCCTTGAAGCCCTACCCTTTGGACCGGAAGACATCCGACGCGTGAGAGCGGGCGTGACGGGTGTCTCGGAACGGCGGAGTTGTCAGGTGCTGGGTGTGAGCCGGGCCGGGCTGCATCGGACGGGAGCGCCAGAGGGGCGAGGCCGGATGGCCGATCCGCCCTGGACCGAGCGCCTCCACCAGCTGATCCAGCAGCATCCCACGTTTGGCTATCGCCGACTGCGGGTGTTGCTGCGATGCCAGGACGGGATCGTCGTGAACCGCAAAGCGGTCTATCGCCTCCTTAAGCGGAAGGGTTGGTTCGTGCATCAACGGGTGGCCACCCCACGTCCTCGTGTGCAGGGCTGGATCAGTCGGGCGAGTCGGAGCAATGAACGGTGGGCGATGGATGTCACGCATATTCCCTGCGGCCAAGACGGCTGGGCGCATTTAGCGGCCGTGATCGATTGTCATGATCGGGAAGTGATCGGCTACGAGTTTGCGCTCCGGAGTCGGGCGAAGGAGGCCGAGCGCGCAGTGGAAGCCGCCTGTCTAGCCCGGTTTGGGACGCTGCGGCCCGTGGGGGCGCCGGTGTTGCGCAGTGACAATGGTCTGATCTTCCAGAGTCGCCGGTTTCGGCAAGCCTGTCGAGACTATCGGCTGCAGCAGGAATTCATCACGCCGTATACGCCAGAACAGAATGGGATCATCGAACGGTTTTTCCGCAGTCTCAAAGAAGAATGCGTCTGGCAGCACGTGTTTCAGACGTTTGAGGACGCACGACGCGTCATTCGGGCGTGGATGCGGTGGTACAACCAAGAGGGCCCGCATCAGGCCTTGGGCTATCGGAGCCCGGTTCAATATCGAGCGCAACAAGTAACCCAGGTGGCTTGATTTCAGGGGAGCACTACACATGCGGATCTGGGTCTTGCTGCGGCGTGAGGGGTGGCTCATCAATCGGAAGCGCGTCCGACGGTTGTATCGCTTGGATGGATTGCAGCTCCGCATGCGGGTGCGCCGACGAAAACATATCGCCCTCCACCGTGGACCGGCTCCCGTGCCGAGTGGTCCGCACGAGCGATGGAGTATGGATTTTGTGCATGATACCCTGGCCGATGGACGGCCGTTTCGGATCTTAACGGTCGTGGATAATTGGAGTCGGCACAGTCCCATACTAGAGGCAGGGTTTCGGATGACGGGAGAGACCGTCGGGCAGGCACTTGATGGTGTACTGGACACCCCTGCGGTGCCCCGCTCGATCACGGTGGATCATGGGACAGAATTCCAATCGCGCGCCTTGGAGGATTGGGCCTATCGGCGAGGCGTCCAACTGGACTTCATTCGACCGGGCAAGCCGGTGGAAAATGCGTTTATTGAATCGTTTAACGGGCGCCTACGGGACGAGTGCTTGAACGTGCATCAGTTCGCCTCGCTCGCCGAGGCGCAGACCCTCATCGAAGCCTGGCGCGTGGACTACAATCAGCGTCGGCCTCACAGCTCGCTTGGGCACCTGACCCCGAACGATTTCGTCGCACAATGTCAGGGACAACCGATCGTCGAAGCAGTCGTCTGCTCTGGTTAAGAACCGTCTCAGAATGGGGGCAACGTCAGGGCCTCTTCAAGTCCCCCATCGGTGCCGCGGCCCATTCGGATTCATAGCGCCATCAGATGCAGATTCAACTTAGGGGAGGGGTCTACTTCACATCAGAATAAAAGGGTCAACTTCGGCTGATGATTGACACAGGCCTTCATGCGACAGCAGGATCATACGGACGCGAGTCACGAGGCCGTGAGGGATAGAGCGCGCAGCGAGGAGGCTTTGCAACTGAGCCACTTCGTCCGTTGTCAACGTCAAAGTCGCTTTGGGTCGGCCGGTCTTCATAGGGGCACCTCCTTGTACGAGATGTGCACAGAAGACGCATGACATATGCCTGCTATTTATGGGACGCTACACTAGGGAGTCGTTACACTCCGCATCGTTGGGCTCGCGGGCGGCCCCGGGGGTTGGTCGGCGGAGTTACTCCCCCCAGGGATGGAGATATGCAGGTGGTCAATGTACCAACTCCAGTCCGCTGAGGGAATTGGATTTGTCACTGTACCATCCCAAGTTTCCGACCAAACCCATTCATTGAGGCCGTTCTGAGCATAATTGATATTCGTATAGTTTCCTGATAACACGCCATTGACCCACCAGCGTACAATACCGTCTCTGGATGTGGCCGTTGTGCTTTTTTTGACGTAGGCTTCGACTTTCGTCCATACCCCCTTCACCAATTGCACGCCGTTTACATTCGGGAAACATTTGAGCCCCAATTGATACGAACAGGTATGAGAATTGTCGAGAGTCCCAGAGTTATGGCCAAAATAAATAGATCCGCTCGGATCTCCAGGGTTGCCATCAAGGCCCCAAAATCCGTTCTGTCCGGGGCCGCGCAGGAAAAACATCTTGTTGGCCGTCGTGCGACCTTCAAAGGCAGTGTTGGTCCGAACCAGCATGCCCATATACATCTCGCTATAGGTTTGCGATGACACCCAATCAAGCTGTGATCCACCCGCTTGGTTGCCAGCACGGATGGTTGATCTCGCGACGCCAGAGGGTGATACCGTTGCTGAACCGTCTGAATCTTGGAAGGTTGATGAGTAGACATCCAGGATCCCGCAGGCGGAGGGTGAGCTATTGAAGGAGCAGTCCAAGGCAACGCTGGCTCCAGAAGGTTCATTTGTCCAGACACCTCCTCCGTAAGTCAGCGGGGCGGAAACCAGCCCCATACATACAGTTATTGTGGATGCGACCGTAATTAACCTCTTAGAGGCACTGAATAGTAAGTTGCCGTCCATGATTGTCCTCTTGTAAGTGGTTGAAATCCTATCGACTGATACTGTGGTCATGTAACTCCGTTTGTCTGGGTTTCATCGAAAAGAGGTTTACGAGTTCAATTTGATGTTGAGTAGGGCATTTACTGTGAGTATTGGTATGGTTGAGCAAGATTAATGCCCACGTAATATACAGGCGAGTTACCATAGCAATAGCTGATGCAACCTTGCAAATGCTTTCATGATTTCTGATCACTACATCGTAGTGATCAATAGGGGAATGGGACTCTTAGCAATTGAGACTGTTGGGGTTAGAGGTCATTCTCGGTCAAAATCGTTCTTAGAATAGGTGGGTAACGAAATACTCTAATGTGACGTTAAATTTCCTTGTGACGACGTTACCTTACCCATAAATTGTTCGATTCGGGGCCATCGTTTAACTATTGTTGAACCCCAGAGCACGCTTGCGCATGCCACCTGAGTGTGGCCTGCTGCCGGTTTCAAAGACACCGAGTTAGGTGTATGAAGGAACCTGGAGGTGGGCATGGCGCGACGCACGTTTACGCGAGAGTTTAAACTGGAGGCGGTGAAACTGGTTCGAGAGCGGGGCGTGACCATGGCGCAGGCCGCACGGGATTTGGGCGTGCATGACCACGTGTTACGCCGCTGGGTCCGGGAGTACGTGGCTGATACCCACCAGGCGTTCCCTGGCCAGGGGCAGATGAAACCCGATCAGCTGGAGCTCGAACGCCTCCGGCG
>CABVSR010000021.1:0-6447 GCA_902500995.1 uncultured Nitrospira sp.
CGAAGACGCCCTCTGTTCTAGTTAATGACTGTCTCGTTACGGGACCAACGTCAAGTGCCAGAAAGTTCTCCTTCCTGAGTGTCTGGATTTCGGGGAAGCTTACGGGCTGGGCGCATTTAGCGGCCGTGATCGATTGTCATGATCGGGAAGTGATCGGCTACGAGTTTGCGCTCCGGAGTCGGGCGAAGGAGGCCGAGCGCGCAGTGGAAGCCGCCTGTCTAGCCCGGTTTGGGACGCTGCGGCCCGTGGGGGCGCCGGTGTTGCGCAGTGACAATGGTCTGATCTTCCAGAGTCGCCGGTTTCGGCAAGCCTGTCGAGACTATCGGCTGCAGCAGGAATTCATCACGCCGTATACGCCAGAACAGAATGGGATCATCGAACGGTTTTTCCGCAGTCTCAAAGAAGAATGCGTCTGGCAGCACGTGTTTCAGACGTTTGAGGACGCACGACGCGTCATTCGGGCGTGGATGCAGTGGTACAACCAGGAGCGCCCGCATCAGGCACTAGGCTATCGAAGCCCAGTCCAATATCGGGCGCAACAAGTAACCCAGGTGGCTTGATTCAAGGGGAGCACTACAGTCTCGCCTTAAAAGGGCTCTAGGCGGCAAGTACACTGAATGCGGTATGTGCAGAATCATTCCAATCTCAAACACAATTTTACAATGGCTTACAGGCAGACTGTCCGATGTAGAACACGCCGTAAAGTGCCCGCATGACAGCTGATTGTCCGTTCACTGCGAATCGGACTTTGAGATGGACCGCACATTTTCCTCGTTTTTCCTGAATCATAGGAACAATCGTCTTTGCCATTGGTGTAGCAATGATTCCTGCACTGGTAAAGCACCACATTTTCTATTCGGATTCAACCGAGTTAAGGTCGCACTCATTAATTGAATCTTCCTCGCAGGACAATGTGAGAGGAATATTGAGCTTCCCAATTTTTTGAATAAATTGAGAATCTAGTTGTAGGTTACATTGATCTTTCCAGACTATATCCAAGTGTAGGATAAAATCAGTAGCGCCACATGCCCGAAATATATCGATGTGCTGCAACAGAATATCGACAAGCCATTCTTCTGATGATGTCCCACCTTTCCGCAGAGAGGTATTGAATGTTGAGTCTAAAGTAGCGCGTCCGTTAGGGAGTGGCTTATTTCTATATCTTCCAATAGCACCGAAATCGCCAGGCTCATTCTTATTGCGAAATAGTACCCCTGTTAATGCTTCCGCTTTTCGAGGAGAAAAATTATCGCCCCAAAGTAAACATCTAGAATGAACCTTAATCATCTCACTGTCTCGTTGTTCCATAAGAGGAAAGGGGAACGCCGGTATCGATTGTTTTCCCTGAAATAAGATCTTTGAGCACAATATTACCGGCGTCATCATAGCCTATTTCTGGATTTTTTATGCCATGCGCTTTAAGCACCGTACCAAAATCGATCCTCATAGCATCCTTTATATCATGCAAATCATTAGGATCGACTCCCAGCTTCTGTGCAAGTCCTTGCTTCGACGGGAACTTGACGTCTTTTCCTGCCTTGATTATGCGTGCTGCAGCATCCAAGCCAAATTTTCCCAATGCGCCTATAAGCGATGGTCCAATTGTTAGGACATTTTTTATCGCGGACCCTAGCTCACCAGGACTAAGCAAGGGCTCTTCCAAACTCGGGTCCACAATGGGCGAAAAAATCCTAAGAGTTGTTGGAATGTTTGCTGACTGCATTGTGTAGAATAAAAGGTTGGGGATCGGCGAAGCAGTCACCTTCACCTCAGGAAGCTGAATTGTAGGCGAACTGTTACCACTCAAATGCGAAGGAACAGTGAGCCCGCTTGTGTCAAATTTTTGAGCGGCAAAAATGTTCATCAAGATGTCATATTGTTGCTGTGTGATCTTGTCCCCGAGTTGGCTGTAGATACCTAATGCACCACCAACGATTTGCGATGCCGCTCCTGGGGGAAGTGAATTATAAGCTTGGAGTATGCCAGGAGGGACGCCAAAACCGAAATCACCAGTTAAAGTAATAATTGGTTCTTGTCCAGTTGGGTCGTTGTATAGAAACGGATTATTTCGAACATAACTGTATCGATTCAGATCCTGCGGATTGAACAGATCAGACACCACTGTATCAGGCGAAACGAATCGTCCTAACGCAGCCTCATACTGTCTTGCCTCATAATTATAGAGGGCTGTGCTGGCATCGAGCTCTTGCCCTGTATATTTGTACGGCACATCCACCACCGGGGTAACAGGTGAGCTGTTTGTGCTCGTGACGCCGAATGGAAAATAGGTGAGAGCTTGAGCTTTGGCGCCCGTACCGTCGGTGATCACACTCGACGAGCCGAGATGATCGGGATGGTAATAATAGACCGCTCCACTCCCCCCAATCGTGGCGAACCGTTGGCCGCCCGCAAAGACCATGCGCGAGCAACTGGCATTGTCACACTCGTAGAGTGTACTGATATATCGCGTGGTCGTGCTCCCCGCGATTTTCTTCACCCGCTCATTGGCGCCGTCATATACAAAGGTAGTCGTTTGTCCCGCCACCGTGACCGTCAGCGGCTTGTTCTCGAGATTCCAGGTGAGGGTCCGTCCAGCCCCGCTGGTCATGTTGCCGTTCGCATCATAACTATATGCATTGCTCCCTGCGGTGCTCACTGCGTGAGGCCGCACGCTGCTTGATCCACTGGTGGGATAGGAATAGGTACCCACCTGCGTATTGAAGGTCAGATTGCCAAGCTCATCGTAGGTATAGGTGAGTGAGGCATTGGCCCCGTTGGTTCCATACGGCCCGTTGGCTAACGTCAGCCGATCGAGACTGTCGTAGCTCAGATGCTGGTCTCCGGCGCCGCCCGCCACCAGGTTGTCATAGATGTCACTGACATTGCTGTCCGGCGTGTAGACATACCGGAGATCCTGATAGGCGGTGCCGCTGCCCGATCCTCCGCCCGTCGTGAGCACGATCGTCGGGGTGAAGACCGTGTTGTCGCAGGCCGAGGTCGTGAGTTTATTCGTGACGAAGTCGAGTTGATCGTTCTGGGCAACCGTATTGGAGAGATTGAAACTGTACCCGGTGGTATCCCCGGCGGCAATGGTCTGTTGCCAGAGGACGCTCCCGTTCTTCTTGATGGTCACTTGCACCCCATCGACGCCACAGGAGGTGTCGCCATCGAACGTCGTGCCAGTGATTTGGATGCTCCCCGCTTGTGGGGCGACCCACCGCCGCACGGCGTCGGTACTGTTGCCGGGATGCCCGCCATCGTTCCAGAGGCCAATATACCCATCCGCGCCACTCCAGAAATTCCCGTTCCACGTCAATTGCGAGCCGCTGGAGATCAAATAGTACCAGCCGTGGAAGCCCTGCGTCCCAGAGAAGTCCGTCACGGCACTGTACGTCGTGCCGGTGCCGCCTCCGCCGCCAGAGGTCGTCAGTACAATCGTGGACGTGAACACGGTGTTGTCACAGGACGAAGACGTGAGTTTATTGGTGACAAAGTCGAGCTGGTCACCGACGGCGACCGTGTGGGACAGGTTGAAGCTGTAGCCGGTGGTATTCCCGGCGGCAATGGTCTGTTGCCAGAGCACCGATCCGTTCTTCTTGATCGTGACCAGAACCCCGTCGATGCCGCAGGAGGTATCGCCATCGAACGTGTTCCCCGTAATTTGGATGCTCCCCGCTTGTGGGGCCACCCACCGCCGGACGGCGTCGGTGCTGTTACCGGGATGCCCTCCATCGTCCCACAGGCCGATATACCCATCCGCGCCACTCCAGAAATTGCCATTCCACGTCAGCTGCGTCCCGCTGGAGCTCAAGTAGTACCAGCCGTGGAAGCCCTGGGTGCCGGAAAAATCGGTCACCGAATTGTACGTGGTTGAACTCCCACTGCCACTCCCGCCCCCAGAGCCAGGCCCATTCGTCTTGAGCGTACAGAGTCGAAAGTTCTGCTGACTGCAGACCGTATTGTTGACATTGGCATACGTTCTGGTGGTCGAGACGCCGTTGCCGTAGGTCGTGGTCCCCGCTTGCCCGAGGGCATTGTAGTTCGTGTACTGAATGTAGGTCGTGGTGCCTTCAAAGACCTTATCGAGCACCGATCCGTTGTAGGCGTAGCTGATCGTCTTCGCCGGTGTGCCGGGATAGGTCACGGTTAAGAGACGGCCTAAGCCGTCATAGGTGCTCTGCGTCGTATAGGTGGTACCATCCAGCGTTTTATCGGTCTGGGTGATGCGTCCCACACCGTCATACTGGAAGACGACGGTCCCAGAAGCATCAACGACTTGTTGCAAACGGCCCTTCCGGTTATTCGTGGTGCCATCATAGGTGTAGCGGACATCGCCGCTCCCCAGAGTCTTTTGCGTGGTGAAATCCTTCTGCGTGCGCCGGTTGAGGGCGTCATAGCGGAACCAGAGATTCTGCCCCTTGGCATCGGTCTGCTTCGTCAGATTACTTGCTGCATCGTAGAGATAGCTCCAGTTCCCCATGTCGGGGTCGTGCATGGCCGTCTTGCGGCCCAGCGTATCGTAGGTCATCGTCGAGACGTTGCCCTTGGCATCGGTCACCGAGACCAAGTTGCCTTGGACGTCATACTGATAGGTCGTGGTGGCGTAGGGCGTGCCCACGGTGGTATCGCAGGTGCTGAACGTCCCCTGGTATTCATCCACCCGGATGGTTCGGCCGTAGGCATCCTTGGTCTCCCGTTTCCTGTGGTCCGCCGCATCGACCGCAACCGTCACCCAGTTGCTATAGCAAGAAAGCCCGCGCGTCCCGTCGGGATGATCCACCCGAACGACACGCCCCAGGGCATCGTAACTGGTGGTGGCCCACCGACCAGTGACCGATTCGAGAGTCTTGTAATAGGGCAAACTCTGCTTGCGCACTGTGCTACGAGCATCGTACTGCACTTCGGTCACAATGGTCTTGTTGTCCGGACCCGTGCCTTCTTTCTTGAGCGTCCGGCCGAGGCCGTCAAAATAGGTGGCACTAGAGAGAGTAGTGGCGAGGCCAGCGCCAGCGGTGCTGATCAAGAGATGCTGCGTGCCCACCGTAAAGCCGGTGCCATATTTGTACGTCGTGGAGGTCACGAGTCCGTCCGGCGCGGTAATCTTGGTCGTCCGACCCAAGGCGTCATACTCCGTCGTAACCGTCTGGTTGTTGGGGTCGGTCACGGTCTTGACTTGGCCATAAAGCCCCTTATCCATGGCCACGCTGTCGACCCCGTAATATTGGGTGGTGATCACCTGCCCCAGCGGGTTGGTGGCTGTCTTGGCGAAGGTATTCGTACTGTCATAGGTCAAGGTCGTGGTATTGCCATTGGCATCGCGGCTGCAGAGCAGATTGCCGTACGCGCCATAGGCCATGCGCGTCTCAGGATTGGTCCCGCCGCTCAACCAGCTCACGGTGCGCGTGAGATGCCCCAACGTGGGAGTCTGATTTGTCGAGACCGTCCCACAACTGGTCGTGCCATCGTAATAGAGCGTGGTCTGCGCGACTTGAGGACTCAGTCCAATCCCTTGATAGACCGTCTCGCTGGTTGGAAACCCGAGCAGCCAATCGGTGGTGTTGTTGGCGAAGGTTCGCACCACCGTGCGGTCGTCGGTCGTGGTACTGAGATCCCCCTGTTGGTTCTCGCGCAGCACATTGCCATAGGCGTCGTATTGGGCATAGACCGTCCGGATCTGTTTCGTGTCGTTGTCGATCGAGGCTTCCACCTGCGCGATGGGGGTGAAGAACGGCGCCATCCCGTCACTATCAGCCACATAGGCGGTCGTCGTATCGGCATAGACGCGGCCAGTCGCATCGGTCACCTTAGTCCGATAGGGCAAGCCCTTCGTGTAGCCATGCGCCACGTTGGGATTGTTCGTCCCCACCACCACGTCATTACCCTGATGGAACCAGGTCTCGCTGATCAGTTGCTCTCCGCTGGATCCCACCGGCCCAGTGACCTTGGCATAATTGAAGCCTCGGAATTCCCGCTCGCCAAGATGGTGGTACCCGCCGCTGTACGTATAATTCGTCGTCGAGGACGTGCCGGCACAGGCGGCGGTGCTGCTGTTCCAATTGTCACACGTCGTGATGGACGAGACGGTTTGAATCGGATACGGAAGGAGCGTATTCGTGTATTGCGTCGACGGGGTATAGCCGATAGCAGTACTGCCTCCCAGACTATTCGTAAGAGTTCGGGCAAATTCAATTCCATCTTCCGTTGGTTTCAAGCACAGAATCCCCCCGGCATCTCGTCCACACACATCGGCTTTGCCATCGCCATTGATGTCCGGGTATCGGATCGTCCCATAGTACTGGGGCACACTCCACCCATTGGCGTCACTCCACGCCGGCCCGGTGATAGAAGTGGGAAACCCAGTTCCGTTCGATAACCAGCAGGTAATCCCCCCCGCATCTCGTCCACACACATCGGCTTTGCCATCGCCATTGATGTCCGGGTATCGGA
>CABVSR010000021.1:6547-76950 GCA_902500995.1 uncultured Nitrospira sp.
GTTCCGTTCGATAACCAGCAGGTAATCCCCCCCGCATCTCGTCCACACACATCGGTTTTGCCATCGCCATTGATGTCCGGGTATCGGATCGTCCCATAGTACTGGGGCGCACTCCACCCGTTGGCGTCACTCCACTCGGGCCCTGTCAACGGTCCGGAAAAATTTGCGGTGCCTCCACTGTATGTAACAAGAGTGGCTGGGAGCGTCGCTCCGCCTACGACTGACCCGTCCGATTGGTTCACTTGAGCGTTATTTCCAACCTGCTGTACCTGAGTAATCAGGGAACTGCTAGTTTGCTGACTATATACATACGTCAGACTATAACCACGCACGAGAATGCCATTGGCCTTGACCTCAATCGTTTTCAGTCGTTTGGCCGTCGTAATGAGATAGTTACTGACGTACATCGCCGGCGCATCAGATCGGACCTCAAGATAAAACTTCACCTGACTGGTCGGAGCCGTCGCGCCATTGCCCGTGTAGTCGATGTGATCGAGATACGCCTGTCCCTGATCTCCCACATAGGCGACGGTCATGAAATTGCCGTCACGGTCTTCTACCCGCTCTAAACACCATTTGAAAATCTTGGTTGCGTCAGCAGGATCACTCATCCGAGTTGACGATGTCGTACCAAAGAGATATTTCTTACCCGTCTTATCCGTGACCTCCCACCCGGCTGTTCCTCCAGAAAGCTTTTTAATCCTGAGAAATCCCCCTTCAATCTTGGCGCGATACTCGTCAGATGGCGCAGGCGATGGAGCGGGTACGAGCTCCGCACTGGCCCCATTCACACGAATGGTATACACCCTCCCTGCTTGTTCGTCGGCCGCCGTAGGAAGATAGAGCACACCCCAGCGGGTCTGCCGCTCGATAGCCCCGACCTCCAGCTTCCAGCCCATACCGACCCAACCATTGCCGCCAGCACTCGCATAGGTCAGGGCTAAATTCGGCTGCACTCCGTTTCTTCCAGGCGGAACTTCAATAGGAATACTTGTCGTCGCCATACCCGTGAATGGATCGGCATGGACTGCACCTCCTACACTGCCAATCGGCGATTCGGTGTCTACCTCTTTCGCCATGACGGGTGGCTCTATACCGAGGATGAATACCAAGCCCGTGACAAAGACCAACACGAAGGTAGGACGACGAGTGAGACGCATTACAAGCTCCCTCTTACGCTGTGGTGGCGGGCGTGCAGAACAACCTGTGCATGCGCTAGAGAGTAGAAGAGGTGTGTGATCCTCACAATCACCCCAAATGCATGTACATCTATTTGGGGGTCCCATGTCAGGGGTCGCGGTCAGCTAAGCGAGGGATCCAGCGCGAGCGTGGTGTAGGAAGGAGGAAACTTTCCCATGAGCCATTCACGGGAATGAATCGCTCCAGGAAGCTGGCTTTCACGATGAGTCTTCGCGGTTCATGTGACCGCATACGGTCACTCAGAAGGCGGGGGCCACCGAAGGCGGGGTTGAGAGTGGCCCGTCTCGCCCTTAGACTTGCCGGAGTGTTTCTTCTCCGGCACAGACGACTCAGGTCTAGATAGACAGCGAGGACACCATATGATGGCTGCACAGGAGCCTTGTTGGCGGAATGCGGACTGTACAGAGATGAATCCACTAAATCACAGCGGTATTCTCATCCTGTCATCCAGTCTTCAAGTCATGTACCTCAATCCTGATGTTCGTGCACTGCTGCGGGATTTCATGCTGCGTTCCACCCCAGCGGCAGATCTCCCTCCAGCGATTCAATCATTCTGTCAGGAACTCATCCAGATGCTCCCTCTGTCTCCAAGACCAACGGACTGGGAAGGATTACGTCTTGCGCGAGTCATTGGTTCCCCCGTTCGTCCGATTCTCATCCGGGCATTTGGCGTCCCTGGGCCACTCAACGGTGACGGACAGCTCCTGCTAGTAATCGAGCCGATTGATCAGATGCTCACTTCGCAAACAGGTTCTAGAACTCCGGTTCGCCTGACACCACGCGAGGCCTCGGTCGCACGCTATCTCTTGGAAGGCCTCACGAACAAAGAAATTGCGAACACACTTCGCTTGAGCGAGCATACGGTGAAAGATCATCTGAAGCGCCTCATGAGGAAATATCAGGTGACCACACGTACTGCGCTCGCCAGCCAACTCTTGAGGCCTCGAAACGCAGTTGCGCACCACACTCGAGGGCCTGCCGCGACCAGGGATTCGGAGATTCATGCACTGGCAGGCTAAGACTCATGTGCTCATACTCACGACCTTGGGTATGCTACCGGCATTGAACGCCTATGCCACCAGCAGCCTCTTTGAATGTACCGATGCCCAACACAAGACCGTGTTCACAGACAGCCCCCACCAACTTTTAGCCTGTCACCCATTAGACGGGTCCTCTCACGACACGTCCCCAACATCTTCAGGACCTCGCAAAGGGGAATGGGCCTCGAATGCTGGGGCGGATACCGACCGCACTCCCACCATCTCAGCCTCACACAGTCTTATCACCACCGCCATTCCGGTCGAGCGCCTCGGCCAGGTGCTTGTCGTGTCGGCCACCTTAAATGGCACCACACAGGCACGGCTCATTGTCGACACGGGTGCGTCCCAGACCATCATTTCTCACCGACTCGCATTGGATCTCGGCATCTTCTCCACAGCTCACACGACGCCGGTCGTGCTGCACACCGCCAGTGGAGTAGTCCAGGCAGATGCAGCCCTGCTGGATTCGATTCAGCTCGGCGGGACGGAGGTACGGAATAGCCACATCGTGATTCACGATCTTCCGGATCTGCCGTTTGCAGTTGATGGGCTGTTAGGATTGAGCGTCCTGGGCGCTTATCAAATCACCCTCGATCCGAGCCGAGGAGAACTGCGCCTAGTCCCTTCGTCAGACAAATCGATTGGGCTCGCGGGAAAAAAGTAACTCTATCGGATCTGCGATACTGAAATGGCATCGCGAAGTAGATCAGTGCCTATCCTTTCTAATGACCCCCTGCGAAACGTTGTGTCTGGCTTTATCTGCTAAGGAGGCGCCGAGAATAGTTTGAATGTAGCGGGCACTTGCCATTGGATTCGTGCTCTTGGTTGTCCGTTCGGTTATCCACGTCAGTTTGGTACAACAAAGAGCGAGAGATATCGCCCTGTTATAAGGAAAAACAATGTCCTGAAAAGGCTGGTGTCGACAGTTCGATTCTGTCCCTCGGCACCATAAATCATTAAAAAATACTAGCGAATCTGCCCCGCCAGCCGTCGCGCACCTCACTCCTCTTTTGTGAGTTTGTCGGCCTTTTTCAGTCTATTTGGCCCGATTGGTTGTCCAAATGGTTGTCCAAAACCAAACGCGTTGACCCGTGGGCGGAGGCTCAGTTACGGACTTTTTCCTTCCCTGCAATGCCCTATTTCACACCCATTTGGGCACTCCACACAACCTCTCCCGGATCCGTCCTCCATTCGCAGCAGATTCCTTCCAATCAGTTCGAATTGTTTTTGAGGATTTTGTGCAATCACCGGCCTGAGACAGTGGAGTGCTCCCCTTGAAATTGAGACCACCTCTACGACATGGTCCCTGAGCGGACCGGGGAGGTGGCGATGGGACTCGAAGCAGCAGAACCAATTGAGCGGTGGACGGCCAAACGCCGCGTGGCGTTGGTGGTCAGCATCCTAAAGGGCGAGACCTCGGTGGCGGAAGCAGCCCGCCAGCACGGCCTGACCGTGGCCGAGGTCGACGACTGGCGGGAGAAGTTTCTGCTCGGCGCAGAGAACGCGCTCCCAAGCCGCCCACGAGACGAACAGGCCGTGAAGGACGAACAGATCAAGAAGCTCAAACAGAAGATTGCGGATCTCGTGCTGGACAACGACATTTTACGGGAGGCCTTGAAGCCCTACCCTTTGGACCGGAAGACATCCGACGCGTAAGCGCGAGCGTGACGGGTGTCTCGGAACGACGAAGTTGTCAGGTGCTGGGCGTCAGCCGAGCGGGCCTGCATCGACCGGCCGCCCCGGAGCGGCGAGGCCGGAGGGCCGACCCGCCCTTGACCGAGCGCCTCCACCAGCTGATCCAGCAACATCCCACGTTTGGCTATCGCCGACTGCGAGTGTTGCTGCGCTGCCAGGACGGGCTCCTCGTGAATCGCAAAGCCGTCTATCGGGTGCTGAAACAGAAGGAGTGGTTCGTACATCAACGCGTCGCCACGCCCCGCGCCCGAGGCTGGGTGAGCCATGCCAGCCGGAGCAATGAACGGTGGGCGATGGATGTGACGCATATTCCGTGCGGCCAGGACGGCTGGGCGCATCTCGCCGCGGTGATTGATTGTCACGATCGCGAGGTCATCGGCTATGAGTTCGCATTGCGGAGTCGGGCGAAGGAGGCGGAGCGGGCAGTGGAAGCCGCCTGTCTCGCGCGGTTCGGGACACTGCGGCCCGTGGGGGTGCCGGTCTTGCGCAGCGATAACGGTCTGATCTTCCAGAGTCGGCGGTTTCGGCAAGCCTGTCGAGACTATCGGCTGACACAGGAGTTCATCACGCCGTATACGCCGGAACAGAATGGGATCATTGAACGGTTCTTCCGCAATCTCAAAGAGGAATGCGTCTGGCAGCATGTATTTCGGACATTCGAGGAGGCGCGACGCGTCATTCGCGAGTGGCTGCAGTGGTACAACCAGGAGCGCCCGCATCAGGCCTTGGGCTATCGAAGCCCGGTCCAGTATCGGGCGCAACAATCACCCCAGGTGGCTTGATTTCAGGGGAGCACTACAAACTCTCCTACTATCTTGTCATGGGGCATGGCCCGTTGCTTGGCCGCCTCATAGGTCATCTTCAGGGGAGTCAGGAGCCGCAACACGGTGAAGGGTGCGGTAAAGGTCTCCATGCGTTGGTGTGGTTCAGCCAGTGAGGGCATATAGCACCAATGGTTGTAGACATGGGCCACGCCGTGCGCCTTCAGCATCTCGTAATACCGTTGTCCCAGTAGGCCTGCGTTGCGAATCTCCACGGCGTACCGAAAATCCGTCTGGAGTCGTGACAAGAAGACGTCGAGCTTCCCGAGAAACTCCTCGGCTGGCATCCCATGGCGTTGGAATTCCAACAGGAAGGGACCAGGTTGCAGGCCGAATGTGCGTCCCGGTAGGGTTGCAGCTCGAGCTCGTTGAAGGCGTAGGCATTCAGAAAGTTGGGATTCACCTGTCCGGCCGAGATCTAAAATCTAAAGCGAATTGTGTTGAAAAATCACCATGCAGTCTAGATGCTTCGAGGCGGATAATCGCGGTGAGAGTAATTGGCTCGCCCGGGAGAATATTGCCATATACCGAGACCTCGAGTTTTCTTTGGTTTCCATTTCCTCCGTCGCCAATATGCTGCGTTCCCAATTTATTTATTTCCAAACATATCGAGAATTTTTTTGGCACCACTTTGCAGGGCCTCAATCGGAGTGGGCGGTATAGTAGATGGGATACCTGTGGTCACTTTTGTGGTTTGTTTAGCCATCGTGGGTTGGCCGATCTGGGCCATATTTCCGGGAAAGGATTCCAGTGTGCTGGACTGAGGATCGATTACGACCCGTTGGAACAAATTGTCCTTGATGACTACAAATTGCAAATGGCCATTATCTAAAAATTGCCAGCTAGTGATAGGGACACCTGCGAGGGGGGAGACAGGAGACGGGACGGATAGCACATCCTCGAAGTCATAAACGGGTTTTCCATCGAGATACATCGACCATTTCAATGTTGGATTTTTAGATCTTTTCGCTGGAACCGCAATATGTCTCCCATCGTTGCTGAAAACTGGATAGGCATATTGTAACCCTTCGGCCCCAGGCATCCAGTCAACGAAGAGCGTAGGTTGACCCGCACCCTTACCCATAAATGCAATGTGCTGCCCATCGGGACTAAAAGCCGCCGCACGTTTCCACTGAGTTGGCGACTGTTGCACTTCTAGCATGAGAGCTTCTTCTTTTCCGCCAAAATACGTCACCGCTTCCCGCATGCCTGTATGTGCTCCGTAAAATAACCGAGATCCGTCTGGGCTAAACATCAGCGACCCTTTAGCTATTTCTTCAATTTCTTTTTCGGGCTTGCCATCAATCACCAATTGTCGTCTTGCCTTCGCCGGACGACCAACAAAGGCATGGCGTCCAGTGGCACTAAATGTGAAATCGTGAATATCCAAATAGCCGGCCGACTCTTCTCCGTCAATAACCATGTGGCTAGCCCCATTGTGGGTCGCCTGGACTGATATGTGACGGCTATCAGGTGAGAATTGCAAATCCTGAAGTTTCTGATATTCCATCCCCAATTGTTTCCCGTCGATAACTGTGATTACTCGGGGCGCTTGGAATAAATCTACTCCAACACTAAGGTTCGCAATATACCCAAGCCGGTTACCATCAGGACTAAATCGTACATTGTCTATTAACCCATAGAATTCTCCCGGCACGCCATCCGCTACAACACGTTGCTGCGCATTTTTTTCCTGATGGATGTAGGCCCAATGATTACCGTCCGGTGAAAACGTAAAAAAGCCGCTTGAGAGATTCGTTCCATGTGTAGGGAAGTCTAGCGCCGTGCCGTCGACAACCGGTATCCAGATGGTTTCATTTTTCTCGATGGTTTTCCTGCCTAAATAGGCAAATCGGTTTCCCGTCGCGTCAAATTGAAAATTTTGGATTTCTTGAAACGGAGGGCCGGGTGTTCCGTCAACGACCACCCTCCACTCCCCCTTGTTAAATGCGATATAACCAATATGTTTGCTGTCGGAGCTAAAATTCAGTGCATCGATCTTGACGTCATCCAGATCTTGCAGAATGACACCATCAACGACGACCGACTTCCGTGGGCTCTGTGTGGATTTATGGGTGCCAATGTAGGCAAATCGTTGAGAGTCGGGTGAAAAAACAAAGCCGAATCCAGTCCCAAAGTCATACGTTTTTTTATCGACTACGACTAAGTCTTTGCCAGCACGTTGGATCGGGTAGGCATAATGAGTCCCATCAGGACTAAATATGATTCCTTGGGTCGCCAACGGCTTGTGCTTGTTGGCCGTATCCATAGGCCTACCCAGGGAGTCAAACTGCTGACCATCCACACCGTCGACACTAATGACTCGTCTGCTTCCACTCGGTTTGTCGATGGCGACATGCTGCCCATCAGGACTAGCGTAATATCGCCCTTGTGTGAAGTTAGTGGGCACCTGCCCCAGGGGTGTGGAAGAAACTACCGTTTGACCATAGGCAGCACCGGCGCTAAACAGAATACTAATCAACGTAAGGCAGGAAGTACGCATGGCCCCTCCCCATGATTGAGAAAGAATGGTGCCGCGATGATAAAGACAATCAATTAGTGTAATCAATTCAATTTTTCTGAGACCAACACAAGCATTTCCACTTCCGTTTTTCCTGCACCAAAGGATTCTGATTAAAAAAGTAGGAGGGCTGACCTGGTTTTGAACGAAACGATCAACCTAGTGTTCGAGGTTGCTGACGTTTCCCCTAAAAACGACGGCGCGAAAACGAGAGTAGAATGGTGGCTTCGACGGTCCTCGACGAAAGGGGTGGATCAATGAAGCGGTCAAAGTTCTCGGAAGAGCAGATCGTGTATGCCATTCGGCAAGCCGGTAGTGGAACTCCGGTTGGGGATCTCAGCCGGCAGCTCGGGGTGAGTGAGGCCACCTTCTATGCCTGGAGAAAGCACTATGTCCACCTCGACGTGGGTGGACTGCGACGCCTCCGTCAGCTGGAGGAAGAAACAGCCGATTGAAACGGCTCGTCGCGGACCTCTCGCTCGACAAGCAGATGCTGTCGGAGGCCCTGCGAAAAAAAGTTTAAGGCCCGCCCGCCGCCGGGAACTGCCCCAGTGGTTTCACGGAACGTTTCAGGTGAGCTGTGCGCGGGCCTGTCGCCTAGCGCAGTGGGCGAGCCTCGTGGTATCGACTCGGCCTCGCGAAAGATCAGTCGGCGCTTCGGCTAGGAAGCGGCGAGGTAGCTCATCTAGGTCCCACACATCTGCGGACATCAATTTGACTCGATCTGTTCTCAAATCCATCCACTCACACACAAGAAAATTACCGCGTAACAAGACCTTTACCCAGGCCGACATCATCGGGTGAACGGTTCGCAATCTTGAACAACATGATTTTGTACGGTTGTCCGTCATCGTCGATAGTTTGTTCATACACGATCTGGCCTTTGACGGAATCAGCGATAGTCCATCTCTGCGTCGTGTCATAATAAATATACTCAATCCCGTGTTTATTGATGACCGCATCGGTAATCACCGTCAGGAGGCTCGGCTCCAGCAGGACCCGATCGGTCACGACATGGTTCTGGAGCCTCCGCCCAAAGAGCGGATAGTTCTTCAGCTCATGGGATGCGTTCAGAATCACGCTGCCCGGCGGGAGTTCGTCTATGACCTTCGGTATTCCGTAGAAACTGCTCCGGCTCCAATCGCCTCGATAGGCGTGCATCGTCAATGATCGAATCGGTTTAGCCACGACAAGCAGCCCATTCAACACCATTGCGGTGAGAAACAAGACGCCCGCCACCCGTTGCGCCCGTTCGCTCACCAGCGACATGCCATAGGCCATCACGGCAAATAGCACTCCAATAACGGGTAACAACGTCCGCAACATGTTGAACACATAGAACCACCAATACCAGGTGATCAGCCCGGCCACAATCAGCGGATAGGTTGCCTTCGGCACCTGTCCGCCTCGCAGGGCCGACGCAAGGACCCTCAGGACGCATACAAGCGTGAACACGGGAATAAAGGTCGTAAAGACTGGGCCAAAGCCCCAATTCGAGGAAAAATGATCGCCGGCGTACCAGCAATCTCTCCACGGAGCGATCAACCATGAAGAAATGGAATGGGCGCCTGAATCCAGACATTCACCATCATATTGTATTTCGGGACCAAAGAACGTCATACGCTCATACAGGGCCCCGATGGAGGCACTCACAACTTTGGATCCGCCAAAGGAGAAATGCAGTGGATGCATCGGATTGCCCGTAGCCAGCCAGTTTTGTAGATACCAATAGCAGGAAGGAACAAGACTGGACAGTACGAACGCGAGCATCATGGATCCTGCCCGACGTAACCGCGGCATGATGGATGCCTCTCGCGAGCCCAGGAAGAAGAACGCCCCTGCTGCGCAGATCGCCGTCATCATCAGAAGCATCGGCACGAGAATGTACCGAGACCCAAGGGCAAGCCCGAACGCCAGACCCGCGAGAACAATCTGCAGAGAAGTCCCTCTCTTCTCTTTCGACGGCTCACTTTCAAATGCCCAAAATAGCAGGTACAAGGCACAGAGCCATCCATGGGCAACGAACATATCCACATACAGATCCAGGGTATTGTGAAGGACAATCGGCATGGTGCCGAATCCAATCGCACCGAGACAGGCCCATTCGTGTGTCGCTCCAAACCGTCGGGCAAAACTATACACAACCAGCAGGCTCAGCAGGGTAAACGGCACATAGGTGACGGACAGGATTCTCTCTTCCCCGGCAAACATGAGCAACAGCGGTAACAACTCCGCATTCGAAGGCATTTGGAATTTCCAGGATTCATGGAGGAACGCCAACGTCCCTCCCTGGAACCATTTTGCGGCCAGAGGCAAGTGATACACCAATGTGTCCCATCCCAACGGCGGTTTCGTCAGCGACTCCAGAAGGAAAATACCGACAATACCCGCTGCCACAGCCAGGCTCCATGCTCCGGCCGTCGGCTTCAATCGCCACCATGGACACGGAGTGGTCCCGCTTGCCCCCCTCACCCCGGAACAATCCTTGAACTCCGGCAATGTCTGATGCGATCGTCTGACAGCGAGATAGAGCAGCATCACCATTCCGGACAGGGGTAAGACATGGACCATCGGCAGGCCGCTCACACTCGCCGCAACTCCCAACATATGCCAACTCACAACGATGACGACGGTGGAGACGACCGATCCCACGATCCAACGATCAGCAGGCAAGGGTCCGTGCAGGCGGGCGACAACCTGGTCGGCCGTGCGTCGCCCAATCCCATAGGCGAACCCAAGGGCAACGACGACACCGATCATATTCACAAGATGAGGAAAACTCACATTCGACCGGACATCGGGGGATTGAGAATGGAACGTGACGGATCAGTGGGCGATAACCGAGAACACTTTCTGAAAAATGGCATGATACATTTCTCCGTACGTGATCAGAGCTTTGCTTTGAAAGACATATACGATCAATGACAATGCACACGACAGGGTAGCGAGAGCGCCCCATTTTTCATGGAGCTCGGCGTCAGACGGCCTCGTCGTGACGGACCCAGGAGAAGCGTTGCCCTGCGCATCGTTCATCAAGAGAGATTCTACCCGGTCTGCTTCAGTCGTCCGTGCTCGTGCGACATGCCATCCCCACATCACAGTGAACGTTGCGGCACTATAGAGGAAATACAACATGTGCATGGGCACGGCTGCGGCAGCGAACAGAAGCCCTTTTCGACGGAAGAAAAATGCGAACAGATCGCGGTTCAATGCCAAAAAGACTCCAAGCAGCCCGATGATAAGGAACCAGATCGCGGGTTGAAACAGCGTCGCAGGGACGAGCACGAGAATTCCACCCACAACTCCTGCGCTGATTCTTTGAGAAGTTTTCAGATTGAGGTCATTGACGAGTCCCTGTCTCTCCAGAATGAGTTGTGCCCACGGTATCGCTCGATAAAAAACATCGGCGCGCAGCAACGAACCCATTCGCCACTCCTTCAGATGCTTGACCTGGATCGAGGGGTCCAGCACGATGCGATACCCGCGCGAATGCAGCCGGAATCCCAGCTCAATGTCCTCGATGGACGGTTTCGGGTAGCGCCGTTGGTCAAACCCTCCAAGTTCATCAAATACTTTCTTGAGAACGGCTCCGCATCCACCCCAGAAAGTCCGGGCCTCAGGATTCCCTTGTTGGTGAGTGTAATGGTGCAGGAGATTCTTGTACTGGGAGAGAAAATTCTCGGCATGCGGACTGTCATCATACGATCCAAACACGGCCGCAACCTCGGAGTCCTTGTGAAAGTGCGCGACCAGTTTAGAAACGGCATCGGGAGACACCACCACGTCCGCGTCCACGAAAATAAGGATATCCGCCTCGGTCGCTGCGACTCCCGCATTTCTCGCCGCGCCCGGACCAGACGGACCTGGGCAGTGCAACATCCGGGCGCCGAAGCCGGAAGCGATCGCCACCGAACCATCCGTAGAGCCGTTATCCACGACAATCAATTCATGATGGACGGAATTCCGAGCGGCGACAAGCGCCGAAAGGCAACTGGCCAATCCTGGACCACCATTGTATACGGGAACGATGATCGCCACCAGCAAGGGGCGTTGGATCGCTGTCTCATTCACCGAGCACCTACTCTCCCCTTCCAACGAACCGGACAGCTTCTATTCCCATCGCAACAAGCAGGCCGCCGGGCTATCTCCCACCTTCCATCGATCTCGATGCCAGGCCGTTCTCAAGAAGATCGACGATACGCGTTGCCGCGTCACCCTCCCCAAATACAGAAGGCGGTTTCGACGTCGGCCAATCTGTTTTGAGCGTCGCGGCAAGAATGCGTTCGCAGTCGTTGCCGACGACGACATTCCAACCTGCAGCGACGGTCTCGATCCATTCGGTCTCGGTGCGCATCGTGATGCAAGGCACTCCAAAGAAGAACGCTTCTTTCTGAACGCCTCCTGAATCGGTCAATATCGCTCGCGCATTCTCTTCAAGCACGAGCATGTCCAAATATCCTACCGGATCGATCATCTGGACGTTCGATGTGGCCACGGCCTCTCCTTGAAGGCACTGTCGAGTTCGGGGATGGACTGGAAAGACAACGGGCGCGTTGACCATCTGAAATACTGCCAGAAGACCTCGAAGGGCGTCGGGAGTATCCGTATTGGAAGCCCGATGGACGGTTGCTAGGAAATACTGTTGTGAAGTAAGTCCCAGTTTTTCCAGAATTCGCGACCGTTCACGCGCCGCTGCTGAAAATTGCAGTACGGCATCATACATCGCATCGCCCACCCAGTAGACCCCCTTTGTGACCCCTTCTCGCGCTAAATTCACCACGGCATTTTCCGTTGGGCATAACAAGAGATCGGCGCAGTGATCGGTGAGCACGCGGTTATGCTCTTCAGGCATGGAACGATTGAACGAACGTAGCCCGGCCTCGACATGCGCAAGCGGGATGCCCAGTTTGACAGACGCCACGGCGCCGGCAATGGTCGAGTTGGTATCACCATAGACCACCGTTACATCCGGCTTCTCAGCGATCAGCACTTCTTCGATACGGGCAAGCATCTCGCCGGTCTGCTTTCCGTGAGACCCCGAGCCGACACCCAGGTTATAGGCCGGTGGGCTCAAACCCATCTCATCAAAAAACACTTGGGACATTTGGTAATCATAGTGTTGGCCGGTATGAATGAGGACCTCTTTCTGTCCGGCCCGCTGAAGGGCGCGTGAAACCGGTACGGCCTTCACGAACTGCGGGCGTGCGCCGACTACGGATGCGACCTTCATGCCCCGATTCCGCCTCCGGTTATCTCACTGAGCTTGACCGGAATTCCGCCTCGATCCAGGGACAACTGGCTTGCGTGGAGGACAGCCAACACGCGCAAGGCGCTTTCTCCGTCAGTGACGGGATGGACGCCATTTTGGATGCAGGAGACGAACTGTTCACATTCAAGGCGAAGTGGTTCGGTTTCTTCGAAAAACAGTGTAGTTTCTGCAGTTTGTCGGGGAACTGGGAGTCCCGCCTTCCATTCGATGCCCTTGTCATAGATCTTGAGTTTCCCTTCTCGGGCCGTGTCATCAAACACGGCCATCTTGCGATCGCCGACGACCACGAGTTTCTGCTCCTTATAGGGATGCAGCCAGCTCACAAAGATGTGCGCTCTCACCCCTCCGTTGAACTCCAAATCCGTAACGGTCACATCGTGCACACCAGATTGAAGATAAATCCCTCCCGTGGCTTGGACGGATACCGGTGCGGCACCGATCACACTACAGATTACTGCGATGTCGTGCGGCGCAAAACTCCACAGAATATTTTCCACTTGCCGGACCTTGCCGAGATTGAGTCGATTCGAATAGATGTAGAGAATCCTGCCGAGTTCTTTGCGCAGAATGAGGTCTTTGAGCAACGTCACTGCCGGATGATACTCCAGAATGTGCCCCACCATCAGCGTCAGACCGGTTTTCCGGGATAACTCGACCAACTCTGCCCCCTGGTCATGCTGCAGAGACAATGGTTTTTCTACAAATACGTGTTTGCCCGCCTTGAGCGCAGCCTGTGTCTCCTCATAGTGCATGGCCGCGGGGGTGGCGATCACGATACCGTGAACCGCTGGATCCTCCAGTACCTCCTCAAACCGTGTCGTGGCCCGAACCTCAGGGTAGAGCGTCGCTTGAGCTTTCAGAATCTTTTCGTCCTCATCGCAGATCACGCTGAGAACACGCAACTGCGCGAAATTTCTGACCAGGTTTTTCCCCCAGTACCCACAACCGATGACGGCAATTCGCGGATCAGTAATCATTGGCGGTACCCCCATGGGCTGCGACAGATTGCGGCCGGCTAGTCACGAAACTTCGTCGACCATGCAGATAAAAGAACAACCCGATCACACTGACAAGCAGCAGACACATCCTCCACCCCAACATAATTTCCGCCCCGCTCGTGAGTCCGGCCACATGAAGCAGCCCGCCCAGCGCGGCTTCACCGACGCCAAGACCGCCTGGAGTCAGCGGGATCTGATTGGCTAAAAATCCCAATGGAATGAGTATCGTCATGCGCCAGGAAAATCCTGTGGGATCGAGCGCAGCAGCAATCAACAGCATCACGCCTGCCGCGAGTGTATGGGTAAACAGGGAGAGAATCGTCACCCCAGCCAAAATTGCGGGGCGTTTTCGATACAAGGTGAGAGTGGCCAGGACCCGCTCCATTATCCGCCCTCCGGGGATGCGAGAGAAACACCACTGTGCGAGCGGGTGCTCGCGTATCCATCTCGAAGATCCCGCGAACAGCGCAACCGTCAATCCGATCGCCAACCCCAGTGCGGCCAACAACAGACCTTGGATGATGGGCACAGAGGCCAAATCTAGAAAGAAGGGCGCCACCATCAGGGGCCATATCAACATTGTGACCAGACCGATGATGCGATCGAACAGCACGATCGTGGCCAGCTCGGTCCTTCGGCCCTGGTGTTCTGACGCGGCGTAATAGATCCGCACCACATCTCCGCTCGCGGCGCCGGGCAGGAATGTGCTGAAGAACAATCCGATCAGCGAGAGTCGGTTCGAATCCCACAGGGAAAGGTCGAACCCCGCGGGTCGAACCAGGAGGCAAAACCTCCACGAAGTCAGACAGGAATCCACCAGATAGACCACGACTGCCGTCAAGCTCAACGGCCATGCAGCGGCGAGTCCGGACAACGCCTGCCAACGAATGACGCCGGACTGCCCCAGGTAGGCCAGCAGCACCACAGCTACGGCAAAACGACATACAGCCAGCCAGCGTCGCATCGCTCACCCTTAAAGGACGGCGTCTCCGGGATGATCGGCGGTCACTTCACGTACTCGCCCTGGGGCAAGGCCGTAGGGGGCTTCGTACCAGGGTTCGACCGCAGCAAGGCCGCCTGCTCTATCCTCCCGCATGAAAACCTGAACTGGAGGATTCACACTGGCATACGACAGAAAGGGCCGATCCAGCCATGATATGAGCCGGGGAGCATGAAACTTTTTCACTAATCGATATCCCAATGTACCATCCACCAAATGATCGAACAATTCTCTCGAGAATGGACTGATCGCCGAGTTCACGCCGTTGCGCCATTCAAGCCGCTGACGCCCTTCATTCATATCCTGGGGAATCACCAAGATGAATTCCGGACGATTCGCTTTGATTGCCGAAATCGTCTCCTTTTCATGCACGATATGCAGATTCCGCACGTCGGCCCGCAAATGAGGCAGTTTCGACGCATAGCCAAAATGCATGACTCGATCTCCGGAGCTCAGACGTTGATCGAGCCATTCGCCCGCCGCATAGCGTGAATCCTTCAACATATCGTGGGTAAGATCCAACGTTTGAAGCAACAACACCCCCGCCATGAGGCCGAAGGCCAAGGCAGCCGGCAGACGCAGCGCAGGAGAACTCAACGCTTGATCGACGGCGTACGCGGCAAAGTACGTCAGGGGCAGGGCAACCGGCAACAGATAGTGAACGCGGCTCATTCCGACGGGAATCAGCATGAATAGAAAGCCGACGGAGGAGAGCAACATGACCAGGGATAATCGATCGCGCACAGTCGCAAGGAGAATCCCTGCGCAAGCAGTGAAAAATAAGGGAACGCTCACGACATCGAGCAGATAGCCGAACAGGTCCTGAAGTTGATGCACCGCCCCCGCCCAAGTCAACGGGTGACGAAGGTACAGCGCACGGGTCGTGCTTGCAGACGAAAGTTTCTCAAGATGCTGTCCAAAGCGAGTAGGATCGACGAGCACCCCACTCATCATGAAATAGACAATCCACAATGAGGCCAGAGCCGCCGCTAGAGACGCCCATTTACTGTGCCAACCGAAGAACCGGTCTGCCTGTCCTGATTTCCATTGGATCCAGACTAAGACCGGAGACAATAAAATAAACGAGCCTGCCGATTGATCCTTCGTCGCTCCTGCCAACGCGATAAAGCCCCCGAGCCACAGACCGCGCTTCACCGTGAGTCCACCGCGCAAACTCATCGCAACAACGGCCAAACCCAGGCTCGTCCACCCCAGCACAGGCATATCAGGGTTGGTCAGCTTCGCATAGTAAGACATGGGGAACAGCAGCATTGTGAAGACTGCGGCCAAACATCCTGCGCGCCGCCCCCATAAACCGCGAGCGCCGAAGTACACGCCGACGACAGCCGCCACACCCAGTATTATGGACAAAGACCGGCACAGGAGACCGAGAACTTCGAAGGCTCCGACCGGATCGACGAGACCAAAGGGAAAGGTGGGAGTCGGATGGGCGAATTGACCGGTGACGAACAACCACGCCATATACGGCGCCATGGCACAGGCCATAACAAAGTAGTGCCCCCAGGGATAGGCGACATTGCGATTGGGGGCCGGCGCGACGAATGTGTCGTGCATCTCCGCCAATGCCGCGAGCGGGGCCGCATCGTCATTTCCCCAGGCATGGGTCCGTTCATAGTTGGTCGCATGGGGGAGGCCCCATGTAATCCCCGGTAAATAGATGCAGGCGGTCATCACGGCGAGCCACACCGCGCACCGGTCTTTCACCAATGCCTTCAGGACACTCATAGGTGGCCTTGGCTGACAAAAAACGGCCCGAGAACTAAATGATGCAGGTGGCTCTGTTGAAACGCGAGAATCGCCTCTTCCGGGGATCGCACTATCGGCTCCTCATGCATATTGAAGCTCGTGTTGATCAACACCGAAATCCCCGTCAGATGTTTATAGGCGGACAAGATGTCGTGCATGCCGGGATTGATCTCCCGCCTCACCAGCTGAGGACGCGCCGTACCATCGATATGGACGGCTGCCGGGCACAACCGCCGCATGGTGTCCGTACAACCAACCACCAGAGTCATGAATTCACACGGGCGTTCTCTGCCGTTCCGGATCACGAAATATTCTTCATAGTCTTCATACAATGCCATTGGAGCAAACGGCATGAATTCCGTTCGGTGGAGCTGCTGATTGAGCCAATCATTCACCGACTTATCTCCGCAGTGGTAGAGAATGGATCGATTCCCGAGCGCTCTCGGCCCGAATTCCATACGACCGTCGCAACGAGCGACAATTTTCTTTTCTGCGAGCGCTCGCGCGACCACGTCCGCAATACGGTCCGGCTTCGTGACGTGCAACTGCGGATACCGTTGAAGCGCCGCCAGACAGTCTTCCTCCGTGAACTCGGTTCCAAGAAACATATCGAGGACAGGCTTCGGCGCTGCAGCCTGAATGCTGAGGGCCGCCCCGACGCATAGACCGCCGTCGCCCATGTTGGGAAACACATAGAACGAGTCGGTATCCAATTGTTCTGCCAGCGCCATATTCAGCTTCACGTTCGCCAAAACCCCGCCGGCCACCACAAGAGGAAGTCGCTCTCCCGCCAGATACGTCCGCGTCAGTCGCACGAGCTCACGTTCCATCAAGAACTGAAAGGCATAGGCAACATCCTCCCGCTTGTATCCTCGCAACAACCGCTTGAGCGGCATCTTATAGTTGCGATACTCGACCGTCAGAAGATTCACCTTGCCGGCGAGCATTTCCTTGAATTTCGGACGGATAAAACCCTCCGCATAATAGCGCTTGTTGAGCGTAAATCGCCCGTTCTCGGCCGAGAAGGTGCGCTCCACCTTTTCCATCAACTCCGGCACCGGCTTTCCATATCCCGCCAATCCCGTAATTTTTCCTTCGTGCCGCCCACCTTTGAATCCAAGAATTTGCGTGCAGGCGGTATAAAACTGACCGAACGAATTCGGGTAAAAATACTGGGCCACTCTCCTGATGGTCGAACCTGTTCCACGGGAGATCGTGATGGACAATTCATCCCCCACTCCATCAGCGACGAGAATCAAGGCCTTCTGTGCGGCGCTCGTCCGAAACGCGGCGGAGGCATGCGACTCGTGGTGCTCAACGTACTGAAGCTTCGGACGTATGCCATACTCTGCTTCGAGAAACTGTCCGAGGGTGTCATATTTCATGGCGCGCCAGAGACAAAACGCGCGATAGGCTACGCGGCAGAAATGAGGCACGTAATCATTCCAGGAATGGAAGTCCGTCACGTCACGTTTCAAGCTCTCGACAATGCGCGGGAGGAGGTCCCTCGGTTCGAGGCCGGACACGGCCACGGCATCAATCTCTTTCGGATTGATACCCGCCACCTGAATCGCCTCCCGAATGGAGCGAGTAGGCGGAAAGGCATCGTCGAGCTTGATGCGCGACATTCTCTCCTCGTTGATCGCGGACAGGATCTGTCCGTCTTTCACCACACAGGCGCCGGTTTCGTGCGTCGTGCTGATTCCCAGTATCGTGCGCGGGCTCAAGTCTGGCGCAGACCTTGGCCAATCCCGAACGAAATCTTCGCTGGTCGTCAGCGCGAATTCCCGCTTGACCCGATCGAACAACACATCCAGAAAGCGAAGTTTCGATCGGCTGGAAAAGTAATTATTCGTGAACAGCTTCAGGCGGAAGCTCTGCAAATCCGGCTGCCGGTCGGAAAAATCCGTGAGATGGAATAACATCGTCAAATAGTTATACCGCCGGCTGAAGCGCCGGACTTGCGCATGAAAATAGAACCGAGAGAGGTAAAACGCGTAGCAAGGGTGAAAGGGAGGCAACCATGGACCGGGATGCGGCATCGGGAACTCGAACAACCGGCTCTCCGGAAACAACAGAAAGGGCTCAGGGAAGAGCCGCTGCAATCCGAGCCGTTCCCGAAATTCATTCGTCGGAAAGATAGAACTGTCGTAGCGGTACCCGGCATCACGAAGGATCTCCAACGATTCGAAATCAATCGAGTATCCAGGGGCTCTAAATCCTTGGCATTCGATGCCCAGAACATCCTCAATGGTTTTCTTTCCGGAAGCGATTTCCTCACGTTTGTCCATGGATGAGAGCTGATTCAAGTATCGATGAGTCAGAGAGTGACACGCGATCTTGTGGCCGGCCCGCACGACGGTTTCCACTGCGCGACGTTTTTCTCCCCGCTCCAGGTCGCTCCCGATCACAAAGTACGTGGCGGTCACTTCGTGGCGTTCGAACCATGCCAGGGAGTTCTCGACCGCCGAGGTGTAGAGTGCATCCTGCGCCCCCTCATACCGATACCCATGCCCTTGATGGATGGCGCTCAGACCATCCATATCAACATGCACAAAAGCCTTTTTCTGAATGACTTGAGACGGAAGTTCCGCGTGCGAACTCACCCGAGCCTCTGGAGGACTGGCCGCCATGGTCGTAGTTACAGGCATGACACCGTCATTCCTTCATCTAGTTTCCCGTGCCCACAGCAGATGCCGGATGCGCTCCGGGCAATTGCTCGCCATCGACAAAGGCTCGAAACCAAAGTTCCAAACATAACAATCCCCAGACCTGCCGACCGAAGCTTCGTTCGTGAAGCAGCAACCGCTCCACCTCTTTCACCTGATAGATTCCCCGTTGCCGCGCACGAGGCCCCAGAAGGATGTCGCTCAGGAACTCCCGCAGCGGACCGCGGCTCCATTCATTGAGCGGTACCGGAAATCCCATCTTGTCCTTCCGATTAAAGACCGTCTCCGGCAATAAGACCCGAACGGCATCCCGAAATACCCGTTTGGTGTCCCCACCTTTGAAACGAGCCGTCGGTGGCATTCGCGTCACAAGATCGGCGATCCGATGATCGAGCAGCGGGACTCGGGACTCCAACGACACGCTCATGCTGGTTCGATCTTCGACTTGAAGGAGGGCCGGAAGCAGTGTTTTCAGGTCGAAGTTGGTCATCTTATTGAAATAGCTTTTCGTAGACGGGTTATTGAAGACTTCTTGAAAGGACGCGACCATCCGAGCCTGACTCTGGCCATTCCACACGTCTCGACTGATAAGCGTATTCGCATCGTCCAGACGGCTCACGAGGCGGAAATAGCGTTGATCCATATCGTCGAACAAGCCGTCTTTCCACAAGTGTTGGAGCATCGGCTTGTACTGCCGTAACAGCGACAGATTGGGCATGATGCTCTCCCACGTCACGACGTACCGCCCCTCGTCTTGCGTCCCGAAGATGACCCCCTTCAAACACTGCTCCAAATACGCAATGAGGTACCGTGCGTACCCGCCAAAAATTTCATCGCCCCCCTGCCCGCCCAGAACCACCTTCACATGCTCTCTCGCCAGTTTCGACACACAGTATTGGGGGAAGAGCCCGGGACCCGCCGCCGGTTCGTCCATCATATACATCAGACGAGGCATGACCTCCGCGAAATCTTGCCAATTCGGCCAGACTTCGTGATGCCGACTGTTGACATGCTCGGCAACCGACCGGGCATAGGCCGTTTCGTCATACTGAGGGCCGTCTTTAAACGCTCCCGTGAAGGTGTGAAACTGACCGCCATAGACGGGAGCGGCGAGACACACGACCGTCGAACTATCGATACCGCCCGAACAATGAGCGCCGACCGGCACATCACTACGCAGTTGAAGGCGCACGGAATCCTGCAACACGAGCAACAGCTGCTCCGTGTAGTAGTCCTCCGTGTGGTGGCTGTCGATCTCATAGTTGAAATCCCAATATCGCACCAGGGACGGCTCTTGATCGCGGAACGGCCGAAAAGTGAGATAGTGCGCAGGTTCCAGCTTGCGGATATGGCGAAATAGGGTCCGCGCTCCCAGGCACAACTGAAACGTCAAGTACTCTTCCAGTCCTTGGGGGTCCGGATCAGGGGCTGCTAGACCAGCTCCAATGAGCGCCTTCGGCTCGCTCGCGAATGCAAAGCGCTTTCCATCGCACATCCAATAAAACGGTTTGATTCCCATTCGGTCACGGGCCGCGAACAACCGCTGTTGACGACGATCCCAAATCGCAAAGGCGAACATGCCGTTCAACCGCTCAAGACAACGTTCCCCCAATTCCTCGTAAAGATGGAGAATGACTTCCGTATCGCTATGCGTACGAAAGGTATGGTTCCGCATCAACTCTCGACGGAGTTCGAGATAGTTATAAATCTCCCCGTTGAAGACGATCCAAATCGATTCGTCTTCATTGGCCATAGGTTGATGACCGGCCTCAAGATCGATGATCGACAGGCGCTTGTGACCTAACGCCACGGGCCCTTCTCCCCACAATCCCTCTCCATCCGGCCCCCGATGCGACAACGACGCCATCATGGCACGCACGATCGACTGATCAACCGTGTGAGACCGATCACGATGGATCACTCCAGCAATTCCACACATGGATCAGTCATTCCCTTTCAATAGGATGGTCGCTTCTCAAACGGCGTGGTTCGCCCTATCCAGACCTGCACGCCGGATTCCATTGCATCCGACTCGCCATCAAGCTCGATAGGCCTTCAAGGCGATTTCAGGCATAGATAGACGATCATCAAACCGAACCGGCGCGAGAGGAACCGGTGCACGGGGTCCGGTATGCGGACCGGCAGCGCGCGCCGCGGCAATCCCTGACGTATCGAGTCCAGAAGATCAAACCGGCCGTGAATCATCCCATTGACATCGCGACGCCTGTAGGCTTTCCCGAGGGGATTGTCCTTGCCGTCATACAGTCTGACAAGCTCTTCCGGCTGCGTTGCCCATAGCATGGATTCCCGTCCCCTCCCTTCCAGGCGTATCCAGGAGCGAACGAGGAGGGTGATCATCCGATACCACAAGGGATTTCGAAGGTAGAGGGTGTTGTAATAGACGGAAAAACAGGCGGTTCCGTTCGGCTTTAACACGCGATGCATTTCCTGGATACATCGCACCGTGTTCGGGGTGTGGTGAATAACCCCCTGACAGTTGACGTGATCGAAGAATCCGTCTGCATAAGGCAGCTCCTCTGCGTTCCCCAGCCGCACGTCGGCTTGCAACCCGAAGAGCCGGCATCGGCGACGGGTCAACTCGACCGCGCTGTCGGCCAAATCACAGGCATTGACCCGAGCTCCAAGACGGCAGAACTGGTGAACCCAAAACCCAATACCGCATCCAATGTCCAATACCCGGGTCCCGGCGCGAACGAAACGGAAATAGATCGGTGGGATCCTCCCGGAGAACTCATGCAGCGTCATCGCTTCGTGTTCCTCAAAAAACTCTCTCGTGCCGGGGTCGGCACGCGACTCTCCAGAGTAGATCGGGTTCTCATTCCAGAATCGGCGAATATCCTCAAGGGTGGGTTCTGCCGACATTCTCTCATCCATCCGCAGGGGGCTACTCCGAGAGGGCCCGCCCGACCGGTGCGGATTCGCCTTTGGAACCGGCCACTCGTCGCTTGCGCTCATCAATCAGTTGCTCCCAGCGCATCCCTTCCTTCCCGCCCCAGTTACGACAATGCTTGATAATTAAAATGAAGCATCCCAGTGTCGTGATGCTGGTCACCACCTTGCTCGTGCTCAACTTCTGCTCATAACGCAAGACAAACGGCACCTCCCCAATACGCGCTCCCATCATGCGGAACTTGATGAGTTTTTCGAGGGTGCCCGTAAACCCAAGCCCCTTCAAATCGATGAACTTATTCCCAAAGATGCGGAGGGCGTCTTGAACTATCCCGACGCGATAGGCCCGGTAACCGCACGTATACTCTTTGAGGCCGGGAACGGGAAATACGAGTTTGAAGAGGAGATTTGCACAACGACTGATCGTTCGGCGATACCAATCCAGCCCGGTCTGTCCTCCTCCCGGTGCATAGCGGGAGGTGGTCACCACGTCATAGCCCTCATTGAGTTTTCTCACCATATCCGCGATGTGCTTCGGCTCATGAGTATCGTCGCAGTCCATTCGAACCAGAAGATCGTCCGGCACCGCCACATCAACCACGTACTCGAAACCGTCCCGGATGGTCTCGCCCAGCCCTCGATTATATCGATGAGCGATGACATGTATAGGATACTGGGCTCTCAGTTCCTCCAGAATCTCCACTGTCCGATCCTCGCTGCCATCGTTCACGACGACCACGCGATAGGTCCAACCATGCTCTTTCATCGTCTTGTCGATCTTTGCGAGCAAGGGACGAAGAGCCGCTTCTTCGTTATAGGCCGGCAGGACGATGTGAATCATGACACATTCCTTGCCCGAGATGGCATCGCCGGCTCACCCTCGGAGACGACCAGCTCCGGCATGGAGCCCGCCGGAAAACGAATCATACACATGACTGTCCCTTGTCCGTCTTTCTTGAGCCCGTCGAGCAATCCCGAAGAGTCGAACGTCACATGGTCGCGGATCTCGGCAGGGTGGAAATACTTTGCCGATCCCATATGAATACCCGTAAAGGACCTCGTCAGCTCCAGAGATTGAAGCGGGAGCCCACCCGTGCTCTCCACGCAATCGTTTATGTGCACTGCATCCGGGAGAAAGAGCAGGCGACGACGAAGTCGCAACGGCACGATCCGCTTCTTCAGAATCAATCGCGCGAGAATTCTACGCCGTATCCATCCGCCGAGGCGGATGCTTCGAAAGGCAGTCAGGTTCAAGATTCTCAGAAGGATGAATCGTACCGGAGTCAGCATCTCCTGACAGGCTTCTGCGAAATCAGTGTGGCAGCAGACGACATCCGTTCGTCCGGAATCGACTTCGCCCCCCAACCCAATGATCTGCGACGTCAGCAGTTTGTCATTGCTCCGTGCGCAATATCCGGCATCTTCATAAGTAACGGCCGCAGGCTCCTTCGAGAAGATCCGGCATACGCCTCCCTTTGCGGTGTTGACCACCGCATAATACGATGGCGAGCCTGAAACGACGATCCCGCAATCCTGAAAACGATGCACACCGTTGAGCGATTCGCAGGGAAGCGGTGGGGCGTTTCCAGCCGGAGTTGGTGGCCCAAGACATCCTTCAAGATAGGCATAGAGGAGCGAGGCTAAATTTTCCATATCCGATGCGTCCGGAGTCAGCACGTTGCCTTGCGTGAGTCGTTGGCGCATGAACCGCGAGACAGAATCAGCCAAGGGAACCGCCGGCGCGAGTATTTCGAATCCGGCCGGAAAATACAGCGCCGTGTGCCGACTTCCATAGACGCCTCCGACACTCCCGTCCGGATGTACGGAGTAGGCATAGAACGCGATGCTGCGCCGCAACGATTCTAGCAACCGCTCCGAACCCGTTCGCCGCCAGCAGAGCGCCAGATAAAAGATCCCGAGGGATTCATACCCTGGATCCGGACCATCGTACTCACGATACCAGCCTTCGGGCGACTGGGCAGCTAGAATGCGTCCCACCACGTCGTCTGCGTGGCATCGCCATTGATCTTCATTAAGAAGGTCGGCAGCTCCAAGGAACGCCGCTGCGAACAACGCCTGGTGGTTGGTGATGACCGCATAGTCTTCACGACTGTGAAGCGCGAATTCGCAGCCCTGCCGTACGGCACGAACAACCCGCTCTCTGAGATGCGAACCGATACCCGAATCGATCAGCCTCAATGTCTCTACCAGTCCAAAGACCATGGCGAGTGTGACGCCATGATCCTGAGTAAACGGTCCGACAGAATCAAAGGCACCATTCGGTCGTTGACGAGCACACGTATACTCCATCGCCCCCGCAATCCAACTCAACACCTGCGCATTTTGATGATACGGATTGTTCTGAAAGGGCACGCGCCACAAGAGAGCCAACGGATAGAAATTGATTTGCAACATCGTGAGAGGAAAGTCATGAAACTTCCATGCCCAGTGAGATCGGTCAAAGCAACCGAAACTCACCGAATGCGCTTCCCGGTCCAGACAACTCAGGAGGCGAGGAATCTGTTTGAGCACCGGTGGCACATAGAGGGCGGCACGCACCGGATCGACAGCGAGGCATTCGCGTCCTCTGTTCATAGGCTGGACGACCCTCTTGGCGGCAGAGGATCATACGTTGCCGCCGCTTCATCTTGTTTAATCCGCGGGATATCGCCATACCGTACTAAACGAACCGCCTCCAGAAGCAGCCGTGCGGCCACATGGCTCGAACGATCGCGCAACGAGTGCTCCGTCATTCCGGATTCAAGTGGAATCTTTTCTTGCAGAATGATATCCCCGGAATCGATGCCTTCTCCGATGTGATGAACTGTGACTCCTGTGCAGGATTCTTGATTCTGTAGTACCCAATAAAAAGGATTCGGTCCTCGGTGTTTGGGAAGCAATGAGGGATGCACGTTGATGCACGCTAGGGAAGCGGCCGTGATGACCGGCAACTTTAGAATCTGACTGAAGGCAGCGACTGCGATGATATCAGGAGATAGTGAACGCAACCGACCACTGGCTTCCTCAGAATTGATGTTGCGAAACTCAAACCGTTGAAGGCGATGGGCGAGGACAAGTTCCTGCATTGAGCGATACCCCGACAGCGCAACATGCGCATTGCGCAACCGGATTCGTGCCCACGACAGTAACAAATCAACGCCTCGCCTGGCGACGAATCCACCTCCATACTGCGACCACGATTTTCGCAACGTAGGCAGGATCCCACGATTGGTCGGGTGATAAATTCCCACGATGACTTCAATCCGTCGGTCTGTCGCCAATGCGTCCAAACAGGTGATGCTGATCGGGTTATAATTGTTCCCTAAAAAAAGAAGTCGCGTTTTTCCCGCCCCCTCGCCGACCATGATCAGCTCATCTGCCTTGTTATCCACCCACCCATCGATTGTGACAAGGACACCGGCAAACGTTTCCACACCGACCGCATGATCGCGAACGCAGGCCCGCTGCTGTCAAAATCCGGGAGGGCGCCGCCCCGATACGCGCGGTAGACGGAGTACATGGGGTGCTGGATGCCGCCCCATTTTCGTTTGAATCGCAGCAGCCCCGTCTGGCGAGGAGAATCCGCGCCGAAATCGTAGTACCGGAATCCCTGTTTCGCCGCCCATTCGATCGTGTGCCAGAACATGACTTCGCTCGGGTAGCACTTTCGCCACACGTTTTGCGGAGCTGCGTAGGCCGGAGTGAATGACTCATGTGAAAACAGGCATATCATCGCATTGATGGGGATGCCGTCCTTCCTGACTAAGGCCAGACAAGCCTTCCCTGTTTGAATGAGGTGAGCATGGATCGCGGAAAACAAGCTGCGTGGGAAGGGAGGGATGCCCATTGAGGAGCGGGTCCGTACAAACAGCCGACAGAACGTGTCCATACCTTCTGCGCTGTTATCGAACTCAAAGGTGACGCCCTCTTTGGCGGCCTTCTTGATCGCCCAGCGGACGAAATCACGGTCCAGCGCTTTCCAGAGAGCCTCGACGCCTGGCGCGAGATCGACCCGCGTCGTGACCCAATGGCGACGGGTGACGAATCCGCTCTCATGCATCACCTTGAGGTCGGGCTCATGGAACGATCGCAATTCGACATAACGACAGCTCAGCTCACGCGACAGTTCCGACAGGTACTCGTTCATCCTGGCGGTTACGCGCGGATCGACAGAGAGGATTCCTCCTCGATCTCGCATCGGCACCGAAACGAGGCGACGGCCGAAGATGCCCGTGACAAGGAAAAGCGGCAAGCCCCCGACGATTGCGCCCTTGTCGTTCCGCACACAAATAAAGTACGGCTGATGCCCCAATCCCTGCTGTGTCACCTGCCGCCAGGCCATGGTGTGATAGATCGTGCCGTCAGGATGGCAGCCCACAAATTTGTCCCATTCCTCGTGTGCCTGTGCCTCCAGGAGTCCGACCGACCATGCCTTCTGCGCACCGACCTGGATCGGGACATCGCGGACCGTATGATCCGTGGAATAGGCATCGAGTTCGCGCTCGTATTCCTCCCATTCCCTGGCCACTTGATTGGGAAGCGGCTTCTTCCATGACGAGTCGATGTGTGTTTGAGCCCACGCTTTCAGCCAACGTCCCCACCTCGGGTATAGGTCCTCGTTCATTGCTCGAGCATGATAATTCAGCACGACCAGGCCGCCCGTGGATCCAGCGACATCGAGGAGACTTTTGGCATACCCGTCCGCATCTCGAATCCCGTTCGTTCCCAGCCGCTGATCGAAATGGTTGTCCATCCAGGTAGGTGGTAACTGCAAGACTTGCAACTCGCGGCGCAATTCCGGATCAAAGGGACGGAATGGGTGGCAGATTCCTCTGCGATATCCGGGATAAAACTCAAAAGCCAGCGAGGTATCATAGAGAAACGTGCCCTCGTGCATTCGTAACGTTTCATGCGGAGCTGCCGGGTCGAGATGCCAAAAATGGTGCCGATTGCCTACAACCTGAACGCCCGCTGCCCGTTCGAGATCTTCCTTTTCTTTCTTGATCCCTCCCTTATCCTGGTAGGCCCGAAAGGACGTGTGTAGTCCGATCTCATAGCCGGCATCGCGCAGAACGTCAAAGAGATCCTGGAAGACCGGAGTACGCACATCATAGAATGCATCGGGATTGCCTCGGGCGTATTGCAGCAGCGAGCCGCGCCGCACCATGAAGTAGAAAGCGGATTTGGATCCCATGGATCGTTCAAAATCGATCCAATCGGGGAATCCCCAGAAATGGCTGGAGCCGTTCCAAATGTCTCTGATGGAGCTCCATGCGCGCACCCCTCGTTGCCGCAGGACGCGCATGCATTCGATCCAACGGATGATTTGTGGATAGTCCACGTCATGAGACAACACGAAACTCGAGGCCAGCGCGAACGGTCGCCGTTCCAACCCTTGCTCTTCCCACAGTCGTCGGAGAAAGGCGCCGTAGATGGATACGACCGGTTTGTTCAGAAGCCCCTTCTGAATCACAGCCGTGCGACTCAGGTCCACATTACCCCATCGATCCCACGGACAAGCGGTCTCCTGAGCACCAGTGAGAAACCAATAGGAGGCGAAGATAATATCCTGAGGAAACTCGAGTCTTGCGCCGGTTCGACGAAAGGGCCCTGCCTTGGCATCGCCAAAATCAAGGAACGGCACACCTTCCGACTCGTAGACCACTTCAGGCTCGACATACCTCATAGAAGCAAAGGGCCGCCTGTAGGCCGGAATGCGGACTTCCGCACGCACCTCCTTTTGACACCCATAATAGAGGTCTACCTGAGAAGTTGCCCTCGTCCACTCGAATGCATAAGGAAATCCCGCCACACGCATCAGCGTGCGCAAGGTATACTTGATCTCCGCTCCCCACTCCTCAAGAGCGGGATCGATGCCGATGGAAATTGGACGCAACATTGCCTACTGCGTTTCTCTCGAAACCCCGATCACGACGCTCGCCATCGCCGCAATGTCCACCTGAGGAGCGATACGAGTTTGATGCAGGACCTCCGGACAGGCATCATAGAGCACCTGATGACACGGGGACCAGACGGTGATCACGAACCCATTTGAACGTCGACGACCCCAGACTGGTCCTTTTGGTATTGCCGCCCGCACGATGAACACATTGCTGTCATGAGAGAGACAGCCGCTTCACCGAATGAGAGTGCGACCCCGCAATGACACATCCATCCTTGAATTCGTCCCGGCACGCCGACAACCAGTGCGTAGTCCGGCACATCATCGGTCACGACAGACCCCGCACCGATAAAGGCATAGCGCCCGATGGTGATGCCGCAGATGATAGTGGCGTTGGCCCCGATCGTCGCCCCGCGCCTGACCACCGTCGCTTGGTACTCGCTTTTCCGCGAAATGTGACTGCGTGGATTGATGACATTCGTAAACACGCACGATGGGCCGCAGAACACGTCGTCTTCCAGAGCGACTCCGGTATAGAGCGCGACGTTATTCTGAATTTTCACGTTGTTTCCGACCTGCACCCCGCTGGACACCAGAACATTCTGGCCGATATTGCATCCTCGCCCGATCACCGCCCCAGTCATGACGTGAGAGAAATGCCAGATCTTAGTCCCCTCGCCGATGTCACAAGGCTGATCAATGTAGCTCGATTCGTGCACGAAATATTTATGGGCTGTCATTGACCGCCTTCTCTCTAGATATCCGATATCCGTCCTTCATCTGTTCAGGCGACACTCACAGAGCTCGATACGCTCCGCACCGCTGTTCAGGCATGTCCGTCTCGCCCAAGCATCTGCTGGCGGTAGTATTCCACCACCTGTGCGACAATATTCGGCAGATCAACGGTGGGCTTATATCCGATCAGATTGCGGATCTTGCTAAGGTCCGGCACCCGCCGCCCCATATCTTCAAATCCCTCCTCGTAGGCTTGATCATAGGGCACCAACGTGATCTCCGATGAACTCCTGGCGACATCCCTGACCATCTTGGCCAGATCCATGATCGTGACTTCTTGCTCGCTTCCGATGTTGAAGACCTGGCCGACCGCTTGAGGGTGCATGGAGAGGTCGATGATGGCTCGCACGGCATCGCCGACCCACGTGAAACACCGGGACTGCCCGCCGTCCCCATACACGGTGATGGGCTCATTCTTGAGGGCCTGTTGCACAAAGGTGGGCAGCACCATGCCATAACGACCGGTTTGACGAGGACCGACCGTATTAAACAGGCGAAACACGACCACTGGAACCTTCTTTTCTTTCCAGTAGGCCAACCCTAGGAACTCGTCCAGGGTTTTCGAGCAGGCATAGCTCCATCGGCCTCTGGTCGTGTTTCCGATCACCAAATCGCCGTCCTCGCGAAATGGGATGGCGGTCGATTTGCCGTACACCTCGCTGGTGGAGGCAATCAGTACTTTTTTTTGCTTCTTGGCGGCCAGGGTCAGCACCGCTTCCGTACAGGACACGTTGGTTTCAATGGTCCGGACCGGACTTTCTACGATCAAACGCACACCGACCGCGGCAGCCAGGTGATAGATGACATCCGCAGCATCCACCAGTTCGGCCATGAGGGAATGATCCATCACCGTATCAATGACATATGAAAATCCAGAGCGGCCTTTCAGGTGCCGAATATTGGTAATGCTGCCCGTGGACAGGTCATCGATCACCGTGACAAAGGCGTTTTGATTCAAGAGCGCTTCGGCCAGGTGTGACCCGATAAATCCGGCACCGCCTGTTATCAAGGCGCGCATGCTGTACCTCCTCTGTTTCTGTTAATCTCTGATTCCATCTCGAGCACATCACGTAACACGATGTTCACCTTGCTCCGGCATGGGCGGACGAGGCGGGTCTAAGGTGATCAGGTCTATTAGGACAGACGGCGGTGTCCACCGGTGGCTTCGCGGGACTCCCGACGACATGTCCAGTATCAGGGCGCTGCGGATCCGGTCGGATAGGGGCAAGAACCGGACCGAGTCGCCGTTCCCGGCCAAGGTACAACAGATCATCGGGGTGATCACAGGTGTCTTTGGATTTACGAGGCTCCGGTACCAAGGGTGCATAAAAAACTCTCATCGGCTGCTCGTTACATATGCCTGGCGGATATTTTTCCAGGCAGCCGACGGCCATGACGGAGCCGCAGGCCTGCCTCGTTATTCAGGCGCTCTTGGAGCGATAACATCCTTGGGTCCAGCTGCGGATCAATTCTTGGAATGTCCCTGACGGATACAAAGTGTGGTTGGTGTGTGGCGATCGTCATACTACTTACATACCCGCTCTCTTTCCCGGACCTTGACGTAAGAAGTCTCTGCGGCACATTGCTCGAAATCATCGTATTCGTGGTGTGACGCCCAGATTATTCTCGTCCGTCCCTTTCGTTCCTCGGCTTCAATCCGGAAACCAGTCCCCCTCTGAGGCGATCCAACGAAGTCTGATGTCGCGCCTCACCGTGGCGGGGCGATGGACGAAGCCATCACACCGTGTCGATCAACCCCAAGGGTTACGGACGAGCATCCCGAGCAAGGCCAATCTGATTGACGATCGCAGCAGGGCAGTTTTTACGCACCATGGCAGCATTCGATGGCAACGGCTCGAAAAAGTGAGTGCGGCGCTCCGATGTATGGATCCAGCGGGCAGATCTTTGCCCCAACATCCAGAATCTCGCCGGGGTAAGCCAGGCACGCGACCCGATAGGCGTTCTCTACACGGAGGAAAGAGGTTGATCACGTCGCCGAAGTTATCGCGCAGGTAAGCGTCCTTTATCACGGTCCCAAGCTTATAGACTCGCTCGGGATTGTAGGCCTGATACGCCCGAGCACGTTTGATCTTTGACAGCGCCCACAGAATTTTGAATTGTTGTATTGGCGTTTGTCCCAGTGTGAGCGTGAAACGCAGAAAGGCACTCAACTTTGACCGGGTGATCATCAGCAGACCCTCGATAGGTCGGGCAGTTGAGGCTGCACAGAGTCGAGGGGGGGAAGGATAGTGCAATCACCCCAGAATATCAAACGTGGTGTAGGGGCGAGGATCCCACCAACACCGCCGTCACCGACAGTCCGCACATAATTCGGCAACTCCATCATGCTCCAATTTGTCGTTGGTATGACGCTCACATACTTTCACATGCCTGCATGACTCAGTACAATTTTGCACTGAGAGAGCCTCCTGGCGACGAAGTCTCGCAAACCCATTGGAGCTCAGCGATTCACGCTCCACAGGGTAATGCCTGCGGCCTCAGATGGCAGGCCGAACCATCATGATCCAGGCTCGAACTTCTTTCTCCCCCATCAGCCACAGCGAGCCGAGATACACCAGCCAAGCGAAGACTGCCTGTGACACCCAGTGAAACGATGCAAAAGCGATGAATGAGCCTCCCATAAGGAGTGAGGCAACGAGTGGTTTGGATAAATGTTCCAGTACAGGCACAGGAACGACATATCGGTTGCAGTACAGCGCCGCCAATGTCAACCAGACGAAATCCCCTCCCACCGTTGCCGCAGCCGCTCCGATAATGCCGTAGGGGGGAATGAGAAGGACGTTGAGTCCGAGATTGAAGCCTGCTGAGATTCCCGCGCATCGGAGATCCAACGTTTGTCGACCGCAGGCAATAAACGCCTGGCGATAGCTGCCGCGCAGAATCACCAGGACCGCGGACCATACGAGAATCTGGAGCGCAGCGTTCGCCTGACTATAGGCCTGGCCAAACAACAGGTCGAGTACCGGAACTCCCAGGAACATGCCGCTCACTCCGATGGGAAATGCTAGCAGACCGGCAATACCCAGTGACCGCGTCAACGTATCGATGAACCCCTGCCTATCCTCATGGTGCTTGCGAGACAAGAGCGGGAAGAGTCCCTGAAAGTAGGTCAGCGGCAACGCGAGCAAGGCGGTTACGGGTCGGTAGGCGGCATTGTAGAAGCCTACGGCACTAGGTCCGGACAAAAATCCCAACAGAAGCGTATCGCAGTTATAACTCAGTAACCCCAATCCGTTCGAAACGCCCATGGGGAGCGCATGTCGTAGAATCAATAGGCTCTCGCTCACGCTAAAATTGATACGGCCGAATCCGTAGGTCGAGAGGAACTGTCTCCCAAAGTAGCTCACTGCAGCCAGATCGCCCAACCCTTTCACGAGCGGCGCCCAAATCAAATCGTGTGGGCTTCTGACCATCACCGCGATTCCGCTTGCAAACACCAGTTGAGTAAGCGCAAGCCCCTTGCCTGCGGTGGCCATGCGCTCCTTCCCCATAAACACCCATTTCAAATTGACGGCCTGAAGGAAAAGCGTCAGTCCGAATACCACGAGCACCGTTCGCAACTGAGGAAATTCCGGCAAGAGCGGCAAAATGGCCAGGAGAATTCCCGAAGCAACCGTGGCCCCCATGAAACGAAGGGGCATGACTGTGCCGACCAGGGCCGAAATATCTCCGCCCTTGGTCGCTTCCCTGGTTGCCCACACCTCCATTCCGAGATCCGCAATGAGAAGGAAATAGGCCATCACGGAGATCGCGAACTCCCACACCCCATAGTGTTCCACACCCATGATGCGGGCGACATACAGACAGGCCAGGAAATAGGCCGTTTTGGCGACCATGTCCCATGCGGACAATGTCAGAATGTTTCGGTATGAACTCATGCTCCGGCGTCGAGAGTAATAAAAGAGGCCCGTCTCATTGGGATTGGACCGACAACTCCCGAGGCTTCCGACCAATTCCCTGGAGCAATGGACCGATCACGAACATGAGGCTGCGCAAGACCGGGATACGCTTCAGCAACCCATACAGTTCGACCACCCATTGAAGCACGACTCCGAACTGCTTCTTCTGCTGATCGGCAACGTCAGGAAGGAAGATCTGTATGTCGGTAAAGCCTTCGTCTCGCAACAGTATTCTCAAAGTTCGGCTCGATAATAGATCCCGCTTAGGCGGAATCCCCCCTTGCCACCTCACATAGCCGTCGAGGATCCTTCTCGGCCAATATCCTCCGGCCAGCAGCCCAACCTGCGGATCAGGTCCCCAACTCCAACGGTTCGGGGTCGACACGCAGAAGTACCCCCCGGCGACCAGGACACGCCGGCATTCACTCATGACCTGCCGACGATCCTTCATATGCTCCAGCGAGGACTCGGAGATCACTCGATGAAAATATCCGTCGGGAAACGGAAGGGCTTCGGCACAGGCGCACACAATGGGGATGTCGAGCCCGGCCTCCAGCAGCCGCTTCTTCGCCACGACCAGCCACCTGAAGGCAAGGTCGACCCCGACGAGCAGAGAGAAGCGGGGGGCCGCTGCCACGAGCAGCGGAGCTGTGCCGCATCCAATTTCCAATACGCGGATCGCGCCCCCCGACGACTTCGGCTGAATTACCCGTTCCCAGCCATCCAATGCCGATCGTGCACGCGCCTCAGCCGCCATCAACCCTCTCGTATATTGCCTGGCATGGTGGGGAGGCACGACGGTGGTGGTGCTGTAATAAAAATCCACCAATTCCGCAAACGTCGAATGGTGCAGACGGTCGGCGACCTTCAGTCCTTTCGCATGATCTTCTTCGATCCCGATATAGGGATCGGAAAAAATCCGCAGGTCGGGGATACCAACCAGAATCGGATACCTCTGACGACAAGCGCGACATTCGAGAATGTCCTGCTCGCCTCGATGGTCATCCAGCTCTCCCCGACATTTCGGACAGCAGATCTCGATTCCCTTGAAGATCATCTTGGCGGTGCTTCTTCCTGTCCCTCCTGCCCGACAACCGCCACGCTGTCTGGCAAGAGTGTGGCCGCAGGTCGTCCGGACCAATATCCCATACATTCTCCCAGCGCCCAGGTAGAATTTAGCACGACCAGCGCGGGAAGCGCCCATGTAAATCGAAGGACACATCGTCTCTTTTCAAACACGTTCCGAGCCACGCGCAGCACCGTCAGCAAGGGAGTCGCCAGCGCGGCGACCCCATATGCCATTCGGCGCACGACCGAGGCACGAACCACTCGTCTACTCCCGAAGAGCCGACCGAAGCACCATCGGTCATTCAGTGCCTCCGACCATCCCATGGATCGTCTTTGATACACGACCATTTCAGGATCGAACCACAAAGTCCGGCCCTTCGCCTGCAAGGCACCATGAACCTCGGGTTCATGGAACTCTTTTTCCCATACCGAGACGATCGCATCGAGGGCCGATCTCTTGTAGGAGACGTTGCAATCGGTGAGGTGTCCCGTCAAGGTCGGTGACATCGGCGTCATATAACGGACGTAATCAGCAAAGTAGATGGCCCAGCCCAACATCCGATCCGGGACCTGCTTCTCGACGGCACCCCCGACCGCCGCGTGATGGGAGTCGTGCCCCTTCATCACCTGGTCGCACCAATCGTTCTGCGGCCGGCACTGGTCTTCGGTCACTGCGACAATCCGCCCCCGACTGTGAAAAATACCTACAGTCCTCAATTCAGCATAGGTTTTCCGCCCCTCACAGCCCACAAAGGAGACTTGCGGAAACTCCCGCATGAAATCGGACACATGCTGCAAGCGCTGGTCGTAGGGAACAATGACCTCGCGGTTTCCTTTCAGACGTTGTCGCTCGAGGTGGGATAGACATTCTCGGAGCAAATCTCCGCCTTCCAACACCACGACGACCACACTGAGATCGCGACCTGGGGGTACGATTGAGGCTATCACCGTTTCATCCTGTTCATTGCTCCTGATCAACGGCTGCAATCCTCACCGCTCCCCAGGCACACGACCTTGCGGATGGCACCGGATGAATGCATGAGCACTGCAACAACACGTAGCACGTCAGCCGTCGATCGATCTCGCCCTACCGAGGTCGCAAGCCAAGCAGAACGCCGGCTCCTCGAGCGCCGGCAACCTCCTGAAAGCCTTGCACGATCGGCCATCCGCTGGAATTGGTTGCCCCGCCGATGATCACCGCTCCAGCGGAACTCACGGCAAGGGCACGACCAGCATCGCTCCCTTTTCCTCCGATATAGGTGGCATAGAGGATGCGCGTCAGATCCGCCGACAGCTTGACCACAAACGCATCTGCATTCCCACTCAACCTCGTTTGCAAGGCTCCACTCGTCACAGGGAAGTTATCGGAGAAGGTCGCGCCTGCGATCGACACATCTCCGTTGGAATCGACCGCGACGCCCTCGACGGATTCACCATGTCTCCCGCCGAGGAACGTGCTTGCCAACAGCCTGGTGCCATCGGCGGAGATCTTCGCAACCACCACATCGCCGGGATAGTTTGTCCCCCCTCCGGTCTCTCTTCCTCCTGACCCAGCATAGGACGGCTGGACGACCCCCGGCGTGGTCGGATAGTCCGTCGAGAGCGAGCCGGACGCGATGATGGCGTTTTCATCCTCATCGACAGCCAGTTCATGCGTTTCAACATTCTCGAGATCCGACCCGCCGAGATAGGTTGCAAACAGCAACGCTCCATCTGCATTGAGCTTCGCGAGGTAAAAATCTCCTCCTCCATGATACCTCTGACCGTATACTCCAGGGGTCACGGGCGCATCGTCGGATTCAGTCATCGTCAAAAAATACACATTGCCCTTGCTCGTGGTACGTACGGAGCCTTCTCCTGCTTCCGACCCTCGGCCCCCAATATACGTCGCCCACATCACTTCCGATCCGTCATTCTTCAGGCGGGCCAGAACCGCGTCTCGTTTCCCTGCATGCCGCGATCGGAACCCCCTTTCGAAGGCCTGACGAATGCTTTTCGGATAGGCACCGGTGGTCGAAGAGGAGGCAATGAAGATCGAGCCATCTCGAGCCAATGCCAAGTCTCTGACCGGATGAGAAGGATCATCCCCTGCGCCAAAATAGCTCGCCCAGACCAACGTTTTCCCGTCAGGTGACAGTTTGGCCACAAAGCCGCTCTGTGAGGGGTATGGACCATGAGGAGGCCCCCCTTGAAACTGAGGCTGAAAAACTACGCCGGAGACAGGAAATTTGTCACCGGCTCGCCCACTGATATAGACATATCCCTGGTCGTCCACTTCAATCGCATAGGCACGGTCATGACTCGGACCACCAAGGTATGTGGCCCACAGAATCTTCCCGTCGGCAGTCAACTTCATCACAAACGCGTCCAGCCCTCCGTTAAAACTTCGATCGTACACTCCAGGTGTGGTCGGAAAATCCGCCGACTCGGTTCCTCCAGTGACATAAATAGATCCCTTTCGGTCAACCGTGATGTCTCTAATCTCCGTGGACTCCCCTCCTCCCATCAATGTCGAGAACAGGACCGACTCCAGGTTCCGATCAACCCCCGGCAGAAGGAATTCCTCCCCCTCGGGCTGAGAACAGCCGATCAGGGAAACGGCTAAGGCTATCCCCAGCCACCAAGTCAGCCCACATGGTCTGATTCGCGTTGCCGGAACATCAGATGCACCCTTAGTCATTGAACGTTTACGCCTCCCGTCCCCATCCTGACGATTCGGCAAGAGCACCCATCCCGGAATAGGCACCGGCTCATCGATATTGCCAGTTCTCTTTCAGGGTATTCCCATTCACTCATCATCTTAGGGAACGTCTGATTCATACATCTTTCTATAGGGAATGCTGCTCGTAGGGTGGCCCGCGCATGGAGAACAAATCAGCCCTTCCTTGGTTTCGAAATTGGACCAAACGCATGGCCTGAACGGTGAGAAGATGGGATGCGACCGACCTGCGCGAATCGGAAACCTCGTTCGTGAAGCGTGCCCTCTAGACTCTGCGGAGCGCCAGTGCATATCCGGTGAGGGCAACTACTCCCCCGATCAGACTGCCGAGGAGCAGAAGGACTTTGCGAAAGAGACTCGAACCGGTTACCCACTCGACAGGATCAAAGCTATGAAGTCCTTCGAACGCCTCCCGCATCTTGATCCAACGATTCGTATATCGACTGGCTCCGTTGCGCGCAGAGACGTACACGACCGATGCCGGTGGGTCGGACATTTCGATGCGATACACCGGCAGGGGTCCGGCCTTATAGTCGGCGCCGTATGCACTCACAAGCGTCGAGGATGCGACGTTCACTCCATCGACCATCATCGCACGAGCAATAGCCTGCGCCATCTGTTCCGTCACCGTCACCACTTCTCCCGTGCGGGCGTCGATGAGATGGGCCTCCCCGTTGCCGGTGGAGATCTCGTACACCATCGCTCCCACAATCGGTCGCAACTGTATATTCGTTACCTCACCGGATCCCTGACTCACACCATTCACTGCCCTGATTGCGTCCACAGGAGCGATACGCAAATCATAAAGCGTCTCCGGCTGAAATATGGAGTGGCCGGGCGCCAGAGAGGGAACCCTTAACTGCGGCATCACCATGACAACTCCACTCACGATCCACAGTAGAAAGAGAAACCCTACCGATACCGCTACGTCCCTATGTATTTTCCGCCAAGGGATCTTCATTCTCCTGCCTCATCCCTCACGGACGATCCAATGTCTCTGATCCGTCCGCTGTAAGTGATGGTTCCGTCGCCGTTCGGACCAAGCGCACAGGAATCAGAGGCCACCACCGCAGATGGCCTCTGCAATTCTGATCGTCTCCAATCCATCAAGCCCAGTTGCGAGATGCGTGGCTCCTCCGCCGATGGCCACACCAAAGGCCGCCATTTCTTCCACGAAACTTTGAACGACGACCCAGCGATACGACCGGAGATGCTCGAAGAGAAACACCTTGGGGAACAGGTAGGTTTTCTTCTTGGATGGCCCTCCGACCTGCATCGAATGGATGAGTTGGACCAGCGTCGGGAAGCACCAGGCCCGAATGCATCCTCGCGTTCCGTACAATTCCACCAAAAACTGATACCCACGCCATTCCGTCCAACTGGCCTGGACGGTACCGACCACTCCCGTCGGACTTCGGAGCAAGCCAAAGCCATTATCTTCACATCCGCGAAATTTCCATACCGCATTCGACGCATACCCCTTTACCTCCGCCACCTCTCCCATAAAGTACCTGGTGAGGTCGAGAAGATGGATGCCGTTATCGCGCAGGGCACCTCCCCCCATCACCTCCGCATCATGCAGCCATTCATGATTGTGATCCTTGGCCGTATATCCTGCATAACTGCGAACATGGTTCAGCTCTCCGATCATGCCGGCGTCCAACAATTCCCTGGCTTTGAGCATGGACGGATAAAACCGATAGTTGAACCCTGTTGCCAACACGCGTCCGCTTCGCTCGGCGGCCCAGTTCATTCGGCTGCATTCCTCCAACGTGCGTGCGAGGGGCTTTTCACAAAGAACATGTTTGCCATTCTCCAGGGCTTCGATGGTCATCTCGGCGTGCAACGACGGCGGAGTGGACACGATCACCGCATCGACATCCCGCCTGCGCACCAATGCACGCCACTCTGCCTCCACCTGACAGCGGTACGTTGCGGCCATGGTCGCGGCGCGGCTCCCGATCGCATCGCTCACTGCAACGAGCCGATGTGACGGAAGACGTGCCAACGCCTGCGCTCGCAACTCACCGATGCCGCCACACCCGATGAGCCCAAACCGTAGTTCCATCAAGCCCCCTTCGTTCTCAATACTGCTTCTCAACTAGTCCTCGACCACATGCGTCTCGAAAACGGCTCGATACTGTTTCCACCGGTCCCAAGCGAACACGCCATCAGGGTGGAGGCAATCCACTGCCGCATAGGCCATGAAAAGGGCATGATGGGTATTATCGTGCGCAAACAGCCCTTGTCTGCCGAAGGTCAAGAGATTCGACATCGGTTCGAGATATTCATCCATCGCCTTGAACCGACTCTCGTAGCCTTGAAGATACACGGGATATGCATGGCTGAGCTTCTTAACCAGAACGTCCTTCACCGGTCCTTTGACCGAAAGCGACAGGCGCGAGAGGGTGTCCAACACCACCTGTCCCAACTCATCCGACGACATGTTCCATACAGGATCCTGCAGAGAGCATGGCATCTCTGCACAGAGAACCGTCATGCCGGACCGACCGTGAAGGCTGTAATTCTTTGGTTCCGATAGACGGCTGACAGGGATCGATGTTTCCGGAAAATAGTGGGCGTCAAATTCGGTGAATCGATCCTGCTCGAGCACAAGGTACACAAGAACCATGGACCTGAACGTCAGCCCCCCGGCGCTCTCCAACACGTCGGGCGGTGCCGCCGGGTGGAGTGACCGCACCAACGCGGGGAGAGGGATCGTAGACCACACGTGATCGCATTGAATACGCATTTCCTTCCCGTCACGCTCGGCCACGACGGTTTGCACCCTATTCCCGACCACCTCCAGGGATCGGACAGACGTCTGGAACAAAATCTTCGCCCCGGCCGCCTCCGCGGCATTCGAAAAGGCTTCTGAAATCTGGCCGAACCCACCGCGAGGGTAATAGAAGACGCCTCGTTTCCCCTGTTGTCCGCCAGGGCGTATCCCCACGATTTTGCGAAGCATTTTTGATAGCGAACTCGCTTGCACGCGCCTCTTGGCCTGTGTGCCCGACAGCGCATCCGGCTCGACACCCCACAGTTTTCTCGCATAGGGAAAGTAGAAATCCCGACAGATCGTCCCTCCCAAACCAGCTTCCAATACCGTCGCGAAGGATTCCCGCGTTTCGGTGTCGAGCCTGAATCCTGTCATCTTTTTGAGCAGATCGAGCCCGACGCCGAACGCAAACGTGGGAGAGACTCTCATCATCAGGTCCGCTGGTTTCAATGGAAAATGAATCCACCTCCCCTTGAGATGAATTCGGCCATGTCTCGGCCTTTCGAGCAGATCGTCCCCCAACAGGGTTCGAATATCTTTGAAGACTTGCGGATCACACGAGGGATGAAGTCGATGGCTTCCATAATCGACATTCAGCCCTTCTAATGCGAAGCTTCCGGCATTGCCCCCAACTGCTTCATTCCGTTCCAAGATCGTGACATCGAAGCGCTTGTGTTGCACGAGACGATAGGCTGCCCCGACACCGGCTGGTCCGGCTCCTAAAATGACCACTCTGGGGCGCTCAATGGATGGCATCAGGAACCCAGCCTCCTACCGCATGGATCGCCTGCGATCTTTCCATCGACGCATCGGAATGCCCGCGGCTCCGTCTGTCTTGCACGGGACTTACCCATTGTTCGATCGGTCGCTTTGCGGGGTGCATCAGGTCATCCCAAGAACGATCAGGGCTTCTCCCTGGACGCGAAACGACATCAAAAACCACTTTCGGCGATACGAACCGCATTGGCCATCAGAGTGAAGGTAATGTTCTTGGCAGGCAGTGCCGGAAAAGACGCGCCATCCACGATATATACGTTCTCAAAATCGTGACTTTGACCATTCGGCGACACGGTCAGGGGCCGCCTCTCGCGGGACATGGGCAACGTCCCCGCATAGTGAATACTGGCTCCCATCGGCCGGACATGGACTTGCCCGGGCGGGACCACACATTTCAAATGTCGTAGGACTCTTTTCACACGACGCAGGGCATGTTGTATCCGCGTTGCATGGTTCGCTCTCGGTTCGTAGTGGAGGGCGAGTGTGGCGTCCCCCTTGGCGCCATCTTCTCTTAAGGTGACATAATTGGTGCCCCGCCGGTCGTCACTGAGATTCATATTGACCAATCCCAGGGCTGCATGCAGGTGCTTGAAGAGAAAAATCGCAAACCTCATGTCGGAAGGCGTGCGATGAATCAACGGATGGACCAGAGCAGACTTGAGTGTCGTGATCAAACAGTGAACGTAGTCGAATGGATCGTCGGCTATCAGGCCGAACGCCACCTGATGATACTGATACCGCTCGTCATCATAAGCATGCCCGACCAGGTCCAGATTGACGAATGGAACAAGAATTTGTTGGTTATCCATCAATCCGGTGAGCTTCACCACCGTTCCGTCATGTTGCCGCATGGATTCCAACACGATTCGTGAGGTGGAGAGGGTACCCGCACCGAGGACGAGCGTGTCGATCTCCCATGCTTCTCTTTCCTTTGCATCAAGCCGATCGATCATGAGGTGCGAGGCTCTCCCGTCCTTGCCGATTCGAAAATGACTGACGTAACAACCTGGGACATAGCGAAACGACTCATATCGCTCGCATTCCTCTAAAGTCAAAGAGGGAGTGTAAAAACTATCTTGCGGGCATCCCCACAAACAGCGCCCACGGTAGGTACAGGCTTTTCGATCAGCCCAGTCTTGGCTGATCGTTGCCAAGCGCGCACGTCCGATCACACAATTCAGCCGACGCCGAAAGAGGTTCTTCTTGCGCTCATACTTCCGCAACAGGTCCTCGGAATGTTCGTCGAGATCGAGCGGACCCAAGAGGTGATCATGGAGCGGCATGAATTCCGCCAGATCGTCCCGTAGACCGGAGATTCCAATCCGCCGCGCGATTTCACTGTAGCAGGAGCGCATGTGAGAGTATGCAATGGGGAAATCTCGGAGTTCATATTCATTGAATGGATACACTCCCCCCGTCCATGCTTCAGCAAGGCCTCCGCGCGCGAAGGATGCGAGCGAGGAAAATCCTGTTGACTCGACGCGGTAGACGGACGGCGACGAAAAGACATACCGTTTACTGGGGGGGAAGCCGTAATATTCTCCCGCTGTTCCCGGATAGATGACCGCCTCGTAAGATCGGCCCAGGAGATACTCGACGGGGTCCTGCAATCCTGTCTTCAGCTGGTTGAAACTCTGTTCGGGACCGACGGGACCCGGCTTCGACTCTCCCACATCGACCATCACGACGTGATGGCCCTTTTTGAGCACCGATAGAGAAAAATGCACAGCACTCGGTCCCGATCCGACTACGGTGATATGCGTCATCGACTTAGTCACTGTCGTGAAATTTTGCAGGCCACATGTATCGGCGCCAGCAGGAGAACGGCGAGCAGTGCAGTTGCGGAAAGCGCAAACCCCTTGATGACAAGCAGGCGATATAGCGTGGGTTGGGCATGCACTTCCGGTCGATCGAGCCGGTCAAAGGCGCCCGGAGAACATTCCAGAATGGCAAGGAGCAAGACCAGCTTCCGTCTCAGAAGGGCCTCTTTATAGAAAAGACCTGAGTAGGTATCGGCAAGTCTCAACATGAACGCGTGTCTGAGGGCAAGTCGCATGAGGATGTGATCGAACCGTTGCACCGGCCGACCCGCAGACGGAGGTCTGAGGCGATGTGCCTCTTGATACTTCCTCAGGACATAGTCACTCGGCCCTAGATCGATCAAGTATTCGCTGAAAAGTTTGCACTCTCGATTCAGATTAGGCTGTGGGGCCATGCCGCGTATCCCGCTCTTCGCGTAGCGCCAACGTGATCATGCGAGCGATGGTCGTAGTTGCACCGTTGCCGGTAGGCATGTTGCGGTTATCGGCACAGCCATCATTCTTAAAGGATGCCAATTGACCGACGGAAAGCGGCCCTTTCGGTCCGACCATGGTTTCGACGAGAGTCAGCACGGCGGTCAGCATCCCCAACGGAATCTTCAGAATGCCGAAGGGCTCTTTTCCCGAATGCGCCCGATGGATGCGCCGGAGAAACTCGATCATCGACACCCGCTCAGGACCTCCCACCTCCAGAATTTCATTGTGATATCGCTTAGCCCGAATCAAATCGACGAGGATCTTCACAAGGTCATCCACATAGATGGGTTGAACGAGAGGCCTTCCATCCCCGAATACAACGACGCAAGGAAGCGCGGCAAGCTTCATCAGGCCTTCCCACGCTTTACCCCCGGATCCCACCACGATCGTCGGGCGCACGATCAGAAAATTGAGACCGCTGTCCTGCACCAACTGCTCCGCGTCCTGTTTGGATTGCGCGTAGTAATATCGCTTTTTGTCGGAAAACGTTACCGCAATGGTGCTGAGAAACACAATGTTTCTGACACCCCCTCGTCGACATGCGTCCAGCAACCGTGCGGTTCCCTGCACGTTGACTTCTTCAAATTGACGGGGCCCGGCATTTCCGGTGGCCGCCGCGAGATGGACCACCGTGTCGCAGTGAGCAAGGCTGGCGGCATATGCGGCCACATCGTTCATCCCGCCTTCGACAGTGTCGACGGCTCGAGAGAATTGCATGGCACGAAATGCGGCCGCTCGTGAATGGACGAGACAATAGATTCTCTCAGAAATGTGAGGGAGCAGCTGTCGGAGCAACCTGGTTCCGATAAATCCATTGCACCCGGTAATGAAAATAGCCACGGCTGCCCAATCGGTTGCGGTACGGCGCTCCGTCAATCCTTCGAGAACGATCCGCTCGCGGCTCGATCAGGGAGACTGTACCTTGGTCGATCACTCCGCGCTTCGTGATCGATAATATAGAGCGGCCTTCCCTTCGTTTCATTGAATATCCTGCCGATATACTCACCAAGGATACCCAAGCAGATCAACTGCACTCCCCCGAGAAACAACAATCCCACCATGATCGTCGCCCAGCCTTGCACCGTATAACCCATGAACTTCTGCACGATAACAGAACACGCATAGGCAAAGGCGACTAGCGAAGTGAGGTACCCCATGATGGTCGCCATTTTCAAAGGAATACTGGAAAAGGCCGTGATTCCGTCCAGCGCGAAGCGGATCATTTTCCGATAGGGATACTTGGTCTCTCCCGCGTAGCGTTTGTCTCTGCGATACATCATGCCGATCTGCCTGAAGCCGATCCAACTGACCAACCCGCGTACGAATCGGTCCCGTTCCTGCATCGCTTTGAGATGTTCTACCACGCGTCTGCTCATGAGACGGAAATCCCCTGCGTCCACGGGGATATCAAGATTGACCAACGCCTTCAAGATCCGATAAAAGATCGAGGCGGTCCAGACTTTCACCAAGGTCTCGCCATCACGGGTTTCCCGCACGCCATAGACCACATCGTACCCTTCTTTCCACTTTTCGATGAAACGCAAGATGACCTCTGGTGGATCCTGGAGGTCCGCATCGATGACGACCACCGCGTTTCCACAAGCGGCATCGATCCCAGCAGTAATCGCAATTTGATGTCCGAAATTCCTTGAAAGCTTCAACAGACGAACTCGCGCATCCTGTCCGACAAATTGCGTAATCACCTGCGCCGAACCGTCACAGCTTCCATCGTCAACGAAAATGATTTCGTGGTCCAACCCGTTCACATCAAGAAGAACGCGTTTGGTTCGATCATAAAATTCCTCCAGGACTTCTTTTTCGTTATACACGGGCACGACGACGGAGAGAAGGGAGCCGACGGCAGAGTCGGGCACTTTTTCTGCATCAAGTCCCTGTGGCATAACCCAAGCCTCCCTCACCAAAATAGATGTCGATCCTCAGAGAAAGATGGTTACATGGGTTCCGAGCGTGCACACCATATGACATACAACAGCGCACCCGTGAGGACAAACAGAGGTAGTGGGGACGGACCGTTCACAAACACTTCACCGAATTGGGCCTTGAAGCGAGACAACGTCGTTAGCAGAGGGAGCTGGAATCCTCCCGCGAACACATGAAAGACGGGGTCCAGGACCCCTAGCCCTCGCTCAACATCTCGATACATCGCCAATGCCCAGTTTTGCGCGATGGACACGATGCCAATCAGCCACACCCATCGCTCCGACCATTGCGAAAGAGTTACAGCGACCGGGATAAAGAGAAAGGGAAAGATGGGACTCAAGTACCGGATCCCGGTGTTGAATTGGAGCCTCGTATAATTCACTCCACCGAAGAAAAGCCACAATGCGACGAATGTGATGAGGATGAACCACAGTTCCCGGGACGCTAGACGCGACGTTGCGCCGGAGTTAGGCCGCGCGGCGACAAAAGCCAACAGCATGAGCGGGCTGGTGATAAATAATCCGTACCGATAATCAAATAGAAGCAAGGTCAGCAATTCGAACTGCGGCCATCCGAATCCCTGATAGCCGCGCTCGATCCACTGAACGGGAGGCATCCAATGTTGCCCCGGGAAGAACGGATGCCCAAAACTCTGCCACTGATAAAACCAGAGCAAGCCCACGGGCACCAATGCTCCGACGAGATACCAAACGGATAACCTCACCCCAGTCAGGAGAGACTCCTCCTGGTAGGCCTTCACAAATCCGTAGAGACACAGGGCGATGAGGAAGATGCCGCCGCTGTAGTCGAATAGCAGCGCCGTTCCACCAGCCGCGCCGGTCCAAACATATCTCGCCCGGAGACTCTCGCGAGACCAACCGAATGGATTCCAGATAAGCAGGAATCCCCAAAAGGCGATATGCCCCAGCATGAGATTATGGTTGAGATAGCCGGTTCGAAAGAAAACCGGTGTGCCGAACGCATACAACAGCGCAAGCCACAAGGCGGTTCTTTCGGAGTGGAGTAGCTTCTGGAGCACAAGAAACATGGTGACCACGCCCAACGCCGAACTCGGCGCCATGCACAACACCTGCATCACGAAGCTCGCCAGCGCAAATTTGACGTCATAGCCTCGCTTCCACGATTCCTCGTAGAATTTTCTTGCCATGGGCCACGGCGAATCGTACTCGGGTGGAGTCTGATGCTTCTGTTCGCGCCCCTCTCGCACATGCTGCACGATGATATCGATGGCCGGCCTCGCCACTGCGTATGGCACAGCGGCCAGCATCGACACTCCAGGATTGCTCCCTACGTGCCAACCATAGTCGGCCTTCTCAAAAAGATCAGGGTGAAGACCGGCATATTCATCCACTCGAAACGACACGTGATCCCCTATGCTCAACGTCAAATAAATCTCTCTGACGATGTTCGTTGAAAAATGGAGGGCGTAGATGATCCAGCATGTCAAAAACAACCGCATCGCAATCTCTTGCGTGGACCAGTATGCAAGAGCACCTCGCGGGTGCTTGACCGCACGGGCATCTAGATTACCCTCTATCATGCATGCACCGAAGAGTCAGCTAACATAGCCTGGGCAACAACTTAGAACACAAACGGAACAAACTTCCTCGTCCGTCGACAGTACTGAGCATATTCCGGAAACGCTCGAACTAAAATTCTTTCCTCAGCCTGAACATTCCGGAACGCCACAACCGCCGGTATGATCGCGGCTAGAACCAGCCAAGAATTCAATGCGAGTTGGAGCCCTACTATAAGTAGGATATCGCCTGCATAAATCGGATGCCGGATGTATTCATAGAGGCCCTTGGTCACCAAGGCCTGACCGGGCACGACCTGATACTCCTCAAGATCCACCCAATTTTCGCCTAACTGAATACGGCCCAGTACCGCTATACCCAGACCAGCTCCAAATAGTCCCATGCCGATGACCCGTAGCCTCGACGGGTCATTTGTTATGGGCATAATCTCAAGAAATAGAGTCTGGATAACCAGAAACCCTAACACACACAACTTCACAGCCTTGATGAAGACCACCGTGAGAGAACGCGCGAGCGAGCGCGTGCGCTGCTTGGCCGCACGCGGACGCAGCACTTCCCAAACCAATTTATGCCCGAGAAGCCCGGCGACCAGGATTACCCGATATGGATCCATCTTTCACATCCTTCAGAAAAGCTCCTCGGTGCGGTCCAAGCGATGATTCTGTTTCGATCCTACGATCTGAGTTTCGTCGCTTTTGCCAGGTGACATTTCCCATACTTTCGTTGCATGAGCCTGACCGAGGCCTTTCGACTGAAAAGACAACCTGCGAATGACACCGTCGGCTACCATTCCGATTGCCAGAAACTGCAACCCTGCAAGGAACAACAGGAGCGCGGAGGTTGACAGAACAGGCTGATAGAACGTAGCCCATCCAAATGTTGCTACTTTTTCCATAACCAGCAGAACGTCAAAGATAGACTTCATCACCCCAATCACGATCGACGCCGCAGCCAGCGGCACAAACACCTTTAATGGCTGAAACAACATAGCCATTCGCAACACCAAGATGACAAAGTCCATGAAATGGTGAGGCCGAATTTTCGACACGCCAATGCGTGGATAATAATTGATGGTGTGGTACACCACATGAAAGTCATCACCCAACAGCGCCAGCGTCGAGGTCGTAGTAAACGAAAACCGATTGGAGAGCATGGGGAAGTAGGGCTCCATTACCTGCCGTCGGAACGCGCGCAGTCCAGAGTTTAAATCTGGGATAGGACATCCGGCGATATGCTGAGCCAGCCGCCCCAGCAACCATTTAGCCGGACGCCGGACCAATGGGATATGTACCTCCTTTCCTATTCTTGCTCCCACCACCATGTCAGCTGTTTTCAATTTCTCGATCAGCTGTGGGATCTGGTCGGCCGGATACGTTCCGTCCGCATCAGTAATGACGATGATGTCATATCGTGCACCACGAATCCCCGTCTTGATGGCAGCACCGTACCCCCGATTCTCGATATGTCTGAATACCCGGGCGCCTCCTAACATAGCGATATCTGAAGTCCGGTCGGTAGAGGCATCATCAACGACAACAATCTCGAACGAGGTGTCGCTACGGCTTAGAACTCGCCTAATTGCTTCGACCTCCGCGCCAACCGAAGCCTCTTCATTGAACGCCGGGACGACCACGGAAATGCCAATTTCCTCACCGCGGTGTTCCGGTCCGGGAGCTTTTTTGTCCGGATGGTCCATCTCAGAGCCAGGCCTTTCCCCTGTGAAGCGTGCGGTCATCCTCGTGACAGCTCCTGTGCCCTCGCACCCTGCGAAGCATTGCGGTCGACACGATACACATACACCGCTCCATCTCCCAATGTTCCGGGGAATACGGTTTGCAGAAGAAATTCTGATCGTAGACTGCGCCAGATCTCAGGGGCATAGGCCTCAAGATGCATCGGCATAGTCATCACCACCCAGGTTCGGTCTGCCCATGTTCGAATGGCATCCAAATCCTGAACGGTTTCTGCAGTAGCCCAGTTCGTCTCGAAGAACTGTTTGTAGGGGAACCGGGCTAACCCCACCGCCACAACGGCGTCTTCTGCCCGTCGATTCCGCTCCACATATCCAAGCGCGCCACCATAATCCTGCTTTGGGGCGTACACTGCAGGCACAGAAATGGCTGATCCTATGATCACCATGGTTGACAGCGAGGTTCCTAACACCAGCCCCTTCGCGGGCGACAACCCACGCATTTGAGCGAGTGACGCAGCCATGATCATGAGACCATGAACCACCATCAACGCTGCAAGACCGGATAAAAAAAAGAAGAACCGCGGCCACAACGGATGTCCCATCCCCAATACCACTGCGATTCCTAACATCGCTGGAAGAAGCACAAGGGCAAGCATGAGTCCGGATGTCCTGAACATTTTCCAAGCGCCGAGACCGAAAACTATGAAGGTTGCCATCACGACCAGCAGGCCTCCTCTGACTCCGACCTGGATCCCTCTGACCATCTCGACCACAGTCCAGAATGGATTGTTCCACGCCTGAACCTTCGTCGTTTGCCCAATTTGACTCAATATCTGCGGCATCACCAGTGCGTGCAGCTGCAAGATAAGCAGTCCTGCTAGGCCGAAGCCGTACAGCATCCCTCTCCATGCGTGACCTAGCTGCCACTGCTTCGTCGATATGAGTCGCACGCTGTAAATGAGAAAGTGGCTGGCGATCACAAACACCATCGTCACATGCACAAAGACTCCGGCCGCCGCGGCCACGGCGTACCCACACCACCAACCGACCCTGTTCTCCCGCAGACCATGAATGAATGCCCATGTAGCCATCATTGTAAAGGCCATCACCCCTGTATAACCGCGCGCATTCTGACTAAACCAAATGTGATGGTAGGAGAAGACTAGTAAGGCAGTCGCCAAGAGCGCCTCTCGTTCACTGAGAAGTTGATGCCCAACAAGATACACGCCGAGAAGGCTTCCGACACCGAATACCACCGCAGGAACTCTCACAGCCCAGCCGCTGTCGCCGAACCATTCGATGCACACATGCGCAAAGAGCGTGTAGAGAAAGTGCTGATTCTCCGAGTCATAGGTAGTCAATAACGTACCGATGGGCATACGTACATACTTCACATACGCCGTAATTTCGTCGTACCACAGTCCATTCTCCAATCCGTATACTCGCAAGAGAATGGCTAGGATGAGCAGGATGATCAGCCCAGCAACCTGTGGTCGCAACACCCGCCTTGCTTTCAATTCACCGGTCGTGCCGTGGGCATCGTGTGCGACACCCTTAGAAAGTCCGAGAAGGGCCAGTCCGGACAGTACTAGCATGACTTTCATCCACAGCGCCCCTTGCAATAACTGGTTGATCAATTCGATCGGAAGATGTCGAAACGATGGACCACGCATCCATTCGATCACTCCACTCGGAGAGGCGGTAAGGCCCAGCAGGATCAGCGCGAGGCCGATCAATACAGGCACATGACGCACGATTGTCGAGTCCATCGCTTACTGATGCCACAACTTCCGCAGAAATCCTCGCAACCCGACATAGCGGCGGAATGCAGATCTGCCAAACCACTGAAACAAGTTATTTTGCGAAAAGTAATACATGTCAATACGTGGAAGCCGATGGGGATGGCTATCAGGAACTGTAAACCCCATTTCCACCGTGCATGCAGCTTCATAGGTCCGGCAAACAATTTCTTCCGCCACCGGGGTATACATGCCGTATGGATACGCGAAGATTTTCGGCGTGACCCCAATCCGATCACAGATGGCCTGCTGCGAGCCAACAATTTCCCTGGTAAGGTCCTCGTGCGATAAACGAGCAAGATTCGGATGAGTGACGCTATGGGCGCCAAAATCGATGCCTGCCAGGGATGCCTCCCGAGCCTCCTGCCAATCAAGCAACTCCAATCGGGGAATGCCGGGAGATTGTCCCGGCCAGTGATTATCTCGTCCTGTGTAGCCGGTCACCAAAAAGACAGTTGCCGGAAACTGCAACTTCCGTAAGATAGGAAAGGCGCACGTATAAAAGTTTCGAAATCCATCATCAAACGTTAAGACCGCAGCATTCGAAGGAATACTCGCCCGCTGTTTTAGCAGAGACACGGCCTCGAGCAGGGAGAGGACTCGAGTCTTCCTTTCGGCCAAATACTCCATTTGCCTGCAAAACTGCTGCACATCGGTCGAGATCACTGATTTACTCGAATCTATGGAGTGATACGTCAAGATCGGGATCGCTTCGGTCAAATGCCCAGGCATGATGCCTCCTTACCCTGGATGCCGTGAGCGCACTACTCTACTCCAGGGAGCTTCAATCCCTTTGCCTTTCGAATCTGATCAATCAGCTTGAAGTACAACTCACAGTGAGATTCCTCGGTCCAATACTTCAGATAAGCTTCGAAGCCCTGCTGGCCCAGCCGGTCGCGCAGTTCATGGTCATGCGCCATTGTATCAACCGCTCGCTCCAGCTCCTCTTCCCCTGTATAAACAATCCCTCCCCCACTGTCATGCACCACTTCAGGCAAGGCTCCGAGATTGTTGACGATCACAGGTGTCTTGTAAGAGAACGCTTCAATAATGATAATTCCGAATACTTCGTAGCAGATTGAGGGAACAATGACCGCGTTCGCTTTCCGGTACAATGCGGAAAGCTGTGCATGGCTGCATCGCCCCAAAAACCTGATGTTCTGAACACCCTTCGCCATATCCATTAATTCCGCAGCGTAGGTTCCGTCTCCTGCGATGGATAATCGGTACTTAGGACGGCGGCGAAACAACGGTATCAGGTTCTGCACGCCCTTGATTTTTTCTAGCCGTCCCACGAACAGAAATTCGTGCGACCCGGTTGAAGCCGAGTCTGCTTCGCACGGGCTAAAGTCTGCTGACGGTCGCCGGGGAAGAAAATACGGAATATGAGTGATAGGAATGTCCAGCCCCTGCGCTATATGCTGCTGTTTGGTGAAACGACTCGGCGAGATGAAATGATCGACCTGCTTTAGCATGCGTTGAAGTAGCCCTGTATAGCGCCAAAGCTGAGGCGGACGCTTCCATGCCAACGTGCAGGAAAAACAGCTTTTTTCGACGCACAACTCTTTATTGTTCTTCCACAACACATGCATGGGACAGACCAACCAATGCTCGTGGGTGGTGTACAGCTTCACGGCGCTTCCATAGCGGAGCGCAGTAATGCCGATCAAGGACATATTGTGAAAATGGATGACATCGTAGTGGCTATTGTGAAGGATGTCCGTCAGCGCTCGACTCTTAAATCCGGGAGATCCAGTTTGCTGGGTGAGCAGCGGAGAGAGGAATCCAAACCGACTCTTTAATTTGTGTATGCGCACGTTTTCGTGACAAGGGAAATCACCTTGCGGCCCTTTCGGCTGCAACAAAAGATATGCGTCTTCGCAATGGACGACATCGATCTGATGACCCCGTTTGGCCAGTTCATTGACGAGCCGATAAATGTATATTCCATCTCCTCCAAAATTATAAGGCGGAAAGAAGGTCGTGATCATACAGAACTTCAAAGTTCGCTCCAGCCGATTTTCACGACACTAGGCTTTCACACAAACAGGTCAGCTGTTCGGCGCTTTGCTGCCACCCAAACCGCTTCGCCCGCATCAGGCCACGCGTACGCATGGTTTGGCGCAACGCCTCATCCGACAGAACAACCTTGAGTGTGGCAGCAAGCTCCCGATGGTCGGAGGGGTCGAACAATCTTCCTGCTCCATCGAGAATTTCAGGCAGTGATCCGGCTCGACTCGCCACAACCGGTGTCCCACAAGCCATGGCTTCGACGGCTGGGAGGCCAAACCCTTCAACGAGCGATGGGAGCACGAAGCAACTTGTCGCATTGTACAAACAGGCCAGTTCCTTGTCTTCGATAAATCCGGTAAAGGCCACACGGTCTATGAGCTGACTGTGCAAGACCATTTGCCTCAAAGTCGGATAGTCAGAGTAAAACGCATCCGCGAGGTACTCGCCGACCAGAATGAGACGTACATCCTCAAATCGGGGATCTGCAATCAACTCCTCGTAGGCCCTGATCAACGCGCCAAGATTCTTATGGGGGCTCATGCCGCCCACATACAGCAAGAACCTTTGATCCGGTGCAAGACCGTAGCGTTTCAAGACGGAATCGAGTGTCATGTGATCGTCAATGACACCAAATGCAGAACCGGGAGCCTCATAAATGACATGAACTTGTTCTTCCGACAGACCGCAACGCTGCACGATTTCATTTTTCGAATACTGGGAGACGGTCAGAACGACGGAGCTTTGCCAGATAGCCAACATCTGCTTGAGTCGCCAGAATGTTTTCAACTTGGCATTCGGAAACACCTTATCCGGATAACGTTCCGGAATCATGTCATGGATGGTCAGAATGACCTTTGTTCTGTTCAGAACTGGAAAGTATGAATAGACAGCAGGAAAAAACATCACATCGATGTCATGCCGCAAGACTTGACGTGTCATAGCCCAGACATCGCGCAGCGATCGACGTCCCGAAGCGGAAGCCGCCTTGATCACCGACTGGTGTGTGGATGCGCGCACGATTTGTGCCTGGCCTAGGCCCTCTCCTTCGACCAAGGTCGCATTGTCTGCGAAGAGGAGGTAATCATGGGCAGCCTCTTCCTTGATCAGCGACCTCACAATTTCACGAGTAAAGCGGCCGAACCCTCGCCGATTTTCCCAGGTACTGATGTCAATACCGATGTTCACGATGTGGCTCTCCCAACCACCATCTTCAGCACATGAGCCATGAAAACTTCCTAACGTTCGCCAATGCTGGACTCAGCCTCATGCTTAAGACATCTTCCACCACGACACAGTAAGCACGCGGAGACAATCACGATGATTCGACGGCCTGCTGCTGCACGCCGCACATCCTGCACTGACATGAACGCTTTTAGCTGCTCTCCCAATCAGAGCAGATGAACTGTGGAGCTCCATGCCCTTCTAACCTAGAAAAAGTTGTGATCTGTCAGTTTCTGAAGTCGACGATCCTGTTGTAAATCCACCCAACAGCTGCGCCAGCGATGGTGCCGACGGCAAAACCGTAAGCAAACCCAATAAGACTTCCCCAAAACGATACGCGGTATCCGATGAAGAATTGACTCAGCAACTGCAAATGCGGACCAACAACGTATTCCCCCTCCGCATTGACATGGCCGCCTTTGATCACCAACCAATTGGTGACCATAAAAATGGCCAGCCCAAAAAGCAGCCCTGCAACTAATCCGAATACGTTGCTGTTCATTCGAAAAATAGCGCCAAAGAGCTTATCATCCTCTGTGTCAACGGGACTGGCCATCATCCCTCCTCACTCAGACGGTGCATGAGAATCAGAAGTGGTCCACGAATTCTCGGAACGAAAGCAACTCGACTTTTCGCTTGGCACGATAGATCATCAGCCCCAAAATGAAGTTCCGAAGATAAGCAAAGGTCCATCCCCACAAGAAAGCCCACAAAAAGCTGTAGGCAAACCCAATCATTGCGCCCGTAACGGATACGGTGTACCCGAAAAAAAATTCGCTAAGGAGGTACATGTTTCTTCCTACCGTCTCTCCACCCTTGATAACCAGAAACAGGGTCGCCGTGAAGGTTACAAGGCCTGCCACGAGACCCAGCGCAACGGCAAATGCCAATTTATCCATCCGGGCAAACGCCGTCACCAGCCCTGAGTGTGCCGTTAAGGGCACGGATGCCGGAACTTGCGGTTGCGTAAGCGCCAGCGTCCCCATCTGTGATTTGGCCTGAATCTCTCGGCTGGTCGTTTCTTCGTGGTACTCCTGATCTGCATTGACCTCCCACAGATCGTGGCGCGCGCCGAACATATTCTCGACCGCCAACATGGCAGTCAACATTGAGTGATCTTGGTTATTGTAGCGATGCATGCCGTTGCGCCCGACTACTTGAATATTCTCCAGTCGGCCAAGAAATGTCCTAATCACCTTCAATGCATCTCGATACGTATCATCGTAGACCGGATAGGCTTTGGGCATTCGCACGACAGTTCCATCTTCTACCTCACTCCTCTTCGCCAATCCTATTGCTTCGAGCTCGCGCGCTCCCAATTCGATCAGGTCTGCATCCGTCCTTGCCCAGAGTCCGTCCCCCTCAAAACAAAAATACTCCAGCCCCAAGCAGGTTTTAGTCTGATCAGGGACCATATGCGGACTCCAATTCTTGAAATTCTGAATCCGCCCTACGGAGACCTTGGGATCATGAATGTAGATCCAATTGTCCGGAAACACATCCGCTCGGTTGAGCATCAAGGCCACGGTGAGAAAATCTCGATAATTGAGGGAGTTTGCCGCCGCTTCAACTTCCGGAGGCGCAGGAGGATCCAGCTTTTGAATCAGTTCTCTCAGCGGCATCGTACTAATGAATTCATCCGCCCCAATGCTTTCGCTGTGGCCGTCTCGGTTGATTCGCACAGCCTCCACTCGATTGCCACGCCAGGAAATGGTATCAACCACCGTGCCCACCGTTACGTGACTTCCCCGCTGCTTCACCAACTCCGCGATCCGTTCCCACATCATTCCCGGCCCTCGTTGTGGGTAATCAAACGAATCGATGAGCGTCTTGACGACTCCGTCGCCACTAGATCCAGACTTGAGAAGCGCATTTTTCAACGCCACCAACAGTGAGAGTCCCTTTATTCGCTGTGCAGCCCATTCGGCGGCAATCGTGTGGGCTGGCATACCCCAGACTTTCTCTGTGTAGGTTTTAAAAAATGTCTGGTAGAGGCGCCATCCAAACCGATTGGACACCCAACACTCAAAGTTGTTCTCAGGAAGCTTCGGGAACAGTTTTGCCCATAGGTAACTCGCGACGATGAGACAACTATTCACCAAGCCGAGACCACCCAACGCATTTAAGGGCTTCAGCGGGTAATGAAAAAACTTTTGATTGTAATAAATCCTCGACAATCGTCGCCGGCGCAAAAACTCCTCAGATGACAAGACCTCTTTCCAGATCTGCTCGACTGCGGAAACTTTTGTAAAAAACCGATGTCCCCCGATGTCGAAGTGGTATCCCTTATAATTAACTGTTCGTGAGATCCCCCCTACAACATGATCCCTCTCAATGACGAATGCCGCCCTTCCCAACTTGGCAAGTTGATACGCAGCTGTTAATCCTGCGGGACCAGCCCCGATGACGACCACACGTTCTCGACGATCGCTCATTTTTACACCCGACGCCCAATCAGCACCGATGTTGACTCCGACCCGCTTCAAACACGTTACACAGCAGGAGTCGACGTTGCAGATCGATCATTGCGGCCCGTATTCGTAGGCTGTCATACAGCATTGTGCAGCTTCGTATGCCCGGCTTACCCTTCCGGAGTTGCCTGAGAAGCTGACTCTCTTCCCAGCGATTTTGGGATCACCGCGAGTTTCGCAGGCGGTACCCATGAGTACGTATTCTCGGTTTTTGTGGGCACTACCAACCTCCAAAATGTCAACAACCGCTCCCTAAACAGGGTGATTAATGTGAGGCCGTATGTCACACCACCGACCGAGACCTCTACCGCCAACTTAATCCAGACCGGCATGTCAACGGGCAATCCCGCTTTCACACCGAGCACTGTTGCCACCATCAGACAACAAGCGCTACTGGCCGGCCACAAGGCCTTAGCAAATTGCGCCACTGGTATCTGCAACCGATGAAACACGCGAACATACACAGGAATGCTCACAAGGGGAAATATCACGAGCCACGTAAGTGCGATTGATGAAAGGCCCCAGTGGCTTCCGACAAAAAATCCTGTCGACAACACGAGCGCGGCAATACCCATCATGATCGTTTGAAAACGAACTTCCCCACTGACGAACAGAAGCTGAGGAAGCAAGGGATCGATGGTACGAACAATCGCGGCCATGGCAAGAATTTGAATCGGGGGAATCACTTCAAGCCAACGAGGTCCAAGAATGACTGGAACAAATTCCTCCGCAACCAATGCCATGCCAAGCTCAGCTGCAAAACATGTCAGCGCAAGTCCTTCGACCAAGACCAGATAATATCGTCGAAGGAGTCCAATATCCTGTTGAATGGTCGCAAAAAAAGGAAACGTCACGCGGCCAATCGTCGCTGTAATGTGTTCGACCATCAGACTCGATAATGACCAGGCTACGGAATACACACCTAACGAGACACTGCCTAACACTCGACCCGCCACAAGAAATTGCGATTGCAACTGGGCGCTCCAAAATAGCCGGGAGAGAACGACATGAGAACCAAACACAAATGCATTGATCGATCGAATGGTAGGAAACAAGAACTTGTGCCGCCGCTTCATCAACACCGCGGTGGTCGTGATACATTCGCCCGCAAGACCACTGATGATTAGCGTCCAATAGTGGAAACCGTTCGCCGCCAACCACAAGCTGCAGCAGGCCTGAAAAAGAACTTGAATGGTTTCAATCACAGCTAAGTATTCGAAGCGCAACTCTCTTTCCAAAATTGCAGTTGGCACCGTGCGCAGCCCGGATAGTACAAAGGACAGTGCCATGACAACCACAACCCAGAACAAAGCAGGCGTCCCATAAAAGTCGGCCAATGGTTCCGCAACGATTATTGATAAAAGAAAGCCGAGCACACCCAGGGAAACACTCAGACTATTGACTTGAGCCAGCTGGACCGCATCAAAGACCTTTGTGACCACACTGGCGCCTAAACCAAATTCAAAGAGCAACTTTGCAAAAACGAAATAGACGCCCGCCATGGCCAACAGCCCATAGTCTTCCGGAGAAAGCAGGCGTACGACTAAAATGGTCGATGCCCAGCCGATCAGGCGGGCAAGCCATTTCAGGCTACCCCACCACACCAAACAGCGAACTAGCATTTTGTCCAACAATTGGCTCATCGGAATGACTGCACACCATAATCGAATAACATTTTCGCGCCAGGAATTTTCAAAAGGTTTTCGCCACCTTCACTGTCGAACAGGCTGATAGCCCCGCACTTATACCACAGGCCATTTGAATTGCTCAGGAAAAGTGACTAGGTATGACCCAATTAACGCCCTGACTGCCACGGTACATTTTTGTCCTATTCGCGCGGATCGCTGATTTATATATTGTTTGCGCCACTTGAATGTCATCACGGAAATACCAGCATTACGTGGACAGTTGATACCGATGCAGATGATTTCCGTTTTAAGTTGGTACGACAGGCGCTTCATTGGCCTCCGAAGCTTGTGGACCAAAAAATGATGGTAATTTCGACAAGAAATGTGCGTCAAAGAAATGGTAGGTGCACCCGCTGGTCGGGAGGTTGGACTAACCCCCTAGCTTGGAACAGCTAACATTGGCACACTTGTACCTGACGTCTCCCCGGAAAACGACGACAATCTAAAACAAGAGTATGATGGCGGCTTCGGCGCTCCTCGACGAAAGCAGCGGGTCGATGAAGCGGTCACGATTCTCCGAAGAGCAGATCGTCTATGCCATCCGGCAAGCCGAGTCTGGCACCCGATCGGCGATCTGTGCCGGCAATATGGTATCGCTGAGCAAACCTTCTACGCCTGGAAAAAGAAGTATGCCCACCTCGGCGTCACGGAGCTCCGTCGACTGCGCCAACTCGAGGAAGAGAACAGTCGCTTGAAGCGATTGGTGGCCGACCTCTCGCTGGATAAGCACATGCTGTCGGAAGCGCTGCGAAAAAAAGTCTGAGGCCCGCGCGCCGTCGGGAGCTCGCCCAGTGGTTTCACGGGACGTTTGATGTGAGCTGTGCGCGGGCCTGTCGATTAGCCCAGTTTGGTCGTGCGTCGTGGTATCGGAAGAGTCAGGCCAAGGATCAGACCGCCTTGCGGCTGCGCATTCGCGATCTGCCCCATGCCCGCCCCCGATTCGGCTATTTGCGAATCTGGGTCTTACTGCGGCGGGAAGGTTGGGCGATCAACCGGAAGCGGGTCCGGCGCTGGTATCGCTTAGAGGGGCTCCAGTTGCGCATGCGGGTGCGTCGACGAAAGCATATCGCCCTGCATCGTGGGCCAGCTCCCGTGCCGGTCGGCCCGTCGGAACGTTGGAGTATGGATTTCGTGCATGATACCTTGAGTGAAGGTCGGCCCTATCGGATTCTGACCGTGGTGGATAACTGGAGTCGCTCTAGTCCTGTCCTAGAGGCCGGATTTCGGATGTCTGGAGCGCTGGTGAGTCAGGTACTGGATCGCGTCCTGGGAGAGAGCCAGCGGCCTCGCTCCATCACGGTCGATCACGGGACGGAATTCCAGTCCCGTGCTCTCGAGGATTGGGCGTATCGCCGCGGCGTGCAGCTTGACTTCATTCGACCGGGTAAACCCGTCGAAAATGCCTTCATTGAGTCATTCAACGGGCGGCTCCGCGACGAGTGCTTAAACGTCCACCAGTTCGCGTCGCTGGCCGAGGCCCAGGCCATCATCGAAGCCTGGCGCGTGGACGACAATCAGCGCCGGCCTCACAGCTCGCTCGGGCACCTGACCCCAAGCGAGTTCGTCGCACAACGTCAGAGACAACCGATCGTCGAAGCGGTCATCTACTCTGGTTAAGAACTGTCTCAGAACGGGGCCAACGTCACTGTCTCAATCTATGGGGAGCTTACAAATCCACCATGCTAAGTGATCAATGCTGCCTCTCCGTCCGCAGGATACTGACCACGGGCACAACCTGCTTGTGTCGTCGGATCTCTTCATCTCGAGTCTCGCCGTCAATGAGATCCACCCCGATCGACAACGAGTATCACCTGACCCCGTTCGAGAAATTCGAAGTGCTCCTTCACCCCATGAATGGTCTGTGCGGCGGCATTGCTGATGACAAGGTCTGTCTGGCTACTTCCTGCAGGGCGAAGCGCCTTCACATACAGCGGATTGTCAGTGACCTTCGGGTGGTTTTTTGCAGCAGCCGGATCAGAGACATAAGCGGTGATCCCTTGATCCTGCCGATACTTAGCCAGCACATAGCTCTGGGAGTAGGCTTCCTGACCATCTTCAGCGAGAATGCGAGGCGCTAACGCAGGACGAACCCCTGTTCCGCGCGCGTCAATCACCAGTCCCGTGTACGGGCCACCTGCCTTGGGACGAGGTGCCGGCGGAGGTTCTGTCACCAATCTCCGAGTAGGAGGCGCATCCTTGGGACCAAATGTCTCGGACACGCGTCCGGTCAGTTTCATTTGCAACGTCACTTCATATACACCTTGTTCCACATCGCGCTCACGAATGATCTTGGCATCCTCCACGAACCCTTGAACCTTCACCTGAATCTCATCGCTCGTCGTCATATAGTTCTTCACCATCGTGCTGGAATTCACACGAACCGCCGTAAATGCCTCCAGTAGGTTTCGATAGGCAACGGACTGGGCGGCCCGCTTCGCCAGCAATCGAGCCTGCGTGCTGTTGGCCACGTCAGTCGGTGCGAAGCCGATTCCCGAGGCCGTCACAATACCCGCGGTCCAATCTACGATCCCTTGCTGTCCTACTATTTCCGTGTACGAACTGGAATCGATCGGATTTCCATGAACCTCTTGTGCGGGTAATGCTGTCGCTGGTGAGGGGACATTCTGACTCGAACGGGAATCAGCAGCCGTCGAGCTTGGTGGATTGCCGGCACTCGCCGTCCGCACAGGCGCGGAACCCTGGTCCCGCCTCCCCCGATCTCCTTGACATCCCACGGCGGACAGTACAACCAGCGCGATCAGACAACGTTGTGTGAGACTCATCATCTGCCTCCCTTCAAACCGATTGGATTCACCGGTACCGATCCCAGCAACAGACACTATCAATAATCATGCCTTGAACGTCGCCATCGGCAGGACACGGTGTGCTTCCCCGAGACCGGCAGTCGGCCTCAGTCGTCAGGCCGCTCCACCTTCTTCCCCGAGGCGACTGTCATACAACCCACATAGACTCGCACGTATCGTGCAATCTTGTTCTCAGATAAGGCTTTCGTATAACCTGGGGCCGATTGGGAGTCCAGTTTCACCTCGCCGCAATAGGCGCCTCATGCCTGACCATATTCTCTCCGGAAAATACCTCATTCAGGAAGAAATCGCCAAGGGCGGCATGGGGGTCATCTACAAAGCCTTGGACCGCACCCTGAATCGCCTTGTGGCAATCAAAGTTGTCCACGAACACTTCTCCGGAGACCCCGCCTTCACCGAGCGGTTCCTCCGTGAAGCCCGGGCGATGGCTCGCCTGCATCACGAGAACATCGTCACGATTTTCTCCGTTGAAGAGGAGCATGGTTCCCATTTCATTGTCATGGAATATATTGCCGGCCACGACCTTCGTGCCAAACTCAAGAATCGAACCGCGCTTCCCGTGCGTGAGAGTGTCGAAATCGTGCTTCAGGTCGCCAATGCGCTCGCCTTCGCCCATTCCCAAGGCATTGTTCACCGCGACATCAAGCCGGCTAACATTCTGGTTGATACCAGAGGACGAGTCAAATTAACCGACTTTGGCATTGCAGCGGCGTTGGACGAGGCTGCCATTACCAGTGCGGGACAGATCATAGGCACCCCGGAGTATATGTCTCCCGAACAGGCCGGAGGCATGGCCGTTGACGGCCGCACGGATCTCTATTCCTTGGGCATCGTCCTCCATGAAATGCTCGTGGGGCAGACTCCGTTCCGCAATATGCCGAAGGCCAGTATCCTCAACAAGCTGCTGGATCCGGAGTATGACATCCCACTGACATTCTCTTCCGACATACCTTCGAACGTGAAGGCCATAGTCGAGGATCTTGTGCGCCGAGCCCCAGAGTATCGAACCCCGAGAGCGACGGTCCTCGCCAGCCAGTTAAAGGAATGTCTGGAATCTCTCCCCCTGCAGGAAACCGATCAGGCCCCCACCATCATCATCTCGCCCCCGACGCCTGTCACCTCGCGCACAACGAGAGTCAGCCCTCCACCCGATTCTGCTGAATCGCATACTATCCCGTCCCTACAGAAGGTCCAGTCCCAGGTCGAATCAGGGCCTAAACCCCCGACCGACCAATCTCTTTCTCATCCGTCTTCTTCCACAATGCCCGAAGAAGTGACTGATATACTGCCGCGGCACCCTTCCGCCTCACAGCCACCTCCACCGACCCCGGAGAGAGCGATTATTCGTCGAACGCCGTACCTGATACCGATCGCCATCGGAATCCCCAGCGTCCTTCTCCTTCTCATCGGCCTGATCTATTTCTTATCAAACGGCACCCAATTCACGGGTCCTCCGGCACACAAGACCGAACCTCCGAGTTCCTCCCTCCCTCCTGACCCAGCCAATGGCACAAACTCACGTCACGACCCAGCCTCCAAAGAAACGGCCCAACTACAGGCCCAAAAAATAGAAGAGGCGCTGCGACAACTTGAGATAGATCAGGCGAGGGTCGAAGCGAAACGCCGAGAGGCTGAGGCTCTTCACAAGCAAGAAAAAGCGCAGGCAGCACAACAGGCGAAAGTCGCTGAGGAGCAACGGAAAAAGAACGAGCAGGCGGCTCGTGCCGCTCGCGAACGACAGGAAGCAGAACAACACAAGTATGTTCAGGAGCAGAAGCGTCTTGAAAAGGAGAAAGAGCTCGCTGAGAGGCAGGCGCAGGCCGCGGAAGCACAACGTCGAAAGGCGCAGGAGGAAGCTCGTGCGGCGCGCGAGCGGGAGGCGCTCGAGGTCAAACGGGGCAAGGAGGAAGCCGAGACGAAGCGTTTGCAGGCTGAACGGCAACGACTTGAGAGGGAACGGGATTCAGCTGAAGAGCAGGTACGACAGGCGGAAGCTCAGCGCAAGAAGATGGAAGAGGAAACCCGACTCGCCAGGGAGCGGCATGAAGCGGAGCAACAGCGGTTCCTTGCAGAACAGCAGCGCATGAAAATGGAAAACGAACTCGCCGCTCAGAGAGCCACCGTGCAGGAAAAGGAACGTCGCAAAGCGGAAGAGGAGACCCGATTGGCGAAGGAACGCCTTGAGGCGGAGCAGAGACGGCTGCAAGCGGAAAGTGATCGCCTGGACAAGGAGAGAGAGCTGGCCGCACAGAAAGCTCGTGTGGAAATAGAGGAACGCCGAAAGGCCCAGGAAGAAGCACGTGTCGCTCGCGAGCGGTATGAAGTGGAACAGAAAGAAGTTCAGGCTGACCGGGACCGCTTGGACAAGGAACGGCGCGAAGCTTCCGCGAAACAGGCCAGGAAAGAAGAGGAGGAGAAAAACGCGCGAGCTGCCCAGGAAGAAGAACGCAGAAAGAAAGAGGAACTGAACGCCGCCACTGCCTCACGGCGGCAATTGCGAGACCTCCTGGAGGAGTTTAAGCGGGCCTATCAAGAGCAAGATCTCGCAGCGGTTGAGCGACTATCCGATATGGGCAGCGATCGAGTGAGTTTCGTGCGCACGATGTTCAGCAACTATCGAACGATTCAGATTTCCATTCAAGGTCTCACCGTACAAGACGATAACGCATCGGCGACCATGATTCATGAGTTGTTGGTGAATAACCACGGCGAAACGGTCAAGCCAAGCCCCATTCTCAGATCAGCGCAAATCAAAATTCGCAAGACGGGCGATCGATGGGCTCGAATTGAATGGTAGCACGTCAGCGAGCGGCCCCAATGGGCTCCGCGAAGGGATTCTGAAAATCGAATCCGAACAGAGCGGGATTTTCTGCGATGACCGCTGCGGAAAAAATATAAAAGACATAGTCATACGTTTCCTGAGGGACTTTGTGCTGTTTTAATAACTGCCAAAAGTTCCGCTCTCTGGGATTGTTCGGCATCTTTCGGATGATATTGATCACATTGCCTTCTCCCCAATTATAGGAAGCCATCACCAGCAACCCTGAGGCTTGGGCATCCGTATTGTAAATCCGCCTGATATACTTCGCGGCAGCCTTCGTGGCTTTTGGAAAATTGAACCGCTCATCCTGAGGGTCGAAGGCACCGACATTCTTCAGTGGGCCAGGCTTGAGTCCAAACTCCTCGGCAGTTTGTGGGATAAATTGCCACACGCCCTTCGCATATCCCATTCGAGTCGGAGGCCCCACGGCTTTGGAATCGAACCCACTCTCCTGAAGTGCCAAATAAAAAAATTGCAGCGGAAGATTCTTGGTCCACATTTCATTCGCGATGGTGGGAATAAATCCGCTCTCCTGCGCGCGTCTGATGGCGTTCTGCAACCGTCCCGTAGATTTCCATCGGCGGATGTATGTCTTAGTCTCGGATAAAAAATCGCGCGGCATGGCGACCTCGCATTCGCCGAACAACCTCGCCATCCGAAATACTATCCGGTCCTGCTCACTGAGCCCCTCATAAATGTCGAGTTCACTGAGGAAACGATCATATTGTGCCTCCAGCTCCCGCAACCGTCGGCGCTTGCTCAGAATTTTTTCCATCAGGTCTTTGCGCTTGGTGGCGGCCACTTCTTCTTCCAGCTCGGAGATCTGAATTTCTACCTGCTTCATTGTGTAGAACATCTCTCCCGCGGTGTTCGTCATCCGATCGATCCAAGCACGTTGGTACAATGCATATCCCACGGCACAGACCAAAAGGACGACGACGACCGCAACTGCCCCCCGATACCAGCGTTTCTGCTGTCGCTCCCGGCGTTTGGCCGCCTCCCGGTAGCGGCGAGCCTCCTCACTCTCCTCCGCTGTGTCTCCCCGTTTCCAACGGTCGACGATCTCGGTCACCGACTCCATTTTCTTATCGGCCTGAGCCGCCTGGTCTGGCTGCTCAAGAAAAGGAGTCTCGTCACCGACCGCCAGCCATACGGCTGGTCCACCCAGTCCCAGCTCCACGATCATGGGTTCTTGCAGCTGGACTCGGATGACCTGACGTCCATTGACATACACGCCATGGGTACTGTGCTGATCGACAAGCCACCAGTGACCAACCTCTAAGCCCACCTCCGCGTGGATCCGGCTTACCGACCCCTCAGGCACTACCACTTGGCAATCAGTCGACCGTCCGATTCGAAACGTCTGAACAAAGCGCTGCTCGGGGCTCCACGCGGTACCCAAGCGGACTCGCACGCGAACAGGCTGAGGTGTATTGAGGCTGGCGGTTAGCTCTTCGGACATATGGGATGAGTTGCGGACCTGTGCTCCACTCGTATTGACCGGCCGAATGGTAATTCGAAAGTGAGGAAGATACGCCTCATGACGAACAGACTAACCGTTGGACGACGGAACGCCGAGAGGGAAATCGTCGTGGTCTTCTTATCAAGCCATGCCACTGCGCGATGGTGAGTGGTTCGTCCATTGGTTTCAACTTCCAAGTGCGGCCGCAATTATTGAGCGCGACCGAAACAAAATCAAGGCAGCTCAGATGAGGGAGGCTCGCTTACTGGCAAGGTGCCCGCTCCTCCTAACTGCTCCTTGTTCTCCTCAAAGCGTTTCGGCTACGCTACGTCATCCCTGCCCCCTACGTTTTTCCAGGAGACGTTAGATGACCGACCAAGTCTTCTCCGGCAAGTACATCATCCAGGAAGTACTTGCGAAAGGAGGGATGGGTGTCATCTACAAAGCGTTGGATCGTACCCTGCACCGCCTTGTCGCCATCAAGGTTGTCCACGAACATCTGTCCGGCGATTCCTCCTTTACGGCGCGCTTCCTGCGCGAAGCGCGCGCCATGGCCCGGTTGGACCATGAGAATATCGTCACCATCCATGTAGTCGAAGAAGAACGAGGCACCCCATTTATCGTCATGGAGTATCTTTCCGGCAGCAATCTGCGCGTCTTGATGCAAGCCCGCAAGCCGCTTCCTATTCGCACGAGTATCGACATCGCACTCCAGGTGGCTGAAGCGTTGGCTTACGCCCACGAGAAAGGCATCGTGCACCGCGACATCAAGCCGGCCAATATTCTTGTCGACAGCCGGGGTCGGGTCAAGCTGACGGATTTCGGCATCGCGGCCGCACTCGACGACGTGTCAATTACGACGGCCGAGCAAGTGCTGGGCACGCCAGAATATATGTCCCCTGAACAAGCCCGCGGAGACAAGGTCGACGGTCGAGCGGATCTCTACTCCCTCGGCATCGTGCTGTATGAGGTGGTTGTCGGCCGTCATCCATTCGGGAATATGCCGAAGACGGCAATACAGAATCAGTTACTCGATACAGAACAGGAACTCCGGCTTGCCTTTCCCGACAGTGTGCCGTCATTCGTGAAAGCCATCATCGAGGACCTGATCAGACGAAACCTGGGCGATCGCACCCCGACCGCCCGCTTGCTTGTGAGCCAGCTCAAGGACTGCCTCCAAACACTTTCTGATTCACCCGAGTCAACCGAAGAAGCGCGCACCATCCTCGTAACGCCTCATCGCGAGGGACCGGTCCTGGCAGCGACATTGGCAACGGCCGTGGCGTTAGGAGGACTCGCTCTTTTTCTTCATCGAAGCGACTGGGTACAAGCACCCGAGCAGGAACCAAGCCCTCCCTCTCGGGAGGAGCGACCCGCTGATAGATCCCCCGGATCGGATGGTGACCAGGGTACACGAGGCTCCGTCAAGTCACGTGAGGACAAGCGCACTGAAGAGCCAGCCGAAGAGGCTGTCACAGGATCGCGAAAACCGCCCAGGGCCCCACAGGTCGTCAGTCGACCGCCAACCGGCAAAAACCCCTTCGCTGCCTCACGACAGCAGCTGGACGCATTGCTCAATGACTTCCAAACCGCCTATGAGAGGCAGGATATATCCTCCATGGAGCAGCTCTCTGAAATCAGCCCGGACCGTCAGATGTTCTTGGACGTGATGTCGCGCAATTATTCGGTCATCAACACCTCGCTCCAAGATGTCACAATCACGAACGACCAGGCGACGGCAACATTAATCCATGAGGAGCTAATCGACAAGAACGGCGAGCAGGTTGCTCCCGATCAGATCCTTCGGGGTATTCGGATTTCAGTTCGCAAAGAAGGCGATCACTGGGGCAAGGTGCTCTGGTAAAGGAACGGGACACAGTTGCGGCAACTTCTCTTACAAACCAACCATCACGGTCTGGTCTGTGCCGGCACAAAGACAAAATCGCCCAGTCCTTCGTGGCCTGCCATGTGTATAGGCCCATAGGTCGGAATCTGCTCCACTTTCATTCGTTCAGCGGCCTCTGCGACTCGGGCCCTCACGGTCCAGAACAACCGTTCCGTTTCCAACGCAGTCCTGTTTTCTGACAGCACACCTAGAAAAGCAGCCGCAAAAATAGAATGCCCTGCTCCGCCGTCGTCGAGAACCGGCTTGGCGCCTCCGGATGTGAGGGTGGTGCGAATTTTCTTATCGGCAATCGTCTTCAGGAGCAATTGCCTGGTTTGTTCTTGGATCTCAGGATTGAGCCTGGCCATGGCGGAACGCACGAGTTTGCCGGCAAAGCAGGAGTCGGCCACGACGAGCACTTGCTTGGCTGGAATCAACTCCAGCAAGTCAGTCACGGCAGGGAACTCAATCCACTCCGTATTGTCCAAGAGGTCTCCTTCCACAGGGATCCAATAACCTCGGTCGATTTCCGGCTCAAGAAACCCATGCCCTGCATAGTAGACGAGTAAATCGTCCCGTTCGGACAAAGTCTTCCGATAGTCATTCAACGCCTTTAAGATCTCTTTTCGACTGGAGTCCTTCAACAGCCTGACATGGAATCCATACCGGTCCTGCAAGACCTTTGCAACGGCCGTGGCATCCGCGATGGCCGTGTTCAGAGGAATCCAGTGACGATAGTGATCATTCCCGATCACCAGCGCATGGTATTGTCCGGCTCTTGAGATGCCGGTCGTGTTCTCTTCTTCTCGCACCGCGGTTACACCTGACCTCACGAGGAGCTTCAGACCGGCCTGTTTGTCCTGCCCATCGATGGCGACAAGATCGATGGGGATCCCCCGAATGGTCCCCTGGCCAGTCTGGACGGGCAACGAGAATGTGCCCTGTTCGTCAACGACGACCGACAACCCATTGGCAGTGAGAGATCGAAGGCCGGCTTGAGCGATGACTCGTCCCGTGAGACGCATGGGACGTCCCGATTGAATCACCACTGGAATGCGGCCTTGCTCAACGCGTATTCCCCTGGTCAAGATCACCGGCGGATCGATGATTTGGAGGGAAGGTCCGCCGAGACCAAGGTCATGGGCGGGAGATTGGCGAATCAGCGAGGCTTGTTTTTGGGCAGCCTCCTTCAACGACAGCACCTGCCTCTGTAGCTTTGCCACCTCGCTCTCACGGGCTTTGATCAGTCGTTCCTGGTTAGCGGTCACATCACTGGATGGCGACACAGTTGGGTTGTCTGACTTAGGCGCCTGACCTTTCAACTGTCGCAACCTACGCCGCTCGTCATCGAGCAAGCCGGTTCGTTCAGCGAGCCGACTACGGACGCCGTCGAGATCTTCTTGAATGATATCCAATTGCACCTGTGGAGCGCCTGTCGGAGCGATGCTGCTGATGCCCCCCACGTCGACTAGATTTTCCTGTCTCATCCCGCTTGCCTTGGCAAACCACTTTCCGGCCTCATCGCTACTCTTCTCCAGACCGAGGCCCTGTTCGTACAACCGCCCCAAATTCACCGCCGCTCGACTCACGCCGCGTTCTGCAGCCTGTCGATACCATGATGCCGCCTTGGGGTAATTTGGCTGTCCCTCGGCACCCCTCTCATACAAGACTCCCACGTAGTACTGCGCGTCTGGGTCTCCTCCCTCTGCCGCACCCATCCATACCTTGAGCGCCGTACCGTAGTCGGCCCGGTCAAGCGCGACATACTCCCCACCACGAATGGCGCAATCTTCCGCCGTCGTCCTGATCGGCCGCCGCTCGGTCAGATAGGTCACACGAGTGCCAAGCTGCCTGATCTGCCCGGGAAGCAGGCAATCGATTACATCAAACGGATCGGCCGATTTTGGGTCTTTTAAATTGAGGTGCGCAGGAGAGACCTCTTGGCCCACAGCACAGCCGAGGACCAGGAGAATCCCTAGGATTAAATGTAAGTATTTCTGCAGCCTGTTCATAGAGTTTTAGTTGTAGAGACTGGCCAGCTTACCTATAATTCACTCCCTTGCCAACTGGAATACTGACGGCTTGCCGGAACGGTAGGCAGAGGAGGATTCCATGATCCTGCACAATTCGACACGTACGACTGGGCACTTCATTATCGCGAGCGCGGTGGTCTTCGCACTTATCCAGATGTGTCAGGCTGGAGAAGCTTCTGCGCAGGTGCTGAATCTACGAGTCAATGAGCTCTTGGCGAATAACTGTACGAACCTTCTTGGCGCTCCAGCCGCAAGTCTGGGCAGCCTGGGCCCAAATCTCGCAGCCTTATGCCAATTTCCTAACACCGGGGCTGCATCATCGTCTGGAGGTGGAGCTGCCTCGGTGCAGGGATCTGCCGCATCGATTCTCAATCGAGTATTGCTCCAACGACTGGATGAAACCGACGCGGAAGAGGGGCAAGATCACAAACGTTCCTCCTCACTCATGTTCAATCCACTGGGATCGTTGCTGTCAGGGTTTGGAGGAAATCAGTCCGTCTCGTCTCCCCTGTATGCCGCTACCACAGGAGGAGGCGGGTCAATGGCGACATTCAACGCCGGCAGCCGAAGCCGCTGGAATGGGATGGGATTGTTTGCCAGCGGACTCGTTGAATCACTGAACCGGGATATCACCACCTTCCAGGATGGCTATAAGTCCAATATTCTCGGCATTACGGCGGGAGCCGATTATCGGTTCAACAAAAAACTGGTTGCCGGTCTCGCCTTGAGTTATTCCAACACCGACGGGGACTTCAGGAGCGGCGGAAATTTCAGTACGAATTCTTATGGCGGACTCTTGTTTGCATCCTACGTGCCTACAGATAAGACCTTTATCCAGGTCAGTGGAGGATATACACGTAACAGCTATCTAGTTGCCAGGGCTGCGAGTGCAAAAGTCTCCGAGGACCAGACCCGAGCCAACTTTCCTGGAGCCGTAAATAATATCAGCGGCATTGCATCCAGCAGGTCGAATGGCAATGTTTTCAATTTCGGACTTCTTACCGGCTATGATTATCCGATTGGGAGATTTACCATCGGACCTCGTGCTGGCCTGAACTACAGCAATACCAAGATAGGCGGGTATACTGAAGCGGGGAATACCGGAATTGAACTCAAGTACGACGACCAGAGTATCAATTCTTTACAAAGCGTCTTAGGCGTCCAAGGATCGGCCGCCTTCAGCACAGGGTTTGGAGTCCTGGTTCCGCAGGTGAATGCGGATTACATCCATGAGTTTGCCAATTCTCAACGGTTCATCGGGGTCCAGTTCGCCGAAGACTTGCGCGCCACTCCGACCAAATTCACGTTCCAGAACGACATTCCCGTGCGGAACTATTTCAATCTGGGGACTGGTCTCGTGATGGTGTTACCCAACGGCTGGCAGCCGTTCGTGAACTTCCGTGCGATGGTAAGCAACGAACAGTTTAATAACTACGCGGGTACATTCGGGCTACGGATTGAACTGTAAGCAGCACCTTAGGCAAGTCGTCGGCTGCCAGACGAATTCGCATCAAGTACTACCAATTTTGCTCCTTCCTCAGAACCCGGGTATTGAGCCTCAATCTTCGCCAGGCAAAGTGGCATGAGCTGTTGTCAGTACGTGCAGGCGCCTACCTCCTGCTTACTTTCGATCTGCCAATCTCGAAAGTAAGCGCAACATCTCCACATACAGCCACACCAGCGTGATAAGCAGTCCAAAGGCGGCATACCATTCCATATAGCGTGGAGCGCCCTGCGCAACGCCCTGTTCAATGAAGTCAAAATCCAAGACGAGATTCAGGGCCGCCACGATCACAATGAATCCACTGATCGCAACACTAAGCCATCCAGTTGACTCGTTTACGACGGGTCTCATACCAAAAAACGACAAGAGAAAGCTCAACAGATATACCAGGAAAATCGCACCCGTAGCAGCGACGACTCCAAGCTTGAAATTCTCGCTTGGTTTGATGATGCCCGTCTTGTAGGCCAGCAGTAATGAAAACAATGTGCCAAAGGTCAAACTCACAGCCTGCCCAGCAATGCCAGGGTACTGAGTATCGAATGAGGAGGAAATGGCGCCCAAAGCAAGCCCTTCTAGGATGGCATACAATGGCCCCGTAAATTGCGACCATGGCTTTTGCCATATGGTAACGAGAGCGACGACGAGTCCTCCTCCCATCCCCACGGCCATCCATATCCAGCCTGTAGCCGGATCGTTGCCATACACATTCCAACTATATGCGGCAGAAAGCATGGTAAGCAGGATGAGCCCTAAACATTTGTGAACGGTGCCATCAAGTGTCATAGCACCGTCAGCAAGGTGGTCATCGATCACTTCTTCAAAAGTGGAATCAGTGAGGGTTGGATTGGCAGTACGCATGAGGCTCGCCATGTTGTGCTCCTCCGTACAATAAGGTCAGCCTTCGGTGTGCTCCACGGATGGAACCGTGGAACTCGTTGCATAACATATCCGAGACCAGCAAAGACTGGGCCGCTTTTGTCGCCGGCTAGCAGGGTGGCGCAAACACAAAAGGAAGAGCGGTATTTCGCCCGGTTAGGAAAATTGCTCGTTCACTGGCAAGGACCGCAGCGGAATGATCCGATAAATGGTGGGATATCAATTTGGATACAGAATGTATCTTCAGGAAATCGTCTGGCTAGGGAAGTCGAAGGGTGCGGAGCGTTCGGACGGCAATCAAGTGGTTAACTGACCATTTAGCTGCTCGCGAAGTAGCGAAACACGGTCGAGGCAATCACGGCATGGCATTGGGGGCCAGCAGGCCATTTTTAGCGAGGAAGCCAATTAATTGTAATGACTTGTCAAGAAGTGACCCCAGGGTTTAGGTCGTGGTTGTGAGAGAAC
>CABVSR010000022.1 GCA_902500995.1 uncultured Nitrospira sp.
CCAAACGTGACCTCGTTGTATTGTGAGTCTTGACGCTTTTGCTGTGGCTGCTCATCGCGCCGCAGGGAAGCGTCTTTTTTTTCTGTCGATGGTTATGGGTGGCTGCGCATGAAACGGCGCGGGCATGAAGAAAGGAGCGGGGATTTGTTTATGAAACAGGCAGGCATGAAGCGATTGGCTCTGATGGTCGGCATTCTTGGATTTGGCTTCGGTATGGTGGGATGTGGCGGCGGCGGTGAAGGCGGGGGCGAAGGGCCGATCGTTCCGCCACCTCCTGCTCCCGCAGAATATGCCGACAAGCACATGCCTGCTGGTTGGTGGACGGATCCGAAGATCGTGGAAGAGGGGAAGGAACTGTACATCGGCGGCAAGAATCCCGACGTCAACTGTGCCAGCTGCCATGGCAAGGATGGCAAGCCGGTCAAGGCTGGTGCGCGTGACTTCCGCAATGGCGATCGGATGAAGATGTACTCCGACTCTGTCTGGTTCTGGCGCATTTCAGAAGGCGTGCCGAACACGAAGATGAAGCCGTGGAAGAGCAAGTTGTCCGAAGAAGATCGCTGGAAGATTCTGGCGTTCGAGCGCTCGTTCGGATTGTCCGGCAAGGGCTGGGATGCCAATAAGAAGGATTGGGTGCCTGCTGACCAGGTGAAGTAATTCGCGTCTGGTTTGGTCCGAGTCATGGGTCAATCGGTTGGAATGAGGAGGAGCGGCGAGACATCATGAAAATCTGGCAGCGCTGTTTATTGGTCATGTTCGCGCTAGTGGCGGTATTGGGAGGAGTGGCCTACGCCCAGGCTCCCAGTGCGCCCCCCGTCGAGTTCCCCTATACGGGGAATCGCACGGCGGTATGGATCGTCGCTCAGCTCCACATTCTCTTTGCAGGATTTATCTTGGGCGCGCCGATTTTCGTCGTCATTTCGGAATGGCTGGGGTATCGCAAGCAAGATCCTCGCTATGACCGGCTGGCCAAAGAGGTCACGAAGGTGACGGTCATTCTCTACAGTATGACCGCATTGACGGGCGGCCTGTTTATCTTTGTGTTGCTCGCCACCTATCCGCAGTTTACGACCTGGTTGATCAATCACTTCTTCCTGATTTTCGCCGTCGTCTACCCGCTCCTGTTCATCGGCGAAACCATCGTCCTGTACATGTATTTTTATACCTGGGATGCCTGGAAAGGTGAAAAGAAGGGGCGGCACATTGCCTTGGGCGTGCTGTTGAATCTCATTGGTTCTATTACGCTGTTTGTGATCGACGCGCCGACTTCCTTCATGAACACTCCGGTCCGGGCGGAAGGAATTTCCCCGGCAGAATTTTTGGCGACCGCCTCCCTCTGGGATAAGGTGTTCAATTACAGCTGGATGCCGCTCAATCTGCATCGCCTCGTCGGCAACGTGACCTTCGGGGGGTTCGTGGCGGGCCTCATCGCCGCCTACATGTTCATGGGGTCGAAGAAGGAAGAGGATCGGGCCTATTACGATTGGATGGGCTTCGTCGGCAATATGATCGGCGTGGGTGCGCTGTTGTTCCTGCCGTTCATGGGCTATTTGTTGGCCTACGAGCTCTGCGACTACGACGCCTCCATCTGCCCCTACATGATGGCCGACCAGTTGTCGATGTTCTTTGAAATGCAGGGCGCGATGATCGGCCTCATCTTCTTGGCCAGTAATTACTATATTTGGCTGAGCATGAAGCGCATCGAGGGTGTCGAACGGGTTCGAATGACGGTCGTGGCGCCGATCGTCATGGTCCTGCTACCGATCGTCATGACGAAGGTGCTGACCGATTATCCCGTGCCGGACCCAACATCGCTAGCCTTCCTCCTCCCGCTGCTGCTGGCGCCCGCCATCCTGGGACGGTTCATCCCGCTGACGGTATCTTCCAGTACCGTCATTAAGATCGGCTTTTTGATGGTGGTGGTCGGTAATGCGATTTGGATGACGCCGCATGGATTTGTGCCGACCGGCGCAAAGTTGGTGGCAGAATTGGAGTTGCCGTCTGATTGGAACTTCCTGGCGCTCATGCCGGCGAAAAATTCCGCCGCCTTCACGCTGGTCTTCGTCACGGTTGTGAACTATGTCATTTATAACCGGGCGGTTTCGCAAGGCACGATCGTGTGGGGCAAAATCGATTTCGCGTCGCAGTTCGTCCTGGTGTTCCTTGCGTTCAGCGCCATTTGGACGATGGGCCTGATGGGTGCGGTGCGATCCCTGTTGCGGAAATACTTCCACACCTACAACCTGTTGCCGGACTTCACGGCGGAATCCTTTACGCCGACGCTGTCGTATTCGGCTTGGTGGATTACCGGGATTACGATCGTCTTTTATGCAGTCGTCAGCTTCGCGATCATCGTGACGTTGCGCCCGAATGATTCCAAGGGCCATGCGCACGAGGGGAGCCCGGTTCCGGCAGGGGCCAAGTAGGGGCCTCACATACTGGACTGGCGATAAACGAGGGCATTCATGGGAAATATTATTAAAAAGCTGGTAGTGGGAGTCGTCATCGGCGGAATTCTCTTCGGCGCCACCAATGCGCTGGGTTTTCCGTTCGTCTTTCAGGCGCTGTTTTTCGGCTATGCCATGCTCGGCGCCATTGTCTTCATGATTCTCGATTTTCCTGCGCTCAAGCCGTTCGGCGGAGTGAAGGCGGTCGGGGCCTTGCTCGTGTTCTACGTCATTCTGTCGGCCAGTTATATTGCGGTCGGGGCGATGTGGCCACAGTATGACCCGGAGGACGAAAAGGGGAAAATTGAGAAGATTTTGAAGCCCAAACGGGAGCACTACGAGGCCGGCAAGGTAGAAGTGCTGATGCAGCGCGCCAAGGCTCTCGACGAAAAGGCCAAGGAACTCACCGCTCGCTTGCAGGCGTTGGGAGCGGCTCAGGCTCCGGCGGATCAGAAAGCCGGAGGAGAGAGCGCGCCGACTCCCACCACGGCTGCAGCCAGTGGTGATATCGCGAAGCTGGGTGAAGAGCAGTGGCAACTCCAGGAATGCTACAACTGCCACAAGCTGAACGGCGAAGGCGGAAAGAAGCGCGGCCCGGAACTGGATAACATCGGCAACTTGCTGCCGGCTGCAGAGATCGCCAGAAAAATTCTCGATCCAAAGAGTTACAAGGCGGAAGGATTCGAGCAGGAATACGAAAAGGGCAAGATGCCCGACAAGTATAAGGACCTGATGGAGCCGAAGGACGTGGATGCTTTGGCGGCCTGGTTAGCTGGGTACAAGAACGCTTCGGTGAATACGCCGAAGCCGATCAAGATGAAGTGAGCACCATGCAGCCGAAACTCAAATCAACAGTTCGATGTACGGACGGTGAAGTCGGCGAAGTGCGTCGGGTCATTATGGACCCGCTCTCCCACGAAATCAGCCATATCGTGGTGGGTGGCGGCACGGCCGGTTTAGTTGAGCGCCAGGTTCCGATGGGGCAGGTCCAAGGGGTCACCGATGAAGTGGTGACGCTCCGTGGCACTTCAGTTGAATTTGCCGCATTGCCCGCCTTCAAGCGCGATGACTACGTGACGACCCACGAGGTGGAAATCGCGCATCTGGAAGATAGGATCCATGTCACGCCCGGCGAAGTCCTGGTGCCGTTCCCCGAACTGGAACGGAGCGTGAAGCGCAGAACGTTCTTCGCCAACTTCACCCATGCCATCGGTTTTCTGATCGGTTTCCCGCTTGCGTTTCCAGTGCTGCGTTACCTGATGAAGCCCATGTATTCGCCCTTTGACAACGAGTGGCTCAAGATCGGCAACTCCGGAAAAATCAAGCAGGACGATGTCGGTGTTCAGTTCAAGTACAAGCGCAAAATCAAAGAAGCGTACATGCCTGAGCAGGAAATCGATAAGAACGTCTGGGTCTTGAAAGCGACGCCCAAGGTGCTGGAGACGATTTATCAAGGGAAGGATATGGAATTCCGTGACTCGGCCGGAAAACATATCTGGACGAACAAGAAAGATGTTCCCTATATCGCCTACTCAGGCAAATGCCCGCACCTGGGTTGCGGGTTCAAATGGCGCACGCACAAAACGCTGGGGCAGGTCTTTCTTTGCCCCTGTCACTTGAGTATCTACGACGCCGCGGGGAAGGTCCTGGACGGACCGGCTCCACGCCCGTTGGACCCCCTCCCCATCAAGGTTACGGCAACGGGTGATATCACCATTATTGATATGGAATTTAAGGCGGGCACGAAGGCCCAGGTTCGGATTGTCTAATGGATACGACTACGCAGCCGACGACCACGCAACCCTCAGTCATTGAAAAAGTCTTCGACTTTGTCGACGAACGCGTCGGACTGAAGACTTTACAGGCCAAAATGCTCAACGAGCCCGTCCCCGGCGGGTCACGATGGGCCTATGTGTTTGGCTCGGTGTTGCTCTTCATCTTCATCATGCAGGCGGTGACCGGCATTCTGTTGATGTTCTATTACGTGCCCACCGCCGACCACGCCTATGCCAGCACGCAGTACATCATCCACACGGTGGATTATGGCTGGTTTCTCCTGAGTTATCACTTCTGGGGCTCAACGGCGATGGTCGTCTGCGTCTTTGCGCACATGTCCCAAGTCTTTCTTTGGGGCGCGTATAAGAAGCCTCGTGAGCTCATCTGGTTGGTCGGGCTCGCGTTGTTCGGCATCGTCATGGGATTCGGCTTCACCGGTTATCTGCTCCCCTGGGACCAGCGCGCCTATTGGGCGACGACCGTCGGCGTCGAAATCATGGACAAGACCCCGGTGCTGGGCGACTTCATGGCCAGATTCCTGAAGGGCGGTGCGACGCCGGGCCAGATGACGCTGAGCCGCTTCTTCGTGATTCACGTCATGGTGCTGCCGGCCGCGCTCATGGGATTGGCCGGATTGCATCTCTTCTTGTTCCGCAAGGCCGGCCCTGCCGGTCCGTTCCGTGGGAGTGTCGAAGAGATCAAGGCGAAGACGGATTATTTCTTTCCGCGCCAAATCTGGAAAGACATCGTCGGCATGGTCGCCGTGTTTCTCTCCATCTGCAGCCTGGCCTTCTGGGAGCCGATCGTGCTGCTCGAAGAGGCGACCCCAGATCCCGGCGATTACCACCCTGAGCCGGAATGGTACTTCCTGTTCCTCTTTCAGCTGTTACGCCTGAAAGTGTTCGCGGGCGAATTCGGGCAGTTTCTGGGCGCCATTGCGTTACCCGGTATCTTCATGGCCCTGCTCGCGGCCCTGCCTTTCATCGATCGCGACCCGGAGCGAAATATCTTTAAACGGCCGATTGCATTAATCAGTTGGATTGTGGTCATGGCGAGCATTCTCATTTTCACCGTGGCGGCAATCATCAACCGCGAATTTTTGGAATAGGCGGAGGGGCTTGGGCACATGACTGGTCGAGAGACGATGTCGTCATTCAAATTGGGGCTGGGCATTCTCTGGCCTGCTTGTTGGACCGCTCTGCCGATCAAGATGGCATTCGCCATGTTGTTTATGGCCATGGGCACCATCCATCTTGAGACCAAGCTCGGGATTACCTTCCTGATGCTGCTCATGAGCCCCGTCAGTGTCTTTGCGTTTTTCGTCATTTCGCTGGGTGTCGGATTTCACTTCGGTGAAGGAGTCGGGTTGCCCTTGCTCTTTTTGGTCTCCATTCCGGTCGATATCTGGGCACTGGGGCTGGTCGCTCGAACCGTATTTCTTGAGCGTCTACGGCTTGAACCACCGGATTCACTCGGGGTGGCCCTGTGGGTCCGGTTTGCCGTTGCAGGGGCCCTGTATCTGCCGCTGCTGTGGGTGATTGAGAGTGGTGCGACCGACCTCGCTCGCTCCATCGTGAAGTCGATTCTCGACATGGACATGTTGAAGGGGCTTCCGGTCGCCGAACGCATCGGTCTGGAATTCACCGCCTGGGGAAGCGCGTCCTTGCTGGTACTGATCGCCCTGACCTATATCGGACTTTCGATCCTTGGCAAGTTGGTCGAAGGGAAGGCCGCTGCGGCGCAGCCGGCAGGCGACAATTATCAGGGGCTGATTTCGCGATGGGATATGATTCGCGTGCCGGCCGATCAGAGCCTGATGCTCACGGCCTTTACGGCAGCCGGCGCCGTGCTCAGTATTTTGTTCTGGATGGTGCTTCCCGTGTCGACCCCGCATCCCCATGAATGCTGCAAGCCGGCCACTGTCGCTCCCGCCCCGCCCTTCGACCCTCAGAAATCCCTCTCTAAAGGGGAAAAAGTCCTCAAGGACGCGGAAGTGAAGATCGCGGCGTTAGAGCAAAAGACGGCCGAAGACGAGAAAGACAAGCTAGAAAAATCAAAGGGCGGGAAGGAAAAGGCCGGTGCTAAAGACAGCTCCGCCAAGAGCGACGGCAAGCCTTCGCAAGCAACGGCCGGGAAACCGGCGGGTAAGTGACATCATGCGGAACGACGAGGTGGGAACAATGATGAACCAAGGGCTGAATGTCACCAATCACGGTCGCCAGATTGCGGGCCGCATGGCCCTAGTCGCGGGATGTGCCGCATTGCTGGGATGGATCGGCTCTCCGGACGCAGCCTTCGCGCAGGACGCCGCTGCCGCGGCACCGACTGCTTATCGCGATCTTCCTTATATCGGTAGTCGAAACCTGGTGTGGATCATCGCCCAACTACATCTCCTGCTGGCGGGATTTGTGCTCGGGGTGCCGATTTTCGCTTGGTTATGCGAAGTCGTCGGTTGGAAGTCCGGCGACAAGCGGTACGACAAGCTGGCAAAAGAGTTTACCAAGCTGCTGACATCGTCCTATGCCACCACCGCCTTGTTCGGCGGCATCCTGCTCTTTCTCTTGATCGGTTTCTATCCCAAGCTCATGGCATACCTGACGGATATTTTCTTTCCGTCATTCCTCGTCTATTGCGCGCTGTTTCTTGTGGAGACCGCGACACTCTATCTCTACTGGTATGGCTGGGATGCCATGTCGGAAGGGAACGGCAAGAAGTTTCATATTTTCCTGGGTTTCCTCCTGAATGTGTTCGCCTTCTTCATCATGATCGTGCCGAACTCCTGGGCCACCTTCCAGGCAAGTCCCGTGGTCATTGCCGAAGGTACGGACTTCGAGCGCGCATGGGCTGCCACCTGGAATCCCACCTGGTGGCCGGTCAACATTCACCGTATCATCGCGAACGTCGTGTTGGGAGGGTACATTTGCGGCGCCTACGCGGGGATCCGGTATTTGTCGGCCAAGAGCACGGAGGAGCGCTATCACTACGATTGGATGGGATACGTCGGGAATTTTATCGGCGTGTTCGGCTTGTTGCCACTGCCCTTCGCCGGCTATTGGCTGATGCGTGAAATTTACCAATACAATCAGCAGATGGGCATCACGCTCATGGGCGGATTCCTGTCCTGGCTGTTCATCTTGCAGGCCATGCTGATCGGAGTGTTGTTCCTCGGATCCAATTATTATTTCTGGATGGGAATTACCCATCGAATACCGGGGTCTGAAGGCCAATATCGAAAACCGATCATGGCGATGTTGATTATTCTGCTGCTCTGTCTCGCGGTGTGGATGACGCCGCATTCACTGGTCGCCAGTCTGGAAGAAGCCCAGAAAATGGGAGGCACGCACCATCCGCTCCTGGGTGTGTTCGGCGTCATGTCGGCCAAGATGACCGTATCGAACCTGATGGTGCTTGTCACCTTCATGAGTTTCATCATGTACTGGCGGGCGGGAAAGGAAGATACGGCCGGCTGGGCCAAGGTCGCGAAGTCCGTCATGGGTGCCGTGCTCGTACTGGCCGGACTGGCCGTCATCGTGCTGGGTGTGTGGGGATACTTTGTCCCGGCCATCATCCGCATCAATTATTTCTCCACCTCGCAGGTCGCCATCGTCATCTTCGTGATGCTCACGATTACGCCGCTGACTGCCTTGCTCTTGAAAAGCGCCAAGACCACGACCGAAATGGTCTGGGGAAAAATGCCGCCTCGCGCCGGTTATTCGCTGGTGCTCAACGCCGTGATGGTCATCCTGCTGATGACCTTGATGGGCTACGCTCGCTCCTCCTCCCGCGTTCACTGGCACGTGTATGGTGTCATGCGCGATTCCTCCCAATATGCATTCTCACCGGCGCTCGGGTATGCGGCGGCGCTGATGGCCTTGAATACATTCTTGTTCTGTCTGCTGGTGGCCTTTATTTTCTGGGTCGCTACCATGGGCGACAAGGCGAAAGCCGCCGCCGGCGCAAAGGGTTCGCCCGAGCCAGGCCGCATTCCGGCCATGGCGGGAGGTGCGCAAGCATTAGATGGAGCAGTGGCAGACAGGTCCGAACATCCGGGGCAGGTCTGATCGGCAAGATGCTCTTCTCCTGTTGATCAGGAATGGGTCGTGTTCATTATCCTTTGTTGAGGACTTATGAGTGAAGTTGTCAAATTGCAGCTAATCGGTCTGTGCGTCGTCGGCCTGGGAGTCGTGATTCTACTCTTCATCAAGGGGCAGTTTCTCCGGGTCATCGGCTTTGTGGCGATCGTGCTCGGCTTGTTCTCGCTGGTTGCGTTAGCCGTGCCTCAAATGGCCTCGTTGCCGCCCGCCGAAGAAAGCATCAATATTGCCGACATCAAAACCCCCACGGACATGGCCACGATCGGCCAAAAAATATTCTTCAGTAAGGGCCAGTGCGCGCTGTGCCATTCCATCGGCCCCAGCGAGTCCGCTCGCTGCCCCGATTTGAAAGGCATCGGCGCCAAATTGTCACGGGAGTTCATCTTTGAAAGTTTGACGGAACCGCAAGCCTATCTGTACCTGGACTATCGGCACGAGGGTATCCCGAAGGAATATCCGGCGCGGATGCCGTACATCAATAAGAATCCGATCGGCCTGTCCAAGAACGAAATTCTTTCGGTGATCGCGTTCCTCCAGCAGATGAGTGGTGAGCCGATCAGTGTGAACCCCTCCGAACTGGACCTTCCCCGCGCCACTCCGGCACCGGTGAAGGCGGCGGACGCCGGCACGGTGGCGGTCGCTCAGGCACGATAAGTTATTCTCGGTGAAGGAGAGGAGGAAGGTATGGGAGGCGTACTCATCAGACCCGTCATACTGACGATCTGCATCTATTTGTTTTTGAAATTTATTGTTCCGATCTTGCCGCATAGCGCGCCGCTGCCTTCCAGCTTGATTTTTCTCTATCTGATGCTGGTGATGTCCGGCTCAGTGTTGTTCGCCACCCTGAGCGGGGAGTCAAAAGACGCCTTTTTTCAACCGATCCTTCGCTTCCTGACGGGGGAGGGCGGCGGAGCGCTCGGTAGCGCCCGGTATCTTGTGCTAGCGTTATTCCCGTTGCTCGTCGGATGGCAGACGTACGGGAGTACGGCGTCCAGCGACGCACCTCCCGGTGAAAATCGCACGATTCACCCCGCTCCTCCAGGCGAATACACCGGACTGTCTAACCCAGTCCCGAAGACGCCGGAGAATATTATGTATGGCAAAGGCTTGTACGCCTCGCGTTGCGCACCCTGCCATGGCAATTTCGATGGCAAGGGTTTCGCCGCTCCTGGATTTACGCCACCGCCTGCCAACTTCAAGGATCCGACGACGATCGCCATGTTGCAGGAAAGCTACCTCTTCTGGCGGATCAAGAAGGGTGGCGTCGGACTTCCTGTCGAAGGCATGCCGTGGAAAACGGCTATGCCGCGGTGGGAACTGGAAATGTCCGATGAGGACATCTGGAAAGTCATCATGGGCGAATATGACGGGGCCGGACAGAAACCGAGAACTTGGGATGAGTCCGAATAATTTCTCCGCTAAGAGATGGTTGAGCAATTAAGGGGAACGTATGGCACGAGTGAGGAGAGTCGGAAAGAGATGGTGGGTTGGAGCCGTCGGCCTTCTAGGGCTGTGCGTGGCGGCTGAAGTGCAGCCCGCCTATAGTCAGCAGAGCGTCGCAGTGCGCGCGGCACTTGTGAAGGGATCCCTTCCGGCCGATGATCCTACGGCTGCGGCATGGGCTACCGCCTCCGTGTCTGAATTCCCCATGTCTCCTCAGGTCCACTGGCCGGTTCGCATCACGGACGTGACCGCAAAAAGTGTCAAGGTCCGCGGCCTTCATGACGGGACCAACGTGGCCATCATGCTGGAGTATACCGATCCATCCGAAGATCCTGATGATGCGGCGGCCCTGGAATTCATGGTCGGCGATACCAAGGCGCACTTTGCTCACGGCCAGCCGATGGCCCAGGTCGAGGGGGGGCCGGTCAATATTTGGTATTGGAAGAACAAGGACGGTAAGGGTGCAGACCTTGGCGCGAAGGGCTTCGGCACGCTCAAGCCACACAGTCATCAGGACGTCAAGGCCAAGGGCGTCTACCAGGGCGGCGTGTGGAAGGTGGTCTTTTCGCGGCCGTTGACCACCGAGCATCTTGCGGAAGATACCCAGTTCAAGCCCGGAGTATTTGGCAGCATCGCGTTTGCCGTCTGGGACGGTAAGAAGATGGAGACCGGGCAGCCGAAGGAAAAGGGGTCTGAAAAGGCCATTTCCTCCTGGTGGTATTTCCGGGCCGATGCGCCGCCGGACTATTCGCCGTACATGTATGCATTACTCGCGGTGGCCTTAGCGTTGGGCTTTGAGTTGGTCCTCGTGAGACGTTTAAAGAAAGGGTCCTGAGCATGAGGGCGTGGCGAAGAATACGCGTAGTTGGAACGGTCTCAGTCGTCGTCGGACTCTCGGGGCTCATCGGAGCCGGGGGTTGTTCCATGTTTCAGAGTGAACAATCCGCGAAGGGCAAGAAGCTCTACGCGCATTACTGCATGCATTGCCACGGCGAAAATGGAAGACAGAACGAAGGGTTCAATTGGTCTTCGATGACCGACCCAAAACCGAAAGATCTGTCCAATAAATCGGAAATGGGCACTTTCAAAGACGAAGATATTTTCGCCACGATCTCCAGGGACATGAAAGATACGAGCCCCAACGGCGACAAGATCGGGGACGACGAGTTTGCCGTGCCGACCATGCCGACCTTCAAGTACACGCTGTCGGAAGAGGAAATTTGGGGCATCGTCGGGTATGTGCGCTCCTTGCACGGCAAGAAGCTGGAGTTCAATGTCGAGGGCCGGAAGAAAGAACTCCAAGAAGCCAAGCAATCCGCAGAGCAAAAGTATACAGAGGCGGAACGTCTGGAGCAGGAGGCCGAGAAGAAGGCCAGCGACGAAGCCGACAAGAAGGGTGTTGAAGTCGACGATAACGCCTATGCCAAAGAAGTGCAGGCCATGGGGCAGGCGAAAAAAGAGCTCGATCAGGCCACAGCCGCGCTGGCGAACTTCACCACCAGGCCCGGCAAAGGCGTGAACATTGCGCGTCCTGATTTGAACATGAAACCGGATGCGGCGGCCAAGATGGTTGAAGTGGGCAAGCAGATCTATGTCACCAAGTACGGATGCAATGGCTGCCACAAGATCGGTGACGACGGTGGAAAGGTCGGTCCCGCTCTCGATCGGGCAGGGTACCGCCTGAATCCTACTTGGGTGTATCGATGGTTGCGGAATCCGCAAGCCATGAAGCCGGACACGCGCATGCCGAGCTTGGGGTTGAACGATGCCGACGCCAAAGCTGTTGCACTCTATCTGAAAACGCTCCGCGCTCCCAAGCCCGACAAGCCGCTCGGCAAAGTCGGCGAGGAATAGGCTAGGGCGACTCGTTCCACGTGCTGAGCCACAGCGTGACGAGAATGACGACTCCGGCCAGGACGTGCTGCTGAAACATGGTAAAGGCTTGTGACGGCGTCACGGGAAACCGTAGACGCCGTACCTGCCAGCTAAACACTCCCGCAAGCCCTCCCATCGCGACATAATATTCCGGCCCGAGTTCTGACAACCAACCCACGATTGTCAGACAGATCAGCATCCCCAGCAGGAACAGCCCGACGGCTGCAGGGACGGCTGTCCCGAAGAAGAGCGCGGAGGATTTCACTCCGATGCGGCGATCATCCTCGCGGTCCTGCAGCGCGTAAATCGTATCGTAAGCTACGGCCCAGCAGGCCGTAGCGGCAAATAACCACCAGGCCGACGAAGCGATCGATCCGCGCGAGGCCGCCCAGGCCATGATGGTCCCCCACCCAAACGCGATCCCCAGCACCGCCTGCGGAATCTGAATCCATCGTTTGCAAAACGGATACACCGCGGCCAGGAACAAGGCGATGGGGCTGAGGAGAATGGTCAGCCAATTGAGTGTGGACACGAGAGCTGCTGCAAGAACGGCGAGGCCGAGGGCAACGAGCAGCGCCTGCCGCGGAGTCAAATGCCCGGCGGCCAACGGCCGGTTTCTCGTGCGCTCGACGTGTTGATCAAAACGGCGATCCGCCAGGTCGTTGAACACCACGCCGAGGCTCCGCATCACAAAGGCCCCGAGCATGAAGACGGCCAGCAAGCGGATCGGTGGGCGACCGTGATTGGCCAAGATCAAGGACCAGAGACTTGGCAGCAGCAGCAGCCAGGTGCCTGACTGGTTGTCGAGGCGAATCAGGTCGGCGACGGCGCGCCACGTCCACGGGGGGGTGCCGCGTCCGGTTGCATCGTTGGCAGAAACCACGCGTGGGACCATAACGAAGCCTCACGGAGCTGTCAACGCGGTCGCCAGGCGGTTGTCATGTCTTTGCCGGATTGGGTATAACAAAACTATTGTGCAGCGATTGATCGGCGGTGGCATCACGTGTCGCAGGTGGCGGTCCTCCCAGTGTGCTCTTGCGGCGCTCATGGGGGCATTGCTCGTGTCAACCGGATGCCAGTACTTCAGCCCGCGTCACGTGTCCACCCACTACAATCTCCCGTTGACCGTCTTGTTGCGTCTCGATCCCAGCATCGGCGCCGCAGCCTTGGACTATCGCGACGCCTGCGCCCAGCCTGTCGCGTTGCCCATTCATGAGCCGTTAGCGGCCGAACTCAAGAAGCGGATGGATCAAGTATTTGAGCGGGTCGTCGTTCAGACGGGGCCGTCCAATGAACGGATCGATGGCGTCGTTGATGTGGCGCTGGGACTTCGTCGAGTGGACCTGTTCGTCGCCCGTAAAGCCAACAAATCCTATCCTGCCACGGTGGCACTCGGACTCGACGTTGTCTATACCGATCCGCAAGGGACAGCGCTTCACAGCAAGAAACTACAAAGCGTGACCACGGGGGAGGTGGAAGCGCGGGCGGAATCCTGTGACCTCACAGGCCTCGATATGGTAGCCAAGGACGTGATTGCCACTGTCGTAGAAGGCGTAGCCCAACAACTGGGCACCGCCACCAAAATCCGTGAACAAGCTCAGACCAACAAAACGCAGCGTGGCGCGATGGCGCAGGCAGGGGCGCCGACGCCGCTCCCTCCGCCCGCTGCCAGGTTATCGAATACGCCGGAGATCCCAGCGCCGGCGACCGCCGCGACAGATCAGCCCACGCCGGCAGCCGCTTTGCCGACCGGGACGACCCAATTGTCCTTTCGCACCATTCTGCGGGACCAGAATCAAAACCATATCCTGGAGCAAGGCGAGCGTTTCAGCGTGGAATTCGAGGTCAAAAACGAAGGCACGACCCCGGCCGATGCCGTCGGGGTAGATCTCAGCGGGCACCCCGCCATGGTCGCGTCGGTGAAGACGCCCGTCTCAGTCGGCTCGTTACAGCCGGGCGAGATCCGGCGCGTGACGGTCGAGGGGACTGTCGGCAAGGTGTCGGAGGCGGAACAGGCGGAATTGATCTGCGCGTTGCAGGCCGCAGCGAATGTCACGCTTCCCTCGTCGAAGAAGTTTTTCGTCGCCGTAAGGCCTGAAGCGACTGACGCCACCGAAGTGATGTCGGTGGATGTGGATCAACTGCCGGGTAAAAAAGCAAAACCGGCACTGCCGCATGCCGTGGCCATTGCGATCGGAGTCGGCGCGTTCCGGGATCCCGCCATGCCGGCGATGAAACTGGCTGCCCATGATGCCGAAGTGATGAGCGGCTATTTTACGACTGTGATGGGGATTCCGCCGCAAAAGGTCAAGCTCGTACTGGATGGCAAGGGGCTGAAGGATGATTGGATCGAGGTGCTTGAACAATGGTTGCCCAAGCAGGCGGGGGCGCAGACCACGGCGTATGTCTATGTGTCCGGTCGAGCCCTTGTGGATCATGAGACGGGCGCCGTCTCGCTGTTGCCGTTCGACGCGACGTTATCCGGATCGACCCGTGCTTTTTCCCTGGCCAGGTTGCAGCGTGCCTTGGCGAATGCGCCGGTTAAGCAAGCCGTCGTGATGTTGGATCTCTCACTCGAGCCCTCGTCCGGTGCGGATCCCGCTCGCGTGGCTGCACCGAGGTGGATGGCACAGGATTCGAACGGGGAGGCGGAGCGAGTGATGTTGATGGTGGGCAACTCCACTCTACAGGAAGCCCAAGCGTACCAACCAGGCCAACACGGCCTCTTCACCTACTTTTTGCTCAAGGGCCTGCGAGGCGCCGCCGATCTCGACAAGAATGGCTCGGTCCTCGCCGGCGAACTCTGTGCCTATGTGAAGAAACAGGTGACGTCGGTTGGTCGGTCGGCATTGGGGAATTCACAACAACCCCTGTGCCTTCCGGAATCCAACGGAGCATCTCCACTCCGACAGCTTCCGCTTAGCAAGGTGCCTTAATGAGGCTGACCGCAGTGAGGCCGCGTCTCGTCCAGTCAGCTGGATATATGAGGCGTTCTCTCTCCGCGAGAACGCCTCTTCAATGTTTAACGGCGGCGACCTGCAGCCGAAGCCCACGCATTGACAGGTGTTTCTCCGTCTGAGTAATATTGCGCCTCACCCCGCCTGGCCGGCGTAGCTCAGTTGGCAGAGCAGCGGTTTCGTAAACCGCAGGTCGGTGGTTCGATTCCACTCGCCGGCTCCAGAAATTTCTCCGATGTTTCAACCTGTTGACGGTTTGCGACACCGCTGCTCTCACCCCTCAATTCTGCCAGTGTGACTGAGAGTGTTCGGTCCCGTTTGAATCGTGCTTCCATCGGCCTTGTTCGGACCGAGCGGCTTATCTTGACAGGACAGGTACAACCTCCTAGCCTCGAGCTGACTCACCGGTTAGTTAGTGAGGAGCGGTCATGGATGATCGTATCGTTGTCGATCCCAAAGTCTGCAGCGGGAAGCCCACGATTCGCGGCACCCGTATTATGGTGAAGAATATCCTCGGCATGGTGGCCGGTGGCTATACCATGGCCGGGATCATTGAGGCGTACCCGGAACTGACCAACAACGATGTCACTGCAGCGCTTGAGTATGCCAGCCAGGTGATTGACGAAGAGAAAGTCATTCCGCGTGCCTGATCGCCTGCCCATCCTTCTCGACCAAAATGTTCCCCAAGCCGTCGTTTCTTGGCTGAAGCTGTTGAAGCCGACGTGGGCCGTCTTCCACACCGCCGATGTAGGATTGTCCGGGAAGGCTGATGAAGAGGTCTTCGCCTGGGCGCAACAACAGAGCGCTGTCGTTGTGACCTTCGATGAAGACTTTGCCGATGGCCGTTCGTTTCCGGCACAACGACACCATGGCATCGTGTGCCTACGGGTTTGGCCGACCACGATCGAAGAATCCGAGCAGGCTTTGGGACGATTGCTCAGTGAGGTCACCGAAGCCGAACTCACCACGTCTCTCCTCATCGTAGACCGCTCTCAAATCCGCGTGCGGACCCGACCCCAATAAGGTTGCACGCCCCACTTCGCGACATCTTTTCACTCACCGCTTGCTGAGATGAGACGGGCATGGAAAGATCGAGCACAGGTGCGTAGGTGTTCTGGCGAGAAAAATGCGGTTCACGCGGGGGTACACAATGGCCATCACCATGAAATCGTTCGCCTGGGTGCTTGTGCTCAGTGTGATCGCCTTCTATTCAGCCTCCTTTGCTGCCCCGAGTGGGACGGGCGCAGTTCCATCCGCAGACAAGAGCACGCCACGGGCACTGGCCCGTGAGGCCTATTATCAAATCGAAGCCAACGTGTTCAGTCGAGCACAGCTGCAGGATGCCTATACCAAGATCAATCTGGCGGCGGACCAGAACCGCAATGAGGCGTTTATTTATGTCGCAGTCTCGCTGGGAACCCTGGTCGGTGGGTATACCATTGGCGATTGGTATGATCTCACCACGTTTGGTGGAACGGCGGTTCAGGACGCATTAACGCATGCTCGGCAGGCGGTGAGCTTGGATCCGAATCTCGGTGCAGCGCATGCGCAGCTGGCACGGGTCTTAATTGTCAAGAAAGAGTTTCTCGAGGCCGCCGAACACATTGCGAAAGCCAAGGCGCTTGACCCAAGTAGCTTCTACCCGTGGTATTTCGAGGGCATCTGGCATGAGAAGCAAGGTCACGTGGCCGAGGCTACTCACGCCTTTGATCGCGCGCAACAGACGGCAACACTTCCACATCATCCGATGTTGGTTCTAGTGCATCGGGCAAGTGTAGCGAAAGTTGGAGGCGACGCTGCGTTGCAGGAACAGCTGCTGAAAGAGGGCATCGCCTTGAATCCGGGAAGTGCCTATGCGTATGGCGACTATGCTGCGTTTCTGATGTGCAAAGGCCGCTACCGAGATGCCATCGTACAGTGGGAAAAGGCCATTCACATTGCTCCCTTTCCACGCGCGGTGTCGCAACTTGAAAAGGCCAAACAATACCTTGCAGAAGAGCGAACGAAAACAGCTCAGGCGAAACCGAAGACGGGCTGTGGCTGAGGATGGTGGAAACCAGGTTGATCACTCGCTTGGTAGGCTCCTACTCATGAGTGAGTGTAGTGGCAGATATGTTGCTCAGCCGTTGTTCCGATGATGCAGAAGAAAGCACGGACGTGAACAACGGACTGCCGGGCTTGACCAGTCTGCTGGCGAAAGCCATTCGCATCGGCAGCGGAGACTTGGGCATAAGTCCGTTCACTAACCACCTCGGTGAAATTGCGATGGCTGATTGGGCATGGGGGCGTGGCGGAACTCTGCAGGCAACGCAGGTGCAAAAACAACCGGTCGTGACCTATGGATAGGATGTCGTCTCCCGACGGACGGCGAGGAACGAGAACGGTGGCCTACTGAGCCGAAACGGTGAGGTTTGCGAGTAGAGTCACCAGTAGCAGCAACTGCCGGAAGTACAAGGCCCGCCCCCAGGCCTGCGCGTCAGAAATTTCGTCGTCGCGTGTGCCCACTGCCTGAAGAAAGACCCGTCCAAGATTTCCTAATGAGTCCCCAATCATCACAGCCACCTCACGAACAAACGAGCCAACCTTCGAAAAACTAAGCCGCTGCTTCTACCGCTCCGAATCGACTCTATTTGATCGGACTGTTTCCCTTCCGTCCGGTGAGGCGAATCTATATACATTCGCCTCAGATAATGATGTGAATAGCTAGCATCGTGATGCAAATAGGCGTATATTCGCGTCATGTTGTGAGGCGAATGTGTATATCTGGGAATTATCTGATTGGCCGCACTTCCGCTGGAATGCTGAGCCATTGCTCAACCCGCTCGGCAAGGCCCATCTGAAGCAAGGTCGGCTCCTTGGCAAAATGATGCAGTTGGGCTTCGAGCTACGCCGTGAGGCTGAACTTGTGGCTATGACGGAAGAAGCCGTCAAAAGTGCAGACATAGAGGGCGAACGATTGGATCCGTCGAGTGTCCGCTCTTCAGTGGCGCGCCGGCTTGGTGTTCCTGGAGCCGCCCTCGACCCCCAAGACCGACGCACTGAGGGCATGGTTGCGATGATGCTCGATGCGACAGGCCAGCTGGATACCCCTCTCACGCGCAAGCGACTGTATGGGTGGCAGGCCGCGCTGTTTCCGACCGGCTATTCAGGTGTGGGCAAGATAAAGACCGGGGGGTGGCGGGATGATGCCGATGGTCCCATGCAAGTACGCTCAGGTCCGGTCGGACGTGAAAAGGTTCACTTTCAAGCGCCACCAGCTGAGCGAGTGGATGCTGAGATGGAGGTGTTCCTCGCATGGCTGAATGAGCCCCTCACCATCGACGGCATCCTCCATGCGACGATCGCACACCTGTGGTTTGTCACCATCCATCCATTCGACGATGGGAACGGCAGGATTGCGCGTGCGCTCGCAGAGCGGAGTCTTGCGCGCTCTGAACAGTCACCTCAGCGATTCTACAGCCTAGCGGGACAGATTCACCGCCAGCGCCCCGCGTATTACGCCTCGCTCGAAGCGACTCAGAAAGGCGATCTCGACATCACTCAGCGGATGCTGTGGTTTATCGAATGCGTGTCCAGCGCGATCGATGCCGCCGAGGCGGGATGCGCGGATGTGCTGCGTAAGGCCGCGTTCTGGCAACGTCATACCGGCCTCGCTCTCAATGAACGCCAGAGGAACGTGCTGAATCGAATTCTAGACGGGTTCGAAGGCAAGCTGACGGCGAGGAAATGGGCAGCGCTGGCGAAATGTTCGATGCCCACTGCCCAACGTGACATCAAGGATTTGATTGATCGAGGGGTGCTCATCCGCAATGAGGGTGGCAGTAAGAACACCAATTACAGCCTCACGCTAGCCTCTGAGTAAAGGGGCTATGCGGATGTCTATTCCGCCTGCCTGACCGCCTCACCGTCTTTGTCGGCCAACATGTTCTCAAAGCCGTCGTTTCCTGGCTGAAGCTGTTGAAGACTACGGGGCCGTTGTCCACGTCGCACTGTCGAATTGTCTGCTCGAAGGTTGTGTATAATTTTCGAATGAAATCACATGTTGCATCACCTGTTTGGGCGCTGTGGGTCGTATCACTGGTCGCGTGCTTCGGCCTACAGAGCTGTGTGACTGATGCGCCAACATCCACGTCGCCGCATGATGAAACCAGAAAGGTCTTAATCCTTGGGCAGGTGGTCACTGTGCTGACCGGAGAGCGCGCGAGAAAGTTTGAGCCGGTCGTAGACGAGATCGAATTGATGGAGCCGACTGCCGGCCAGCGCTGGAATATCCTCGTTGGTGAGGCCAACAAGCAGTTCGCCGTGTTTATCCCGCCGGGACAGTATGAAATGACTCGGGTGAAAATCCACGAGGGTCCGTTTTTGTCGATCGCGAATCTCGCCTCCTCGTTTTCAGTGCCAGACGGGCCGCCTGTGTTTGTCGGCACCTGGCGATTCGGCGTGGAATCCTCCCGCTATGGTCGGCTGGTGTTTTTGTCTATGGTCCAGGAGGAAGGCGCGCAGCAACAGGCGGAGGAGCAGGTTCGCGCCAGCTATCCGACGTTGGCCTCGGCTCCATTGGCGACGGTGCTTCCCGAGCCGGCGGACATGGAGGCTCGCCTGTATGAGGTTGCTCCGTATCCACGGATACAAAGGTATTTCCGTCGGCACAACTGGTGACACGCAATCCGGGACATCATCCGACCCCATGGGCCTGCCGACACTGAGTCGCCTCTCCTTCCCTCTCCAGATGTCGAAGAGCATCAAAGTCGCCGGTCGCTTCGAGGTTGGCTGCGTCCCGGCAAACTCCCTGGTCACAAAAAAAGGTCAGGCTGCATCGTCTGAGATCACGAAGAGTCCGCGCACAGGATGTTCAAAATGGCCGTCCAGCGCGGCCGCAGCAAGCGAGGAGGCGAAGCGTACTCCGAGTACGTTGAGCCTCTGGAGGACGCGAGAACAAAGCCAGCGGACATTTTCACCATCCTGCTAGGGTTTCCCCTATTTCTCAGAAGAAGCGGGATAGCCCATGATCGATCAGGGCCTTATGGCAAAAGACTTAGAAATCCAACAGGATCTGTCTTACCAGTATCGCCACTGGCGGCGGGAACGCGCGGGGTGGGTAGGGATTGCCTGCATCCTGGCGGCTGGTCTCCTTGGATTGTTCGGTCACCATCCGTTCTCTCGGGCCATAGCTCACAGTGATAGCCGTGATCTCATCATCACGTACGATCGTTATGGCCGGGTCGAAAGCAATGCCGAGATTGCCGTCACGCTGGCGCCTGAGAAGAGACCCGGCGAGGGAACAATCCGGATCTGGTTCAACGCCCCCTACCTCGACGCGGTGCGAGTCCTGTCTGTCTCGCCGCTGCCACTCCGAGGCGAGGCGCGTCAGGGCGGTCACGATTTCGTCATTCAGACGGATGGCAGCCCGTTGACGGTGTTGTTCTCTGTCCAGTTTCACGAGTTCGGGGTGATACAGGGCCAGGTCAAGGTCGATGATGGCAAGCCGTTGGCGATAACCCACTATGTGTGGCCCTAGACGGAGGATGTATGGATGCGATTCTACGAGGGTTCATGATCTATCTCTTCCTTTTGGTGTTGTTCCGGATCGCAGGCCGGCGGACGCTTGGGCAGATGACCAATTTTGATTTCGTGCTGCTCTTGATCGTCAGCGAAGCCACGCAAAATGCGATGATCGGCAATGATTTTTCCCTGACGAACGGCATGCTGGTCATCCTGTCCCTGGTGGGCCTCGACATTGCTTTTTCGCTGCTCAAGCAGCGATTCCCGGCGTTGAATCGTCATCTCGAGGGCTTGCCGCTGGTGCTGGTAGAGCAGGGACGGCCGTTGAAGGAGTTGATGCGCAAGTCCCGGGTAGACGAGCAGGACATTCTGTCTTCCGCGCGAGAGAAACATGGCATTGCACGCATGGAGCAGATCAAATACGCGGTGCTTGAAACCAATGGCGGGATTTCCATCATTCCTCAGACGTCGTCGTAACTGCTCATGCACGGGAAGAACGACACTCCTTCCACCGTTGTATGGCGCGTGATCGCGCTGGGCCTCTTGTCCGGTCTGGCTGCAATCGGGCTGGAGGGCTGCGCGGGAGGGAACTATGCCGCCGATGATGCCCTGGCCTCACGCATTGATCAGGCGCTCCTGGTCACCGATGAATTGAATCTCAGCCGGATCGAAGTCAGCGTCGAGCCCGGCGTGATTTATCTCAGCGGCATGTCGGATGACCACGAAAGCAAGGTCCACGCAGAGCAGGTGGCGCAGGATTTCGCGGAGGAGAGGAAAATCATGAATAAAATCGAGGTGGATTTTTAGTCGGTCGCATCGCCTCGAGAGCGAGCCTCCATGCTTGTGGCCATTCTCCTGACGGTCCTTTTCTGCGTGATGGGCTGGGACGGCGCCCGCGCGGCGGATCTCTGGCAATACGGCGGATTCGCCGATCTCAGTTACGCGCAGAGCGGGCACCATCCCGAAAACCATCAGTGGCGCAGTAAAGAAACGTCGCCGAGGACCAATGAGCTGGCCCCTAACATCGGGCTGCTCTACCTCCGAAAAGACCCGGCAGCACATTCTCGCTGGGGCGTGGAACTGGCCTTCCAAGCCGGGTACGACACCAATGATCTGGTCCCTGAGCCGAGGGCCGACGGAACCCGGCCTGTTTCAGGCGCCGATACCCTGCGCCATATCGCTCGCGCGAATGTCAGCTATCTGGCGCCGGTCGGACATGGTGTCACCTTCTCCGCCGGTCTCATGAAAGGTTCAAAAACCTATGAAGAGTTTTATGCCAAGTACAACGCAAACTACACGCGAAGCTACATTACCGATTACAACCCGAATTTTGTGCTGGGAGTCGGCGCGTCCTATCCCGTGACCAAATCGCTGGAGCTCGGCTTGTATCTGATCAATGAGTACCGCCACCTGGCGCATGCGAACGACAGTCCAAGTTATCTCTCCAAGATGGAATGGCGCGTATCAGACCATCTGACCCTCTATGAAAACCTGTATCTCGGACCAGACCAGCGCACGGCGTCAGTTGAATATTGGCGGACGTTTTCCGATACGACCGCGGAATGGCGCAAGCCGGATTGGCGAGTCGCCTTATCGTACAACGTCGGAACCGAAAGGATGGCGGATGTGTCCGGCGCTCCACGGGCTGTCTGGATGGGGGCGGCCCTGTTCACGCAGCGGCACCTGGCCGGCCCATGGAGTGTCGCGATCCGGCCTGAATTCTACTGGGATCCCCAAGGCAGGATGACGGATCATGAACAATTGCTCTGGGCGAACACCACCACCCTCGAATTTAAGAAACATGTGGGGCAACAGCTGGTCATTGTGCGTCTGGAGCACCGGTACGATCGATCGACCGGTTCACAAGGCGGATTCTTCCGCGATGGGTTTTCCTCACCGGGTGTCCAGCGGCTCACCGCAGACCAACACCTCGCCATCCTCGGGCTGATCCTCGCCTTTGACTCAGCGTAACGGAGTCTCTTAGCGGCGCAGAGAGCCGATCGAATCAGCCACGGGTTTATCTTGATGGCAAGGACGATCAACGAAGGCCGGCTAGGAGAACAACGTTGCGAAGATCTTCAGCGTTAGGCCGTTAGAGAAGCTCTGAAGGAACGGTCGGCTGAGACAAGGAGATGGGAAGTGAAGTTTAGCGATGGATCCCGATCAAGGCATCCTGGTGATCCGCAGTTCCGCATTTGGGGGAAATGCCGGGCCGAGCCTGATGGTTCGTGACGGACCCTGCAGCGTGACGTGCATGGCCTGTCCATCCCATTGCCAGGCGAGGGAGCCGCCGGGAAGCGCGAGTCCGGAAGCCGACATCCGATGCGCGAGCCAGGAGGCCGGCATTCCTGCCCCGATCACCACGGCCGGGTCTGTTGCGTGGTCCTCCAGATAAGCCAGCATGTCCTGTTGCAGCAGTAACAGCAGGGCTGCGGTTTCATAGTCGGGGGACACGGTGGCCCGATCATGCCATCCCCGTGCATACTGCCAGCCATCGGCCACTTCCTCGGTGGTGGGCGCCGGTCTATTCCACGTATACAGACCCGGCGACGCCTGGACCGCCCAGAGCCGGCGAAGCGTTTCCCAGACCTCTTCCGGGCGGCCTTCTCGCAAGGCCCTATGCGCAAGCGCCACCTGCGCCGCCATGCTCTGCTGTTCGGCGGAGGGCCGCAAGGTCGGCGGCAGTTGCGCCAAGTCGTGATGATCGTGAGACGAGTTGCTCGGAAGGGTGAACTGCACGGTCGAGATGCCGCTTGGAGCCCCGCTGTTTTCGATCCGGCGTTCCCAGTTCGCTTGCAGTTTGGTGGCGCGCGCACGCCAGCCCGCGGCCTGGCGCGGCTTGCCGAGCCGTTCCGCAAAATCGGCCGCAGCGAGCAACCCGCGATAGCTGACAGCGTTGACATACAGTAAGGGCCATTCCGATCCCACACGGCCGACGATCAAGCCATCCTGAGAAGGTTTGGCCAGAATCGCTGTCCGGACCGCTTGCCCATGCTGCAGGTCATAGGGGGATGGAATGGAGAACGACTCCATCATCGGAGCCTGTGCCTCCAGCATCGCTTCTATACGGTGAGCTTTTCGAACGATATGCGGCCAGAGCCACTGATCGTGCTGACGATCGGCCGCGTAGGCGGACGATTCTGTGAGGGCCCAGATGGAGAGTCCAGGAATGTCGGCTTCCGGTCCGGCCCCGCCGCCGAAATCATGCGTGGCGAGATATTGAGACAGTACCCGGCTCGCATGGGCCCCTCCGGAACGGGCCAGAGTCGACACGATATAGGCGCCCTGCCGTTGCCAGGCGCGGTGGAAAACTGCGGGATCGCCGGGCCTGGTCTCCGCGGCGATCAATCCCATCATGAGATGAGCCACTTGCGCATCCATCGATGCTTGAAACCGCGGATCCGGCAGGTTGAGATGGATTTGCTGCGAAGGCTGTTTGTACCAGCGATGCATTTCGATGGGAATGCGCAGGTCGGAAACCACCACGCGATATTCAATGGACGTGGTAGGTAGGGATGGTTGCAGCATGAGGCGCGCATATCCCCAGCCTGAACCGTCCTTCCACGCCGTGTCGGTTGATTGTGCGGTCATCCAGCCGTCGCGGGTCTCATCGCCGAGCGTGACTTGTGCGGGAGCCGGCGTCACCTGCACCGTCCACCGATCGTTCACTTCCACCCGTTCCCCGGTCCACTCCAACGCCGTGACCGGGCCTCCCGCCGGTCCCACGCTTCGAACGACGATCGCCGGCCGATAGGCGGAACGATTCGTGAACCGGAGTTCCCAGCGCGTGGCATCCAGGCGTGACCAGGTCGCATCGTAGTAGGGTGTCTGCGTGACGATGGCCGGGACATCCGGATCGCTCGACGGCGCGAACGTCTGCTGAATCTCCTGGAGCGGCACGGTCTGGCTGGTCAGCACCGGTCGCCCTTGAGCATCGCAAAGCCACAAGGACAAGCCGAAACTTGGAGTCTGCGGGCTAAAGTCTCCTCCTGGTTCGTGATACGCGTGTTCAGCTTCGGACGCGCCTGGCTTCGCCAGCGGAATGTGTCCGACCGAGCGTGGCCAGGGGCGTTCAGGATCACGCTCCATCATGCCGGTCATCAACTCTCGCTGGGACGTGAAATGTGTCGCAGCGTCCCTGGCTTCTTGGAACTGCTGCCAGTTGTTCACGCCGGCGCAGAGGGCGAGAAGGCCGGCGAGGACCACCACGATCCGCACTCTCCGGCCGGAACCGACGGCCCCGAGCGCCGCCACTGCCAGGAGCAGCGGGATGAAATTCAGACTGTAGGTGAAGGTTTCTTCACCGTACACCATATGCAGGGAGAGCTCAAAGGCAAGGAGTGCGCTCACCACAAGACGGAAGCGAAGGTGCTCTCCCATCGTGACGAGTCGCCAGAATCCGTGAAGGAGCAAGGCTGACCAGAGGCCCACGGCGAGCCATCCCAGCGGGCCTGCCGAACCGGGCGAGGAAAATTGAAAGGCCAGTCGTTGCGAGATGCGGAATGAATCCTCGCCGAACTGGATGTACCCATCGTCATCGATGAATCGCACCGCCGGTGCGATCAGGGTGTGAAACACAAAGGAAGAGGCGATGTTCAGGCTTGATCCGGACTGCGGGTGATTGATCCAGGTGGCTTCTTTGCGACTTCCAATAAAAAACTCCGCCGATGGAAACAGAAACTTCTGCAGGCCCCAGAGGAGCACGACGAGACAGAAGGCATTGATGGACAGTTGCGCGGCCTGTTTCCATGGCCATCGCGCCAGCGTGACGAGAAGGCCGGCCATCCAATTCGTCACCGTGATGCTTAAACTAAACGCGCTGGTGACCACATACATTCCCGCGCCGACCTGGCGCTGTTCGGCGAAGAGCAGCAGGATGAGCGCCAGCATGATCGACAGGGATCCCCAGGAATAGGAATTCGGAACCGGCAGCCAAAAGAGTGCCGACGCGCTCGAGAGCCCGAGTCCTGTGAAGACGGCCGCATCCAGCTTCCGGCACCCGAGAAGCCGCAGTAGCATATAGAGCGTGGCCGCCCAGATTCCGCCGATCACACTGGTCATGGCGAGAACTGCTTGAGTCGACGACAGGGACAGGATTTTTGCCAGCAGGTAGGTCGGCGTGAAGGTCAGGATGGAAAACAGTGGATGGACGGACGTGCGGGAGTGATCGTCCTGCCTCGACGTCATGTTGGACACTTCGCGGATCGTGTCCGCTTCGAACCAGAAATCCATCGACTGCAGCAGAAACGGCGGCATGGTCTGCGCCAAAGTCAGGCACCCCGCACAGACGGCTATCGCGAGCACCAACGCGACGATTCCATCCACGACGTCCACAACGGCCGGACGGGGAGGCGGCTGAGGAGCCGGGGAAGTTGACGGTTCTGTTGCTCCCCCGTCGGGGTCTTGGTCGTCGTATGGAAGCGGTCGAGCGGTATTCCCGTCGCTGATGAAACTCATCGCAGACTCACATTGCAGAACAGCTGCCTGTCCCGGCAGGGCGCAGGATGCCTGGGCGAGAAAGGGCGAGCAGGGCTGCCCGCCTTCGTCAAATGTAGCAGAGGCATGGAAATTCGCTGTGAAGGCTGCCGGGAGAGGAGCCGGCGGGAATCGGCCTCAATATTTCGGCGCGGACTGCCGATAAGGACCGTGCTGCCCTATGCACCAGCACCTACTCGTTTACGCCCTTGCGCTGTTCCCCAGCCTGCTGGCACTGCTCGCCATCCGATTGAACCGGGGAGGCCTCGCGGCCAGCGGTCTGGCGGGTCTGACGCTCTGCGGGATCTTGACCTGGTCTTGGAACGTCTCCGAACCGGCGGTGACCTTTTCTGACTTCTCCGTGGCCTACTACCCTGCGGGCCGTGCGATCATCGACGATATTCCTCACCTCTTCGTGCGCTGCTGGGATACGCCGGTGTGCGGGTTCGTCAATATCCCCATCGTAGCCCTGCTGTTCACGCCTTTTTCGATGCTCACCCTGCGCCATGCGCAGTGGCTCTTTGTCATCTTCTCGATTGGGAGCCTAGTCCTGAGCCTGTGGCTGCTCTGGTCGATTTCGGAAACGACCGCGTGGAGAAAGTGGCTGATCGTGCTCCTCTTCATGGCGAACGGGCCGCTGGTCTATAGCGTCAAAGAAGGGAACCTGACGCACATCGCTCTCCTCTTGCTCATCGCGGGCGTCGTCGGCATGGAGAAAACCTGGGAACGATGCGCAGGCGCTTGTTTCGCGCTGGCCGCCATCATCAAGCTCCCGCTGTTGCTGTTTGCCCTCTATTTTGTGGGCGTGCGGCGGTGGCGCGTGGTGACTGGTTACGGGCTGACGCTCATGACCGTCACCGCGATGTCGCTGTGGTATGCCGGATGGGCCAGTCACGTCGAATGGTATCGCGAGGTGATTCAGCCGTTATCCGGCCAAGGCCTGGCCGCATTTAATGTGCAATCGATCGAGGGTCTGCTGTTGCGGTTCCAGGATGGCGCGCGGCTGTATGATTGGAAACCGATGCCGGCGCCGATGGACATCCGGATGACGGGTCAAGCCGCCGCTGTTCTGCTGGTCGGATTGTCCTGCATCGTGTCTTTGCGCAAGCCGGTCAGCAGAGGCAAGGACACGACCTATGTTGAGCTTTCGATGGTGCTTTGCCTCGCGCTGTTGATCAGTCCCATTTCCTGGACACATTACTACCTGTTTCTGCTGCTGCCGCTGTCGCTGTATGCGGGAAATCGGCTGCCGATCCCGGATCAGGGTCGGTGGGTTGCGGCAATGGCCTTCTGCGGGTTGCTCATTTCCGCTCCCGTGATCTATGCGGGGGAGGACGCGACGAATGGGTGGGCAGGCACGCTGCTGTTGTCCCACTATGTGTTGGGCGCCTTCTTGTTGTGGGGGCTGCTGGCCTACAGGCGTTGGACCATCGGCGCGGCGCAGCCTCTTCGCCTGGTTGAAACAGCGGGGAAACGGCAGCTTCCCGCCCCGGCTCGGCCGGATCAGGATTCCGAAGAGCCTCATGAGCGTTTGGCTTAAGGCACTGCTTCGGCCCGCACCACATACCGCAACGGCCCGCCGGTCGTGATCGCATCGAAGGGAAAGCAGGTCACCAAAATCAGCTCCTCGCCTTCCTGGTTCGTGGCAATGCTGTCACTCCGTTGATCCATGACCCGCTGTTCGATGATCCTGTATTGGCGGGCCGTTCCATCCGATCCCATCATTTCGAGCCGGTCGTCCGGTTGCAGGTTCTGCAAAAACTGAAAATGCGTGTCTCGATGCCCGACGAGTATCATGGTGCCTTCCTGTCCCGGCAAGGCACTTGACCCGACGTGCCCCGGACCGAAGGCCAAGGTGCGCCCGTAGGCGCCGGCCAAGACGATCAGATCCACCGATAAACGCGGCACCTGCAGGCGAGCGATGGGCCAGGTGTCGGCCCAGGGCCATGGCTTGGCCATGGTTTCTCCACTCAGTGAACGGCTCCAGGCCCGCTCGAGCAGAAGCTGAGCGAGCCCGGCCTTGGCATAGATCCATGATCCTTCCCAAACCTGCCACAATCCAACGGCGAAGAGGCTCGCGATCAGCCAGATTACGAAAGGCGCATGCGGTCTGCTGCGGTTCATGCGGCTGTCTTCCGCAATTCTCGAAGCCAGGCGGCCAGCAGGAGTGACGCCAATCCCAGCAGGATCTGCAGTTGCCATCCGGTAGCCGTCTTCGGTAACGCTCCGAGTTCCTGCGCACTCGCCCGGTTCATCGCCTGGCCCTGGTCGGTTCCAGTGATGTCCGGTCGGGCCGGTGTGACATCCACTGCCACGAGACTCGTATAGCGACTCACCAGGTGGTGGGCCAGCGCCGTTTCGAGGATGGAGGTTTTCGTTGCCTCGTCGCTGCCGACCTTCGTGGCTTCATCCATCAGCGAGGAAATTTTTTGCCGTGCCCAGTAGACGGAGAGTCCGCCATGCGCAGCGGCCTGGTTGAATGTGATGGGAAGCGACCAGGAGCGGCCCCCCGCCTGCCCCTGCAGCACCGCCTGCGAGGGGAGTGTATTGGCCTTGAGGGCCAGCAGGATCGGCTCGCCTACGTAGAGGTCGGCAATCTTGGCTGGATATTGTTCCAGACCGGACCAGCCGGCCTGATCGAGGGAGATGTCCCCCAGCACCGGGCGTTCCAATTTCTTGAACAGGCGCTCCAGCTTCTCTTCGACCTCGTTCACCTTGCCGATGTAGGTGAACGTGCCGCGCCCGAATTCGGCGGCTTTTCGCATCAGGTAACTATTGGGCGTGGACCCGATGCCGATGGTGAATAACCGCCGGTTGCCCACTCGGTGGTGCAGCAGCTCGAAGAGTTCTTCCTCATTTCCGACCTGGCCATCGGTGAGCAACATGATCTGTTGCAGTCTCGAGCTGTCTTGCGGGCTCTTGAGGGCTTGTCGCAAGGCGGGAATCACTTCGGTGCCGCCATCAGCATACAGCTGCTCGGTATACCGGACGGCCTGTTTGATGGTCGTGATGGTCACCGGCTGAGGGACTGAAAAGAGCGAGCGGACGGTATGGTTGAATTGGATGATGTTGAAGCGATCCTGCGTGGAAAGTCGCGTGAGCGCCGCGGCCAAGGCCCGTTTGGCTTGGTCGATCGACGGGCCGGCCATGGAGCCGGAGGTATCGATGATGAAGGCGAGGTCGCGAGGAATGCGCGGCGCCTGCTCGGCATGCTGTGTCGGCGGGACCAGCATCAGCATGGCATAGGTCTCCCCGTTCTTTTGCTCCGTAAAGACGGTGGCGATGGGCTTGCTGCTCGGCGCCGGGTGCCACGTGAGTTGAAAGTCGCGATCGGCCGGTACCGCGTCGGCCCGGAGGGTGACGTGATAGCCGCCTTCCGCGTCCGGAATGGTCATGATGGGGTGATACGGCGACTTGACATCGTCGATGGGGAAACCTGGCTGAAGCGTCACTGAGAGGCTGACGGGATTGATCGAGCCATGCCCCGGTGATTGCACAGGCGGCGTGATGCGCGAGGCATCGGGGACACGGTCTGTGTCCAACATGGTGCCGGACCCGGCTGGAGGCTGCCCTTCGATGATGACCGGCGTGCCGGGAATGTAGCGCTGTCCCACGGCCATGGGAAAGCGGAGCTGAAACTGCTCGTCCTCGTATCGGACGGTTTCCTGATACTCGATTTCGATCGTGACGCGCTCGCCTGGTCCGATATTGGCCACAGAGGTCGTGAAGATGTTCGGCCGTTCCTGATCCAGCAAACTAGTGCGTTTGCCTTCCCGTTTGGCCTGGTCATAGACCTTCTTTGCTTCGGCCCGTTCCTTGATCTGTCCTTCAATGATCCGCTCGCCGATTCGCATCCGCAGGTGATCGACGGCTGCCGTTTCCGGCAAAGGGAACACGTACATGCCTTCCAGCCAGTCCCCTTTCCTGTGGCTGGGGTTTGTAAATTCCTGCCGGACCGTCGCGCGGGCTATGGAACCGGTGACGGCGATCTGCACGTCGGTTCTTAGAACAGGAGCCGGCGTGAATCGGCCGGCCTGCTCGGTACGGAACAGCAGCGCGCCTTCCGTGACCTCGTTGATACCCATGGTAGGAACGACGCCGGTGCTCAACCTGGGCGGGGAGTCGATCGAGTGGGCGTTCGGAGGAGCAGTGCCAAGACCAATGGCCAGCACCATGCAGGCCATCAAGCAGCGTGCAGATCTATGAAGTCGAGAGCGGCGAGCAAAGAACCATTTAGTCATCATGCGATCCTCTGGTTGTCCGATGCAGGTGTGTTGCGTAGTAGGGGGTTCCCTGGGAAAAACCGTGGGTCTTTCCCAGGGTGAACCCCGGCGTTGCCTTAGTTGCCGGTGGCCGATTCAATGGGAGACTCAGCCCCGTCGGAGGAAGCAGGGGAAGGAGAACCACTGTCGCTGCCTGAATCCACCGGAGCCGGTTCCAAGGAAAAGTCAGAGGTGCTGGAGAAAGGATCCGTCACTGACTCCGTGGTCACGGCCGGAATCACCATGTGCTCACGGCCGATCTTCCGCAGTTCCATATGCACGCGCCGATTCATCTGCCGGCAGACATCGCTCTGGTCGATGCACAGCGCGCCTTCCTCACCCAGACTCACCGTGCGGATGGCCGATTCCGGCACGCCTAGGGAAATGAGCTGTTGTTTGACCGTCTCGGCCCGTTTCATGCCCAGAATCTTGTTAAAGCTCACCGAGCCCTGTTGATCCGTATAGCCTTGAAGCAACACGCCCCAATCCGGTTCGTTCTTCAGGAATTCCGCATGGCGCTGTAGAGCAGCCTTGCCGTCGTCGCTCAAACCCTTGCGGCCGATTTCAAAATGGATATCGTCGTGCAGGATGTCCGTACTTCTCGCCGCCAATGGCACGGTCTCCACATGAGTGATCGGCATGGCAGCCGACACCGGCATCTTGTCGGTGGAGTCCTTGAGGACCTGGGACACTTGGGTACTATCGAGCGCTTCTAATGCTCGGTTGCTATGTGCCGCTTCATCCGCCTGGGAGTAGTACCAGAAGGCGGCGACGACGATGGCGAGGAACCCGACGAGACCGCTCAGGATATAGACATCCTTCATGTCCCGATCGGGGCCGATGATGGTGGGAGAAACCGGTCCTGCGCTGACTGAGGCTGTGGGGGCTTTCTGCATGGTGGCCTGCTCCTTGTGTTGTGGCGCCGGATTGCTCCGGCTCCTTGGTTGCTGATGGAGGATTCGATCGCCTTGCGCTTGCGGGGTCGGCTTGCTGTTGCTCACCTCCTTCCTGCCGAGCACCCGCCGTTGGCCGGTGCGTAGAGCAAGGCAAAGGCCAGGCGCAGTCGCCGGCTGGATGATCCGAAAGCCATTACGCAACAAGGGGTTAGGTAAATTGGGTAGATGCGTAGAACGCGCTAATCATGCGGGGATCAGCGGGGATGCGGGGCTGGCCCCGCATGGCATACCTTCGCGATCTTCGTGAGGGAGAAGCTTGCATCCCCCTCTTGCCTGTCACGAGCGCTGCCTGTTAAAACACCCGAGCCGGTTGTGCCTTGGTCGTAGTTTCGGATACTCCACTCGATCCGACAGCAACAACCAGCCTACTTCTCACAACTCTTGCTATCGGGCGGTGCGTTGACCTCTCGGGCGCCCGGGGAAAACATCATCGCAGGTGCAGGCTATCGTGACGACGGCCCGGCGCAGTTCCAGGAATATGTTTGTGAGGCTTGGGTGCTGCTGTAAGATCGAACAAAAAATGCGAGTGATCACCTGTGTATGGCTTCAAGCAGGGAGATGCGTTCGATGAAGTGGTTGTTCTCGTGGCTGTTGTTGTCTTGGCTTCTCATGGTGTCGTTGGTGCAGGCGGCGGATTATCAGCTGACGCTCGGTCAGGGGATCGACGTCTGTGAGGCCTGTAAAGAAAATCTGGAACGGATGACCGTGCATCCCGCCTGCGAGCGGGAGTACAGTGCGCAGTTTGACTTGGAGCCTGCGGCATGGACGCCGTTTGATGTGGCGGGCCATCTCGACGCGATGGAACAGGTCCTCTATTTCCTCGCCTCCGGCAGCGAATCTGCCGGCAATTCCCTCCTGGACGACAGCCGATTCGAGGATGCGATCCGCAGAATCAGCACCAAAGAGGAGCCGTGGGCCTATTGGGCGCAGGTGGATATCAACAATGATGGAAAGGCGGAGCCGGTGCTCAAACTCCATTCCGCCTTGTGCCGTTCACACAATGATGGATCAGTCGGCCGGGCCTACTCGGCTCCCATTGTGGTGCTCACGGAAAACCTCGGCGGCATCGATCGCGCCTTGACGAATCTGGTTCTGCAGAATCCCCGCCAGGACGGGCGCGTGGCCGGTGAAACCAATTACCAGCTCTATGGAGTGTTCCGGTACAAAGGGGTGACCTATTTCGATCGCTGGGACGATGCGGGGAGCGGGGATCAGGCCGACCGGTTTACGCTGAGCATCTACGCATCGAGCGGAGACGGTACTCGAAAACTCTGCCGCTTAAAGGAACTGCAAACGAAACGCTGGTTTCCTGGTTTGCCTTGCGCATCCCGCCAGTGCCAGGCGGCAAGGCCCCTTCCCACGCGCTTTATCCCCTGACGCCATCGGCGTGGCGTGAGGAGGTACCTCGCCCGTCATCGGTGTTTCAATCGCCAGAGCGAGGTGAGTTCCGCCGCGCGGGCGGCGCGTAGGGGATCGGCCTGATCGGAGGCGCGTGGATGCTGCGGCCGGATGTCGGACTTGCCGGCGACGACAAGCCCGGCCCGCTCGAAGGCGGCGAGAAGTTCGCGCCTGGATCTGAGTGCCAGATGTTCGGCGAGGTCGGAGAGCAACAGCCAGCCTTCTCCACCCGGCTCCAGGTGGCCGGCCAGCCCATTCAGAAATCCATACAACATGCGGCTATCGGGATCGTAGATCGCCTGTTCAAGGGGCGAGGTCGGCCGTGCGGGTACCCATGGCGGGTTACACACGATAAGTTGAGCTGTGCCTTCCGGAAAAAGATCGGCCTGCACCACTTCCACCCGGTTACTCAGCTCAAGCCGTTCGAGATTCTCGCGCGCGCAGGCTAGGGCGCGGGGATCCTGGTCGGTCGCAATGACTCGCGGGACCGCGCGGCGGGCCAAGACAGCCGCCAGCACCGCGGTGCCCGTGCCGATATCGAAGGCCAGCGTACAAGGGGGCAGCGGCTCATCGGCCACCAGTGTGACGTACTCGCTCCGTATCGGCGAAAACACTCCGTAGTGCGGATGGATACGATCGCCCAAGGCGGGGACTTGGAGCCCGTTCTTTCGCCATTCATGTGCGCCGATCACCCCGAGCAACTCTCGCAGCGAAATTAATGCGCGAGCCGTTGCCGGGCCGTAGGCTTCGGTGCAGGCCTGCCGGAGGTCGGGGGCGCGGCGCAGCCGGATGGAGTAATCATCCTCCAAGGCGATCAACAACATACCCAGGATGCGGGCGCGGCGAGATTGCGTCTGCCGGTGAAAATGAAAGGACTCCGCCGGGGACGTGCCGGGCTTGGGAGGATGGCGATCCGCCCGTCTGGCCATGGCATTGAGCAGCTGTTTTCCGTTGTGAAAGTCACCCTGCCACAGGAGTGCGGTACCTTCGCAGGCCAACCGATGGGCAGCATCGGCAGTCATGCTGTCGTCGGCGATCATCACTCGGGTAGGCGGCGGCGCGCCCCACTCCGAACGCCAATGTGCGGAGCAAGACCGCCCTCCTTCTGACCAACTCACGGACCCTGATTCGTTCATGCTCTATTGTTCATACAGTTCTGAGTGGTCTGGATTATTCTTCGCGGTCTGGCTTGGCCGTTAGGCGGCCTTGTTCTGCAACGAACTATCATTGATCCGAGTCATTCTAACGGAAATGTTGAGTGACGGACATTGTCGTCGCGTAATCCTTTGTGGGAGAGGCTGTATCGCTTGCTCCGTGCTTATGAAATTTCAGCCTCGACCACCGAGCGGGGGTTCCAAATCTTTACGGATGACACCCGACTGATCCACGCAAAATATGATGGCCTCGACTGGATCCCGGAGCAGAGATCGGTCGGGGATGTATTCTGTCAGAGGGGCAAACCCTTGATGATACGACCCTGACGATTGAAGATCACGAAGGAGGGTGAGGGTAGATAAACGGCGCATGTTTCAGTACACTCGGATTCAAGAAATGGCGAAAGCCATAGGGCAAAGACAGCACGGTGAAAGCTACTAAATACTTTGAATTCATTCGACAACGTCCGGACCGTGCTATGATTCGTCAAGAATGGATTGAGCGAGTAGTTCGTGATCCAGTGAAGGAAATTGTGCAAGCGGATGGGCGTGTTCGTCTGTGGGCGCCAATTCACGAAATGGATGACAGATTCTTGCGGGTTGTACTACTGCCTGATCGCGATACAATCCATAATGCTTTCTTTGATAGGAGCTTCAGGCTATGACCATCAAGTATTTTCAGGATACCGACACTCTGCATATTACATTTAGAGCCGCGGATGTTGCCGAGACGAAAGATTTGGACGAAAACACCCAACTCGATCTCGACAAGGAGGGCAATATTTGCGCGATGACTATCGAGCATGCGAGAGACAGAGCCGACATTCCTCATTTTTCGTTTGAACAGATCGCGGCGTAAATAGTGGGAGGTGCCTGGTGCTCACCAGTAATCAATTTATGGGTAGCTCAAGACTTCATCTGACAGACAGCGAGTCCCCGCCGAGTTTAGGCCGCTAACATTTTCTCCTTCGCCAACGGCACACTGTCCGCGAACGTCTACAAAGGCGTTTTTGCCGTAACACCAGCGTCCCTAGTGGGGTCTCGGTAACATCGTTCAGCATTGTCTTGTGGAGCCGTTCACAGATTCCGTTGGTCTAGGTATGCTACAGCCCATCACCTGGCAGGCCTTGACGACATTCTCCAGGTGTTTCGCCAATTCCAATACGCCCACCTTGGTCTTGATGATCTTCTGTTCCGTCGTCATTAGCAATTGGTAAGTCACCTCATGGTGCTACTACTCGAAATGCCGCCGCACCAAGGCCTCGACGGATTTGAAGTGGCGCTCGGGCAAGTTTTTGAAACGCCGCTTGCAATCGAGCAGGGCCTCGTCCACGCTGGAAAACGGGCTGATGGTCTCCATGAGGTGGCCATGGTAATCCATCAATTTCAGCTCGACGGTACGCAGGAGGGACGGGTCTCCGGCCAGCGCGGCCGCGGCCTTGGCCTGATCCCCGGCCGAATCCACGAGCGCTTGAAAGCAGAGCCCTTTGAGCCGCTGCGTCACCGTACTGCGATCCCATCCTAGCGCTTTCGCCGTCGCTTGCATGTCGAAGCGCAGTTGACGCAGTTGATGTAAGACTGCGAGGTCGCCCGCGGGATCCGGCAAGAGCGGCGCGGGACCAGTCGGCCCGCTGCTCTGCAATGATGGGCCGAACAGGCGGAGATCCGCCGCAGACAGGACGGGATTGTCCGACAGCGCGGCGGCCTGCTCCAGACACTGCCGCAATTCACGCACGTTGCCCGGCCAAGGCTGTTGCATCAGCGCCGAGACCGCTTCTTCTGAAAGGCGCAGGGATGGATGTTGGGTGTGTCGCATGGTTTCGCGCAAGCAGGCGTCGGCAATGAGCGGGATATCGCCCCGGCGCTCGCGCAGCGGCGGCAGGTGCAACACGAGGCCCTTGAGTCGGAAATACAGATCTTCCCGGAACCAGCCCTCCGAGACGCCGCGCTGCAGATCCTTGTTGGTTGCCGCCACGATTCGGACATCCACGGTGGTGGGGGTCGCGGCGCCTACCCGATAGAACGACCGGTCCTGTAAGACCCGCAAGAGTTTGCTTTGATGGTCAAGCCGCAGGTCGCCGATTTCATCGAGGAAAATCGTGCCGTGGTGCGCTAGTTCGAAATATCCTTTGCGGTCTGCATGCGCGCCCGTGAAGCTGCCGCGGACATGACCGAAGAGTTCACTTTCGAAAAGTTCCGGTGAGATGGCCGCCATGTTCACGGCGATGAACGGGTGTGCCGCCCGCGGGCTCAAGCGGTGGACGGCCCGGGCGCAGAGTTCTTTGCCGGTTCCCGCCTCGCCCGTGATCAGGACCGTGACCGTCGTGCGCGCGCCTTTTTTGAGGTCGCGAAACATCGTGAGGATCGCCGGGTGACTGGTGATCATCCCGGCCTGCTCGCATTCCCGGCGAAGCGCCTCTTGTTCGACGTTGCCCAGCGGCTCTGCGCTGATGGTCGCGGCCCGCATACGCTCAAGCTGCTGTTCGAGAGCGTCCATCCGTTGCCGCGTCGCGTCTTCCTGCGCCTGGGCCTCGGCGATCCTGAGTTGTAGATCCGCAGCGAGCCGGCTCGATTCGGCTTCTTTGGAGGCAGACTGTGACATGCTCGCCCGGGCGGATTCCAAATCCTCTTGCAGGCTTTCCACGGCCGTTTCCCGGTAGATCAGCGCTTCACGCACCGCCACGAGATGCTGTTGAACCTGCAGCATATCCTGCTCGAGCAGCACCAGACGTCTGGTGGCCACCGACTGGCCGAGGAGGCTGCCGGTGATGAGAACGATGCTGGTGGCAGTGGCGGGAATGACGAACGGCAGCACCCAGTGGACGGTGGCCAGCATGGTCCAACTCAGGCTGACATAAAGCAGCAACATGGCCGCGCCCAGCGCCGGGCCCTTCCAATCCGCGCGACGGAGCACCATCCAGGCCGCGCCGAAGCAGAGGGCAAACGTCACGACGACTCGTTGCAGCGGAGGCAGGTCACGGATCCAGTCTTGCGTCAGCAGCGTGCGGAGCAGATGCGCTTGCAGGAGCATGTCCGAAGCCTCCTCCCCGGACGGGATCGTTCGTTCCAGTTGAGGCGGCTGGGTGAGAAGCATCACCGATTTGCCGTTGACCAGCGCGCCTAGACTGTCACTGTCTTTGCGGTCGATCAAGCGGGAGAGATCCAGTACGGTGCTGGTCGGGAAGCCTGTGCGAAACGGATGTCCGGCAAAGTTGATGAGCAGTCGGCCGTGATGGTCCAGCGGGATGGGAATGTCACGGGTCGATCCATCCGGTAGGCCGGCGTTGTGTAGCCGCACCAGTCCGGATCGTCCTTCGATCTGACGTGGCGGGATGTGCCAGAACGTGGCGGCCAATGCGAATCCCAAGGCCGGAAGTTCCCCCGTTCCTTCCCGTTGATAGAGCGGCAATCGGCGGGCGACGCGATCGAGATCGAGGGTGGGTTGCACAGCACTTCTTCCTGCCGTGAGCTGTGATGACAGGGGGGAGGGGAAGGTTGCATCCTGGTCCGGCAGGGGAGTCATGAACGCTGGATAGGAGACCGTCCCGGCTGACTTCACCGCTTCGATCAGCAGGGCGTCACTGACGGCGCCTCCGAGATTGGGAGGGCTGGGAACGTCGAGCGGAATGTCCAGGCCGATCGAGGCGGCTCCGGCATCATGCAGCGCGGTGATCAGTTTTGCCGGGAGCGCGCGATCCCAGGAGCCGGTGCCGAACTGCTGATCGCTGGGCTGGTCTCTGACGATCAGGAGCAGGCGCGGGTCCGGCGCCGGTTGGGCACGCAGGCGCATCCAGGTGTCGTACAAGGCCCAGTCCAGCGCCTGCCGCGTGGCCGGTGCCGGCATCCACATGAGTTCGCTGAGGGCGATCGCGGCTAGCGCCATGACCAAGGCTTGTAGCCAGATAGTCCTGACGAACAGGCGGGTGGCGATTCGCATGGTGGTCGCTGACGAACCGGGTGTTGGACAGGCCCGTTAGTTACGGCTTCGGAGGCTCGGCGGCGATTTCGTCAAGGATGCGTTTGGCGTCATCCTTCGGCAACCCTTTCAGATAGCTCTTGGCCTTGGCCTGATCGGGGGCGAGACCGAGGCCTTTCCCATAGATACGGGCCAGCGCCATGCGGGAGGGACCGGCGCCGTCGGCGGCAGTGGATTCGAGGTAACTCAAAATCCATTGGCCATGCGGAGGGAGTTGGCCGTCGAGCCCCTGTTCATACAGTTGCACCAATGTCGCATGGGAGATTTCGTTGAGGGCGTAGGCTTCACGCAGGAGCACCGGAAGCGCCTCTGCCGTGCGGCCCTGCTTCAGCAACGTCGTGCCGACGGTTTCCGTGGGCTGATCCCGGTCGAGGTCGGGAAAATCCAGCCAGATTTGGTCGCAATAGTTCTTGAAGGCTTCAGCGGCCGCCTTGGACTGTTTGGTCTGCAGATTGCCTTTGACGGCTGCCAGCCGCCGAAGTTGGGTCAGTGCCTGAGCGGCTTCCGGTAATCCCTGCTCGAAGGCTTGCGCCCACCAGGTGATCGCCATGATTTGGCTCTTCTCGACTCCCTGTCCCGAGCGGTAGGCGTTGCCGAGAAAGTATTGGGCCTTGGCCAGACCGGCCAGCGCCGCCGCTTCAAGTTCTTGCGCCGCGTCCTTGTCTTTGCCCGCGACCTTGAGGACCAGTCCCAGCCGGTAATGGGCTTCGGCAAAATCCGGCTTCAACCGCAGCGCTTCCTGGTAAGCCTTGATGGCCGACTGGATGTTGCCGCGTGTGTATTGGATGGTGCCCATGCTGTAGTGGGCGAGCACGAGCGTGGGATCAAGGCGGACGGCCTCTTGCAGCTCGGTCATCGCGCCGCGCCAGTCCTGCTTGGCCATGAGCGCGGTGCCGAGATCGAGATGCGCTTGGGCGACTGTGGGATGGAAGCGTAGGGCGGTCCGGTATTCGTCGATTGCGCCATCGGTATCGCCCAGCTGGAACAGGGTTCTGCCCAGCGTGAGGCGGGGCTCCTGGGCATCGGGTTCGATATGCAAGGCTTGGCGGGCCTTTTCCAGAGTCTCGAGCGGCGTCAGGGGGGCCGGGGGCGGCGGCGTAACCGGGGCCGGCGACGTGGACGGCTCGATGGGAAGCGGTTCCACACGCACGGCTTCTTGCGCGTTCTGTTCAGGCGGCGGAGCCACCGGCGTTTCGGTGACGGGTGGCGCTTCCGCTTGAACGGTGCCTGTGGTCCCGACGGAAGGAGGCTCTTCTTGCGCGCCGGCCGGAAGGGCGTGAAACGGCAATGCCACAGTGACGATGAAAAACCATTGTCCGACGGCGAGGCGTTGCAAGAACATAAGCGCTGGCAGGGCTCCACGTAAAAAGTCTCCGACTATATACACATAGATGACGAGAAATTTCCACGGCATCTCACGCCTCACAGGGCCAGCGCGATCGCCACGGCGGCGAGCAACATCAGCAGCGCCAGGAGGAGGTACCGCCACATGGACAATTGGTCCAGGACCGGCATGAATCCCAGACTCACGCCTTCGGCGAGCAGCCAGTTTCGAAAGTCCTGGGGCGCAACGACATGAATGCCGCGCGACGTGCAGGACGCGATGAAGCGATCGACCACCAGGCCTCGCACTGCTGCGCGAAGCAGCCGTTCCAGCCATTGTGGAAGCCGCAGACGACGCCCTGCTTGCGCCACCGCCTGATCGACCAAGGTTTCGTATTCTTGCCGAACGGTGGAAAGGTCCCGGTCCGGTGTTGCTCCGGTCGTAGTCAGCGCGGGCAAGGTGTGAAGCCAATCACGCAGGGCCGTCTCCAGCCGCTCCACCATGCGCCGGGATGCATCCAATAGGCCGGCGACCACTCCGCCGGCGAGCCCGATGATGACAGACAAGCCAATCAGCGACCAGCCGCCCAGGGTGGCCCAGGTTCCCGGGTCTGAGAGGGAGTTGTGATAAAAAAATGCCGCCCCGCCCAGGATGCTGGTCGTCGCCAGCACATGCAGAGGCAGGGTGCGAATCACCGTCTGGAAGAACGTGCGGGGGGATTGTCCATTCGACCTTGCTGGCGGGAGCAATGACATGGCCGATCGGTACTTACGGCTTGAATGGCGCCGGCAGCCGGTGAATCGGCCAGATCGTCCGGAGCCGGTGCACCTGCGAAGCCAACCTGTCCGGCTCAAGGCGTACCGGTTCATGCGTGATGCGCCACACCGGTTCGAGCGGAGCCGGGTCCCGGGAGAGGCGCGGGATCAAGTGCCAATGGATGTGCGGGAGCTGGTTGCCGAGCAATTCATAATTGATTTTCACCGCCTGCCATTCCTCGGCGAGCAGAGCGGACACTTGGGCGACTTCTTCGATGAGGCTGCTGCGTTCTTCGCGGGAGAGATGGAACAGTTCCGTCGCATGGCGCTTCAGCACGAGCACCGTCCAGCCAGGGAAGAATTGGTCGTCGTGGAGATAGGCTTTTGTGAGGCCGCAATCGGCGACGAAATGATCCTCGCTTGGCCAGGTCCCGACGCAGGCCTTGCAGGAAGGGTCGGTCATGGCTGATTGAGGGTCCGCGCCTCTTCCGCCGTGATCACGCCCTTTTTGAGCAGGAGCTGGATGAGTTTGTCGATGGCGGCTTTGTGTGGCGCGGCCGCCGCCGCGGCGGCAGCTGCCTGGGATTTCTGTTTGGGTGGCTCCCGCCGCTGGCCCATAACGCGGAAGGAAGGGGTGAAGACGGCCACATAGTCGCGATTGCGGATGCGGACGGAGACGGGAAGGCTTTCGCTGTTCGGAGTGAGGTCGGGTCCGGCTCCTTGTGGTATCCGGAAGAAGGGTTTGCCGTCTTCCGTGGTCCCGTCCTGGCCGATGATTTCCATCCTCGTCAAGAGGGATTCGCCCGTCAGGTTCTCACGATCCTGTCCCGCGGTGTTGGTGATGTGATCCAGGACCAGGATGAGGCTGTCGGCCACAAAAAGATCGGGCGAGCTGTTCCGGACCGTGACGTCGTAACGATACTCGCTCGAAAAATTGTCCCGGCTGCGCAGGGTGACGAAGGGGGTGACCTTGCCCGTCACATCCACCAGTTGATCGAACGTGGCTGCGGGGGCGGCTGTTGCCGCCAGCAGGAGGCAACAGCCGCCTGCCAGGAGCTGCATGGATCGGGTCCTTCTCATGATGTCCTCCCCTGATCGATCGACTGAGGTTCAGAATAACAAAGCATCGCGGCCAGTGCGAGGAAATCCTCTCCCCGTGCGGGAGTCTGCTTGACACGTTCTTTTCATGAACGATATTCTGCCTGGCGGTCAATCGTTGCCCCGGCAGCCTCATCCTGCATGGTACGTACACGTCGTAGCTCCCTTCCCTTGCTTGTGCCCCGTCCATTCGCCTCCACGCTGTTACGGCTCTACGACTATCCAGACCCGCGCCGTCCCGGGCGACTGATCAAGGGGTACGACTGCCCCCATGCGCTGCGAACCGCCCGGATGTGCGCGGCGGTCGCCCAGCGGTTGGGGCATGACGCCGTACGCGTGAAACAGTACCAGATCGCCTGCCTCCTCCATGACCTGGGGCGGGCCGGGCTCGACCGGCCGCTCTTCGGGCGGATCTGGTCTTGGGCCCGCGCGCAGGGCATTCCCACCCGGCCTCGCGAATGGCGGGCAGCCCATCCGGAAACCCGCTACGGCCGCGAGACCGAAGCCTTTGTCGCCCGGTATCGAGCCCCGATGGAGTCGGCCGGGATCACGCTGGACCCATGGGCCTGCGAGCAGGTGGAGATGCGGCTGGGCTACGCCCGCCGTCTGGCGGCGCGGCTTCGTCTCGTCAAACCGGACTTGCGCCGGATGGGAGTGGTCTGGGCGCCTTGGATGGGACGGATCATGCTCTACTATTACTATCCCGAGAAACTAGCCGGGGCGGCGCCCTGGGTCCGGCAGTTGGCGGAGATTCTTGTCGCCTGCGAGCAGTTCGAAGCCTTCAGCAACCAGCGTCGGGGGCGCGACTACTACGTGCGGCGCCGTGAGGATCTGGCCGAAGCATTCGCCTATCTCACTGGCCTGCAGCAAGAAGGGATCATCAGTCGTCCAGTCGTGCGGGCCCTGCGTGAACTGGCGGCAGAGGGGACGTTTGACGCCCTGCTGGAGCAGGCGAGGGGGCGTGCCCTGTCGCGGCGGGAGCGGGCGTTTCTCAGGCAAGCGGGGAAGGAGTAGACGATGACCGTCAAGACCGTGTCGATTCGAGTGCCGATGCAAGGCGACAGCCGGATGGAAAATATCACCGGGCAGGTGCAGGCGGCCGTTGAGCAGACAGAGTTGCGGGCGGGCATCGTCACGGTGTTCATCAAACATACGACTGCGTCGGTGCTGATTGTCGAGGATGAGCCCGGGATTCGCGCCGACACGAAAGCCCTGTGGGAGCGGCTGGTCCCCGCCGATCCTCGCTGGCAGCACAATGAGCGCAATGCAGGCGAGGATAATGGTCATAGCCACCTGCGCGGGCAGCTCCAGGGGCAGTCGCTCACGATTCCATTCACGGATGGGGTGATGACCTTGGGAACCTGGCAACAGATCGTCGTTCTGGACTTCGATACGCGCGCGCGAACCAGAGAGCTGGTGCTGCAGGTGATGGGTGAATAGATGCGACCGGCGAGTCTGAGCGCAACGAGAATGGGCGGCCGCTGCGTCGCTGCCTGGTTGTTCTCGAGCCTGGTCCTGGGGCTTTCGCTGCCTGCCCGCGGGACGACGGACAGACACAGTCTGCCGCTGCAGGTGGCGCAAGCTGCCGCTCCGACGGACCTCGGCCCGGAGGAGCAGGCGACGATTGCGGTGTTCGATCGAGCGACCCGATCGGTGGTGTTCATTGCCAACACAGCGAAGCAGCGTGATCCCTGGTCGTTCAACGTGTTTGAAGTGCCGCAGGGGTCCGGGACCGGATTCGTCTGGAGCCGGCAAGGCCACATCGTCACCAACTATCACGTCATCTACGGCGCGGATTCGATCACGGTGACGCTGGCGGACCGTACCGAATATAAGGCGAAGGTCATCGGGGTCGATCCCGATCATGATATCGCGGTGCTTCACATTCAGGCGTCCGAAGCGGCACTCCAGCCGGTCGCCATCGGTAACTCGCAGTCCTTACGGGTGGGGCAAAAGGTGCTGGCGATCGGGAACCCGTTCGGCCTCGATCACACGTTGACGACCGGTGTGGTCAGCGCCTTGGGCCGGACGATCAAATCGATGAGCAACCGGACTATCGAGGGCGTGATTCAAACCGATGCGGCGATCAATCCGGGCAACTCGGGCGGGCCGTTGCTGGACAGCGGCGGGCGCCTAATCGGGGTGAACACACAGATCGTCAGCCCCAGCGGGGCCTTTGCCGGGATCGGATTCGCCGTGCCGGTCGATACGGTCAATCGCATCGTGCCGGAGTTGATCAAGCATGGGAAGCTGATCAGGCCGGGATTGGGTATTTCGCTGGTGCCCGATGCCATGGCCCGGCGTTGGGGGGTCAATGGCGTCATCATCGGAAAAGTCGGGCGTGGAAGCGCGGCGGAACGGATCGGACTGCACGGCGCGCGTGAGACCGCCGGAGGCCGCATTGAGCTGGGCGATATTATCGTGGCCGTGGACGGCAAGCCGGTTGAGACCATTGAAGACCTGATGGATCTCATGGAGCAGCACAAGGTCGGTGATCAGGTCACGATCGAATTCATGCGCGGCAATCGCCGGGTGCAGGCTGTGGCGACCCTCCAGGCCGTCAACTGAGCGGCAGGAGACTGAAAAAGTCCTCCAGCGGCGTTCTCGCATCGCGAAAAACCTCAACGTATCACACACGGGAAAAGAGCTTGTCTTGGCAAGCTCGGGGTGGGCGGGTAAGAAGAGTGTGCGTGCTGGACAGTCTTTTTGAGTCTCCTGCGGGATCGCGCGATTCCATTGTGAAGCCCTCATTCACGGAAGCTTCCATAGACGTGCGCCGCAATGGGATGATCGATGCTGCCTAGGCGACAGTGGCATGGCTCCCTGTGTTAGGATGACGGAAGTTTGCATCAGCCGGACGGAGGAATGACCATGAGTGACCATCGGAATACGGACCAGCCCGAGCAGGGTGCGCGCTCATCACCGTCGCGCGACGCCTCGGCGCCTGCGGATCCGATCGAACTGATAGACGAATGCCTGGCTGCCTTTCCAGACGGCGATCCCCGGCAGAAGCTCCTCTATAAGTTACGCCACGTCGTGACGGCGCAGGCGGTGGCCCAGGATCGGCGCGATACGGAACTGAAAAAGCTCAATGAGGTCGTCGCGAAGCTCACGGCACCGGCCAATCGCGTGGGCTTGCTCGTGGAAGTCCCGGCGGAGGGCGTGGCGCGTATTGTGGTCGGAGGGGCGGAGTATTATGCCAATATCGATCCGCGGCTTGCGGCGGAAGACCTCAAGATCGGCACGCAGATCCTGGTCAACGAGGCCTATACGGTCATCAAGACCCTGGGTTATGACCGCAACGGGCCGGTGTTGAAGGTCGCAGAGATTTTGCCGGACGGCCGGATTCGTTTTGAACAGGACATGGGCCGGCAGGCCTTGATTCTGCAGCGATCCAGCGACCTGCTCGGCGCGGACCTCAAAGCCGGCGACGAGGTCCGTATTGAACCGACCCACCGGATCGCGATCGAAAAGTTTGAGAATCGTCAGGCGCGTGCGCATGTTCTGGATGACGTGCCGAATGTCACATGGGCACAGATCGGAGGGCAGCATCAGGCGATCGATGCCATCCGCAAGGCGATTGAATATCCCCTCCTGCATGCCGACACCTTCTCGAAATATCAGTTTACGCAGCCGAAGGGGTTTCTGCTGTATGGCCCGCCGGGCTGCGGCAAGACCCTGATCGGCCAGGCGGCGGCGGCCAGTTTGTCTCAGCTCGTGCGGGAGTCGCAGGGGCAGGCCGCCTCAGACGGTCATGCGAAAAATCCCCCGGTGACGAGCGGCGCCTTCCTGCATATCAAAGGACCGGAAATTCTGAACATGTGGCTGGGCGAGTCCGAACGGATCGTGCGTGACCTCTTTGCCAAGGCGCGGGCCAGGCGTAAAGAAGGAGCGCTGCCGTTTATTTTTATCGATGAGGCGGAGTCGGTGTTAGGCACCAGACGGTCGATGCGGTCCTTTAACATCAACAATACGCTGGTGCCGATGTTCTGCGCGGAAATGGATGGAATTGAATCGCTGCAGGATGTCGTGATCATTCTGGCCTCGAACCGGCCGGATTTGATCGATCCCGCGGTGCTGCGGCCGGGCCGGATCGATCGCAAGATCAAAGTGGCTCGCCCGAATCGCGAGGCAGCCATGGAAATTCTCTCGGTGTATCTCACGGCCGCGCTCCCGCTGGATGCCACGGTGCTGGAGCAACACCATCACGAGCCCGAGTCGGCGCGCCGTGCGGTGATCGATCAGGTCGTCGAGAGCCTCTTTGCGCGCAGCGATCAGAACCGCGTGTTGTCCATACGTCTCCGGAACGGGCAGAACAAAGTGCTGTATCGCGGAGATCTCGTCAGCGGCGCCATTCTCTCGTCTATCGTCCAGCGGGCGAAGGAAAAGGCGATCGAGCGGGCGGTGGCAGAGACCGGCGCGGCAGCCGGCGACGGCATTCGGGTGCAAGACCTGCTCGATGCGGTGCAGGAGGAGTATCGAGAAGGGGAGATGTTGCCGCCCGACGATGCGGCGGAAGAATGGTTGAAGCTGTTGGACCATCATCCCGAGCAGGTGGTGGGCGTGTCGTCGTTCCGCCGCGGGAGACCGACGGAAGAACGATTGGTGAACCAAATTATCTGAGCGCTGCAAAGCGTGAAGCGTAAAAGGTGAAACGTAAACCTGAAACCTGAAACCTGAAACCTGAAACCCAAGAGAAGATCTCAGGCGTCTTCACGATCATGCATCTGTTCGGCATTGAAACAGAGTACGGCATCACCAGAGAGGATCTTGATGCGGTCGATCCGGTCGAGGAATCGATGGAGTTGGTGCGCGCCCATCTGACCGGTGCGTTCGAGCGGCGGTGGGATTACCGGGGTGAAGATCCCCATGAGGATGCGCGCGGCTTCCGTGTGTCCGGTCTGCAGCAGGACAAGGAGGAGGACGACTTCGCCAAGGTCGATGCCCATCGTCCGTACTCCTTCCATGAGATGAAGAGCGATTTGGTTCTCCCGAACGGCGCGCGGTTTTACAACGACCACACGCATCCGGAATATTCGACTCCGGAATGCCGCAGGCTCAAAGATCTCATCGCGCATGACCGGGCGGGGGAGCGCATCGTGCAACGGGCGGCCGATCGCCGCAATCAGCGGCTGGGCGGCGCCTATGTGCAACTGTACAAGAATAACACCGACTTCCACGGTCATAGCTACGGCTGCCACGATAACTATCTCGTTCCGCGATCGGTGCCCTTTCCGCAGTTGGTACAAGGCCTGTTGCCGTTTTTGGTGAGTCGCCAATTGGTTGCCGGGGCTGGGAAAGTGGGCATGGAAGCGCAGGAATCCGGCTTTGTGCCGGGGCCCTTCCAGCTCTCGCAGCGCGCAGATTTTATGGAAGCGGAGCTGGGCGTCGATACGATGCACAACCGGCCCATCCTCAATACCCGCGACGAGCCGCATGCCGATCGGACGAAATATCGGCGGCTGCATCTGATCGTCGGTGATGCCAACTTCTGCGAATACGCCACCGCGCTCAAGGTCGGGACCACGAGGCTGGTGTTGGATCTGATACAGCGCGGCATGGCTCCGCACATAGAACTGGATCAGCCGGTGGCCGCCATCAAGCAGCTGTCGCGCGATCCGGACCTCAAGGCCACGGTGCGGTTAAAGGATGGGCGGATGTGGACCGGCTTGGCCATTCAGGAAGAGTACTGGAAGGAGGCCAGCCGCGTGTGCGGCGGCAGTGATCCGGATGCAGATTGGGTGCTGCATGAATGGCGGGACACCCTGCAGGCGCTCGGGGGCGATCGCGCGCAGCTTATCGGGAAATTGGATTGGGTGACGAAGCACTGGTTATTGGAAACCTTCATGCGCGAGGAGCAGCTCGCGTGGGAAGATCCCTGGCTCGCCAGTCTGGATTTGGAATACCATAATCTGAGCCCCGACCGTGGATTGTTTCTCGGCCTGGAAGCCGAAGGGAAGACGTGGCGCATGACGACCGACCGTGACATTGCGCAGGCGCTCGCAGCCGGTCCAGCGGATACCCGCGGAGGTTTGCGCGGGTTATGTGTCAGGCGGTTTCCCGAACAGATCCAGGGGATGCAGTGGGAGCGGGTGCAGTTTGCCGGCGGGTTGCGCGCCCGCACGTTGGAGATGGGCGATTTGTTCGATCCGGAGGCGGTGAAGGCCTGTGCCGGGTTGTTCGAAACCGCAGAGTCTCCCGCTGAGGCCCTGGCGGCGTGGGCCAAACGAAAGGAATCATAATCATGCGATATATGTTGATGCCGGAACGTCGTGAGGCTCCTGGCGATCCGATGCCGAAGCCACCGGGCCCGTCGGAAGAGGGCGGGGGTCCCCGGCGGCCGGAGACAGGTTCGCCGGACAAGGATAATTTGCTGAAGCGGATGCGAAAGGTCGATCCCAAACAAGCAGAGCGGTACCGGCAGCGGACCGGAGAGTGAGGCCGGCCACCGAGTCAGGGCTTTTGCTCGCGCAACGCGCGGCCTCGGAAGGCCCTCGTTGGACGCGCGCAGTTAACCCCTGATCTCAGTGTCCGCCAGAAATGGCGGGAGTGAACGACTCGGAGGGGTAGAGAGATGGGGATGCAAGGGGATTTTTTTCAGCTGTTGAAAGAGCAGGGCTATCAGTTCGGTAATCCTGCGGCGGCCTCGGCGGGACTGGAGATTCCGAACGCCACGACGATTCTCGCGCTGAAGTATCGCGACGGAGTGCTGGTCGCGGGTGATCGCCGGGCCACCGCCGGCAACATGGTGATGTACGACCGTACCGACAAGGTGTTGGAGATCGATCGCCACAGTGTGTTGGCGATTGCCGGGGTGCCCGCCACGGCCTATGAGATGGTGCGTGTGCTGGAGCATTCGTTCAAGTACTATCGCCGCACGCAGCTGCAGGAACTGAGTTTTGAAGGGAAGCTCCGCGCGGTCTCCAAGTTGCTCAAAGAAAACGTGGCGGCGGCGTTGGCCGGAACGGGCGCGGTGGTGCCGGTCTTTGCCGGGTATGACCAGGAGCAGGGAGCGGCCAAGATTTATTTTTACGACATTCTCGGGGCCGAGTTCGAAGCGGTGGAGTACGCCGTGTCCGGGTCCGGCTCGCCGACCATCCGGGGCATCCTCCATTATGTCAACACCTGGGGGCCTCAACCGCTCGCGGCGTTACCGGAAGAGCAGGCGACCGTGCAGGCCCTGCGATTGCTTGCAAGCGCGGCAGAATTCGATTCGGCGACCGGTGGTGTGAATCGTGAGCTGAATCTCTATCCGGTCGTGAAACTCATAACGGCCGCCGGCGTGCAAACCATCCCGAATGCCAATCTGAAGGCATTGTATGAGCGTGACGTGGTCCGCGCGCTGTAGTCGACCCATGGAACTTTTTGTGCGGGTAATTTCAGGCCAACTCTCGCAGAATAGAGAGACTCAATCAGCGGGCTATTCAGACTATTCAAAAACGCTGTCCAGCAAGGCCGCAGGGAGCGGGTCGACTGAGTCGTACCCGTTGGGTACGTCGCAGGGAGTCGCGCGACCGAGAACGCAGCTGGCGGGGTTTTTCAATAGTCTGCCGCAGGAAGGTGACAGCTGATGTATGAAGAACCCTACCGGTGGATCGAGGCGGTCGGTAATCGCCGCCACTATCTCGACGAACAATTTGCGATGGGCGCTCCAGTCGTCGCCTTGGCCTACGCCGACGGCATTGTGATGCTCACGGTCAGCCGCGGCACGCCCAAGCTCTATGAGATCTATGATCGTATTGCGCTTGGCGGCATGGGACATCCGGCCGATCTGGAGAAATTGCGGTTTTCGCTGCTGGAAATGGCCCATGTCGAAGGGTTCAATCGCTCGCCCTCCGATGTGACGGGGGCGAGGCTGATGAAGTATGGGTTGGCGCCGACTATCAAACAAGCCTTTGAAGAAATTTACAAAGCGCCCTTCATCGCCAAGATTTTGCTGGCCGAATTGGGATTGAAACCCGAGCGCGACCTGTTCCTCACCATTAACTACGATGGCAATTTTGAGGAACGGCGGGGCTGGGCTGCACTTGGCGCGACGCCTGCCGTGCAACGTGAGATGGGACGGTCGATCGAGGGACGGCCGGAATTTGCCCGAGCCTCATTGGCAGAGGCTGTCGAAATCGGCCTCTGCGCCTGGGGGGCAGGGTCTCTGGCGCAAGCCTCGGCCGAGGAGGCCGAGGGCGAACCCTCACCCGCTGCCCGGGATGGAGAACAAGCGAAGGCGGAGGCCTTGCCGGATAAAGCGGCCCTGCTGGCTCATGTGCGGAAGACCGTCGCAGAAAAATCTCTGGAATGTATTGTGCTGGAACGAAATGGCCCTGGCTCGTCGAAATATCGGGCGCTTCGGCCGGAGGAACTGGGCCGGCTGCTGCCGCCGGCTGTACGCGCCTCAGGCTCTGATTAAAAGGTCTCGGCGCATGGCGGAGTGACAAGAGCCGTGACGTCAGGCGGGACAGGGGCAATCGTGATCGACAGTTGGCTGATATGCTGAATCGTATTTTCGGGCTGGAAACCGAATATGGCCTTCTGGTCAACCAGGATCGGCCGGACCATTCGCCCTCCTGGGTGGCTCAGCGCATTCGGGATCACATCTTTCACGTCGCTCGTCGCGGGGTCCTTGATCTGCATCACCGCGGGCACGATGAGCCACCGGGCAACGGCGGGTTTCTCACCAACGCCGGAAGACTCTACATCGACATGGGGCATCTGGAATATGCCTCGCCGGAATGTACCACCCTCGCGGATCTCGTGGCATCGGACCGGGCCGGTGACCGGATTATTCAGCAGGCTGTAACCGCGCTGGGCTTGGAAGAGACCGTCTCGCTCATCAAAAATAATATTGACCACGAAACCGACGCCACCTTCGGCTCGCACGAAAACTATCTCGTCACCCGACAGTTTCCCTTTTCCCGGCGCGGTCTTGGGCCTCTCGTAACCTTTTTAGTCACCCGCCAGGTCTTTACCGGCGCGGGGCGGATCGGTTGTGCCGGTGATCCCAATGAATGGGTCCAAATAGGCGGGCTCATCTTGCATCGGCCGGGGCTGCGGGATGCGCAGGATCGATCTATCGTCCCGTTTCAGATCTCGCAGCGGGCCGATTACATCGTGAACGACTTTTTCGAATGGGTACAGCACAACCGAGCGATCGTCAATACGCGCGATGAGCCGCTGGCCGATCCCAATCAATACCGCCGTATCCACCTCCTTTGCGGCGATTCGAATATGGCGGAATATGCCACGGCGTTGAAGATGGGCACGACCGGATTGGTCCTGCAACTGATCGAAGCGGGGCAGGCGCCCCGTGGATTGGGAATCAACGAGCCGGTCGAGGCTTTGCAGGAAATTTCGCGGGATCCGGATCGCCAATGGATCGTCCAACTGGAATCCGGGCAGTCGATCTCCGCCCTGGACATTCAAGAGCAGTTTCTCGCCGCGGCGCAGCGCCATTGCCAGGGGCAGGACGAAGAGACGGATTGGGTGCTGGAACAATGGGAATCCGTGTTGACCGACTTGCGGCAGGGTTATGACAAACTGGTGGGACGAATCGACTGGGCTTCCAAACTCTGGCTCTTGGAGGCCTACCGCGAAGCGGAAGAGCTGGCATGGGATGATCCCATGTTGAAGAGTCTCGATCTGGAATATCACAACCTGCATCCAGCGCGTGGACTCTGCTACGGAATTGAGGAGGAAGGGCGAGGGCTTCGCCTGACGACGGACAAGAGCGTGCAGCTCGCGGAGGACCATCCGCCGCGAAATACGCGCGCCTTCGGCCGGGGCGAATTGGTCCGGCATTTGTTGAACTCCGTCGCGAAGGGACCGGGTGCAGACGTCGCCCACAGTTATGGGGATCACGCGTCTTGCGAGTACATCATCAACTGGTCGAATTTTAAGTTGCGGGATGCCGCGCCGTTTTTTATGGCCGATCCCTTCAAAACCTATGTGCAAGATGTGCGGAGTCATCTGATTGAGAGATAGGTCCCGTCTACCGCTTCAATCCCATTCGCTCTATTGCGCCTTTAGACACATCGAACGCGAAGCGCAGTTGCACCGCAACGTACTTCTGGACCAGCCCTGATTGATCCAGCGGCCGGTCTTCTTCACGGTAGACAGCCAGCTCCATATCCTGCCAGCGCACGGCGATGCCCACGATCCAGTCAAGTTCCGACGGGTTCAGGGTGTTACTCGCTTCCCGATCGGTGAAGAAGTTCATGTCTCCATAGAGCACGACTCTGTTCTTGTAGAGGTCCAGGTCGGCGTGGGCGACATACCGGAACAGGGCGCGGCCCGTATTATTGGGCCGCGCGAAATACTGACTATTGTGAAAGAGCCAGCCTGCCCCGGCGTAGGCGGTGAGATTCTGGTGAGGCAAGGCGCGCCGCCACCAGGCGAGGTCTTGAACGGCTTGAAATCGCGCGGTCACAAGGGCGTCGGCATAGACCTGTTTCAAACCCCGTCGATCGAGTGGCGCATCGCGCTCATACTGTAGGCGCCAATTGAACCGGTCGAGCACCCCGGTGAACGCGAACGTGGCGTCCCATTCTGATAGTTTGATCCACCCGTCGGTTCGATCGGAGAAAAAATTCTGATCGGTATAAAAGGTGAGGTATTGCTTGTAGATGTCTGTTTCCAGATGCAGCATGTGGCGCATGCCGACGAGGCCTGTATTGTCAGGGCGGGCGGCGAAGGTCGGGTTTTTCACAAACGCGCCCGTCAGCAAGTATCCGCCAAAGAGGGTTTCCTCCTCCTCCCGTGCTTCGTGCTCCGGTTCGTCCATGGATGGAAGTGGGCGGCCATATTTTTCGAGCCCATAGGCGGGTGAGAGCCAGCCAGCCAGAAGTTCCAGGCCACCGGCCAGCACCATCAGGCCCAGCACCAGTCCAGCGTTGAGGCGCCGGGTCCTCATTCCTGGCAGCTCGCGAAGATGTCTTCGCAATCGTTGGACGCATCCACGGAACCGGGCACGAAGTGATATCGAACCCGGTCGACCCGTTCGTCTTGAAGGATCACCGTGGCCCAACAGCCATGGTGGACCGTGGGCCGGCTCCCCTTCGACGACACCATGGATTCTTCCAGGAGCGGCGCTTCTCGGTAATACCGGAAAATGGTCGCCGGGCCTTCCTCTCGTTTCTGCAATGGAGTGCCGGCGCAGGCCAAGACCTGCTGGAGAGTTTTTCCCCGCAACGCTTCCTGATGCGGATATCCCTCTGTGACGGGCGGCATGCTGTGGCAACCGAGCATAAATCCGGCCATGGACAGGCTCAGCAACGCGATCTGTAATCGGATGTCAGCGGGGCGCATGATCGGTTCAGTCAGACTGAGGTCAGGTTCTGTGGGTAACATACCTGTCCGGTTCAAAGCAACCGGCGGCCGGCGCTGCCCGGCGCGGCCAGACCACTATGGATTGAACGCCGCTGTCATCGGCGCATGCCTGTTTTCCCACACGCTCGCGAAGCAGCGCAGATCAGGCCCGTTGTGAAACGGCGGTCGAACGATGATCATAAGCGCGTGGCTTCTCGCATACGTATTCTCCATATGTGTGCGCGTCAGGATCATGACGGTCGTCAGCGTTCTGACTTGGGTTGCCAGATCTCTGGCGTTCAGGGGCGCCCTCACCACGGACAGTCGGCCCTGCAGCTAACAACTAAGTTTTTTCCTGTATGCGTTGGCATTCTTTTTCTTGTGATGAGTTGACAATTATGTCTAATTCCCTAGAATAAGCTTCGAAGTCAGACAGGTTAGCTCCTCGCTGTGTGCCTACACTGAGGCCGTGCGTGCCGCTTATCCGTCCCCGTTTCGACCATCCCACATCCTCCCGTAATTTTGGAATCGTTCGTGCGCTTGCAAGAGTCCAGCCTCGCCCGGAGCTCACTGCATGAGGGGGCGAAGCGGCCACTGGTTATTCACCACGATGCCGTGGCAGGACCGCCACCAGGACTCACATTTGCGGGAGGAATAGATATGTCGTCTCACATCACTGCGCTTCACGTGACTCAGCCGGTACCTGCCCTCCACGGGCATGAGGATAGCCTGAATGTTCCTGCGGCGGATCGGAAGAAAACGAGCGAGGCCTGGTCGCTTTCGCTCGCGGAACGGCGGGCTTCTCGTCGTCTCGCTCTTCGCCTGTCCACGCAGCTGTTCTTTCAGGGCCAGACGTGGAAAGGCATCACGAAAAGCATCGGGCTGGGCGGCCTGTCGATGGACTTCGTGTCCGAGATTCCCGCCATGCTGAATCAGCAGATGCGATTAAGTTTCAGCCCCGAGAAGGGGTCGCTGAACAGCCTCGGAATCGTGTGTGGGATTCGCTCCGGGGAGGCGATACCTGTGCCTGGCCGGACTGACACTGCCGTGACCTTGGCTATCCAATTCGTGCACCTGAGCGCCGCCGACGAAGCGGTCGTGGCCGCGCTGCTCAACGAAGGACGTTCTCCGTCGAAACAGATGCGCCTGGCAGCGGCCTTGGTCGTGCAGGAAGGTGAAGAGACCCTCATCGATACCGGTTCGCAACCGACCTCCGGTGGGGCGGCGCCCATTTACCTGGTGCGAGGTCCCGAACGACCACGGCAGGAGCGGCGCCGCCAGCAGCGGGTGGTGGTCGGGCTCAGCACGGAAGTGAGTCTCCGGTCTCGCGGAGGTGGGCGGCAGCTGGCGGCCGCCATGACCACGGACTTGTCCCACAACGGCGCCTGCGTCCATCTGTCGGCTGAGGAAGACCTGTTGGGTTCAGAACTCGAGTTGCGTTGGTTGCAATCAACCGCGCTGCATGGATCCGCCGCCGCCTCCTTGCCGGCAACACTATGCGCGGTTTCAGGCGAAGTCGTGTGGACCAGACCGGTGCCAGCGGATGCCCGCCCTGGTTGCGTCTCCCTGGCAGGGCGAACGGTGCTGGCGGGCGTGCGATTTCTTCCGGTGGCCAAGGAAGCCGAAGACATTATTGAGCATCTGTTGGCACAGAGGCCAGGGCCGAGCGCCGAAGCTCAAGCCGAAGGTCCTGCCGTTATCAGCACCTTTTCCGAATGTTTCCGGCCCTCCGGTCTCCGGATCGCCCTCTGCCATGACCGCCCCCGCGCCGAACCGGCGGCCGATGCCCCGATTGTCGTGCTCGCGCCCGGATATGGGGAGAGCAAGCGCGATTATGTTCCGTTGGCCTATTATCTGGCCGGCAATGGGTTCAACGTGGTTCGCTACGATAATGTGAATCATGTGGGCGAAAGCGACGGCCTGGTGACTCAATTCCGGTTGGAAGATATGGAGACCGATCTCGAAACGGTGCTGCAGCATGTTGCCGATCAATGGCCGGGGCGACCGATCGGGCTCGTGGCTACGAGTCTGGCCGGCCGCGTGGCACTGAAGGTTGCCGGCAAGGTGCCTCATGTGCGGCTGCTGACGTTGATCAACGGGATCATGGATATCCGGCATACGCTGCAGGCCGTGCATCAAGAAGATTTGATCGGAGAGCATTTGGCGGGCGTGCACAAAGGCGTGGTGAATATCCTGGGTCTCACCATCGACGCGGACCGCTGGCTGGAGCATGCGGTGCGAGGGGAGTATGCGGACCTGCTGACAACTCAGCGCGACGCCGCGCGTCTGCGCACTCCGGTCGTGCTGTTTCACGCCGAGCAGGACGCCTGGGTTGATTCGGCCTCCATCGAACGGGTCGCGGAAGCGATCGGTCCGTATGTGCGCCATTCCTTCGTCGTGCCCGGTGCGTTACATCGCCTGCAGGAGAGCCCGCGGAAAGCCCGCACGGTCTACCGGCAAATTGCCGCCTGTTGCCAGCAGGAGCTATGGCCCGCGCGCCGCCAGGAGCGGATGATCGAACCGTCCCACCGTGAAATCGGCATGCAGAACCGGATGGAGCGCGAACGGAGGAAGAAGCGGCGGCCGATGGAAAAATCGGATCACGTGGCATTCTGGCAAGACTATTTGCAGAACTTTCAGACCATTCCCAATGTGGCCGATTTCTGGCGCCTCATGGATCATCTCTATCGATTGATGGGCCCCTGCCACCAGGGCGAGCGGATTTTGGATGCCGGGTGCGGTAACGGGAATTTCGGCGTCTTCCTGCAATTGAATCACGCATTCCGGCAGCGCTACGGCAAGCGCGGGGATTTTCGCTCCCCGGACTATGTCGGCCTCGACTTCGTGCCGGCGGCCCTGGCGCAAGCCATGACGAATTTTTCGCAAGTCGGCACGACGTTGCAGGGGCAATTTTATGAAGGGTTGCGGGCCTATGAACCCATGTCGATGCGCGTCTGCCAGGCCGATCTCGAATGTGCGTTGCCGTTTCCCGATCATTCGTTCGACCGCGTCGTGTGCAATCTCGTGTTGGGGTATGTGCGGGACCCCCTCTCCACCCTGCGGGAATATCTCCGGGTGTTGACTCCGCAGGGGCGGCTGGTCATTTCCAATTTGAAGCCGTATGCGGATCTGTCGGCCATCTATCGCAATTTTGTGGATACCGCGCAGACGAAGGATCAGGTTGAGGAAGGTCGTCGCCTCCTGGACAATTCTGGTAGAATCAAGGAACGCGAAGGCGAAGGCACCTTCCATTTCCACTATCAGACTGAATTAGAAAGTCTGCTGCGCGCTGCGGGCGTCTCGCGCCCGAGAATTTATTCCACGTTCGGAAATCAAGCCCTCATTGCCGTGGCCGAGAAGGGCATGGCGCACATCACGGTGGCAGCATGATGAGACGGTGCCGGTCCTCCCAGAGTAGCTGATATGAAAGTGCTCGCATTCAGCGCGTTGGTCAATGCGTTGGCTGCGACAGGGCTCGGAATGTTCGTCTATTTCCGGGATCCTGCCGCGGCGCGCAACCGGATCTACGGGCTGTATTGTCTGAGCATTGCCTTCTGGAGCATTTTCTACTGCGGGTGGCATCTCGCGGAATCCAAGGACCTCGCGCTGAGCCTGTTGCGCCTGGTCATGGCCGGTGCGTCGCTCATCCCGATCCTCTATTTTCATCACACGGTTACCTTTCTCGACATTGCGGCTCGCCATGCCCGGGCGCTGAAGATCGGCTATGGATTAGCCGGACTGTTCCTGCTGGCCGATACGACCCCCTGGTTTGTCGCGGGGGTGCATCCGGCGATGTCGTTTTCCTTCTGGCCCGTTCCCGGCCCGTTCTTCCACCCGTTTCTCGTGTATTTCCTCTGGTACGTGATCTACGCTACGTCGCTCGTGGGGGTGGCGCTTCGCGATGCCAATGGGATCCGCCGCCATCAATATGCCTACATGCTGGCCGCCAGTGTGATTGGATACGCGGGCGGGGCGACGAATTTTCCGCTCTGGTACGGCGTCCCGCTCTTGCCGTACGGCACGGTGCTCATCACGATGTACACCGCCCTGATGGCCTATACCATCGTTCGGTACCGCCTGATGAATATCAGCGTCGTGCTGAACAAGGGATTGGGCTATGCCATCGTGCTGGCGATTATCGTGGTGGCGACTTCCATCGGCGCGGTGCTGAGCAATCGGGCGACCGGGCATTCCACCCCTCCGTTGCTGGCCGGCACCTTGTTTCTGATCTGTGCCTTGTGGGTCCTCAGCAACAATCCCCGCTCATCCTCGAATACTGTCTTCAGCGCCGTTTGCGGGGCCGCATGCCTGTGGTTGTTCGGCTGCTTCATGCTGTTCTCCGCCGCCAATGAGACGGAAGCCCTGTTCTGGATGCGAGTCATTTATACGGGGATCGTGTTTCTGCCTGCGTTGACCTATCACTTCGCGCATAGGCTTTCCGCAGGGGCTGCGCAGGACCGGGTGATTCTTTGGAACTATGCCCTCGGCGGGCTGTTCTGGAGTCTCCTCTTCACGACCTATCTGGTGGACGGACAGTACGTCTATTACTGGGGCCGGTACCCCAAGGCCGGTGTTCTTCACCCATGGCTGGTCGCCTACGTAGTGGCAGGCGGCGGCCTGACGGTGTATCGGCTGTATCAGGGGTACCGCGACCATCAAACATCCGCGCCTCTTCTATCCGCCCAATTGAAATATACCCTGGTGGCGCTGTTGCTGGGGTTCCTGTCCTCCCTCGACTTCCTGCAAAACTATGGCGTGGGATTCTATCCGGTCGGCTACTTGCTGGCGGGATTGTCCGTCACGGTCGTCGCGTATGCGATTGCCCGTTACGAATTGATGGACATCTCGTTCGCGCCGACCAGGCCGAAAGTCATGTTGTCGATCAAGCTCGCGGGGCTGATTCCGGCGTACATGATGATTTTGCTCGTCATTCGGATTTTTACCGGAACCTTCCACTACCTCCTGGCGGGGGTGCTGTTCGGGCTCTTCGTGATCGTGTCGAGCGGGTTGGCCAATCTGCAAAAGGGCGTGGAACGCGCGATCGGGCAGACGCTGTTCCGAGAGCGCTATGATGCCTATGACACGCTGGTGCAATTCTCCAAATCCCTGGTGGCGATTCTTGAACTGAAATCGCTGACCAAGGAAATCGTGCAAACGTTGGCCCGGGTGATGAACATCAAGACCGCGTCAGTCTATGTCCTCGATAAGGAGCAGGGAGTCTACAGTTTGACGGCATCATACGGATTTGTGACCAGAGATGTGATTGTGCCTCCCATCAAGATGGAGAGCGAATTTCCGCGGGCGCTCTTGCGAACTGAAACGGCCCTGGTTCGAGAAGAAATCGAATATGATAAAGCTGATACCGATTACTTGCGACTGCTGGGCACCTTGAAGGCGCTGGAATCGGAAGTCTGTATCCCCTTGGTCAGCAAGGAGCGCCTAGTCGGCTTCTGCAATTTAGGGCGCCGTGCGAATCACGGTATGTATTCGACGGAAGAATTGGCGTTGCTGAAAACGCTGGCGCAGCATGCGGCCATCGCGATCGATAACGCGCTCCTGTATGAAGACCTGCGCCGATCCCAGTTGCTGATGCGCCGCACCGACCGGCTGCGATCACTGGAAACGATGGCCGGAGGATTCGCGCATGAGATTCGCAATCCGCTGACGTCTATCAAGACATTCGTTCAGCTGGCGCCCGACCGGCGAGACGATGTCGAATTCATGGAGCAGTTCAGTCAGGTGGTCTGTGAGGATGTCGAGCGAATTGAACGGCTGGTCCACGAAATTCTTGACTATGCGCGGTATATGACGCCGAAACTCACGCAGGAGAGCTTGAACGACGTGGTGTCTTCCTGCCTGTATTTTATCGAGGTGAAGGCGAGCAGCAAGGCCATCACCATTCAGAAGGAACTCGCGCCGGATTTGCCCTTCGTCAAGCTGGATCGGCAACAGATCAAACAGGTGTTGCTCAACTTATTCATCAACGCGATGGAAGCGATCGGAGGGGAACAGGGCGGCCGCTTGTCCGTGCGCACCAGAAAGCTTGTCAAGGCGGTCAATGAGCCGTGGGTTCAGATCGAGGTGGAGGACAGCGGACCCGGGATTGAACCGCACGACTTGGATCATATATTTGACCCGTTTTACACGACCAAACATGAGAGCGGGGAACGCGAGGGAACCGGGTTAGGGCTGACCATCGCTCATCAAATTGTTCAGGAACACGGAGGATATGTGGAAGTGGTCAGTGAAGTGGGGCATGGCACGAAGTTCATGGTGAGCCTTCCCGTAAACCCGCCGATGACGGAATGGCAGGCGACTCAGCCGCTCTACGAAGATAGTCGAAAACTCGCGGGCGCATTTCTCGCGAGGCCCCACCTGAGTTTGGAGGAACAGTTCAGCAAGCCCGATTCACCCGTCAAAACCCGAACCTGAGAGCGGGAATTTCCTGGCTGACCTGGACTGCATCGAGTTCCATGCTGATGGCGCTCGCCGATTGCGCTGATGTATTGGTCTGAAGCGGCGCCTGAAGGAATCTACAGCGCCCAATGATACAGGATGGCACAGGTAAGCAAACTCATTGCGGTCAACTCACGACCGGGAAGACAGCCACTCGATAATTCTGTTCTCCGCCCAAAAGCGATCTTCTCCAGGCCGACGCTTCTGGAAGAATCCGCAGTGCCCGCCGCTCCCTAGCATCGTCAAGGTAATATGACGATTGTGTCTGATGCCCGGCGTCTCAAACATCGATGTCGGAATGAACGGATCGTCCTGGGCTGTGATAATCAGCGTGGGCACCGCGATTTCAGATAACACGTGGCGCGCTCCGGCTCGATGGTAATAATCCGAGGCATCCCGATAGCCCCCATCGGGCGCCGTATAGGTCTCGTCGAACTGAGTGATCGTTTTCATCGAGCGCAATGGCGAGAGATTCCATTGGCCGGGAAACAGCAGCGCTTTCCGTCGCATACGAGCTTTAAGGCTCGACAGAAAGTGCGCATGGTAGAGCCAGTTCCTCGGCTCCTCCAGGGCGGCGACGCAGTGTGTGGGGTCGATATTCGGACTGACGGCCACGACGCCGGCTAGCGCGGGTTCTGAACGATGCAGTTCACCTGCCGCCTTGAGGACAAGATTCCCTCCCATTGAATACCCGATGAGCCAGATGCGGCTTAGGCCATCGCGCTCGCGTAACTCGCGCACGATGGCGCGGTAATCATGACTGAGGCCGCTGTTATACAGAGTCGGGGTCAGATGATCCGTGCCCCCGCAGGTGCGTTGGTTCATGCGGATAACATTGAGGCCTGCACGGAAAGCCTTCGTCGCCATCCCGCGCATATAGTGGGAATCGGCCGATCCTTCAAGGCCATGGACCAAGAAGACGGTGGGTGCCGTCATGGGAGCAGGCTGCCAATGACAAATGCCGAGAAGCTGGGTGCCAGGCTGGGTCGTGAAGAGACGTTCGCTGGAAGGCAGATGCTGTTTCCATCCCGGGCGAGGCCAGTAACGAGGAATCACCGTCATGAGATGCGGGTTTCGGAGCAGCGGCGCGGGATGAAACCTGTCCTGGCCAGTCATACGAATCTCATCATAACCAATACTGATCGGGCGGCCCAAACAAATTTTGCTGTCGGTCAAGGTCGTTGTCTTCCGCTCAAGGCCTGCCGGTAACAAACCGATAACAGATGCTGGAGCCTTGTTTCCTAAGAGGAGGCAGCTATGCTGACGGCGATCGGTGATGTGATGAGGCGGGTCTATGAGCGAGGCTGGATTACGACGAGGGACGGGAATATCAGCATGCGGAAACGGGAAGGCAAATATCTGTATATCACCCCGTCCGGATGGCGAAAGACGATCGTTCATCCGGAACACGTGGTGCGATTGGAAGTGATTGCCGACCCGACCAGCGGCCTGCCGGTTCCTCACGTGCGAGACGGGCAGCAGCCTTCGGGGGAACTTTGGATGCATTGGAATCTCCAGCGGGATACGAAAAAAACACGGACAGTCGTCCACGTTCATGCGACCCATATTGTCGCAGCCATGTATGCCGGCATTGACTTACAGCGAATGAGTGCCGAGTTCCCTGAAATCTCCCGCTACACCCGTGTCGGCTCTACCGTGCCGGCGCTGCCTGCTTTATCCCGTGATTTAGCCGATGTGACGGCGGAATGTTTAGGGCTGAGAAAAGATGGCACCTTGGAGTTTGACATTGTCGGGCAAACGAATCACGGGGTGTGTGCGGTGGCGACTGATCCGTGGGCGGCCTATGAACACATAGAGCGGCTCGATCATATTTGTGAAATCGTGTTAAAGAGCGGAGTCGCTTCCCAGTCAATTGGGCGATAGCGGCCTAACTGCAGACAGCACGATCCAGGGTCAAGGCGTAGGGAAGCGTTGCAGATGAGAAAGGGGGTTCCCGGTATGTTGCCGGGAACCCCCTTTTATATTCTTAGATTGGCTCCCCG
>CABVSR010000023.1 GCA_902500995.1 uncultured Nitrospira sp.
TTCGAGGGAGCAGGTCATTCGGAGGCCGGTCCTAATCACCCGCACCTTCACCAGCGCTTCCGCTCATCGCAATTGATGTGCCCCACTGGGGGCATACCTAGCGCACGATAAACAATCAATCTTTCAATAAGTTGTGAAATAGTGAAGGGTATTTGAAACGGCGTGAAACGCCACAGCGTTTCCAGATGGTTAGACAGCGAGCAGGAAATGGGAGACAATTCACGAAAATACAACTACTTAGACTGTCCAATTTGCTGGACGGCCAAATCATCGATTTTGGGGCGATATGGGACAATGACCAGGAATAAACAGGAGGTATCGCACTAAATCGAGGGGATGCGCATGGCGCGGAGTGTAGGAGAAAAAGTAGTCAGAACGGAATCGGCAGCCAGCTACTGGATGCCAAAATCATGCAGCTTGTTGTAGAGACTGGCCCGACTGATCTTCAAGAGACGAGCGGCCTTCATGCGATTTCCCGCCGTCTGCTGGAGGGCTTGCAGAATTCTGATCCGTTCGGCTTGCCTGGCCGCATCTCGCCCCACCGTGCGCAGATCCGCCGGTTCCGGCTGAGAGCCCACCGCAACCAGATCCGCGCAGGTCAACTCCGGATGCGTGGTGGTCACGACGGCGCGCTCGATATAGTGCTGGAGTTCACGCACATTTCCGTGCCATGGCGCAGCCGTAAGGGCGCGCATCGCCTCCTCGCTGACCTGCCGAGGCGCCTGCCGATGTCGTTGGCAGGAATCCACGATAAACTTCGCCACCAGGAGGGGAATATCCGCTCGCCGCTCTCGAAGAGGGGCCAGGTGGACGGGCAACACCGCCAGACGATAATACAGATCCTGCCGGAACGCCTTCTCCTTGACCAGGTCGGTGAGATCCTTGTTCGTGGCTGAAATCACACGCACATCGATCTTGATGGATTGCGTCCCGCCGACCCGCTTGATCTCGCCTTCTTGCAACACCCGTAACAATTTCGCCTGGAAGGTCGGGGATGTGTCGGCAATCTCATCCAGGAAAATGGTTCCGCCGTCCGCTTCCTCGAACAGCCCGGGCTTGGCCCCGGCCGCGCCGGTAAACGCGCCTTTGACATGGCCGAACAGCTCGCTCTCGAGCAAGGTCTCGGGGAGCGCGCCGCAATCCACCACGACAAACGGTTTGTCTCGCCGATAACTGGTTTGATGAATGGTCCGCGCGACGAGTTCTTTTCCCGTCCCGCTTTCCCCTTGGATCAAGACCGTGGCCGAACTGTCCGACACCAGCCGGATCAGATCGAACAATTGATGCATGACCGCGCTGGAACCCACAAGGTCGCCCAAACGCGATTCCGTGCGTTCCGGACGCGGCCGGTCCAAGTTCTGCTGAAACGCGGGCTGAACGATCTGGGGATGCGACGATTTATGGAACAGCACGAGCACAGACCCGACCTCACCTGAGCCAGTCATGAGCGGAAACGCTTGATGCATGCCGCAGGCCGTCCCGTCACCTGAACTGTTGCAGGCGACGGTACGCACTTCGCGTGTCTCAAAGACCGATTCGGCGGGGCAGGTCCCGCAGGGATCTTTCATTTGCACAAAGGCTTGATAACATTTGGCGGGCTTGCTGACCGACGCATCCGCTCCTTCCTGAGTCCAGGCCGCATCGTTGGCGTAGACCACATTCAGGTCCCGGTCCATGACAGCCACGCGGTCGCTCAACCCGTCGGCAAGCTGCCGAAGGGCTTCTAATCGTGCGGCCAGAATCGGGTCGGCGAAGGGAGAAAGGGACGATGCTGGTGCGTGAGATCCGGCCATCTCATCACTCCTTGTTTCAAAAGGAACCAAGCAGGGCCTTTCTTTACAATGCAGGCCCTATATGTACTACGCCTCAGGGGTCGAAGACAACCCTACCCGGTCGAGGCAGATCAGCCAAAGTGCCCGTCCAGCGCGGGACTTCAGTGCACCGGGCGCTCCTCCGGCACAGAGTCGGACCGGTGAAGAAGCCGTTTGACGGTGGCCTTGAGTTCCGACAGCCGTACCGGCTTGTCAAAATAGGCCGTGGCGCCGTTTTTGAGGGCCTCCTCCTTGGTCCGTGCATCCCCGAATGCCGTCATCACGATGATGGGACACCCGGGCACGCAGTTTCTCAGGCGATGCACATAATCGAAGCCGCCGGAGGGCATTTTCAGATCCGTGACGATCAGGTCCGGGGCGGCTCGCATAACGGCCTCCAACCCCTCCTCCCCGTTCGTGGCTTCCCGCAGCTGATAGCCCTCTCCCCAGAGCTCGTCGCACAGCAGACTTCGCATATCCCTGTCATCTTCCACCACCAGTAACACGGCTGGGGTCCTTTCGTTCACGTTGAGGCTCCAAGAGACGTGAATCATGACAGGTCACCCGTCGCAAACTGTATGCCATGCATCTTTTGCCACGGCGCCACTAAACCCATCATGTTCATTGACGATTCACTGATGAAGGAACTAGCAGACAGTTGTAGGGCCTTGGCAGGGTTGGTGAGAAAGACCCCACATTCCAGGAGAGACTGCCCCGAAGCGCTACAGCAGGAGGAACAGAGCTTATAGCAAATAGCCGATGGCGTATGGAACGAGTGAAGAAAAAGTCTGAACCATTCCCCAGGACTGTTTAATCCCCCTGGTCATAGGCCATATGCAATACGCTATCAGCTCTTGGCTATCGGCAAGCAGATGGTGAAGACGGTTCCGACCCCCGGCCGGCTTTCCACCTGAATCGTCCCGCTATGCTCCTCGATGATCCCCTTGACCACGGTCAGCCCTAAGCCGGTCCCCTTCCCGAACTCCTTCGTCGTGAAAAAGGGGTCGAAAATTTTTGCGATGATGTCCTGTGGCATTCCGTGGCCGGTATCGGCGATCGCCAGTTTGACCATCCCGCGATCCGGCATGGGCGCCAGCGTCGCGCGCAACAGTCCTCCGTCAGGCATGGCATGGATGGCGTTCATGATCAAGTTGATCAACACCTGGCTCATCTGATCGGCGTCGGCATGGACGCAGGGGCAGCCTTCGGCAAAGGAGGTTTCGACCGTAATCCGGCTGTACGACAGGCGCTCGTGAAATATTTCGAGATTATCTTCGATGGTCTGGCGGAGGTCGATCGCGCGATGTTCGATGGGACGGCGCCGGGCAAATGCCAGCAGCTGGTTCATCACCCGCGTGATGCGTTCGACCTGGCTGATGATGGTTTGCAGACCCTTTTTGACGGATTCCTCTTTGGTCCGCTCCATCAGGTATTCAGCCCGGCCGAGGATCACATTCATGGGGGTCCCGATCTCATGCGCCATGCCGGAGGCCACGGTTCCGAGTTCGGCGACGCGCTCAGTCCGGCGAAGTTGCGCTTGCAACCGTTTTCGCTCCGTAATATCCGTGGCGATCCCGTCGATCCGCACCGGATGACCGGCGCGGTCCTTGATGATCCGCCCGCGGTCATGCACCCACCGTATGTCACCGTCCCGCCTCACGATGCGATACTCAACATCCAATTCTCCCGTGGCTTGAAGCTGTTGCATGGACTGCTCGACAAGCGCCCGGTCCTCCGCATGGACGACCTCCAGCCAGGTCGACGGTCGGGCGAGAAATTCCTCCGCCGACCGGCCGTAGATCTCCGCCACGGAAGGACTCACATAATGAATGGAAGACAAATCCAGCGTGGACGACCAGATCACATCCTCCATCGCCCCCAGCAGACTCTGAAGCCGTTCCTCGCTTTCCCGCAGTCGTCGCTCCCTGGCCTTCCGCATCGTCATGTCGCGCAACACCAGCAGAATGCCCGTCCCGTCCTGGTCGCGGAAGTGAGCGGCTCGGACCGCGACATCCACCACGACCCCGTCCACGCGGGTGATCTGCTCCTCGGCTTCCGGCGCGGTCCCCCCGCCTTCCAGCAAGTGACGGATACGCTCGGCGACAGCTTCGCGGTGGGCTGCGGGAATCAAATCAGAGAACCCTCGTTCCTGAAGTTCCTCCGCGCTTCCGACGCCGAATAACCGCAGCCCCTGCTCGTTGGCGAAGACAATGCGGTTGTCCCGCACCACCAGAATGGCATCCGGCAGGACGGAGAGGAGCCGTCGATACCGCTCCTCACTTTGACGCAGGAGCTGCTCGGTTTTTTTCCATTCAGTGATATCGCGCGTCACGCCTAACACCGCCGTAATACTCCCGTCGGCCGCCCGCAACGGCACCACATGCGTGTCCACCCATCGGGGGGTTCCCAGCAGTCCCACCAGTTGAAACTCCAACCGGCCCGCCTCTCCTTCTGCCGCTTTCCGGATGAGATCACGAAGGACGGATCGCGATTCACCGACGACGAGATGGCAGATATCCTTGCCGACCACGTCCGCTTGGCAGGCCGCTTCAATCATGGCCAGCCCGGCGGCATTCATCGTCCGGACCGTTCCGTCCAGCGCCAGCACCTTCACGCACTCCGGCTCGGTTTCGATGATCGCGCGCAGCAGCCCTTCGCGTTCCGCCAACTCTTCTTCCAGCCGTTTCCGCGCCGTCATGTCGCGAAGAATGACGGTGTAGTAGTGCACCCCTTCCACGTCGATTTGCGAGATCGCCGCCTCAAGGGGGAATTCCTCGCCGGTGGAACGAATTCCTCTGATCTCCCCCAGTGCGCCCATGTGACGCGTAGTGACCCCCGAGCGGCCGAATTCCTGGATGTGTTCCGCATGCGCGCTGCGAAACCGCTCGGGGATCAGCCGGTCCAACCGCCGCCCCAACATGTCTTGCGCGCTCCAGTGAAACATGTCTTCTGCAGCCTGATTAAACAGCACGATTTTCTGCCCTTCATCCACGGTGATGATGGCATCCATGGCCGATTGCACGATCCCTTCGAAGCGCAGTTTGTCGCGATGCAACTCCGCTTCCGCCTTCCGTCGTCCCGCCACCGCTCCTTCCACGGCCGCTTCGGCATGGGCGATCGCCTCCATGGTCTGTCCTGCCGGTTCTCCCCACGCCTGCTCCCTGGTGTCCGATGCGTTGCGGCGCGTTGCCGGCAGGACGGCGAGGCCCGCCATGAGTCCGATGCCCAGGAGCCGGTTGACCCACGAGGATAGCGGCAGAGATCCCGCGATGGCCCCGATCACCGCCAGCAACGCGACCAGCCCCGCGATGGACAGGAAGATAGGTCGTGGGAAGCGTGCCGCCGCCAGCGCAAGGGGAACGGCATAGAGCAGCCAGACCGCGTAATCGGCCGGCACCGATAGATCCAGGAGCAAGAGGACAAGGGTCAGCAGCGCGAGGCCGCCGGATTGAAGCAGCAAGGATGGTTGCGAAAGCGGTGGCACAGCGATGGCTCCCCGCACGACGGTGAGACGGGCTACGCGTCTGAGTGTGGTTTGCCCTCGATCTCGGCGAGCTTGCGGTACAACGTCTTCCGGTCGATGCCCAAGACATGCGCGGCCTGATACTTATTGCCGCCCGTCTTCTCCAGAATTTTCACGATGTATTCTTTCTCCACTTCATGGAGCGGCAGGGTCCGTTCGGCGGCTTCGTCGAGAATCCGGCGATCTCCACGCGCGCCCTGCACCTGAATTGGCAAATCGTCCGCGCTGATCACGTCGCCATGGCTCAACGTCACTGCCCGCTCGATGACGTTCTCCAGTTCCCGGACGTTCCCCGGCCAGGCGTAGTCGGCCAGCATCGCAAGAGCCGGCTCGCTGAGCCCCTTCACCTGCCTGCCGCGGGCGGCGGCGCATTTTTTCAGAAAGGCATCGACCAGGATCGGAATATCCTCCCGCCGTTCCCGCAACGGCGGCAATCGCAACTCGATGACGTTGAGCCGGTAATAGAAATCTTCGCGGAATCGCTTGTGCTTCACTTCATCGACGAGATTCAGGTTGGTCGCGGCAATGATCCGCACATCCACGGGAATGGACTTGGTCGCGCCGACACGCCTGATCTCCCGCTCTTGAATGGCTCGCAGCAGCTTCGCCTGCAACATGAGCGGCAATTCGCTGATCTCATCCAAAAACAGCGTGCCCTTCTGCGCTTCCTCGAACAACCCGCGCTTATCCATTTTGGCATCCGTGAAGGAGCCCCGCATGTGGCCGAACAATTCGCTTTCGAGCAATTGCTCAGGAATCGCCGCGCAGTTGACGGGGACAAACGGCGCATCCCGCCGGTCGCTGTTGTAGTGAATCGCCTTGGCCACCAGTTCCTTCCCGGTGCCGCTTTCGCCGGTGATCAACACGTTGGTCGGGCTATCGGCCACCCGCCGGATCAAATCGAAGACGGCCTGCATCGGTTTGCTCTTCCCCAGAATCTGATGGAAGCTGTATTCCTTGTGCACTTCCTTCCGCAGACGGCTGACCTCGCGCCGGAGCGCCGCTTCCCGCACCGCGCGCTCGACCACGCGGACCAATTCCTCAGTCTTGACCGGCTTGGTGAGATAGTCGCTCGCCCCATGCCGCATCGCGTCTACCGCGGTCTCAACTGTGCCGAAGGCGGTCATCAAGATCACGCCGATATCAGGGTACCGCTGCTTGATTTCCGCGAGCAGCTCGGTGCCTTGCATGCCTTTCATCCGAAGGTCGGTGAGGACGACGGCATAATCTTCCTCGCTCAGCACCTTGAGCGCCTCATCTCCTCCGCCGACGCCCGTGCATTGATGCCCGCGCCCCTGTAGCACATCGCAGAGCAGACTGCGCATGTCGGCATCGTCATCCACCACCAAGACCGCACCCCAGTCCTCGGTCATATCGCTTCCCTCGCTCGCTGCTGCTCGCACCACCGACCTCCCCGTGCTCTGCGGGCACAGACTAATCGGCACGATCCTGTGCGGTCAAGGGGCGTCCTGCCGCAGGCGTCCCCTGCATCCTGTTGCATAATGCCCCACCCTCGATGACCCCACACCCCGGTTGAGCAGCAGCGCTTCCCACATCATCACGTTTGCAACCCAAACGAAACGGCACTTCTCTTGCGTCTCTCCAGAGCGAAACCGAAAGGGAACGCATGTCTCAAGATCACTCCGAGCTCGACCCCCCACAGACCGATCACCCGACCACCGTCATGGTGGCCGCAGTTCCGACTGTGCAAGGTCAGGGCCATCATCAACTCCCGATGCCCCTCGACCGGCAGATTCGTCCCCGCGGCCGGCGGCGGTGGCCTCTGCTCATAGGAATGGCGGGCGTCCTCACGCTCGGAGCCGCCGCTCTCTGGCACTGGTGGGCCAACGACCCGGCCGGTGTCAATTACAAAACCGTGACCATCGAACGCGGGCCGATCACAGCCCTGGTCACGGCAACGGGAGCCGTCAACCCGGTCATCTCTGTGCAGGTCGGCAGCCAGGTTTCGGGAAAGATCGCCAAGCTCTATGCGGACTTCAATTCGGTGGTGCGGGAAGGGCAGGTTCTGGCTTCGATCGATCAAAAGCCCTATCAAGCGAAGGTGAGCCAGGCCAGGGCGGCGCTCAAGAGCGCGCAAGCCGGTCTCGCCAAAGCGCGGAACATGCTCGCGCAAAAAACGTTGGAACTGAATCGCATGGCCGCGCTGCGGGAGCAGCAGTTCGTTGCACAATCGGACCTGGATCTGGCACGCACCAATGCCCGCGACGCCGATGCGCAGGTGGAACTGTCGCTGGCGCAAGTCGACCAGGCCAAGGCCACGCTGGCTTCGGCCGAGCTGGATCTCGGCTATACCACCATTTATTCGCCGGTGAACGGGACCGTCGTATCCCGCAATGTGGAAGAAGGGCAAACCGTGGTGGCCAGCTTCCAAACGCCCACGTTGTTTGTCCTCGCGCAGGACCTCACCCGCATGCAAGTCATTGCCAATGTCAGCGAGTCCGATATCGGAGGGGTGACCGAAGGCAAGTCCGCGGATTTCCGGGTGGATGCCTATCCGCGGGAATCGTTTCATGGCACCGTGACACAGGTCAGAAATGCGCCGGTCAGCATTCAGAATGTCGTGACCTACGATGTCGTCATTTCCGTGGACAACTCTGAACTCAAATTAAAACCCGGCATGACCGCCAATATCACGATCGTGACGGCTCGCAACGAAGAGGCGTTACGCGCGCCCAACTCCGCGTTACGATTCCGTATGCCGGGCGTGCCGGTGGATCGCAAAACTCCTCAACTGTGGATCGTGGACGCGGCGGGGCAGGTACGGCCGGTCCAGGTCACGCTCGGCATTGCGGATTCTCTGTATACAGATATTACGGCAGGCGACGTGCACGAAGGCGACGCGGCCATCGTGGGTATTCTGACTGAGGCTGACAGCGCCCAGGAGAAACTCCCTCCGGGCTTTGAATTCGGCCCGAAGATGCGGTAATGCGCCTCCCATGAGTTTCCTCTGGTTGACGATTCAATCTGCCCTTCGCATCCTCCGGAGAAATCCCCTGCGCGCGGGCCTGACCATGCTGGGAATTGTGATCGGCGTCGGTGCCGTGGTCGGCATGGTCAGTCTAGGACAAGGCGCGACCGCCTCGGTACAACGCGAGATCGCCAGCCTCGGCACCAACGTGCTGATCATCATTCCCGGCGCCACCACCACCGGAGGGGTGCGCGGGGGGCTCGGCAGCGTGTCGACGCTGACCGTCGACGATGCCCGGGACATCGAAAAGCGGGTCGGCGACATCAGCCTCGTCACCTATGCCTCCCGATCGGTGCTCCAAGTCATTCATGAACACAAGAATTGGAACACGATTGCGCTCGGCACGACCACCGCCTTCAGCGACCTGCGCAACTGGCCGGTCGCCGACGGCGCCTTTTTTACCCAGGCCGATGAGGATGCCGCCGCCAAAGTCGTCGTCTTAGGGAAAACCGTCGCGGAGAATGTGTTCGAGCGCGGCGAGGAGGTGATCGGAGCGCAGATCAGAATCAAGAATGTCCCGTTGCGCGTGATCGGCGTCCTTTCGCCGAAAGGACAATCTCTGTCAGGGCAGGATCAGGACGACATCGTCATTCTCCCGTTTACGACCGCGGAACGAAAGGTCCTGGGCACGAAGTTTCTGGGCACGGTCGGCATGATCATGGCCGCCACCCGGCATCGATACACGGTTCCTGCCGCCGTGGAAGAAATCACGGAATTGCTGCGCGTGAGACACCGCATTCACCCCGCCGAGGAAAACGACTTCACCATCCGCACGATGGAAGACGTGGCGAAAACCGTCGCCGGGGCAAGCCGCACGATGATGGTGATGCTCTTGAGCATCGCCTCCATCTCGCTGGTGGTGGGCGGCATCGGGATCATGAATATTCTGCTGGTCTCCGTGACCGAACGCACCAGGGAAATCGGCATTCGCATGGCGGTCGGGGCCAAACGCGCTCACATTCTGCTGCAGTTCCTGGTCGAAGCGATCATCCTCACGGCGATCGGCGGCGTAGCCGGCGTTCTGGTCGGCATTGCGGGAGCGCGCCTGCTGACCCATCTGATCGGCTGGCCCACCATCATTTCATCGCAATCCGTTGCCGTCGCGTTTCTCTTCTCGCTCGCGGTGGGCATCTTCTTCGGCCTCTACCCGGCCAACAAGGCCTCGCGCATGAACCCGATCGAAGCGCTGCATTATGAATAGGGCACATATTCGGAACTTCGACGAGCGGTTCTTGGCAGGATGAGGGGAAGTGACGATATTGTCAGCAGCTCTACCTGGCTAAAGCCTGTTCCGAATATGTCGATGAGCGAGAAGGCGTGAGGGCATACTCTAGGGAGCATGGTGTTAAGCATGTTCCGGCGGGAGGCACTATGGCAGACTTGAGCGAGGTTTTAAAAAATGCTTTGAGTCTTGAGGTTCGCGACCGTGCTACTCTCGCGGAAAGGCTCTTGGCAAGCTTGGAAGAGATCACCGAGGAAGAAGCCGAACAGCTTTGGGCAGAGGAAGCAGATAGGCGATTAAAAGAATATCGCGCGAACCGTGCCCAAGCGATCCAGGCAGAGGAGGTTCATAAGAAAGCGGATCGACTGTTTCAGTGATACCACTCAAGTACCACGAGGCAGCTCAAGACGGGCTGCTCATGATCGCGTTGCGTCAAAGGAGAACGAGACTTGCGTGTTGAGCATGCAGCTGAGCAGCCCGGTGCTTTCAACATCCTCCCACTTGCTGCTCGGCATGATAGGAACTGCGGACGAGCGGTCCCGATTCGACGTGGCGAAAGCCGAGAGCAAGACCTTCGGCTTTGAGCGCGGCGAATTCATCAGGGTGGTAGAACCGTGCGACGGGGAGGTGTTCTTTTGTCGGCTGCAGATATTGTCCGATCGTCATGATGTCGCATTCAACCGAGCGGAGGTCGCGCATGACCTCGCGTGCTTCGTCCGTGGATTCGCCCATGCCGACAATCAAGCCCGACTTGGTCGTCATGCCCCTCTGCTTGGCGCGGCCCAGCAACTCGATCGATCGTTGATATTTGCCCTGCGGCCGGATCGAGGGGAACAAGCGGCGCACCGTTTCGATGTTGTGATTCAAGATGTCCGGTTGTTCAGCCGCCACCGCCGCGAGTGCCGCCTCATTGCCTTCGAAATCGGGAATGAGCACCTCGATCGTGCAGCTGGGAATCAACCGCCTGATATGGCGGATCGTCTCGGCAAAGACGGATGCTCCGCCGTCTTCAAGTTCATCGCGATTGACCGACGTGATAACGGCGTGGCGCAGGCTGAGCGCCTGAATCGCCTCCGCCACCCGCAGCGGCTCTTCGTGATCGACCGCATGCGGCCGGCCGGTGGACACGGAACAATAATGGCATCGCCGCGTGCAGATGTCGCCGAGAATCAGAAACGTCGCCGTGCGCGCGTTCCAACATTCCCACACGTTCGGGCAACGCGCTTCTTCGCAAATCGTGTGCAGCTTGAGCCGGTCCATGGTCCGGCGAATGTCGTGGTAGTCCGGACCGGTCTGCAGCCGAACTTTGAACCAAGGCGGCAGGCGGCGAGATTGTGGAGCCGAGGGCTGATTCGCTTCAGATGAGGATCGTGGATCGATCTGAATGAAGCTCATGATGGCACCGCCGGCGCAAGCAGTTCCTGCGGATGCTCCAACACGCGCTTGAACTCCTTGAGGAATTGCGCGCCCATCAATCCATCCAACGCACGGTGATCGCAAGAGAGCGTGACCTTCATCCGCCGCCCGGCGACCACCGAGCCCTTGGACACGACCGGCACATCCCGTATCGCACCCACCGCAATCGAGGCCGCCTGCGGCGGCATGAGCAGCGCGATAAACTGATCGACGTCGAACATGCCCAGGTTGGAAATGGCAAACGTCGCCCCGGTGTATTCCTGCGGCGATAATCGCTTTTGTCTGGCGCGATCGATCAACTGCTTCGTTTCCCCGGAGATGTCAGCCAGGGTCTTTGCGCCACAATTTCGAACGACCGGGGTGATCAGGCCGTCATCCATCCCGACCGCCACACCGATATCGATCTGCGGATACCGCCGTATGGCCTGGCCGGTGAATGACACGTTGACTTCCGGATGCCGCGCAAGCGCCACCGCCGCAGCCTTGATCAGCACATCGGTAATCGATGGATGGGGCTGGCGGCTCTGCTTGAACTCATCGCGCGCCCGTTCCACCTGCGCCATGTCGATGTCGACCGTCAGATAAAAATGCGGAACCGGGGCCTTGCTCTGCACCGTGGATCTCGCAATGGCCTTGCGCATCTGGCTCAACGGCTGATCGGTTCCGTCGGGCAATGTCGCCGGCGCTATGGAAGCGGAGGCAGCGACCACATCGTCCTCGACGATACGGCCACCGGGACCTGTGCCGGTGAGCGTCGACAGATCAATGCCCCGCTCAGCAGCCAGGGCTTTCGCCCGCGGCGAGGCAACCAGCTTCTCCGGTCGCGGGCGACCCGGTGCTGGAGAAGCAGCGGTGTTGGCCGGCGATGCGGGCTTGGGCGCGCTCCTGGCCGTGGGCGCAGCCGTCGCTCCGTCGGACAAGGCCGCGGCAATGTCTTCATCAGCCTCGGCGATGACGGCAATCAACTTGCCGGACTGCACCGTTTCGCCGTCACGCACGAGGACTTTGCGCAGGACGCCGGGGGCAAACGCTTCCAGGTCCATGACCGCCTTGTCGGTTTCGATCTCGGCGATCACTTCGCCCGCCTGCACCGGATCACCCTCGTGTTTCTTCCAGGCGACCAGGACGCCTTCCTCCATGGTGTCGGTCAACTTCGGCATGACGACGCGGCTAGCCATGTATGTTCCTCCACGAAGCCGAGGGTCTTCGACGATTGCCCCGCCCTCTTCGGCCACCGTGCCTCATGCGGCACCACAGAGTGATTTCACGGCAGCGACGACACGAGCCACGTCCGGAATGGCGGCGTCTTCCAACGGGCGGCTGTAGGGGATCGGCACGTCCTCGCCGGTGACTCGAACAATCGGGCCGTCCAAATAGTCGAACGCGGCACTGTAGATACTCTCGGCAATTTGCGCGCCCAATCCGCAAAATCGCCATCCCTCCTCGACGATCACCAGACGCCCGGTCTTCGTGACCGAAGCAACGATCGTGTCGAGGTCCAAGGGCTTCAGTGTCCGCGGATCGATCACCTCCACGTCAAGACCTTCACGGCTCAACTGCTCGGCTGCTTCCAGCGCAACGAGCAACATTTTGGAATAGGCGACAATCGTCACGTCAGCCCCTTCCCGCTTCACGTCAGCTTGGCCGAGCGGAATCGTGTACTCCCCGTCACCGACCTCGCCCTTTGTGCCGTACAGCAACTGGGCCTCAATGAAGATGACTGGATTGTGGTCGCGAATGGCGCTTTTCAGCAGACCCTTCGCATCGTGCGGTGTCGCCGGGGCCACCACTTTCAACCCCGGCACGTGGCAGAACCAGGCTTCCAAACTTTGTGAATGCTGCGCCCCCAGCTGATGCGCCGCGCTTCCGGGCCCGCGAATGACCAGCGGCACCGACAGCTGTCCACCCGACATGTACCGGATCTTCGCCGCGTTGTTGACGATTTGATCGAGCGCGACGATACCGAAGTTCATGGTCATCAACTCGACAATCGGGTGCAGTCCCGCCATGGCCGCACCGATGGCCAGGCCGGTAAACCCGGCTTCGGTAATCGGCGTATCCACCACCCGCTGCGGACCGAACTCCTCGACGAATCCTTTGGTGACCTTGAACGCACCCTGGTAATAGCCGACTTCTTCGCCGATCAAAAAGATGCGCGCATCCCGCCGCATTTCTTCCCGCATGGCCTGATTGAGGGCTTCCCGGTAAGACAACAGCATGGATGGTCTAGTCCCCCACCATGATATCGGCGTGCAGGCTTGCGGGCTCGGGAAACGGGCTTTCGTCGGCAAACTTCACCGCTGCCGCCACCACGTCACCGACCTCCCGCTCAAGCTGCTTGAAATCGGCTTCGCTGCATGACGTCTGGTTCAGCATGGTCTCCTTGAGCACCAGGAGCGGGTCGCGCTTGCGATATTCCTCGACTTCGTCCTTGGTCCGATAATGGCCATGCGAGGGATCGGCCATCGAGTGGCCCATGAAGCGGTAGGTCATCGCCTCAATGAAACAGGGTCCCTGACCTGCGCGAACTTGCTCCACCACAGTGCGCATCAGGGTCCGCACCGCCAAGACATCCATGCCATCCACCCGCTCAGCCGTGATGCCATAGGAACGCGCAGCCTCGGCCACGTCCTCATACAAGGCCACCGCCCGATGCACGGGCGTGCCCATGCCGTATCGATTATTCTCACAGATGAAAACGACCGGGAGTTTCCACAGGGCCGCCAGATTGAACGCTTCATGGGCCTGGCCGCTCGGCACGGCGCCTTCACCGAAAAAACAGACCGTCACCAGGTCCTGCTTCTGGTATTTCGCGGCGAAGGCCAGCCCCGCAGCCAAGGGAATGTGCCCGCCGACGATGGCGTAGCCGCCCATAAAGCGATTCTGGACATCCACCAGATGCATGGAACCGCCCTTGCCCTGGCAGAGTCCAGTCGCCTTGCCGAAGAGTTCGGCCATCACCTTACCGGGATCCGATCCGCGAGCCAGGCAATGCCCGTGGTCGCGATAGGCGCTGATGACATAATCATCCGGGCGCAACACGTCGATCGCGCCGACCGCGATCGCTTCTTCTCCGATATAGAGATGGAGAAAACCGGCAATCTTAGCAAGCGCGTACATCTCTGCCGATTTTTCTTCGAAGCGGCGAATGAGCAACATCCGGCGATAGAGGGAACGCAGATCGGCCTTGTCCATGTCGGTCATTATGCATGGTCGCACGAAGCCGACTCAACCGTGATGTTCGGCCGGCGTAGCGTCGCGCGGTTGAAAGGGAAGAGCGCTGAAGGGAGAGGAAGGGAAGCGCACAAGCGACTCCGGTGCGGGCACACACCCGCACCGGCATACCGAAACTATTTCACCTGCGCAAAATCAGCATCGAACTGCATGGTCTGACCATCCTGCAAGGTCACAATGATGGTGGTCTTGGCATTGGGGTCAAACGACTCATATCCAAAACGGGCGGTGAAACGCGAGCGGTAGGCGGGACCCGTGCCGTCGTTTTTTCTGCCTCGATCAGCCGGGCTGAGATCCACCGGGCGGATGTTTTTCCCCTTTTGCTGGAAGACGATGTCGGCCTTCTCGGCAAAGTATTCATCGTCGCCGCACAACTGTACTTCGACTTCCATGTTCGGCATGTCCACGACTTTCTGGATAAACTCGTCGGGCATGCGGACATCTTTCTTCTGTTTTTTCGATTCGGCTGCTTCCTGCCGGCCGAACGCCTCCAAGCGGTAGCGCTTGGTGCGCAGAATGGCGCTGGCGCCGCAGGGATCTTTTTCAGGATCTGCGCCTACCCGCGTGACCAGCGAGGCTTGTTGCAAGATTTTCTTCACGTCTTCCGGCGACGCGGCTTTGTCCATCGGCGTTCGGCCGGCTTCCAGCGCTTTCTTGGCATCTTCGGGAGACAACTTCACATCGATCGCCCAAGCCGGCCCACCGGCTGCCAACGCTATCGTTCCGACCACCAACCCGACTACCGCATGAATCCGCCCACGCCGACTCGCCTTGCCATCATTCGCACGCATGAGTACCTCCCTGACCTGTCACCAAGCAAGGGCGCATTGTAAAAGGATTGGGAAGATCATTTCAATCTCGCGCGGATCGGAAATAGGATGCAGGAGGGGTCTCAGCTAGTCACGAAAGCGGTCCCAGTTGGGATAGGGTCTGCGGGCGTACAGGTGATCGATGTCGACCGGACAGGAGAGCCCGCGCTGATGGAGCATCTCAGCGACCAGCCGCAGGGGCAGCCCCACGGCTGCGGTGAAATCCCCCTCGATTCGCTCGATGAAGGCCGCCCCGTCCCCCTGAATGGAATAGGCTCCGGCCTTGCCCAAGCTGTCGCCGGTTCGCAGATACGCGGCTAACGCCGCTTCGTTCAATGGTTTCATCGTCACCAGTACCTCTGCCAGCCGGGCTTCACACCGCTCAGGCTCCGGGCCTGCCAAGGCCACGGCTGTCACAATCCGGTGCTTCTTCCCGGCCATGCGGCGGAGCATCTCCTCGGCGCCCGCCAGATCGATTGGCTTTCCCAACACCTCAGAGCCCAAACTGATCAACGTATCGCTTCCCAGTATGAGGGCATCAGAACAGATGGACAGGCAAGACCGGGCCTTGCCTGCGGCGAATGCCATGGCCTGCTCATCGGCAGACAGGTGCGGCTGAACCTGTTCAATGAACGGTGGGGCGACGACATCAAACAGCAACCCGAGAAGCGCCAGCAATTCGTGCCGGCGAGGCGAGGTGGAGGCAAGAATCAATCGCATGGGTCAGGATGCACGGGGGAATGGGAAGTGAGTGTCCATGGAATCGTCTTGAGATCCGGCGGCCTCCTTCAGCATGAGGTCCTGGCAAAACTCTGCGATGATGCGTTCGACATCCTGCACGGTGGAGACCCCGAACAGTTTGGCACGCATGGCCGCCGCGTGAGGAAACCCTTTGCAGTACCATCCCAGATGTTTCCGGATCGAGCGGAAACAGTCCAAGCCGGCAATAGCCTCGTACTGCCGCGCATGATCGAGCATGACCTGCATGCGGTGGCGTAAAGACACCGGCGGCTCCCAGAAGGTGGCGGGCAGTGCCGACAGATCGAGCCGGTCGGTGCAGGCGAGGCGAGCCTGTTCCTTTTCACGGAAGAACCACGGCGCGCCGAGGGTTCCGCGCCCGATCAACACGCCCTGCACCCGGCTCTCCGCCACACGACGAACCGCGTCGACCAACGTCGTGAGGTCGCCGTTACCAAGAATCAACGTTCCCGTACCGCGGGCGAGGGTGGCCGCTTCGGCAATAGCGGACCAATCGGCGGCACCGCGATACATCTGTTGCAAAGTCCGGCCGTGCACCGTAATGGCGGCCGGATGCGCTTCCAGCAGATGTTCCACCCATCGCCCGACCACGACACAATCGAACCCCAACCGCGTCTTGACGGACAGGGGGAGCAGCCGGCGCGGCACAACGGGAGAACCGCAACGCCGATAATTCAGCTCGTGAATAAATTCGATCCGAGACGGTTTAAACCCCTGCTGATGGATCGATTGCCCGCCGGCCCAATCCTCCAACCCCTGCCTCGCGGCTTTCAGAATCGCATGGGCCAGATCCGGCGTTTTGATGAGCGCCGCGCCTGAACCGGACGCGGCGACACTTTTCGACGGGCAACCCATATTGATATCGAGCCCGTCGAACCCGAGTTCGCAGACCACCTGCGCCGCTCGATAAAATTGCTCCGGATCCTTGCCGTACAACTGGGCCACGATCGGCCGCTCGAGGTCGCTATAAATCAGCGAGGACAGCAGATGATCCGGTCCGCGGCAGATTTCGTTGACGTTGGTGAACTCGGTGAAGGTGATGTCGGGCCGGCCCTGGGAGGCCACCACGCGACGGAACGCGGCATCCGTTACCCCGTCCATCGGCGCCAATCCCAAAATGGGTTGTGGAAGCGTCGTCCACAAGCTCATGCGCGCACCTGAGCCGAGCCGACCGGTTCATTCGCCGCGCGATACGCGGCCCGCAGCTCTTCCGCCTCTCGCATGACCGTCACGGCAGTCGTCGGGCAAGTTTCCGTGGCAAATTCCACAAATCGATCGATCTTCAACAGGAAAAAATCGTAGTCGTCCTGCTCGGGTCTCGGTCGGCTGAACCAGAAGGGGACAAACTGATCCAGTGGAATATTTGCTTCCTTCAAAGCACGACAGGTTTCCGGAAACATGTCGTGCAAGTCGCCGCCCCAGTGCAGCAATTCATGCGGCAAATACCGGTCCCGATACCGATTGAGATCCTCCTGCGAGCCGCCCAGCAGGCGCACAGCTTCCAATACTGAGGGAGATTCGCGCCTCGTCACGAATTGCACGTAGTTGCGATAGTGTTGCTGTAGAGCCGTGTGTTCACCCGGAGTCAGGCGTCGCATCACCTGAAGCGAACGATCGACCGGCGCCCGCGGCGCGAGCGATGGTTCCCGGTCTCCACGCTGCACCTTCCCGTCAACCGTTCGTCCAAAGCGCTCCAGAAATTGCCGGAATTCTTCGACGATCAGGGGGATGGACTTGGTATCGACTTCCAGCGCGACCCCTTTTAACGATGTCAGACAGGGATGGTACAGGACCTGCTCCAAGAGGTCGAATAAGACTGCTGGAATCGGCGCGCCGTGCGCATCGATCCAATAGGGCAACCCATCGCCGCCCGCGCCCAATCCTGGAACCTCTGGAATCATGAATTCAGCCAGCCCCGCGACATGAATCTCGACCACCCGTTCCATGGGAAAGGCATCAAGAAACCCGGCGACAAAATCCTCCAGGCGCTGTGTTCGCCAGCTCCCCGTATAGCGATGTACCGTCCATAGATGTCCGATATCCAACACGAGGCCGCAGGTCGCCCGGTCGGTCACTGCGCGAAAAAATTCAGGAATGGGCAGTTCGCCGCAGCCGAAATAGGTGAGCGGCGGCATTTCTAAGAGAACCAGCGCAGGATCGATCCCCTGCCTGCGCGCATCTCGATCCACCTGCTCTTGAAGGTAGGCCAGATTTTCAGCCGTCATTCTGGCCGAGAGCTCCGTATAGAGCGGCGGCAAATAGGTACCGAACGCGTAGCCCGCCATCTGTTTGGTCGCGCATTCATGATTCAGCCAGGCGCTATGCAGGGCCGCAAGATGCGCACAGGCTTCCGCCACTCCCTGGCGGCCGCTTGCACTGTGGGGAAATTCCGGTTGCGTACTCCACAAGCCTTCCCCGTGGTAGGGGAGCTTGATGCCCGGCAATTGTTGCCGGACCCATTGCAGGACGGACGTCGTGGCCTTGAACACTTCCAGGTATTCCGGCTCCAACCCTGCATGACAAAGCGCGCGAACCAGCTCCAGCAGATCCGGAGAATACACGTCCACGGACAACCCGAGACCATGCGCGGCGAGACGATTCGCACGTTGTGTGAATTCACTTTTCATCAGAGCGCATTTGGCATATTTTGAAGCAACCATAGTGACTATAGTTGCTGTGCAGTCTAAGCGCCTCACCTCTGGGTTGACAAGGCAAGATGGGGAACCGGGTCCGGCACATCGATCTGATATACTTTCTTTCGACGTGGTGGTCGCCGGGCCGCACCGTTAGCCCCTCTCACGGCGAGAAATAGGCTTACACATGACACGAACCGGCTCCATGCTCCGCGACAAACCGACCCATTCCACAACCCCTATGGTCGCCCACATGATGACACCCGGTGTAGTGCAGATTCCCGGGGATGTCTCCGTCAGCGAGGCCGCCTCACTGCTCGATCGGGAGCAGATGCCCTGCCTGCTGGTCAAAGACGGCGAAGCGGCCTTCGGTATCATGACCTCCGGCGACATCGTCAAAAAAGTCGTGGCCCAGGGCATGGAACCGCACGATGTGGAGGTACGGGCCATCATGTCGAAACCCGTCCATTCCGTCGAATGCGATCAGATTCTCGACGACGCGACCAGCGTCATGGCCTCCACCGGCACGTCTCTCCTGATCGTGACCAAGCAAGGACAACCAGTCGGCATCCTGACGGCGCGAGACCTGGCCCTGGCGCCGAAACGTTGCGAGACCTGCCTTCCCGCAACCCTTCGCGTCACCAACGGCGAGGGCGAAGGGGCCAAACACACTGCCACGATCCGCCAACTCAGCTATGTCGGCGCGTCGATCGAGTGTCGCACCTTGCTGCTTCCCGGAACGAGCATCATGCTGTCCTTCATTCTACCCGGCGCGGACCTGAGCTTTTCTGTGCAAGGCACCATTCTCAACAGCAGTTATGAGCCTGAATTCCACGAAGACCAGAGCGTGCTCGGCACGTATCAAGGAATCGACATCCAATTCACCTCCCTGCCGGCATCCGATGAATCGAAAATTCGCGCCTGGGTCCTGCAAAATCTGCCGCGTGCGTCTGATCTCTCCTGACATTCCGCCGATGATTCTTTTGCTTCACGCTCCCCGGCTTGTTATGATTTCATTCTCCGGCGATCTCCGTCCGGAATTTACCGTGCTGTAGGTGACTATTCATGAAAAGCCCTGCCTCCCGCTCCAAACCCGTTCCGACCAAAGACGAAATTCTGACACAAATCACCACCCTGCTCGACCGGCCGGACGACGATGTCCAGGCCGCGCTCATGAAAGAAATTCTCGCGGGCGTGATCCGGCTGTCTGAATCGCAGCTCGATGTCCTGGACCTGAAGATCGTCAATCGCGCGCTCAAAGAACTGCGCCATGCCTTCCGGGTGTTTCAAGGTTATCGGGATCGCTTGAAAATCAGCGTCTTCGGCTCAGCCCGCACCCCTGCCGACGATCCGAATTACCAATTGGCCTTTCAGTTCGCCCGGCGGATGGTGGAGGAAGGCTATATGACCATCACCGGCGGCGCCGACGGCATTATGCGAGCCTCGCAGGAAGGCGCGGGCCGCGAGCATAGTTTCGGCGTGAACATCATGCTGCCTTTCGAACAGGGCGCCAACGCCGTGATCGCCGACGATCCCAAACTCGTCACGTTTAAGTATTTTTTCACCCGCAAGCTGATGTTCCAAAAAGAATCGCACGCGATCGCACTATTTCCGGGCGGCTTCGGCACCCACGACGAGGGATTTGAGATCATGACCCTCGTCCAAACGGGCAAAAGCGATCCGAAGCCGATCGTGTGCCTCCAGGCGCCGGGCTGCGATTACTGGAACCACTGGTATTCGTTTATTACCGATCAATTGCTGAAACGGCACCTGATTAATGCCGAAGATCTGGCCCTCTTCACCATCGTCGATAACGTGGAAGATGCGGTCACGGAAATCCGCACTTTTTACCGGCGTTATCATTCGTTGCGATTCGTGGGGCGCCAGCTTGTCGTCCGGCTGAAAACTCCGCTGACCGCGGAACAGGTCGAGGAGATTCAGCGTCTATTCAAGGACATGTTGACGGAAGGCACGTTCGAGCAACGGCCTTCACTCCCCGAAGAAATCGACGAGCCGGGCTTGAAAGACCTCGCACGATTAACCTTTTCCTTCAACCGCCGCAATGCAGGCCGCCTCCGGCAATTGATCAATCACCTCAATCACCTCCCGACCACCGCATGACCTGCTGGAGCGACGCCGGGCGCCTGGCCGGCTCGCCTGTCTCCTGAGATAGCCCTTTAGTCTCCATGAACGGACATGCTAAGGTGATCAGCCTATGAGCGCTGCCACCATGCGAACCCTGTCGTCCTCTCCACCCACGCTGGTCCTGTATCATGCCGAATGTGCGGATGGATTCGGCGCCGCCTGGGCCATCTGGCGGCGGTATCCGGGGGCTGAGTATCGCCCGGTGAAACACGGCGAAGCGCCGCCGTCCGATCTCGCCGGGCACCACATTGTCATGGTGGATTTCAGCTACAACCGGCCGACGCTTGAAGCCATGGCCAAGGATGCGGCCAGTCTCGTGGTGCTCGATCACCACATTACCGCCGAGCAGGCGCTGGCCGATCTTCCCTATGCCTACTTCGATCTCAATAAATCGGGAGCGGTGCTGGGATGGGAATGGGCCCACGATGAACCGGCCCCCTGGCTGTTGCGCTACATCCAAGACAAGGATTTGTGGCACTGGGCCCTTCCGCACAGCCGTGAAATCAGCGCCGCGCTGGCCTCCTACCCGTTCGACTTTGACCTGTGGAGCCAGTTTGAACAACGGGAATTAGAGCGGGAAGGCCGGGCCATTCTCCGGTACGAAAACGAACTCGTCACGAAACTCGCCTCGCACGCGACGCTGGTGCAGTTCGAAGGCACCACGGTCCCGGCGGTCCAGAGCCAGATCCTGACCAGTCAGATCGGCGAACGGTTATCCGCCGCTCATCCGTTCTGCTTGATCTGGCATGATCGCAACGGTCGCCGGTACTTCAGCATGCGGTCCCGCGAGGATGGCACGGATGTCGGCGCCATCGCTGCCTCCTTCGGAGGCGGTGGCCATACGCATGCAGCCGGATTTTCGGTTCCGCTGCAAGCCGACGGCTTGCCTGCGCCGGATCCCCGGCTTCCACGACCGGCAACCTCATAGCTCTTTTCGGCCAGGTGTCGCAATGCTGCCCCTGAGTGACGACAACCCGACGGAACGCACGCCTGTTGTCACCATCGCCTTCATCCTCGCCTGCTCGCTCGTCTTCCTGTACCAGAGTTCGCTGCGACCGGCCTCGGGTGAAGCCTTCGTGTACCAGTACGGAGCGATCCCATCCATCGTGTTCGGCCAGGCAACTCTCCCGCCGGAAATCGCCACCATCCCGGCCTATGCGACGATTCTGACCAGCATGTTTCTACATGGCAGCTGGATGCATCTGATCGGGAACATGTTGTACCTCTGGGTCTTCGGCAACAACATCGAAGACATCATGGGGCATGGCAGGTTTATCGTATTTTACGTGGGGTGCGGAATCCTGGCGGCGTTGAGCCATGCAGTGACCGATCCCACTTCCACGGTCCCGATGGTCGGCGCAAGCGGGGCCATATCAGGAGTGCTGGGCGCGTATCTGCTGCTGTTTCCCCATGCCCGCGTTTTGCTGATTGCCCCGATCGTGGGCACCACCTATGTACCGGCCGGTATCGTGCTGGGATTGTGGTTCGTCATGCAGTTGCTGAACGGCGGCGCCAGCCTGGGATCGCAAGGGGGAGGCGTGGCGTTTTTCGCGCATATCGGCGGGTTCATTGCGGGAATGATGCTGATCGGCTTCTTCAAGCGCCCGGACGTGCGATTTTTTAAGCCTGCCCGCACGACGACCTGGCGGTTCTAGCCACCAGGTTTCTCGTTTACACATCCAACAATTCGCGGACCTTCGCGGCCAGGTCCTGCTGCCGGTAAGGCTGCTGAAGAAAATATTTCCTATTCACCCGATGGCTGGCGATCGTCTCGCCGGAAAATCCCGACACGAACAACGCCTTCATCTTGGGATGTTGCAGCACCAGCCGCTTGGCCAGCTCGCGGCCGCTGATGTCGGGCAGGGAGAGATGGCTGACCGTCAGATGAATCGGCCCTTGGTGTTGTTGAGCTACGAGCAAGGCCTCCACCGCCGAGCCCGCCTCAAGCACATGGTAACGATGGCCGTGTAGCGTCGACAGCGCCAGCTTCCTGGAAACTTCATCCTCCTCGACGAGCAACACCGTTTCAGCGCCCTTTGAGCACGATTCGGGGAGGACTCTGGTATCACGGAACATCCCGTGATGCTCAGCCAGGGGCAAATAGACGCGAACCGTCGTACCCTGTCCGGGCTGGCTCTGCACTTCAATCGTTCCGCCGCATTGACGGACGATCCCGTATACGAGGGTGAGTCCCAAACCGGCATGGGTCTCCTTGGTCGAAAAGAACGGCTCAAACATCTGCGCTTGCACGTCCAGATTCATGCCGCCGCCATTATCACTCACGGCAATCCGCGCCATACGCTTGCGAGGATTCTTCTCCAGCTGCTCAGCCGGTAACATTTCCCCGGTCACCACCTCCAGCGAGATCTCCACCCGGCCGCTGTCCGGCATGGCATCCCGCGCATTCGCGACCAGTTGCAGCAACAGATACTCCAGCCGGTCATGCCCCATTTCCACCAGCACCCGCTTGGACTCGTCCGGCACGCGCACCGCAATCCGGCCGGGAAGCAGGCCTTCAAGCGTGTCCCGCATCGACACCATCACCTCGCCGAGCGACAACGTGTCTCGGATACCTGTTTCCTGCACTCCCAGCGCAAGCAGCTGCGCCGTGAGGGTTGCGGCGCGCTCCCCGCTCCTGAAGATGTCCTCCACCGGTCCGTGCAGCGGGTCATCAGGTTTGAGTTTGGAAACGATGGCACCGGTCTGCGCGCCGATCACCGCCAGCACCTGATTGAATTCATGCGCCAACCGTGAGGCCAGGCGTCCCATCGCCTCGAACTTATGCGCTTCGCGCAATTGCCGCTCCAACCCGGTGCGCTCCACCATACCCTGGCGAATTTCCTGATTGGCGCGAGACAATCCCTGTTTCAACCCCTGCACACGGGTTTCCAGTTGCGTACGCCGTTCCTCCAGGACCTGCTCGGACTGTTTCAACCCTTGCACGTTTTCGCGCAACTGACGGTTCCGCCGCCGCTCGACCGCCACGGCTTCAAGCGTGAGGCCATAAAACACCGACATGATCAGCAGGACAGGAATGCCCAGGAGGTGTCCGACCGCAAGGGTGCCGGACTGCATTGCATGCTCATAGACCAAGACCCCGTATCCGGCACAGATGATGACCGACAGGCCCAGCAGTTGTTTGAGCGACGGCGCGGAAGACGCAATCAGCAGCAGAAGAAAATAGGTGAGATACAATTCCGAACTGGCGTTTCCCGAGAGATAGATGGTTCCCGTCACCAGCACCGTATTGATGCTGATCAACGCGCCGGGAAACCACGTGCGTTCCAATGCCTTGGTCGGCAACACCATGATGCCGGCGCTGATCAGGATCAATCCCAGCGCCACCATCCGGCTGACGGTTTGCCCATAGATCGTCTCATTACTGATCAGCAGTTCGTACGAGAGAATGCCGGCCACGAGGCTTTGCAGAAACAGCACGCGGATTCGTGAATGCGACAGCCACCGGCCCAATCCACGCATGTTGGGATATCGCCCGGTTTGATCGAGGTCGGAAGAAAGTGGAACGCTCACTGCCGTGCCTGCCCTGAAGGAAAGAAGGTGGAATCAGTCAGAAAGACAGCAAGTCCCATACCGCCTACCGATCGTGGCAAGTCATCGCAATTTCAGGGAACAGAGAAACGGAGGTGGCCATGAACGCGCCGTGAATTTTCACCGGCTCACAAAAACGGACAGGCTCAGACCGGCGGAACGACGACAACCGAGAGAAATGGATACCAGCCGCTCGCGTCCTCAGCCGCGCCAGGTCGCCGGCGCCGCCTCTATTCTGAAGCTTGTGTCGGAACCAACCGCGAATGAAACTTCGACGCGGCCGCAAGCGCCTCCGTGCGGGTGGGAGCCAGGAATGAAATGTGGCCCATTTTTCGCTTCGGCCGGATCACCCGTTTTCCGTACAGATGGAGGATCGCACCGGGCACATCGAGCAGATCGCGCGCGGCAGCCGTGACGAGTCGAACGTCGTCGCCGATGAGATTCAGCATCACGGCGGGACTCAGCAATCGGACTTCTCCGAGCGGCAGGCCGCACAGAGCACGCACCTGCTGCTCAAACTGCGACACAGTGCAGGCATCCAAGGTGTAGTGCCCGGAGTTATGCGGCCTGGGGGCGATCTCGTTGATCACCAGCCGGCCATCGGCCATGAGGAACAGCTCCATGCAAAACACCCCGACTCCATCCAAAGCCTGCACGGCATCACGAGCCATGCCGGCGGCCAGGTCGGCCACCGCCTGCGGCACATCGGCCGGAACAACGGTCTGCCGGAGAATGCCGTCTTCATGCACATTCTCCACCAGAGGGTAGGTCTGTGACTGGCCATCCGTCCCTCGCACGACCAGAATCGACAACTCGCGCTCGAAGGGAACCCATTCTTCGAGGATCCATCGCGAACCCGGCCGCTGATTGCGGGCCAACTCCTGTTGCACCGCAGGACAATCTTCCGTTCGACGGATTTTCCACTGCCCCTTGCCGTCATACCCGGCAGTGGCGGTCTTACACACCAGGGGGAAAGGCGGTACGGTCTGGCGACCGAGTTCATCCGGCGAGGTCAGGGTTGAAAAAGCCGGTACAGCCAGTCCGTGGGACCGTAAGAACGTCTTCTGTTCGATGCGGTCCTGAATCACCCGCAGCACGCGGCTCGATGGACGCACCGGCAGCTCCCGTTCCAACTGCTCGCAAAGATCGGCGGGCACGTTTTCCCATTCATAGGTCGCGGCGCGGACTTGTCGGGTGAAGGCTTGGCGCGCGCTGTCGTCCGTGAACGGGTGAATGAGGGAAGAGTCGGCAATCCGGTGGGCAGGCGCTTCAGGATCGGGATCCCAGACGACAATCGCGTATCCCATCCGGCGGGCCGCGGTGGCGAACATCGCGCCGAGCTGCCCCCCTCCGAGCACGCCCAGGGTCGCGCCGGGATGGATCGCCGTGACGTTCACGGTCGGCGGCTCGTCCGGCTACTACGCGGCGTGGAAAAGGGTGGAGACAACCGGGCGTCGTCCTGAGAATCGAGAACTTTTTGTGTTTGCGCGGCACGAAATCGTTCGACGCGTCGTCTGATCGAGGGGGACCGCAGTCCTAAAATTTGCGCCGCTAGAATCGCCGCATTCTCAGCGCCCCCGATCGCAACGGTAGCGACCGGAATGCCCCTGGGCATCTGAACAATCGAGAGCAGCGAATCCAAGCCACGGAGATTTTCAGTGGGAATAGGCACTCCAATGACCGGCAATGGAGTCTTTGCCGCCAGCATTCCAGGCAGATGAGCCGCTCCCCCCGCGCCGGCAATGATGACCTGAATCCCCCTCTCCGCCGCCTGCTCCGCATAGGCGAACAGGCGATCCGGAGTGCGATGCGCCGACACCACGAGCAGCTCATTGGGAATGCCGAGCTCATTCAACATGGCCACGGCCTTTTCCAGAATGGGAAAATCCGACGTGCTGCCGCCCAAAACACCGACTGTCGCCCGCTCCGCGTTCTTCTGCTTCGGCATGAATACCACACCTCTGGCTACATGACAAAATGATGCGGCGAACCATAGCCGTTCTCCGGTGGAAGGGTCAAGTTGAGACGCGACGGAACCCCTCATTGAATTGACCAACTCCTTTGTCTTCCACTATGATACGTTTGCGCATCCATCCCAGAGTGGCCGATGCGTGGAGGGTTTCGTGCAGCGTATCCGTGAGGGACTTAAAACCCGCTTTCGCTCCCTCGTCACCCAGCGCACCGGCCTGGATGAAATGGCTGTCGATGATCTGGCGACATCGACCAAGCTCCAGTCCTGGGAAGCTGTCCAAATCCCCGAACGGCTGCGATTCTCGTCACGGTTGGCGATTCTCCTGGTCGGCTTCTTCATGTTGATCGTGGCCTTCGTGCCCTGGACTCAAACCATTACGGTCACCGGCCAACTGTCCTCCTACACTCCTTTTGAGCGCCCGCAGGACATTGAAGCGCAAATCACGGGGCGCATCAGAAAATGGCACATCTTCGAAGGTGTGCGGGTCAAGGCCGGCGACGTCATTCTCGAACTCGACGATTACGATCCGAACTTCATGGCCCCGGATCTATTGAATCTTCTCGAACAACGCAAGCAGGCGCTGGAAGAGACCCGGAAAGCCGCCCTGAGTCGCGCCGATCAACTCGACAAACGTATCAAGGAAATGCAGAACCTGGTGAAGGCCGCGGTGCCTTCAGCGGGCGCGCGTGTCCTCGAGGCGGAAAGCAAGGTGCGCGAGGCCAGGCAAAAAATCGAAGCGGCGAAAATCGCCGTTGCCACGGCTGAACTCAACGTGGAGCGGCATCAGCAACTGGCCACACAAGGCCTCGTCTCCCAGCGTGAATTGGAACTCACGATTCAATCCGCGCTGGCCAGCAAGGCCGACTTGCAGGGCGCGCAGGCGGCCTTGAGCGCGGCCGAACAGGGCATGAAGGCCTTGAGTTTCGGACGGGAGCAGGTCAGCGCAGAAGTACTGCAGCGCCTCCTTGATGCAGAAGCGGCGCGCGATGCTTCCATCGGCGAAGCCGCCCGAGCCGCCGATCAAGTGGCCGATGTCTCGCTGCGGCTTTCCAACGCCAACCAACGGCGCGTGGCCAGCCGGATTCTCTCGCCGATCGACGGCACCGTCGTGAAAATGGCGCAGGCGGGCTCCGGCGAAACGGTGCGGCCCGGAGAAAAACTCGTCAGAATTTCTCCCAACAGCACCGACCGAGCCATTGAAATGGTGGCCGACGGCATCGACGCCCCGTTGCTCAATGTGGGCCGAAAAGTCAAAATTCTCTTCTATGGCATCCCCGCCATCCCTCTACCGGCCTGGCCGGAAATGATGGCCGGCACCTACAACGGCGTGATCAAGGTCATCGACCAGGTCGATGATGGCAAGGGCAACTTCCGTTTCTGGGTCATTCCCGATCTGGAAGAGCGGCCCTGGCCTCCGCAAGAACATGTCCGCCAGGGCACCAAAGCCATGGGATGGGTCATCCTCAATCGCGTCCCGCTCTGGTACGAGCTCTGGCGCCGGTTCAATCTGTTTCCGCCCGACTACCAGGAACGGCCCCCGAGTCTGATCGATACACTCCTGCCGAAAGCCGGTCGCGGGGCAAAGTAACCGATCCCGCCTCACCGGCGCATGCCGGAGCGATGACATCCTTCGACACGTATTCTCCGCCGTATGACCTTAGAAAGGAGTGCGTTTCATGAAGAACTCTGCGTGGATTCTCGTCATTGCCGCCTGTGCCCTCTGCGGGTTGCCGGAAGGCAGCGCCAGGGCAGAGGAGCCTGTCAAACCAAAGGCCGCCCTTCCGCCGATTCCCCTATCCCTGAACGAAGTACACGCCTGGATCGATCGGTCCCATCCGCTCCTGAAAGGCGCCGGCACGGAAAAGACGTCGGCGCGCGGGAAGATGCTCAAGGCTCTGGGCGCATTCGAACCGATCCTGGTGAACGATACCGAGATCGAACGCTTTATCGAAAAGGGCACCACAAAAACGCAAAGTGTCGGATTCAACGACACCCTGGTCGAAGCGCGAACCCCTTGGGGATTCCGGGGTAGCGCGGGCATTCGACAGTCCATCGGAGACGCGGTGATTCCCGACCTCGCCTTCGGAAACGGCAAGCAAGTCATTCTCGGCGGCTTCCTGCCTCTGCTCAGAGGGCTCATGATCAATCCGGAAAATGCGGAGCTGCAGCGTTCGGAACTGGCCGATCCTCGCGCCGAGGTCAAAATTTCGCAAACCCGCCAGGATCTCTTTCTGGCCGCGGCGAGCCAATTCTGGGATTGGGTCTCGGCCGCCAAGTTCGTAGACGTGCAACGCCGGGCCCTCGGCGTCGCGGAGGAACGCCTGCGGCAGGTAGAAGGCCGAGCCAAGGCCGGCGCGGTCGCGCCGCTCGACGTCGTCGAGGCAGGGCAGGAGGTGCAGCGCCGACGTGAAGTCGCCATCACCGCGCAGCGCGCCGTGGAGCAGGAACAATACAAAATGTCGATGTTCCTCTGGGAAAACCAGACGCCTACGGCCCCGCAACTCGAGCGCGTCCCGGATTTCCCGCCGCCCGCCGGTGCCCCGACGGCCGACATCGTCAAGGCCGATAAGTTACAAGCCAAAAGCGATCGCCCCGAGATCCGCGAAGTCGATATCGAAGCCAAGGTCAACAACATCGATCTGGAACTCGCCAAGAACAATCTCTTGCCGAGTCTCGATCTCGAAGCGGCGCCGGCCAGGGCCCCGGAAAAATTTGTCCTCGGATTGGGCTATCGGTTCGGAGCGGAGTTGCGCATTCCGATTCTGCAGCGCCGCAGCCGCGGTGAAGTGATGGAGGCCCAGGCGCAGGCCGATCGCCTGGTGCTGGTGCAGAAGTACCGGGAACAGCAAGTGGTGGTGGACGTCGATAATGCCGTGTCGGCCATCGAACGGGCGAAGGAACGGGTCGCGGCGGCGGCGGAGTCGCTCCGCATGGCAAAGACCCTGGAGGAGGGCGAACGATTCCGGTTCAGCCTGGGCGCCACCAGCGTGTTGTTTGTGAATCTGCGCGAACGGAATTCCGTCGATTCGGAGATGCAACTCGTGCGGGCCAAGGCTGATTACCAAAAGGCCCTCGCGCTTTATCAATGGGCCACCGGTTCCTGGGCCAGGAGCCAGCCGTCAGCCGTGCCGGTCAATTACCGAGTCGGCGCGAGCCTTTCCAAATAGTGGTATTTTGCGGTGTGCTCTGATAGGTTTTAACAGGTGTAGGCCTGCGCAGACAGGTCGCCGCAACAATCTCGTCCGGCCGTCACCAGAGCGCGGCACAGGGCTCGACGAGGCGCGGCAGGGGTAGCAGAATGGCCCAGGATCACTCCGACAACCAGAGCAATTTGTTCCAAACGGTCGTCGGCCATCTGGGCCTTCTGTTTCGTCTCGAACGGCGCATCCTCGGCCTCATCGTCTCCTATTCAATCGCCATTGGGCTCTTCTCGCTGATCGTCCCCCTCACCGTTCAGGAACTCGTCAACACATTCGCCTTCGCGCTGCAGCCCATCACCATTGTCACCTTGGCGGCGGTCATGGTGGCGGGCCTGTTGTTCGTCGGAGCGTTCCGGGCCCTTCAGTATTACGCCGTGGAAGTGCTGGAGCGGCGCATTTTTGCCCGGGTCGCCATCGCCATGGCCCAGCAACTCCCGCACCTGCGGTATCAGGGCTTCAAACCTCGGTACGCGAATTTTTTCGTCGAAACCATTCTCATGCAGCGAGCCGTGTCGGTGCTCCTGGTCGACCTGATCAACGTGATCGTGGGCGGGGCCGTGGGGATGACCATCCTCGTGTTCTACCACCCGTACTTCCTGCTGTTTAACGCGATCCTCCTGGTGGGATTCAACGTCGTGTTTTTTCTCATGAGCCACGGCGGTCTCAAGGCCGACATGGACCTGTCACACGCCAAATACGACACCCTGCACTGGTTCCAGGAAATCGCTTACAACCTGCTCCATTTAAAGTCTACCGACAGCCAGACGCTGCTGATCAAAAAAACGGATCAACTGCTGGACACCTATGTCGGGGTGCGCCGAACGAGGTTCGGCATCCTCATCCGGCAGTATCTGGGCTCGCTCGGGTGGCAGGCCATCGTCCACAGCGGACTCATTGCCACGGCAGGCTGGCTCCTGGGCATCGGCCAACTCACGCTCGGACAATTCGTCGCGGCCGAAGTCGTGGTGAGCGGAATCCTCTCGAGTTTCGACGGGGTCGTGAAGCGCATGGGCCACATCTATTATTTCCTGACCGCCCTGACCGAATTGAGTTTCCTGTTCTCGCTGCCCAAAGATCAGGACGCCGCCACGCTGTCCATTCCCTTGCCCGATCCGACGGTTCACGGAATTCGAGTCACCTGCAAAGACCTGACTTTTGCGCCCCCCGGCGGCCTGCCGGTGTTTGAGCACTTCAATCTCGAAGTGACACCGGGCGAAAAAATCGGCATCTATGCGGATACGACGATGGCCAAAACCGCGCTGGCCCGGGTGCTTGGCGGGCTCGAATCGCCCACCGCCGGCGTCATCCGCTACAACGGCGTCGATCTCCGGCATCTCAATTTGGATTCCGTCAATCGCTTCAGAGGATTCATTCTGGATTCACAGCTCTCCCTGTTCGAGGGGACACTGGAAGAAAACATCGTGCTCGGACGGGACTACATTCCTTACAGCGACGTGCGATGGGCGCTGCGCTTCGCCGAGCTCGAGGAAGAAGTCGACGCCCTTCCTCACGGGCTGAAAACGCATGTGCGATCCGCCGGCAAAATTTTTGCCCCCACGCACATCGTGCGCATCCTGGTGGCGCGGGCGATCCTAGGGCGCCCGCAGCTGCTGATTTTCGAAGGCATTCTCCATAATATGCATCCCGCCATGCGCGAGACGATCCTCCGCCGCCTGTGCAGCAAGGAAGAACCCTGGTCGGTGATTTTCGTCTCGAACGATCCCAATCTGACCCCGCATGTCGACCGCCGGATCATGCTGAACTGACGCCTTGCCCCTCGGTCGCCGGCCGCTCGCCCGGAACTGTCCCTTGCTCCGCCGGCCCCCTTCCCATCCTTGACAGAATTGGGGCATTCGCCCACACTGCGCCCACCATCGACCGCCACGAGCCCTCGAGTGAACCACAAGGCCATCGAATCAACCGTCGCCGCACCCTCAGCCTGGACCCAGCTTGCGCGACTCAACCTTCTGATCGGGCTCGAGCGCCGCATCCTCGCGATCATCGCCTCCTATGCCGTCGTGATCGGCTCGTTCGCATTGATCGTGCCGCTCACTGTTCAAGAGCTGGTCAACACCTTCGCCTTCGCCATTCAACCGATCATGATCGTGACGCTGGTGGCCATCATGTTAGGCGCCTTGCTGTTGATGGGCGCGTTTCGCGTCCTGCAGGGGCGCGCAGTGGAAATCCTGGTTCAGCGCATCTATACGCGGCTGGCTGTCGCCTTTACCGAAGCCCTTCCGCGTTTTCGCGAGAACGTGTTCCTGCCCCAACATACGAATACCTTCATCGAAGCGGAACTGCTGCCGCGCGCGCTGGTCGCGATGCTGGTCGACCTCATCAACGTGTCTGTGTCGGGCCTGATCGGCATGACCATTCTGATCATGTATCATCCCTATTTCCTCGGCTATAACCTCTTCCTGATCACCGGCTTTCTCTTTCTTCTGACCTTTTTCGGTCGCGGAGGGTTTCGTATCACCCAACGGGTGTCGCAGCTCCACTACCAGACCTTTCACTGGTTGCAAGACATCGGCATCAACCGGCTCCATTTCAAATCCACCGACAGCTTGCCTCTCCTGCTCAAGAAAACGGATGCGCTCGTTCAGGACTATGTCCAGGCGCGGAAAAGACGGTCGGATATTCTGACCGGAGCCCAATATAAAAGCGCCGTCATCTTTCAAGCCTTCGCCCACAGCGGCATGATCGCCCTTGGCGGATGGTTGTTGTCGCTGGGGGACATCACCCTCGGGCAGTTCGTGGCGGCGGAAGTCATTGTCGGCACCCTGCTCCTCAATCTCGACATGGTGGCCCGACGGATGTACGCCGCCATCTATGCCGCCACGTCGCTGCATGAGCTGTCCGGGCTGTTCGAGATGCCGAAAGAAGAGGTGTCCGGCCCGATTGCCGGCTGGCTACCGAATCCCACCGTGCAAGGAGTCCGCCTGACGTGCAAAGATGTGTCGTTTGCCGGACCGGACGGGGCGACGCTGTTCGATCACTTCAACCTGGAAGTGCTGCCGGGCGAAAAGATCTGCGTGCTCACGGGAACGAGCAGAAGCAAAACGTCTCTGGCGCTGCTCCTGGCAGGCCTCTACCATCCGGCCGGCGGCGTTATCCGGTACAACGACATCGACCTCCGCGACGTGCCGCTCACCTATGTGAATCGTTGCCGGGGTTTGATGCTCGATTCCCATCCCACCTTGTTCGACGGCACCCTGGAGGAGAACGTGACGCTCCGGCGCCCGTCGATTCAATTCGAGGATCTCAGCTGGGCGCTCCGGTTCGTGGAGCTAGAGGACGAAATCGACGCGCTGCCCCAGGGACTGGAAACCGTCGTGCACGGGAACGGAGCCAATCTGAGCCGCAGCCAGGTGCTGCGCATGCTTCTGGCCAGAATGATCGTGACCCGGCCGGAATTGCTGATTTTCAACGGCAGCCTCCACAATATCGACCCGACTCTGCGACTGACGTTGTTGCGGCGGCTCTGCTCCAAGGAAGAGCCCTGGTCGGTCGTCTTTGTTTCCAATGATCCGGAGGTCTCGCAACTGGTCGAGCGGCGCGTCATACTCGACTGACCCGCGCTGTCTCCAACCGGGCTTCGGCTTCTTTCTTGGAGTACGATCTGCTAGACTGATGCGCTGAAACAAGTGGGCCCTATGCCGGGCGCCGGCCCGGCGAAAGGAACTTCTGTGTCGCTTGCGTCACGCTTCAAACTATCCTTTCCCAGCCCAAACCAACTGATCATCAGTCTCTTGATCGCCGGGCTGGGCTGGATCAGCGGGCAAGCCCTGAGCCGTATCGATCAGGACTTGCGCATCATGTACACCGAGTACACGCTGGGGGCAGCCGACCTGGCCCATATCTCTGCCGACGTCATCCGCTATCGCAACACGATCATCCGATCCTTGGAAGCGGAAAATCAGGCGGTCTTCGAGCGCATTACAGAATCGCTTCCGACACAGCGAGCACGGATCCAACACGCGGTGGATCGGTATGCCGCAGCCGGCCTGCGCGTGTCACGGAGCGGGCGCAGCGAGGAAAAAGATATCCAGGCAGTGCGTGAAAGCCTCGATCAATACTTTCATGTCGCGAGTAACACCACCGATCTCCTCGCGCAAGAGTGGAAGGCGGGATCGCCGGCAGAGGCGGCGGAGCTCCGGCGCAAAGCGGAAATCCATGCGGCGGACAACGGCGGCCCTAAGGTTATGCAGGTCAGTCTGGCGTTGGATCGTCTGCTGGAGACCGTAGCGGAAGTCGCCAAAGATATGCGGGACGCGGGCACCAAAACCATCCGCTCGACCAGCTATTGGATTGTGGGGGGCAGCTTTTTCATCGCCTTGCTGAATCTGTTCCTGAGTCGAACCACCAGGACGCCGCTGCCCCTGCCCAGATCCGAAGCCGCTCTCGATCCCGGTTCGAACCTGCCTCCCGATCGGTCCAATACGGCGCTTCGCGCCGAATAATTCATTCCCTCATCGTCACGATTCCGGCGGCCGGCCGAGCGCTTCGAACAGCCGCCGGCGTTCCTCCTCATTCAAGTCCATCCACTGCCCCGCATGAAGCCCTTCGATCCCGATGTGCATGATCCGCACGCGGTGCAAGGCCACCACCCGGTAGCCGAGCGCCTGGCACATGCGCCTGATCTGCCGATTCCTGCCCTCCGTCAGGATGATCCGGAACCGGCGAGGTCCCACACGCGCCATCCGGCAAGGGCGGGTACGCTGCCCCAGGATCATCACGCCCTCTGCCATGCGCGAGAGAAAGACGTCATCGAACTCCCGGTCCACCTCCACGCGATATTCACGCTCATGCCCGTGTTCAACCCGGAGGATCTCGTTGACGATATCCCCGTCGTTGGTCAGGAGGATGAGTCCGGAGGAATCCTTGTCGAGCCGGCCGATGGGGAAAATCCGCTCGCGATGGTGGATTTCTGAAATGATATTCCGCGGCACGTGCAGTTCGGTCGTCGTCGTCACTCCGACCGGCTTGTGATATTTGATATAGACGGCGCGGTTGCCTCGCTGGAGCACCGTTCCGTCACGCGCCACGATATCCTTGGCCGAGACCTGATCCCCGAGCTTGGCGACCACCCCGTTGATCGTGACGCGGCCTTCGGCAATCAGCCGATCGGCTTCCCGCCGGGAACAGAGGCCTTGCTCGGTGAAGAACTTATTGATGCGCATGGTCGGCGCAAGCCGTGCTTCCTGAAGCGCGAAGCATATCTCATCCGTTTATGGCATATCGCTTATAGTATGATCCGGCACGGAGAGTGGGGGCTGTGCTGCCGGCCATACGCTAGGGGGTATACACTCTGGGTCCCACCGAGAGGCGCTTCACGAACGACGTTTCACGGTGAGAATCAATGCACGCGGCGGCCGGCTCGAATCCGTCCCAGCATACGGTAGATCAAACGCGCAATGCTGAACTGCGGCGCCACGAAACCTTCGATCGGGGCAATCTCGCTGATGTCCATGCCGACGATGCCAGGCCCGTTAGCGAGCGCCGTCACCAGCGCAAGGGTGTCGTACCAGCCCAACCCCCCCGGTTCCGGTGTGCCCAAGGCGGGAACGAGCGAGGCATCCAGCCCGTCACAATCGAAGGTCAGGTACACGGGTCCGGTGCAAGCAGCCAGCACCTCAGGAATCCACCGGGCGGCCCGCCCCTCGTACGGCCCGGAAGGATCCAGGATCGAGGCCGCAAAAAAGGTCGTGATGCGCGGCGTCTTTTCGATGAGGTCGATTTCTTCAGGACTGATCGATCGGATGCCGACCTGCACGAGCGGTAACCCGTCTCCCACCACCCGGGCCATAACGCTGGCGTGACTGTAGGGATTGTCCTGGTAGGCCTGGCGGAGATCTCCGTGCGCATCGATTTGCACGACGTGCATCCCCGGGTAAGCCCGCGCATGCGCGCGAATGGCGCCCAAGGCGCCGGTATGCTCGCCGGTCAGAGTCACCAAAAATTTTCCTCGACCGACGTGCGGCCGGACAAACTCCTCGATCGCCTGCACCGCTTGACCGTCTATCCGCCCGGCAAGGTCAAGCGTGGCAGCCGTGGCTACCCCGCCCCACACGCGATACGGCTCGCACCGCAGGGTCTCGTCGTACAGCTCGACCTGCTGGGAAGCCTCAATGATGGCGGAGGGGCCGCGATCCGACCCGAGGATGTAACTGGACGTGTGCTCGTAGGGAGCCGGAAGGACGTAGACGCCCGCCTGCTCGGGATGACACCAGGGTTCGTCGATTCCGAGAAAATTATCGGCTTGCCCGAGCCATCCTGACGGGAGCGCCATACTTGTACCGTTAGCTCGGATTATTCATGGATGCCGTCGCGAGGCGTTCGAGACTGAAGTCCGCCGGGGCTTCTCGCAAGTAAGGCCGACGCAGGCGTACTAGCAGTCCGTCGAGGAGGTCGAACGAGAAAAGCCCCGCCGGGCGAGAGGATCGGACGACATAGCGGGTATTCATGAATAGTCCGGGCTAGGCCTTGTTCAGAAGGCTCTTGGGAATGTTTTCCGTGGGGATAAATACCGCCAGCGCGATGACGCAGGTCCAGCGGTTCGGCCTGCCGACAGCTGATTGCGTGATGTTGAGGGTCCGGACGATTTTTCCGCCCATTTTGAAGACCTGTTCGCGTTCTTTCCAGGCCACATCCGGATCGAACTCGATGCCTTGAGTAGTGGCGAGCATCTGCGCCGCCAGGTCTTCCGTGTATTCGCCGGATTCTTCGTCGGTTTCACCATAGGCATGGTGCTCGGAGAGGTAGCCATAGGTGTCACGATCCGTAGGAATGGCCAACCCGATGGAGGCGGAGATCAGCCGGTTGCGTTCGTTGGTTTCCGACCGGGCCATCACACAGAAGGTGATTTCCCCCGGATTCAATAGTTTTTCACCGCGCTTGCGCGGGAGAATTTTGCAGTTGGGCGGAAGGATGGACGAGACGCTGACGAGGTTACAGTAGGCCACGCCGGCACTACGCAAGGCCTGCTCGAAAGCAGCCAGCTTTTCCTTGTGCACTCCGACGCCCCTCGTCAAAAACATGTGTGTTGGTACCATGTACGTCTCCCTCTTCATCCCGTGTCGAACGCACTCCGCGTGACTGTTCGATCAATTGTGGCAAGCCTCGCCTGCGCCTGCGATCATGCGGCGACAGGCGCGAAAGTTGTATCAAGTTTGTTCCGCATCCGCAATACGGCGAGAGGGTTTTTTTGTGTCGCCGCTTCGTTCGGTCACGGGCGACGGAGATTGACGACCAGCAACTTGGGTTCCGTCATATCTTCGATGGCATACCGCAGCCCCTCACGCCCGATTCCGGAATCTTTGATGCCGCCGTAAGGCATGTGGTCGGCGCGAAAGGTGGGAATCTCGTTCGCCAGAACTCCGCCGACCTCCAGGCGTTCGAACGCGTGAAAGATGCGCCCGATGTGGTTGGTGAAAATTCCCGCCTGCAGCCCGTAGTCCGACGCATTGACGGCGTTCAGCGCTTCTTCAAAATCCCGATAGGGCGTGATCGTCACCAGCGGGCCGAAGACTTCCCGGCACGACACGTTCATGGCTGAGGTGACCTGAGACAACACGGTCGGCCGCACCACCGATCCTTCGCGCGGCCCTCCCGACAAGAGGCGCGCGCCTTGCGCGACCGCTTCTTCGATCCAGCCCTCGATGCGCTGCGCGGCCCCTGCGTCGATCAAGGGCCCCACGACTGTGCGCTCATCTCCTGGATCCCCGGTCGCCAACCCTCGCACCCGCGCCACGAGTTGTTCCGTGAACGGCCCGGCGACGGACTCGTGCACAAAGATCCGCTGAACGGAAATACAGGTCTGCCCGGCATACGTGAATCCCCCGGTGACGCAGCGCTGAACCGCATACTCCAGATCCGCGTCAGGCTCGATGATCACCGCGGCATTGCCGCCCAGTTCGAGCACGACCTTCTTCTTGCCGCACTTCGCCTTCAGCATCCAGCCGACAGGCGCGCTGCCCGTAAAACTCAGGAGCTTGAATCGGGGATCGACGACCATCTGTTCCGCGAGACCATTGTCGCAGGGCAGCACATTGAGTGCCCCCGGCGGCGCCCCTGCCTTGAGGAGCAGGTCGCCGAGCAGCAGCGCCGTCAGCGGGGTTTGGGGAGCCGGCTTGATCAGAATCGAGTTTCCCGCCGCCAAGGCCGGCGCTACCTTGTGCACGACGAGATTGAGCGGGAAGTTGAACGGGGTGATGCCAAGGATCGGCCCGATGGGGAACCGCCGCGTGACACCCCAATAGGATTCCATACCGGGCTGCCAATCCAGCGGCACTACTTCGCCGCCGATACGTTTAGCTTCTTCCCCGGCAATCGACAGGGTCTGAATGGCGCGACCGACTTCGCGGCGTGCATCCGTCAGCGGTTTGCCGGCCTCCGCGGTCATCGTACGCGCAAATTCTTCCTGTCTTGCCTGCAGCGCCTGGGCCGCCTGCGCCAGCAAGGTCGCGCGCGCATGACCCGACAGCCGGCGCATGGCTGCCGCGCCGTCGACCGAGGACTGCATCGCCGATTCCGCATCCGCCGGAGTTGCCTGGCAGACATGGGCGATCGTCTCGCCTGTGTAGGGGTTTCGTACAGGGGCGACCGTCGTGGACTGAGACCAGCGGCCGCCGACTAGAAATGGACGTCCATCTTCCAACGGACCAACTCCCGGAGAGGACCACTCGCTATTGCACGGACTCCACCGGAGGGGTCGCTGCAGCCGCCGCGCTCACCGCCGCCCCTTCCTGCTGAGCGGCCACCGCTTTGGCGATCAACTCGTCGGTTCCCCAATCCTGTACCGCCGCCAACGTGAACGCTTCGTATGTCGAGACCCCGTGGCAGGTCGGACAGGCGGGCATGGGTACCTTCCGGCAAAATGCCTCGCTCAAACAGGACATGCACACCCACAGATCCGGCTCTCCATCCTTTGCAGGTACAGTCCAAAAGGCTTGTTTCGACCCCATAGTGCAGTTTCCTCTTTCCTGGCTAGACGATGATGCTCGTCACGATAGTCACCACGCTCTGTCGCACGTGCATGAGAACCTTACTTCGCCTTCTCTCCCGATGCCGCGAGGAGCTTCTCGATTTCCTCCTCAAAGGCCGCAAACGGAAAGGCTCCGGGAATCGCGAGCGCCGGATTCTGGGCGGTCGGCTGCTGCGTCGTCCGCATCAGGATGAAACCGGGGGTGCCATGAAAGCCCCAGGCATTGGCCTCATCCCGATCTTGAAAAATCGCCTTCATGTGGGGGGCGTCACGCAAACATTGCCGGAACTTTGCCTGGTCGAGCCCGATCGCTTTGGCATGCTGGGAATAACTGTCCACATCCAACCGGCCGTCTGCGGCAAACAGGCGGTCGTGCATCGGCCAGTAGGTGCCCTGATCTCCCGCGCAACGAGCGGCCAGGGCGGCCGTCACACCGGGGCCTTGGTCGGCGCGAGGATAATCCTTGTAGAGAAACCGCACCTTCCCCGTCTCGACGTAGCGCGCGTGAATCTTGGGCCAGGTTTCCTTGAAAAATTTGAGACAGTAGCCGCAGGTAAAGTCCGAATATTCGATGAGGGTGATCGGCGCATCCACCTTGCCCCGCATTCGATTGTCGATCGCCGGCGAACTCGCCGCCACGGCGGTGGTCGTCGTGATCAGGAGCAGCAGAAGCGGCGCCCCGACCCTGGTCAACCAGCCTTCCCGGGCGATCATGCGGAAACACTCTTCGCGGCGCACCGTTCCAGCAGCCCCACCATGAGGAGCGGCCACACCAGCGTCGCGTCGCTGAGCACTTCGGCGAAACGGCCGCCTTCCGCCGGCGGGACGAACTTGCCCCAGGAGATGCCTTCTTGATAGGTGCACCCGCTCAACCCGCCCCAATAGTCCGGCTCGGGGCAGATCCGCACCCCGTAATGAAAACGAGGCGGCGGCACGTTGAGCCCGAGGCGCGTATTGCTGATTTCAATATAGGGGGCCACCTGCTGCGCCCAGTTGCGAGGGACACCGCCGCCGATGGTGAAAATTCCCAGCCGTGTGGAGCCGAGAATTTCCTCGGCATAGTGATTCAGATCGAGGTAGGGATTAAAGACCGGACAGGTCTGGTGCAGCGCGCGCAACACGGCCAGGTCTCCGCCTTCCTTGACCTGGCTGCGGGTAAAATCAATCTGTTTGCCCATCGCCCACGTTCCGACGTCCAGGCCCATCTCAGAATCAGTAAAGGCGGGAATATACACCGGCACATTTTTCAGATAGGCGCTTTTGAGGATGCCGGGACCTTCGAACTCTTCGGCCAGCGTCTTCCCCAATTCGCGCGTCAAATAATTCGACGACAGGGGCTGATCGGCATTGATGCGCTTCATCGTCTGCGACACCACATGCTCGACATAGTTGAGGTTCGATTCCATTTCGAGCGTGTCGTACACGCGATTGTAGCCCTTCTGGAAAAGCTCCTCGTCGGAATGCGACGGTTCGTGGCGGTAGTGCAGCTTGCCCACCGATTCGCTCAATCCGTGCGCCACCAACGCGCCGGTCGACACGATGGCTTGCACCATCCCGCGGTCGATCATGGTGCTGATGATTTTGCCCATTTTCGCGATCGTCATGGCCCCCGACAGGGTCAACACGACTTTGCACTCAGGGTCTTCGATCATCGCCGCCAGCGTCTCGTAGGCTTCGCCTAAACGGCGGCCGCCGAACGCGGTCTTCCGCATCGCTTCCAGCAATTCAGAAAACGAACGAATCTTCTCGGGGTCCAGAGGCTCCAACGCCTCCAAGCCATCCTTGGCACCGTCGTGAAATTCCCGTCCCGCCATGATGAACGCCTCCCGAAAAATTCCGCTTTCCGATTAAGCAGACCATTTTATACACAACCGACTGTCGCGGGGTCAATTGAAGCGAGCAGCCATCGCAGGGCAACTCCACCATTCTTCTATGGAACGCAGTGACCGCGCAAGAGGACAAACTCCGGAGGAAGATGCAGACAAGATCGGAAGAAAGAACGTGAGGTGGGGAACGAGGCGCGAACGGGCCGTGATCAGCTGCGAACGCCGGTGACCAGCGTCAAGATCATGGCTGTGAGATACATGAGCGTGATGCCCGAAAACATCCCTGCGGAGACCTGCAGCCGGCGCGTCGCCGTGTAGGCGATCACCGTGAGCGACAGCACCACGTAGAGCAAGGAGCCGGCAGCCAACGCATAGAAGCAGATCGAAAAGTACGGCGACACCCCCTGCCCGCTGAGCAGCGTTCCCACGCAGGTCGGCAACCCGGCAATCAGGCCGAGCAGCGCCACATCGCGCCAGGACATCGCGGTTTTCCCGGCAGCGCCGACGATGCCGAAGCCTTCGGTTCCGTTATGCAGGCCGAAGCCGGCGACCAGCAAGGCGCTCAGCGCATATTGGCCGCCGGCGTAACTGGTGCCGATGGCGAGTCCTTCTCCAAGATTATGCAGCCCCATGCCTACCGCAATCATGTACGGCAAGGGCAGCATCCGGTTTCCGGCACGCGCCCCGAAGACCTGGCTCGATTCCACTGCGACCAGGCCGACAAAACTTATGGCCAGACTGCCCAGAAATACCAGCCACGAGATCGGATCACGCGCGCCGGTCTGCTCGGTGGCTTCGTGCATGAGATCGAAAAACAGATAGATCAACACCCCGTTCGCCAGGCCGATCAGTCCGCCTTCCCAGGTACGCGGGAGGACCTTGCCCACATACAGGGCCGCAAGAATTCCGAGATAGACGGGAATGAGACCGGCAAGTGCACCGAGAGCCAGGGTATCAAGCATGCTACGCTTCTATCAGAATCACGGTTCTGAAAGGAAGCACGAACGGGTACAATGCCGGTCGCAAGTTTTTTTCAGGAGAGCGCCCTGTATGACCTATCAACAGCTCATGAGTTTGGCAAACGGATATGCCGAATCCAAAACGCTGCTGGTTGCCAATGACCTGGGTCTGTTCACGGCGATCGGACCCGGTGGGAGGCGTTCCGAGGAACTTGCGACCTCGTGCGGGACGACGCGCGAGGGGATGACGCTCCTGCTCAAGTCCCTGGCGGGACTGGGCCTGCTTCGTCTCAAGGCCGGGCGCTACTGGAATACGGCGCTCGGACGAACGTTCTTAGACGGCCATAGCCCACGCTCCATCACCAATCTCCTCTGGCTCATGAATCACCATTGGACCGATTGGAGCGGCATGAACGCAGCACTCCGGCATGGACCGCGCGGATGGGCACCCCTCACCAGAACGGCTGCCTTCAGGCGGCGCTTTGCCCTTGCGATGCAGGAGCGGAGCCAGATGCTCGTGCGCCCTACCCTCGACTCGTTTCGCCTCCCACGACAGGCCACCCTATTCCTGGACCTGGGGGGCGGCGCGGGCTCCTATGCGATCGCGTTAGCCCGCCGCCATCCTACACTCCACGGGCTCGTCGTTGACCAGTCCGTCACGGTCGCTCGGCGCCTCGTCCGCCAGAATGGACTGTCAGATCGTATGCAGGTTCACGAAGGCGATGTGCTGACCATGCCCCTCCCCAGCGGCTTTGATGCCGTGTTGCTCTCCAACGTGCTGCACGATTTTCACGAGAAAGACGTCCGGCGCCTGCTCCGCCGGGCGCGACAGGCCCTACGCCCGGGCGGCAAGTTATTCATTGTGGAGTATTTTCTTTCGGCGGACCGCACCAGTCCGGCCGAAGCCGCAGTCTTTTCGCTTTTGATGTATGCGTTTACGGGTGCCGGCCGCTGTTACAGTTGGGACGAGATCGAAGGCTGGTTGACGAAGGCCGGTTTCGGTCGCTGCCGCCGCCATCGGGTGACGGGCAGCATCGGCACGTTGGAAGCCATCAGACGCTGATCAGCCCGGCAGCCCTCTGCTCAGGCCGTTCCGCCGACACGGTGGTGATAACGATTGAGATGCCTGCGCACGGGAATGAGCAGCCGGGGCGGGATCCGAGGGCAGACCTCGCGATCGAATGAGACCATGCGCTGGTACCGCTTCACGCCGAGAGCCGCGTCTGCCAGCGCCCAATACAGGTTTTCCACCCAGCGCAGTTTCACCACCTGCGCGAGGTACCCATACAACACCGGCCTGGATCGAATGGCGCCGCGAAAGGCGTCCTTCATCTCGTGGAGAAGCCGGTCCTCGGCAGCGGTCCGCTGGTACAGGCCTTCCACCATATGGTTGAGCGAGATAAAGTCCTGGAGGTCAAACCGCGCGTCCACATCTTTCGTCTGCTCTCGATACAAGTCCCAGTCCGTGGTGAACTGGAGGCGTTCGAGCAGCAGAAGAAAATCTTGGAGCGCGATTTCCTCGACGGCCTCGCAGTGGCGCGACACCCGCACCTTGATGAACGTCCGGCGCTCGTAGCTATGTGTGGGGAGGTAATGGATGCCGGAGACTTCGAGCACCTGCCCGCCGGCATCCCGCTTGGCGTGCTGATACTGCCAGACAGCGGGAAAATTCAGCCCCGCCTGCTGTAATGCGGCATGATACCGGGGGAGCAGGTGTTCAAACAGCAGACCGCCTTCCGCATGGAACGGCGTGGCCGGTAATCCCCCGACGGCCAGCGTCAGCCGCGCGAAGGGCATACGGGTATACCCGTCCGGCTCGAGCACGAAGTTGAATCCGCCCCAGGGCCCCACGTCGAGCAAGGTGTCGTGCCCATGGCTTGCCAAGGCTTCTTCCGTCTCCAGGGCAAGCCGCCGCCAGAGCCGAATGAGGGCGCCGATGTGCACGTGCCGATTGCGAAACAGAGGGATGGCGCAGGAAGGCGTCTCTTGTGCGATGCTGTCCAGGCGAGTTTGGAGCTTGAGAATTTCCCATTCGAACGCCTGCGCCAGCGTCCCTTTGCCGTGGGGGAGGCCGGAAAAGTGCCGTTCGCATTCGTGTCGAACGCCGTCCCACAAGTCTGTTCCGGGAGGGGCTGTAGCCGCGACGCAGGCCACGTGATCGACGACCTGAAGCGACGTTGGCGAGCACTCGGCCGGCATGACTCGGCTGACGCCGACCCGAAACTGGCGGATAGCCCTGGACGCCCGGCGTTCGTTAGTCAGCTCCGGGCCGACCCTCTCCGTGACCGTCTTACCGAACCCCCGGTCGAACAGACGTTAGCTCCTGTGCTGATCCTGGCAGGGGTTACAGACGGTCTGAAACCACCACACCTCTGCGGGGCTCACCTGGCACGTTTCCATGGCCACCGCTTCCTCCAGCCACGTATCGGGGGAGATTCCCTGCGTCTCCGCGGCGATCACCCGGCGGCATTTCGTGCACTGAAACCAGACAGGGCGCCCGAACAATGTCATCAGAAAATCGTTCCGGTTCATGGCCACATTTCCGCCCACAGACCTCTCCGGCCATCTTCGGGATGGCATGTCGCGCCCCGAGAGAGGTTGTACGGCACCTGGCCGAGAGGCGGAACTCGTAAAGCCCGATAGTTTCGATGGGAAGATTACGAGGTCTGAACGGCTGCCGCTCCCGCCTGTAGTCGTTTGGAAGCTACAGAACGGCCTGGAGGTTGGCGGGTTAAAGGAGTGTCAGTGAAGGCGATAGGGAAAATGAGACGTTCCGGAATGGACTGATGCGGAGCGTGACTCCCGGTGATCGAGCCACGAGCACTGGTTCCGGCGCCACAGGTATTCCCGGTGACGCCGTCGGCCAGCTCGCCGTGCGGCGACAGGCTCGCCTGACCCGATTCATCAGAGCGCCAGAGGCACGCGTTGATGCGAATAGACCGGACGGATCGTCTGGGCTCTCGCGGCCACGGTCTTCACAAGGCCTTCATAGACCGCCGTATAGGCGGTGGCGGTTTCCACGAGTGAATCCAGCGTTTCTGCAGGGATGTCGCTCGAGTGACCGGCAGGAGCAACAGGAATCAGAGCCAGCCAATTGAGGTCGGGGCATTGTCGAATTTGCTCGGCCGAGGTCGCCACGAGGGGCAATTCCCTGAACTCCTGGAACAATCGCAGCACTTCGGACGCATCCAGCGGGCCATACACGGTAGCCAGGGTGGGGAGAGGACTCCGGCGCATCAGCGGAAAGGCGGTAAACCCCGCATGGACGTGGATTAGATCAAACGAAGAGCGCATACAGAACGCCTTTTCCAAGGCGAGAAACGTCAATCCCTCCGAGAGATGGCGTTTGGGTGAGGGATAGTGGCGAAGCGCCAGCGGCGACACCGGCACCAATGTCCCTGAGACCCGGCTGTCTCCGCTCGCGAAGACGGTCACTTCATGACCGAATTGAATCAGGCTCCTCGTCAAAAATTCCACGCCGCGCGCATCCGCGCCTTCACTCTCGTGAGATACCTCTTCAAAAAACCGGCTGACCTGAGCAAGACGCATAGCTCACAACCTTTCTGGTTCGACGATCACCGTGACTGCTGCATGGGTGCAGCAAAAACCTGTGACTGCCCCACCGGATTCCCCGCGCGAATCCCCGGCCGGTCCCCGAAGGCACACTCAGGCAAGGGGGCACTCGGCGCAGAAAAGAACCATCCGGAAGAGGCCTGTTGGAAATGTGGCTGCCGCCTTACACGAGAGCGGATGGTACGACCGGAAGATGAAAATTGACTGAAGGCAGCATGAAAGTTAGATGAGGAAACCGGCGGATGAAGAGGCGAGGGCGTTTCGCGAAGACAGACGAACGGGATGGAACAGGGACGGCGGAGGTCAGGAAGGCGCGAGCAGGCCGTGCGTTAAGGCATACTTGATCAATTCCGCCGTGGTGCGCAGATTCAGCTGCTCCATGACTTGCGCTTTGTGAAACTCGACCGTGCGCGTCGAAATTTTGAGGCGGAGCGCGATGTCCTTCACGGTTCGTCCCTCCGCCAATAACTGCAGCACCTCCCGCTGCCGGAAGGTGAGCGTTTTTTTCTGTTGCCCATGCCCCGGTCCCATGGTGAGCAACACATCGAGCAGATCCTTGGCAATCAAGGGCGTGATGTAGGTATGGCCGGCCCACACAGCCCGAATCGCCTGTTCCAACTCATCGACGGCCGACCGCTTCAAGAGATACCCCGAAGCCCCGGCTTCAAAGGCGGATCGAACATAGTCGGCATCGGAATGCATGGTGACAAAAATGATCTTGATCGACGGATGCGTTTTCTTCAACTGCGTGGCCGCGTCGATGCCGTTTAAGAGGGGCATCGACACATCGAGAATGACAATGTCGGGATCGAGTCGCCTCGCCGCCTCCAGCAGGGCCCGGCCGTCCTCGACCATCCCGACCAGTTCGCATTGGTCTTCGAGAATGCGCCGGAATCCTTCGAGCACCAATGAATGATCGTCGGCAAGCAACACGCGTGGTTTAGACATGGCGATTTCCAGGCAGCGGTACGCCGACCTCGATGTGCGTCCCGCGCCCCGGCGACGACGACACGTTCAAGGTTCCTCGCACCAACCGCACCCGCTCCTTCATGCTTAACAAGCCCAAACGCTCCCGTCCCTGCGACGCATGCCCGGCGTCGAATCCGACTCCGTTATCCCGCACCGAAAGCGTAATCATCCCCTCATCACAAATCAATTCCACTTCCACCTCCGTCGCCTTCGCATGGCGGGCCACATTATTCAAGCATTCTTGAGCGATCCGGTACACGCAGGTCGCCAGATCGGTCGGCACCGGAGTCAACGGATCATGGTGCACATACACCGCTTCGACCCCGGTGCTGGCGGAAAAATCATCGACTAATCGCCGGACTGCTTTCATGAGACCCAAATCGTCCAGGATCGATGGATGAAAGCGGTAGGCCATCTGCCGGACATCGTCCGACACGGCGGTCAATCGACCGGTGATCGAGCGCACCATTTCACCGATGTTGCCAGTATCCCCTGCCTCGCCCTTCTCGATCCGCCGCAGATCCATGGCTAACATGGCGAGTCGCTGATTGACATCGTCGTGCAGATCGCGCGCGATGCGGCGGCGTTCTTCTTCTTGCGCCGTCAAGAGCTGACCGGCCAGCGCTCGGAGTTCTTCACGGCTCCGCCGCAACTCTTCCTGACTCGCCTTCAGCGACGACTCGCTGGCGCGAAGCGACCGTTCGGTTTCCCTCCGCTCGCCAATCTCACCGACCAGCGCCTGGTTCACCAACGCCAACTCGCGGGTGCGGGCCTCCACGCGGATCTCCAGTTCATCGTGCGCGTTTCGGAGCGCCTCTTCGCTCTTTCGCCGCTGAAAGGCATAGACGACTGGGAACCAGATCGCCGTCAAGCTGAACAACCGGTTGCTGAGCCCCATCCACAAGGGCACATTGGAAAGCGTCACGCCGAAGAAGACATCCGAGAAGGCAAAGACCGAACAGGTGCCGGCCACCAGGAACGGAACCTTGCGATCCGGAATCGCCAGGGACAACACCACGAGGCCGCCGTACAGCACCCCGTTTCCGATTCCTAACGGCAGGTAGAGATCGAGCGTAAAGAGACCGACACCCAGGACGAGGATCGTGAGCAACAGCAACCGGTGGGAAGGCTGATTCATGGAGAGGCGATTATCCTCCGCCCAGGCAGACGCCTTCAAGCGGGGCGCGAGAGTTCGTTGCGGCAACTGCGGAAACCACTTTCCACGAGAGTTTCGAACTCGAAGGGTTTGAGATCCATGAGATTCGGTCGGAATTCACGCACGCTTGACCAATCAATGATTATTGATATATCGTGGCGCCATGAATGCAAAGGCCGCAAAACAGCTGACCGACGTGGTGATGGTATTTCATGCCTTGTCGGACGAAACTCGACTCTCGATTCTGGAGCTACTCAAAGAGGGCGAGCAATGCGTCTGTGACCTGACAGAGGCCTTCAAGACGGGCCAATCACGGCTGTCCTTCCATCTTCGGGTGCTGAAGGAGGCGGAGCTGGTACTTGATCGACGGGAAGGACGGTGGGTCTATTACTCGCTCAACCCTGAGGCGATCGAAGATCTCCAGGAGGTTTTGAACTCGCTGAAGCAGGCCTCGCCCCGTTCACCGAAGAAAGGGAGTTGCCCGTAGCTTTTTTTTGCTTTCATTCATCAACAATTATTGATTTCAGAGAGCACGTCATGGCGCCCGCTGTTGAACTTTCTCGGCAGACCCTCCCAACCGAAAAGCAGCTCAACCCGTTCGAACGCTACCTCACGGTCTGGGTGGGACTTTGTATGGTCGCGGGGATCTTCCTGGGGAAATCAGCGCCGGTCGTGATTCACGCATTGGGAGAGATGGAGTTTGGTCAGAACAGCCATGTGAATTTTCCTATGGCCATCCTGATCTGGCTCATGATCACCCCCATGATGATGAAAGTCGACTTTCGCGCCCTGACAACAGTGGGGCAACGCCCCCAAGGGTTACTGGTCACCCTGTTCGTCAATTGGGTCGTGAAGCCGTTCTCCATGGCCTTGTTAGCCTGGGTTTTCTTTCGAGTCATCTTCTCGCTCTGGCTGACGTCTGCCGAAGCCGATCAATACATCGCCGGCTCCATCATTCTCGCGGCCGCACCCTGCACCGCAATGGTCTTTGTCTGGAGTTATCTCACGGATGGCGATCCAGCCTACACCCTTGTCCAAGTAGCGGCGAATGATGTGATCATGCTGGTCCTATTTGCTCCGATCGTCGGCTTGCTCGTGAGCGGGGCCTCCTCACTCACCGTTCCTTTCGCCGTGCTCCTCTATTCGGTCGTCGGCTTTATCGTGATTCCGTTGCTCATGGGCGTTGGCATCCGCTATTGGCTTATTGCGCAGCATGGGAAGCGTTGGTTTGAAGAGATCCTGCTGCCTCGGTTTGCCCCCGTCACGATTGCGGCGTTACTCACCACCTTGGTGCTCATTTTAGCGTTTCAATCCGAGAACATCCTGGGAAAGCCCTTCCATGTGCTGCTCATTGCGATTCCGATCCTGTTGCAGGTGTATTTCAACGCCTCGCTGGCCTATGGACTGATGAAATGGTTGAACGTGCCGCATGCCGTCGCGGCACCGGGAGCACTGATCGGCGCGAGCAACTTCTTTGAACTCGCCGTAGCCACAGCCATTGCGTTATTCGGCCCCGAATCCGGAGCAGCCCTGGCGACCGTCGTCGGTGTGCTGGTGGAAGTGCCCGTGATGCTCTCCGTCTGTCATGTGTGCAATCAGACCCGGCACTGGTTCCCCTCAAGTGAAGCCAGGATAGGAGCGGTACAACCTCAATGACCAAGGAGGCAGCATCATGAAACGGTTTCATCTCCACATGGGGGTAGAGAATCTAGACGAGTCCATTCGTTTCTATACGGCATTGTTTGGTGCTCCGCCCGTCAAAACCAAACCAGATTATGCCAAATGGATGCTGGACGACCCTCGCATCAATTTCGCGATCTCCACGCGTGCCAATAAAGGGGTCGATCATCTTGGGCTTCAGGCTGATGGGGAAGACGAACTTGCAGAGCTACGTGGGCGGATTCAAGCCGGTCATTTGCCGATCGTCACTGAAGGGCAAACGGTCTGTTGTTATGCGTTGTCGGACAAGTCGTGGATCCAGGATCCATCCGGCCTTCCATGGGAAACGTACCGAACAATGGAGGATGCGCAACTGTTTTCAGACGCCAGCGAATCGGCGGAAGGTGCCTGCTGCACGCCGTTGACCATGGCGACGCCTGACTGCTGTGAACCATCTGAGAAAACGGCGGGGTGTTGCGACTAATGGAACCCGGCATCATAAAAGTCTTAGTTCTCTGCACAGGAAATTCCTGCCGGTCGGTGATGGCGGAAGCCTTGATTAACGATCTCCATCGCGGCCGCTATCAAGCCTGGAGTGCAGGCAGCCATCCCACCGGGCATGTGCACCCGAAATCCATTGAAACGCTTACGCGACATGGGATGGATCCAGGTCGGCCGAGAAGCAAATCGTGGAATGAGTTCGCCGATCAGCCGTTTGATCTGGTGATTACAGTGTGTGATCAAGCCGTGGGCGAAAGCTGCCCGCTGTTCCAGGGAGCGCCGACCAAAATGCACTGGAGCACGCCTGATCCCGCCCAAGCGACAGGATCGGACGCCGAGGTGAATGCCGCCTTCGACGAGGCCTTTCTGATGCTGAAAAAGCGCGTGGAGAATTTGACGAGCCAATCAGCGCCACCGCAAACTTCATAAATAGTGCGGCGGCTGAATCGATAGCGCCTCCAGGCTGGGCGCATCAACAGAACTGGATCTAACGGTGCTTAAGGACGGCTATACGAATTTAGCGCCATGCCGGGCGTGGGCCCGACCCGGCTTCTACTTACCGCTTGAAAAGGGTGGTGGTCCCAACGGGATTTGAACCCGTGTCTGAGCCTTGAGAGTCGATACTAAGTACTTTTAATAGCGGCTTGATTTTGCGAAGGTTTCCCCGTTTCACCTATTCAATTGCGTACTTAAAAGCGTTCTATTGATTCTACTGGTTCGAACCAATATTGGACGTTCTGACATTTTTTAGCACAAATCTAGCACAAGAAGGAGGCACCGCCATTTATGTCAGCCATTCTTCTAGGGTTGGGAAATAGAATGCTTCTTTAGCGAGCAGTAACTGCGCTCTATCTCTCACGGATGCATCTGGATTTATCACTTCAACCTTTGCCCCTGAAGCCGCCCAGCTCCTGTACGTGTCGAGCAGGTCCGCATCACTCTCAGTAAGCCCTACTCCCCAAAACGTAACCGCTTCGGGACGAATATTTTGAATAGAATCGAAGATGCTCTTTGCTATGTCATGCTCCACATATTTCTTGTTGAATCGAGGTGGAATGATCGCGTGGTAATTGCGGTAATCGTTCGCGCTGGAATGCAAAGCACCGATGCATTCTGGTTCCGCAAAGTGAAAGTGTGAGGCATTGGCTAATAAATTTAAAGAACCGTGAGGTTTCGCAATTAGCAAGCCATGTCCCGGATACAAGTTTGGAACATATGTAATCTGTCGCCCTATTTGCCTCGCTGCTATTTCAAACAAAGTGTCGTAGTTGAGATTGAGCACTAGATCACCATCGTTTAAAAAGCTTGCAACCATTTTCCCAGCTTGTAACTGCTTGATGCCTACCCCGTTAACGTAAAAGGCCTGGAGCAGGAGAAATGTGAGAGGATTGAGCACCCCGTGTTCAATAAATTGTTCCCAGGAGCCTTGTGGTTGCGCATCTTTATTAATCCAGCAGTATTCAAACAACCTCTCGATATTTAAATTTGTAGATTGGGCTGCCAACTCAATGAATAAGGATGTGGGATTGCCTCCTGGGTCGATGCCGTTATCCCCCAAATAATCTGCCAGCCAGTAGCAGTAAAAAAGGTTGCCGGGTGGACTATCCCACATCTTTTTTGCAAAGTTGGCCGTGGTGGGCGGCCACAACTCCTCGGGCACGTCCGCTCTTATCGCTTCTTCAATACTGGCTCCAGCTCCTACTATCAGTACGCGCATCCTTTGCTTCCTCGAATGGCATTTCAAACGGGAGGAGGACTAAGCACTTGATTGCGCCGGCCTCTGACATGCAAGGACTCGCCCTCCCACATGGAATTTACGCTACCCTTCCAAGTGCAGGGTTCTCTTGACCGGAGTATGTTATAGCAATACAAAAGTCTAACCCACTCACTGGATTCGAATCGCCGCACCCCCTTAACCTGTTTAGCAATGACACCTTCTGGGAACCATTGACGAGTGATTGCGGGATCGTGACAATTACGCGCCTTTGGGCAATGTGCGTCGGCAATTTATCCGTTCGACGCATCACTTTAGGTAAGGCACTTTGGTATTAGCCTGTCATGTAGGGGGCGGCGATTGACACCACATGCATTGGGGTTCTTAACCGTCGCGCCCTTCTGCCCAATAAGGCACAGTCGCTAACCCTCCCCACAAACGACCTCGACTCTAACCCAGTTTCTTGCCATAAAAAGCCCAGTGCATTCCGGTAGACAAACGGGTAATCTTCGCACCCTGACATGCATTGGTGTTTGGAATTACTATGTCGCTACACCCTGATTTTCCCTTTTCTCCTTACGAACCTCTCCTGCCGCACCAGCGTTGGTTTCCGGCTGATGAAGCGCTTCGCAGCACGGCTTATGAGAAGCTGCTGCCGCCGCTTGTGGCGAAAGTGCGCGAGGAAGTCCACTCCTGGAGAACGGCCCATTACCCAGGTGCATCTGCTACCTCAGCGGCACTGCTTCGCCACTGGTTCGAAACGGAGCATCTCATCGAGAATGCAGACGGATCACTCTCCCCATTCCGCTACTATTTCGCCCAGCGCGAAGCGGTCGAGACGGTCATCTGGCTCTTTGAAGTACGCCGGGCTCGCGACAAATACGACTTGCTCCGGTTCGATGCATCGGGCGCAGTATCCTCCGGCATGTTCGACGAGGACTGGCCGCGCTACGTGCTGAAAATGGCGACTGGAGCCGGAAAAACCAAAGTACTCTCCCTCCTCATCGCCTGGAGCTTCTTTCATAAGCTGTATGAAGCCGATTCCGACCTCTCGCGCAACTTCCTTGTCGTTGCACCAAACATCATTGTGCTCGATCGATTGCTGGCCGATTTCGATGGGCTCAGGATCTTTTTCAATGACCCCATCCTGCCCGGCAATGGATACGAGAGCCGCAACTGGCGGGATGACTTTCAACTGACCTTGCACATCCAAGACGACGTGCGGGTCGTCCGCCAGATCGGCAATCTATTTTTAACGAACATCCATCGCGTCTTTCTCGGCGAAGTCGCCGACCCGTCATTGGAAGATGATGACCTGCGCGATTATTTCCTTGCACCGTTCGGCCCCAAACCAGTCGGCAAAACCACCGACAGCCAAACTGATCTCGGCGAGCTCGTGCGAGAGATTGAAGAATTGGCCGTCTTTAACGATGAAGCGCACCATATTCACGACCCTAAGATGGCCTGGTTCAAATCCATTCAGGACATTCACCATAGGATGCTTCAGAAAGACCGGCGCCTGGCACTGCAAGTCGATGTGACCGCCACGCCACGTCACAATAACGGAGCAATCTTCGTGCATACCGTCTCCGACTACCCCCTGGTCGAGGCGATTCATCAAAATGTGGTGAAGCATCCCATTCTGCCGGACGCCACTAGCCGCGCCAGGCTGACGGAGCGAACAAGCGCACTGTTCACCGAGAAATACGATGACTATCTGAAGCTGGGCATCGAGGAGTGGAGAAAGAGCTTTGCCGAACACCAAGCGCTCGGCAAGAAAGCCGTGCTGTTCGTTATGGTAGATGACACCCGCAATTGCGACGACGTGGGCGCCTACCTCGAAAAGATCTGCCCAGAGCTGCAAGGTGCAGTCCTGGTCATTCACACCAAGAATAATGGAGAAATCTCAGAGGCCGCCTCTGGCAAGAAAGAGGAAGAACTCAAGAAGCTCCGCAAGGAATCCAACGAGATCGACACTTGGCGAAGTCCCTTCAAAGCTATCGTCTCTGTGCTCATGCTTAAGGAAGGCTGGGATGTACGCAACGTAACTGTCATCTGCGGCCTTCGCGCCTATGCCGCGCAGAGCAATATCCTGCCGGAACAAACGCTAGGGCGAGGGCTTCGACGAATGTATTTCGGCTCCGAGACGAAAGAAACCGTGTCTGTCATGGGTACGCCCGCCTTCATGGAGTTCGTCGAATCTATCCAGACGGAGGGCGTCAGTTTCGAACGGGTGCCGATGGGGGGAGGCGCTGCCCGCCGGGACTCATTAATCGTCGAAGTGGATAAAGAAAACCCCGCCAAAAACCTTGACGCATTGGACATTCCCCTCCCCAAACTCAGCCGCCGTTTCCAGCGGGACTACAAGGACCTGGACGCCCTCGATCCGGCGGCCTTGCGCAACGTCCGTATTGCTCTTAAGCCGTTTACTTTGGAAGAAACCCGGGAGATTGTGTTCAAGACGATGCTCGATGCCGAAGTGCACCACACCATCCACCTCGATGGCTCTGGTCCCGCCGACTACCGTTCTGTTGTCGCCTTCTTTGCCCGGCAACTCATGAAAGACCTTCGCCTTGTCGGAGGCTACGACGTGCTCTACGGTAAGATGAACACCTTCATGCGGGAGCATTTGTTCGCCGAATCCCCCGTGCAGTTGGAAGATCCAGTAGTACTGCGCAACCTGTCCGAACCGGAAGTTGCCAAGACGATCTACGATGCCTTCAAAACCGCCATCAACGCGCTCACCATTCAAGACACCGGCACCACGCGCATTGAAGCTCGGATTCGCCTGCGCGAGACGCGGCCCTTTCGAACTGAGCATCGTCCATTTCTCACCGCGAGCAAGTCCATCTTCACCAAAACGGTGGGCGAGCCACACTCCGGCGGGTTCGAGCTGTCGTTTGCAGCCTTTCTGGAGTCCGCCAAAGATGTGGCAGCGTTCGCAAAAAACTACCTTGCGGTTGGCTTCAAGCTCGACTATGTGAAAGCCGACGGTGACCTCTCTACCTATACGCCGGATTTTCTTGTCCGCACGACAGACGGCGTGGTGTGGATCGTGGAAACGAAGGGGCGCGAAGAACTAGATTTGCCGCAAAAGATGGCCAGGCTCCGGCAATGGTGCGCCGACGCAACCGCAGCAGAAGAGAACGGGCAACGGTACCAATATGTCTTTGTGGATCAAGCCGGCTTTGAAAAACATCCACCCACGACGTTCGCAGCACTCGCGACCAGTTTCACCGACTACAAGTCATGAACGAGACGGAACTCCAACAAAACTTGCAGCATCTTCTCACCGCGTGGGAAGGCGAGTGTGTGGAGTTCAAAGACGCCAACGACAACTTTCCCACCTCCGACATCGGCAAGTATTTCTCAGCCCTGAGCAACGAGGCCAATCTGCGCGGCTTGTCTGCCGCGTGGCTCGTGTTTGGCGTGAACGACACCACGCGCCGCGTCATCGGCACCGAGTACCGACCGGAACGGGAGCGGCTAAACAGCCTGAAATACCAGATCGCCCAGGGCACAGACCCGTCCACCAGCTTCCGTGAAATCCATGAGCTGATGACTCCAGCCGGGCGTGTGGTGCTGTTTGAGATTCCCGCCGCGCCGCGGGGCATTCCCATCGCATGGCAAACCCACTTCTATGCCCGGGCTGGCTCCAGTCTCACTGGCCTCAGCATCGCTAAGCAGGACGAAATCCGCGCCCAAGGTCTGGCCGATGACTGGTCTGCGATCGTCGTCAAGCAGGCCACTCTTGCCGACCTTGCCCCCGAGGCTTTAGAAAAAGCCCGCTCCATCTTTGCTACCCGGTATTCGAGCCGCATCCCTGAGGCCACCATCCGCGCTTGGGACGACGCCACCTTTCTTGAACAGGCCAAATTAACTGTGCGGGGCGGCATCACCCGTGCGTGCCTGCTCTTGTTGGGCCGAGAACAGGCCACCACGCTGCTCAACCCGTATGTGGCTGAGATGACATGGAAACTCGAAGGGCCTGAACGCGGGTACGAACATTTCCATCCGCCCTTCTTGCTCAACACGTCGCGACTCTTCCAGCGCATTCGCAATCTGCGCCTCTCGCTGTTACCGCCAGGGCAACTGATCCCGGTGGACATCCAGAAATACGACGAAAAGATTGTCCTTGAGGCCCTCCATAACTGCATCGCCCACCAGGATTACACCCGCTGCGAACGCATTCTGGTCATCGAGCGGCTTGGTGAACTCGAATTTCAGAACGCCGGCGAGTTTTACGACGGCACACCCGACGACTACATCCGGGCCAACCGTTCGCCCCGACGGTATCGCAATCGGTTTCTCGCCGAGGCCATGGTGACCTTGCGCATGATTGATACTCTAGGCTTCGGCATCCGCGAGGTCATGTGGAAGGGGCAGGCCAGCCGCTACTTGCCGTTGCCTGATTATGACTTGTCCGAACCGGGTCACGTCACACTCCGCATCCAGGGTCGCTTCCTTGACGAGAATTACAGCCGCGCCCTGCTCACTCATGCCGAGCTCCCATGGGCAGACGTGCTAGCACTCGACACTGTTCAAAAAGGCGGCCTGCCAGAAGACGCGCTCGTGCAGGACCTCCGCCACCGTGGGCTGATTGAAGGCCGCAAACCCAAGCTCCATGTTGCCGCCGATGTCGCCGCCGCGACGGATACCCAGGCCGAGTACATCCGCCACCGAGCCTTCGACGACCGGTACTTCTGTGATCTGATTCTTGATTACCTAAAAACCTTCAAACAAGGGCAGCGAACTGATTTTGAACGTCTCTTGACGGGAAAGCTTTCTGACCTGCTGTCCGGCAAGCAGAAAGCCCGCAAAATTAACAATCTCCTCCAACGCCTTCGTCGGGAGGGCAAAGTGATTACCGATGGCCGCACCAAAGGGGCTACCTGGCGATTGACTACAATTGACTAGGATTAACTACAATTGACTACGGTCATCCATGCCAATCAACACGTGTTCGTGACGAAAAACCCCGGCTAGCCACCGAAACATCGGTAAACCTCAATGTTTACAAGGAAATCTTAATTGACGGTTAATTGACTGGAGTCCACATGGCCCGCGAAGCCACCCACTACGACCTCTCCGACGCCGAGAAGCGCGACCTGATTAAGCTCATCGAGCAGGGCAAGCCGCTGCCGGAGAAGTACCGGTTTCTCCTGTTCGCCGACAAGCGCGAAGTCGAGCTGGTCTGGAACGGCAAAAACCGCGAGGTCTGCACCGCCGTGCTCCCATTCCAGACGCTCGAACATATCGACGAGCCGCGCAAGGAACAGCGCGACCAAGAAGAGCTCGGCTTCGACCTGGGCGGGCGTCAGATTAAAGGTTGGACCAATAAACTCATTTGGGGCGACAACAAACTGATTCTTTCATCCCTCAAAGCCGGGGCGCTCCGCCGTCAGATCGAGGAGGCAGGCGGCCTCAAGCTCATCTATATCGACCCGCCCTTCGACGTAGGGGCGGACTTCAGCATGGACATCGAGATCGGTGACGAGACCTTCCACAAGGAACCGAACCTGCTCGAACAGATCGCCTACCGCGACACCTGGGGACGCGGTGCCGATTCCTTCATCGCCATGATCTACGAACGGCTGATCCTGATGCGGGATTTGATGAGTGATGAGGCAAGTATTTATGTGCACTGCGATGGTCGTGTGAATAGTTTCATCCGACTAGCGTTAGATGAAGTGTTTGGCAAGGAGAGCTTCCGTAACGATTTAATTTGGCAGCGAACATCATCTCACAACGATCCAAAACGCTTCGGTAATGTGCACGACACAATTTTATATTATGTCAAAACTGATCGCGCGACTTGGAATCAACAATACGACAAACAAGACAAGGACTTTTTCGATGCGCATGATTTCGAGACTGATGCGGAGGGAAAGCATTATCGAAAGCGAGATTTGACCGCACCAGCTCACGGCAGTAGCTCTGGGCAGTTTGCGTGGAAAGGAAAGCGCCCACCCCAGGGAAGGATGTGGAGTTACACAGAAGAGAACATGCGTCAGCTAGAAGCTGAGGGACGCATCGCGTACACCAATACTGGAACGCCACGATTGAAAATTTACGTGGATGATTTAAAGGGCCTACCAATGCAGTCCCTCTGGGTTCGCCCTGAGTTGATGCTGAATTCCGCTGCTAAAGAGCGTATTGGTTATCCGACACAAAAACCAGAATTACTTACTGAGCGCATCATCAATTCAAGTAGCAATGAAGGCGATTTGGTAGCGGACTTTTTCTGTGGCAGCGGAACGACTGCCGCGGTGGCGGAAAAGCTTGGGCGAAAATGGATCGCCACCGACCTAGGCAAGTTCGGCATTCACACCACGCGCAAACGGCTCATCCAAGTACAACGCGAGTTGAAAGCAACCGGCTAACCCTTCCGCGCCTTTGAGGTGCTCAACCTCGGTCGCTATGAACGCCAGGCCTATTTGAATGTTGCCGGTCGTCTCACGGGCAAACAGAAGGAACAGGCGCTGGCCAAGAAGGAGGCGGAGTTCCGTGAGTTGATCCTCAAGGCCTACCGCGCCGAGCCCTTGCCTGACACCGGATTCTTCCACGGCAAGAATAGTGGCCGACTCGTCGTCGTCGGCCCGATCAACTTGCCGGTCGGGCGGCTGTTTATCGAGGAAGTCATCACGGAATGCCGCAAGCGCGGCGCCTCTCGCGTGGATGTGCTGGCCTTCGAGTTCGAGATGGGCCTGTTTCCTGCCGTGCTGGAGGAGGCAAAACAAAAAGGCATCGACCTCTCGCCTAAGACCATTCCGCCGGAAGTGTTCGACAAACGCGCCGTCGAGAAGGGCCAGGTGCGCTTTCACGACGTGGCCTACATCGAAGTCACGCCGCGATTCGACAAGAAGGACAAACTCACTCTGGCCGTTGAACTGACGGATTTCTCTGTCTACTACTCACAGGGTCTGGTGGAATCCATCGCTGCCGAACTGAAGGAAGGCAAGAGCGAGGTGGTCTGTGATGCGGGCAAGCTCATCAAAATCAACAAAGACAAGCGGGGCGTCGTCACTCGCGAGGTGCTCACCAAGAAGTGGACCGACTGGGTGGACTACTGGGCCGTCGACTTCAATTACGAAAGCCGAAAAGAAATCATCAAAGTCCAGCGTGGCACCGGCCTCGGTGGGGTACAGGGTTTCCTGCCGGGACAGGAGCCGGACCAACGAGAACTCGAATTAGCCGCCGACGATTTCGAGGAGCGCTGGACAGGGGCCTACATCTTCGAGAACGAGTGGCAGAGCTTCCGAACCCGCCAGAGCCGCGATCTTGAGTTGAAGACCGCTAGCCACACCTACGATAAACCGGGCCGCTACATTATCGCCGTTAAAGTCATCGACATCTTCGGCAACGACACCATGACGCTTATGCCTATCACCGTGGGATGAGTAGCTATAGGGGGTTGGATCTGATGGCAAACCACACGAAAAAAGAGCTTTCCGCCAACGCGCACTAAAGCATACCTATGCATGGCATCGGCTTTACTTCTACCCTCCATCAACTCATGAAAATCAATGGTTTGCGTCTAACTTGAAGTCGGCGACGTACCACTGCAAAGCCTCATCTGAACGTGCATTTTCCCTGCTGCCCCTCAGTTCAGACATTTGACGATCCGCAGGCCCTCCAGTGAAACGATAAATATTTTTTCGCTGTCCTATCAAAAACAGCGGTGTCAGCCGCCTCGCCATCAAGAGCATTTCAGTTTCGATCAGAAATGCCGCCACCAGCGCACGAAAGCGCACATACGCCTCCTTATGCTCACTTCCCTTTCCCCATCTGCCGTTCGATAATTTGTCCCCTATTGCCCCCTCGTGACCCCTCCTGTCCCCTCGAGGGTTCTTTACTGTGTGGTGGCGTTTGCATAAGGTCGGAGCACGCAACGGGACGGTCACAAGGATGCAATGACACCACGAATGGAGCCCTGTTCAGAGCAACACCGTTGTCCGTGGCCGGGAGGCGAAGCCGGTCCGCGCCGCATGCCGACAGGCTGCGGGGCGGAGCGGAATGGCCCCCGTCTTGGTAACACGGGGGCGCTACCCACAGCGCTCATTACAGGAGTTCGATAGGTTCGATGGATTCTAGCTTCACCCTCTCGATTGATTGGCTGGCCTTTACCGTGTTGGCGAGTAATCCCCAAGAGACCATGAAGGTTCTCGGCGGCGATTGGAGCAAGGCCAAAGGCGGCTTCCGAGGCTATCCATTGTCCTGGATGAGGGTGGACGGCCTGCGCGGGGTCGGCAAACTGGGCACCAATGCGCCTCGTCGCCCGAATGAAATCCATGTGGATCTGTCGGGCGGCCTGGCGTCCGCCCTGACACTGGATCAAATCCGCACCCTGCTCCAGTGGGTGCATGCCCAACAAGGCCACGCCACTCGGATTGATTGCGCCCTGGATGACCGAGCCGGATCGGTCCCGGTCACCACGATTCGAGAGGCCGTCGCTGCCGGTCACTGTGTCACTCGTGCGGCTCAGGTTCGGCATATCGTCTCGAACCTAACGCACGGCACAGGGGCGACGACTGGCGAGACCATGTACTTCGGAAGTCCACAGAGTCAGACTCTCTTGCGCATTTATGACAAACGACTCGAACTCCAAAGCAAAGGACAAGAGCACTATCAGGACTACGGGACACGATGGGAGTTAGAACTCAAGAAGGATCGGGCCGAACAGTGTGCCCGAGCATTAGCCACGTTAGACGAAGCCGATTGGAAGGAGTTGGTCGTCGGCTTGCTTCGGTCCTATGTGGATTTCCGCGACATCACCAAAGAGACAGAGGATGAAGAACGGTACCGGGCTCCCGTGTTGGAGTGGTACGCCCTCCTGACGGAGGGATTTCAGAAGGGGCGATTGGCCCAGGAGAAGCAGGTGCAGACCCTGCAGAATGTGAAACGATGGGTGAGCGACACCCTGACGCCAATGCTGGCGGTCATTTGCGCCACCCCTGGAGGGGAAGAATGGCTACTGAACGAAATTGTCAGGGGCATTGCTCGGTGGAAAGACCGACACCGCAATTTGCTCAAACAACCACCCAATCGGTTTCACCGGTCTGCCGGCGGTCACGCGGGCAGCCCATGTTAGGGGGACTGGGGGTGTCGAGAGACTCCCCCGGTGTATCTGCATCATGCTCACCGTCAAAGAACTCTCCGCGTGG
>CABVSR010000024.1 GCA_902500995.1 uncultured Nitrospira sp.
CTGTCCGAGTCATGCCATTCTGCTGTGACGAACGATCTGCCGGCATCTGCGTCGTTCTCGGTTCCTAAAAATCCTCACCGTATTCCAGCGAATACGCTTCCGGTTTTTTCGAACCTGCGGCCTCGCATCTGTCAGCAGCTCCTTCGCCTCGCTACGAAGGATGACTCGGACAGGCTCCTAGCGCCGAGCGCTGATACAGACCCGCCGGCTCTCCTGGTGAAGCGTGAAACGTAAGACGTGAGACGTATTCGGAGTTCACGCCAACGATTACCCAATCCGGATCAGGGACCAACGACGCTTCACGAGATACACTTCACGCGCGACGGATCGACCTACGCCCTTAGCTTGAGCAGGTCCTTCGCCATCTTCACTTTCCCCGGGAAATACTGCTTCGCTTGCGCGCAGACGTCGTACCGTTCGGCGATCGGATAAAAATGAGACAAGATCAGCTGATTCACTCCGGCTTCCTGCGCCACGCGCCCGCACAATCCCGCGTGTAAATGCCCCTCTCCAGGCCGGTTCTCAGGAAACGAGCAGTCGAGAACGGCGAGATCCGCCTCCCGGCAGAGTCGAACCAGCCCGTCGCAATAGAGCGAATCGCCTGAATAGGTCGCGACATGCCCCTGGTATTCGACCCGGTACCCTACGCAATGCAATGTGGGAGCATGGGTCACAGTGGCGGGTGTGATGCGGGTCTCACCGATGCGGAAGCTGCGGTCGGACACTTCGCGGATGGTGACCCGGAATAGCGCCCGATCGAAACTCGGAAAGGTCGTCATCATCGCACGCATCAAGGTGGAGGTGCCGCGCGGTCCGATGAGGGTCAGCGGCGGTCTGGTCCCGCCCTGATATTTGCAAAAGATCACGGCATCAAAAAAGAACGGAATAAAATCGGCGAAATGGTCCGCATGGAAATGGGAAAAGAGAATATGCGTGATGGAGTGCCGATCGACCCCGCTTTTGATCAGGTTGGAGAGTGTGCGCGGCCCGAAGTCCAAGAGAAAGGTCTGATCGGTTCGGACGAGATACCCGGCTGCGGCGCGCGTGGGATGCACATTGGTTCCTGATCCCAGAACGGTGAGGCGGATCATGCGCCAGGTTTCTCCTGAAAGCTTCGATGGAGACGCACGAGCAGGGAGCGCAATTGATCGGCTTCCACCGCCGAGAGCGCGCGTTCGAAGAAGGGGCGGAGAAATGCAATGTGGGCGGCGAACGTGGTTTGAAACAGCCGGTTACCCTTGCCGGTCAGACAGATGCGGGTGCTCCGCCGATCGTCGGCGACCGGAGTCCGGCGGATCAGTCCCTTGGCCTCTAGACGGTCCAGCACGCCGGTCAATGTGCCTTTGGTGACCAGCGTCGCGGTCGACAGTTCTGCGCACGTCAGGCCCTTGGTGTCACCGAGGGTGGCGATCACGTCGAATTGCGACGGCGTCAGCCGGAGCGAGCGTACATGGCGGCTGTCGGCACGCGAAAACGCGAGATAGGTCTCGACCAGGGGACGGAGCACTTTGAGGTGGGGATCATTCTGCAGGTCGGGAAGTTCCATCGCCGGCGAAGACTAGTCATCCGTGAGTGTGACTGTCAAGAGCGGTGCCTGCGTGCGTTGACGCCGCACGGAGCGCCCCCCTATCATGTCGCCTGCCATGGCTCGTCACACGCAATCCGGCCAAGCCAATCTGACGGCTATTTTTCTCCTGTTGGGCCTGGTGGTCTCCGGGGTCTGGGTGTGGAAGCGCCTGTCGCCGGACACGCAGGATCTCATCATCGATCAGGCCATTCCCGTGGCGGCTGCGGTGCTGGCGGTGATCGCGGTGGTGTGGCTGCTGGCCGGCAAGATACGCAAGCGCCGCCAACGGAACCGGGAGCGTGATCGGTTGATCACGTTGTTCGAGAGCCAGCCTGCCGCCGACAAACAGCTGCAGCTGGCGTTCGCCGTGATCGAAGTTAATGAATACCGGCGCGCCGGCCTCGAGGCCATTGCTCCTCGCTTTCAGGAATTGTTTCTCACGACGCTGAAACGGGCCCTGGGCGACAAGCAGCATCAAGTGCGAGGAATGGCAGCCAGCCATTTGGGCGTGATCGGGGATGACAGGGTCGTGCCTCACCTATTGGCGGCCTTGGAAGACGACCATGCCTATGTGCGATCCAGCGCCGCTTTGGGGCTCGGTCGTCTGCGCGCCACTTCGGCGAAAGACAAGTTGGCGGTTGTCAGTCAGGAAGATTGGGATCAAACGGTGCGGAGTCGCGCGCGGGAAGCCTTGGAACGCATTCGATAAGGATCAGGCGCGCAGATCTTCGGCGAACGGTTACGCCGCCCATTCGAGCAGCACAATTTCGGGAGGGCAGTTCACTCGCAGGGGAAGGACCGACCAGCCCAGACCGCGATTGACATACAAGCGGTGGCCGGCCTTTTCAAATAGGCCGTGAGTCCGCCCCTGGCAACCGGGCGGCAGCCAGAAGGTCGGAATGCCGGGAATCCGCCATTGCCCGGCATGGCTGTGGCCGCAGAGCGTCAGATCGGTATGGTGATGAGCCGTCAGTTGGTCCAGGATGTTGGGCGCATGCGCGAGCACCAGCGTGAAACGCCCCGGCTGTGGCGAAGGAATGCAGTGAAGGTCCGCGCGGTGGAGTGAGGGGTCGTCCAATCCGACGAGAGCCAGTTCGCCGGTGGGCACCCGGATAAAGGTAACTTGATTGAGCAGCAGGGTGACTTTGCGGCGATCGAATTGTTCGGCGAATTCATCGACGGCAATCCCGCTGTAGTGATCGTGGTTTCCGAGGGTGACGAAGACGGGGGCGACCCGGCGCAGTTCCGTGAGAAAACGCAAGAGATGTGGGAGCCCGTCGCGCACGTTGACCAGATCGCCGGTGATGAAGATCCAGTCCGGCTTGAGCTCCGCCACGGTGCGAACCAGCAGGCGATGCCGGGGGCGGTACCGGTCCAAATGCAGATCGCTCAGATGCACGGCGCGCCGACCGGCCAGGGGAGCATGGGTGAGCTCAAGCCGGGTCGTGCCTGCCGTCGATAGCCCGATTTCCACTCCCGGAATGAGATTGAACAGATGGTGGAAGGGGCGGCTGAGCCAATGGCCGATCCAGACGCGCGCGAGTTCCTGCCATCGCATCACCGTGGAGATCATTCCATGACTCGATTCAGGTGGGCCTTGTCGGCGGTGGTGACACGATAGCCCTGATCATAGAGTTTGCCCATGCCGGCCATGAGCGCTTCCATGCCGCGGGCATCATGGAGCGAATCAAATTGCGCGGTCAGCGAACGGAGATGGGCCGCAGCTCCCAGTGAAGGCTCGGCGGCGAGGTTCAAGGCCACGAGGATGTCGTGCAGTTCACGGGCGTTGTACAACGAATTGTCGTCGCCGTCCCCGACCAGGGCGAATTCATAGAAGGTCAAACTCAGGGAAAGCAGGGCTTGGGTGCGTTGAAAATCGGTGCGCACCGCATCGAGTCCTTCGGGATACCGTGTGCGGCAATCCGCCTCGTCCGGCCCAGAATCGGCGGCGGGCCGCGCGGATGACTCCGGCACGATCCAGGTGATCTGTTGCACGGCGGGCGGGGCCGGCTTGTGACGCTGTTGTTTATAAAACAGGTTCATGCATTGGCTGGCCATCGCAAAGGCTTGTTTGTCGGTGTCCGCTTGGCGCTTGATGTGCTGGGTCAGCTGCGCAAAGACATCGATCCCGATCGGCCGGGATGCCGCCGTCGCCGGCGAGACGCGCATGACCGTGACGGCGCACAAGCACATCACAATCGCATAACTCGTCCGGGCCATGCTTCTTCGCATCGAGATCGCGTCCAGCAGGATCGTTGGCGTCGGAGACTGACAGAGATGAGTATAACACGGGTCGTCGCCGCGCCTATCCATATGATGTGAAGTGTAATCGTTCAGGATCGATAAAGGAACGTCATGCCGACTCCCTCTTGGCTCGATGATACGGTGCCGTACTTGACCGCCTCCATTCCCGCGCTCGGCGGGCGCATTCGGAGCAGCCCGGAAGATTTTCGCGTGGAGGAGCGCCCCTTGTATCTGCCGTGCGGAGAAGGAGAGCATCTCTACATCAAAATCACCAAGCGAGGGTTGTCCACCCCCGATCTGCTGCTGCGACTCTCATCCCAACTGCATGTGAAGGCCAAGACAATCGGTGTGGCCGGACTCAAGGACGCGCAAGCCGTGACGACGCAAATGTTGTCTCTGCAAGGCGTGAAGGCCGACGCGGTTGCGGCGTTGCCGACCGACGAGCGGCTGCTCACTGTGGAGGTGTTGGGGCGACATCGCAATCGGCTACGCAAAGGCCACCATGCCGGGAATCACTTCCGTTTGGTCGTGCGGGATGTTCGCGAGGGGAGCGAGGAACTATTGAGCCGGCTGTTCGATGAGCTGGTGCGGCGCGGGGTGCCCAATTATTTCGGCCCGCAACGGCAAGGGCGGTCGGGCACGAATTTTCAACTGGGCGCCGAGTTGCTTGGGGATGCAGCACGGCGCAATACGATGCCTCGCTCCAAACGCATCTGGTTCATGAATGCCTATCAATCGTATGTGTTCAATCACATTGTCGCGAGGCGAATCGGTAGTATCGACCGGGTGTTTCTCGGCGACTGGGCCATGAAGTCCGACAACGGCGCCTGCTTCCCGGTGGAGCAGCCGGAGATGGAACAGTCGCGGGCGGATCGATTCGAAATCAGCCCGACGGGACCGCTGTTCGGTTCCCGTGCGCCCTGGGCGACGGGGGAGCCGGGAGAGATCGAACGGGCGGTCATCGCTGCTTTGGGGACCACGCCGGAGCTGTTGTCGCAAGCCGGCGCGGAATGCGGATTCCGCGGCGAACGGCGAGCCCTTCGTGTTCGTCTCAATGACCTGGCCTGGTCGCTGGAAGGGTCGGTGTTAACGCTCTCGTTCTGGCTTCCTCCCGGTTCCTACGCGACCAGCGTGCTGCGGGAGGTGGTGAAGACGAACGCATAACGCGGGTCATCTCTCCGGACTAATGGTAGAATCATCATAGGCAGCGATCATCCACGGTGGATGCTGCTCGACGTACAGAGGTCCGGTCATGACGGCATCGCAGGAAACAGTCTTCCTCAAAGGTCATATCATTGATTCGTTGATCCTGGCCAAGGTGCTGGACACGATTCTCATGATGGGTGGCACTTTCGATCTGCAAGACGTCAACATCGGGGCTACGAGAGACGCGCCCTCGCAGGCCCGGATTGTCGTGCGCGCCTCTTCCGGCCGGTTGCTGGCGGAGATTCTGCAGGCCATTCAACCCCACGGCGCCGCCGTTGAGCGGGACACCGATTGCCGCTTTGAGCCGGCTCCGGCCGCGGGCATCTTTCCGGACGAGTTCTACGCCACCACCCATTTGCCGACGCAGATCCGTCTTGATAGTGACTGGGTGGAAGTCGAGGGCATGGAAATGGATCTCGGCATCTGTGTCGACCCGGCGAAGGCTCACGCCAGAACGATACCGATGGGAGCGGTCAAGGCGGGCGACTTGATCGTGACGGGACGAGACGGCATCAGGGTCACGCCGCTGGCACGTCCTGCCGAACGCGATGTATTCGGGTTCATGGAGTCCGTGGTGTCCTCGGAGCGCCCGCATCAGCCGGTCATCGCCGATATCGCGCAACGCATGCTGAAGATGCGCGGCGGCCATCGCCAGGGACAACCGGGGACGAAGGTGCTGTGTGCCGGGGGGCCGGCGATCGTGCACGCCGGGGGCCGGGAGGCGCTGACTTGGTTGATCGAGTCCGGCTTTATCCACGTCTTGTTCTGCGGCAATGCCCTGGCGGCGCACGATATGGAAGCCGGACTGTACGGCACGTCACTCGGGTACGGTCTGACCGCTGGCCGTTCCGTCCCGCACGGGCATGAGCATCACTTGCGGACGATCAATCGGATACGCGCGATCGGCAGCATCCACCAGGCGGTGCGCTCCGGAGTCATCACCGACGGCATTATGGCCGCCTGCGTACGCCACGACGTCAACATGGTGATGGCCGGTACCATCCGTGACGACGGTCCCCTGCCCGGCGTGGTGACGGATTCCATGCGGGCCCAGGAAGCAATGCGCGAGGCGGTGCAGGGTGTCGGCTTGGCGCTCCTGGTGGCGTCCACGCTCCACGCAATTGCGACCGGCAATTTGTTGCCGGCCACGGTCCCCACCGTCTGCGTCGATGTCAATCCTTCCGTGCCGACGAAACTGGCAGACCGGGGCAGTTTTCAAGCCGTTGGCCTCGTGATGGACGCGGCCTCCTTCCTCAAGGAACTGGCGCGGGAACTCGGGTGGCGCCGATGAGCCGGTTGCTGGTCTGCCCTCCCGACTATTTTCAGATCGATTACGAAATCAATCCTTGGATGAAGCGTGACAATGCGGTCGTGCCTTCGCGCGCGGTCGCTCAATGGCAGAGGCTGATGCAGGTGCTGGAAGAGGACGTGGCTGCGGGCGTCGAGCGGATGCAGCCGGTGCCCGGCCTGCCGGACCTCGTCTTTACCGCCAATGCCGGGGTGGTGGCCGGTCGCCGGGCCGTCATCAGCCGGTTCCGCTATCCCGAGCGCCGGCGAGAGGAATTGCATTTTGCGCAGTGGTTTCGCGAGCAGGGCTATGAGGTGCTGACGCTCGACGAATCGCTCTATTTCGAAGGGGCCGGCGACCTCTTAGGATTTCCCGAAACCTGGTTCGGCGGCTATCGCCAACGATCGGATATCCGGTCGTTTCCAAGGCTCAGCGAACTCTTCCAGCGTGAAATCATTCCACTCGAACTCATCGATAGCCGCTTCTATCACCTCGATACTTGTTTTTGTCCGCTCAGCGGCGGAGAGCTGCTCTACTTTCCTTCCTCATTCGATGCCTATGGCCTGGCCGCCATCGCGCAACGCCTCCCGGAGGAACGTCGGCTGGCGGTGCCTGAGGAGGAAGCGATTCGATTTGCCTGTAATGCGGTGTGCAGCGGCAAGCACATCGTGATTCCGGCCGGCTGTCCCCGCACGATGCGGCTCCTGGAATCCCGGGGGTATCTGACGCATGAGGTGGAGCTGAGTGAGTTCATGAAGTCGGGCGGCGCCGCCAAATGCCTGACCCTCGCGCTGGACTGACAGGGACCGTGATCCGCCTGACGCGTAGGAGGCTGTTGAATAACTATTTGGAAGGTCCCTGGAGAGCAAGACTCCAGGTGTGGGAACACGCACCGTCCGCGCACAGGATGTTCAAATGGCCGTCCAGCGCGGCCGCAGCAAGTGAAGCGGCGAAGCGTACTCCGAGTACGTTGAGCCTCTGAACGACGCGAGAACAAAGCTGGCGGACTTTTTCAACATCCTGCTGCGGTTATCCCTTCGATCGGAACAGAAACGACAAGTAGAGCCCGGCGATGGCGGTCGTGGTGAGCTCGATCGTGAGCAACAACCGGCTCACGATGGCGTCCGGCCGCGGCGGCGAAAGGATGAAGTGAAAGCCAAGAAAGGCGGCCGGTTGCGAGGGCGGCGTTTCCCAGGGCGGCATGATGACAGACACGATCAGGACCGTGACCATGCCGTAGAGGATGTGGAGATTCAGCTGTTCTCTGGCAGATGCGGGACTGCCCTGCGTCGCCGTCTCCTCCGTCCCGCTCGCCACGTTGCTGCCGCAGTAGGTGCAGTAGCGATTGATTTCAGGCAGGGCGCGTCCGCAAGCTGGACAGGGCTTCATGATGATCGCTCCTCGTGGACCTGCAGCCTACCGTCTGCGCGAGTGGAATTCCAGTGCTGATACGAATGTGCCGGACCGCTTCGTTGACACCCTTCCAGACCCCTTCCTATAATCCGCGTCCATGACGCGACCATCGAGTCAACGTGTAGCAGTCATCGGCGCCGGCGCCTGGGGCACCGCATTGGCCCGGCACTTGGCTGAGAAGCAGATGTCCGTGTGCCTGTGGGCGCACGAACCGGAGGTCGTGCAGGCCATTGAACAACGGCGTGAAAACGTCGTGTTTTTACCGGGCGTGCGACTGCCGTCTACGTTGACCGCCACAAATGGGTTGTCCGACGCCCTGGAAGGGGCTGATTGCGTCATCTTCGCCGTGCCTTCCCATGTGGCGCGACCGGTCCTGAGCCGGGTCGGCCCGCTTCTAGCGCCATCGGTTCCCTTTGTCAGCGCGACCAAGGGTATCGAAGAAACCACGCTCGAACTGATGACACACGTGATGCAGGAGGTCCTGCCTGTCCATATGCGGCATTCCTTGATGGTCTTGTCAGGCCCGAGTTTCGCCAGCGAAGTCAGTCAAGGCAAACCCACGGCGCTCTGCCTCGCCGGCCAGGATGCCGCTGCCGTCAAGACGATCCAGGCCCTGTTCATGACGCCGGCGTTCCGAGTCTATGCGGATGACGATGTGATCGGAGTCCAACTCGGCGGGGCGTTGAAAAACGTCATGGCCCTGGCGGCCGGCGTGGTGGATGGGCTGGAACTTGGCCATAACGCGCGCGCGGCCTTGATCACGCGCGGCCTGGCCGAAATGATTCGGCTTGGTATGGCCATGGGCGCGGATCCGCGAACCTTTTACGGATTGTCCGGTGTGGGTGATCTCATCCTGACCTGTACCGGCCCGTTGAGTCGCAACCATTCGGTGGGGATGCGGTTAGGGCAGGGCGAACGGTTGGAAGGAATACTGGCGAGCATGCAGGCCGTCGCGGAAGGCGTGCGTACGGCCAAGGCCGCATTAGGCCTGGCGCAACGGTGCGGAGTGGATATGCCGATCGTGCAGGAGGTCAACGCCGTACTGTTCGCCGGCAAATCCTGTCGCCAGGCAGTCGGCGATCTGATGGAACGTGAAGCCAAGGAAGAAAAGGCCCTGTCATGAATCAAGACCAGTTGCGGGCATTGCTCACCGACGTTCAGCAGGGCGCCATGGCGGTGCCGGACGCGCTGCACCGGTTACGCACCCTCCCGTATGAAAATTTGGGGTTCGCCTCGCTCGACCACCACCGCGCGCTGCGGCAGGGTTTTCCGGAAGTCATTTTTTGCGAAGGGAAAACGGTGTCGCAGGTGGTAGCCATCGCCAAGACCCTCTTGCAGAAGAACAATGCGCTGCTGGCCACGCGGGTGGAACCTGCCGCGGCGCGCGCGTTGCTGCGGCTGAGCAAGCGGGCGACCTTTCATGAGGCGGCGCGCGTGGTGGCGATTGTGCCGCCGAAGCTGGTGCGTCGAGGGTCGGTGCTCATCGTCACCGCCGGAACGGCAGATATTCCCGTCGCCGAAGAGGCGCGCGTGACGGCCGACATCATGGGGAGCAAGACGGACACCTTATATGACGTGGGTGTGGCTGGATTGCACCGCCTGCTCGGCCAACAGGAACGTCTGCATGACGCACGGGCCATCATTGTTGCAGCGGGGATGGACGGTGTGCTTCCCAGCGTCGTCGGCGGGTTGGTGCGGCAGCCGGTGATCGCTGTGCCTACGAGCCGGGGCTATGGCGCGCATTTCGGCGGCTTGGCCGCCTTGTTGACGATGCTGAATTCCTGCGCGGCCGGTGTCGGCGTGATGAACATCGATAACGGATTCGGCGCCGGCTGCCTGGCCCACCGCATCAACATGGTGAGCGGGATGGATGGTGTGAAGCCTGCAGTTGAGAAGGATTGAGGGGGGCGCATCCGGCCGCCGTTGTGAAGGCCTTGGAGCGACGCGAGAACAAAGCCGGCGGCCTTTTTCCCGATCCTGCTAGTTCTTGACGACAATCTTGCCGCGTTTGGGCCACGAAAGCATTTGGGTTCGCTGGCCCTTCTCTCCGTTGCTTAACAGCTTGACCCGCACTTCAAACTCATACGAGCCGACCGGTATCGGCTGTTTATTGTGATCCAGCCCGTCCCACTCGAGATCCACCTGCACATGTTTTTGCGGCGTATCTCCATTGGCGCTGGGCGTCGTTTGGGCATGTTCATTCACCGGTTGCCGGATCGACAGGAAGCGTAGCGAGGTCATCGAAGAAGAGGTGACCAGGGCGGACACCTCGAGCATGAGGTGCTCATCGACTTCCTTCGGCAGCTGCACCGTGGCAACGAAATGGAAAGGCCCGTCCTGCGGCCGGTAGGGCATCGGGGCGGCCTGCAGCGAGAGAATTTTCAGATCCGGCTCAGGGCGCGGCACACTGCTTTTCCCTTTGGTCTTGGCGAACACCAGGCTCTGCCCCCCCAGCAGCACGATGCCGCTGAGCAGAATCAGCAGCGCGAATCGTACTCGCCCACGTGGGCCTCTGGTGACGATCTGTTGAGCTGACGTTGAATGGTTCATGGCTGCCGGTGTCGCAGACTGTGGCTGGTGGTCCGCTGGAACGCGTCCTTCGATTGGGGATAACACAGCATGGCAGGGCTGTCAATGAACGAGCGGAATGATTGCTGTCCGGGTGCGGGTCCGGTAAGATGCCGCTCGTTTGCGCGGACGACTGAATCGTAGGAGCGACGTGGCGAAGCATCTTCATTTCGATTGTTTTTCCGGCATCAGCGGCGACATGACATTGGGCGCGCTGGTCGATGCGGGATTGCCGTTCAAGGATCTCGCGCGCGGGCTGGCGTCGCTGAAGATCGATGGGTATCGTCTGGCGCGCAAGCGGGTCGAGCGCGGAGCCATCACGGCAACCAAGGTCGATGTGCTGATCGACAAAGGCTTGCGTGCCCCGCTCACGCTGACACAAATCGCGCGGATCCTCCTGAAAAGCGGCCTGCCGCCGGTGGTGAAAGAACGGAGTCAGGCGGTGTTCGATGTCCTGGCTGACGCCGAGGGGAAGGCTCACGGGGTTGAACCGTCGCATGTGCATTTCCACGAAGTGGGCGTGATCGATTCTTTCGTCGATGTCGTCGGCGGCATCCTGGGCCTGCACCTTCTCGACATCCAGCGTGTGACGGCCTCCGCTGTCAATGTCGGCTCCGGGATGCTCCAGTCGGCGCATGGCGCGTTGCCCGTGCCGGGACCAGCCGTGGCGGCGTTAGCGGTCGGCGTGCCGATTTATGCCCGCGGTCCTGAGCGGGAACTGACGACGCCGACCGGGATGGCCTTGCTCAAAACCGTGGCGGCGGAATTCGGCGGGCTGCCTTCCATGCAGGTGCGCCGGGTGGGCTACGGGGCGGGGACTGCCGATCCCGCGCAGTGGGCCAACGTCTTGCGAGTCTTCATCGGCGAAGAGGCGGATCTGGTCGGGACGGTGGAAACGGTCGTCGAACTGGAGACGAACCTCGATGATATGAATCCGCAAGTGTACGAAACGGTCTTCGGTAAGGTGTTTGCCGCCGGCGCCCTCGATGCCACGCTCGCGCCGGTCATGATGAAGAAAGGCCGGCCGGGGAATGTCCTCTCGATTCTGGCGCCGCGGGCACAAGCCGAGGCGATACTGGCCGTCCTCTTTGCCGACACGACGGCGCTCGGTGTCCGCACCCGCGAGGTGCAGCGGCACGTCTTGCCGCGCCGCTTTGCGTCGGTACGGGTGAACGGGAAGGATGTGCGTATCAAACTCGCAGACATTGGACGGGGACAGACCAAAGCCGCGCCGGAATATGAGGATTGTAAACGCGTGGCCGAACAGAGTGGCCGCCCTGTCAAAGACGTGTTACACGACGCCCTGCTGGCCTATCGCCAGGCGCCAGGCGCAAGCCGCACACGTACCGAGCGGACGCGGGGGCGCCGGTGACGGTTCTACTGTATGTGGGACTGTTTGTGGTCTCCGTCGTCGTCACTCTGGCCGGTTGCCATCTTTTCACGAACGGCATTGAGTGGCTCGGAAAGCGCCTGAATATTTCCGAAGGCGCGGTCGGGAGTGTATTTGCCGCCGTCGGGACGACGCTGCCCGAAACCTCGATCCCGATCATCGCCATTTTCTTCGGGTCGAGCCGCGAGCAGATGGAGGTCGGCCTGGGAGCGATCCTGGGCGCGCCATTCATGCTGAGCACGTTGGTGCTGCCGATTCTGGCGCTGCTGCTGGTCCTCTACGCAAAATTGGGAAAACGGACGGCGACCTTCAAACTCAACTATGACGAGGTCCGGGTCGATATCAGCTTCTTTCTGGTCAGTTATGCGCTGGCGCTGACCTGCGCCATGATCCCATCGCGGGCCTTCCATACAGCCGTGGCGGTCGTCCTGCTGGCCATGTACGTCTATTACATGAAACTCAAATTTTCTGCCGAGGACGAAGCAGGCGAGGGGGGAGACGAACTGGAACCGCTGCTGTTCGCCCGCCGCTCCGCCAGGCCCTCCTATCTGATGATCGGGGTGCAAGGACTCGTGGGGCTGCTGGGCCTGGTCGGCGGAGCCCATCTGTTCGTCACCGCGGCGAATTCCATATCGGCTGAACTGCAGGTCTCGCCGCTCATTCTCGCCTTGCTGATCGCTCCGCTGGCCACGGAGCTGCCCGAGATGTCCAACAGTTTTTTATGGTTGTACCGGAAGAAGGATCGGCTGGCGGTGGGCAACGTGACCGGTGCGATGGTGTTCCAGGGCTCGATCCCCGTCTCGGTCGGATTGCTGGGGACCGAATGGACGCTGGGCACCACCGCGTTGGCGACGATGGTCCTGGCGGTCGTGGCCATGGGCCTCAGCCTGTTGCAGGCGATCTGGTCCGGGCATTGGCGGCCCTGGTTGCTGAGCGGCAGCGCGCTGCTGTACCTTGGATACACGCTATTTTTGTACACGCATGGCTCGTAACTCCTCACCACGATCCGTCCGCCCGATCTTGGGTCTCACCATGGGGGATCCAGCCGGGATCGGGCCTGAGGTCATTGCCAAGGCCTTGGCCGACAAGGCGCTGACGCGGCTCTGTCAGCCGGTGGTCATCGGCTCCCGCCCGGTCATGGAACGAACGATCGCCTGGCTGGACCTGCCCTTGGAGGTGGTGACGTTTGACCCTGCCGGCCGTTCACGGTTGAAACCACGACAGGTCGCTGTGGCTGATCCGCTGGAGAGGCCGCTGCCGAAGTTTCGCATGGGGGTGGCGTCGGCAGTGACCGGCGCGGCGTCCATCGCATTCATCAAGAGAGCGGTCGACCTGGCGCAGGCAGGCAGCCTGGGCGGAATCGTCACGGCTCCCATCAACAAGGAAGCGATGAACATGGCCGGGTTCCACTACCCGGGTCATACGGAATTGCTGGCGGATCTCACCGGGACGAAAGAGTTCGGGATGATGATTGTGGGCGGGCCTCTGAAAATCATGTTCACCACGACCCATGTCGCCATCCATGCCTTGTCCCCGCTCTTGACCAGACAGCGCATCACCAAGGCGATTCGTCTCGCGCATCTCGGTCTGACGAAGTATTTCGGCATCGCCCGCCCGAAGATCGGCGTGGCGGCGTTGAATCCGCATGCGGGTGAACATGGGTTGTTCGGCAACGAGGAACAAACCAGCATCGCGCCGGCCATCAAAGCGGCCAGGGCAGCCGGCATCAAGGCCAGCGATCCCTTGCCGGCCGATACCCTGTTCGGCAAAGCGGCCCGCGGCGACTACGATGGGGTCGTGGCGATGTACCATGATCAGGGACTGATTCCCTTGAAGCTGGTCGCCTTCGGCACCTGCGTCAATTTGACCGTGGGTCTGCCGATTATCCGCACCTCGGTCGATCATGGCACAGCTTACGATATTGCGGGCAGAGGCGTGGCAGAGCATGGCAGTCTGCTGGAAGCCGTGAAGGTCGCGGCCCGTTTGGCGCAATCCTGGTCTCCTGTTCAATCAGCGTCACGCCTGCGGGTTGCGGTTTCTCCCACGGATGGATAGAACGCCGCGTGAATCCATGGCTGCATCCTTCCCCCCGGCCCTGAAACGGTTGGGTCAGAATTTCCTCATCGATCCGAACATCATCCGGAAAATTGTGTCCCTGGCGGCGCTTCGCCCCGAGGACACGGTGTTGGAAATCGGCCCGGGGCGGGGCGCTTTGACGGCCGGCTTGTGCGCCGAGGCGGGACGTGTCTTTGCCGTTGAAATCGATCCGCAACTCGAGCCGCACCTGCGGGAGACACTCGCGCACTGCCGCAACCTCGACCTCCGCATCGGGGATGCCTTGGAGTTTCCCTTCGACAGTCTGCCGCCGCGGACGGTGGTGGTCTCGAACCTGCCCTATTATGTGTCCACGCCGATCCTGTTCGCCTTACTGGATGCCCGTGCCCACTTCGACCGTCTGGTGCTGATGCTGCAAACGGAAGTGGCGCTCCGATTGGCTGCCAAACCGGGCAGCGCGGATTACGGAGTCCTCTCGGTGCTGACGCAAGAAGCGGCCGAGGTGGAGGTGGCCTTTCGTGTGTCGGCCAATTGTTTCCGCCCTCGTCCGACCGTCGGCTCGGCGGTCGTGCATCTCAAGATCAAGCCTTGCGATGGTGCCGATCCGGTTCGTGATGAGCGGTTCCGCCGGCTGGTCCGGGCGGCGTTTGCCCACCGTCGAAAGACGTTGATGAATTCCTTGCGTGACGAGGGATACCAGGCCGATCGGATCGCCCGCGTGATGCAGGCGGTGGATGTCCCGGCGCAGGCTCGCGCCGAAACCTTGACCCTCGAGCAGTATCATGCCCTCGCCGCTGCGTTCGGCGACGAGCCACGGTGATCACCGCGGGCACAGACCCTCGAGCCGCGGCTGATCGGCCTGCGCAACAATGCCCTTTGTTTGAAAAGGCCTTTTTCCTGTGCTACCATCCGCCGCATGGGTGTATCCACCACGGCAAAGCGCGGTGACGCCCGCTCAGCCCCTTCCCGTTCCTCTCATGTGAAGCGCGAAGTGATCGGGGTTCTCCTGATCGCAGTCGGTCTCTTGATCCTGCTCAGTCTGGTGTCGTTCGTTCCCGGCGACGCCAAATCGATCGCGGCATCCGGAGCGGCCGGCAGTCAGCCCAAAAACATGATCGGGTCGGTCGGCGCGCTGACGGCGGCGGCCTGTTTTTTTCTGGTGGGTGGAGCCGCCTATCTTTTTCCGATTCTGCTCGGCCTCCTCGGTGCCCGTTGTTTCACCCCCATCCCGCTCACGATGCGACTCAGACATGCCGGCAGCGGTCTGGCCGCCATGGTGTTTTTGAGCGCGCTCCTGCATTTGGAAGTGACGGCGGTGCCTACGATTGCCAGCGGATGGGTGAACCGCGGGTTGGCCGGAGGCATCATCGGCCAGGTGTTGGCCGATGGCCTGCGCAGTTATTTCGCGACCACCGGCGCGCATATCGTCGTCCTCACCGGCTTGATGGTGGCCCTTCTGTTTACGGTGCCACTGTCGTTGACCGCATTGCTGCAGCGGGTTCCGGACTGGTGGATCGTGATCCGCGAACGCATGATCGGACTCCTGCCGGAATGGCCGGCAAAGCTGGATGAGCCGGCGACTCAATCCAAGCGGGCTCGAGTGAAGGTCTCGCGCCCGCCCCGCGAGACGGACGATCCGGAGCTCGATCGCGAAGTCCAGGTGGTGGCTGAAGCGGTTGAACAGATCGCGGTGCCGGTGATCCCTCCCAAGATTCAGCCGCCGATGAAAGTGGAGAAGCGGTCCACGGCTGATGAAGAACCGGCCGCAGCCGTGGCGACCAGTCCATCGGTGTCCGACGGGTATGTCTTGCCGGACCCGCAAGAATTGCTCAGTGATCCATCCGGTCCCATCGCCCGGCTCAGTGACGAGGAATTGAAGCTGCAATCGGAGATTCTGACCAAGGCTCTGAAGAGTTTTGCGATTGAGGGACGAGTCACCGAAGTGCGGCCTGGCCCGGTCGTCACGATGTATGAATTTGAACCGGCGCCGGGCACCAAAGTCGCGCGTATCGTCAACCTGGCCGATGACCTGGCCCTGGCACTGAAGGCGATCAGTTTACGTATCGTGGCTCCCTTGCCGGGCAAATCCGTCGTCGGCATTGAAGTACCGAACCCGCATCGTGAAATGGTGTCCATGAAAGAGGTCGTCACCAGTGATGCCTTTTCACGTTCACGCTCAAAACTGAGTCTGGCGCTCGGGAAAGACATTTTCGGCGGAGCGGTCTGCGCCGATTTGAAAACCATGCCGCATTTGCTGGTGGCGGGTGCCACCGGGGCCGGCAAGAGCGTCGGCCTCAATACGATGCTGCTGAGCATTTTATTCAGTGCTCGTCCGGACGAAGTGAAGATGCTCCTCATCGATCCCAAAATGCTGGAATTCCAAAGTTACGACGGCATTCCGCATCTGCTTCGCCCGGTCATCACCGATCCCAAGTCCGCGGCGCGCGGGCTGGGCTGGGTGGTGCAGGAAATGGAACGGCGCTACAAGCTGCTGGCCGAAGCGGGCGTGCGCAACATCGACGCCTACAATCGACGGATTTCCGAGGTGCAGGGGGCCGTGTCCGATGTCTGGCAATCCGGCAAAGCCGAGCAGGTGGAGCTGACCTTTCTGTCCGAAGAGGAACGGCTCTCCAAGGGCGAGGATGCGGAACCGGCCGGCGAAAATGGACCGACCGATTCGGTCAAGCCGAGTCCGCCGGAACCGTTGCCCTATATCATGGTGATGATCGACGAGTTGGCGGACCTCATGATGGTGGCCCCCAAAGATGTGGAAGACAAGATTGCCCGCCTTGCCCAGATGGCGCGCGCCTCGGGCATACACCTCGTGCTGGCGACGCAGCGGCCGTCGGTCGATGTGCTGACCGGCCTCATCAAGGCCAACTTTCCGGCGCGGATCGCCTTTCAGGTCTCATCCAAAACCGACTCCCGCACGATTCTCGATGCCAACGGCGCGGAAGCGTTGCTCGGCCGGGGCGACATGCTCTACCTCGCGTCGGGGACCGGCAAATTGATGCGTATCCACGGCTCCTTTGTATCGGATGACGACGTGCGGCGGGTGGTCGATTTTGTCAAGAAGCAGGCGCTGCCCTCCTATTGCCGTGAGTTGCAATCGCTCAAGATCGAGGAGGCGGAAGAGGAACAGGCGAAAGACGACGTCTATGAACAGGCAAAGGATCTGGTCCTCTCGACAGGCCAGGCCTCGGCGTCGCTCATCCAACGCCGCTTGCGCGTCGGGTATCCTCGTGCGGCCAGGATGATCGAACAGATGGAGGCGGAGGGCGTCGTGGGAGCGGCCGGGCGGGATGGGCGCCGCGAGGTGCTGGGACGCCGGGGCCCGGTCGGCGGAGAAGAGGCATAATGCGCACATTCATACTACTTGCGGTTCTCCTGGTGAATGCGATTCCGGTTGTGGCTCAACTGGTAAAACCGGATGAGCCGGCGGTCGACCTCCAAGCGCTGCAGGAGGTCCAGGATATCGTCAAAAAAATCCAAGTTCGCTACGAAAAGACTAAAGACCTGCAGGCCTCTTTCACGCAAAAAACCAGGATTGAAGGATTTTCCACGCCGGTGATTTCGACCGGTCATTTCTACATCAAGAAGCCCGGCAAGTTGCGGTGGGATTACATCGAACCGGCCACGGAAGAAATCTACGTCAACAAAGACGATGTGAAGATGTACGTGCCGGAGCATAAGCAGGTGCTGGTCGGCAAGCTGACCTATATGGCGGCTTCCCAGGCGCCGCTGCAGCTGTTGCAGGGTGTGGCCAAGCTGGATGAGGAATTCGATATCGAACCGGCGCCGAACAAGGAGCGGGGAGCGGGGGGCATTCTGCTAGTCTCGCTGACTCCCAAGCAGGGACGAGCCGAGCCGGAGCGGGCGATTCAGAAAATCGTGATCGAGGTCCAGCCGAAAACCTACTTTCTGAAAACCATCGCGCTGCACGAGGTCAGCGGCAATGTCGCCACGTTCGAGTTTTCAGAACTGAAGCCGAACAGCGGATTGAAAGACGACCTGTTTGATTTCAAGGCCCCGGCCGATGTAGAAGTTGTGCGGGCGCCGGTGTTGAGCCGTCCTTAGCCCGGACTATTCATGAATGCCTGTTCCGTCATCCGATGCTCTCGCCCGGCGGGGTTTTTCTCGTTCGGCCTCCTCGACGGACTGCAAGTACGCCTGCGTCGGCCTTACTTGCGAGAACCCCCGGCGGGCTTCAGCCTCGAATGCCTCACGACGGCATTCATGAATAATCCGGGCTAGCAGAATGGTGAAAACGGCCGCAGCATCGTTCTCGCATCGCAGAGAACCTCAACGTACCGCAAGGGTACGCCTCGGCCCTCTGCTCGCTGCGGCCTTGCTGGACGGTTGTTTTGACCATCCTGCGCACGAACGAAAATTCTTCAGAAGCCAGGCAACAAACTAACACGCAAGAACGACCGCGAATCGTGAATCAAGACGTGGCGAGGGGAGCATGACGCAAGCCTGTGCAAGCAGCGTGACGGAAGCGGTGGAGCGGGCAGTTGCGGCCTTGGATCTCGATCACTTAGAGCAGGACTATTGGGCGCAGAATGAATTCTTGTATATCCCTCAATTTTTGCCGCGCGAGTTTGTCGAGGCCGAGCTGACCTCACAGGCGCAGGCTTTGAAACCAGGGCTGAACCGCAACTACATTCCCGGACATAAGAAGGGCGGCAGTGTCAGTTACTACGCGGTGAGGGAACAGGCTCCGCAGTTGATCGATCTCTATCGCTCTGAGGCCTTCCGCACGATGCTGAACCGATTGACCAAGGTCAATCTGCTGCTCTGCCCGGACAACGATCCCCATTCCTGCGCCTTGTACTACTACACGGAGGCGGGCGACCACATCGGATACCACTACGATACGTCCTACTATAAAGGCGCTCGATATACGATCCTGCTGGGGCTGCTCGATCAGTCGAAGCAGTGCCGCCTCGTATGCGATCTGTTCAAGGACGTACCGGGCAAGCAGCCGGTGCATATGGAACTGGCGACGGCGCCAGGAGACCTGGTGATTTTCAACGGCGACAAGCTCTGGCATGCCGTGACGCCGCTCGGCGAGCAGGAGGAGCGGATTGTGCTGACACTGGAGTACGTCACCAACGCGGACATGGGGGCCTTCAAGCGGCTCTATTCCAACCTGAAGGATTCGTTCGCCTACTTCGGATTGCGGTCTGTGTTTAAGCGAGCCTACTCGCCTCGTTCTCGCGCGTGAGTCCCGCCATCGAGACCCTTCGCGAAAGTGTGCGATGTCGATCCGTTACTGCGACAGGGCGGGGAAGCGCAGCCTGAACGTGGTGCCCTGCCCCTCCGCGCTCTCCACGGTGATCGTCCCTGCATGTCGAGTCACGATCTTCCGTACTATGCTCAGCCCCAGTCCCGTCCCTTTACCCGGCGGCTTGGTGGTAAAAAACGGATCGAAAATGCGCGGTCGCACCGCCGCCGGAATGCCGGGACCGGTATCTGCAATGGTCACATCGATCCATGCCCCGTTCTGGACCGCGCCCAAGGTCAGGCGACCGGTCCCGTTCATGGCTTGCGTGGCGTTGTTGATCAAGTTGACGAAGACCTGGTCGATCTCGCCCTTGCGCGCGCGCAGGAACGCCGGCGCCTCGAATTGTGTCACGACATCCACGTACCCGAAATGGGGGCCGCGGCGGGCCATTTTGACGGCTTCCATCAACCGCTCCGCCACATCGATTTCGGTTTCGCCGTCCCGGCCGGCCGACCGGGCGTACCCTGAAAAATCGCGGACCACGTTAGAGACGTGACGGGCGTATCCCACGATATCCGCGGCAAATTCTTTGACCGTCGCCGGATTGTTTTCCTCCTGAATCAGCTCGGCCATGCTGAGAATGGCTTGGGCCGGATTATTGATCTCATGCGCCATCCCCGAAACCATGGTACCCAGGCTGGTCAGCTTTTCCGATTGGATGAGTTGATCCTGGAGGTGTTTGTCGTCGGTCACATCCCACAGCACCATGCCGATTTGATCTTGCGCGCGTTCGGGAGTGGAAACCGGGAAAAACCGGTACCGGTACAGGCGTGAGGCGACTTCGCACTCGCGCTCGGGCGCGTGATGCGGTAATTCGGCATCGAGGACCGTCCATTCCTTGATCAACTGTTGAGCCGCAGTCTCACCCAGCGCCAGGCATTCGAACAGAGGCCTGCCGAGCAAGGACGTTCCTGCCCCCGCGAAATAGTGATGCGCCAGCGTGTTGGCATACTGGATCTGCCAATCGCGCCCGCAGAGGAAAATGGCGCCCGGTAGACTGGCCAGCACACTCTGCGTCATCCGATGGGTCGCGCGCAACGCGCTACCGGCCTGCGCGCGATCGATGAATTGTCCGATCTTCATACCGGTGTCGGTCAGGATGTGAATGAGTTGCCGATCAGGGGCGCGAGGTGTGTCGGCATACAACTCCAACACACCATGGATGACGTTGCCGGTCCGGATCGGAACGATGCAGGCTCCGTGGATGCCGAGCCGCGCGGCCGTCGGAGCCCTGGTAAAACGCGGATCCGTCAAGGCGTCCGGTATCCAGAGCGGCAGTTTGATACTCCACACGACTCCGGGAAAATCCATGCCCGGAGGCAGGTCGCTGTTGCGGCACACCGCGGCGAATTCCTCCCAGCGGCAGGATGGCCTGATCCAGGTGCCCTTACAGGCGAGCCGGTCCGTCATCGATTCTTTTTGCCAGAAGATCGTCATGTCCCACGGCCCCATTTCTCCGACCACGCGAAGCAGTTGTGGCACGGCTTCGTCGAGGGTGCCGGCCTGGGCGAGAATATGACTGACGGACAGTTGCGCCTGCTGCAAACATTCCAGCTGCTTCCGTTCGGTGATATCTTCGAAGACCACCACCACGCCCACGGGTCGATCCTGTTCACGGAGAGGGCTGGTGACATACTGGACCGGAAACGGCACGCCGCTTTTGCTGGTGAACATGTCGTTTTGGACACGGTGAATGGCTCCGTCATGAATCGCGGCGGACAGACAGAAGGGGTCCGACGCATGCTCGGCGTCATCGCGATGACCTTGATACAGGAGCGGCGCCAAGCGTTTGCCGATCAATTCAGCCGCGCTCCATCCCAGCATCCGCGCCGCCGTGGCGTTGACGAAGGTGGCCTGTCCTTCCAAGTCGAGCCCGAAGATCCCTTCCCCCGCGGCATCGAGAATGAGGGCGTTCTGGTGGCTCAGGCGCACGACGGATTCTTCCGCCTTTTTGCGGCGTGTGATGTTGCGGATGATGCCGCTGAAGAATGTGCCCTCCTTGGCGCGCCAGGATGCCAGGGACAGCTCGATCGGAAACTCATCTCCCGCTTTGGTCAGTCCGACCAATTCGACCGTTTTGCCGATGAGTTTCGCCGCTTCTCCTTTGGCGAGGCGCGCGAGGCCGCTGTCATGCGCCCCGCGAAAGCGTTCCGGCATCAAGCTCGCGAGAGATTGCCCCAGCGCTTCCCGTTTGGAATACCCGAACATCCGCTCCGCGGCCCCGTTCCACCAGATGATATGGCCGCAGTGATCGGCCAACACCATGGCATCGGTGGCCGACTCCACCAGCGCCCGGAATCGCTCCTCGCTGGCATGTAAGGCTTCTTCCACATGCTCTGCCCGTATGGCCAGGCCTTTGACTGAAACGGCCCGGCGCACCACGGCCTTGAGCTCCTGGGAATTGTAGGGTTTTGTCAGATAGGCAAACGCGCCCTTCGCGAGGGAGCCGATCGTGTTCTCGGACGTCGCGTTGCCGGTCAGGATGATGACCGGCAGCGAGGCGTCCAACTCCATCAGCACTTTCAGCACAGAGAGTCCGTTCAAGTCGGGGAGCTGGATATCGAGGATGGCTGCGCCGTACTGCCGCTGTTTGGCCTGGTGCAGCGCCTCATGCCCTGAAGCGGCGCTCTCCACCAGATACCCCTCATGGCGCAGCATGTCGGTGAGGGATTCCCGGATGTCCCGATCGTCATCGACAATGAGTACGGCGCTGTGCACGGTATGCCTGCTCCGGCTTGTGAGACAGCATGCGTTGATGGATGCGTCCGCAATACCCATGCCGCGAAGGCGATGCCGATGCCGGCAAGACGCCGTGGAGCAACGTATTGATTCTCCGGCGAAGCGGCCCTTCGCCGGTGACGCCTCGGTCGTTGCGGCAGGCTGACTGTTGTTCAAAACAATGCGGCTATTATCAGATCAGATACAGGGCAGGGCAGGTGAGGTCGCAGGGTGATGTCGGAGTCGGCCTACGCCGGTACTGTCTATCTGCCGGCGAGCGGTAAGGTGAAGGAGAACTGGGTTCCCGCGCCCAACCGGCTTTCAGCCCACATCTGGCCTCCGTGCAGGCTGACGAGACTACGGGTGATGAACAGACCGAGCTGAGCGCCTTGCGAGGTCGGCATGGCCGATTCCACCTTGGAAAATTCATTGAATACCCGCGGCAGTTCGTCAGGAGCAATTCCGCAGCCCGTGTCGGCGACGGTGATCAGCGCAAAGCCTGCGTCATGGATGCGGCATTGCACCGAAACATGTCCGGCCTGCGGCGTGAACTTGATGGCATTGCCGACCAGATTGAACATGATCTGCTCCAGTTTGTCGCGGTCGGCGAGTACCGTGAGGGGCTGCTCGCAGGGCAGCACCTCGAGGCTCACGGACTTTTCTGCCGCGAGGGTGTGTAAACTCTCCACCACGTCACGGACGAAGGGATCGATGAGCAACGGTTCAGGTTTGATGTCGATTCGCCCGAGATCCAGGCGCGACCAATCCAGCAATTGATTGATGATCCTGGTCAGGCGATCCACGTTATGTTTGACGCGTTGCAGATAGTGCTCCTGCCGTTCGGACAGGTCGCCGGTCAACCCATCCAGCATGTTTTCGACGAATCCTTTGATCGACGTCATCGGGGTGCGCAATTCGTGGGAGGCGACGGACACAAATTTTGACCGACGCTGATCCTGGTCCTGCAGGCGTTCGTTGACGGTCTGCAATTCCTGCGTGCGTTCCTGCACGCGCCGTTCGAGGTGCTCCGTCAGGGTGGCCAGTTGGGTATAGGCCTGCGCATTGTCGACGGCGACGGCCACATGGCTGGCGATGGTGACCAGCAGGTCGAGATCTTCCTGGGTGCAAGGCTGCGCTCCGCGATCGGCGCCAAGGTAGCCGAGAATGCGCTGCTGGCTGCGAAGCGGGGCGGCAACGAAGGACGATAAGCCGACCTGGCGGAGCCAAGGCAGGACGGCCGGAGAAATGCGGTCGGCGACGCTCTCGATATTGGGCACCAACACGGGTTTCCCGTGAAGCAGGATTTCAGCGGCGAACCCGCCGTCCTCCTGTACGGGAATGACCAGACGACGTGCGGCTTCTTCGGCTTCGGGCGGCATGCCGAGCATTTGTCCGACCGTGGCGACGCCGCGCTCGTGGTCCCACAAGAACAGGACCATCCGGGTAAACCCTAAATTTTCGCTCAGCAGCTGCAGCACCGTGGACAGGAGACGATCGAGGTCGAGGGTGGACGTAATGGCCGCGCTGGATTGGTTTAATGTCGTCAACTGCGTGACATGGCGCCGGATGGTTTCAAGATTTGCAGAGATGGCCTGGTTGCGTTCCTGAAGCGATTTCGTCATGACATTGAAGAGCGCGGTCAGCTGGCCGACTTCGTCTTGCGTAGTGGGCACGACAAACGTCGAGAGATCGCCCTCTCCGACCTTGCGCGCCCCGGCGGCGAGATTCCGCAGGGGCGTAATGATGCGGCGGGCGAGAAGATTGGTGAAGAGAATACCGGCCGCGATGATCCCCAGGGTCAGCAGGAGGAAGGTTCGCAGCGCGTCCGCCAGTTCTCGCTGCATCGGCACCTCGGTCAAGCCGATTTGAACCACGCCGAAGGCAGGCGAGGCGGTTTGAGCGGTGCGCGTCTTGTGTGTTTCCGCCTCTTGAAGAGCCAGCGCTTCCAGCCGGGGTTCGGCGCGTTTGAGCACCGGAAGGGCGAAGTCGTAAAAGGTCTCTCCGCGTATGCCGGGGGTCGACACGCGCAGCGTAGAATCTGCATCCTCAAACGGGATCGTGCTCTCGCCCGTGAGCCTGTACCGGGTCACGGTCGGTTCTGGGACGGGATGTTCGATCAGGGAAGCGGCAAGCGTGGGGGCCGGATAAAATGGTTGATCGACCGCGCGCTCCGTCCCGAGCGCAGTCTGTAACTTCCCCTTACTCTTGGCGGCGAGAATCTGGCCGCCGGCGCCAGTGATCTGCGCGTAGACGACTTCATCCACTCCCAGCACCCCGTCGATGAATTGTTCCAGAATTACCCGGTCTTCGAGAATGATGCCATAGCGCGCATTGTGCGCGAGGTTCCTGACCAGGATGCTGCCCAGGCCCTGCACGCGTTCCGTCATGGCGAGGCGTTTGTTGTGGATGAAATACCAACTCATGCCTGAGCACGTGAGGATGATGATGAGGCTGAAAAAGCCTACGAACTTCTTTTTCAAGCTGACGAACCGCTTCAGGCCGCCGGGAAGGAACGGCGGCGCGGCCAGATGGGTGGGATCTTTCACAAGCGGTCCTTTCATCAATAGAGCTCGTCGGCCTTTTGTTCGAGTTCACGGGGAATGTCGATACCGAGGAATTTGGCCGTTTTGAGATTCACGCTCGTTTCGATGCGTTCAGGGTGCCAGGGTTTCATGGGGAGCGAGAGCTGCCCGTCGAGCAGCTTGCGGGTGAGTTGCCCGGCTTGCCGACCGATGTCGGCATAGTTGACGGACAGGCACAATAACGCGCCGCTTCGCGCGAACTCGCGGGAGAACCCGATCACCGGTACCCGGCCTTCCAGCGCGGAATTCAGGATAAAGCGCAGGGACTCGTCGGTCAGCACCGTGGAATCAGGGACGAGCCACAAGGCGTCGATGGAAGGCAGCAGCGCGCGCAGGCTCCCGGGGACCTCCCGTTCGCTCGTGATTTGCATCGGCACGAGTTCGGTGCCGCTTTGCTTCAGCAACCGCCGGGCTTCGTCGATGAGCGTCGACGTTTTCGCGGGGTCGTACAATGTGCCGATGTGTTTGAGTTGCGGCAGCAGGTTTCGAATCATGGCCAGTTGCCGTTCGACGGGCACTTCCAGCAGGACGCCGGTCATGTTCTGGGAATTGAGACCATATTTGGCCGGGTCCAAGACCATGGAATAGACCACGGGAATGTCGACGATCTCGAGTTGCGCAGCTTTCGCCGCCTTTAAGCCCACTGCGAAGACCAGCGCCGGATCGGAGGCGCGGATCTTTCGAGCCAGTTTCCTGCCCTTTTCAAGATCGCCTTGCAAGTCGTATTCAGAGAGGTTGATGCCGGATGGAATGGCGGCTTTGAAACCGGTAATGGCCTGGTTATAGGCAGCGATATCGGATGATTTGAGAATGATGATGTCCGCCGCAAAGGCCGGGGCTGTAAGCGGCAGCGCCCACAGCATCAGAGTGAGGATCCGGCACAACCTGTACCGGACGCGTGTCGGAGACGGAACATCGAACGGTATCTGTAGGAATGCGAACGTCACAATCTGCGCCCTCGTCGAATCAGCCGGCCCGGTATGAGGTCGCCGAATGTCGCCGGTTCATTCGGCCGCGCGTCCCGTCGTGTCGTGGACGATGCCGAGCACGCGTGTCGCGGCTCCGTCGGCGTTCCGATAGATCCGTCCGCTCCAGGCCAGCCAATGGATCGAGCGATCGGGCCATACGACACGATGCCGGATATGGACGGAGGTCTGATCGCGAAGACCGAGTTCGAGGCGGGTGAGGGTGGACCCGCGATCAAGCGGGTAGATCAATCCGATATAGGCGGAATAGGTGCCGGGAAAAGATTCCGGCGCCAAGCCGAACAGCATCTCGACGCCCTCGGACCAATAGAGACGGTCGGAGACGACATCCCAGTCCCAGATACCAAGTTCCGTCGAGATGAGGGCCATCCGCAGGCGTTCTTCGCTGAGGCGTAATCTGGCTTCGGTCCGTTTGCGGTCGGTGATATCTTGCAGGGCGCCGGCCATCCTGACGGCTCGCCCCTGCGCGTCCCGCTGCACCACCTCCGCGCGCGCATGAAACCACTGATATTCATTCCGCTTGTTCAGCAGCCGGTACTCGGCGTCATAGTGAGAGTGCCCTGGATCCATGCAGGCCGTCAGTTGCGCAAAGACGCCGTCGCGATCCTCGGGGTGCAAGCGAGAAGTCCAACTGTCCAAGACGTCGGGAAACTCCTCCTCATTGTACCCGAGCATCTCGCGCACGCGAGGAGACCACCAGACAGGCGTGATCGGCGCATTCCACGGTTGTTCCGGTAGGATACAGCCATCCCAGAAGCCGTCGTGAGAGCCGCGAATGACATGTTCCAAACGTTCCTCGCTGGCGCGCAGGGATTCCTGGACCTGTTTGTATGCGGTGATGTCGCGGGAGATGGCCAGGAGCCGACGGGACCGCCCTTGCGCATCGAGCATGGGTGTGACCTGCACATCCCACCACTTCGCGACTCCACCCATGGTGGGGCAGAAGCCGACAAATTTGCCGATCTCCCCCGCTTTGGCCGCTTCCAAGGCCGCCAGGGCCGCCGCGCGATCGTCGCCTTCCCAGAAGTCGGGCCAGGGTTTGTTGAGGTAGCCAGCGAGATCGTGGATCTCCAAGAGTGTTCGCCCCGCGTCATTCATGTATTGCAGCCGACCTTCCAGATCGAGGACTTTGATGCAATCCGCGCTGCTGTGGAGGATCTGGTTTTTAAACTCCTCACTGTCATGAAGGGCGATCTCCGCTTCTTTGATGGCGGTGATGTCTTCGCAGACGATCAGGACCACCGGCGCCTGCTCGTCCCGCCGTACGGCTTGAGCGGTTTCTCGCACCCAGATCACCTGGCCATCCTTCCTGATGTTGCGCAGCTCCCACCGCCTGGGCTGCCCTACGGTGGACAGGCAATTAAAGAGATTCCGGCGAACCGCTGCCCGATCGTCCGGATGACACAGTTCTAAGACGGAGGTGCCGATCAGCTCCCGCACCTCGTAGCCCAGCTGTTCGGCTCCGAAGCGATTCACGGACAAGACCGTGCCGGTCGCATTCACCATGAAGTACATCGAGGGGTTGTCGTCGAACAACGCCCGATAACGTCGCTCGCTGGCGATCAATTCGGCTTCGATCCGCTTGTGCTCGGTCATATCCTCGGCGAATCCGACGATACGATAGACATGGCCCGATGCGTCACGGATGGGAAAGGCACGATCCCAGATCCATCGCATGGACCCGTCAGGGCGCAGGATGCGGTAGGTTTCGTCGTAGGCATTCTGGGTTTGGCGACTGAGCGCGGCCTGCTCGATACGAGCGCGATCGTCGGGGTGGATCGCTTCCATCCAGGAAGCGGGATGGGCGTAGAGACTGTCGCAGGAGCGACCCCAGATCTCTTCGTAGCCGGGGCTGATATACACCACCTGCGTTTTTTCCGGGTTGGTGATCCAGAAGACCTCCCGGATATGTTCCGCCAGTTGCCGAAACCGTTGCTGACTTTCCTCGACCGCCCGCTCAGCCTCTTTACGTTCGGAAATATCGCGAAACACCACGACCGCGCCTGCCGTATGCCCTTTTTCGACGATCGGCGTGCTGACGTATTCCACGGGCACCGTCACGCCGTCTTTCCGCCAAAACACCTCGGTTGCCACGCGGTGCACCAAGCCGTCCTGCAACGACGCATAAATCGGGCATTGCTCGGCCGGATAGGGGCTGCCATCCGAACGGGAGTGATGCAGCAGGGCATGCATGGGCCGGTCGATCAACTCGTACGGTTCGTAGCCCAGCAATTGCGCCGCCGTCGGATTGACAAATGTCGTCAATCCTTCGTGATCCAGGCCATAAATGCCTTCGCCCGCCTGCGTGAGGATGACCTCGTGGAGATGGCGGAGGCGGTCCAGAATGTCCTCTGCGCGCCGCCGTTGGGTAATGTCTCGAATGATGCCGCTGTAGAACACCGCCTCGTCGGTCTTCCACATGGCCAATGACAGTTCCAGCGGGAATTCACTCCCGTCCTTCCGCAACCCTTCCAGTTCGACGAGTCGCCCGATGAGCCGGGACTCTCCTGTATCTCTCACGCGCGCGAGCCCGCGTTCGTGGGCCGCGCGGTGGCGGGCCGGCATCAACATGCTGAGGGATTGCCCGCGGACCTCCTCATCCGTATACCCGAAGAGATGCGCCGCGGCGCGGTTCCACGACAGGATGCGGCCGTGATGATCCGCGAGGACGATGGAGTCGGTCGCCGCTTCCACGAGAGAGCGGAATCGCGCTTCGCTTTCATGCAGGGCATGCTCGGCATGTTCCGCCTTGACGGCCAAGGCTTGCACGCCGACTGCCCGTTGCAGAACGGCGCGCAACTCATCCCGGTTATAGGGTTTGGTGAGGTAGGCGAAGGCCCCCTGAGTCAGCGAACCGACCGTACGGTCGGTGCCGGTATAGGCCGTGAGGATGATGACAGGCAGTTGCGGCTGTTGTTGCTGGAGCGTCAGCAGGACGGAGGAGCCGTCTCCGTCCGGGAGCCCGAGGTCGAGTAGGACGGCATTGTAGTGGTGGGCGTGGGCTTGCGCGAGCGCGTCCGCGCAGGTCATGGCAACGTTCACCTGATAGCCGTCGTGATCGAGCAAATCCTGCAGCCCGAGGGCAATATCAGGATCGTCGTCCACGACCAGGATGGAATGTGTCAGCGTCGCTTGTGCCATCGCATCCTCCCGGGTGTCACCGGGCACGTGCTAAAACCGAAGGGTCAGCCAACCCATGACCCGCCGGCTGATCAGGTCGCCCAGCGGGTGTTCCTTATGTTCGTCATTCAACGCGTTGAAGACCGAGATCGCCAGCTCCGCATCGCGCATATAGCCGGCGACGGCCTTCTGCTGCCAGAACCGATACCCCGCCCGCAGGTTGAGCAGGTTGTAGCTGCCGACCCGGCTTCCCGGCACCGTGACGCCGGCCGCTGGAAGCGCTCCTAATTGAGTGAAGCTTTGCGCGAGCGGGTAGTCGCTGGCGCCGACGTAGTAGTAACTGATTTCTCCGCTCAGGCCGCTATCCCATTCCGTCCGGAGACCAGCGCTGACTTTAGATCGCGGCGCGCCCCGGCGGACTGTTCCGGTGAAGGATTGATTGATTTCCTCATAGGCATAGTTGGCAAATCCGCTCAGCCACCGGCTGGCAAGCACTTCGATGCCGGCTTCGCCTCCGTAGATATCCGCGGACCCGGGATCGTTCACAAATGCAGAAGCTCCGCCTGCGGTGACCCGGCTACCGATCAGATCCGAGAGATGGTTGAAAAACACGTTGGCCCGCGCGCGGAGGCGATGTTTCCAGTACCAGCCCTGATACCCGGCCTCATACGAAATAATCCGTTCGGGGGCGAGGCCGGTCGAACCGGTGACGGGAACAGTGGACGAAACCGATGCAGGCAGGGGGAAGGGCAGACCGGTCGGGATGGTGGTCGTGACGCGTTGGTCCTGATGAGATTCGAACAGAGTGGGAGGGCGATAGGCCGCCGAACCGGAGAGGTGAAACGTGTGGCCCTCCACCGGTTGATACAAGACGGCCAGTCGCGGGCTCCACGTGCCGTTGATCTGCGAGTGGAGATCATACCGGACACCTGCCACGAAGGTGAGTGCCGGTGCGGCGCGCCATTCATCCTGCAAGAACAATCCGAGCCGGTTCTCGCGACTAAATTGATCGATGGTCGGACTCGAGAGCGAATTGTGCCGATAGCTCGCGCCATACAGGAGCCGGTTTGCCGGGCCAACCGTCAACGCATGTTGCACGTCGACGTTGTAGGTGTTGCCTGAAAAGGGGTTGGTCGAGACGCCGTTGCGGTCGGTCACGTTGATGAGGCCGGTCAATTGAGGCAGCGCATTGATGGTGGCATGGTCCGTATAGCCGGACCACCAGGCTCGAACGAGAAACTCTCCATGTTCGTAGACAGCGTTCGCGTAGCCGAACGACGGGCGAGTGGCGTTGCTGGTCACTTCGCCGACTTGCCCGTCGAACCGGTTCGTTTCGACCAATCCCCCGGACAGCTGCAGCTTCGACGTGGAGGACAGGGCATAGTCCGTCTGGATATTGAATCGGTGGGAGCGGAACGCCAGAGCGTCTGCGTCTCGCCATTGCTGCGTCTGGTCCCGGCCGATCGAGAGCCGGTAGCCGAACTTGCCCGCGGTTCCGGCGTGGACCGCGGCGCTGCTGAGCGTGCCTTGTTCGCCTCCGCCAAACTGCAACGTCGTTCCCTTCATTTCTTCCGGGGATTTGGTGATGATATTGATCACCCCGTCGAAGGCATTGAACCCGTACATGGCGGACGCGGGCCCCTTCAGCACTTCGATGCGCTTGATTTCAGGGAGCGTGATGGGAAGGGATTTCCAAAAGACGTTTCCCTGCACGTCGAGGTAGATCGAACGTCCGTCGACCATCACCAGCATCTTGTTCGCGAACGGTTGATTGTCTCCCCGCGCGCTGACGTTGAAATCGGCTCCGGTCATCTGCATGACTTCCAGCCCGGGAATGCGTCGGAGCACGGTCGGAAGATCGATGGCGCCGGATTGCCTGATATCCTCGTCCGTGATGACGTAGACGTTTGACGGAGCCTGTGAAATGGGTTGTTCATACCGTGACGCAATGCTCACGGTTTCTTCTTCTTTCAGCAGCTCCAGATCCTGGTTGGCGGAAAAGGATGGGGGATCGTCAAAACGACTGGTCGGAGATTCGGCGGCAGCGCCCGTGCTCACGCTCACCGTCAGGAATGCCGCGACCATCGTATGCCACACTCCCTTGAAATCAGAATGCATCATGCATGACTCGGTACCGTGCTGTGTTCGATCCTGCGACCCGTCTTCCCCGGGCGTTTCCAAGCGAACGTTCTGCGGAGCGCCTGGTGATCCCGGCCGCTGCGGGGCGGTGGTGTTGCCGGTTGGGGCTCAGGCGGAGTGGATGCAGAGAGACAGTGAACGACGGTGCCGTCTCGTGCGGTCCGAGTGCGTTTGGCATATCGTGAGCCCTCTCGCGGCGGCATCGGACGTGGTCTGACAGAAAAAGGGAGGGAGATCCGCGTTGCCCCTAGGAACGCTCACGCAAAAGGCATGCTTGCCCAGAGGGGATGGATCAGGAAAGGGCGGGTGAGGGTTTTGAAAGGTTCCGCGAGATTGGGGTGATCTTCGTAGGAAGGATGGTAGTGCGTGGTATTTGGAATTCGATGCGCGTATCTAAGGGGATACAGACTGTATGTGTTCAGATACAACCGGCAGATTCGATTTGGCGGTTCGAGGACGGCCTGGTTTTAAGTCCTGAAGACGCGGGGAGAAGGGGCGGCCATTCTGAGATTCCAAATTGTGAAGCAACTCTTCAATGGCCGACGAAATGAGCCCGGCCATCGTAGTGCCGGAGGTCCAGTACGCCGCATCCCGCATACGTTCTAACAGCTCTGCCGGAAGGCTCACGGTCATGCGTTGCCGTTTTTGAGGCCTCAAATAGATGAATCGGTTCATGATGCAACTCCTTTGCACGAGAGGCGTGTGGAGGAGCACGCCTCCCGATCCGTTTTCCGTCTGTACGATGCGCCGCTTCCTTCCTCAGGGAAACAGCCGGCTACGTCCTCCGCTGTGACGGATGGGTGTCGGTACGCTGAGACGCGCTGTCTTTCCAGACCGCCACGATCAACACGGCCAACATCCCGCTGACTCCCACGAGGAGACCGCCCATGATGAGTTCCATGTCAGGCTCCTTTCTATCTCGAAGGCTGCTGTCCTGTCGGACAGCCACGCCAAGCATGATCGACGTCCCGCTGAAGCAGCAACAGCCGTGCCACCAGGCGGGCTTCGCAGGACGTTCGATCGATGGACAAGCGGTTGATAAAAAATGCGTGAAGGAAACGCCGTTCTCCGGCGGGAAGAGTGCAGGCAGAAGAGGCGGGTCTCACTGTATCGGATCAGATCCAACGCGTATCTGATTCGATACCGGGGGCAATGTCTGACGCCTCGCGCGATACACGGGGCGAGATCAGGGTGAGGAGTCTCCAGGAAGATGCACGCCGGATTGATGCAACAAATGGTCGAGCATCAGGCGTAGCCGCTCCTTGTCGGCGTCTCGTTCAATCAGTTCGACGAGGCAGGCGATAGCGTCGTACCACAGCCCCGATTCGGCATAACGATACACGCCCTCAATATCGCAAGAAGACGAAGGGCAGGGCATGCCGAGGGCGCAGGCCTGATCCAAAGAGATTCGTTCGATCATTCCACCCGCCACCACATCGAGTGATGGCCTCTCGGGGTCCATCACCACGGTCACATACCATCGATACGACTCGTCCGCCCTGAATTCCACTCCGTATTCACGAGGCCTCAGGCAATGGATTCCGTGTCGACCCGGCGAAGGCAGTGATTGTTCCAGAACAGGGCGGATCCCTCGCGAATCGACCACGGTCAGGATCATGGGCCGGGACGTACGCAGAGACTGATACCAGCAGAGGGTGGGATCGGTCTTCACCGTAAACGCAATGTGATCTGGCACCAGGGCAATAAGGACAGGAGCTCCGGCGTCCACGCCACGGCCTTGCCCGCCGATACGGGCTCGCGGCGCGTCTGCTTTTCTCGGCTTGTATTCAGGCAGCTGCCGGTCGGAGGCGCCGGCAGAGTCAGCGGCGATACTGCCGGGAGCGCTCAAGGCGAATGGCAGTTCGGGCCAGCCCGCCAACCACGTGGCTGCGAAGACCAGCAAAAAAAGCACTTCTCGATAGGGCATTCGTCACCGTTGCCGGGCATGGGATTGCGCGAGATCCCAATCCGCCACATCATGCAGACCCACTTGTCTGAGCAAGGCGGCGCGCTGTTTCCGGAGTCCTGTGTCTGCCGGATTGGTCTCAATGAGTTCGCAGAGACAGGCCATGGCATCGTACCAGAATCCTTTGCCGGCATTGTCCATGACTGCGTCACGGGTACAGGTCGTCGTGGCCCCGAGTATCGAGCATTCGCTGAATTCACAGCGCTCAATCATGCCGCCGGTCACAATATCGTGCGAGGGCGCGTCCGGGTCTTTGATCACGGAGATATACCACCGGTATTGGACGTTGGGTTGAAGCGCAAAGCCCAGATCTTCGAGTTTCACGGCATGGACCCCGGCCTGGTGCGGAGAGGGCATGGACCGCTCCACCAATGCGCGAATCGACCGCTCGTCGATCAAGGTGAATCGGATCGGCAAGGACGTGTGTTTGGAAAGGAACCAATTGAGCGCCGGATGTTGTTTCACCGTGATGCCGACATGGTCGGGCACGAGCGCGGAAATCGCCGGGTCTTCACCCTCACTGCCTCGCAGCGTTCCCCCGATGCGAGCGCGCGGGGTGGTGCGCTGAGGCGTCTGATAGATCGGCAGGTCCGGGTCGGCGTCGGTGACGGCCTGGGTCGGGGTTGCGAACGCAACGATGACGAGGGCCGCGACACCTATCGTCTGGGTCAGGCAGCGAAAATTCCAACTAGCCAAGCAAGACCTCGTGCGCGCTCCTCACAACCAATTGTTCAACAGGAGAAACGCGGCCCAATAAGCCGGATGTTCATACACGCGTTCCGAGATGAGTTTTAACTGTGCACGTTGCAATGCCTGTGCCTTCGAAATCGACGTGTCACGCAGTTGACGGTAGAATTCGGACATCAACTCGACCGAGGCGTCGTCATTAATAAACCAGAGTGTGGCGAGCGCGCTTCTAGCTCCGGCCTTTACCGCAATGCCGGCGAGTCCAAGCGCCGCCCGGTCGTCCCCGATCCCGGTTTCACAGGCGCTCAAGGTCAGCAGTTCCAACGGGTCCCGGCGAAAACGAAACAGACCCACCAGCCGCTCGAGCTCGGTCATGGTCAGCTTGCCGTCGAACGTCAGAAGGAACGATTGAGACACGTCCGTCGCGAACAGGCCGTGCGTGGCAATGTGGAAGATGTTGTACCGGCCGTCACGCAACGCGGTTTCGATTCGCGGCGCGATAAAATGCTGGTCGAGCAGTTGCTCTCCGCGAAAAAGTGAATGCAGGTAGCCCACCTCTTCGGCCACGTGCGGGAGCGGAGGAAATCCCTGCACGGATTTGGTCAACCCGCTGGAAAGGAGTTGGATCCCGGTCCGTGGGAGAGGATGAGGATCGGTCAGCTCAAGCCCCGGGGTCACGGCGACGGCATAGCGCGCGATGAGGAATGACTCGCCGTCATGCAATGCCGCCATGGGAATCGTGCGGAGCGCTCCATCGGGAACGAACACCAGCGTGTCCACATGGAGCCGGCGCAGATCCTGCTGCAGGGGGCGAATGAGCCAATCGTATAACTGTTGCGCGTGCGGCAGATATTCCCTGGTGGTCCGCTTTTCCAGCCGTTGCCGGAAGCGGCGGACCTCTTCCGTCAGCGCCGAGGCCGTGACCGGGATGGACTGCCGTGTGAGTTTATCGGGAAAGCTCACGAGCAGTTCTGTGCGATCCTTGAACATGATCGGGTACACGACGGCCGTCGACGCGGAGACGCTGTCGAGTTTTGTGATGCGGGCTTGCAGCTGATCGACGCAGTCGTCCCGGAAATAGTCGCGAAGCTCCGCGGCCTTGTAGACTTCGATGACATCGCGCGCCGTGCGCAAATAGGGTTCGGTTTCCGCTTCGTCCGGCACCAGGGCCGCGCGCTTCAGGAGCAAGTCGGCGAATTCAAAATACAAGGCACGGATCGACGGATGGTCCGGATCCGGAGAGCTTTGCGCGGCCCGCGCGACTTCGGCTCGAATCGGCTGGAGGGTCGATGCCGCGTCCTTGTATGCCGACAAGGCCTCATCGAGTTTGCCGAGGCTGGTGAGCAGTCGGCCGCTTTGCCATTGCCACCGGTAGAGTGATTCCGGCGCGCCGGCGGCCTGCGCGGCAAACAGGGCTCGGCGAGTCAGGAGCAGGGCCTCGTCGATGCGGCGCTCGTCTTCGTAGAGATGCCCGAGGTGCCCGTAGGCATAGGAGGCGAAGCGCCGATGGCCTGACCGCTCCGCCATCGATGCCGCTTCTTGCAGCAGCGCCGCGGCCTTCGTGAGCCGGCGGGCATGTTCGTCCGCCTGAGCCGTCGAGAGGCCGCGATAACCTAAGGCCAGGTTGATGAGCCCATCGATCTTGTCCGGTGAATCAGGCGAGGCCGACAGCCGGTGATCGGCGTCATCCAAATCCGCCGCCGCCTCCTCCCACCGCTGCACCTGCATCGCCACCCGCGCAGCGTTGATGCGGGCGCGAGCGGGAAGCAGGGTGGTCCCCTGGAGGTCGGCCAGCGCGGCGGCCTGATGGAACGCGGCCAGCGCATCCACCGGGCGACCCTGTAACACCAGGATAATGCCGAGGTCGTTCTGCAGCGAAGGCGCCAGTGCGGTGAGGGTCTGTGCCTGCGCGAGATCGACCGCCTGTTGGATGTACTCCGCGGCGACGTCGAATTGGCGATTCGTGACGTAGGTCTTCGCCAGTTCGGAGAGGGTCAGCGTCAACCAGTACGGATCGCCTTGTTTGCGTGCGAGTTGAAGCGCCAGTTCCTGCTGGAGAAAGGCTTGGTTGAGGTGGCCCAAGGTCCTGGCCGCATGGGCGGCGTGAGAGAGCGCCTGAATATGGTCCTTGGTCTGGCCAGCCTGATCGTAGAGCCGCGCGGCCTCTTTCCAGGCGACGAGCGCCTGTTCCCAGTCGCCCGCCTGCTCTGCCGCCAGGCCTTGCCGCACGAACGCCTCGGCTGAAGGTTCTGCCCCGGCGTTCGACACCAGCGGGCAGAGGAGTAAAAACGCCATCCCGAACAGGATCGCCATCCCGGTCAATGCGCGATGCCGTGACTGCATGCCATTCCTTTCAGCGCGATCGTGCCGGCTGTCCTGACGCGAGACGGCCAGTGTGTAAACGCGACGTATGACGCCATAACCCAGTTTTTTCGCAGCCTGTTAGAGAACTTGCACCACCAGTTGGAGATGAATCCCGTGATCCTGCAGATTACCCTCACCTCCCCGGATGTGATTGAGCTGCTGGCCCCAATAGAGTTCGAAGCGCGCGCGTTCCTGCGGCAGAATCATCCACCGCAATCCGACGCCCACGCTGGCCAGGGTGCTCGGATCGGGCGTGTCGCCTTTGGCATTCCAGGCATGGCCAAAATCGACAAATTGCGCAAACTGCAGCCGGTCTTCGCCGGACGCGTAGCGCCACAGGGGGATGCGCGATTCAAATGATGCCAGCACCGCATCGTCGCGCACGAGGGTATTCTCCCGATACCCGCGTACGCTGAAACGTCCGCCGACCGGCATCTGTTCAAGAGGAAACAACCGGTCATTGGCGAGCTGCGCGGCGACGCGCGCCAGCAATTGCACCCCCCACCATTCGTCCAGGCGTTTGACCGCCTGGGTTTGCCCCAGCCATGAGACAAATTGCCCGTCGGGCAGCGGTCCGCTGTTGATCGTGGCCCCGAGGACGTTCACTCCCACGCTGAGCCGGGACAGGGCGGCGAACACAAATGAGGACGAACGATGGGTGTACTCCTGGCTGAACCGGAGCGCGCTGACGGTGGCCACTCCGGTGTTGGATGAGCCGGGAATAAACAAGGACGGCAGGCCCGGCGCATCGAAGGCGGAGGTCGTTTTGAGATAGAGATGTTCCCCGATAATCGAAAGCGCCAACTCGTCGGTGACCGTGCGGTAGACCGGTTGACGGAGGGCCAGCCCGATGATTTGCGTATCGACATTCAGATCCAGCGTGCGAAACGGATCCTCCACGACGAGAAAAGCGTTCTTCCGGTAATAAGCGGTCAAGGTCGTGTCGTACGCATTGAGAGGCAGACTATAGGAGGTATCGATGATCGGGTTGACCCCGCTCGATCGACCATAGGTGAACGTAAATTGGTCGCCATGGCCCGTAAGGTTTTGGTGCGCGATTGTTGCCAGACCCCGTTCGGCGCCGACCACCGGGGTTTGATAATTGTTGAACTCCAGCCAGGCCCTGAACGGGCTTGCATCCTTCACGCGCACATGCAACAGGCTCTCGCCCCGCACGTCTCCCGGCTTTAGCTCGGCATTGATCCGTTCGATGCGCGGATCTTGCTGGAGTAATTGAATCCGTTCCTGGAGCGGCTGAATACTCAGGGGCGTAGAGAGCCCGCGCGCCACCCGGTCGCGCAGATACGAGCTGCGAAACCAGCGGTTGCCCTCGATATCGATGCGGGAAAGCTTGCCCTCCACGATCTGAATGACGATGGTGCCGAACGACACATCTTGATCCGGAATAACGGCGCCGGACGTGAGATAGCCTCTGTTCACATACAGGAGCGTGAGGGCCAGGCGGACCCGTTCCAGATCCTCCGTGGTCAGTTCGCGATTTCGATAGGGGGCGATCACGTCGGCGAGCTCCGCTTCCGAAAAGACGGTGCTGCCGGTGACATGGATGTCATGCACGAAGACCCGGATCGATCCGAGCCGCTGAGAAGGCGGCGATAAAGGGGGAGAGATGTCCGGAAGAAGGGGACTCGGCGGGGGCATGTCGGGCGCCTTGAACTCCTCCTTCAGCGGAGCGGGAGGTTTTCCCGATCGGCCGGTCGGATCGAACACCGGCGGCAGCGGCGGCGTTACCTGCGCCGTGGCGGCCACGGCAGTCAGGCACTGCCCCACGATCAATCCCGCGCACAGGATGCGGGTGTTGAAGATCCCCAGCGACAATGCCGCTCCTTTTCGTTCAGGCGCCGCCTCAACCGATCATGATCGACAACCCGCTGTCAGGCCGAGTGCGACATGTTCTGACAAGGCGCGGCGATCCGCTTCTTGTCCGACATGCGCCAGCGGCTCAGATGCAGACTCAACAAAGTGCCCGGCGGGCATCTGGGCCGTGCCGGTGACGCCTCCGCCGGCGAACATCGGAGGGCTCATGAGCCATCCGCCTGGTTCGGCAGGCAGGGCATCCCGTCCGGCGATCACGAGGCTGCTCAGTTGTCCGCCGGACTGGGCCGCGCAGCGCTGCCGCAAAAGCTGGCGCGCGTGAAACGGTTGCTGAGGCAACGTGGCCAGGCTGCCGCTCAAGCTGGAGACGGGAGATTGGATGTTCACGGCCCCGCTCAGACCGAATTGAGACGACGCGCTGATGACGCTCGACGGATCGGCGAGGAAGGTGCCGGCAATGATGTTGATGTTCCCGCCTTGGCCCTCCACGGCTTGCGCCAGCACCTGGCTGTTCTGCAGGGTGACGACCGCCGGATCGAGCAGGATATTGCCGCCGGCTGTGGTCGGGCCGCCTTGAACCGACGTGTTCAGTTGGCTGTTGATGAGCCGGATCGAATCGGTGGCCTGCAGCGTGATATTGCCGCCGCTCGCGTGGACGGCTTGCGTTGTCACGGAGCTATTCTGACTGAGGAACGAATTGCCGGCATTGAGAACAATGTCGCCGGCGTTGCCTGGGCCAGTGCTCTCCGCAGTCATATTCGAACCGCCACGGATCATAACCGAATCCAATGCGGCAATGGAGATATGGCCTCCCGTCCCCTCGGACGATGTGGTACTGCTGATCTTTGTTTGCTGATCCGCCCGGAACCCGACGGTGTCGATCACAATGTTGCCGGCTGGAGCTCCGCCGTTTGTATCCGTCCTAATGCGGCTACTATTTATGCTCAAGTTGTCTCCCGAAAGAGCGATTGTTGCGGGGTTTGTTGCGGCGGTTCCTCCGTTTAGTGTCGTGGTGAACTCCGTATTGTTCACGGCAATCAAGTGCGCCGAGGGCGATGCGGATTCGAGTCCTGCGATCGTGATGTCCCCAGATTTCCCGGCTGATCCGGCGTCGCTGCCGCTGACGGAGAAAATCGACGATGGGGGCTGGCCATTGATCAGAGTCCCGTCCTGCTTCACGTTCGCTCGGAATGTATGCACATTGAATGTAATATTGCTGCCAGGCGCGGATCGGGATGTGAAGGCAAAAAATACGGTTCTTCCCGTCATGCTGAAGGTGTCCGATGTGATCCTGATCACGCCTGGGACGAGCGCCGGTGTCCCCCCCAATACCGCTGAGCTGAGTTGCGCGTTGTTGAGAGCGATCAACGAGGCAGGATCGGTAGATTCCGGACGCAAGCCGGAGATCGTCAGCGCCCCGGCCGGACCGGCTGTATCCTCTGCGCTCACACTCGGAGTGTTGAGGAAAACGCGATGAGCACCTTCGATAGGTGTTTCATCGTGGTTCACGTTTATTCGGAGGACATCGACGTTGATGGCGATGTCACCCGCAGGTGCGGGTCCGAGCGATGTAGTGACCATGGTAGCCGCGCCGCTTCCCTGCGCGTCGGGAAAATCATCGTTGGTCAAGAGCAGTGATTTGGTGGTGAGTGTAATGGCGCCTGGTCTGCTATGTGCTGATCCGCCGAAGATCCTTGTGCTGAAAGAGGTGTCCTTCAAGATGACGCTCGTTGCAGCTGTTCCCACTCCCTCGAGCCCTTGCAACGTGATCCGCCCTGCAGAGCCGGCATCGGTATCGAGGCTTAGGCTATCGCTTGTTATCAGATTTTGTGCGATGGTAGTGGGATCATCTGGGTTCAATCGGAGTCGATTGGTGGCATCTCCTTCCGTCTTAAAGGTGCCGACGTTAAATAGAATATCCCCTGCTGGTGCTGACCCGTGAGTATCTGCCGTAATGAACGATCCATTGTTCAGGGCAATGGTCTCTGAAGTAATGGAAATGGCGGAGAATGCCGTATTCCCCCTGTTTGTCATGCTTTGACCATTCACCGCAGTCGCTTTGAGTGACGCATCATCCATAGTGAATCGACCACTGCGAATGACGATTCTTCCGGCTGCGTTTGCACTGGTGTCGATGCTGGACTCTTGAGAAAGGGAAATAGTCCCGAGCGAATTGAAACCACTCAGAGTTGGGTCTGTGCCAGCCATTAAGACTTCCCCTGGCGACGCGACACTGACGAGCGTGACCTGGCCCGCTGGCACTGACAGACGAGCAGCCTGTGATGAACCATTTTCCAATGTGCCCGACCGGACTTCGATGTTCCCGCCCACCAAGGAGAGCCCCTGTCCCTCCGACACCGCGAGCCGCCCGCCCTGGACGGTGATCGCCGCCGGGTTTGACCCCAGGAACCCGAAGGCCGCCACCGGTGCAGTGGAGACGGAGGCATCCTGTGGGCCGGGGAGGGCATTGAACTGCGCACCGTCCGTGAGACGCAAATAGTCCGCCGTGGTGAAACTCACCGATCCCCCGACATTCAATGACGCAGTCGGGCCGAAGACGATGCCGGCTGGGTTCATCAGGAAGAGATTGGCGCCGCCGAAGCCGGTGGTTTGGATCGTGCCGAAGATGTTGGAGGGGTTGCCGCCGGTGACACGGCTGAGAATATTGGAGGTGGCGAGTCCGGAGTCGTTCACGAAATTGGCGAGGGCATTGGCCGGCACGCCGAACTCTCCGAAGCTGTGGAAGAGATTGGGCCCGTTGCCGGGGCGCGTGCCGCCGGTAATGTCGTAAAGGGCGCCGCGGTTGGTCACGGTGGTATTCAGCCCCGACGAGGTGATCGGCGAGGATGTTTGCGGATATCCGCTGTCGGGTAGGCAGGGTGGAATCAGACAGCAAGTCATCAATGCCGCAGTGAACATAGATCTTTGCCGATGGCTAATGCAGATCAAGACGCTATTCATCGTCACGCCTTCGGTTCGACCGTTAGGACCCACAACCGGTTGCCCTGTCATATACTCCTTGCCGAGATATTTGTCCTGCCAATCTTTGACGTTGGTCTGGCACGAGGGGAAAGCCGTGGCCTAGTAAGGGCTCGCGGGAAGAGTTTTCTGTCGCCACGAGAACAAATGGACTCAACAACCACCCGCCGGGCTCGGCAGGCAGGGCATCCCGTCCGGCGATCACGAGGCTGCTCAGTTGTCCGCCCGACTGGGCGGCGCAGCGCTGCCGCAAAAGCTGGCGCGCGTGAAACGGTTGCTGAGGCAACGTGGCCAGGCTGCCGCTCAAGCTGGAGACGGGAGATTGGATGTTCACGGCCCCGCTCAGACCGAATTGAGACGACGCGCTGATGACGCTCGACGGATCGGCGAGGAAGGTGCCGGCAATGATGTTGATGTTCCCGCCTTGGCCCTCCACGGCTTGCGCCAGCACCTGGCTGTTCTGCAGGGTGACGACCGCCGGATCGAGCAGGATATTACCGCCAACGGTATCGGCTCCGCCCTGCACTGAAGTGCTTAGTTTGCTGTTGATGATTCGAATCGAATCGACGGCTTGAACGAGAATATTGCCGCCGCTCGCCAGACGGGCATCGGTGGTTACAGTGGAATCGCGGCTGAGAAACTGAGGTCCGGCATTGATGGTGATGTTACCGGCGTTGGCTGAACCGGTACTGTTGGCGGACAGAAATGCGCCGTTGCCTAGCGTGGCAGATTCGGTTGCGTTCAACGAAATGTTTCCGCCGGCCCGAGTTCCTCTGGATAGGGCGGATACTCCGCCACCCTGCATCACCAGACTGCCGGCGGAGAGCTCAATATTGCCGGTATGTTCCTGGCCATTCGACGAACGCGGTCGTATATCCCTGACATTGGCTGAAATATACGTATTGCGCAGTTCTAGGGGGCCGCTCGCTCGTATCTCAATTTTGCCTCCGAGACCGATGCTGTTTGTCTCCGTCAAGACATCCGTTCCTGTCAGACGGATGGCCGAGGAGGGTGGATAAGGAGTGTCGTCCGGAATGGGTCCGCTGACGCCGCTGATACTGATCATGCCTGCGCCGCCGGAACCGGTACTGCTGCTGGAGATGACCACTCGGGTCGGATCGGTGGCATCTATGATCCTGGGGGCCGTAAGTGTCCCTCCCGGTCTGGTCCCAGGTCTGGTGGTCAGTACATCCGCATGCAACTCGATGCGATTCGCAATCCGGTTGCCTTGAGTGGGCGCAATGATCCCCCCACCGGTGATGTCCAAGTTCTTCGCAGACACGAAAAGACTGCCCTGAACGCTCCGTCCGTCCGTTACCACCGTACCCGCCTCCCCCGCGCCCACGACATCTATCAATCGTCCCATTGAATCCAGGACGTTCGTTACATTGTTCACTTGAGAATTTACGATGGAATGGTCGAGGATGATGTTGTCGGCTCTGATTCGGAGATAACCCGGCAATCCTTCGTGTAGTGCTTCGACCGTGACCTCCGAATTGGTCAACTTCACCGTATTAGTCGGTACATCGGGGTAAGGGGCATCCCAAAGAGCCCCGAATGAAAAAAAGTGATCCTTGATAATTTTCGTGATGCCAGCCTGGGCTCGTCCATGTCCCGTATTCGTGATCAGCGAATTGTCGGCCTGTAGTGAGTGATCGACCCGTAACCAGATTTCTCCTGCGCTTGGCCCTCCCTGACATAATGGGCAGGACCCAATGTCCGACACTTCAGCATTGGCCTTGATCGTGCTGTCCCTTAAAACGATATCCCGAGCCATGAGATCAATGCGGCTGAACCCCTGATTTTTCGCTGGTTGGCCATTGGGTTTATTGTCGTTTATTGTGAAGTCCTGGGTCGCGACCGAAATATTGGTGTCGGTGAACGAAGCTTGCCCGTTCGTCCTCATCATCACGATTCCGCCCGGGGCATTGCCGGTGGCGTCCGAATGAATATCTGTGCCGTTGATGTCAAACTCTCCTGCGAAATAATAGGTAATGGCTCTATTGGGCTCAGAATCAGGGGTGGTGACGTGTCTGTAAAGTCGAGTACTCGAAGGGGTGAAGCCTGGAATGCCTTGAATCGTGATATAGCCGGCCTGTCCTCCGAGGCATTGACTGCCGCAATTACTATGCTTGAAACTGAAACGCGCCCATTTGGACCGGCTTGTGTGTTCAGGCTGTCAACGTTCAGCGTGATAGCTCCGGCATCCGCCCCGCCGGTGGTGTCCGACTGCAGGAGGGTCCCGTTCGCCAACTCGACCTGGTGCGCCGTTATCTCGATGTTGCCGGGAGCCACCATTGGGTCTGCAACATGGCCCACACCCGTCACGATGCGGGTATTGCTCAATAAGACCGCGTCCGCCGGCTCCCCTGTTTTGCCGCCAATGGTAATCGTGCCGGCTCCGCCCGGCCCGCTACTGGTACTCGCAATGGTCACCGGCGCGGCTCCGGTGAGAGGCGCCCCGTTAGGGGCGACATTGCTGCGGAAGGAGCTCGCCTCAAACCTGATATGCCCTGCTGGTCCGCCGCTGGTGGAAGCGATCACGCTCGATCCATGCGACAGGTCGATGTCTTCCGCGTGGACCGCAATACCCCCCGTGGCCGCAGCAGAGGGAGAAAGGCCCGGCGCGATCGATGTCGTGTTCGCTTCCAGCGTCGCGCCTTCCATACTGAACTGCCCGCTACGTATCGCGATGCGACCTGCCGTGGGGCCGCTTGCGCTGATCACCGAGCCTGGTGCGAGCTCCATCGCACCCATCGAGGCAAAGCTGTTCAGAGCTGATTCGCCGGCCAGCGTTCCTCCGATCGGCACCTCACCCGGCGAGGCGACACTTGCCAGATGGAGGTGTCCACCGGGAGCAGAGAGTCGAGCAGCCTGTGATGATCCGTTCTCCAACGTGTTGGAACGTACTTCGATGGTCCCTCCCACTAATGAGAGCCCCTGTCCCTCCGACACGGCCAGTCGCCCGCCCTGGACGATGATTGCGCCGGGGTTCGATCCCAGAAACCCGAAGGCCGCCACCGGTGCAGTGGAGACGGAGGCATCCACCGGGCCGGGGAGGGCATTGAACTGCGCGCCGTCCGTGAGCCGCAGATAGTCTGCCGTCGTGAAACTCACCGATCCGCCCACGTTCAACGAGGCCGTCGGGCCGAAGACGATGCCGGCCGGGTTCATCAGGAAGAGATTGGCGGCACCGAAGCCTGTGGTACGCAGGGTGCCGAAGATGTTGGAGGGGTTGCCGCCGGTGACACGGCTGAGAATGTTTGAGGTGGCGAGTCCGGAGTCGTTCACGAAATTGGCGAGGGCATTGGCCGGCACGCCGAACTCTCCGAAGCTGTGGAAGAGATTGGGCCCGTTGCCGGGGCGCGTGCCGCCGGTGATGTCGTAGGCGGTGCCGCTTTTGGCGACGGACGTGTTCAACCCCGATGAGGTGATCGGCGAGGGCGCCTGAGCCTGCCCCGGGGCGGGCACGCTCAAGGGGATCAGCCAGCAGGCCAAGAGGGCGGCCGAGAGATGTGACGCGCTCATCATACCAGCGTTCTCGCCCCTTCCTATCGACCTGCCGCTCTTAGGACCTACAGCCCTCCGGATCGCCGTTAGTTCTCCAGGATGGCGACTCTCCCGCCTGGGCCTGGTGATGGGCGGCCTGCTCGTAACCGTTCTCGGGAACGCCGAGCGCCTGTGAACCGGTGTTGTGGTCTACGATGGCTGTCAATGGACTCAATAGCCACCCGCCCGGTTCGCTTGGCAGCGCATCGCGACCCGCCACCACGAAGCTGCTCAGATGCCCATCGATCTGCGCGGCGCAGCGCTGCCGTAAAAGATGCTGGGCTTGTAGCGGACGTTGCGGCAGCGTGGCCAAGGTGTTGCTCAAGCTCGACACCGGGGATTGAATGGTCACCGTGCCGCTCAAGCCGAATTGCGAGGACGCACTCACGACGCTCGTCTGATCGGCAAGGAATGTCCCCGCAACGATGTTGATGTTACCCCCTTGCCCTTGCACCGCCTGCGCCAAAACTTGGCTGTTTTGAAGCGTCACCACCGCCGGGTCGAGGATGATATTGCCGCCGGAGGTGGCAGGACCGCCTTGGACAGAGGTGTTGATCTGGCCGTTGACGAGGCGGATGGAATCCGTGGCTTGAATGAGAATATTCCCCCCGCTCGCTTGGCTGGCTTCCGTCGTCACGGCGGCATTCTGGCTGAGGAACTGGGCTCCGGCATTGATGGCAATATTCCCGGCATTAGCCGGGCCGGTGCTGCTCGCGGAGATCGCCGCGCCGTTGCTCAGCGTGACGGATTGGCCGGCCGTGAGGGAGGTATTTCCACCCACGCCGGAGTCCTGCGCGGTTCCGATCGAACGGCTGACGATTCCTCCGGATGTGCCGTCGGTCATGGCGCCGGAAATCGAGATGTGATCAGTTGCGTGAACGGTCACATCTCCGCCCCGACCGCTCCCCGTCGTTCCGCTGTTGATTTGAGCACCGTCGCTAAGCGTGAAGCCTCCGGTGGTAATGGTCACGCTGCCCGCATCGCCGCACGGGCCTGTGCACAGCTCATCCCCGACCGTTCTGGTGAAGATCCCGCTGCCACGGCGGCTTCCGAGGTTAAACGAGGGCTCGTTCGGTTCTGCGAGACGTTCTCCGGAGAGCGTCGTTTGCTGACTGGTCAGGATGACATCACCGCCACGCCCGCTGGTTTGCGTACTGCTGTCGATTCTGGCGCCGCCCGTGACATCGAGGCGTGGTGTCGTCACAACAATTGCTCCGGCATCCCCTTGTGTACCCACCGCCGGATCTCCGAGTGAATTCGTAAAAAGGCCCGTGGGGCGTGTTCCGCCTCCCTGCGTGGAAGGGTCGTCTGAGAGCATGAGATGGTCGGTCGCGACGATCTGAATCGCGCCGGCTGCGCCGTCTCCGCGGGTCTGACTAGTGATGGTGCTGCCGTTCCGGAACTCAACCGTGTTGCCTGTAATTGTGATTCCTCCGCCCGGGTTAAGCCACGTCGTGACATCCATCTGCGAGGAATCAACAATGACGTTCTGGCCATCGACGCGGATATTTCCTGCGCGTTCAAACCCGCTGGCGCCGAGACCCGAGAAATTCATCAGCCGAATGTCAGCGGCTGAAAGGGTGATGTCACCGCCACGCCCGCCCAAATCCGCGATGGTCAAAATAGGCGACGATATGAGCAGGATCCTATCCGCCGTCATCGTCACATTCCCGGCAGAGCCGGCGGCGTCCTGCCCTCCGAGTAGAGCAGGAAACACCCCTGTATTGATGAGACCGTTCTCCAAGCGGACGTCCCTTGCGGTGATGGTGACGTCGCCGCCTTGTCCGCCAGCCGTTCCGATGGTGCCGCTGTCGATAAAGGTTTCCAGGCCGGTGAGAGTCGCCTGAATCGTCTGGCTTGCCAGGCTGACGGCTCCGGCCCGGCCAGTGCCGGATGTATGGGTATCAATGAGGGTCAGGAAGTCATCGGCTTGCGCGGTCACTTCCAGCGCGGCCGATTGAACGCGAACCTCGCCGGCATTTCCGGAGTCGGAGGCCTTCGCGGTGAGCGTGGGCTCTGTGGTGGCGGTGATAGCCAAGTCGTCGGTCAGAAGGATGTCGATCGCGCGAGAGGTTCCCGAGGCGCTCCCGGTATCAGCCGAGAGAGTCGAATTCCTCATGACTAGTCTGCCGCCTCGAATGGTGATGGTGCCGGCTGCATCGGCCGAAACATTCAGGGTTGAGGCATCTGAGAGCGAGATGTGTCCCAGGCTGGTCACCTGTTGACCGTTGAAGGCGGGGCCCAATTCCAGGCTGGAAGCGGAGACCTCCGCTGGTGAGGCCACGCTGGCCAAGTTGATCTGACCGCTGGGAGCAGTGATGGATGAGGGCTGAAGATGATCGACGGGCTGAGTGCTGCCCTCAATCGTGATGTCTCCGCCGACGAGGGTGACGGATTGTCCGCCGGAGACCGCAAGCTGCGCGCCTTGCAGGGTGATTGCTCCGGGGTTGGAGCCCAAAAACCCAAACGCCGCAACCGGGGCGCTGGAAAGCGCCGCATCCTGTGGTCCCGGCAAGGCCGCAAACCGCGTTCCGTCTCCTAAGCGGAGATAATCCGCCGTCGTAAAGCTGACCGAGCCGCCGACACTCAACGCGGCAGTCGGACCAAAGACGATTCCGGCCGGATTCATCAGGAAAAGATTGGCGCCGCCGAAGCCGGTGGTTTGAATCGTCCCAAAGATGTTGGATGGATGCCCGGCGGTCACACGGCTCAGAATGTTGGTGGTGGGTAATGCGGTTTCATTCAGGAAGTTCGCGATGTGACCGGTGGGTACGCTGAATTCGCCGAAGCTATGATAGAGGTTGGGTCCGCTTCCCGGTCTGGTCCCGCCGGTGATGCTGAACTGGATCTTGCCGTCGGGCGCGGGGATCGGCCCACTGATCTGCGTATTCAGACCGGAGGATGTGATGGGAGCACTCTGCCCATAGACGGACCAACCGGGAGACAGCATGAAACACAGCCCCAGCCAGCAGGCTTTCCGGAATAGTCCTGCGCGCGGCCGATGCGCATGTGTGCAGGGGCGCCGGGTGATGTGTCGAGAGCAGGTCGTCATTCATTCATCTCGCCAGTTGGTCATGTCGATCGCAGTACGAATGCGGTTGGGCCCCGTGAGCGGACCATGACTCCAGGTATCGCTTGCTAGGGAGTGCACTGGCATGAACAGAGGCCCGATCCTGATACGTAGGTTTTACACGTCCCGCCTCCACCGACACATCGGCTGGCCTCAGCTCGGCATTTCTTCCCTGATTGGCAGGTGCCGTTCACCGCCTGATCGCCGGGGTTGGCATTCGGGTGCGGGCCTGGGCACCAGCCATGGGGGCGTTCACTGATCCCGCCGGTTGTCCCCGGTTCACCGCAGTCAAGGGTGACCGTGGTGCAGGCCTGCAGCGCAACGGCGAGCAAAACAAGCCACAGCCAGTCCCGGCATGCTCTGACAACTGCTGGTAGCGTCCGCATGGGTCATCTCCTTGTCGAGATGGTGGAGAATCGGTTGATGTTCATCGGAGCGCATCTCCCGCGACCTGCGCTTCCGTCGCCAGCGTCTTGAAGACTATGTCGATGGGCAGAGGTTCCCGATCGAGACCGGCGGGCGCTCCGGATATCGGCATCAGAAAGGCCGTTTCGGGCTTCTGCAGATAGCCCAAATACACTCGGTTCAACGCGGGGACTTCCACTATGAAAAATGCAAGTTCAGGCGATTGTTTTTTCTGTGCCAACTCGCTTCGAAGTGTGGAGAGTCGCCTGATGAAATTTCGTGACCCCCACTGGAGGATTTTGTCGCTCTTTCCGTCTCCACCCAGCCGCACTGTGATGGCCGAGAGGGCCTGTGCTTGTTTTTCGACTGTCATGGGGACAACAAACTGCGCCACTCCCTTGTGCAGTAGGAGTGGCAGCGGATGACCGTCATACCGTTGTAACTGCGCGAGGCCGACGCGAAAGACGGGGAATGGAGGTAGCGCGACCGGTTTTCCGTCTGTGACTTGCGATAACGACTCAAAGCCCAACCGTTTCGCGTAGAGTTCATCCTTTCCGACGAACCGGCGCAACATCTCTACTCCGGTTGTCTCCGCCACTGTCCTGGCCAGCGTGAGGCGTTTTTCCGACGTCAGCATCGTCTTGAGGGACTGAAGGGACGAATCGTCGTGCTGTTTGGAACGTCCATCTTCCGCGCCGGCTGTCAGTCCCGGAACGATGACCGGGAGCAGAGCGCAGAGAAAGATGACGCAGGAGGAGCATCCCCTGCTCAGAATGCTACCGTTAGAGAGGCCGGATGTCGACATAGAACACATCCTGTGAATATCCGAACGGTCCGTAGAGATCATCCGCACTGTCGCCTATGAAGACGTCAAAAGGCTGCGTATTGAAATCCGCCTCAAGGTGATCGTTCACTTCCACGACCTGGAGCAGAGTATTGATGGCGCGCACAACCTGGGTATGTCCCCCGCCTTCAGACCACCGGATCACGCTGATGAGCGGGCCGTTTTGGCAAAGCTGTGTTTTCAACGCGTCGAAGTACGCTCCCCACTCATTCGAATCGGCTGAGCCGGGAGCCCTGATCCGTTCGTAGTCGAATCCTGACGACGCGAACACCCAATGAGGCCACCCGCCTTGATCGCAGGCCGAAGGTGTATCGGTGAACCACCGATTGAGCACGGCCAGGAAGTCTCGCGGCCCGCAGCAATCGTCCCTCGATAGGGCTCGGTCGACCCAACGACACTGTTCGCTGACGTGCTTGTGAAACTCCAAGACGATCTGCGCACTCGTCGCCCAGCACCAACTGGCCGTTTCTTGATTGTATGGACGAACCTCTTCTCCCAGCCCGCCTGTAGACTCGCACTGGGAGGCAGTCGCTAGGCTATTGGATCCCGCGGACGTATCACGTTGCTGTTTCTGCCGGGCAACAAGTTCGGCAAGGGAGAGGGACGCCTTTGCCTGAGGGGGATCGAAATCACCTGTCGCAGTCTGAGTGCGGTGTGGCATCCTCACATGAACTTCCGTGCATGCCCCCACGAACACAAACACAAGTCCCGTCGCGATGGTTTTGAACGTCGCACGCCTCACAGCTGCGCTCCTCGGCTGGCTCGGCTGGAATGATCGGGAATGTCGAATGGGAGGGTATCTTGTCGCCGCACCGATCGAGCCGATTGAGGTTGTGCGATGAGACCAGACACATGACTGAGCTGAAGCGCAGAGGATGGGGCTTGTTCAGCTCCCTGCCGGAACGCGTGTTTGCCGAGGTCGGGACGCAATTCTTGCCGAACGGAAAATGAAGAGAAGCAACGCAGAGAGCATGATCCCCCATGGGTGGGAATCGGCCGGAGGAGCAGGAACGCTACATTCAGCCGGTGGGGTCGAATAGCTTGGGGAGAACGTCCGACGAGTTGTGAGCAGCCATCCATGGCAGGCTCCATTTCCTCCGAGTTCGGCTCCATGAAAGCCCTACCATACGGACAGAGGGGGCTTTTCATGAGGTCCAGGATCACAGCAGGCAGACGAACCGTGACCTGGTTGCAGTGGGTCTTCGTACGAGTTGTCTTAGACCTCCCTCCGGAGCCATGTTCTCTGGCCCGTCGGAGGCGCAAAGGCTATGCCTCGCGTGCGGGGAGGTTCCGGTTCTCATGTCAACCAGGGAACTGTAGCAATGTGAAGGACATCTATTCTCCAGTCCCTTCTATTCAGCCCTGGCCGAACATACGTAGTACCGTTCAGACTGTATCGGATCGGATTCAGACCGTATCTGATCTGATACGCATGAGGGAAAAACGCTGGCTGTCGAAGGACTCCTTGCGCAGAATCATGAAGGGAAAAGATCCCGTCGGAGGCGAGAAGCTGTCGTGATGAAAGGAGCCGCGTCTCCGTTGGGGACGAAGACGCGGCGGATGGCGCGGGGAGGAAGGCGGTCCGCTCAGCGCTGGATGGGCACGATCCAGGAGGCGTGAGATACGGCCGGTCAGTGACGACAACCGGCGGCAGGAACCGGTTCCACGCCACGCCGCACTGTCTGCGCACCTGCTACCTGGGCACTCGCTTCCGCGGAGAGTTTCTATCGTAACGAGAAGCAATCACTGTGCCCTGGGGGGTGAAGGAAACCCGGCTGTGAACGGGTCGCTTTGATGGGCATGGGCCGATCTATTAGTAGTTGAAGCGCAACGACAGTGAGCCGGCGTGAATGAGTGTATCGTAGCGGCCGTTGACGGTGGGATTTTGGTTGCCCGTGATGGTGCGGACTTCATAGATGGCCGCTTGGTAGGCCAGATCGATCGCAAACAGTTTTGGTTTGAGCGGGCCGATCCCCAAGTCGCCGCACCGTATCAAGCCGAGGAACGACCCGTTGGGGTGGCAAGCCAACCCGATGCCTACTGAAGGAATGTGCGCGTTGGCCGAGGGAACGCCGGGGTTAAAGGTGCGATCCGGTATTTGAGTCTGCTGGTTCATATACCCGCCACGAAGGGCAATGTCCCAGTCCGGCAACGAGGGTAGCTGAAGCCAGCGATATTCGGTCCCGATCATCGCGGTATAGCCGCTTTGCCAATTTTGCGGGAACGGAAGCACGGCGCCGTTCGTCAAGCGAATGTCGAGCGTTCGATTGGACTTCCAGCCGACATAATCCACATCAAACTCCAGCTTCCATTCGCGATTCTGCGTACGAACCGGCCAGACCGCGATGCCTCCGGAAAACACCTGGGGCAGCACAAAGGTCGCCGCGGTGCCCGCGACCAGGTTGCCGTTGGCGAGGAGATTTCCCGTGAGGTGCAGCGTGGCCTGGCTGCGATAGACCATGCCGATGTTCACGAGCGGCTTGCCGTCGCTGTTGCGGTAGGGCGTGTAGAGGAAGCTGACGTTGAAGCCTGCCGTCGTGTCACTCCCGTTGAGTTCAACGAGCGAACCGGCGGGTATGCCCAACCCGCCGGGCCAGATCGATTTCTGTTCAAGATGCCCCTCACCGAAGAGGCCTGAAAAGGTGTAGATGTCCGCGCCCAGGCCGAACGACAGTTGCTCATTGAGCTTATAGGCCAGGGTGGGTTTGATATCGAGGAGGGGCAAGGTGGTGAACGTCAGTGCGCTGTTGAACGGGCCGTTGTTGGGATAGCGTGACAGGGAACCGAACGGATTGTTGAATCCGATGCCGGCGCTGAAATCACCGAGCGCCGAGAAGCCGAGGTCTTTGAGATTGGCGACCAGGTACACGTGACCGGGCGGGGGCCAGGCCAGGCTGCCGTTGCGATCTCCGATTGCCTGGGCCCCTGTGGGACTGGTGAATTGCGTGGTGCCGCCGATCAGCGACGTTCCGAACAGGGTTTGAAATCCATGCAGCTGCGTCATGCCGGCAGGATTGTAATGCAGCGCGGAGGGATCATCCGCCTGAGCGACGAAGGCATTACCCATGGCGGCGGCGGAAGCCGATTGTCCTTGAAGGCGAGGCGTCTGCGCCTGCGCGGAAGGGATGACGAACGAGAGGCCCCAGAGAAGCAGGCCCACGAACAGGATCAGGGTGAGGCGGAATCTCCGGGAGCGCAGCATAGCGTTATCGTCCTATCGGCGGATCGGTTGTGCCGGCGCCGGCGAGGAACCAGTGATCGATGGTCTGTCGCAATCGGGCGGCGTCGAATGGTTTGAGAAGATAGCCTTGCGCGCCGGCTTCTACCGCCGCCATGGCGCGATCCAACGCCTCCACGGCCGTCATCATCACGACCGGTAATGAGGGATGTTGAGGGCGCAGTTGTCGCAACACTTCAAAGCCATCCGCTTCCGGCAGCGCGATGTCCAGCAACAGCCCGTCGATCGGCGTTTCCGCGAGGATGCGGAGCGCCGTCCGGCCGTCTGCCGCCGTGTCGACATGAAATCCTTCCGACTCCAGTCGATCCCGCAGCAGATCGCAAATGTCCGCGTCGTCATCGACCACCAGTAACCTGCGGCGGGCGGCAGCCAGGTGAGCGGGAGGCTCCGGCATCGGCGAATGTAACGGCAGGGTGAACGTAAACTCCGTGCCGGCATCCACCGTGCTGTGCACCATGATGGTGCCGCCGTGCAGATCGACCAAATCTTTCACAATGGCCAGTCCGAGGCCTAACCCCTTCGTCTGGCTCCGCTCCTGATGGTGCACGCGGAAAAACGGATCGAAGAGTTTCGGGAGGGCATCGGCGGGGATGCCTTGACCCGTGTCACGGACGACGACGCGGGCCATGTCATGCTCACCGATCGACAGGTCTACGGTGATGTGTCCCCCCTCCGGGGTGTACTTGATAGCATTATCGAGCAGATTCGTCAAAATTTGACTGACGCGATCCGGGTCGGCCCAGACCAGCAATGCCGGGTCAGGACTCCGGAGTTCAATCTGCAAGTGTTTGGCGATAGCCAGCGGCAGGAGCTGTTCGATGACGTCGCTGACTACTGTTTGAAGCGCCACGTGATCGAAGGACAGCACGAGCTTGCCGGCTTCGACCCGGGAGAGGTCGAGCAAATCGGTGATCATGCGCGCGAGTCTCGTCCCGTTCGCCTTGATCCGGGCGAGATATTGCTCCTGCTTCATGTTGAGCGAGCCGACCAGTCCCTCCAGCATATTGTCTGCAAACCCGACGATGCTGGTCAGGGGAGTGCGCAATTCGTGGGAAACATGCGCGAGAAATTTCGATTTGAGCCGGTCCATTTGCTTGAGCTGACTATTGGCCGCCTCCAATTCGGCGGTGCGTTCCTGAACGCGGGCTTCCAGTCCGGCGTTGAGCGCCTCGATTTCCCGATAGGCCTGAGCGTTGTCGAGGGCAATGGCCACCTGGCTGGCCAAGGTCATTAGCATGTCGAGGTCGTCTTGCGTCAGCGCCTGGCTGTGCGTGCGATCGACCGAAAGGGAGCCGATCACGGCGTCGTGCGTCTTGAGCGGAACGGTAATAAAGGATTTCACATTGACCATGGCGATCAATTTCTGATCGAACGGGTGTAAGCGATCCCAGATCTCATGCACGTTATTCGTGAGCACCGGTTCGCCGCGCAACAAGACGGCGCCTTCCACGGTCTCCGGGTCGGTGACGGATACTTCCTGCGTGCGCAAAAAATCCGCCACTTCCTGCGGCATGCCTCGCACGCGAAAGTCGTGCGCGACCCGTCTGGTTCGATCGAATTGCGTGATCATGGCGCGATCGTAGTGCAAGTCGCGGACGATGGTGTCCAGAACATTGGTCAGCAGTTCTTCCCGGTCGAACGTCGAGCTGAACAGCAACCCTGCGCGGTGAAGCGTGGTGAGGTCGTTCACTTTCCGGCGTAACGTGACAGCGGTGCTCTGCTGTTCAAGGTAGGCCTCGCGCAGTTCCTCATGCCTGGCATCGACGACCTGTTCTTGATCCTTGATCAGGCGCTGCAGAGGTTTGGTGGCCTGCCGCATGTGACTGGTCATCATCCACCAGAGCAGAGAGGCGGGCACGGCCGCCAGTCCCAGCGCTTCGAACGTGGGCACGTGGGGCCAGCGCAGATGGACATAGGTGAAGGTGCCGCCGGCGACCAGCGTGCACATTGCCAAGGGAATGGAACTCCGGACCTGCGGCGTCCAGGTAAACTCCCACTCACAATAGGGATCGCCCTTGGCGGTACAGGAGAGATCCTTGACCGTGGCGGCCGGTGTGCCGTGTAGTTGCGTTTGCACGCGCGCAATGCTGCTCTTGCAGGAGAGGCAGATCACCTCGACACAGCGCTTTCGGTACGGGCCGAATTGGACGAGGGCCCGTTCCGTAAATGTCATGCGAAGCACGGCGGAGCGTCTGGTGACTCGGCCGACCTCGAATTCCAATACATCGCGGACATACTTCCTGCCGAAGTACGGCCACATTTTATACAGTTGCGGGGTCGAAAACGGGCGGCAGAGGATCTGGATGAGCGGCGGAACCTTCCGGTCGGTTCCCACGTTGACATGGAACTCGGGATCTCCGGACAACTGTTCGCAGAATTCTCTCAAATAGCAGACGAATTCGTAGGAGTAGCTGTTCCAGATATTGCGAAGAAAGTCGGGCGTGACATGATAGGTGCGGTCGGGGAGGCGGGTATTGAGAAGCCGGCAGAGTTCTTCCAGCGCGTCCGCCGCTTTGGCGGCGCCGGCGGTGCGCGTGAGATAGTCGCACAGGTAATCCACATTGGATTGCACGACGACCCCGCTGATGTCGGAGATCTTTTCGCCCTGGTCGTTGAGGCCGAACGGACGAAACTCCATGAACGGGCGCTCGAGAATGGAGTGCTCGCTGGAGAGAAGGTCGGTCATGCGTCGGCGCGCCTCGTTCGATGCATCGACGTCCTGTGCGAGCGGCAGCGGCCGGTTCGCGCCTGTTCGCTAGTCAAAATTCCGGCAGACCGGTGCGTTCGGCAGAATCATTCGGTCCAGATCGCAGGTTTTGAGATATTCGATGATGGCCAGGCGGTCATCGACCGGCAACTCACAACCCAATACCCCGTTGCTCTTCGTGCTGTCGCAATCGGGCGTATTGGTGAACTCATGCCCCCGATTGCTATTGCCGGGCCACGCGGTCTTGAAATCAAGCCGGGGGGGAGGACTCGGCGATTGGGGCGGGGGACAGTCACCTGTCACCACGCCCACTTTTTCGGTGTCGAACTCCATGTTCGGATCGAGTACGAAGCAGGCGCGGCGTTCTCTTGCTGGGGAGAGCAGTTCGTAGAGGGTCGGGATCGAGCCATTGTGAAGGAAGGGAGGGGTGGCCCATACGGCCAGATGCGGGCGAGCGATGTATTGGGCCTTATCTCGCCAGACATTGGGCCGGTCCCGATAGGAAGGGGCAGCCGCGGCATCCGTCATGGACATCAATTCGCTCGTGAGGTATTCCGAGGCTTCGCGCGCGGAGACCCGTCCGCGCCCTAAGCGACTCATATCCACAGTGCGTTGGGAAAAATTCTCCAGATAGAGGGAGTCGGTGCCGATTTCCTGGAGCGGCACCATCGTAATTTGCAGGCTGGGACCACCGTCTGATGAGGCGGGGAGTTTTGCGGGGAGATGGCAGTGGGCACAGAGGTTCGGAATTCCCTTGGCTTTATTGCCGTGGTACAGGTCTTTGCCGCGGGCAGCTAATTCCCGTTTGATTGCCGGGAAGGCCGACGGCCATTGCGGCGGAGGCAGCCGGCGCGCCAGGTTTTCAAGGATCGTGAGGGAATTGCCATCGATGGACGATCGGAACAGGGTCCGCTTGTCTAATGGGAGGGCGCCGCCGCGCTGAGCCCAATCGAAGAGTCCGGCATTGACGCCGATCACCTGCCCGATATTTCTTGCCAGAGGATGCTGGATCGACCCCGCCCACTGAACCCAGTCATATTCCCACACGCCCCACAAGGGAGGAATGCTGACGGGGGCGTTGGCCGGCCTGAGATTGTCCGGATTGAGCTGGGTAAAAACCGTGTTGCCCCCGCGACCGAGCGCATCGAATCGGCCCGGACCCCACAGCTCCGGAGAAGGGTCCCTGCCGCTCCGTAAAACCAACCCGTAGGTGAGCTTTCGCACGTCTTGCGCCAGCGCCGTCAGAGTATAGGCAGTCACGGCTTCCCCGCGGCTGGTCAGGACGCGGGTGGCGAAGGTCTTAAACGGCTCAGGCGGGCTCAATTCTTTCAGGCTCTTGAGGAATGCGGGCATGTCGGAAGGCGTGAGCGCTGCCAGCCGTTGGATCAAGGCTTTGACCAAGGTCGAATTGTTCTGAAGCGAAGGGCCGCCCTCGATCCTGATCGATTGCGATTTGTAGGTGAACTGGGTCGTGTGACAAAACGAACAAGTAAAGCCGACCTGGGGCACCGTTCCGTCCGGCCCGTTGGTCTTGGCAAAGCCGACCGGGAGTTTGTCGGGATGGTTGCGATCTTCGACGAGGCCGGTCACCGCGAAGGTCTTGATGAGCGTGTCATCGAGTAGCGCCACCAGCCAATCATAGGGAATCAGCTGGGTTCCGGCGGACAAATGGTACCACTGCTGCAGTTCCTGGTCAGACAATCCCTGATTGATCGACTGCACGACCTGCGGGGGAGGGCCAGGATCGATTGCCCGGCAATGCAGGGGAGATAACGCCAGCAGCAGAGCGGTCAGGACCAGGGAGCGATGGAGGCGGATGCGCATGGTTCGTCTCCTCATGAAGGACGAGAGTAATGAGTCAGGTTATGTATGGTCGATCAGGCCCGCAAGTTTCCCGAAAGGGCACTTGCTTGGATGAGCCAGGGCGCGCCCCATTACGTACCAATAACCAATCTACATAAAGCAACTCACGTGCCATATGCGCGGACGCAGGGTACCTGGATCGACCTCCGAATGCCAATAGATTTTGAATAGGTAGACCAAAGGGATGTCGCCGGATCCGGCGGCTTGGTAGGAAATCCGATGGTCGAGGGGCGGTGTCGGGAGCGGGGGAGTGCCGTTACTGGGGGCTATTGATGCAGATGCTTCATGGCCGCGGCGCACAGGATGATGAAGAAGCCCATCCAGAGTGCGGCGCGTTGAAAGGGAATCGACTCGTAGTTTTCGCCTTCTTCTTCCTCGTCCTGGTCCGATTTGAAGATGACCGTATAGAGAAACAGCGTGAGGAGGCACAGGACCAGAATCAGCTTGATGCAGAAAATCCACAAGTACTTAGGGTGGTTCTGCATGCCCTGGCCGGTCTGGGAGACGAAGATCTGATTGACGTAGTGGAGGTTGATGCCGCCGGTGAAGAGCAGGACGACGAGCAAGATCCCCGCCACTCGCTTGTAATGCTTGTAAAAGGCGTCCGTGATCGGGCGAACATATTCCTTGGGCAAGGCGGCTTCCCGAAGTCCCGGCTTGACAGCCATCACAATGAAGGCGAGTCCGCCGATCCAGATGACCGCGGACAGGAGATGGAGCCAGTGATTGACGATCGGAATCAGCTGGTTCAAATCGAGAAAGATGCTTTGTACGGAATCCATGATCGAAGGAGGATCGCGCAGGTCGCGGTGAATACCGAAGGCGGTGTCTTTCGCCGGCGCCTAGTCTTTCCCTTTCATGTCGAAATTGAAGACCGGCGCGTCGTTGCCGAAACGCTTCTTCCGCAGCTCTTCCATCAATTCGATGGTGACGAGGGCTATGCCGTTTTCACGGGCATGGCGTTCGACGCCTTTCTTGACCATCGCGCGGAGAAAATACGGAATCCGGCTCAACCGAAGCTCCGAGGCTTCATCCCATGCAACGGCGCTTTCTTCGGGCGTGTTGAATGCGACCTTGATTTTCTCGCCGCCCTTGGGCGTGTAGAGGCACCATTGATCCTCGTCCAGCCAGTCGCCGTGATCCACATAGGGACGGGCCCGGCAGCCACCGCAGATATCGGTATATTCGCAGTCACCGCATTTGCCTTTGAGCTGAGGGTAGCGGAAGGAATTAAACACATCCGACCGGTCCCACAAATCAGCGAAACTCGTCTCGCGCACGTTGCCGGCCGACAGCGGCATGTAGGGACAAGGCGTCAGCTCACCGTTCGGCGTGACGCGCGCATAGTTGGTTCCTGCAAGGCACCCGCCGCCCATATAGCCGGTCGCTTTTGTGAGCGGGGAATTCGGATCCTTTTCGTAGGCCAGCCGCTTGAAGTGCGGGGCGCAACGTGCCCGGACCAGCATGTCTTTATACCGGTCCTGACAATCCACCAAATATCCCAACACTTCCTCATACTGCTGGGGCGTGATGTCGGTGAGCTCTTCTCCACGCCCGGTACAGACCATGAAAAAGACGTTGAGCACCCGGGCCCCCAGAGTATGCGCCCATTCCACGACGGCAGGTAACTCCTGATAGTTCATGGGCTGGGCGCTGAAATGCACTTGGAACTGAAGGCCGTTGCGTTTGCAGGCCTCAATACCGGCCAGCGCGCTGGCGAACGCACCCGGCACTCCGCGAAACTGATCGTGTTTAGCGGGATCGAGTGAATCAATGCTGATGCCGACGCCCATCACCCCGATCTCAACCAGCGTCTTCGCCATCCGATCGTTGATCAGCATGCCGTTCGTGCCGAAGACGACGATGAAGCCGAGTCCGACCGCATGGCGGGCAATGTCGAGAATGTCCGGGCGCACGAGCGGTTCGCCGCCGGTAATGACGAGCAGGCACCCTTTATTGACCTCGGCAATCTGATCGATGAGGCGGAAGCATTCTTCCGTGCTGAGTTCATCAGATCCGCCGCCGGCTTTCGTCGTGGCGTCCAGATAACAATGATCGCACTTGAGATTGCAACGCTTGGTGAGGTTCAGGGCGACGAGATAGGGCTTGAAGTCATCGACCGTCCGGCCATCATTCGGCGCCGCGGCCGGAGAAGTGGGGGACATGAACTTCGAGATCTGCTGCTGGAGAGACTCCAGCTTGTCTCCCAGAAACGGGAAATTGAGGACCGGCAATGATTTTCCCATCAGCGGTTCGCCCCGGTCTTGGAGCCCGTCAGATTGGCAATCATGTCCTTTAAGTTGCCGGTCTTCATCGCATCGGCCATGTAGCCTTTCGCTTGTTCAATCCCCTCAGTCGCGACTTCCAGGGTGATGACCGTCGTGCCGATCTTGTCGGCATGTTTTTCGATCAGCGCCTTGGTGCATTCGCGCATGAAACCTTCCGGCGCGCGATCCAGACGTCCTTGCGCATCGGGGGTCCAGGTGTAGGGAGAGGTTGGCTCTTGAGCAGCCTGAGCCTGCTCTGTGCCCGTTCCGTTCGCCGCACTGGTTTGGGTCCCGTTGGCAATCGGCAGATCGGCGGAAGGTGGGGCGGCGGTTCCCGTCCCTTTGTTCGCAAAAATCGGCGTGTAATCCTCGGAAGCCGCTTCTTGAATCATGGGATTGGCATATTCGAGCGTAATCGTCGTCATGCCGAGTTTGCGAGCACTCTTCTCGATCTTGGCTTTGGCCCGGCGGCGTTGGAATCCGGCCGGCACCGCGCGAATCGCTTCCTTGGCATCTTTCGTCCACTGCATCGGGATATCGTCGTACGCCACGTCGGTCTCGAGACCGCCCTCCGCTTTGGCCGCCGCTTCGAAGATCGACTTGTCGACTTGCTTGAATCGGTCCCCTTCGGCGCTGCACACCGGGCACTTCACAGGGGTGTCGCCCTTTCCGATATATCCGCATCCGTCGCAGACAAAGTAGTTCTGGCTCATGCG
>CABVSR010000025.1 GCA_902500995.1 uncultured Nitrospira sp.
TGACCGTGATGGGCCTCTTCGGATCGTTCGTCGTCGAACCGAAGGGATCTGAATATCTCGAACCGCTGGGAACCGGCGACCCGCAGCCGACCAAGAGCGGCTGGCAGGCGATCATCAAGAACGGCAGCGGCCCGGACTTCCGGGAATTCGTGCTGTTCTACCATGAAGTCGGCGACGAAGCCTTTCGGCCGTTGAACAAGAAGGGCGACTTCATTCCCCAGCGCGATCCGCTCACCGACGTGTATCGTCCGGTGGCCCGCGCCCTGAACTATCGCAGCGAGCCGTTCGGCGTCGACAACATGCAGACGCAGCACGAGTATTTCGGCTTCGAGGATGAGTCGATGGCCTACAGCGCCTATACGTTCGGCGATCCGGCCACGACAATTCCGCGCAGCTACCTCGGCGACCCGGCCAAGTTCCGGCTGGTGCACGGCGGCTCCGAAGTGTTCCATTCGCACCATCCGCACGGCGGCTCGATCCGTTGGCCCCGCAGCCCGCGGGCCATCGACGAGATGCCACTGTGGCATACGGCGAAGAACGGTCCCGTGAAATATCCCGTGATCCGGACGAAGTCCGATCGCGTCGATGTGGAAGTCATCGGGCCGTCCGAGACCATGGATCTGGAAACGGAGTGCGGATCCGGTCTTTGCCAGCAGTTGGCCGGGGATTTCCTCTTTCACTGCCATGTGGCCCATCACTACATCGCCGGCATGTGGGGCTACTGGCGCGTCTACAACACGATTCAGCAGGGTGCGAATCACAACGACGTGATGCCGGACCTGCTGGAGTTGCCGGACAGGAAGGGCCGCATCAAGACGGGCGTGACGTCGGACGAGCTGATCGGCAAGACCGTCGATTGGTTCGGTAAGCAGTTCAAGATCGTCGAAAAGGGCAAGACCGATTGGAAGGCCGACCCGGCCGTCGTGACGCTCAAGGATTGGGTCGACATGCAGTTCCCTCCGCAGGGACTTCCGGGCCACAAGAAGGATGAGCGCGACCAGACCAGATCCTATGACGCGAGCGTGTTGAACTGGAGCTGGCAGGGGCAGCGCGCCATGACTGAGCCGGAGAACACAGTGCCGAATCCGCGATATCAATCGGCCCATCCGGGCGAGCGGCTGCCGATCGTGTTCGAGCCGTTGACCGGCAAGGTCTCCTGGCCGCATTTGAAGCCGCACTTCGGTCGCCGTGTGCCGTTCTCGAAGAGCCACAATCCGTCCCCGTGGTTGGAGATGATCCACCTCGATGAAGACGGCCAGCCGAGTTCCTATCCGGCCAAACCGGGTGAGAACGGGCGCTGGAGTCTCTGTCCGGAAAATGCCGGCACGAAGAAATACAACGTGCACTTCATCCATACGCCGATGATGCTCGCCGACAAACAAGGCGATACGCCGGCCATCATGGATGAAGGCGGGTTGATTTATGTGCTGCATGAAGAGGAAGCGGCCATTCGGAAGAACAATGACCTGCGCTTCCCGTTGGTCGTGCGGTCGAACATCTACGATTGCGTCGATTGGATGTTGACCAGCGAGTGGGACGATGACGACTTCGGCAATTTCCATGCGTCGAAGGTCAACACCCACTGGCACTTCCTGCAGTTCGACAACCAGTCGTCCGACGGCGTGATCACCGGGTTCTCCAACGAACAGTCGGTGCGCCCGTTCACGATGCTGGAGAAGAAGACAGACAAGGGCTTGCCCTTGCCCTTGAATACCACGTTCACGAAGGCGGGCAAAAAGGGTGACCGCGTGATCACTCTGAAGAACGCCGCCCAATATCATCCGGGTATCGAGATCCTGATCGGCGCGGATAACGTCGGCGGCAATGAAGTCGGGCGGATCCACTCGATCAAGGGCAACGAGATCACGCTCGTGCGGCCGTTGAAACACGATCATCCCGTGAAAGATATCGTGACGGTGGAATTCGTGCGGCAGCGCTTCTGGGTGGATTCCGATGTCGGCACCGTGTTCTGGCACGACCATGCGCTGGGCCGGATCACATGGGGGCACGGCGGATTCGGCACGATGATTGTCGAGCCGGTCGGATCGACCTATCACAATCCGAAAACCGGGGCGCCCATCCGGAGCGGTCCGTTGGCGGACATCCGCACCGCGGAGCCGGTGGGCTACGGGGTCAACGGCAGCTTCCGTGAGTTGCTGGTGCAGTTGAACGACAGTGTGCCGCACACGATCAACATCGTGACGGCGGGCAATCCTCCGGGCCAGCCGGTGGAAGTGGCACTGGAAGCAGGCAAGACGATCTCGTTCCCGATTCCGGACCATATCAAGATGACGCCGATGCCGTTCTTAAACGGCGGCACCCACACGACGGGCGGCAGCCTGAATTTCCGGGCGGAGCCGATCAGCGGCCGTTTGAAGGCCAATCCGGATCCGTCGAAGCTCTTCAGCAGCAGGGTGCACGGTGATCCGTACACCCCGATGGTCCGGGCCTATCTGGGCGACACGGTTGTGTTCCGCTTGTTGCAGACCATGACCAACGAAAGCATGGTCTGGACATTGTCCGGTCATACCTATCTGACCGAGCGGTATGCCGGCGACGCCAACCGGAAGAACTCCATCCATGTCGGTATCGCGGAGCGATACGATCTGGTGGTGCCGCAAGCCGGCGGCCCGCGGCTGCAGGCGGGCGACTATATCCACTTTAACGGGCGCTCGTCGAAGTTCTCGGAAGGCGCTTGGGGCATTTTGCGTGTCCTCGACAAGGACACGGCGGATCTGCAGAAGTTGCCGGCCGGCTACAGCGGCCGGAACGAGATTCCTGCCGCACCGGCGGTCTGTCCTGCCGGTGCGCCGGTGAAGAGCTTCAATGTGTCGGCCATCGATTTCCCGTCAATGAAGTTGAACCCGAAGGCGCCTGACGCCATCGAGGTCGACTTCGAGCGGACCATCCAGATGGTCAATCCCGAGGCCAAGATTTACGTCTTGGACGAGGATGTCGCGACGGTGGCGTCCGGCCTCCAGCCGATGCCGTTGACGTTGCGCGCGAACGTCGGAGACTGTCTGAAGGTGAAACTCACCAACAAGATGAAAGAGGGCCGGGCGTCGTTCTCCGCGCTGGGTCTTGCGTTCGATCCGAAAGATTCCCTGGGCGCGAACGTGGGCAACAATCCGGGCGAGCAGACGGTCGCTCCGGGTGAGAGCCGCGTCTATACCTATTATGCCGATCCGTTCATCGGGGAGACCGCGTCCCTGGTGTGGGATTGGGGGAATGTCATGACCAATCCGCGCAACGGCCTGTATGGCGGTATCGTGATCGGTCCCAAGGGGGCCACCTATCGCGATCCGAAGACCGGCGCGGACATTTCCACCAAGAACAGCTGGGTCGCCGATGTCATCGTGGATCGGACGATCCAGGGGTATGAACATCGCCAGAACTACCGCGATGTGGCCCTGTTCTTCCAGGATGAAGACAACATCATCGGCACGAGCTTCATGCCCTACGTGCAAAACACGGCGGGACTGACGGCCGTGAACTACCGTTCGGAACCCTACAAGTTCCGTGAAGCCAGCGGATGCTCCCTGGGCAAGGTCTTCCAGCCCTGCTCGGTGGACAAGCCGGAAAGCATTGCGACCCCGCTCATCGAAGCGCATGCGGGAGATCCCGTGCGCATCCATGTGTTCGGGGCGAGCAATGAACAGAACGGGATGTTCAGCGTGGAAAAACATGAATGGCCGATCGAGCCCTTCATGCGCGGCGCCGATCAAATCAGCGTCGTGGAGTTCTCCGCGTCGGAATCGCTCGACGCCTTTATCCCCGCCGCGGGCGGAAGTTTCCGGCTGCCGGGGGATTATGTCTGGAGTAATCAACGGTTGCCCTATGCCCAATCGGGGCAATGGGGTCTCTTGAAGGTGCTGCCCACCGATGACCAACGAATCCTCCCGTTGAGTCAGCAGGCGCCTTCAATTAAGCGGGCGGGGTCGGAGGCGGGAGATCCCATTGTCTCTCGCGCATCGAATCCCATCCAATAAGGTGAGGAGGGCGGCGGTCTCTCCTTAGGGGAGGCCGCCGCTTTGGATGCAGTGCCGGTCCTAATCACCCAAGGGGGGAGCCTTCCGGCTCCCCCCTTGTCGTTCGCCTATCTCGCGCGCTTCTGAGCCACCAGGTCCTGCAGCATGTGCAGATCCAGGGCGCCCGGCACCAGTTCGTTGCCGACGATGAACGCCGGTGTTCCGCTGATGCCGAGTTGTTTGGCCAGGGCCCGGTTCCGATCGATGATCGGTTGCCACTCAGGACTGTTCATATCCCGGTCGAGCCGATCGATATCCAAGCCCGCCGCTTGCGCAACGCGAAACAACTGGTCTTTGGTCAGGTCATCCTTCAGGGCCAGCAAGGACTCGTGAAAGACTCGGTGTTTTCCTTGCCGATGTGAAGCCAGCGCCGCCTTGGCTGCGAGTTCGGATGCTTCGCCGAGAATCGGGAAGTCCTTATAGACCACACGCACGCCGGAATCCATCTGCTGTAACTGCGTCAAGGCCGATGCCGCTCGCTTGCAATACCCGCAGCGGTAATCGAAGAATTCGATCACCGTCACATCTCCTGCCGGGTTTCCGCTCACCGGAGAGTCTTGATCGTTGAGCAGCTCCTGTTGATGGGTGGCGATCGCGGCTTTCTGGCGCTGCTGCTCTTCCGCCGCACGCTTGTTCTCCAGCGCCTGCAGCGATTGTTCGATGACTTCGGGGTGGGTTCGAATGTACCGCTCGATGGCCTGGTCCAGCGAGAGTGCCGGGTCATGGCCGTCAGTCGTATCTGCCGGCCAGGCGTTGAGAGGGAGCAAGAGGCAGCCTGCGGTCAGAGCGAAGGTGAAGAAACGGGCAATCCGATCGATGTCTACGGTCATTCTGCCTCCATGGTGCCAGGATGGACAGGTGGATGCTTCACAGGTGATTGCGAGGCATTATACAGAATCGCTGGACCAAATCCTCGCGGCAGGCGCTGGTGGAGGACTCCCGTGAACGAATGGACGGCGGTTTAGTTTGCCGGGTCCGTCGGCAGCTTGGTGATCTTGACCAGAGTCTGTTCCTGATTGAGTTCGAATGTGACATGGTCGCCCACGCTGAGGCCCTGGAGGAGGCGGGAGTCACGGACCGGAAGCGGGCGAGATTCGCCCGTGGGAAAAAGAATGGTGACGGTCAGGGCTTGCTGATCGATCGAGACAATCGTGCCGCCGACAAGGGCGGCCTCTGCGGAGGGGGCCGCTCCAGCAGCGCCCGAGGGCATGGTGGAAGAAAGCACCAGAATGTTGAAGGCGAGCAGGAGGAACAACATCCAGGGAAGATAAAGGAGGAGAGACGGGCGGGGAACTAGCAATTTCCCTGTATCGCATTGGCGCAGAAGACCCATGAACCGGCACTGGAAACGGGCCTGAGGATTTTCCGGTTGCGCTCATCGTATGGCCGATCTATGGTGAGAGGGCATGAGGCAATCCACCAGCGAACTGCCGGCCATCTTGGTTGTGAATGCCGGGTCGTCGAGCGTTAAATGGGCATTGTTCGAAGCCGGCACCTCGCCCGTTCGCGTGGCAGCAGGGCGGATCGAGCGCATCGGGCTGGCCGACGGCATCGTAACCATGACCCAGGGAGGCACGGGGCAGGACCAGCGGCGTCACGCGCAGATCCCGAACCATGCGGCCGCGGTGCAGGTGCTGATCGAGCAACTCGCGCAGACCGGCCGGGGAGAGTCGCTCCAGGCCATCGGGCATCGAGTCGTTCACGGAGGCAGCCGCTATGCGAATCCCGAGCATATTTCGTCCCCGGTGATGGAAGAGCTACGCCGGCTCAGCCCCTACGATCCGGAGCATCTGCCGGCCGAACTCAACTTGATCGAAGCCTTGGGGCAACGATACCCGAACATCCCGCAGGTGGCCTGTTTCGACACCGGATTCCATCAGCATTTGCCTCCGGTGGCGCGCCTGATCGCGATCCCGCGCCGGTACGAAAAACTCGGCATCAGACGGTACGGATTTCATGGCCTGTCCTATGCCTTCCTGATGGAGGAATTGGAACGGATCGCGGGACGTGAGGCGGCACGCGGCAAGGTGATCCTTGCTCATTTGGGGAACGGCGCCAGCATGGCCGCCGTGCGGGACGGCGTCAGCATCGATACGACGATGGGGTTCACCCCGGCCTCCGGGTTGCCGATGAGCACCAGATCCGGTGACCTGGATCCCGGGCTCGTGTCCTACCTGTCCAAAACTGAAGGTATGACGGCGGAGCAATTTCATCGTATGGTCCATGCGAAATCAGGCCTGCTGGGATTGTCCGAACTGAGTCCCGACTTGCGGGACCTGCTGGCGCAGGAAGGCCGCGATACCCGGGCCGCGGAGGCGGTGGCGGTCTTTTGTTATCACGGGAAAAAGTGGATCGGCGCCTATGCGGCGGCGCTCGGCGGACTGGACCAGCTCGTCTTCAGCGGCGGCATCGGCGAACATGCTTCCGCCGTGCGGGCGCGCATGTGTGAAGGCTTGGAATTTCTCGGTATCGATCTGGACCATGCCCGCAACGAGGCCCATGCCCCGGTTATCTCCGGGCCGGGCAGCCGGGTGACCGTGCGCGTGATCCCGACGGATGAAGAGCGCCACATTGCGCAATCGGTCTGCCGGCTGTTGGCTTTGCCTGCACGCTCCGGCACGACGTAACAGGATGCGGAAAAAGTCCGCCAGCGGCGTTCTCGCATCATTCAGAGGCTCACCGTACGACACGAGTACGACTCGCCTCTTCGTTCGCTGCGGCCTTGCTGGACGGTCTTTTTGCGCATCCTGCGGGCTATCCTGGCGTGAGACGGCTCGTGTGTGAAACACGACCTATGACGCAATCATCGAGTTTTCGCAGCCTGCTGAACACTTTCGCCCCGGCGGCGGGCAGTCGGCGACCCGGCTGGGCTTATTCTGAAAGAGGACCCTCATGACACAGACGACCCGCGCGAATCAGCCGCTCAGTTCCGAGATGGTGCAACGGATCCACGCATACTGGCGAGCGGCCAATTATCTCTCCGTCGGCCAGATCTACTTGTATGACAACCCTTTGATCAAGGAACCCTTGAAGCGGGAACACATCAAGCCGCGCCTGCTCGGCCATTGGGGGACGACGCCCGGGCTGAATTTCATTTATGTCCATCTCAACCGCATCATCAAGGCGCAGGATCTTCCCGTGCTCTACATTGCCGGCCCGGGGCACGGCGGTCCAGGTCTGGTCGCGAACGTCTATCTCGAAGGCACCTACAGCGAAGTTTATCCGAACATCTCGCAGGACGAAGAGGGGCTCCAGCGCCTGTTCAAACAGTTTTCTTTTCCCGGCGGCATCCCGAGCCACGTCGCGCCGGAAACCCCCGGCTCCATCCATGAGGGCGGGGAGTTGGGCTATTCGCTGGCCCATGCCTACGGCGCGGCCTTCGATCATCCCGAGCTGCTGGTGGCCTGCGTCATCGGCGACGGTGAAGCGGAAACCGGTCCGCTGGCGGGCAGTTGGCATGCGAATAAATTTCTCAATCCGGTGCGGGATGGCGCCGTGCTGCCGATTTTGCATCTGAACGGCTATAAGATTGCCGGCCCCACGGTGCTTGCCCGCATGCCGCCGGATGAACTCGAATCCCTGCTGATCGGATATGGCCATCAGCCGTTTTTTGTCGAAGGCGATGATCCCGAGACGATGCATCAGCTCATGGCCTCCACGCTGGACGACATCGTGGTTTCTATCCGGCGCATTCAACAGGACGCGCGCACGAAAGGATTTACGTCCCGGCCGCGCTGGCCCATGCTCGTCTTGCGGACGCCGAAGGGCTGGACCGGGCCGAAAGACGTGGACGGCAAATTGACCGAAGGCACCTTCCGATCCCACCAGGTGCCGATGGCTGAGATGGATAAGCCCGGGCATGTCGAATTGTTGGAACGCTGGCTGAAGAGTTACCGGCCCGAAGAATTGTTCGACGAGACAGGCAAGTTGCTGCCCGTACTTGCGTCGCTGGCCCCGACGGGGGAGCGGCGCATGGGCGCCATCGCTTGCGCCAACGGCGGCAGCCTCCTGCGAGATCTGCACATGCCGGATTTCCGGCAGTATGCGGTGCCGGTCGTCAAGCCGGGCGCGGACGAGGCGGAAGCGACCAGAGTGCAGGGCCTTTTTCTGCGGGATGTCTTGAAACTGAACCGGCAAAACTTCCGCATCTTCGGGCCGGACGAGACGGCCTCCAACCGTTGGGGCGCCGTCTTCGAAGTGACCGACCGTTGCTCGACGGAGGAGATTCTCGCCACCGACGAACATGTGGCCCATGACGGGCGGGTCATGGAAATCCTGAGCGAACACCTGTGCCAAGGCTGGCTCGAAGGGTATTTGCTCACTGGGCGCCATGGGTTCATGAATTGCTACGAGGCCTTTATTCACATCGTGGATTCCATGTTCAACCAGCATGCGAAGTGGTTGAAGACCTCGCGCGAAATTTCCTGGCGGCGGCCGATCGCCTCGCTCAACTATCTGTTGACGTCCCATGTGTGGCGGCAGGACCACAATGGATTCAGCCACCAGGATCCGGGGTTCATCGACCATGTCGTGAATAAGAAGGCGGAAGTGATCCGCGTCTACCTGCCGCCAGATGCCAACACGCTGCTGTCGGTCACCGATCACTGCCTGCGCAGCCGCAACTATGTGAACGTGGTCGTGGCGGGAAAACAGCCGGCCCCGCAATGGCTGGACATGGAGTCGGCCATTCTCCATTGCACCGCCGGCATCGGCATCTGGGAATGGGCCAGCAACGACCGCGGCAGCGATCCCGATGTCATCATGGCTTGCTGCGGCGACGTGCCGACGATGGAGACGCTGGCGGCGGTGGAAATTCTCCGTGCGGCTCAGCCCAATTTGAAGGTGCGCGTCGTCAATGTGGTCGATCTCATGAAACTGCAACCGGCGAGTGAACATCCGCACGGTATGTCCGACAAGGAGTTCGATGCGCTGTTCACCACCGATAAGCCGATCATTTTCGCCTTCCATGGGTATCCCTGGTTGATCCACCGGCTGACCTACCGCCGGACGAATCACCACAACCTGCATGTGCGCGGCTACAAGGAAGAAGGAACAACGACGACGCCCTTCGATATGGTCGTGCTGAACGATCTGGACCGGTTCCACCTCGTGGCCGACGTTGTGGACCGGGTGCCGCAGCTCGGGGCGCGCGCAGCGTATCTCAAGCAGGAAATGCGTGATAAACGCATGCAGCACAAGCAGTACATCGAGCTCCATGGGACCGACATGCCTGAGATCAGGAATTGGAAATGGAGCGGAAAGCGGTAAGACATGGCGGATCCGACGGTGGTCGTGCTGTTCGATGTCGATAATACGCTGCTGGACAATGACCGCATCGCGGCCGATCTCACGCAACACCTGGATGAGGAAATCGGCCCGAAGGGAGAGCGGCAATACTGGGTGATCTTTGAGGAACTGCGGGAAAAGCTGGGCTACGTGGATTACCTCGGTGCGCTGCAGCGCTATCGCCAGGAGTATCCCCGTGATCCCCATCTGTTCGCCCTGTCCCGCTTTCTGCTGAATTACCCCTTCGCCGAGCGGCTGTTTCCGCAGGCCAGGGATGTGATTCGTCATACGGCGCGGTGGGCGCAGACGGTGATTCTTTCCGATGGCGATGTCGTCTTTCAGCCGCACAAGATCGACCGCTCCGGTCTGTTTGAAGCGGTCGGAGGCCATGTGCTGGTCTATATTCATAAGGAGCAGGAACTCGACGATGTCGAGCAACGATATCCCGCCGACCACTATGTGCTCGTCGATGACAAGTTGCGGATTCTCACCGCCGTCAAAGCCTCCTGGGGTCCGCGAGTGACGACGGTCTTCCCGCGCCAGGGACACTATGCCTACGATCCAGAGGTACTGCGGACTTTTCCTGCCGCCGACCTGACCGTCGATCGGATCGGCGACCTGCTGACCCTCGATCGGGATTCGCTCCTGGCCGCGGCTCGGGCCTCCGGATGATGACGCAGTCGAATGGTTGTCGCTGAAGCATCCACCTCTAACCAGGCAGGTGATCCATGGCACCCAAAACACCCGAACAGGGAATCTGGTCCGCAAGGCTTGGCCGCCGGCAGTTGTTGAAGGGATTAGGCGCGGCCGGGTCGCTCATGGCACTCGGGGGGGCCGGCCGTTTGGCCGAGGCCTTGGCGGCAGACGCACCAGCCGGCCGTTCCCCCGGCGAGATCCCGCAGCGCGCCTTGGGGAACACCGGCCTAACAGTGTCGGCCATCTGTTTCGGAGGGGCCCACTGGGGCCGTATCGAGAATGATGCGGAGGCCATTCGTCTGCTCCATGCCGCGATCGACGCGGGGGTGAACTTCCTGGACAATGCCTGGGAATACAACGGCGGGCGATCCGAAGAACTGATGGGCAAGGCCTTGCAGGGCAAACGGCAGCAGGTGGTGCTCATGACCAAGGTCTGCTCCCACGGGCGCGACAAGAAGGTGGCGCTCCAGCAACTCGACGACTCGCTGCGCCGGTTGAAGACCGACTATCTCGATCTCTGGCAGATTCACGAGGTGGTCTACGAAGACGATCCCGACCGGCACTTCAAGCCCAATGGCGGCGCGGAGGCGCTGCTCGAAGCCAAACGGCAGGGGAAGGTGCGGTTCATCGGGTTCACCGGGCACAAGCACCCGAGCATCCATCTCAAGATGTTGTCACACGATTTTCCCTTCGACACCTGCCAGATGCCGTTGAACGTGTTTGACGGGACCTATCGCAGTTTTGAGCGGGAGGTGCTCCCGGTGCTGAACCAGCGCGGGATTGCTCCATTGGGCATGAAGAGCTTGAGCGGCAATGCCGAGCCGATCAAGCAGAAGATCGTTCAGCCGGAGGAAGCGATCCGGTATGTACTGAGTCTGCCGATCGCCTCGCTGGTCAGTGGCATCGACTCGCCGCAGGTCCTGAAACAGAATCTGGACATCGCACGGCGCTTTACGCCCATGACCACGGCCGAGATGGAGGGTCTGCGCGCGAGGGTGGCGATGTACGCGATGGATGGACGATACGAACTGTTCAAATCCACGAACCGCTATGACGGGAGTATCGGTCGCGCCCAGCACAACCTCTCTTGAGCAGACCGATGAAAGAGGCCGCCGGCGGCGTTCTCGCTCGCACGCCTGTCGATTCCTCACCGCCACTCGACGGCGCCGAAGCCGGAATCCCCCAGGATGACATACATCAAGCTGACGGCCGCGACCGTCTGGTTGCGATATTCCACGTTCGGATAACGGGCATCACGCTGAGAGACGGTGTAGCGGAGCGCGATGCCGTGCCGGTCGAAGAGCCGGAGGGTGAGGGACGATTCTGCGCGCAGGATGTTTTCCTGCCCGTTCCGTTCAGGCGAGAGAAAATCGCTGACATAGTATTCCCGTCCCGTAATATCGAACATGGCACGATTGGCATAGATCAGCCGGAGCGCGACCAGGGCTTGCGGCGTCGCGCCATAGTGATAGTCCCGTTCTTCCGTACGCTGGATGCTTCCGGCCGCGCCATACCCCGCGCCACCCAGAATAGTTCCTTGAAGTGCGAGGTTGTCCGACAACCAGGACTGCCAGACGGTCCCCAGCGAGAGGGCGGTGCTGGAGACCCGGAACACCTGCGGCGAAATGTAATCATAACTGCCGAACAGTCCCCAGATGCCCCGCGTCGTGTCGCCTGAGGCATAACTCCGACCGGCCAGCAGCCCGCGGGTGGTGATGGTTTCCAGCGTATTGGCCGTGGCGGCGGAGATATGAAAATCGAAATAGTCGAAGGGCCTGGTGTAGCCGTACTCTTCCTTGCCGGGAAGCCCGTAGGTCAAGGTGAGTTCGCCCACGGCGCCACGCTGATTCACGTTGGATGACACATTGTTGCTGCTCGACGTCAGCGTGCCTCCGCCGGCCAGCCGCAGGAATGTCGCGGGGCGATGACTTGGATAGACGGCGTCGAAGCGATTGCCGAACAGCAAACGATTGAACCCCGTGGGGGGTGAAATGATGGCGGCGCCGAGTTCGCGCCAGAACCCGGGGCGGCCATCGTCCGATTCGAGCAGCAAATTGGCCATTCGGAAAAGCGGTTCGCCAAGAAACGCCCCGCCGATGGGTGTCGTGATCATGTCGTTGATCGAGGGTGGCGTCCGTTCTCCGCCGATTTCCCACAGGAAACTGCCGGCGACGCTATACAGGGACGATTCCCAGAAGTTCAATCCGGCTGAACGGGCCAGCCCGAAATAGACGCTGCCGCCGTAGGGATGCAGAAACTGATTGATGGAGAACTGGTCGTTGTCGAGAACCCATTTCGAATCGGTGAGGTTTTGGCGAATAGTGGTGCCGGTGGTGCGGTATTCCTCCATCGGTTGGGTGAAGTGCCGATTGAATTGGTTCAGCAGGAAGAGATACGTGAGCACCTCCGCCGCCGGAATCAGATAACTGCGGCCCTCTCTCGTCTCCCAATTGAGCGTAAAGGAACGATCCGGATTCTTGGCCGGAGCTTCTGTCTGACCGGCGTGATTCACCGGCCCGATCAGTTCGCGGTCACTGATTTCCGCAGGGTGCTGAGGGGGTTGATCCTGGGGCATGCCCAGGCGGGGCACCATCAAGACCAACGCTGATACCAGTGAAACGATTCGGACAGTCTGATTGGTCAACCACATGGCGATCATGCCGGATGGGGCACCTTCCTTCCTGAGTTCATCGCACCGGCCCCGTTCTGGACACTCGGGGAATCCCTAGCTGCCGGATCAGAACCGCCTAGCCCGCATGATTCATGATGACTTCTACTGCAACCGCCGATATGCCGCTACGACAAGGTTGGCTGCGCCTGAAGGGCAGCCAACCGGGCGGGCTCGCTGCTCACCCCCTCAACATACTGTTGCAAGTATGCCTCGGGGTCTCGCAGCTCCGCACGTCCGTCTCGCGTGGCATCTCCGCGGTTTCGTCACGAACTCTCGTGAATAATGAGGGCTTGAAAGTGGCGAGTGACGGCCTAACGAGGTTTCACGAGCCGTTGAAGGTTGCTGCCGCTGGCGAGCCGGGCGAACTGCAGCCGCAAGCCGTTGACCCTGGCGAGATAGGTGCCGGCGTTGTGGTCGCCGCATTTCTGGTGGGCAGTGAGGTGGAAGCCGCGAGCGGCGAAGGCGTGGCCGGCTCCCGCCCCGCAGAGGTGGATGACGGCAGCGAGGTCTTGTTTCTGTTGTCGGGTTATGGAGGCAAGTCGTCGGGGGCCGATCGCTGCAGCGACTTGACGATCGAGCAGAGCGGCAGTCAGTTCGATGGCATGGCTCGGAACGATGCGCGTATAGAGGCTGTTGAACCAGCAGGAATGCACATCGTTCCACGGGCCGTCCTCAACCACCACATGGTCGTGCACGCAGTACCGCTTCGCTTCGCGGAATGTGCCATCGGTCAGTTGGAACATCCCGACTGCGCTGGAAGCCGGTCGGTACCAATCGAAAGGGTTCCAGGAAAAGCGCCAGCGCCAATAGGTCCGTGCCACGGGATTGCCCGCTCCCTCCACCTGGGCCAGTGCGGCGAGAAGATCCGGCGTGATCACCGCCGTCGAATGTTCACGAAACAGCGACCCATATTCCCGCCAGGTTGCGGTGGGATGTTTATCCAGCGCCTCCTCCAACGGAAACAGCATTTCGGTCGGCTTGTTGATCGTGTGATAGGTCCAGTTCAAGGTCAACCAGAGACAGCTCAGGAGGATGGCGCCGATGAACAGGCGCGGGACGGGGGCCGTCCGTCCCCACGCGCGGAGGAGCGCGCGGATCTCGCGCCAGCGGCGCCCCGCGAATCCGCGCATTGAAGCAAGGGCAGACCGGCGGGAGCGATGTCTGGGGGAAGAGTAGGCGCCGGCGCGATGAGTCACTCTCGAAGCCATCACCTCACTATAACTGAAATGGACGCGCGGGCGATCGGGTTATTATTAAGGGAGACCGGTCTCGCTCAGCGACGACATTCCTGCCGGCGGATGCCCGGTGGGGATTGTTTACCGCCCGCGCCGGGCGCCATTGCCGCGGGAAGAGCCACCTTCACCCGGCTTGCCACTGCCGCCGAATGACTGCGGTGCCATGCTGACCGGGGGACTGTGCTGCGGCAAAGAAGGGAGGGATTGAATGTTGGGTGGAGTCGGCCTCCAGAAATGGTTGGGGTGAACCTGGTAGGGCTGCGCCTGCGGAACGGACTGACTTGCGACGGGCGGGACCGATCTTGGTGCGGGAATCACCACCACGTCACCGACCTTGGCCGGCAAGCCCTGCTGGTTGAGCAGCGGCGGAACCTGCGCATAGGGTGCGGAACCCGGCTGGGGAGAGGGGTGCCGTTGGCTCATCGGCTCATGAGGGTGGCCGAGAGAAGGGGCCCTCCCGTGAAGGCCCTTCATACCGGGGACCGCTACGGAGGGAACAGAAAAGGGAACAGAAAAGATGCCCATTGTCGGATAGGTCCAGCTCGTCCACGCCTGAGCCCTCAGCGTATTCGCCTGCAACTCATCAAACATGTCCTCGCGCTCCCGCGTGAACTGCTGTACCTCTTCTGCCGTGGATGCGCGGTCCAGGGCTTGGGTCGCGGTCTCCAATTGCTGCTGCAACCGCTCAGTTGCCGCCTGGAGGGCGATTAGTTCATGCCGCGCGCTTTCGTTTTCCCGCAGCGCCGCAATGGCTTGGACGACTTCTTTTTCGTCTATTTCAGCCGTCAGCTCGATCCGAATCACGACCCTGTCCTGCTCCAGTCTGCTGGTGAGGCGCTGCTCCGCCACCGTGACGATGCCCGCCGTAAAGCTGCGGATCTCGTCGCGCGTGACCTGCCAATCCCGCACTTCGGTCAGACGCTCGACATAGGACGCGACCTGTTCCAACGCATCGGCTTTGGCGGCTTCGACCGCCAGCTTGACTGCATCGGCCCTGGTGTCGTGATCGCCCATGCGATATTCCGCGGTCCCGGTGACGACTCGCCGGCGATCGGAGGGTATGGAAGGGGGCGTAGCGGCAGGAGCCATCTGCGGCTTCGAAGGCGATTCCAACTCGTGCGGCGCAATCTGCCCGCGATACTGTTCGGGGATGGAATCGAACTCGTTCGTGAATGTTTGGACTCCGGCCTCGTCGAGATAGGTATAGATCGGAGTGGAGGCGGAAGCGGCTGTTGCGATGAGCGCCGGAGCCGTGATCCAGGCGACGAACCACGCGAGGATGGTCACATATGTGCGGGAGTCGTGCATGATGAAGCCCCCCGTCATCCGGCCTATTCAGCATAACACAGCGAAACCGGCAGGAAGGTGGCCGCAGCTTGGACAAGTTTGCGGCGGAGGTGGAGGCTTTGTCGGCCCTGCATCAGGGAACGGGCATCCTTCCCGGGGCTGCGTAGGAACCGGAGCGAGTCATGGTACGCGTAAACCACTGGTCCACGACCTGTTCGAGTTCTTTCGGGTCGAAGGGCTTGAGCACATAGGCCTGGGCGCCGAGGCTGATCGAGCGAACGGCCAGATCCTTCGATTCGGCCGCGGTGATGATTACGATGGGAAGTTGCTGGTTCGACTGTCTCACACGGCGCAGCACTTCGAGGCCATCCATCCTGGGAATCCCGATGTCCAGGAGCGCGCCCGAAAAATCGCCCTCCTGAAGCCTGGACAACGCCTCGGGGCCGTCGGCGGAGGTTTCGACTTCGAACCCATCGGCGTTCAGGCGATCGGCCAGCAGTTGCCTGATGTCGGGATCGTCATCGACGACGAGCAGGCGTTTCTTGCCGGTAGACGGAGCGCTCGGTTCGGGAGAAGGCGGGATGACCGGCAGCATGACGGAGAACTCCGTCCCGACTCCGGGCTGACTCCGCACCGCCAGTTGGCCGTGATGAAGATCGACCAGCGTTTTGACGATGGACAACCCGAGCCCCAGGCCTTTCGAACCGCTGCGCGGGTCCTGCTCCATCCGGAAAAAGGGGTCGAACACCTTTTCGAGAAATTCGGGCGGAATGCCGGGACCGGTATCGCGGACACAGAGAGTGGCTTGCGTCGGCTGGTCCGTGGCGACGTGCACGGAAACGAGGCCGCCGCGCTGCGTGAACTTGATGGCGTTGTGGAGGAGGTTGGTCACGATCTGAATCAGTCGATCCCGGTCCGCCCAGACGATGATAGGGGACGGCGGATAGTCGGCCGTGAGGATCTGCTCTTTTTCCATGGCCAGGGGACGCAGTTGTTCGACCACTTCGGCGATGCAGCGTTCGAGATCGACTTCGGCGGGTGACAGCGCCAACTGCCCGGTTTCGATCCTGGTGCGATCCAACAGGTCGTTGATCATGCGAATGAGGCGGCCGACATTGTCCACGATGCGGCCCAAGTATCGCTGTTGTTTTTCGTTGAGTGAGCCGGTCAGGCCGTCGAGCAGGTTTTCGACAAACCCTTTGACCGAGGTCAGCGGCGTTCTGAGTTCATGGGAGACATGCGAGAGAAAGAGCGAGCGTGACCGGTCGGCCCGCTCCAACTCGGCGGTGCGTTCGCGGACTTTGGACTCCAGCCCGACGTTCATCTCCTCGATCTGCGCATAGGCCGCGGCATTGTCGAAGGCGATCGCGACCTGGTTGCCGATGGTCACCATCAACTCCAAGTCTTCGCCCGTCAAGGTGTTGGGCGCCGTGCGATCGACCGTGAGGGTGCCGAGAATCCGGCCCTTGGCAATCAGCGGCACCCAGATCAGCGATCTGGTGCCGGTCAGCAGCGCCAATTCCTGATTGGACGGATGCAAGTGCTCCCAGATGGCGGCGATATCCTGGATGAGCAGCGGTTTGCCGTCGCGCAGGGCGGATGCCGGAAATCCATCCGGATCCGAAACCGGCAATTCCCGCCGCCGGACGAATGCGGCAATCTCGTCCGAGACACCGAGGACACGTCCGCCGTGCAAGACTTGGCGGTCGGCGTCATAAAAACTGATCATGGCGCGGTCGTAGTGGAGATCCTGGATGAGAGTGCCCAGGACGGTTTGCACCAGCGATTCGCGGTCCAGCGTGGAATTGAAGCCCAGCCCTGCTCGGTTCAGCGCAGTGAGTTGACTGATTTTCCGCCGGAGTTCCACCCGGGTCTGCTCCTGCTCCACGAACGCCACCCGCAAATCTTGGTACCGTGCGTCCACGAATTGCATTTGTTCTTGAATCAGCGATTCGCGCCGGCGCGCCAGACTGCGTTGCCGGAGCTCTGTCACGAGCGCCGTGAAGGTGACAGGCACCGCAAGAAGGAGCAACGCCTCGAGCGCCGACATGGCGGGATAGTAGCGGCGGAGATAGGTCCATGCCAGCAGGGCGGGCAGCAGCGCGCCCAGAAACCAGTAGGACAATGCCGGCTCGGGTTGCCACCGGACTTCCCATTCGCACCAGGGATCTCCGTTGACGATGCAGGCGCGATCGGTGACGGTGGCGGGCGGACCGCCGTGCACCATTGTGGGGGCGGCGACCATGCGGCCTTTCGTGGATGCGCAGACCTGGTGCGCGCAGGCTTTGAGATACGGGCCGAATTGCCGGAGCGTATGCTCGGTAAACCGCAGGCGGTAAATCATCGAGTGATCCGTCACCTCCGCCACTTCACACTCGACCGTGCCTTGGGTATAACGCTGCGCCCAGTAGAGCGCCAGCCGGGAGAACTGGGACAGCGAAAACGGCCTGGCCAGGACGCGGAAGACCGGCGAAATCACCTTGGTCAAGCCGGTGTTGAAATGAAAGTCCGGATCGCCCGAGAGTTGTTTGCACAACTCCCGCAAGTAGCTGAGGAACTCATAGGAGTAACTGTTCCATTCTTTTCTGAGAAACGCGGGGGTGACGTAGTATGCCGAGTCCGGTATGCGATCGTTCAACAGGCGACACAGCTGTGCGACGGCTTCCTCCGCCGCTTCCCGCCCGCCGGTCTTTTCCAAGCATTTTTCCAGGTGTTGAATGCTGGATACCACGAGGGTGCCGCTGACATCCGCGATCTTGTGCCCCTGCTCATCGAGGCCGAAGGGACGAAACGCCATCACCGGGCGTTCCAGAATGGTGTGCTCTTTCGTCAGCAGCGTGCAGGGCTCCTCCTCGATTCCTGGGCGACGGTCGGGTCTGTCAGCCGGGGTGTCCTTAGGCATTGATATTGGCCTCGAGATCGGCCGGGTACAACGCCCACGGCGCCCACGGCTTCCGTTCCATCTTGCGTTGGAGACGCGTCAGGTCTTGCCGGAATCGCGCGAAGACGGCTTCCGCTCGCGGCTGACGGTCCGGACGTCCTGGTTCCGCCAAGGCCAGGCGAGCATAATCTTGAAGCAGGGGCGCCCGTACGACATTGAGCACATAATTCGAGTTGACCAGCCGCTGGTACACATCCTCCGGCAGCCGGCGGGCGTTACGATAGACCCGCACGGGATGCGTCTCTGCCCACAGTTGATAGTTCCATAACTGGGTGCCGAATTGTTCATGCTGCACGGACGCCAGATAGATCAATCGGGCCACCACTCGTGCTAATGCCGCACAGGTCAGCGGAGTCGATGCGACGCCGGTCCCGTTCGGCAACCAGCGATCCAGTTCAGCCAACCAGCTGCGGATCGACTGATCCAGCGCGATCTCCTCGTCCGTAAAGTACAGCCGCAGATATCGTTCTGCGTGAGCCTGGAACAGCCGAAAGATTCGCCGGCAGTTCGAGAACGTCGGCATGGGGAGGCCGCTGTCGAGCAGGCCGCGGTGGCGCGCGTCCTCCTCCGGATCGCATGAGCGTAGAGTGAAGTGCTCACTGGTTTTGTCGATCAGCTGGCACAGCCCCGAATAGGTCAGGCTGTAGATGGCCTCAAAGTCGCCCTCGGGCATCAGTTGCCCGAGGATGGCCAGCCGATTACTCGCATGCGTGCCGACCATGTGGGGCCACAGCAGCCGGCACAGGGCATGATCCGGTGCCAGGTGATTGCGGGTGGCGGCTGAGAAATATTCCCCTCCGACCATGTGCGTCCAGGTCCAATGCCGCACCAGCGCCGTGTGGGTCGTGGCGGCGCAGAGGGCAATCCGCGTCGCCAGAGGCCAGTTCGCGTCGCCGGGGCGGATGGACCCGAGTTCACAGCGTATCCGCAGGGGATGGAGTGCGGCGCGCCGGGAATCTGCCCGGAACAACACATGGGCCCAGGGCGCATAGAGGTCCGGCTGGTGGCTGTATGAACTGAGCTCTTGCAAATCCCATTCGAAGTCATTGGAGCTGCCCTGCACCCGGCGGAGATAGCCCGCATAGGGGCCCCGGAGGGCCAGCGTTCCCAGATCGGGAAGGCCTTGCAGTTCGATCGGCAAGGCCGGAGGACGCAGCATCCGTTGCGGATCGAGTCGGAGCGCAGACGCCTGTTGCAGGACTGTCTGACGATGGCCTCGGCTGTAGGCCTTGTCCAGGGCCTGCTGGGGATTGACGGCAATCCCGGGCCTTCCCGCTTGCATAGGAGAAATCCACGCGCACAGCTGCGCAAGAAAGCGCATCATTCCCTCGGCACCCGACTGCCGTTCATCGTGCGGGACCTGCTCGGCGATGCGTAAGCCCGAAACGGGGATGGCGGGAAAGGCGTCCGTGAGCGGAATCAGGGTCACTGGTGATCGCCGCGGAGCCACCATCGTCACGTCTTGGGGACGAGTCTTGCGAAATTTTATTCGGGTGATGCCGTTCCAAAGACCGTTACGGATCATCCATTGCAACGATGTGATCAGGGACATCGGACATCCTCTCTGAGGAAGCGAGAACGGCGGCAATCAGCGGGAGAGACCGTCTGTTCGAGCTCCTCCTCCATAGGTCTACCAGGATGTTGAAAAAGCCCTCCAGCTTTGTTCTCGCGTCGTTCAGCGGCTCAACGTACCCAGAGTACGCTTCGCCGCTTCACTTGCTGCGGCCGCGCTGGACGGCCATTTTGAACATCCTGAGCGCAGGCCTGCACGTTCTCACACGGTGGAGTCTTGCTTTCCAGAGACCCTCCAAATAGCTTTTCAACAGCCTGTTAGTGCGTCGCCGGCTGATGAACGTTGTGCCAGGGGAGGAACGGATTCCCGAGGCCTCGCAGGGCCGGCGCGAGCGACGGATAGTGACGCAGCAACACGCTCGTCAAGTCCTGGTTCTGCACCCAGTCGATGCCGGCTGGCGTGTAGACCTCCGGTCGAAAGTCCGCGGTGAAAAACCGATCGCTTTTGAGACGGCGCGGAGCCATCAAGGTAAAAATTCGGAAGGCCGTGTCGCTGATGGCAAAACCGGGCGGCGGTTCCTCGGCATAGAGGCCGACCATGAGATCCAGCCGTTCAAGGTCGCCTTGATACAGATCGTTCAGCTTTTTGGCCCATTCGAGATTCAATGCTTCGAAACTCTTGATCGGTTTCATGCGAAGCATGCGCCGGAAGGCATTGTAGCGAGGCACCCCGCGTTCCCGATCGCGGAAGATGTCGATGGCGGCGACGTCGAGGATCTCCGGATCCCCGTTCGGCAAGGGCTTGATGCGGCGAATCTCCTGCAGAAAGCGCGGGAAGTTGCCGAGCGTCAATTGCCCCGGATGAGCCAGGCCGAAGGAAAACCACACATTGTCGATGCCGACCTCGTCGATCGTGGATCGCGTCTGGTTGCCTTGGATGTCGGGGAACGCTTTGTAATGACTGAAGGTCGAATCGGTCAACGAATAGAAGCGGTACTCATCGGGGATTAGCGGGTGCAGCCGATAGACCGCGGCAAATTCCTCCGTCATCGAAAAGGGCGCCGCATGATGCTCGGTAGGGGAGCCGGGAATGCCGCTCCATACTTCGCTGTTGCTGAGCCGCCCCATGCGAGTCCGGATCTGTTTGCCGAGCAGCCCCCACCAGTTGGCCTTCATGCCGCTGTCGAGCGTGGGATGTTGCAGCAAGGCCGGCGTCCACTCCACGGTATGAATCTTTGCGATCAGGGCGGCATTGATCAGGCGAGCTTTCTGAAACAGTTGCTCATCCGTCCAGGAGGGATAACGCTGGAGCAGCATCTCGCAGATGGCGTTGTGTTCCAAGGCGAAGAGCGTATGAAACAGGCTGAGGCCGATCCAGTAGTTGTCGTTGAATCCGGTGAGGTCGATGCCCGGGAGCGCCCCGTCGAGCGCCTCCATGGAAGGCAGCCGTCCCTGGGTCACCGTGAGCTTTCCCTCTCGGTGTGAGCGGACATCCAGTTGCCGCTGCGCGCTGCTGCCATATAGCTGCGACGCATCCCACCAATGGGTTTCCGTGTTGAGAAAGATGGGCACCTGTGCCGGGCATCCGGCTCGTGCGCGCTGGGCTGCCTTCGTGCGGCGCACCTTCATGGGATGGTCATGCCATAGATCGCCTTCGGCCAAAGCGATCGGGGCGGAGGCGTCATCTTCCTGCTCGTGGCCGAACCAGTCGTGAACCTGAAATTGGATCCAGGCGGCGGCCAGGAGATTCAGAGAGGTGGCCGGAATAAATTGGGTCCGGGTCATGAGCAGCCGGCTGATCTCGCGCGGGCTCGGTGTGTCGAGGCCCGGTTCGGGAGACGCGGAGATGAGGTCGAGCGGCGCATTTCGGCCGAAGGGACATCCAGCCTTACCCATCGAAGGAGCCTGAAGATCGTTGTGTGATCCGTCGGCCCGCCGTTCCTCGAGGTCCTTACGGTGAAACGGGCAGGGGGCTGCCCCGGTTCCAGCGACGAGGGGGCCTGTGTCGAACAGGTTCCAGCGCCGCAGGTCATGCCGGAGCGCGATCAAATTGCCGATGCCGAGATACTTCGGAAGACGATGCCAGGGGAGAACGCGGTTGAGCTGCCGGTAGCACCATGCCAGGATGTGTAACGCGCGATCCTTGCGCTTCATGGGGGCCTCGTGCCGGGGAGGGCGTGACGGTTACGGTGGTGATGCTTGAATCTGCGTGATCATCTACTCAGCTCTTTTTGAAAAGGTGCGCTCGTTCATGAAATCTGTTTGGTCGGAAGGCAAGGGACGTACCTCGTCTTCGACGCCGCAGCAGCACCAGCGCCGGGATCGGACTCGTGAGTTCTGACAGGGGCTTAGGAACGGCCGTTTGTCTCAGGGCGCTAGAGCCGGATAGGCCGAGCCCTTCTGCTCGGCAGCGCGAGGTATCCGTTTTGATACAGGCTCAGTCTAAAAGGATACAGCGGGGACGATCGCTTTGAGCGACGAGAACCTGCCCGCGTGCTGCAAGGAAGCTGAGGAGGTCTGACATGTCCAAGAAACTCAGTGCGGGGCTCCTGCTCTATCGCCAATGCGAAGGACGATTGGAAGTTTTCTTGGTTCATCCTGGCGGCCCGTTTTGGGCGAAGAAAGATGCCGAGGCATGGTCGATTCCAAAAGGTGAATATGAGGAAGGTGAAGATCCGGAGGCAGTCGCGCGGCGTGAATTTACCGAAGAAACGGGCGGCGAGCTGCCGGGCCTCCTTCAACCTCTGGCGCCGGTCAAGCAACCAAGCGGCAAGCTGATCTCGGCCTGGGCCGTGGAAGGCGACTTCGATCCGGCGACCCTGAAAAGCAATACGTTTCCGCTCGAATGGCCACCCCGCTCCGGCAAGGTTCAACAGTTCCCCGAAGTCGACCGCGGCGCATGGTTCGATATCCCTACCGCGTGTGAAAAGATTCTTGCCGGGCAGCGGCCGTTTCTTGAGCAATTGCTGCACGTGGCGAAGCCGTGAGTTTCGGGTGGTAGCTACTGATGCCTGCCGCCGGGGGAGCGACACACTCAGGCCTCTCCAGCTACAGCCGTAGATCGCCCGATTGCTTCTGCCCATTCGCGCTGCGTATCTTGCTCCGGACACCGACCTGCATACAGATTCCTGAGAGGGCAACATGGATTTGGAGAATAAATCCGACGCGGAAATTCTGGCGATTGCCGATCCCATCATGGACAATCTGATGGAGGCCTCGACCGCCATCGACCACGAACGCCATGTCCGGGACTTTACCGATCGGCTGAAAGCGATTGTGACGAAAGACTATCTGGAGCGAGTGTGCCGGCAGTATCAAGCCGAAAAGGGGTTCTTCGGGGCGAGAGAACTCGTCGCCATCTTTCGCCGCCCCGGTTCCATCGCCATCGTGTGGAAACAGCAGTTCTCAAACTCGCCCGGTGACTACGTCGCCGAAATGGTTCTCGTGCAGCAGGGCTCCCGCTACCTCGTCGATCATGTGTTTGTGCTGTGAGTTGCCCATCTCGACTATACAGGCATTTGTCCTGGGTGATGTATTCACCTGTGCGTGGAAGGGTTTAAGCTGGTCGTTGCGGCAAAGATCATAAACAGGTAGATTAAGCGAATGATGTTGGACCGAATTCAGATAGATCCGCGTGTGTGTGGTGGAAAAGCCACGATTCGGGGTCTTCGCATCACAGTAGATTTTGTACTCAAGTTGTTAGGTGATGGGTACACGGCTGCTGATATTGCGCGGGAGTATCCAGAACTCCAAGTTGAGGATGTGTATCAGGCGGCGAAGTATGGCGCGTGGCTTGCCAGCGAGCGCATCTCCGCTGCTTCATGAGGCTATTGGCCGATCTGCACATCGCTCCCCGGTTTGATAGAGATAACATCCTGCTATCATGTCGGTCTTATAATTAGGAGGCCGTTATGGCTCAGGTCCTTGTGCGGCAACTTGATAGCAATGTCATTGGTCGGTTGAAGAAACGGGCGAAGGAGCATGGCCGCTCTTTGCAGTCCGAAGTGAAGACGATTCTAGAAGAAGCGGTGCCGGACTATGAAGCGGCCTGGAAGCGAATCGAGAGATTTCGTGTGCGACTCAGGAAGTCCGGAAAGACATTCAAGAATAGTGCTGACCTTATCCGGGAAGACCGCGATCGGTGAGCGGCTATGTCGTCGATGCCAGTGTCGCGATTAAATGGTTCATCCCTGAAATTCATTCTGATGCCGCACTCCTCGTGACTCGCCTTCATGAACACCTTCATGTTCCCGCTTTCATGGTCATGGAACTTGGCAGCGTTATCGCCAAGAAGATTAGGCGAAAAGAGCTCACTCGTGCGGAGGGAAGCACCATCCTCAAGGAGTTGCGGCATCTTCCGCTCCAGCGACATGCCGACGAGCGACTGTTTCCGGCTGCCTACGAACTCGCATTGGATACGCAGCAGAGTCTGTACGATTGCCTCTACCTTGCCCTCGCAGAAGTCGTTGAGGGACGATTGATCACGGCCGACCGGAAGTTCTATAAGGCGTTGGCTGCTCACCCGTTGCATGACCGTCTCCTGTGGGTGGAGGATCTGGAGTAACAGACCAAGCCCACCCTCTCCCTTCCTAATCCGCCTTGTTCCCTTGATCGCAGGACAGAGCGGGGCTCATGCGGCCTGCGTCCCATTTCCAAAACATGCAGAAGTCGGTGCGGTGCGGTTCGTGAAAAATATCCCGGTAGCACACCGCTCCATGGAAGTAGAGCGCTGATTTGGCGGTCTGGATCGCCGTGATCTCCTCGGCGGTGAAGGGCGTCTCCCGCGCCGTTTCCGCTCGCGGCACCTTGCCCAGGAACCACCGCCGTTTGTCCGGCTGTTGATCGTCGGGCGGGCAGGTGACCCGTTCAAAGTTCTTGATCAGCGGGTAATCGGCCACGGTGACAAAGGTGTGGATGGCATCGTTGTACGCCGGCGTTCGCCCGCTGTTTAGTATCGTTTCCCGGACGCGAGGGGGTACACCTTCCTTCAGGGCCCCAGGCCCGGCCGCGCGGACGTTCACGTAGGCTCGTAGTTCGAGTTTGGCTTCCTGCTGCGAGACGTATTCCTGCCAGGTGGGATACCCCACGAGCGCGCCGACCACCGCCGCAATGACCACACCAGCAAAGATCGCGACCCTGATGTGAAAACTCCGCTCGTCGGCAGCGGTTGGCGGAGAAGCGGGTTCAGACAACAGGGCGTCCGGGGAGGAAGGGCGGCTCGACTGGTCGGCATCCATACGGCACCTCCTCGTTGAAGGCCGTAGCCTAGCGATTTTATGAGGTCTGATCAAGCAAGGATCCGGAGCGCGGGAGGACTGAACTTGTACCACCAGCGTGAGCACGGCTTTCCCCGGCTCGCCGAATCGCGTATCGTTGAACGTTATGGGCAACAGCGGCGTACTACGCGGCAGGTCGATCATCGTGGCGGGAGCCGGGCTGGCCGGATTGACCGCTGCCGTTCAGCTCCAGCGGCGCGGCGCGCGGGTCACGGTCGTGGAAGCGCGTGATCGCGTCGGTGGCCGGGTGTGGACAAGGCGTGACGGATTTTACGACGGACAACATGCCGAGGCGGGGGGCGACCTGATCGACCCGGATCAGGAGGCGATTCGGAGTTTGGCTCACGACCTGGGACTGACACTGTCACCGATCTTGCGTGGCGGGTTTGCCTATGTCCGTAAGGCCTCGCGCGCGCCGGTGATTGAGCGGGCGGCGGCGTCCGGCGGCCTGTGGGCGCAATTGGCGCGCGCAGCGGAGCCCTGGGTGCAGGCCCACGTGGCGAACGAACGCCGGTGGGAAGGCCCGATTGCGCGGCGACTGGCGGACCGGTCGGTTGCGGAGTGGCTCGACGACATCAAGGCCGACCGGCAGCTCCGCGCGCGGCTCAACGGCATGCGTGGATTTTTCCTGGCCGATCCCGAACAGCTGTCGCTGCTCGCCCTCATCGATCAACTGGCTGCGGAATCGTTTGCGTGGGACCATTTTTATCGCATCAAGGGCGGCAACGATCGTCTCGCCGCCGCGCTCGCCGGTGCACTGCGAGAACCGGTTCACTTCAATTCCATGGTGCAGGCTGTGGCGCAGCGCGGGAGCCAGGTCCGGGTCACCCTTCGCTGCTGCGGCGGGCAGGGCCACATGGCCGCTGATGCAGTGGTGCTGGCGCTCCCCGCCACCATCGTCCGGCGGCTCGTCTTCACGCCGCCCTTGCCTGCGCCTCAACGCCACGCCTTCCGAGATCTGCCTTACGGACCGGCGACGAAGACCCTCCTGCAGTTCGATCGGCGATTCTGGCGACGCGCGGGAAAGCCCCTGGCCTATGGAACCGATTTGCCGATCGGCGCGCTCTGGGACGGAAACGAAGCGCAGCGGGGACGCAGCGGCATCCTGACCTTGCTCGCGGGCGGCTCCGCGAGTCGTGACACGCAGGACCTCATTGCCAAAGGAGGCCCGGAAGCGCTGGCGGCGAAGTTGCGGTGGTTGGGAGCGAAGAACGCCGTTTTACGCGCCTCGCATCAGGTGACCTGGGAAGACGATCCATTCGTGCGCGGTGGGTACGCAGTATTTCCGCCGGGGTATGAGCCGGAGCAACGAGCCTGGTTGTCCAAGCCGCATGGCCGGATCTTGTTTGCCGGCGAACATACCAGCCTGCGTTGGCAAGGGTATATGAACGGAGCCGTTGAGAGTGGACAGCGGGCCGCGGAAGAAGTCACGATTCTCTTGGTGGAGGCTCGCCGTCGATCACCGGGCGGCACGCGATAAACTCCTGTCGCAACAGACCATACATCTCCACATCGATGCGTGTGCCGAAACGAAGATAATGTTCACGCAATCGGCCTTCGTGCGTCATCCCTACTTTCTGCAATACCCGCCCGGAGGCCGGATTGGTATGGAAATGCGGCGCGTAGATGCGATGCAACTTCAGACTGGTAAAGCCGTAGTCCAGTAACGCTCTCACGGCTTCCGTGCCATAGCCCCGGTTCCAATAGGTCTTGCCCAGCCAATAACTCAAGCGGCCCTGTTCATGCGCGAGTACGAGCTCTAGGCCGATCGAGCCGATGACCTGCCCGCTCTCCGCCAAGGTCACCGCAAAGGTCACGCTCGTACCGGCCGACTGGTCTGTCAGCCGACCCGTGACCCAGTCGTGAGCCGCCTGCCGGTCCATCGGATGCGGGAGAAAAGTACCGGCGGCCACGTCGCGAGATCCGGCCAGGTGGTGCACGGCTTCCGCGTCGGCCGGTTCAAACGGCCGGAGCAGCAGCCGGCTGGTGTGGAGGGTCATCGCAACAGCCATGTCTCGATCTCACCATATCGCCCGGCCGTGACACAACTGCCGGCTTTTGCCTTGATTCTTGACGCTCCGCTCTCTCGCGCGTAGGGTGGCCTGGCATTTCCGTAAGGGGATTCCATGGACGTGGCGCAGGTGTTGATAGCCATTGTAGGGTGCGGGGCGTCGGTGACGACCTACTGTCTCATGCGGTTTCCGCACATGCGCCGGGAGCCGTTCAGGCAGTATCCCGCCTGCTCGGTGTGGATCTCCGGCTTGGCAGCGCTGGCGGTGTTATGCCTCTGCCTGCTGGCGCTCATCGCGCAATATGCCTGGCAGTCGGCTTAGCAGGATGCGCAAAAAGTCCGCCAGCGGCGTTCTCGCATCGCTCAGAGACAACGTACTGAAGCGTACGCCTCGCCTCTTCGCTTGCTGCGGCCTTGCTGGACAGCCTTTTTGCGCATCCTGCCTGGCTATTCAGCTCGTCTCACCCCTCGATAGTTACAAGGGCTACAGAGGGCAAAATGAGTTTTTCCGCAGCCTGTTAGTGTGGCGCCGGCGAGGCTGTGTTTTTCCTTAACGGATGGCAGGCGCGCACACCCGATGGCATGGGCTGAGACAGCCCGCCCTCGCATCAATCCGTCCGAAGGATTACAATCCCTCTCAATGCCGACCAGTCGCATGGCTACCACCATCGAACCGAGGAGTGATGCCGATGTTGAAACCGGAGCCGGCCGGGGGACCGACCCCGCAGTTGTTTTTCCAGACGGCCAACGCTTATCAACGTTCGCAGGCGCTGAAAGCTGCCGTCGAACTCGATCTGTTCACCTCCATCGGGTTGGGCCATGATCAGGTGCGGGATTTGGCCGAACGGTGCGGCGCGGCCCAGCGCGGCGTGCGCATTCTGGCGGACTATCTGACCATCCAAGGTTTCTTGGCCAAAGAAGGCGATCGGTACAAATTGACGCCGGACAGTGCCGTGTTTCTCGACCGGCGCTCGCCGGCCTACATGGGCTCCGTGTTGGGCTTTCTGCACGCGCCCAAGTTTCTCGCCGCATTTGAGAATCTGACCGACGCGGTACGGAAAGGCGGCACGGTGGCAGGGGCAGCGGGCACGGTCACGCCCGAGCATCCGCTCTGGGTGGATTTCGCGCGCTCCATGATTCCGATGATGGCCAAGCCGGCGGAAGAGATCGGCATGTTCGTGCGGCAGTCGCAGCCGAACGTGAAAAAGGTGTTGGACATCGCTGCGGGGCATGGTCTGTTCGGGGTCGAGATCGGCAGCCGTTGCCCGCAGGCGGAGATCGTGGCGTTGGATTGGCCGAATGTGCTGACCGTGGCAAAACAACTCGCGCAAGAGGCCGGGATCGCCTCGCGTTATCGGACGATCGCCGGCGACGCATTCCAGCAGGAATTCGGCGAGGGCTACGATCTCGTCCTGCTCACGAATTTTCTGCATCATTTCTCCGTGCCGACCTGCGAATCATTGTTGCGCAAAGTCCATCGATGCCTCGCGCCGGGCGGCCGGGTCATCACGCTGGAGTTCGTGCCGGACGACAATCGCGTGACGCCCCCGCCGGTCGCGGAGTTTAGCTTGATCATGCTGGCGACGACACCGGAAGGCGATGCCTATACCTTTCGGGAGTATGAGCAGATGTTCGCCGCGGCGGGATTTTCCAGGACGGAACTCCATCCCGTCGCCGGTTCGATCGAGCAGGTCCTCGTCTCGTCGCTGTAATTTCACGGGGGCGACCTGCGGGCAGTCCCCTCACCCCGTCGCCGGCTGACCCGGCAAGATTCCTGACCCAGCGTCGCCTGCTGCACACAGCCATCCAACACATCGGACCAACGCATCGTACCTGCCCGGCCAGCGGCCAGACGCTTTTTCCTTCACTAGGGTTTTAGGAAGGCGCGTGCCGGGCCCTGCCATTGTCTAATGAAGCGGTTGGTATGATGACCGATGATCATCGGTGGATAACCATGTCATGACCGATCTGATCCGTTTGCAGCCCGAAGGGCTCGCTGGTCCCGGCAGCCGGTTCCACATCGATGCTTGGGGAAAGGCTGCCGTCAATCTGATCACCCATGCCCATGGCGATCATGCCCGTGCAGGCAGTGCCGAATATTGGTGCGCGGAGCCCTGCGCGGCGATATTGCGCCACCGGCTGGGACCGGAGGCTCGCATCCGACCGGTGCCGTACCGGGAGCCGGTGCGGCTCGGCGATTGTTGGATTTCGTTTCATCCTGCCGGACACATTCTGGGCTCGGCGCAAATACGTGTTGAACAGGCGTCTCGCGTCTGGGTCGTGACGGGCGATTACAAGCGCGACGCCGATCCCACCTGCGAATCGTTCGAGCCCGTGCCCTGCGATACGATGATCACGGAAGCAACGTTCGGCTTGCCCATCTACCGCTGGGACTCCGCCCATGAGGTCACGCGGCGCATCGTCGAATGGTGGCAGCGTTGCCGCGAGGACAATGTGACGGCGCTGCTGTTTTGTTACGCCCTGGGTAAGGCGCAACGCATTCTCGCCGAACTGGCGCGCTTCACGCGTGACGAGGTGCTGCTGCACGGAGCGGTGGCGTCCCTGACGCAGATCTACCGTGAGCAGGGCGTCGCGATGGTGCCGACCAGGCTGGTGAGTGATGCAGAAGGTCCTACCGAAGGGCGGCTGGTCCTGGCGCCTCCGTCCGCCCATCGCAGCCCTTGGATGAAGCGGTTCCGCCAGGTTTCCACCGCCTTTGCGTCGGGCTGGATGGCGGTGCGCGGCATCCGGCGACGGCGCGGGTATCACCGGGGATTTGTCTTATCCGACCATGCGGATTGGCGGGGGCTGCTGGAGACGGTCGAACAGTCGCGCGCGTCCCGCCTCTTGGTCACGCACGGCAGCTCCGACACCCTGGCCCGTTATCTTCGCGAGGTGAAGGGCATGAAGGCTGAGGCCCTGACGACGCATTTCGGAGAGGAGGAAGCGTAGTGCAGGCGTTTGCTGCCCTGTTCGAGCAACTCGACCAGACGACCGCGACCAACGACAAGGTGCGCATCATGGCGGACTTCTTCCGCTGGGAGGATCCGGAGACCTGCGCCTGGGTGCTCTATTTTCTCTCCGGGCAGAGACCCAAACAGATCGTGGGCTCGACCAAGTTGCGGCGCTGGGCGCAAGAAAAGGTCGGCTACCCCGATTGGTTGATGGAGGAATCCTATGCGGCGGTGGGCGATACGGCAGAACTGATCGCGCTGCTGCTTGCTGCGGGTGAGCAGGCCGCCGATCGGGCGCCTTCAGAACCCCTGTCGTTGGGCGAATGGATGGAGCAGCGCATCCTCCCGCTTTCAGGGATGGACGATCACGCTCGCCGCGGGATGATTTTCCAATGGTGGAATGCACTCGAAGTCCGTGAAACATTCATCGTGAACAAGTTGCTCACCGGCTCGTTGCGGGTCGGTGTGTCCGAGACGCTGGTCTATCGAGCCCTGGCGGCCGTCTATTCTCTGCCCCCGGCGGTGATTGCGTCCCGGCTCGTAGGAACCTGGCAGCCCGGCGCTGAGTTCTTTGCCCGTCTGAGTGCGCCGGCGGAAGAGACAGCGGATGGGCGGAGCGCGGATGAGAACCTGTTGCCGCTTCCCTTCTGCTTGGCTGCGCCGATGGAGAGCGATCCGGAAGCGCTGGGCGAGGTGTCCGATTGGCAATGTGAATGGAAGTGGGATGGCATCCGTTGCCAAGTGGTGAAAGCCGGGTCGCGCATCGAAATCTGGTCACGCGGCGAAGAGCGGATCACCGGTTCGTTCCCGGACCTGACGCGAGTGCTGCTGGCTGTTCCCGGCGATTGGGTCATCGATGGAGAAATTGTCGCCGGCGATTGGCGTCGACCCGGCGCGTTTCAATCCCTGCAGCAACGATTGAACCGCAAAAGACCGTCGCTGGCCCTGATCGCCTCCAGTCCCGTCTCGTTCCTCGCCTATGATTTGTTGCACATCGACGGCCAATCATGCCGCCACCGCCCTCTTGCAGAACGGCGGGCGATGCTCGAAGGGAAGCTGAAGGCCTTCCTCAGTGAATCGCTGGGGATCAGTCCGCTGCTGGACCTGTCCTCATGGGAGCAGGCCAAACTCCTCCGCGAAAGGTCGCGAGTGGAAGGGGCGGAAGGTCTCATGCTGAAAGCGAAGGCCGGCGAGTATGTGGCAGGCCGCAAGCGCGGGGTCTGGTTCAAGTGGAAGATCGATCCGCTGGCAATCGATGCCGTGCTGACGGCCGCCCAACCGGGAACCGGCCGGCGCGCCTCGCTGTATACCGATTACACCTTTTCTGTCTGGGCTGAAGGCCGGCTCATCCCAGTGGCGAAGGCCTATTCGGGCCTCACGGATGAGGAGATTCGCGAACTGGATGGCTGGATCCGCAAACATACGCGCGAGCGCTTCGGTCCCGTCCGCACGGTCGAGGCGCAACGGGTGTTCGAAATCGGGTTCGAAGGCATCAGCCGGAGCGAGCGGCACAAGTCCGGCTTCGCGCTGCGTTTTCCCCGCATTCTGCGCGAGCGAACGGACAAGCGGGTGGAGGATGCGGACCAGGTCGCCACGTTGGACAGCCTGATGGAATCGTTGGGCTCGCGAGGAGGCCAGGTGGCGCGCGCCAGGTCGGCACGTGCAGCCTCGGATAATCCCGAGCAATTGCAGTTCGATTTAGAAAGGGGCGACGCGACTTCATGAGTCCCTCGGCTAAAGTCTTACGCGGCATTCAACGGCTCAATCGAACGCGGCCGCCTCGGCCGCGGCCGGATGCCGGGGAGCAAGCGCGGGTTCGTGCGCGAGTCTGGCCGGCGCTGTCGCGCGAGCAGGCGCAGGAGCAGTGGAACGACTGGTTCAGCCGCCAAGGGTGGACTCCTTTTCCATTTCAGACCGATGCCTGGCAAGCCTTCGAAGCAGGGCGCTCCGGCCTGGTGGCGGTGCCGACCGGGAGCGGGAAGACCTATGCGGCGGTCGGGGGACCGCTTCTGAACTTGATCTCTCGTTCCATGCGCGGCCTCGATCCGGGACTCACGCTGCTGTACATCACGCCCCTCAAGGCCCTCGCGCGGGACATCGCGCAAGCCATTCAACGGCCGTTGGATGATCTGGGCTGGCCGATTGCCGTGGATCTCCGCACGGGCGATACCAGTCCGGCGGCGCGCCGGAAATTCAAGGAACAACTGCCCCACGTCCTTGTGACGACGCCCGAGTCGTTGGCGATTCTGTTGACCGATCAAGGCTGGGAAGCTCGGATGCAGGGCGTGCAGGCGGTCGTGCTGGACGAGTGGCATGAGCTGATGGGCACGAAGCGAGGCAGCCTGCTCGAATTGACCCTGGCTCGACTTCGTTCGATCGCAAAGGAAGTCCGCGTCTGGGCGCTGTCCGCGACGATCGCCAACCTGGAAGAAGCCGCGTCGGTGGCCGTGGGAAGCGGCCATCACGCGGAGATCATTTGCGCGGACCTTCCACGGCAGATCCGCCTCCACTGCCTGCTTCCGGAATCCGTTCAGCGCTGCCCCTGGTTCGGCTATTCGGGATTGCACCTCCTGCCGGAAGTCCTCACGCAGATCGACGTCACGCGCAGCACATTGCTCTTTACCAACACCAGATCGCACGCGGAGCGCTGGTTTCAGGCGATCCTCGAGGCTAAGCCGGAATGGTCGTATCTGATGGCCCTCCACCATGGTTCGTTGGATCAAGATGAACGGCAGCGGGTCGAAGCAGGGATCAAGAGCGGCAGCTTGCGATTGGTCGTCGCGACCTCATCGCTCGATCTCGGGGTGGATTTCCCGCCGGTTGAAAACGTCATTCAAATCGGGTCGGCCAAATCGATTACCCGCGCGATCCAACGGGCCGGGCGCGCGTTCCACAGGCCTGGGGAAGCGACGCTGGTGCAGCTCTGCCCGACCAACGTCATGGAGATTCTCGAAGCCTCGGCCCTGCGCGAGGGGATGCAGGACGGTGTGATGGAGGAGCGGATCGCGCCGGCGAAGCCGCTCGACGTGCTGGTGCAGTGTCTGCTGAATGCGTCGTTCAACGAAGGATTCGATCCGGCCGATCTCTTTCGACAGATCCGATCCGCCCGGTCGTTTCGAACCGTCACGAATGAGGAATTCTCCTGGGCCCTGGAGTTTATTCGTTCCGGCGGAGCCCTGGCTTCCTATCCGGAGTTTCGTAAAGTGGAAGTCGTGGGAGGGCGCTACCGGTTTGTCTCGGCGGAGGCGTCCCGCCGGCACAAGATGAACATCGGCACGATTCTCTCAGACAGCGGCGTGACGGTGCAGGTCCGCGGCGGAGCCAGGCTCGGCCTGATCGATGAAATGTTCATCGCGAAGCTCCGGCCCGGAGATGTCATCCAGTTCGGCGGACGCACCGTCGAGTTTCTCCAGATGCGGGACATGACGGCCTATGTGAAACCCGCTCGCCGGCGGAGGCCGGTAGCGGCCGTCTGGAGCGGCACGATCCTTCCGCTCAGCGTCCAACTCTCCGCCTATCTGCGGCGCGAGGTGGATCGGCTCAGGCAGGCCGTGGAGGGCGCCGCCCCCCCGTCGCCAGAGATCCACGCGCTCCTGCCGATTGCCCGTGTGCAATCCTCCCGGTCGCGCATTCCTTCGGCGGCGCAGCAGCTGATCGAACGCTGCCGCACGGCGGAAGGGCACCACCTGTTCGTCTATACCTGGGAAGGCTGGAGCGTCAATGAAGGCCTGGGCCATCTGGCCGCCTATCGCTTGTCCCAGCTTCGCCCGAATACGATTGCCGTGTCAGCGACGAACTATGGCTTCGAGCTCCTCTCGACCGAGCCGCTCGGCAGCGAGCTGGAGATCCGCCGGGCGCTGACTCTCCTGGAAGGACTGGAGGAGGACATCCACGCCTCCCAGAATTTTCCGGAGCTGGCCAAGCGGGCTTTTCGAGAGATCGCGCGGGTGGCTGGGCTCGTCTACCAGGGCACGCCTTCTGCGCGGAAAACGGCGCGGCATCTGCAGATGAGCGCCTCGCTGCTCTTTGATGTCTTCCGGCAGTACGAACCATCCCATCCGCTCTTGGCCCAGGCCTTTCGCGAGGTCAGCGAGCAACAGTTGCAGATCGACCGGTTGCGCGGCCTGATGCGTCGGATGGACGAGCAGGAGCTGTTGATCGTGCCCATCGCCCGGCTGACCCCCTTTGCCTTTCCTCTGTATGTGGAACGGATCAAGTCGAGGCTCTCCACCGAACAACTCGAACAGCGGGTGGCGCGTCTGCAACGGGAGGTCTTTCGCTGAGTGAGACTCACTGTTTGTGGCGAGCAGTTTGAGTTGCTTCCCGAGCGCGCGCTCTTCTGGCCGTCGCGCCGGCTGCTCGTCGTGGCGGACTGCCATCTCGGCAAGGCGGAGACCTTTCAGCAGCAGGGCTTCTGGCTGCCTTCGCAATCAAGACAGCAGGACCTCAGTCGACTCTCCGCGCTGGCGACGCGGGTAGGGGCCGAGGAGGTGCTCTTTTTGGGCGACCTGGTCCATGCATTGAGCGGAGTGACGGAGGCGGTCGTCGCGGAGTTCGCGCAATGGCTGCGGGAATTCGACGGATCGGTGCGGATCGTCCTGGGGAATCACGACGCCGGACTGGCCAAACGGTGGCCGGAGGAATGGCGCCGGGCCGCCCTCTGCGAGCGGGTGGATATCGAGCGATTCCGGTTCCAGCACCATCTCGGCGGCGGGCAGGGGGAAGCGGGACTCTTCTATTGGGTGGGGCATGTTCATCCCATGATTCGGTTGGAAAGAGGGCCGGATCGACTCCGGCTTCCGGCCTTTGTGATCGGCTCATTCCGAGGGTTGCTCCCGGCCTTCTCCAGCATGAGCGGCGGGTATGATGTCTCGCCGCCGGCCGAGGAGCGGGTCTTCGTGATCGGGGAAGGCCAGGTCTATGAAGTGTGAATGCGCGGTCGGCGCGACAGGTTTGACGCGCATCATCCGGCTCCCTATACTTCGAGCATGCTCCGGCTCACCTCTTCCCGGCTGATGGTCGTCGGCTGGCTTGCCGTCCTCCTCAGTCTCGCCACCGCCGCCGACTTCGTCGTCGACCTCGTGTTCGAGGTGCCCGATCTCGTTGCCGAGGCATCGGTGGAGCTCCCGGAAGGACTTCTCGACCCAGCTGAACATCTGTTGGTGTCCTCCGCTCGTTTCGCGGCCTTGTCACCGGACGCCTCCACGATTCTGCCCCTCGTCCAATGGTTCGGAAACGGAGGCCTGCTTCATGCAGTACTCTCCGCTCCATTTCCAGTGATTCCATTGAGTCATTCGCCGCCGCAACAAGCACCCGGCTCCTTCTTTATCCCTCTCCGCATTTGATTCGCATCCAGCGTCTCCATGCTCTTCGTGCGTCCTGCCGAAGGATGCGCAGGCTCTTTCTTGGAGGAGGCTGACCATGCGTGTTGCCGAGTATCCCTGTGCCTGCTGGTGTCGCCTTCTTTCGGTCTGTGTTGCATGCTGTCTGATCGTGCTCTCGGTCCACGAAGGGTCGGTCGCAACCGCGGCGGACGGTCTAGCAGATGCCGGAACTGTCTTCGTCGAAACGGTCGACATTTCCGGATTGATCCATACGAAGCCGGAGACGCTTGTCCGGCTGCTGCCCCGGCCGCTTCCGGCCTCGTTCACCAAGGCTGAAATTGAAGAGTTCGAACGTCGCATTCGCAATCTCAGTCTTTTCGATCTGGTGCGTGTCGGCCGTGAGGGGGATCGTTTGACCCTGGCCGTCCAGGAAAAAATCACGCTGGCTCCGATCGTAGGATTCACGAGCGGCAGCAGCCTTCAGGATGTGAACGCGACCCTCGGCTTGGTCGAATACAACATCGGCGGAACGGGCACGCAACTCGGCGGGCAATTCAGTTACAGCCAGCGCGGCCCGAACGTGGAGCTGTGGCTCGCGCAACATGCGCTCGAACCAGGCCGGTGGGCGAAGGAACTGAAGGGGGCCTATGCATCCAACGGCATTCGCTTTTCCGATTCATCGACGTCCTGGACCAGGAACCGTCTCGGAGGAGAGTTTGAGATCAAGGGACCCTACGGCTACGGTTCCCCCCTGCGCTACGAAATCGTGCTCAGGACCTACCACGAGTCGGTCCATGACGAAACGGGCGCGTCGAAGCCCCCGGTCGGCTACTATGTCGGCCTGATTCCTGAAATAACCTGGGACCGGTATCATTGGCACGACCTGGTCCCCAAGGGCTACCGGATTACGCTGGAAGCTAAACCGGGATTCTTCTTCGGCGCCAATCAACAGCGGCATGAGATCGAGCTGCAATACCTACAGGCAGTTCCGCTCGGTGCGACCACCGTCCTGATGGTCAACCAGGTGTTTGAAGCCGTCAATAACAGCGGCAATCCCAATCACAGTCTGCTCATCGGCAGCATCCGGGGGGTGCGGGGGCTTTCCGACAACCTCTATCGGACTCGCGCGCAAGGCTATGCCAACGTCGAACTGCGGCATGCCGTTCCGATCGCGGCGCGGTGGGCATTGCAAGGAGTCGTGTTTACAGATGTGGGAGGGTTTCAGTCGTTCGCGCCGGACGGCACAGTGAGGGATTGGAAGACGGCCGTCAATGCCGGGACGGGCCTTCGCGTCGTCCCGACCTTCTTGTCCAACACCTTGTTGCGGGTGGATGCGGCCCGGCTCTTTTCGCCGGTCCAAAACTGGCTGGTTCAGGTCGGAATCACACAGTATTTCTAGAGAGGCCTGTCGATCGCACAGCAGCCGCGTGAACAGCAACGGCGGAGTATGGGGGGCCGCGGAGGTTCTCAGGTTCAGAGGGATCGTCAGAATCCCCGTCCTCCGCCGCCGCCGAAACCGCCGCCCGACGATCCGCCTCTGCTGAACCCGGAGCCGCCGGAACTGCGGGGCGCCGAGGTCATCGTGGAACCGGTCCGTGACGCCATGTCGCTCATGCGGCTCGTGAATCCTCTGGTGTTGAAGTGCGCCAAGTCGCTGCCCTGGTACCAGGCCGGCGCCGTCAGAACGATCGACTCGAAGGCGCGCGCCCAATTCTTCTCCACGCCGAGGGCCATGGCATAGGGAAGAAATTTCTCGAACAGTTCGGGCGTCTTGATCACCCGATCGAACCGGTCGGCCTCGACCCGCGCGAGAAATTCTTCAAACCCCAGCACGCCTTCCAGGGCCGCCGCGCCATGCTGTGTGCGAGCCGGCATGATGCGCCCGAACCCGGCGACGATCAGTCCCGAGAGCGTGCCGGACAGGAGGAAGGTCAACGGCGCGAGGCCCCAACGGTCGGCCAGCGCGGCGAGGCCGAAGGTCACAAGCATGCCGAAGATGAGGCCACCCACCAGATAACCCTGCTTCACGCGATCCGGTCGTTGACTGTAGTAGCGGCGAGTCTGCAAGGAATCAAAAATCGCGTCGTGAATCGCCGGCAGAGATCTGTAGAACCGGTTTTCGAGTGCACTCAGCGCGACGTCGCCGGCCTCGCTGTCCTTGAACAGGGCTTCCAGCAGGAGCCGTTCGAAGGCGGGTAAGGCCGCCCAGTCCCCCCGCGGCTTCTCCGGATGAAACACATAATCCATGCTCGACCAGAGCCCGAACAGGTGCTCGGCCTTGCGCTCGGTGATCCGCAGGTACCCTCGCACCGCCAGGTCCACGAGGGTGGCCGTGAGATCGCGCGTGTCGGGGCTTTCATCCACGAGAGTGCCGACTTCCGCGGGTGTGAGTTGATCCGGTGGTTCATACCTGGCGGCGATCGGCCGGAGCCGCGGGTCCTTTCCCCTGGTGGACCAGAGGTAAGACATCACGACGAACACGAGCATCGGGATGGCCAAGGGCCAATTGCTCACGAGCGCGATGCGGGTATGGTCGATGAGGGTAGGGGCGGCCACCAGGCCCTTGTCCCAGCCGACCACGGCGGTAAGCCCTTCACGAAAGCCGAGCGGGCGCGTCATCCTCATTTCGATGCCGGAGCCGAGAATCGTCACCGTCGCCGCCTGCTCGCGTGCGCCGTAAGCCCCCGTGAAGGCCTGGGCGCGTACGCCCGTCGCCTGCGGGGGCAGGATGATGCGCACGGAAGCCTGCTCGATGGGCACATCCCACTCATCCCCGGTGACGTTCCAATACAACTCGTCGTGGTCTTCAAAGAACTTCAGCCCGTTGCGGACCAGGTATTTCAAGACAAACGTGCGGGTCGCGTCCGTCGCGCCGGGAATCCAGATGCGGAAGTTCCGGTAGTGCCGCTCCCGGCCGCTCTCGAATCTGAGCGGAGTGCCCTGTTCGTCCGTGACCGAGACGCGATCCAGCAACAGCCTATAGTTAAAGCCTTGCGGGGTGCGGTATTCGATGGGAATCAGCCGCTCGATGCCGTTCCATGATCCTTCGAAGCGTGGGCTGACGGTTTCCGTGACGAGCAACTCGCCGCCGGACAGGACTTGCAGCTCCACGTCGAAGCGGCTGAGCACGAATGATCGCGCATCCGCCGGAAGCGAGGAGCCGAAGACGAACAGGAAAAGGAAAGCCACGATGAGGCCGTGAGCGACAGGCCGTGACATTCGTCCGGCATGTCTCATCGGCCCGGCGGGGACGCCCACGTTAGAACTGCACCTTCGGCGGCTCGCGTTGACTGGTCTCCGTCAGCTCGAAAAATTGGCGGCCGGTAAAGTGAAACCACCCGGCAATGAAGTTGGTGGGCACTTCTTGTGTTTTCGCATTGTAGTCGCGAACCACGGCGTTGTAATAGCGCCGGGCGTTCTGGAGGGCGTCTTCGATCTGGTTCAAGCTGCCTTGAAGTTGATTGAATGCCTCCACCGCCCGCAATTGCGGATAGGCTTCGGCCAGGGCGAAGAGGGATTTGAGCGACTGGCTGAGCTGATTTTCCGCCGCGGCCTTGTCTTGCGGACCCTGGGCCGACATGGCCTTGGCCCGGGCGTTGATCACGGCCTCCAAGGCGCCCTTTTCATGGGTGGCGTAGGCCTTGACGGTTTCGACGAGGTTGGGGATCAGGTCGTAGCGGCGCTTCAACTGGACATCGATGTCGGCCCAGGCGCTGTCGCCGGCGGCGCGAAGCCGGACCAGCGAGTTATACATTCCGATACCGGTAAGCACCAGGAGAAGCAGCGCGGCAAGAATCATCCAGCCCATGGGTGGCTCCCTGTGAGATGAGGTGCGAACGATTCGGCGGATGATAACGTGACCGTCGAACCCTGTAAAGCAACGGAAGGACTTTCGACCGGCCGCCGGCATTCAGTTGCGTCTCGCTTCCGTCCGGAGGTCGTTGTATAATTCTCCTTCCGGTTCTCCTACCGCCTATTACGTATACCGGATCCTGTGAGGCAGTTCTCCGGTCGGCGATCCAGGGAGACGAGACCATGCGTTCGCGACTTCGGTTCCAAGGGCCAACGCCCGTTTTCCTGCCGCATGCCGGCATGCAGCCTATCTGCGCGGAGGGAATGCCATGAGCGCCGCACCGAGAGATGACATGGGGGAAGCACATCCAACCGTGCCTGCGCCACCGGCTGTTCTGCTGGTGGACGAAGCTGGGGCCAATCTGGCGACGCTGCGCGACGCGGTGCGGAGCGAAGCGGTCGAGCTGCTGTACGCCCAGTCCGCCACGGAAGGCTTTCACCTCCTGCGAGATCGCGAGGTGGCGCTCGCGGTCGTGAACCTCTGCCTCCCGGGGACAGACGGGTTCCGCTTCGCGGAGCTGTTGCGAGGCTCCGAGTGCACGCGCCATGTGCCGCTGATCTTCATCACGGCGAGCGGCGAGGAAGAAAAGCGCACCTTTCAGGGCTATGAGGCGGGAGCCGTGGACTACTTGTATCTCCCGATCAATCCCGAGATGTTGCGCGGCAAGGTCCGGGTATTCCTCGATTTGAACCGGCAGCGGCAGGAATTGCTGCGGCAACGCGATGCCTTGCAGACGGCACTCGATGACCAGCAGCGGACCCAGGCGCAGTTGCAGGCCGGCGAAGAGCGGTACCGGCTTGCGTTGGCCGCCACGCGCGACGCCGTGTGGGTGTGGAACGTGGAAACCGACAGCCAGGTGTGGAACCAAGCCGGCGCCGACCTGTTCGGATGGACCGATATCGTCGAGCAGCCGCAGTCGGCGCAGTGGTGGGTCGATCGGGTACATCCGGAGGATCGTGATCGTGTGGGCCGAGTGTTTCACGCAGCGCTCGCTGATCCGTCGGTCACCCGCTGGGCGGACGAATATCGGTTTCTCAAGCGCGATGGGAGTTACGCCTGGGTCCTGGATCGCGGGTACTTGGTGCGCGACGAGCGGGGCCTGGCCCTGCGCGCCGTCGGCGCCATGCAGGACATCAGCGAACGCAAGCGCGCCCAGGAAGTCTCCTCCCATCTCGCCGCCGTGGTCGGTTCGTCGTTCGATGCCATCGTGAGCCAAACTCTGGATGGTCTGGTCACCAGTTGGAATGCGGCGGCTGAACGCATGTTCGGTTACTCTGCCGCAGAGATGATCGGTCACACCGTCTACCGGCTCATCCCCCCCGAGTTACAGAATGAAGAACCGCAGATCCTCGAACGGATATCACGCGGGGAAAGCATTCATCACTACGAGACCCTCCGCGTGACCAAGGACGGCCGGCGCCTAGACCTGTCGTTGACCATTTCGCCGATCAAGGATTCCGAGGGCCGCATCACCGGCGTCTCCAAGATCGCGCGGGACGTGACGGAACAGACCAGGCAGCGGGCCGCGTTGAGTGAAAGCGAGGAACGGTTTCGCGCCCTGGCCGACCAGATGTCCCAGTTGGCCTGGATGATGGACGAAACCGGCTGGGTCTACTGGTTCAATCAGCGGTGGTATGAGTACACCGGCACGACGTTCGAAACCATGCAGGGATGGGGCTGGCAACAGGTGCACCATCCGGACCACCGGGAGCGCGTGATCGTCGGCAAACGTCGGTCGATCGAAACGGGCGAGCCCTGGGACGAAACCTTTCCCTTGCGCGGAAAGGACGGCGAGTACCGCTGGTTTCTGACGCGCGCGGTGCCGATTCGCGACGGCCGGGGGCGCATCGTCCGCTGGTTCGGCACCAACACCGATATCACCGATCGCAAGCGAGCGGAGGAAGAATTGCGGGCGCGCGAGCGGCTGTTGAACGCCGTCTTTAAACAGCAGTTCGCCTTCAGCGCCCTGCTGACGACCGAGGGGCGAGTCGTGCGGATCAGCGACTCGGTGGCCCGCAACCATCAGGGATCGGCCCTGTCGCCGGAACAACTCGTCGGAAGCCGCTTCGTCGATGCGCCCTGGTGGCGGGACGAGCCGGCGACCCTGCAGGAATGGACGCGGCAGTTGGCCGAAGCGCCGGCCCATGCCGGTCCCGTGCGCGGCGAGGGCGCCTACCGATTGCCGGACGGTACCTGGCGCTATTCGCTGAATAGCGTGACTGCGCTACGCGACGAGAAGGGCCAAGTGGAATATTTGCTGGCCGAAGGCGTGGACATCACGCCGCAGAAGCTGGCGGAGCGGGCCTTGCGCGAGAGTGAAACGCGGTTCCGTGAATTGGTGGACCGGTCGCCCTTCGGCATTTACGTGGTCGATGCGGAATTCCGCATCGCGCACATGAACGAGGCGGGGCAGCAGGGCGCATTCCACAACGTGCGGCCGGTGATCGGGCGCGACTTCGGCGAGGCCATGCGCACGCTCTGGCCCGAGCCCGTGGCGGCTGAGATCATCGGATTGTTCCGCCGGACGCTCGACACCGGAATCCCGTATCGATCGCGTGACTTTGTGAACCCGCGCGCCGACGTGGATCAAACGGAAGGCTACGAGTGGGAGCTGCACCGGCTGACGTTGCCGGACGGCCGGCACGGCGTCGTCTGTTACTACTACGATTCGACCAGGCTCAAGATGGCAGAGAGCGCTTTGCGCGAGAGCGGGGAGCGGTTGCGCAGCGCGATGGCGGCGGGCGACATGGGCGCCTGGGATATCGATCTCGCCACCGGCGCGGTCACCTGGGATGCCCAGCAGTATCACATTTTCGGATTATCGCCTGAGCGATCGCCCGTGGATATGGACGCCTTCTGGCGGCTCGTACATCCGGACGATCTGGAGCGGGCGAAACAGGCGGCTGCCGAGGCCGAGCGGAGCGGCCGGTTCGCGGCCGAGTTCCGGATCATCCGACCGGACGGCGGCGTCAGATGGATCGCCGGGCGCGGGGCCGTGGTCGCGCATGGCGGGAATGGCTCGCCCCGCATGATCGGCATCAATTACGATGTGACCGAACGGAAGCGGCATGAGTCGTTGTCCGCGGAGCAGCGACACTTGCTGGAACTGATCGCCACGAACCGGCCCATCGGGGAGTGCCTGGAGGCGCTGACAGGCGCGGTCACGCGCTTGGAGCCGAATGCCCGCGCGGCCTTGCTCACGGTGGATGCGGAGCGCTCCGCGATGACCCACACCTTTTCGGCATTCCTGCCGCCGTCGTTTGGCCAGGCGATCAGCGGCGCACCGGTCGGCGAATCGCCGATCGGTACTTGCGGCACGGCGATCTTCACCGGCCTCCCCATCACCTGCCCGAATGTCGAACGGGAGGGCCCCTGGTCCTCCATGTGGAGGACGCTGTGCCTGGCGCATGGCATCAAAGCCTGCCATTCGCAGCCTGTATTCGGCCATGAGGGCAAGGCCATCGCCTCATTTTTCGTCTGCCTGGCCGAGGCGAGGGAGCCGAATGCCTGGGAACGGCGCCTCGCCGAGTTCGGGGCGCATCTGGCCGGGATCGTCCTGGAACGCGATCGCGTCGCCAAGGCCTTACGCGAGAGCCAGGAGCGATTGCAGGCGGCGGCGGCCGAACTGGAAAAGCGGGTTGCGGAGCGAACGAAGGATCTTTCCCGCTCACAGGCCGATCTGCGGGCGCTGGCAACCGAACTGAATTTGGCCGAGCAACGCGAGCGCAAGCGTCTGGCGGGCGAGCTGCACGACCATTTGCAGCAGATGCTGGTGTATGGAAAGTTGCAGGTGGGGCACGGAAAGCGCCAGGCCGCGGAGGTGCCGGCTTGCGCCGAAGCGATGGACAAGGTCGACAGCATGTTGTCGGAGGCGCTGACCTATACGCGGACGCTGGTGGCGGAATTGAGCCCGCCCGTCCTGCGGGAGCATGGACTCGCCGCCGGCTTGCGATGGCTCGCGGAGTACATGGAGCGGCTCGAACTGACCGTCACGGTCGCGGCCCCGGACGAGCCGGGTCCGGCGTTGCCGGAAGATCGGGTGATGTTGCTGTTTCAATCGGTGCGTGAATTGCTGGTGAATGTGTCCAAACATGCCGGCACGGGGAAGGCTGAATTGGTTGTGTCTCAGGAAGATGACGCCTTGACCATCGTGGTTCGCGACAGCGGGCAGGGGTTCGATCTCGCGGCTGCCGCGGCGGCGGCTGCCGAACAGCCTCGTGGCGGACTCTCCTCGAAGTTCGGGCTGTTCAGCATCAGGGAACGCATGCAGGCCATGGGTGGCGCCTTTACGATCCAGTCCGCGCCCGGGCAGGGGACGACGGCCACCTTGATACTCCCTTTCTCATCCGATCGCGCTCAGGATGAACGTGCGGTCGAGACCGCAGGAGGTAGGAGCGCGCGAGCTAACCAGCCCGCCCCGCAGTCGAGGACGATCCGTGTCCTGCTGGTTGATGATCACAAGATGGTGCGGCAGGGCCTGCGCGCCGTTTTGGAAGCCTATCCCGACATCGAATTGGTGGGCGAGGCCAGCAACGGCGAAGAGGCGGTCGCGATGGCGGAACGGTTGCAGCCCGCGGCGATCGTCATGGACATCAGCATGCCCAGGATGAACGGGATCCAGGCCACCGGCTTGATCACCTCGCGCCATCCCGGCATGCAGGTCATCGGCTTATCGGTGAATGCGGGCGAGGAAAATCAAACGGCCATGCTCCGGGCCGGTGCGTACCGGCTGCTGACCAAAGAAGCGGCCGTGGAGCAATTGTATGGAGCGATCAAGGAAGCCGTGACCTCCATCCGACCCCGTCCACTGCGGGAGATGCCGTAAGCCGCCGGTTGAGCCGGCCCACACAACAAGAGGCAGGGTTGCGCAAGCCCCAGGGCGGGGGCTTATACTGGTTCCCATGTCTCACACCGTCACAACGCCGGTGGATCTGCCCGAGTCGGATTACCGCTCGGCTTTGCTCCAGGTGGCGGAGGTCATCGCCACCCATCGCGATCTCCCCTCGCTCTTTCGCGATCTCGCCCAGCGCCTGCCTGCCGTCGCTTCCTTCGACTTCATCGGGCTCGTGCTCCACGATCAGACCAAGCAGGTCATGAAGGTGCATGTGCTGGAGACGGCCGGGGCGCAGGGCGTCACGAAGCCCCTCGATGGCATGGAAATTCCCATGGAGGAGTCCGCCAGCGGCTGGGTGTGGGAACACCAGCGGCCCTTGACGATCCCCTCCCTGGCCCACGAATCCCGGTACAAGCCCGGCATGAGCGCGCTCCTCAGTATCGGCGTCCAGTCCCTCTACCTCTGCCCCCTTACCACCGCCATGCGGCGTCTCGGCGCCATCGGGTTCGGCAGTGTGCGTCCCGAGGCGTTCAGTGACGGGGATGTAGAGTTTCTCAACCAGGTCGCCAAACTGGTGGCGGTGGCCGTGGACAATGTGCTGCATCACCGGGCCTTGCGAGAGGAGAGGGACCGGCTGCAATTGTTGCTGGATGTGACGGAATCCATCGCCTCGCAGCGGGACCTGACCCTGCTGCTGGAAGACTTGGCGAAGCGGCTGCCCCAGGTGGTTCCGTTCGATTTCATCAATGCCGTGCTCCACGATCCGGCGCGCCAGGTCATGCGGTTGTGGCTGCTGGTTACCTCGGAGCCATCGACCATCCATCCGGGTCTCGAAACGCCCATCGAGGAATCGCCCGGCGGCTTGGTGTGGAAAACCCAGCAACCGTTGACGGTGCACGATGTGGAGCAGGAGACTCGTTTCCCCGGCTTGATGGCGCTGTTCCGGGAAAACGGCGTGCGGTCGTTTTGTGTCGTCCCGCTCACGACGGCGCAACGCCGGCTGGGCGCCATGGGGTTCGGCAGCCTCCAGCCGCGGGTCTATGAGAAACACGAAATTGCCCTCATGCAGCAGGTGGCCAAGCAGGTGGCGGTGGCCCTCGACAATGCGCTCAACGGCGAGATGGCCCTGACCTATCAGGGAGAACTCACGCGGGAACGCGACCGCCAGCGCCTGCTGCTCGAAGTCAACAACGCGGTGGTGTCCCACCTGGATCTCGATCAGCTGTTTCCTGCGGTGAGCGCCTGTTTGCGCCGGGTCATTCAGCACGACGGCTCGAGCCTGCTGCTCTGCAATGAGGAGACGGGGCGGTGGCGCATTCACGTGCTGGATTTCGACCGCAATGAAAGCTTCATCGAGGAAGGGCGGATCGAAGAGAGTTCGCGTTCGCCTTCCTGCCAGGCGATCACGACCGGACAAGCGGCCGTGTTCGGGGAAAATGAGCTCCGCGCCATGGCCGCCTCTTCTCCTATGGCGCAGGAACTGGTGGACTTCGGCGCCAAGTCGTTTTGTTCCCTGCCGTTGCTATCGAACCGGCATAGCCTCGGCGCCTTGAATGTCTGCCGGCGCTGCGAGGGCGGATTCAGCCCGGAGGATGTGCAACTCCTCGCGCAGGTGGCGCAGCAGGTCGCCATCGCCGTGGACAACGCGCTCGCCTTCCGGGAGATCGCCGCGCTGAAGGACAAACTCGCCAAAGAGAAGGTCTATCTCGAAGAAGAAATCCAGACGGCCTACAACTTCGAGGAAATCGTCGGCGACAGCCGGGTCTTGGAGCAGGTGCTCAAGCAGGTTCAGACCGTCGCAGCCACCGATTCCACGGTGCTCATCCTCGGTGAAACCGGCAGCGGGAAAGAGTTGATCGCGCGCGCCTTGCACAATCTCAGCACCAGGAAAGAACGCACCTTCGTCAAGCTGAACTGCGCCGCCATTCCCACCGGCCTGCTGGAGAGCGAACTGTTCGGGCACGAGAAGGGCGCCTTTACGGGGGCCATTGCGACGAAGATCGGGCGGTTCGAATTGGCCGACGGCGGGACGATTTTTCTGGATGAGGTGGGGGAAATCCCGTTGGAACTCCAAGTAAAGCTCTTGCGCGTGTTGCAGGAGCAGGAGTTCGAGCGGCTCGGCAGCACGCGCACCATTCGCGTCAATGTCCGGGTGATTGCCGCGACCAACCGGGATCTCGACCAGATGGTCGAACAGCAGAAGTTTCGGGGCGATTTGTACTACCGGCTGAAAGTCTTCCCCATTATCATGCCGCCTTTGCGCGAACGGGCGGAGGATGTGCCCGCACTCGTGCGCCATTTCGTGCAAAAATTTTCGGCGCGGATGAAAAAGCGGATTGAAACCGTTCCGACGGAGGCGATGCAGGCGCTCCGACTGTATCCCTGGCCCGGCAATGTCCGGGAGCTGGAGAATTTCATCGAACGTGCGGTGATTCTCTCGTCCGGATCGGAACTGTTCGTGCCCACGGCGGAATTGAAACGACCGTCACCCCTGCCCAACGGGTCGGCCACCACGCTCGAGGCAGCGGAGCGCGACCATATCGTCAAGGCGCTCCAGGACACGCAGTGGGTCATCGGCGGCTCGTCAGGCGCCGCCGCCCGCTTGGGCATGAAGCGCACCACCCTGCAATCGAAGATGCAAAAACTCGGCATCACCCGTCCCCGGTAGTCTTCCGCCTCTTCCTTCACAAGTTCCATCTTCGTGCCGACTATCAGGCAGATGCCGGAATGTCGGCGCGCCGTGATCGGCACTGACCGTTTCGACAGGGCTCAGGATAATCGGAGCCTGTCTCGAAATCCCGCATTCCACCGCTGTTTCGTGCTGAACAGGTCCTGCCATTCCTGCTGGAACAACCTGTGCTTATATTCCGCCTGTCCTGCCTGCATCACGGCGATGTCGAAACAAACCGGCAAGGAGCGGCCATGGAAACGGTAGCTGAGTTGTTTGCGCAACATGGGGCGTGGCTGTTGTTCGGCGGGGTCTTGGCGGAACAGCTTGGGTTGCCCTTTCCGGCCTGGCCGCTGCTGGTGATGGCTGGGGTCTTGGTGGGCACCGGCCATCTGACATTAACCGGAGCGGTGGCGGCGGCGATCACGGCGACCGTCCTCGCGGACCTGATCTGGTTCATGGCCGGTCGATGGCGCGGCCGCCCGGTCTTAGGCCTGCTTTGCCGGATCGCCTTGGAACCGGAGGCCTGCGTGCGGCAGACGGAAGACTTCTTCCGGCGGCACGGCGCGCCTTCGCTGGTGGTGGCCAAGTTCATTCCAGGATTGAGCACGATCGCTCCACCCCTGGCCGGCATCGTGGGCCTGAGTTTGCCGCTTTTCTTGATGTATGACGCGGTGGGAGCGGCGGCCTGGGTCGGCTCCGGTCTGGGGTTCGGAATGCTCTTCAGCGAGCAGGTGGATCAGGCCTTAGCCTACTCGGCACAAGCGACCCCGGCGGTTCTGCTCGGCGCAGCCGTCCTGCTCAGCCTGTATATCGCCTGGAAAGCGCGGGTTCGGAGGCAGTTGCGGACTATTCCGCGGATGTCGGCTGAGACATTGCTGCACAGACTTGAGAGCGATCGGGCTCCGTTGTTGATTGACGTGCGGGCGCGCGCGGCGGTGGCGGAGAGACCGGGTCTGCCGGGCGCGCTCCACTTGCCGCTGGATGAGTGGGACCGGCATCGAGGAACCATTCCCTCTGATCGCGACCTGGTGTTGTACTGCGCCTGCCCGGACGATGGTGCCAGCGCGTTAGCTGCCACGCGTCTGCAACGAATGGGGATCAAGCAGGTCTGGGTGCTGCGCGGCGGCTTGGGAGCATGGCAGACGATGGTGCGAGAGGAGGGGCTACGCAAGTCCCTACCCATGCATCCCGTGCCGGAGGGACAATGGACTGTCGCAGCGCATTGAGGTCGATTCCGCGCGCCGAGAGAGCTGCCGTTATTTCGGCAGGTGCCGAATGGCGGGCAGAAAAGTCTCGTCACTTGGCAAGGCAACAAGTCGATCGAGAGATGGATGCCCTGTGGCGACGGCCCTTTGACTGGCCCGGCGTGGCGGGAACGGTCGTTGCCTATACAAGGTATGAGTTGATAGTGGCCGCGTGAAAGAGCGGACCTGTTCACCGGGAATGTTCGGGAAGGGGAATGATCATGAACCATCGTCGCTGGATCGGACCGACGCTGCTGCTGTTGACCGTGGCCGCATCGGGCGTCGGGTTGGCCGCATGGAAAATCGGGAGTATCCAGGCTGGCGCGGCGGCCTCGGCGAATCAGCCGGAGCCCATGGAAGCCGTTGCGTTTGCCGTCGCGAGGGCCGTCGAACATCATCACAGCGCTACGTCGATCGGGACCGTACTGGCGTTGCGGTCGATCACGTTGAAAAACGAGTTGGCCGGCACTGTCAGCCAGGTCAGGATCGTGCCGGGACAAACGGTGGAAGCCGGGGCCGTGCTCGTGGCGCTCGACGTGTCCGTCGAGGAAGCAGACCTGCGCGCGCAACAGGCCCAGGCCGTCCTGGCGAAGACCGTGCTGGATCGCAGGCGGGCATTGACGCAAGACCAGGCCGCTGCGCAGGAGGAAGTCGATCGCGCCCGCGCCGACCTGGATGTCGCGCAAGCTCAGATCGCCCGCACCAAGGCGCTGATCGCACGGAAGACCATTCGCGCGCCGTTCCGCGCCAGGGTCGGGTTGGCCGATGTGCATCCGGGACAGTATTTGAATGAGGGCACCCAGCTGACGACGCTCCAGGGCATCGACGAGGCGGTGCATATAGACTTCGCGGTGCCTCAGCATGTGGCCTTTGGATTGCGGCCAGGGGGGACTGTGGAAGTCTTCACCGGCGCGCCGTCCCCCCTTGCCGCGACCATCACGGCCATCGACGCGCGCATCGATCCGGTGACGCGCAACACGATGGTGCGCGCCAAAATCGAGCATTCCGCCGCCGTCCCCGCGCCTGGCGCCGCCGTGCGGATCAAGGTTCCGGTCGGCGCGCCGCGTCCGGCCATCGCCATTCCGGTGAACGCGCTCCGGAAAGGGCCGGGCGGCGATCAGGTGTTTGTCATCGAATCCGGCGGCGACAACAAACAGCGCGCCCATGTGCGCCAGGTGGAAAGCGGCGCGATGCTGGGCGACGACATCATGGTCCATAGCGGCCTCGCGGCGGGCGAACTGGTCGCCGCATCCGGGGCCTTCAAGCTCCGCGACGGCGTGCTGGTGGTTGCCGCCGGTGAGCCGGCCCAGCCGCCCCAACCGGATCGTGTTCTCAGCCAACAGTAAGGAACAGGCCATGCGTTCATTTACCGACATCTTCATCAAACATCCGGTGCTGGCGGTGGTCGTGAACCTCGTGATCGTCCTCGTGGGCTGGCGAGCCATGACGACGCTGCCGGTGCAGCAATATCCCAAGATCGAAAGTTCGTCGATCATCATCACCACCGTCTATTACGGAGCCGGAGCCGAGACCGTGCGCGGGTTTCTCACGACGCCCATCGAGCGGGTCGTGTCGGCGATCAGCGGCGTCGACTATCTCGAATCCACCAGCCGCGCAGGCATCAGCACCGTCACGGTCCATCTCAAGTTGAATCACAGCAGCACGGCGGCGCTGGCCGAAGTGACGGCGCGGCTCCAGCAAGTCCGGTCGGAGTTGCCTGCCGAATCGGAACCGCCTGCCGTGGAGGTGCAACGCGCCGACCGCCCCTATGCGTCGTTTTATCTGAGTTTCACGTCGCCGGAGCGGACGGTGCCGGCGCTGACCGACTGGCTGCTGCGTACCCTGCAGCCGCAATTCGCGACGCTGGCCGGCGTGCAGCGGGTGACCATCGAAGGCGGGCGGCAGATCGCGATGCGCGTGTGGATCGATCCGGATCGGCTCGCCGCCTACAACCTCTCTCCTGGTGATTTGCAGGCCGCATTGCGCCGCAACAATTACCTGGCCGCGGTCGGGCGGACCAAGGGCAATCTCGTGCAGGTCAACTTGCTTGCCAATACCGATCTGCGGAGCGCGGAAGAGTTTCAGGAGCTCATCGTCGCGGACCGGGGCGGCGCCATTGTGCGGTTGCGGGACGTGGCGCGGGTAGAGAACGGCGCCGAAGAGGCGGAGATGGTGGCGAAGTATAACCGCCTGGAAGGGGTGTACCTCGGCGTCTGGCCGCTGGTCGGCTCCAACGAGATCGAGGTGGCGCACCGGTTGCGGGAGGAGATGGATCGCATAAGGCCGACCTTGCCGAAAGACATCGACATGCAGTTGGTCTGGGACGGCACCATGTTCATGGAAAGCGCCTTGAAGGAGATCACCAAGACGCTGGGTGAGACGATCCTGATCGTGGCGACCGTGGTGTTTCTGTTCATGGGATCGATCCGAACCGCGCTGGTCCCTCTCGTGGCGATGCCCGTGTCGCTGATCGGTGCCGCCATCTTCATGTATGCCTTCGGGTTCAGCCTGAATCTGCTGACGATTCTGGCGATCGTGTTGTCGGTGGGCCTGGTGGTGGATGACGCGATCGTCGTCGTGGAGAACGTGGAGCGGCACGTGCGCGCAGGCAAGTCGAGAGTGCAGGCGGCCTTGATCGGCTCGCGCGAATTGGTGGGCCCCATCATCGCCATGACCATCACTTTGGCCGCGGTCTACGCGCCGATTGGCTTCCAGGGTGGACTGACCGGATCGTTGTTCCTGGAGTTCGCCATCACCCTGGCCTCCGCCGTCGTGCTGTCGGGTGTCGTCGCGATTACGCTTTCGCCGGTCATGAGTTCCCGGTTCGTGCATCCGGAAGGCAAGGAGGGCCGGTTGACACGCCTGGTGAACCGTGGATTCGATTCTACGCGGGCGGTCTACGGGCGGCTGCTCGACGGAGCGTTGGACATGCGCTGGGCGATCGTGGTGGCCTCGCTGCTGATCATGCTGGCGGCCGTTCCGCTCTACCTGTTTTCGCGCCAGGAACTGGCGCCCGTGGAAGACCAGAGTCATATCAGTCTGTTCCTGGAGGCGTCGCCTGATTCGACTGTGGCGGCGACCAACCGTGATTCATTGAACGTGGTGGACGCGATCCGGGCCTTCCCGGAGGCCCGTTTCATGTGGTCGCTGACCTCGTCGTGGGGCGGCTTCGGCGGACTGGTTGCCAAGGATTGGCGGGAGCGCACGCGTTCGACCGAGCTGATGTACGGTGAAGTGTATGGGGCAGTCTCCCAAATACCAGGGCTGCGGGTTTTTCCGCGCCTCGACCCGCCGTTGCCTACGCCCGGTCAATATGACGTGGAATTGATCCTGGCGAGCGAGGCTCCTCCCGAGCAAATGTTGGAGATGACGGCGGCCGTGCTTGGGGCCGGCTGGCAGAGCGGGAAATTCCTGTACGTCGATACCGATCTGAAAATCGATTTGCCGGAAGCGCGGGTGGTGCTCGACCGCGAGCGTCTGGCCGACCTGGGATTCGATCTCGCGCGTGTCGGCCAGGAGTTGGGCACGTTGCTGGGCGGCGCCTATGTGAATCGCTTTAATTTCTACGACCGCAGTTACAAGGTCATCCCTCAGATCGGAGACAAGGACCGCGCCACGCTGGATCCGCTCCTGGATCTCAAGATCAAGACGCCCGGCGGGCAGCTGGTACCGGTCTCGACGTTTACGCATATCGAGACGAGCACCGCGCCGCGGACGCTGAATCGCTTTCAACAGCGCAATGCGGTGCGGATCTTCGGCGGGGTGAAGCCCGGCGTGACGAAAGAAGAGGGATTACGCGTGCTGGAAACGGCCGCGGCGTCGGCGGTCGGCCCGCGCGTCACGCTCGACTTCGCGGGTGAATCGCGCCAGATCCGCCATGAGGGCTCGGCCTTGACGGTCACGCTCGGCTTCGCGGTGGTGCTGATATATCTCGTGCTCGCGGCCCAGTTCAAAAGCTTCCGCGACCCGTTGATCGTGCTGCTGGGCTCGGTGCCGCTGGCGATCTCCGGCGCGCTGGTCTTCAGCTTTCTCGACCTGACGACGATCAACATCTACTCGCAGGTCGGGCTGATCACGCTGGTGGGGCTGATCGCCAAGAACGGCATTCTCATCGTGGAGTTCGCCAATACGCTGCAGGAACGGGGGCTCTCGAAGACGGCCGCCTTACGCGAGGCCTCGTTGACGAGGTTGCGGCCCGTGTTGATGACTTCGGCGGCGACAGTGTTCGGGCACCTGCCTCTGGTGCTGGTCTCCGGACCAGGGGCCGCGGCCCGTAACAGCATCGGCATCGTGCTGGTGACCGGGATGACCGTGGGCACGTTGTTCACCCTGTTCGTCGTGCCGGTGTTTTATTCGTTGATCGCAGCCCGGCATGAGCCGGCCGAGGAGCCGGAGCTGGCCGACAGGAACACCTGGGAGATGGCCGGGGCGCAGGGATGACGGCGAACCGCCTGCCGAAACGGAGGAGGAGAATAGGCCGATGTTGAAGATTACGTCCGAGCAGACGTCCGGCTCCGCGCGCCTGACGCTCGAAGGCAGTCTGAGCGGGCCTTGGGTGAGCGAGCTTGAACGGGCCTGGCGGCAGATCAAGGATTCCGGCGCGAGCTTCCCGCTTGTGGAACTCACGGACATTACGTTCATCACGGAAGAAGGCCGGGCCCTGTTGACCGTCATGTGGCGGGAGGGCGCGGTCTTGATCGCGAACGGCTGTTGCACCAGGCATATCGTCGAGGAAATCACCGGCGCCGGAGGGGGGCCGCCCTCTCCGTCCCTTCATTGCAAAACCCCTTAGGACGGAGTTCCCATGCCTGTCATTGCGATGTTCATCAGCCTGTTGCTCCTGGCCGCCTGCGCCGCCGGACCGGATTACTCGCGGCCCGACCTTCCCACGCCCGACCGGTTTCGCATGGCTGAGGCGGCGCAGAATGCCGAGTCGTTCGCCAATCTTCCCTGGTGGGATCTGTTGCAAGACGAGGAATTGCGACGCCTCATCCGCGTGGCGCTGGCCGAGAATAAAGATCTGAAACAGGCCGTGGCGGCGGTCGAAGATTTTCAGGCGCGCATGCTGATCGCGAAGATGGACTTCGCGCCGAAAGCCGACCTGACCGCCAGTGCGCCCTTGTTCGGCCGGAAGGCAAACTTTCTCTTTCCCGGTTTTCCCAATCCGTTCAACTACTATCTGCAGGGCAATCTTTCCTGGGAGCTGGACATCTGGGGACGCATCCGCCGATCGAATGAGGCGGCGAGGGGAGATCTGCTGTCGCGTGAGGAGGCGCGGCGGGCGGTGGTGCTGCAATTGGTCAGCGGCGTGGCGGAAGCCTATTTCGAGATGTTGCAGTTCGACATGCAGCTGGATGTCGCCCGACGGACGCTGAAATCCTGGGACGACTCGGTCCGGATTGCCGAGGCGCGGTTGCGGCAAGGCATGATCTCGAAAATCGATGCGGACCAGTTCGCGGCCGAACGAGCCAACGCGGCGGCGCGCGCGGCGGAGTTGACGCGGCAGATGGTGCAGAAGGAAAACCAGCTCAGCGTGCTGCTGGGACGCGCGCCTGCGAACATTCCCCGCGGACGGTCGCTCACCGATCAAGTGATGCCGCCGGAGGTGCCGGCCGGTCTGCCGTCGGATCTGTTGCAGCGGCGGCCGGATCTCGTGCAGGCGGAACAGGAATTGGCGGCGGCTACGGCGAGAATCGGGGTGGCGAAGGCCGACCGGTTTCCGAAGCTGAGCATCACGGGCCTGCTGGGCGTCGCCAGCCCGCAGCTGTCCAGGCTCGTGGCCAATGAGACGGCGTTCGGGGTCGCCGGCCCCGGGCTCGCCGGTCCCTTGCTGAATGCGCAGATCCTCGGGTTTCAGCAAGAAGCCGTGGAAGCGCAGAGCCGCGAGGCGCTCGCGCGCTACGAGCAGGCGGTACTGGTGGCGTTCCGCGAGGTGGAAGATGCGCTGGTCGCCGTTCGGACCGTGCGCGAACAGCGGGGCGCGCAGAGCGAGCAGGTGGAAGCCTTGCGCTCGGCCCTCCGGCTGGCCAACCTGCGGTACAAGGGTGGACTGGCCAACTATCTCGATGTGCTCGTGGCGCAGCGAAATCTCTTCGACGCGGAACTTGCGTTGACCAGCACCCATCGGCTACAGCTTGTATCGGTCGTGCAGCTGTACAAGGCGCTGGGGGGAGGATGGTCTCCTCTCGATCGAGCGCAACAACAGCCGGGGCAGGCGCCGCCCATTCCGGCAGAATCGGCGAAAGCGGAGCGCGGCTGATCCGGGCACGTGCAAGGCGAGCTAAGAGTCGAAGGGATTTCCGGCCATGGAGCAGGAAGCAGAGGCGGGTCCTCTCACGCAGTTCCTCGCAAGCGACCATCGGCGGCTCGATGCCTTGTTGCAGTCGGCCCTGGCTCAACCGGAGCAAGTCCATCGCGAGGCGTACGATCAATTCCGCGCCGGACTGCTTCGGCATATCGGCCTGGAGGAGAAAATTCTGTTCCCTGCTTTGCAGCGGTGGCGTGGTGGTGAGCCACTTCCGCTTGCCGCCGATCACCGGCGCGATCATGGCGCGCTCGCCACCTTACTCGTGCCCACTCCAACCGCCGCGATCCTGGCAACCCTCCGGCAGCTATTGGCGGACCACAACCAGTTGGAAGAGGGGCCTGATGGTGTCTATGAACTCTGCGATCGGCTGGCAGGCTCCGAGTCGGCAGCACTGCTGGCCGCTATGCGCGCCGTTCCGGCGGTCACGGTCATGCCACATTCCGACAGTCCCGCGGTGATGACCACGCTGCGCCATGTGTTGGAGCGGGCCGGCTACGGACTGGAGACAGCTCCAGATCAGGCAGAGCCGGTGACGCCGGCTCAGGAATCCTAACGGGACAAGCATCCGGCTATGGTTGTGCGGCATCCCCAACGTCTTCCGCTCCTGGCTCTGGGAATGCTGGCGCTGCTGACTGGTCTCTGGGCGGGTCTCGCGCGTTTGGGGTGGGATGTACCCCTGCCGCGATCCGGGTTTTCCTCGTTGCACGGCCCGCTGATGGTCTCCGGGTTCCTTGGGACACTCATCAGTCTCGAGCGGGCCGTGGCGCTGGGCAAACCATGGGCCTATGCCGCGCCGCTCCTGACCGGGATCGGTAGCGCGGGCCTGATCGCCGGTGTTCCGCTTGCTCCGGCGCAGTGGCTCATCGTTGCCGGCAGTGTCGGGCTGGTCGCGATCTTTGGGGCGATCATTCTCCGGCATCCGGCGCTCTACACCTTCACCATGGGGGGCGGGGCGATCGTCTGGGCGGCGGGCAACCTGCTCTGGTGCATTGGCTGGCCGTTATTTCTTGTCGTGTTCTGGTGGATGGCCTTTCTCCTGGTGACCATCGCCGGTGAGCGATTGGAACTGGCCCGGCTGCAGCAAGTGACCGGCGCCGCGCAGGCGATGTTTCTGCTGCTCATGGGCATTCTGCTTGCCGGGCTGATTGTGCTCGGCTGGTCATTTGACACGGGAGTTCGAATCTTCGGCGCAGGGTTGGCGGGTCTCGCTCTCTGGCTGGGACGGCACGACATCGCCCGGCGAACGGTCCGGCAGACCGGGTTGACGAGGTTCATGGCGGTCTGCCTGCTCACCGGCTATGCCTGGCTGGGCATCAGCGGACTATTTGCCATGTGGTCCGGCGGAGTGCCCGCCGGCCCGCAGTATGACGCCATGCTGCACGCGTTTTTTCTCGGCTTCGTCTTTGCGATGATCTTCGCCCATGCGCCGGTGATCTTTCCGGCGGTGCTCGGCGCGCGCATGCTCTACCGGCCGCTGTTCTATGCGCATCTGCTGTTGCTGCAGGCGACGTTGGTGGTGCGGCTGGCCGGTGATGCGGCCGGGTGGGGCGTGGGGCGCCAGGTCGGCGGGTTACTGAATGCCGCCACGCTGCTGCTGTTTCTCGTCAATACCGTATCGGCGCTGCGGAGTCCGCCGGAGCGGCCCAGTATCGCGGCCCGCGCGACTTCTTGAAGGGCGCGATGGTGAGAGAGAGGTGTCGTGCACGCACAAGGAGTGAGAGATGACGGCAGAGAAAGACGGAGCAGGATCTGACCCGCGCGTGATGGACGCGTTGCGCCAGGTGGTGGATCCCGAGTTGGGGATCAACATTGTCGATCTGGGCCTGGTGTACGGTAGCGAGGTGCGGGACGGCCTGGTGCATGTCGCCATGACCATGACGACGCCTGCCTGCCCGATGGAAGAGCTGCTGATGGAAATGGTGCATCAGGCGATTTTGCGCGAGTTACCCGAGGCGCGATCGGTGGAAGTCGACCTTGTCTGGGATCCACCATGGAAGCCGGACATGATGAGTCCGGCCGCGAAGGCCCAGTTGGGCCGGACCTGACCGGCAGCGGATCGATCACACCGCCGTGCGAGTCGCGGAACTGAAAGGTGGCCCGAGCGTGAGCGAAGTCCAATCACGGCAGGTTCGCGAGGTGGTGGAGTCGGTCTATCGCTCGGACTCCCGCCAGGTGCTCGCGACCTTGATCCGGTTGCTCGGGGATTTTGATACGGCTGAAGAGGCTTTGCACGAGGCCTTTGCCGTCGCCGTGGAGCAATGGGCGCGGGAGGGGGTGCCAGCCAATCCGCGAGCGTGGCTCGTGTCGACGGGGCGCTTCAAGGCCATCGATGGCATGCGGCGGCGGGCCAGATTCGATGCCTCTCTGGAAGAACTAGCCCGGGAACTGGAACGCGAGAGCGGCGACATCCAGACAGAATTGCCGGACGATCCCCCGGTCGATGATGACCGGCTCCGCTTGATTTTCACCTGTTGCCATCCGGCCCTGACGCCTGAAGCGCAAATCGCGATGACCATGCGCGAGGTCTGCGGGCTGACGACCGAAGAAATCGCGCGGGCGTTCCTGACCAAACCGGCCACCGTCGCGCAACGCATCGTGCGCGCCAAGGGGAAGATTCGCGACGCCCGTATTCCCTATGAGGTGCCCTCGGCGGCCGACTTGCCTTCTCGGCTCGACGCGGTGTTGCGGGTCGTGTACCTCGTCTTCAACGAGGGCTACAGCGCCTCGTCGGGCGGTTCGCTGACGCGGCACGATCTCTCCGCCGAAGCGATCCGGCTGGGGCGCCTGTTGATCGAGTTGTTGCCGGAGGCCGAGGCTTTGGGTCTCCTGGCGGTGATGTTACTGCACGACTCGCGCCGTGCGGCGCGCACCTCGCCGGAAGGGGATTTGATTCTGCTGGAACATCAAGATCGTGCGTTGTGGAACCAGGCGCAGATGGACGAGGGCACGGCTCTCGTAAGGCGGGCGCTGGCCTCGCGCCAAGTCGGTCCCTATACGATTCAGGCCGCGATTGCCGCCGTGCATGCCCAGGCGTCCGATGCTGCATCGACGGATTGGTCGCAGATCGTCGGTCTGTATGACTTGTTGGTCCAAGCCGAGCCGTCGGCGGTCGTTGAGTTGAACCGCGCGGTGGCCGTGGCAATGCGGGATGGGCCGGAGGCGGGGTTGTCCCTCGTGGATGCGATTCTCTCCCGCGGCGAACTCGGCCACTATCATCTCGCCCACGCCGCCCGCGCCGACCTTTGCCGCCGACTGGGACGCGTGGATGATGCGCGCGCCTCCTATGAGCGCGCGTTGAACCTGACGCAACAGGAACCGGAACGGCGCTTCTTGATGAAGCGATTGGGCGAGTTGCCGGGCTGAGCCGACAGCACCGGTGGTCATGAGCGCTCGGCGCTCCTGATTCATCGGCCCTGATGGTCTCGACGAGCATGTCATCCATCCGGTGCGTCCGCAGCCGGATTGTAGGAACGCCATCGCTGCGGGGTTTAAGCGGCTAACTGTCCGATTACACAAACGATTCACGTATCTGATCGGCTCTGTCGAATTTTTCAGTTCCTGACGACTAACTTGTGCAACCGGAGATGGGTGAGACGGCGAAACGGGCGCATGCCCGCGAATGAGAAAAGAAGGGAGTGGCCGCCATGAAGTATCTCTGCCTGGTCTATGTTGAGGAAAAGACGTTGGATGGCCTCTCGCGGGACCAGCGCGTCGCATTGTCCGACGAATCGATGGCCTATTGCGATGAATTGCACAAACACGGGCAGCTGCTGAGCGCCTCACCGCTGCATCCGGTTGAGACCGCCACGACGGTGCGGGTACGCGCCGGGAAAGTTTCCACGACCGACGGACCGTTCGCTGAGACGAAGGAGCAATTGGGTGGGTACCTGCTCATTGACGTGAGGGACTTGAATGATGCCGTCCGCATCGCCTCGAAATTTCCGGCCGCGCAGTACGGCAGTATCGAGGTGCGGCCGCTCAAAGAGGGCGGGTGCGCGTAAGGGGTGACGGGTCGGGGTGAGTCATGGGAGGCCGGTATGAAGTTTATTTTACTGGTGCATCACGACGAATCGGCATTCGCAAACATGAGCGAGGATGTACAGCGGGGGCTGCTGGCCGAATCGGTCGGGCTCTGCCACCAATTGGAGGAAAAGGGGGAGTACGTGCATGCGTCGCCGGTTCTCCCCGCCGCCACTGCGACCCTCGTACGGGTGAGGGATGGACGCCCGCTCGTGACGGATGGGCCGTTCATTGAAACGCGAGAACAAATGGCGGGCTATTTCCTCATTGAGGCGAAGGATCGGGATGAAGCCGTGGCGATTGCCGGCCGGATTCCCGGCGCGCGCATCGGGACAGTCGAAGTGCGACAAGTGAGGGATGTGACAGGATTGCCGTGAAGCGTGAAGCGTGAAGCGTGAAGCGTGAAGCGTGAAGCGTGAAGCGTGAA
>CABVSR010000026.1:0-10661 GCA_902500995.1 uncultured Nitrospira sp.
TTCACCACCAAACCGCCCGGACGGGGAACCGGCCTCGGCCTCTCCACCGTCTACGGCATCGTGCACCAGAGCGGAGGCACGATTTCCGTCGAGAGCGCGGTAGGCCAGGGAACCACGATGACGGTGTACCTTCCCGAAGTCGTTCCCCCGCAGATTGCGCTCCCGCCAGCGCCCGCGGAACCGGATCACCAAAGCGCGACAGAAATCATTCTGCTGGTGGAAGACGAGCCCTCCGTCCGCATGCTGACCCAGCATATTCTCCGCACCCATGGGTACACCGTGCATGAAGCCGAAGACGGTTTCCAAGCGATGGATCTCATCCGGCGCAATACGCTGCACATCGATCTCTTGATCACCGACCTAGTGATGCCGGGCATGAACGGCAAGGAGCTCGCGATGCGGCTGCGAAGCCACTTCAGCGATTTGAAAGTCCTCTATATGTCGGGGTACAGCGACAACCTGCCTGCCACGGGTGGAGAATCTCAGGGACAGACCTCGTTTTTACAGAAGCCGTTTTCTCCCGAGGACTTGATCCGGCTGGTGCGCGAGATCCTACACTCGGTTTCCCCGGCCTAGCGAGACTGATGCGGGCCGGTCGGTGATTCCACCGGCATGGGGCGGGACGGATGTCCGGAAGCGCCCAGGGTCGGGCTGTGCGCCATCCACTGGGGTAGCAGCGACCCGACCACCATGCCGCCTGCCGCCACCAGGGCGCCGACCAGCTGCGGCGGCCAGATCTGATCCGGCGTGACCATACCTTCCAGCGTCAACCAGGTCGCAAGCCCGCCGGCAATAGCCAGCAGCGCCCCTTGCGTCGTCGCGCGCGGCCAATACAGGCCGGCCAGCAGCGGCACGAAGGCAGCTACGAGTGTCACCTTGTACGCGCTTTCCACCATCTTAAAGATACTCGCGTCCGAGTTGAGCGCAAACAGCAACACCAAAGCGGTAAACCCGACCAACACCGACCGCATCACCATGAGCAGACCGCGATCGCCCATCGTGGGCACCAGGCTTTTGACGATATTCTCGCTGAAGGCCACGGAGGGCGCGAGCAACGTGGCCGACGAGCAGCTCATGATCGCGGACAATAGGGCGCCGAAGAAGATAATCTGCGCGGCGATCGGCGTGTGCTGCACGATCAGGGACGGCAGAATGAGTTGCGCATCCCGCTGCATCAGCTCGGCAACCTGCGCCGGATCGATCAGCGTCGCCGAATAGGCGAGAAACATCGGCACGAAGGCGAAGAAGAAATAGAGCGTCCCGCCGAGCACGGACCCGCGCACCGCGGTCCCTTCATCCCGCGCCGACGTGATCCGCTGAAACACATCCTGCTGGGGAATCGACCCAAACATCATGGTGACCCACGCCCCGACGAACGGAATCCACAGGTCGGTCCGCGCGGGCGGAAAAAAGTCCAACTTCCCCGCCTCCGCCGCGTGACTCACCACTGTGCTCACTCCTCCGGCGAGATCGCTGATCACGGACCCGATATACACCATCCCGCCCATGATGATCGTAATCTGCACGAAGTCGAGAATCGCCACGGAGAACATGCCGCCGAAGGTGGTGTACGTCAACACGATGAGCGCGCCCAGCACCATGCCGGTGGACTGGCTCATCGCTCCGCCGGTCACGACAGCAAACACCAGGCCCAGCGCCTTGATCTGCGCCGAGACCCACCCGAGATATGAAACAACGATGCACAGGGTACAGAGCACTTCGACGGCGCGGTTGTACCGCAACCGGTAAAAATCCCCGATCGTGAGCAGGTTCAGCCGGTAGAGCCGGCGGGCGAACCACAATCCCGCGAGGATCAAACAGAGGCTCGATCCGAAGGGATCGGCCACGACCGCTCGGAGGCCGTCCTTGACGAAGGTGGCGGAGATACCCAGGACCGTCTCGGCCCCGAACCAGGTCGCAAACACCGTGGCCGTGACCACCGGCAATGGAAGGGAGCGGCCGGCGACCGCAAAGTCCTTGGTGTTGTGGACGCGTGTCGCTGCATACAGCCCGATCCCGACCGAGCAGGCCAGGTACAGAATCACGAAGGAGAGGAGCATGGGGCCAATCGCGCGCCGGTGAGACTTCATCCGCCCAGTGGCGGTAAGCGAGCGGATTGTAGCGGCAGCGGACCGCTTGCGCAATGCCGGGGCACTCAGCCGGAGTGGGGACCGCGCAGGAAGAACAGGCTTGCGCCGGCGCAGAGCGCCGCGCAAGCCCTTCGACGCCTCGTGAGAAAACGGCTTACTCCGTTTTGGCCTTCAATTCCTGGACCTTGCCTTTCGCTTTCTCGACGGCTGCATTCCCCTTTCCTTTCGCGCGCTCGACTTCAGCCTGCACCTTGTTGCCCTTCGCCTCTTCGACCGCGGCTTTCGCCTCGCCCTTCACTTCCTCGACTTTGGCTTTGGCGCCACCCTTCATATCTTCGAGTGAGGCTTTCATTTCACCGGCCCAACCAAGAGAACAGAGACCAACCGTCGCGAGCAGTAAGGCCGAGAGCTTCACACAGACCTGGTTCATGAGATCCTCCTTCTCCGATCATTAGAATGGCTCACATACCGATCAACAGCTTGGACAGTCTGCGCCATCGCAATCTTCTCCACAATTGCTGAAACAGATTACGGAATCTTATGGACGACATCGGGCATAAAGGAGGATACAACGGACAGCAATGATCAAAAATGATCATTTCGTTGACTCAGCCGCGGGCTGTGTTACGAATAGGCCATGCGTTACTCACTCTATGTCGCATGGGTGGTGGCGGTCCTGTCCATCTGCATCCTGACGACACTCGCCTCGTTTCCAGTACTCACGAACGGGGAGCGTCATCCGGAGCCACAGATCACGGCAGGGCCGGAGAAATTGCGGACGATCAAGATTCACCGGCTGCGGTGCAATCCGTTCGCATCCTCCTGCCGCCTGGCCAAACAGAAGTCCCAGCACTAAGGACTCCCGCCAGGAACCTTTCTCCTCGGCTAAGAGAGCGGAATCCGTGCCTTGTTCGCCTCCAGCCACTGCGCAAAGGTCTGCAGTCCGCCGTTGAGCGCCCGCGCAATCGCCGGTTCGCGGGCCGCGCAAAAGACCGCGTTGAAGTCGCGTTTAAACTGAAACATGTTGGCAAGATCGTCCGCGCCCGGAAACCCGAAGGTCCGGTAGACTTCCGGCGGTACGGCCTGATAGCGCACCTCCCGGTTGAGCGCCTTGCTCAAGGCGGCGGCCATTTGTGAACCGGTCAGATGCTCGCCTGCGATGCCGACGGTTTTGCCGACATAGGCCTCCCGCTTCTTGAAAATCCCCAACGCGCACTTGCCGATGTCCTCCGCCGCAATCCCGGGCAACCGCGCCTCGCCCATGGGAAGCGTGAAGGCCAGCGTGCCGTCCGGACCTGGTTTCGGCCCCATGCCGAAGTGGATGAGATTGTCCCAATAGAACGACGTGAGCAGAAAGGTCGTGGGCAGCCCCAGTTGCTTGAACAGCTGGTCCGCTTCACCCTTGGCATCGAAGTGCGGCACCTTATATTTTCCCATCAACGTCGGCATCCGGTTGTCGGAGAGCGGTACCCATCGGCGCGTATCTTCGAGGGTAGACCAGATGACATGCCGCACGCCTGCCGCCTTCGCGGCTTTGGCCAGGGCCTCGGCTTCACCGTATTCCTTTTCAGGAGAACCATGCGCCCAGAAGAACGTGACGCAAAACGCGCTGGTGGCTCCGGCAAACGCCCGTTGCAGACTGTCTCCGTCGTGCACATCAGCGGCCACCACTTCCGCGCCGAGCCGGGCCAGCTCCTTGGCCTTGTCCGAATGGACGTCCCTGGTCAACGCGCGTACCGCCAGCCCACTGGCTGGATCGGCCAGTATCGCCCGCACCAACCCGCCACCTTGCATCCCCGTCGCTCCCACGACCGCGATCACCTGTTTCTCTCCCATCGTCCCTTCTCCTTTCTACCGCTCTGCCTGCTTGGAGGCACCGTTTCATCACATCGCTGTCAACCGACGAGGCAGTTGTTCGTTTCGTTCTTTGCGAGCCGCACCTAGTGTTCCCCCTCTGCGCATGATAGGCTATCGATAGCTGGCCAAGGAGGAGCGTCATGGTACGTCGTACGACTCACCGATTGGAATCCCCTCGGCACTGGTTGACCTCTTTCGCACTGGGATTCAGCAGCCTGCTGTTCGTGCTGCCGGCGTTTGGCGCGGACTCGTCCGGCCCCTGGGAATGTTCGAACTACACGGGCGATGCCCACACGCGCTGCCTGCAGGCCTTTATCGAAATCCAGCGGGAAAAAATCTCGAAACTGGAGGCAGAAGTCCACCTCCAGCAGAGCACCGTCGGCCAACTCAAAGATCAGGCTGAACGGCAAAGCGCCGCGACTGCCGACTTGCAGCGTCAAATGGCGCAACAATCCTCCGCCCCCCCCAGTTACACCTACGTCTCTCCCGGTATCGCCCCCGGTTTGCTGTACGGCTATCCCTCCGTGGGCTTTGGCCTGTACCTCGGACGCCCCTGGATCTATGGCTCCCCGTTTTATTCGCGCCCCTATGCATGGGGCCCACGTTTTTACCGTCCCTACTATGGGCGGTGGCATCGCCGCTGGTAAGCCTGCTTCGAACAAGCTCTTGCGCGAACAGGGCGGTCGCCTGACTGGGCCACGGTCTCGACCGCCGGCCTTCTCCCCCGCCGGTCTCCTTCGTTCAAATCCTTCGATTCTCCCGTTCCCACCCGATAACTGCAGATGACGCCGGAAGCGACTGTATGCTAAACCATACAGTCATTTTTGCGTCCTTCGACTCGTTGTTCTTGGGGACCCGTGAGTCGCTTGCACCACAGCACCGGCGTTGCCTGCGCCATCTGCCTCGTGATTGTCGGATGCTGGTCCGCCGGTGAGGCTCGTCCGTTAGAAAAACGGGCGACGCCGACGCTGACCGGGGCTGACTCGGAACAATCGATCCATACGGCACTCACCGAAAGCGTTCCCGCCAGGACCCGGGTGTTGCTCGACCGTGGCGCCAATATCGAAGCCCGCAACGCCCGAGGGGCCACGCCCCTCATCACCGCGGCAGCAAGAGGCAACCTGGCGCTCGTCGCCTTGCTCCTGAAACAAGGCGCGCAGGTAGACGCCCAGGACCGGGAGGGAAACACGGCCCTGCACGAAGCCAGCTTCCAAAGTCATCCACAATGCGTCGATGCGCTGCTTTCCGCCGGCGCGCAGACGACCATCAGGAACAAACTCGGGTTTACCCCGCTTCACCAGGCAGTCAGACGGTTCTGGGAAACCGCCGGTGAAGCTCGCGCAGACCGATTGGCCCGGCAAACCACGGTGATCCATGGGCTGCTCCGTGCCGGAGCCGATCCAGGCGCTCCTGACCAAGGGGGAAGGACGCCCTCGGTACTGGCCCTGGAAAGCAACAATGCCGCGTTGCAACAGGCGTTTAACACGCCGCCCCCTCATCCCGCACCGGCTGCCGTTTCTCCGCTGACTCCTGCCGCGGTTGAAATGAGCACCGGAGATTCCGGGCAGCCTGGCGCAACGTCGCCTGGCGACGCCCGATCGAGCTCAGATCGTCGTCCCACAGAAGCAGCCGCTCCCACCTCGCCGATTGAGGCGCCGGGCGAAACGCCGGCTCTCCCGCTGCCGCCCCGGGAATCGACACAGGCAACCCCTCCACCGGCTGAAAACTCCCCAGTCCCTCTGCCGGAGCCCTCGCCCACCGCGAGCCTCGATCCGCCGCATCCCGTCGCGCCAAAGATGGAAATCCGTCCGATGGACAGACCGGAGCCAACCGGAACAACTCCGGCGGAAGGGACGTTACCAACCCCGGCTTTGACAAGTCCTCACTCGATATCGACCCCGGAACCCCCAGCAGCCTCTCCCGCAGAAAACCACCCTGGCGTGCAGGCCTCTCCCCCTGCGCCTCAACCGGCCGTTGCGCAGGCTTCGGACAGACCCCCAGCCGCCATGCCACAACCGGAGCAGAGTCCCGTCTCTCCTTCAATTCCGCAAGACAGCCCGGCCGACACTGCCGTCGCACGACCGGCCCCCCGTTCCCATCCGGCCACCACGGAATCATTGCCCCCACCGGTAGCGGCTTCATCGTCCGATGATCGTTTCCACAGCGTTCCGCAACGGCCGCACAGTGAATGGGCGTTTGGATCGACGAGGCTCGCCAAGACTCCTTCGCCCGTGGCGAGCGAGCCCGCCGGTTCCGCGCTTCCACCCGCCACTCCGTCCCTGCCGCCGGGAGAAAACGATCTCTCTGTGGTTCGTACGCCGTCACCACGCCAGCCCTCTCCCGTCCCCGGGCGGGCCGAAGAGAGAGCGGTGGAGGACCATTCCGGTCCCTGGTTCATTCAGAATCTCGGATTCGGTCTGGGGTTGGGTTGGACGCATAACTTGGGACCGCGGCGAGTCGAGTCCGTCTCGGTGACGAATCGTATCGTCCGCATCGACAACGAACGCAACGACCTGATGCGCGTGATGCCGGAAGTCCATCTCTGGATCGATCGATGGGATGAACAACGATGGAGTTGGGGGCCGTTTCTCGCCCTGGCGCCGGGTTCTCGGATCATCGATGCCGTGGGCGGCGGCCTCATGGTGGGCTACCGGCCGCATCACACCAATCAGTACAGTTTCAACTTCGCCATCGGCGGCACCTTGGATCTGGACACGCGGGTGTTGGGCGACGGCATCATCGCCAACCAGCCGTTGCCCCCGCGGGAAACCAGCGCTCGTACCAAGCAGACGAGCGCGGCGGGTCTGCTCCTGCTCTTTTCGGTCGGATGGGATGTGTCCGCGCCTCGTCAGGCTCCGCAGTTTGACCGCAAATGAGCCGCCGCCAGCTCACACCCGTCCGCCGGCAATCACGCAATTGACGTCACTCGTCGAATCTGACTAAGGTGGAACGCGCAAGGAGAATCCGGCATGACCAGACAGCCCCAGTTCCCCAACGAACAGACCGAAGCTGGCGAATTCACGCGTCAAGAGGATGCCTTTCGCCAATGGGTGACCGAGGACGGGCGATCGGGATACCCGGCCGCAGCCGGGCGTTATCATCTCTATGTTTCGCTCGCGTGCCCCTGGGCGCATCGCACGATCATCGTGCGTTCGCTCAAGCGGCTGGAATCGGTCGTCGGCATGACCGTGGTGGATCCCATTCGCGATGAGCAGGGCTGGGCCTTTCGCAACGGGCAAGGCCACTCGACCGATCCGATCAATGGATTTCACTTTCTCAGCGAGGCCTATCGGCTGACCGACCCCGAGTACCGGAATCGCGTTACTGTTCCGGTTCTGTGGGATACGGTCACGAAGCGCATCGTGACCAATTCCGACGACGATCTCATGCGGATGCTCAACGGAGCGTTCAATCGCTTCACCGCCAGTGCGCTAGATCTCTATCCTGCGGCTCTCCGCGCGGAGATCGACAAGATGAATACGTTTCTCTATGAACGGGTGAACAACGGCGTGTACCGCGCGGGCTTCGCGACCTCTCAGCGCGGCTACGAACAGGCGGCGCGATCTGTCTTCGAAGCCCTGGATCAACTCGAGAGCAGGCTCAGTCGCCGCCGCTACCTCTTCGGCCCGCAGTTCGTCGAATCCGATTGGCGGCTCTTCGTCACGCTCATCCGGTTCGACGCGGTCTACCACGGACATTTCAAATGCAATGTCCGGCGCATCATCGACTACCCGCATCTATGGGGCTACCTGAGAGACCTCTATCAGGTGGCCGGCATCGCGGAAACCGTGAATTTCGACCACATCAAGCGGCATTACTACGTCACGCATGATGACATCAATCCCACCCGAATCGTCCCCATCGGACCGCAACTCGATCTCGACAGCCCTCACGGAAGAGACGCGCTGTCCTGATCGCACAGCTCGAGTCTGCGATGTGAGCAGGCGGCTCAAAATGGTAATCAGTAAGGCCGCAGGGCACGACGCGAATGAGGCGTACCCTCTGGGTGCGTCGCAGAGAGAGTTCACGCGATCTTCGCGGGCGGCTCAAAACGACATCCCGCTAGGCCGCAGGCGAGTCAAAACCGGAGGCGTACCCGGTAGGAGTACGCCGCAAGGCAAGCTCGCACGATCTTCGCGGGCGGCTCAAAATGGCCGTCCGGCAAGGCCGCAGGGCGCGACGCGAATGAGGCGTACCCTCTGGGTACGTCGCAGTGAGCGTCGCAACCGAGAACGAAGCCGGCGGCCATTTTCAGCCGCCCGCCCAAGAATTGTCTTGAGCCGCAAGGTCTGCCTATCATATGGTGGGCTCAGTCATGCTTTTCAGCAGAAAGGATCGTCTATGCGTCATGTGACCGGGGCCGTTTCCGCAATGGTGCTTCTCATGTCCTCGCTCAGTTGGGCCGCCGCCCCAGAACCGGCCAACGATGAACAGAAAACCCTGTATGCCCTGGGGGCAGCCATCAGCCAATCGCTCATGCCCTTCACGCTGAACGAGTCCGAACTCGAATTCGTCAAGGCCGGTCTGGCCGACGGCGTGCTCAAGCGGCCTCAAAAGGTCGACATGAATGTCTACGGGCCCAAGATTCAGCAGATGCAGCAGGTCCGGTCCACTGCCCTGGCCGATGTGGAAAAGAAAGCCGGGGCTGCATTTCTGACCAAGGCGGCAGCGGAACCAGGCGCCAAGAAGACGGAATCAGGCGCCATTGTGACCATGATCAAGGAAGGGAAAGGCGCGAACCCGAAAGCGACGGATACGGTCAAGGTCCATTACCATGGCACCCTGACCGACGGGACGGTCTTCGACAGCTCTGTCAAACGTGGAGAGCCGGCCACCTTTCCGCTGAATCAGGTCATCAAGTGCTGGACTGAAGCGGTGCAGTTGATCAAGGTCGGCGGTAAAAGCAAGCTGGTCTGCCCGTCCGGCATCGCCTACGGCGACCGCGGGTCACCTCCGGTCATCAAGCCCGGCGCCACGCTCATCTTCGAAGTGGAACTGCTGGATATCGTCAAGCAATAGGCCTAACGGAAGGACTCTTCTGGGGCCTATGTCCTAGCGGAGTCCTTCCGAGGTGTTTTTTCCGTCCTGCCTTAAGTATTCTTCAGCGCATTCCGATAAACGTAGCAAGACCTTAGTTTTTAATGTAAGGCCGTTTCCTACCCATGTAATCCCGATGGCTTGGCCGGCAAGCGGAGGTGTTCCATATTATGATCTTGCCTCAACCGCAGCTCTTACTCGTCGATGACTCTCCACTGAATCTCAAAATTCTCCTGGAGTTTCTTCCCGAACAGCACTATCGATGCACGACCGCACAAGGCGGCCAGCAAGCCTGGGACATTCTGGAAGCTGAGCCCGATCGCTTTCACGCCGTCCTGCTCGACCGCATCATGCCCGGGATGGACGGCATGGAAGTGCTGCGCAAGATGAAACAACATGATGCGCTGAACCAGATTCCCGTCATCATGCAGACAGCGGCCGCGACCCATCAGCAGACTCTGGAAGGACTGCAGGCAGGGGCCTATTATTATCTGGCCAAGCCGTATGAACAAGCGACGCTGCAAGCTATTGTCGATGCGGCAGTCCGAGATCACATCAGCTATCTGGATATACGGCAGGACTTGCGCCGGACCACGACGACCATGCGCCTTCTCGAATCCGGGACCTTCCAATTCAGGACGCCCGAGGAAGCCCGTAACCTCGCCATGCTGCTCGCACACGCCTATTCCGATGCCGACCGGGTAGTCACCGGCATCCTCGAACTGACCTTGAATGCGATCGAACACGGCAACCTGAGCATCGGCTATAAGGAAAAGTCGCGCCTCATCGAAGACGACAAGTTAGAGGAGGAAATTGCCCGCCGGCTGAGCTCGCCCCCCTACTCGTCCCGCGTCGCCACGGCGAAATTTTCCCGCCGGCCGCATGAGCTGTCGTTACAGATCACTGATCAAGGCAACGGATTCGATTGGAAGAAATATTTAGACTTCGACCCCGAGCGTGCCTTTGATACGCATGGACGCGGAATCGCCATGGCCAACAAGGTCAGCTTCGACCGGATCGAGTACTGCGGGAACGGCAACCAAGTGACGACGGTGCTCCACCTCGAACAGGCGGCTCCGGCTCTGGCTGTGTAAGAAGTCCGTTCACGTCAGGATCACTCCCATACCACCACCGTTGGGCAGATCGAACTCATCGGAGCGCGTCGAACGCCTAGCGAATCTCGACGCGTGACACCGAGTACCAGCGGTCCGTTCGTTTACCCTCGATCGCCAAGTCAACCACTGCAGAGCGGGCATCCTCGGAAAGAATCCCCACATCCAACATATAGGTACCGGCAGGAACGGTTGCCGGCACCACCACCCTGTCCTCGACCCGATGTAACGGTCCGGGAAGCCACTGTTTCAAGTCGGTAGAACTGGTCCACTGCGCCGCCACCTCATCCGAGCCTGAGCGCAGCCGGTACGCCAGCGGCCAGGCATGATACACAGGCGCCACGCCGACGTTGTCCCACCGTGATCGAATGACGAACGATTCGCCGGCGCTGCTCGCGGCCGGATGGGTCAGCTCCCGCAATACAAACCGATACCCGATCTTCTTCAGAAACTCATTGAAGCGCGGCCGCCACGCGGCCGGCACCGGCTTCGACTTGGCATTCAACACCGAGATATGCCATTCCAGCCCCTTGTCCAGAATCCGGTCGAGATCGAATCCCCGCTC
>CABVSR010000026.1:10761-57076 GCA_902500995.1 uncultured Nitrospira sp.
AGATATGCCATTCCAGCCCCTTGTCCAGAATCCGGTCGAGATCGAATCCCCGCTCGTACCATTCATGGATATAGCCGCAGACCTCCATCTGCACCGGCCCGCGCTTCCACGCCTCGGCAACAGCCGGCTCCTGCAACACCGGCTCATAGCCATGCTCCATATGGTTCCAGTCGGGGCTGAAATAGCCGTAGTCCCCGAAACAATCGCCTCGCCAACCGGCCCCTCGCGACGTCGCATACGTGAGTTGCCCGCCGTGCAGCATGACGAGCGGCGTTCCGGCAAAATATTTGAAATACCAATCGGTGATGGCGAGCTGATTCGCTTCGGTAGGGAAATACGCCTTGCACTGTGCCTCCACACCTTCGCAGCAAGCCGTATTCCATTCGCCCCAGCACCCCACCGATCCGATATCCACATGATCGATGTCGAGAGACCGGCCATACCGCTCGCCGAAGGCGCGAATGAGCCGCTCATGGTAATCGAGAAAAACGGGATGGTTATAGTCGGGGAAAATGCCGTCCGACTCCTTGACGCTGCCGACGCCCTTCGCCAGCAGCCACTGCGGGGTCCCCGTCTTGTACTCGGACACGATCCGGATCGCGAGTGTCTCCCCCTTGGCCTTTGCCTGGGCGATGACCCCGTCCACTAACGCAAAGTTGTACTGTCCTTCGGCCGGTTCCAGTTCCGCCCAGGGCCAGCGGAAATAGGCGACGGTCGTATGCGGATACTCATCGGCCTTGGGAGGATGGCCGAAGCCGAAATGAAAATCGGCAAAGCCCATCCCGGGATTGTCCAGCACGTCGTCGATTTCCCGGGGTTGCACCGTCACCAGCGGGGCTGTGGAAGTGGCTGTCGTCCGATCCGACCCTCCGCTCATAGGAGACACGCATGCAGTCACGCTCAGCCCCATGATGACCAGCAGCGCCCGGGTCCATCCCTCTCGTTGCATACTTGCTCCTTTCAGCGCTTACGCTCCGGACTGCCCTGCCCGCCGCAGCCGTCACGTACTCCATCGGATGCATCCGCCTGTAGGGTCACAGCGTAAAGTATGGTAGGGTACGCGGCCAGATCCAAGGAACGCAGGATATGCCGAACTGGTTTTCACCCGCTTCCGCATCAGACTCCGTGGTCATTACCGGCGCCTCTTCCGGCATCGGAGCGGCTTGCGCCCTCGGGCTGGATACACTCGGATACCGCGTGTTCGCCGGTGTCCGGCATCCCGCCGACGGTGAACGACTGCAGCGACAGGCCGGTCCCCGCCTCATGCCGATTCGTCTCGACGTCACCGACTCGGCGTCGATCGCGGCCGCCAGTCATACGGTCGCCGCGATGGTCGGCGATCGCGGGCTGGCCGGCCTGGTGAACAATGCCGGCATCGGCGTGGCCGGCCCCATCGAACTGCTGCCCCTGGCCGATTGGCAGCGGCAATTCGACGTGAATGTCTTCGGACTCATCGCGGTCACCCAGACGTTTTTGCCCTTGATCCGCGCGGGACGAGGACGCATCATCAACATGGGCTCGATCGCCGGGCGAGCCACCATGCCTTTCATGGCCCCCTATGCGGCCTCAAAACATGCGCTGGAAGCCATCACCGACGCCTTGCGCCTCGAGCTGCAGCCGTGGGGCATCCGCGTGGCACTGATTACGCCGGGTGCGATTGCCACGCCCATTTGGGCCAAGACCAGAAAAGATGTGGATACCTGGGATGCCACCTGGAGTCAGGATCTGAAGAACCTGTACAAGGAAGGCTTCACGCGTATCAAGGACGCTGCCACGGCGGCCGGCGAACAGGCCCAACCGGCCACCGCGGTCACAGAGGCAGTCGCGCATGCGCTGCGGTCCCGCTGGCCGAAGACACGGTATCGTGTGGGCTCCGATGCCGCGATTCGTTCGTGGCTGGCGCTCCTCCTGCCGGATCGTCTCAACGATTGGATCATCACGCGTATCGTCAAACTCCCCCCGCGCCGCTGACCGGGTCACCGGCGGGCCGTTCGCACCATGTCGATGACCTGCCCCTGCCCGTCGAGATAAATCGCGACCGTCTCATTGGGCTGCAGCTGCTCGATCGCCGGCTGCAGCAGGGGTCTCACGGGAAAGGATTGAATGTCATCGATCTTCATCCGCAGCCGCATGCGGCCGTCGCCGATGGTCACAAACGCGCCCTCCAGACGGCGTTGCGGAGCCGGCAACGAAGAGCCGACGCCTAGCTCGCGAGGCTTGCCGAGCGACAGCACATCGACGAGCAAATAGGCGCGATCCACCGCGAAATCGGCCGTCTCGCCGACCTCCAGCGCGGCCAGTTTATTCATCGCCACCGAGCGCGCGTAAAATCCCACGTCACGCCCCGTATCGAGACGGATCGTGACGCGTTCCTTTTCCGGATTGAACACCCTGCCCAACGATCCGCGAAATACCTTCGTCGGCGGCGTCTCGGCCGGACGCTGGTAGGCCACGATGTCATCCTGGTCGTTGACCATGATCTCCACCGCCCCGCCCACCTGCAACCCGCGAGCCTCGTCGCCACCGGCTTCCAGGGACAAATAGCGCGGGGCGCGTTCACCGGTCTCGACTTCCACCCGATCACCGGCGATGCTGCGGATCGTGCCTTTCAACAGCCTGGCGCTCGACAAGATGCCCGGCACCGGTTTCAACTCCTCGATACTGAGCCCGGACATCAGCTTCGCCGAACTGCCGCATCCGGCCAGGCACAACAGCGTGGTCAGACCGATCCAAACAAAAGGCTTCATAGGGGCTGCTCGCATCCTACTTCTGGTTATCACGGTATCCGATGATAAAACAAACCGCCGTCCCGAGGCGAGCAGGCCGGCTCCGGGAATCTCCCCTAGCCCGGATTATTCATGAATGCCTCCGCGAGACGTTCGAGACCGAAGCCCGCCGGGGCTTCTCGCAGGTGAGGCCGACGCAGGCGTACTTTCAGTCCGTTGAGGAGGCCGAACGAGAAAAGCCCCGCCGGGCGAGAGGATCGGACGACGTAGCGGGTGTTCATGAATAGTCCGGGCTAGGCTTCCTCGGGCAGGTATGCTAGAAACGCTGCTGACAACGACCTTCATCGACGAACTCGATGCCATTGCCCATCCCTCTCTCATTGCTGCGCGGCCTGATCGGTCTTGCCGCGCTCCTGAACCTGGCAGGCTGCCTCTCGCCGCCGACGCTGACACGCGCCGTCGTCTCGTACGACAATGCCATCAACGATTCGATCTCGAAACAGCTGCTGCTGAACATCGCGCGCGCCCATCACCATCAACCGGTCCACTTTACGGGCGTCTCGAACGTCGCCGCCACCTTCGATTTTCGCGTCAACGCCGGAGCGACCCCGGCCTTGACCGGAGAGGCCGGCAAAACCCTGCTGCCGCTGTTCGGCGGCAGCGTGGCTGAAAATCCCACTATCAGCATCGCGCCGATCGACGGCGAAGAGTTCACACGCCGCCTGCTGACACCCTTTCAAGAGACCAAGTTCAACCTGCTGCTGCGACAAGGCAGCGACATCGATCTGCTGCTGCGCCTGATGGCGAAGGAGCTTCGACTGAATGACGGGAGCGAAGACGTCGCCTATCGGAACAACCCGACCGACAGGCCGGGATACGAGATGTTCAGGAAGGTGGTGCTCCACCTTTCCGCCATTCAGGATGCTAATCGCCTCTATGCCGAATCGATGCTGTTCGAACGCACCTGGACCATTCCCGCCGAATCCGTCACGGCAGAGGGCTTCAAGGTCCTGGAGCAGGACTATCTCGTCGCCTACGATCCGCAACAGAAAACATACCGGCTGCGCAAACCGGTGTCCGGAAGAATTCTGATTACGAACTACGATCCGAACACGCTCCCGCAGGAAGAACGTGTCCGGCTGCACGAGGAAGCGGAACAACGCCCCATGAACGATGTCTCCTTCGACATCCGCCCCGGGCACTATGGGGGAGAATGGCCGCTGAAGGGCGAGTTCCGTCTACGCAGTTTCAACACCATGCTGAATTTCCTGGCCCAGTCCGTGGAAGAAGAGCGGGAATACGCAGTCGAGAAAGACAGCCGCACCCCGCCCTTCATGGACAATCCGGTGAGAACCATGGATCTGCTCGTCGAGGATTCCAGCCCGTCCGACTCGGACCTTGCCGTGCAGTCTCACGGCAAGTATTACTCCGTCAACAGCACCGGCCCCCTTGCCAGATGGAACCGTGAAGCCTTCAAGCTGCTGTATCAACTGTTCCAGATGACCGTCACGGAAGTGTCCCGCAGCGGCGTGCCCAGCATCACCATTGCCAAATAATTCCTACCGCGAAACAGGTCCGATCGTTTTCCACGCGCAGAGACTTGCAACTTCCCGATCCTCTCGATTAGGGTGGGTTCTTGTCTGACAGAGGGCAGCACATCGCCTCGACTTCAAGCCGCCGGCCCGTCTGAACTCCGGTCCACACCCATGCGCCATGACCATGCTTCACGCCTCCTGCTCTGGCAGCGGGCGATGCTCCTCTTGAGCCTGTGGCTCGCCGCGCCGGCCTTGGCCGATGAGATCTATGTGGAGAACGGCGATCGGCTGACCGGCACGATCATCAAGATGGAAGAAAATCTGCTCACGCTCCAAACCGACTATGGCGGTGAGATCAAAATCGATTGGAAGAAGGTCCAGCGCTTCACGGCGACGACGCCAGTGAACATCCTGTTCCCCGGCGAATCGCGCGATGTCCTTCACGATTTCATTTATGGCGCGCAGGGGCAGCGCAAAATAACCGAAGCGGGTCAGGGCACGGCCACGCCGCTGTCGGATATCACCGCGATTAACCTTGACCCGTTCCGGATGGCCGGCACCGTGTCAATCGGCGGCAACAACACTTCCGGCAACAGTAATACCAAGGCCTTCAACAGCGCGGCCCGCCTGACGTTCTACGCCTACCGGCAACGACTCTTGGTGGAAGGGAAATACAATTACGGGCAGGCCAACGATCAGGTGACCGCGAGAAACTCTCTCGCGAGCTTGAAACACAATTATTTTGTCAGCAAGCAGGTCTTCATTGAAACGTTCGGCATGCTCGAAAAGGACGCGCTGCAGGCTCTCCAACTTCGCTCCACGATCGGTAGCGGCTTGGGGTATCAGTTTTTTGAGACGCCGACCACCACGCTGTCGTTATCGGCAGGTCTCGCGTATGTCAACGAACATTTCGACAATAGCCCGAAGACGCAAACCCCTTCGGGACGCTGGAGCCTGCGCTGGGAACATAGCCTGTGGCCCGATCGCGTCAAGGTGTTCCATCGCCAGGAAGGATTCTGGGACATCAATGCCGGAAACGCCTTCCGGTTCAATGCCGACCAGGGCCTGCGCATCACCGTCTACAAAAACCTGTTCTTTAATGTCGAGTATGATCTCCGGCTCAATACCCAACCGGCGCCGGGGCGCAAAAAGACCGACGAGGCGATGATTTTCGGCGTCGGATATGAATTCCGTTGATCCCACCATCGTCTAGCGACCGCGTTCCCCGCTGAGACTCGCCGCTGCCGCGCGGCCGGCGACCCGTCCGGTCGCCCAGGCCCATTGAAAATTGAACCCGCCGATCCGGCCGTCGCAATCGAGCACTTCTCCGACCAGATACAGGCCGGAGACCAGCTTCGATTCCATCGTGCGGAAATTCACCTCCTCTAACGGGATCCCGCCGGCGGTCACTTCGGCAAAATTCCACCCGCGATCGCGCACGACGGGAAAACGAAAGCGAGTCAGGGCCGCCAGGAGCCGCTCGCGAACTGCGCGCGGCACTTGCGCACTGGCCTGCTGGGGATCAGCCCCGGCGTGGTGGCACAGCGCCTCAGCACATCGCTCCGGCAGCGATTCTACAAGCAGCTTCAGCAATGATCGGCGAGGATTCCCGGCAGCCTGCGCATACAACCAGTCCCGCGCCTGTTCCATGTGCCGGCCGGGCAGGAGGTTTCCATAGACCTCCGCCGTTTGGCCCCGCGTCCTGGCCAGACACCAGAATCGGCTGGCATCCATCACGACCGGACCGCTGATTCCGACATGCGTCCAGAGCAGACTGCCGGTCCTCCGATCGACCGGCCGCCCTTCCACCAACGTCTGAATCTCCACCTCTTGGGAGAGACCCGCCAGTTTCGCGTGAAAACAGCGCTCCTCCAGGACCAGCGCGACGAGTGCCGGCGCGGTCTGCGTGACCTGATGGCCCAGACTCTGTGCCAGCCCGTACCCTGCCCCATCACTTCCGGTGCGCGGCAACGACTGCCCGCCGGTGGCCAGGATCACCCGGCGCGCAGACGTCTCGCCATGCTGATGACGAATGACAAACCCGGCGCCTCCCGGCGCGCCGGCCTGTTCGTCTTCACCGTGATGCTCGATGTCCGTGACGCGATGGCCCGGACGAAGCACCACCCCCAATTCACGGCAGCGCGCCGTGAGCGCGTCGAGCACGGTTCTGGCCTTATCCGTCACCGGAAACAGCTTGCCGGTTTCCTCGCGCTTCAACTCGACACCCAGCGAGGCAAACCAGGCGACGGTGTCACGCACCGGAAATGCCGCCAACACGTTGCGGATGAGATGCCGGGTGCCGAAAAAATCATCCGGTGTGACCACATCATGCGTCACATTGCACCGCCCCCCGCCGGACACCAGAATCTTGGCCCCGATACTCGTGGCTCCGTCCAGCAATTCAACCCTGCAGGCGCGATTGTGCTCCGCCGCAAAAATGCCGGCCGTGAGCCCGGCCGCTCCCGCCCCGATCACGCACACATCCGCCACCGGCTCTGCCATGTCACCTCAGAGGCCACAGGTCATTTCTGCGGCCGCATGATGCCCGTTGCAAAGGAGAGGCGCAATCGCAAAACTCGGCATGGAAACCACAGCTCTCACTATGCCAAGATTCCGACAGACCTTCATGGAGACGCCGACCACGCGAAATCGCATGCGCCCATTGTCCCCGCTGCTCCTCCCGATGTTGCTGTCGTACCTCACTGCCGGATGCCTGTTGCCGGCCTCTTCCTCGTTGCCCGACAGTCCGACGGACCCGGTGATTTCCACGAATGTGGAAGCAAAGCTTGCCGAGGATCAGCAGGGGGGACTCTCCGGCATCATCGTGACGACCGAAGACGGGACCGTGACGTTGACGGGTACGGTACAGAGGGCCGAACGCAAGGCGCGAGCGGCGGAACTGGCGCGGCAGGTGAAAGGGGTGAGACGCGTCAAGAACGATCTGGAGATTCGCGCCGGTCCTGCGCCATGACCTCTCGCCGCCTGGTGGCGAGTCAGAAATCCTCCTCGTCCCCTCCTGTCACGCTGTCTTCCACGATCGAGTAGGCTTTTTGCGGCAAGGTGATGGCGTTCACCAAAATATCGAACGCCAATTGGGCTGTTCCCTTCACGCCGGTCATCAGCGATTCTGCGGCCAGATAGCGCAACTGCGGATCGGCCGCCGAACCCTTCAACTCGAACACGGCCGTATCGAACCCTTGGCGATCTCCGGCCAGGAGCTGCCCGAACAGGGGGATGCGTTTCAAGACGTCGGAATACGATCCGAGCGGGCTGGTCGCCAGCACCATATCGAATTCATCCGCTACGATGTCATACCGGCCTGTTCCGCTGATTTTGAGCACGGGACTGTCCAGAATAAATTCCTTCGTGTGAATCACGCCGTTGTTGACGGACCCGGCCAGTTTGAGCCGTTCGAACGGCATACCTTCTTTGTCGAGATTCACCTGCCCCTGCAACACGGCCGGCAGGTTCAACAGCGACAGCAGCGTCGACAGCACCGGAATCTCATACAGCCGACCGTCCTGCACCAGAATTTGAAGCGGCTGGCGACTGGTGAGCCCGCCGGGCAGAAGCGTCCCTCGCTCGAATTCCGCTTGGACTTTCCCCGAGGTGGTCAGCCACCCTGAAAGAAGAGGCTTCTCCCGGAACGACGACAAGAGACGCTCGACCGGAATGCCGCTGGCGCGAAAGGTGCTCCGAGCCTGTTCCATCTGCCCGTGCTTCGTGCGGATCTTCACCTGTCCTGCGACCTGGCCCTCGTTCGTGTCTCCACTGATGCGCTCGACCGTCAGGACCCCGTGGTCCCACGTGAGTTTGGTGGAGACGTCGGTAAACAGGAACTTCTGGTAATAGACATGATCGGCAAACACAAACGCGTTCAGCGTGGCATCCGACCAGAGAGGATCGGGAGACCGGTGACGCGCGGCCCGGGAGGGCCGAGGCCGGGACAGGACCAAGGCGGCAAGATCGATCTGCGACGACTCGACCACGAGGCGGGCCTTCGGCTGATCGGCCCATTGGGCGATCGCGCCGGTGATCCGGAAATCGCTCGCCCCCAAGTGAAACGCCATGCGCGGAATTTCAATCCGGTCTTGATCGAAGCGCAGCGTCACGAACGCGTTCTTAATCGGGTCATCGAGATGCTCCACCTTGATCGCGCCCTCATCGAATGTGATCTGGCCGGCGGTGCGCCAGGAGGCACGATCGTTCATGCGGCCTTTCATGTCCAGTGAGGCCGCGAACGTCCCACCCCGGACCGGCCCCAGCACGATGCCTTTCGGGAGTCTGCCCACGGCAATCCGGCCGGAGGACACATGGGCTGAAAACTCCCTCTCTCCATTCAAGTCGATGGTTCCGGATCCTGTGATCGTCACCGGAGGCAACCCGATCCCGACATGCTTGATCACGAGACGATTTTCGCGAGATAGCTGCCCTTCAAAATCGATCGCAGCGGGAGCCTGCGGCGGCTTGGTGAACCAGTTGTGCAGGCGCAGCCCCGCCTGCCCGAGATCGACCCGCCCTTTGATGCGGGAGTGACCGATCTCACCCGTGACGGCCGCGCGCAGCCGGATCGTGCCGTCCATTTCCGGAGTGAATTCTTCATCGGCCTGTCCGGCCCACCAGGATTGCGCCTCCGACGCCTCCAGGCTCATCGCCAGGGTGACGTTGGAATAGGCTCTGCCGTCCACCATCGTCACGGACCCTTCGGCCTCGAAATCCGCCGGACCAAGCCGGCCATCGAGATGCTCGATTGCCACCAAGGTCGGCGTCACGATGACATGCGCCTCCACCTGCCGCACCGGCGCCGGCAAGAAGGCACTGCGCCCTCCGCCCCGCGCGAGCCGCAGATCGGCATCGACCAGCGCGAGCGGTTGCCCGCTGAGCGGCCGCCCCATCACGTGGGCGACCATTTCGGCATCCCCGGTCGGTTGTTCCAACTCGGCCGCCAGGTCTCGCAGAAGCGGAAAGTCATCGAGACGTCGCACCATCTCCACCAATCCGGCCACCGGCGCCGCTCCTCTGATTTTCACATCGATATGCGGATCTGTCGCCCACTGCGTGATCAGTAAATCCTGCCCCGTGAGCCGGATGGGACCGCAGAGCGCGCGTACCGCCGTCATGCGGAGTTGTTCGGCATCGAAGGCCATATTCACGGACAGGCCCTCGACGGGAGGATAGGGCGTTCCCAGCGTGAACCGCCCGTTTCGAATGGCCAGCAGGCCATTGATGCGGGGCCGTGCTCCCGTGGCCATCTCACCGGTCATCGACAAGGATTGCAGCGTGATCACCCCATCCAGCGCATGGTCCGCAAACTCCGCCCGCAACTGGTTCGAGACCCAGGCGGTCGGTAGTTCACTCAAGAGCCGCGCCAGCGTGACCGGGGGCGCGGAGATCGTCGATGAGAACCGTGCCTGTGCCGTGCCGATCCCGAGGATTGCGCCGGCCCCCTGGAAGGACACATCGGCGAGTTCCGCTCTCACATCGTCGGCATGCAGATCATATCCCGCCCCAGCGGGCATCCATCGCATGTGCGCCGTCAGTTGCGCGGGCTGCGAGAACCCATCGGTGATCCCGCCATGGCCGATCCAGGAAGACAAGAAATGGCGCGCATCGAGCTGGTGGAGACGCAGATCCCCTTCCGCCTGCACGCCTCCGTCCTCGCCATGCGTGATCGAGCCTTCCCACAGGAAGGCCGCACGCCGACCCTCCTGCGGAAGCTCTCCCGACAAATGCACCCTCGCCCGCCGGCCCATCATTTCACTCGACAACGCACCCTGCGTCACGATGATGTCCTGAAGGAGCGGCAGCGAAGTAGAGTCATCGGCAAGGGTCACTCTCCCTTGAACCACGAACAGATTCCTGACGAAGTCCATTACGGCCAACGGCCGGGCCGATTCTGAAACCGTGCCGGGAGAAGCGGCTTGCCCCAGGGACCAGTTCCCATCGGGCGCGCGGCGAATGGTCATGTGCGGCCGATCGATGACCAGATCCTTCGCGACGAGCTGTCCTTCCAGAAGCGGGAGCCACTGGAGCGCGATCTCCACCCGTTCTGCGAGGGCAAACGGCACGGTCGATCCGGAGCCATACAGGCGAGGCCCTGTCAGGGTCAGCCGGGGCGAGGGGAAAATTTGAACCTGTGATTGCTCGATGGAGACTCGATAGCCCGTCCGCTCTTCGATCTCTTGCAGCAATGCCGCCATCGTCGCCGGACGATTCAACAGCCAGGGCAGAGCCAGGATCGCGACCAGGGCGAGGATGGTCAGACAGAGCAGCAGCAGCACGAGCAGGCGGCCGGTTCGTCTTTTTGGCGGCGCAACGATGGGGTCACTCATGCCGGATCGCTCCCTCGTTCCACTCTACGCAGTGGGCGAGTCAGACACAAGTCGTAGCACTGGAGTGAGACCGGAGGCCGGGCCTACGCTGGATGATGCGGTCCGCCGACTCCAGTGACCGCGACAACGTTGTCCTGTCATGCCGATGACCAGGCTATGCTACACTCCGCAACCGGGCGTGCTTGTGAACGGGACCGGCGTGAGGGGATGGATGACCACACCGTTGCTTCGAATTGCCTTTTTGCATCTCGCTCCGGTTCCTGGGGCAGTCTCACAGAACCGCCACCTCGTGACCCGCGCGATCACGCAGGCCGCCTGCGCAGGGGCCGGTTGGATCCTCACTCCGGAACTGGCGGTCAGCGGCTACACCTTTGCCGACACCATCGGAACTCGTTGGATCGAGCCGCAACCGGACCACTGGATGCGTAGAATCTGCTCTCTCGCCGCCCGGCTCCGCGTGACCCTGTTTCTGTCACAGCCGGAACAGGATCCAGCGTCACGGCAACTCCATAACACGCTCTTTGCGATCGGCCCGGACGGACGAATCACGGGCCGCCACCGGAAGATCAATGCCCTGCGCGTGGGATCCGAAGCCTGGTCCACGCCTGGCACGGAAGCGACCGCATTTCGCCTGGCGCCGTTCGGACGCGCCGGCCTCCTCATTTGCGCCGATGCCTATACCCCGGGGATTGCCAAGAGCCTGAAGGCACAAGGCGCCAAGGTGCTGGTGTCCTCGGCTGCTTGGGCGCCGGGATTACACGGTCCGAACGGCGAGTGGGAACGCTGCACGGTGGACACGGGACTCCCGTTGTTCGTCTGCAATCGGACGGGACCGGACCGCACCCTCGATTTCAGATCTGCGGAAAGCGTGGTCGCTCAAGGTGGGAAACGGCTGCTGTCGCTCTCATGCGAACAGTCCGCCATCTTTCTCGTCGACTGGAATCTCGCCGCGGGAGCGCCGGCCGAGACGAACTATCAGCGCATACTGCTCTAGCAACACAGCGCATCGCATCGCCGTATCTCGTCGCTCGTATCCCGTATTTCGCCACACACCATCTCGTACGGACGAGATACGCTTCACGTTTCACGAGAAACGAACGTCGACACGGAACGCGTTACGACGACTTCAGCAACCTATCCAATAGCGCACGCCCGGCAGGCCATTCGCCAAGACCACTCTCGGCATTGATATGCCCGATCGCCCCGGCCTCTACGAACGCGCTGCCCCAATGAGCCGCGCATCGCTTGGCGTAGTCCACCGATCCGAAGGGGTCGTTATGGCTGGCAACGACGAGACTGGGAAAGGGAAGTCTGCCGGAAGGAACCGTCTCAAAACCCCGCGCGGCCGGAGGAAACGCAGGCCCTTGCGGATCAGGAGGCGCCACCAAGAGGGCCGCGCGCATTGGAACCGAGGCTCGTTTCGCCCAATGCGCGACCAGCAGGCAGCCCATGCTGTGGGCGATCAGGACCGAGGGGTGAGGCTGTTCGGCCATCGCGGCATCGAGACCTCGCAGCCACTCTTCCAGCACCGGATGGTCCCAATCACGCTGCTGCACCCGTTTCCAGTGATGGAACCGTTGCATCCAGAGTGTTTGCCAATGCCCGGGTCCGGAATCACCGATGCCCGGCACCATCAACGCCACCACTCCGTCGAGAGTCGGCTTATGGAGTGACACGTGCTGCGCGCTCCGCAAGCCAGGCCAAGGCCCCCGCACCGGCAGCCCGGCCACTGGCAAAACAGGCCGTGAGCAGATACCCGCCCGTCGGCGCTTCCCAGTCCACCATTTCTCCCGCGCAGAACAGGCCCGGCAAGGCTTTGAGCATCAGCCGCTTGTCGAGCGCCTCGCAAGTCACCCCGCCTGCCGTGCTGATCGCCTCCTGCAACGGGCGCGGCGCCGACAGGGTGAGCGGCAATGATTTGATCGCCGAGGCCAGGCGGGTCGGATCGGCAAACTCTTCTTTCGACAGGATCTCGCGCAGCAAACCGGCCTTCACCCCGTCGATATGCGCGCGGCGCTGCAAATGGGTCGCCATCGTCTTTTTGCCACGTGGTTGGGAAAGATCTTTGATGAGTCGTGGCAGTTCACGGTCCGGCGCGAGATCCAATCGCAGTGTGCCGCGTCCGGTGGCTGCAATTTCATCCCGGAGAAACGGCGCTACGGCATAAATCACGCCGCCCTCCACGCCGGTCTCGGTGATCACGAATTCTCCCGTCCGGCGCATCACGGCGCCGGTCGGAGATTTGGCCACCACGCCCACCGTTTTTACTGGATGCCCGGCGAACTTGGAACGGAAGTGCTCCGTCCATCCGACATCGAACCCGCAATTCGCCGGTCGCAAGGGGGCAATCGCGATGGAGCGATCGGCGAGCAGCGGCACCCAGGCGCCATCCGATCCGAGTTGCGGCCAGCTGCCTCCTCCCAACGCCAGGATCACGGCATCCGCCCGCACCGCCGTCGTCCCTTGCGGCGTTTCAAAGCGGAGCGCCTTGTTCGCATCCCACCCACACCAGCGATGCCGCACGTGAATGTTCAATCCCGCCTGACGCAGCCGCCGCAACCAAGCGCGGAGCAGTGGCGCAGATTTCATATCGGTGGGGAACACACGGCCCGACGACCCGACATAGGTCTGGATCCCCAGTCCGCGCGCCCAGCTGCGGAGCGCTTCAGACCCGAACGCGGCCAACCAGGGCGCGACCTGTGCCCGGCGCTCGCCATACCGGCTGAGAAACAGGTCGGGCGAATCTGAGTGGGTCAGATTCAGCCCGCCCTTCCCGGCGAGGAGAAATTTCCTCCCCACCGAGGGCATGGAGTCATACAGTGCGACCTGCGCGCCCCCGGCCAGCGCCACTTCTGCAGCCATGAGGCCGGCCGGTCCGCCACCGATAATGGCAATGTTCATCTGATCTTTCTATTGAAGTGATGCCTGAGATTCGATTCAGAATCGCGCTGCTGTCTTACCATGGATGGAGGGGGAAGCGCACTTACACGGCCATCTTCATTTTCCGCCCGCCGGACACCGTGAACCCCTGGCGCTGATAAAACTCAAGGCTTCGATCGAACTGCGGTACTGGCGGCGTGGTGACTTCCAGTCTGGCCCATCCTTTCAAACCGGCCACACGTTTGGCCTCAGCCACCAACGCTCGCCCCACACCATGCGACCGACGGTCCGGACAGACATACAACTCGGCGAGGATCCCGAACCGCCCCTCCGCATACAACGCACGGCATTCGGACAGGGTCAGAAACCCGGCGACACTTTCGCTCTCTCGCGCGAGGAGGACCGTATAACTCCCCTCCTCCAGCCAGGCGCGTGCCCGCGCTTCCGTGTCCACCAGCGAGTAGGCAAACGCCTGCCTCCCAATGGCATCCGTGATCTCGCGCAGCAATTCACCCACCAACCTCGCGATCATCGGCGCATCGACCGGCTGTGCCGTGGCGATATGAATCGGCATGCTACACTCGGTCCCTTCCCGCGCGGCGCTCGCCGACGCCTTGATGCAATGCGGCGACATCCAATTCCTGCTCCAACTGATGCAACACTTCGTCGCTGATCGTACCGTCATCTCGAAGTTCGATCAGGGCGACCCGCTCGGCCGTGAGCACCTCATGGTGCAGGCGCTGAACGGTTTCAAGGCTTCTTTCAGGACGGTCCTCCTCATCCACCTCGGTCCGACTGAGATGTTCCAGCCGGCGAAGATATCGCAATCGCACCCGTTCGATCTGCTCCATCGGCACCCAGTCCTCGGTCATGACCTCGTCGAGTCTGGTCAAAGCCGCCGTCGCCGCATGTTCTCGCGCCAGGCGTTCCTCCCCTTCCAGTTCGTCCTTTTCTTCGAGATGCAGCAACCGGATGATCGGCGGAAGCGACAGTCCCTGCAGCACCAACGTGACGAGGATGACCGTAAAGCTGATCAGAATGATCTCCGACCGGAACGGAAAGGGCGCGCCGGTGCCGATCGTCATCGGAAGCGCCAAGGCCGCCGCCAACGTGACGATGCCCCGCATGCCGGTCCAGGAAATGAGAAACAGCCCCTTCCAGGAAGGCATGGGATCACGCGCGCGCAGGCTGGCGCTCAGGCATCGCGGGGTAAGGGCAGCCAGCGGCACCCAGAAAAATCGCACGAGGATGGCGGCGGCGCTCACCATCATTCCGGCAAACAGGACGGGGCCGTACTGATCAGCAGGTACTTGGTCACGGAGGGCTCCCAGCTGCAGACCGATCAAAATAAAAATCACGCCGTTCAGAATGAAGACCAAGAGCTCCCACACAGCCCTGGCTTGCAGTCTGGTCGCCGGCGCCACCGCCCCGCTGAAATACTGACGAAGCGTGATCCCGCCTGCCACACAAGCCAACACAGCGGAGGCATGGACCGACTCGGCGATGACCCAGGCAATATACGGGGCGAGCAACGTCACTCCGATTTGCGTGTATCCGTCCTCCGTCACGCAGAGCGCCCGGCGGGTAAGCCATGCCGCCCCGATGCCGATGGCCAGCGCTGCCAGCGCCGCGAACATAAAATTGAGGATCGTGCCACCGAATACGAATGAGCCGCTCACCACCGCACCCACGGCTGCCCGGTACAAGACGAGGGCCGTTGCGTCATTCACCAGACTTTCACCTTCCAGGATGGTGACGACGCGACGCGGGATCCGCAGGCGTTTCCCGATCGCGGTGGCCGACACCGCGTCCGGCGGCGAGACAATCGCTCCCAGCGCAATCGCCTCCGCCCAACCCATACCGGGCAACAGGACATGCGCCACGACCGCAACCCCGGCGGTCGTCGCGAGCACCAATCCGACGGCCAGGAGGGAAATCGGCCGGAGGTTCTGCCGGAACTCACGCAACGAGGTGAAATAGGCGGCTGCCCACAGGATGGGCGGAAGAAACACCAGAAACACGAGGTCCGGGTGCAGCGTTACCGTCGGCAGGCCCGGAACGAGGCCCAACAGGAGACCGCCCAGCACCAGAAAGATCGGATAAGGGATGCTGATCTTCTGCGCGATCGTGGTGAGCGCGAGCACCACCGCAAGCAGCAGGATAATGATTTCGAGTTGATGCAGGCTGTCCATGGATTCAGAACAGGGAATGTGCCGATGGTCGACTAGATGCCGATCTTTTCCAGCCGCTGGAGATCCTCTGCTGAGATGGTGAACCGATCAGACTGGAGGTCTTCCGTCATATGCTGCTGGTTGGTCGTGCCGGTCAACGGCAACATGCCGACCTGCATCGCAAACCGGAATACCAGCTGCGCCAAGCCCATCCCATATTTTGCGGCCATGGCGCGGACCTCGGGATCCGCGAAGATGCCGCGATTGGCGGTGAGCAACGAGAACCCTTGATAGATGATTCCTTGCGCCCGGCAGATCTCCCGCACCTCTTGATCCCAACCCAATGCCGCGTAACAACGATTCTGTACGACCATGGGTTTATGCGTCGCCCGTTCACAGAGCAGTTGCAGCTGATCCGCCGACACGTTGCTGATGCCGATCATCTTCGTCTTGCCCGCATCGTAGAGCGCTTCGATCGCCGCCCACACTTCCCAATCCGCCTCGCTCAGCCCGCGCCTGGCATAGGGCCCGTGCAAGACGTAGGAATCGAGATAGTCGGTGTGCAGATGGGCAAGGGAACTGGCAAACGACTGCTTCACCTGGGTGGTGAGATCAGCCTGCGCATCGTAGGGCGTCCGGTGGTCTTGCCCGTTCGCCGGCGTAAATTTCGTCTGCACGAACAGCCGCTCGCGCGGCGTCCCTTGCTTCGCCAACACCAATAGAGCTTCTCCGACCAGCGCTTCCTGGTAATGAATCAGCTGATTGGCCGTATCGATCGCCGTAAACCCCGCCGCCACGGCCTGCTGCACCAACTGTGTCGTCGCCTCTTTTTTCCACGCCGTCCCGTACATGAACGAGGGAATCGGCACCTGGTTGTACGTCATCAACATGCGCAGCCATCCTCCATACCGTACCTTACACAGATCTTCGCGGTGGTCTCAATGTTCCTGACGCCCCAATGGTCAAGGCCACGACGCTGGCGATCGTTCTCATCAACCTGGTAGAGTGCCCGGTCACCACCAGAGGAGCAGAACGGACATGGATGCAGCACCGACACATCAGGTCGTGGAATTGCGCCTCACCTATCGCTACATCAAGGACCATCCCTGGACCGTTCAGGCCATCAATGGGTTTCTCTCCGCTTACTTCATGGAGAAACCGGGCTTTGCCGTGCAGCGGCATTATGACGATCTCGAGTCGGGCATGCACGTCTGGATCTGCGACGTTCCCTCCAACATGAAGCTCACCGCGTTGTTGCGGCGGCTCCAGGCCGACATTCCTCCCTGCCGTCATCTTCAGCCCGCCGTTGAACCACCGGCCAGGCCGCAGTATGTGATCGATCGTCCCGAATAGAAACTCTCGCTTGCGCCGTTCCAGCCCTCATCGCTACACTGCGCGGCACATGAACAACGGAGGACTGCCATGCGAGTACTTGTCATCGGAGGAACAGGCACCATCGGATCGGCAGTCGTGAAGCGGCTTTCCACGCGGCATGACGTGGTGGTGGTCGGCCACAAGCACGGAACCTTTCAAGTAGACCTGGCCTCGCCGGATTCCATCACCAGCCTGTTCAAGGCGGTCGGCACATGTGATGCGGTAGTCAGCACTGCCGGGATCGCCAAATTCGCCAGCCTGGATGACCTGACCTATGACGACTATTTCATCGGCTTGAAGAACAAGCTGATGGGGCAGGCGAACCTGGTGCGAATCGGCAAGCCGTTCGTGACCAACCATGGCTCATTTACGCTGACCGCCGGAGTGCTGAGCCGGGAGCCGATGAAGGGCAGCGCATCCATCAGCATGGTCAATGCTGGACTGGAAGGATTTGTTCGCGCCGCGGCCATCGATCTGCCGCGCGGTCTGCGCATCAACGTCGTGAGCCCGCCCTGGGTGACGGAAACGCTGATCGCCAGGGGTATGGACCCATCCATCGGCATTCCGGCAGACCAGGTCGCGCAGGCCTATCTGGCGAGTATGGAGGGCACGATGACGGGGCAGGTGCTGGATCCCAGACAGATCGCTACCGCGTCTTGACCCTGCGCACTCACCCTGCTGTGACGTGAAAGGCGCCCAGCGGATAGGCATGGCCGTTTACGACCAGCTCAATCCGGTGCCTCCCGGGATAGTGCGTGCGAGTGGTGAGTTGGGCCAGGGCCAACGATTTGCTGAAGCGGATCGTCTCTCGCCGCGCCAGTTCAACCGTCTTCAACTTGAACACCGTCGGGCTAGGCTTGCCGTTCGCCTTGACGTAGTGTACGCGCAGGTCCACCAGCAGCCGCTGCACCCCTAGGGTCTGATTGACCATCTCGCAGGCGATATTCACCGACGATCCGATCCGAGGCCGCAACGGCGTGATGCGCACCTTCTGTACCGTCACGACCGCCCGGTCGCCAAATCCAAGAATATCGAGCGCGGCTAACTCGCCCCGTTTCACCGCCGACCGCAAGGCATGGCGAATAATCCAGCGGCGTTCCTCCGTCGCATCCACCAACCATCGCCTGGCCGTCTCAACCAGCACATCAGGATGATCCTTTCCGATATCATTCAAATTATTGGCCACACTGCGGCGTACGTAGAGCGACGGATCGTCTTTCAACTGCTCCAACAGGGCCAGCACCGGCCGCGGATCGACCTGGAACGCGCGCAGCCGCGGCGCCCAGGGTAACCGTGGCCGCGTACCTTCAGAGACCAGTCGCCGGACATGTTCACTGGGATCGGTCGTCCATTCGGCCAATCGAGCCAACGTAGCCGCCTGGTGCCGCTCAAGATACCGGCGAATGCTGTACTCCGCCGTGAACCGTTGTGTCAGCAGATACTGCGCGCGCATGGAGGCGTCGAAATGGTCGAGCCCGTATTCCGCCACGAAGAAGACGTGGGGAAAGAATAAAAAGGTACCCATGCCTGAGGTGACTGGACGCCCGGATGGCTGATCGAGCGAGGCCAGCACGATCTCAAGGGCCTGTTCGTACTCATCCGGCAGATACCGCCGCAACACATGCGCGATCTTCCAGGCGCGCGGCATCAACTCCAGATCCTCAAATCCATCCAGCGCGGATCGCACGAACGCCCTCTCATCGAATCGAGGGGATACGGCGGCGATCATCCGCGCAATGGCGCGAGGCACGTCGGCGCCGAAACTATTCTTGAGCGGTTCCGCCATCGCCTTTTATCCGCCGGCAAAGACCGGCCTGAACCCGGCCTTCGTCAGAATCCGCGCCACGTCCTCACGCCGGTCTCCTTGAATCTCGATGCGCCCCTCTTTCACCGTTCCCCCGACACCGCAGGCTTTTTGCATCTCTTTAGCCAGTTGCTCTTTCTCGGCCTGACTGATGCCGGCAAATCCCGTGATCACCGTGACCGTCTTGCCGCCCCGATGCGCCGTCTGCCGGATGATATCCACTCGTCCGCGATTTTTTGCCGGCGTCGCCTGTACAGTGGGAGGTTGATCGACCGTCTCTCGCGCCGGAGCCGGAGGCAGGGCCACATCCTTCAACACCGCAAACGGACTTTTCCATGCGATAGGTTCGCCATCGGTGGGAACACGTTTCATGCCCTTCATATTCTTGCATCTCCACACTCATTCCACTCACGTCCCTTTTCTCCGAACACCGTTTCACGCTTCACGAGATACGCTTCACCTTTCACGTTTGACGTTTTACGGCCCACTATTTTCTCGCAATCTTTTCTTCAGCAAACGTGTGCTCGATCATGAAGCGCAAGTCGCTGGCGACCGTGGCCGCGTCGATTCCGGGACTGATCTCAATCCAGTAGTGGAGGACGAACACCAGCGCATGCTCGTTGAAGTCTTCCAACAGGATATAGGGCTCCGGCTCTTTCAGGATTTGCCCGTGTTGGCCGGCCAGCTCGCGCAGTTTCTCTTTCACGCGCCGCGCATCCGATCCGGTCGCGACCGCGATGCGCAGCGAATACCGTTTCCTGAAACTGGAGTAGGTCCAGTTCGTCAAATTCTTTTCGAGCAGATTGCTGTTCGGGATCAACGTTTCCACGCCGTTGATGTCGCGGATGGTCGACGAGCGCAGACCGATGGTCGTCACCATTCCCCTGATACCATCCACCTCGATCACATCCCCCACGCGCAGGGGCCGTTCCAGGAGCAGCAGCAGGCCGCTGATGACGTTCTTCAAGAGGTTTTGAGTGCCGAACCCTACCCCGATGGCCAAGGCGCCTCCGAGAAACGCAAAGGCGGTGATGGGAATTTTGACCGACATCAGGGTCACAATCACGAGCAGAAGGAAAAAACAGGCGAGGGCCCACTGGCGGATGATGTTCGCGACATTGGGATCGATTTGAAGCCTGGCGATGGCCTGGCGCTCGGCAAACCGCGCCATGATGCCGGCCACCCAATACCCGACGATCAACATCACCAGCGCCGTCACGAGCTTCCCAAGGGTCACGCTCCGGTGGCCGGTGATGCTCTTGCCATCGACCTCGATGGTGTCTTCAGCGGTAAACAATTCCACATGCCAGGCATTGCCCAGCATCACCAACGACGCTTGTCCCCACTCTTTCATGCGCGCAAGAATCGACCTGGCCTGCTCGCGCTGGGCGAATTCCGCTTGTTGGTTGTCGATCAATCCCAGCAAGGAATCGGCCCGCTGGAGCGCGCGCCGGTAGAGATCTTCCCGCTGGCGTAGCAGGCTCAGTCTGTCCGTGAGATATGGCACCCTGTCCCGGGCGGGAGCCTCGGCGAGGCGCTCTTCCACATCGTTGATGTCATGCCCCACGGTACCGAGTTGCTGGAGCCCGTATTCTCTCCATCCCCGTATCTGCTTGGCGGCCGCGGCCGTTTTGGCATTCGCGTCACGTTCCTCCGCGACGGAGAGCCTGTCTCCGGCGGTGGCGAACCGGCTCTCCCAAATCTGCCGCTCCTGCTCGAGCCCACTCAGCATCTCGCGCAGCAGCTCTACGCGCAAGTTGGCATTATCGAATCGCAGACGCTTCAGTTCGACCGACTCGGTGAGCTGCCTCAGGCGTTCTTCCTTCGTCCGGGAGGAGGCAGTCTTGCTCGCAGAGTCCTTGGTGTCAGCCGCAGCGAGCTTCGCCTCACCGGCTGCAACTGCCTGACGCTGCGTCGATTGCTCTACGACCGCTCGCTCCACTTCCTGCATCAGCGATTGCGACTCGGTTTCCAGCCGTTTGGTGATTTTGTCGTAGTCCTGTTGAGTGAACACCGAATCTTGTTCGGCCACCTCGAGCTGGCGGTTGAGCAGCGCCATGCGGTGACGAGCTTCAGTCACCTCCTCCTGGATGTGCTTCTTCTCCGCTTCCAACATGCCTGTTCGAGCACCCTCCACCTGCTCGCGCAAACGGGCGAGCTCACTGTCTTCTGTGAGGGCTTCTCGCTTCGCAGGGTCTTGGGCATCTTCGAGGCGCTCCGACACTTGCCGGGCTTTTCCCTGCGAGGCCTTGAGACGGCGCTGCGTGTTCTCGGCTAGGCCTTCGGTCATGCTGAGCCTGGTTTGGACGCCTTGCACCGTGAGGGCCATCGATCGAGCGGCATCACGCAGCTCATCGACTTTCAACACTGAATAGGGGGCCGGTGTGGAAAATCCATCCCATTCCTTCGCCTGACGTTCGGCGTCCCGCACGCGCAGCCGCATCTGCTCCAGATTGCGTAATGCGGCAAGGTGCTGGTCATAGATCTGCACCAACTGCTGCAGCAGCGCGCGGCGCTCGGTTAGGCGCCCGTTTGTCTGGCCTTCTTTTTCGCCTTTGCGCGGGGCTTGCAATGCGGCTACTTCGCTGAGTTCCTTGTCCGCCGCGGCGCGTTTGCGTTGAAGCTCCTCGGCAGCAGCGTCGGGAGTCGGCGCATCGGCTGCCGGCTGGTCCAATTTGACACCGACCGTCTCCAGCGTGGATCGAACCGCCTTCTCGGCAGGCGAAGGAGGATTCTGGGCAGCAGCAGCTGGCATGTGCGCCACGCAAAGCAGAATCCAGAGGCTGAGGCGTAGAGCGACAGGGATCGGCACGAGTGTGAACCTCGCGATCGTAGAAAGTTCTCCCTCATATCTACAGAGGTGAGAGGCGTTGATCAAGCCGCGGAAGCTTAACCCAAGAAGAAATGCTGTTCGCCTCGCGGCGATCGTGCTGGGCATTTCGTGGGGCCACTCGCCCATGACAGCGGCGGGTAAAGCGGGTGTGCAGGAAAGGCAGGCGCCGTCAGTCCAGTTCCGCGATATACATCCCCTCAACCCGTTCACGCGCCCACTGCGTCTTGCGGAGAAACGTGAGACTCGATTTGACGCTCGGGTTATTCAGGAAGCAGCGCACCGGCAGGCGGCGGTGCAGTTCAGCCCACCCGTGCCGTTCGACGAGCGTGGTGACGATTGTTTCCAGCGTGATGCCGTGTAAGGGATCGCGGGGATGGGAATTCTTCATGATGTGATGGAGTATGGCATCGAGGATGAAGAAGGGTGAATCTGGCATGACGGTTTGGGCAACTACCGGTAGCCCGTAGATAGTGTGCGAGATGAGAAAGCTTCCCGCCGCTACCATATTAGCCGATTGCGTATTGACCGCGAAAACGTTCGTCGTGCCTCAGCAATGTTGCCTTCGATCTATCTATGGATTTCGCCCAATTTCTACAAAAGAGGTTGTCAATGCGCCGAGCCACGGCAAAACGCTCATGATCTTGTCAGATTTTCCCAAATTGCAGTTGGCGCAAAGAATTCGAACGTTCTGCGCACAAAGACTGCTTCCGCCCTTTGAGTAGGGGATGTCATGATCGTAATGAAGATTCTTCTGCAAGCCGCACTGAACACACTTGCCCTGGTCTCGTTTCCACACTTCGACTTTCACATGGGTCGGGATCAGACGCTTGTGTGGGAGCTCAATGATCCGTCCAAATGCCTTCTTCTCGACGGGCTTGAGGAAAAACTGGAAAACTTTTCTCTTTTCTCCCCGCAATGTAAAGTGTGCATCGAATAACTCAAAAAATCCCTTGTAGCACCATACTCCGACAGCAATTTTTTCGTAGACCTTAACCAACTCCGCCTTTTCTCTTAGCCCACGCTGAAAATCCATGGCTGCCTTAAAGAATCGACCATTCTCCGTCCAAGTTCCCTTAGGTGTTGTGATCGGTTGGTCAACGTCCTTGGGATTTGGACAGTCTTTTGAGCGAGGCTGATCATGCCCCTCGTAAACGAGTATTCCTGTTGCCTCATCAACGACATCTCGATATGGAGCATTCGTTCGCTGGGACATGAGTAAGATGGAATAGTCCTTTCCGACCCCAAAATTCATTCCTTTCTGAAGCATCAACTTCTCAGCGCCAACCAGTTCTCCGTAACTAACAATGTCATCGACATTCATGTGCCCCCCATGGAAATACCTTCAGGCTGTAGAACGTACCGCTCCGAACAGTATACGGCAAAGGATTATAGGCCCAACAGGCGTCCAGCTCCATCTGACCGGACTGTCTTTACACGCTTAGGCACAGGACACAGGTTCGCGAAACAATAATGTCGGCATCCTGCTATAGTGCTCGACGAGCAGCATGGCATCGACCTAATCAGGCCGACCATGTGCCACCGCCGATCACCCACACAGTGAATGGTGCCCATTTACCAAGGAGGCTCGTCATGCAGAAGGCATTGATTGTCGCTCTCGCAGTTGCCGTCGGTCTCGGAGCAAGCACTGTTGCGTCGCTGGAGCCATCAGCCCATGCCGAGGGCCTGGTTGCGGAAGGCAAGGAAGCGATGAAGGCCACCGGCAAGTCCCTCACCGAAACCACCGGCAAACTCAAAACCGATGCGACGCAAACAAAAGAAGACGCCAAGAAACTAGACCTCGAAAAGACGAAGCAGGGCGTCGGTCAGGTAAAGGGAGACGTCAAGGATGTCAAGGAAGGCGCCAAAGGCGCGTTGACCAATCCATTGGGCAAATAGCGGCCCCGGCTCGGTTCAGTAGCCTTTCTTCCGACATCCCCCCTCCCCCCTCATCCAAGGGAGGGGTCTGTCGCGCCTGTCACTGCGCGCATCGGACCAGCACATTCCGATCGTGCGTTCCGCGAATCTTCCTTTCCTAATTCTTGCTTCCCGGGGCGGGCAGCCCGGTGCTCCCAATTGCGCGCGTCCAACGCCCCATCATTCCATCCAAATCCAAGGGGAGGAGGGTGAGCGGCTCTCACTGCGCGCATGGGACGAGCACATTCCGATCGTGCGCATGATCCGAAACCTCTTATCGCTTCCCCAAGGGCGGGCAGTCGGATGGTTCCCGAACTGCGCGCGTCCAACGAGGGCCTTTAGGCCGCGCGTTGCGCGAGCATGGGGACCATCTGACTGCCCGCCCTCTTCCCCCCCTCCTTGCCGCCGCCCCTTCCCGACTGATAAAAGAAAGCCTTGCAACTGAGCGGCAGCAGGCGGCCACAAGCCTCCCTACCGTCGGTATCCCTAACCACGAAGAGCGCGCCATGTCCCTGCCGGTTGAGAAGTCTGCGTCCGACGAACTGCGACGAGAGGTCCAGCGCCGGCGCACGTTCGCGATCATTTCGCATCCGGACGCGGGGAAAACCACGTTGACGGAAAAATTGCTCCTCTATGCAGGAGCGGTTCATCTGGCCGGTGCCGTGCAGGCCCGCTCCACGCAACGCCAGGCCAAATCCGACTGGATGGAATTGGAACAGGCACGCGGCATTTCTATCACCTCTACGATGCTGCAATTCGACTACCAGGGCGCGCGGATCAACCTGCTCGACACGCCTGGACACCAGGACTTCAGCGAAGACACCTATCGCACGTTGATGGCCGTGGATAGCGCGGTGATGGTGCTGGACGGCGCCAAGGGCATCGAGCCGCAGACCAAGAAGCTGTTTGCCGTCTGCCGCAAACGCGGCATTCCGATCTTGACCTTCATCAACAAGATGGACCAACCGGGCCGGCACCCTTTCGATCTGCTGGATGAAATCGAGCGCACGCTGGGCATGACGGCGGTGCCCTTCAATTGGCCGATCGGCGAAGGCTCCGGCTTCCAAGGCCTGTACGATTTTCAGAACCACCAGGTCCTGTTCTTTCAGCGCACGTCCCACAACCAACGCCGCGCGCCGATGACGGTCGAGGCCTTTCCCAACCCGAAACTCGCGGAGACACTGGGCGACGCCTATGGGCCGCTCCAGGAGGAAATCGGGCTTCTGACGGGCGCCGGTACCTCCTTTGATCGCGAGCGGTTCCTTGCAGGCGAACTCACCCCGGTGTTCTTCGGGAGCGCGCTGACCAACTTCGGCGTCGGGCCGTTCCTCGACGCCTTCACCAAACTGGCACCGCCTCCCGGCCCGCGGCACAGCGCCCAGGGCCTGGTACAGCCGACGGACGACACCTTCTCCGGCTTCGTGTTCAAGATCCAGGCGAACATGGATCCGCAGCATCGCGACCGCATGGCCTTTCTCCGCATCTGTTCCGGCCGCTTTGAAAAGGACATGATGGTCCATCACGCCCGACTGGGCCGCAAGATCCGGATGACACGCCCACATCGCCTCTTCGGCCGCGACCGTGAAACCATCGATGAAGCGTACCCCGGCGATGTGGTGGGCCTGGTGAACCCCGGCCTGTTTACCATCGGCGATACGCTGACCTCCGATCCATCATTGACGTTCGATCCCATTCCGCACTTTCCGCCGGAATGTTTCGGCCTGTTGCGAACACAGGATATTTCCAAGCACAAGCAGTTCCAGAAGGGACTCAAGCAGCTGGAAGAAGAAGGGGTCATGCAGATTTTCTACTCCCCCGACCACGTGCGCCGGGAACCGGTGCTGGCCGCGGTGGGCGAATTGCAGTTCGACGTGGTGATGTCCCGCTTGGAGAACGAATACGGAGTCAAAAGCACGGTCGAGCGCATGCCCCATGGCCTGGCGCGCTGGATCGTCGGTGAGCCGTCAACCATTGCGGCCGTCTATTGGCCGTCAGACACCGTCCGCCTCGTGGATCAGCAGGGCCGCCCCGTCATGTTGTTTACGACCGAACACCTGCTGGCCTACTGCATCAAATCCAACCCGTCCATCAAGTTTCTCCTGCGGGAAGAAGTCGAGCAGGCCGCCCCGCAATAGACCGCGGCCATTTGTCCTCCCGCGACTCAATGTCCTGAGCAGGACGAGGCTACACAGGCGGGCGAGAAAATATGTTATAACGAGACGCCAGCCATGATTGCCGATCGGGGCTTCCTGGTTGGATGAACGTGAGCACGATCACACCTTTCGCTGCCCTTAGCGCCTCAGGCTAACCAGGCCTGGGTGACTTGCCCGCCCCCGTCATCACGTGACACTCCGCCGCTTCCATGCCGATGCCGGAATGGGAGACCGCAGAGGCGACTGCCGACACACCGTCGCAGTCACGCGATGACACGATCATTGAACCGGTGAAGATCAGGATGCGAGGAGAAGGACCATGCCCAAGGCAAGAAGCGCAAAAAACTGTTACTACTGTGAAGCGGAAGACCGGATTAAAATGACGTTCATGCTCTGCGGAATCTGCCATCGGCACTTTTGCAGCGCCCATGGCATGCCCGATTTGGAGCAGTGCACGAAGTGTTTGGAAGCAAGCGAAGAAACGGAGTAGTCCTTACAGGATGCTGAAAAAGTCTGTCAGCGGCGTTCTCGCATCGCTCGGACCCTCAACGTACCCCTGAGGGTACGCCTCGGCCCCTCGCTCGCTGCGGCCTTGCTGAACAGCCTTTTTGAGCATCCTGTGATCATGTCATTGTGAATCGGCCACCTGAAGGCAGATGATTGCCTAGGCGGTCGGTTTCTTCCGCTGCTTCTTGTCGATGCCCACCATCACCGAGACCCGCGCCTGCTTCGACAAGGCTCGATCGATGCGGCTTTTGCCGTTGGTCGTCAGAATGACCAGGCCCTGGTGATCCTCAATACGTTGCAGTAAATGAGCCGCCCCCGCATTGGCATACTGGTTCGCGCCTTTCTTGGCGGGCCGGTGTGTGCCGAACAAGGCATCGGCTCCATCGAAAAACAAAATCGACCCGCTGCGTTCAGCCTCGTCGAAGACCCGGTTGATGTTTTTTTCGGTTTCGCCGACCAGCCGGCTCACCACAGACGACAGATTCACTTTCAATAAGTCGAGCTGCAGCTCTTCTGCGACCAGTTCCGCCGCCTTGTTCCTGCGCAAGGGCGTGGAACCAGATAAGACAACCACTGCCACAGAAGATCTTCCGCTTCGCCCGGTCTTTGCGCGGCGCGCAGGAGTCGACTTCTTCGCCGCGGCTTTCTTGATTACCTTGCTGCCGACCTTTTTCTTCGATGACTTCAATGCCGCGTCTGCTGCCCGTTTCACCTTATTCCCAGCCATGGTCCTCGTCCTCTCCGATCGTTCCTTCATAACATCCCTGCGCTCACTGATCGCCCCGAATAGGCTTACCATACTTCGACTGCTCAACGCTTCTTGTCAAAACCGGAATCCCGCCACTTCTCCAGCAGAGCAATCCGCCGCTCCAACTGGGCGATGGTCGCCTGATCGACGCGGCCGCCGGTCCGCTTGATCAATTCCGCGTTGAGTTGCCGATGATCCATGCCGCACTTTCTCGCCACGGCCCCAACCAGGAGCCGGTGTTTGTCCCGTAAGAGGTTCTTCTGATCGTGGAGCGCCACTGCCGGTTCTGGTTGCCCCTTCCCCGTTCCTGAGGGCTCACCGTCATCCGCGCCGATCAAGGCGTCGAGTCGCGCCACACCATTGAGCGGAACATATTCTTTCAGTGACGTCGCCGCCGTCCCGAACAGCGTCCGCTGCACAGCCGGCATGATCTCCTCGAGCACGTGATCGCGCTCGACCTTGATCCGCTTGGCATAATGCACCAGTGTGGCGTCCTTCGGCAGGTAGAGCCAGGCCCGTTGCGGTCTCGGCACTTTCTCCTGCATCCGCACAAAGCGCCCGACGACCTGGCGAAAATACATTTCCGTCAACACGTTGGTCGCGTACACCCCGACCCGGAGGCGCGGGATATCGACACCTTCACTCACCATGTTCACCGCCACCAACCATTGCTGCGTTTTATGATGGGCAAAGGTTTCGATCGTCTTCGAGGCGGAGGGATCGTCTGACACGGCGACCAGCGCGCGCGTCCCGGTGAGGCGATGCACCAGATCAGCCACCTGCCGCGCATGGTCCTGATTCATAGCCACGATCAGGCCGCCCGCGTCCGCCTGCTCCTGCTTTCGCAGACGCTGCAACTCGGCATGCGCGTCGCCCAACACCGGACCCAGCCAGGTTTCCTGGAGCAACGCGGTCTTGAGCCGCTCGCGCTGCCGCTCGAAGGTCAGCCCGTCTTCGAACGTGGCCCGGTGCTCGCGCCCGTCGGATAACCAGGTGAGTTCTCCCTCATAACTGGGAAACAGAATTGGACGGCACACGCCGTCGCGGATGGAATGCGAATAGCCATAGGTAAAATCCGCCTGGCTTTCGCCCTGCTCGTACCGTACGAACGGAATGGGATTATTGTCCGACCGGAACGGCGTGCCCGACAGGGCCAGACGGAACACGGCCTCACCGAACGATTCACGCAGCGCCTTGCCCCAGTCTTTCCCGTCTCCGGCATGGTGCAACTCATCGAGAATCACCAGGGTCTTCCGGTTACGGCAGGCGCGCCGGAAGACATCCGGCGCAAGGCAGACCTGCTGATAGGTCACCACCGCGCCGTGATAATCCCGCGCTTCGCAGGCCTGTTCATTGGACAAGGCCGGATCCAGTTGAATGCCCGCCTGCCCTGCCGCCGCAGCCCACTGCGTGCGCAGATGATTCGTCGGGCAGACCACGAGGACACGGCTGGCGGCGCGCGCTGCCAGATAATGATGGGCGATCCGCAAGGCAAAGCGCGTTTTTCCCGCCGCCGGCGTCGCCGTCACGAGATAATCTTCGCGCGTCTGCGCCAACACATCGGCCACTGCACGCGCCTGCCAGTCGCGCAACGCAGCTGTCCAAGGACGAACGTTCACCCCCGCCTCATTTCACCGTGATCATCTCGTGTACACATGGGAATGGCGATCAGACGTGCGGCGCATGACCCGGCACAGGTTGGGCGGACAGCGGTGTTGCGATATGTTCGAGGGATCGCCCTTCGGCCTTCACCCCTAACCACAACTCCACGATGGCACCGGTCAGCATCATCCCGGCTCCCAGCAGATATCCATACCAGACACTTTCGGCCGACGTTTCGATCAGCTTACCGTATAACCAGGGGGCCGCGATGCCCGCGCCCTGGGCCACGACGAAAAAGAATGCGATGGCCATCGCGCGTATTTCCATCGGAAAAATCTCGCTCACGGTCAGATAGGCGGCGCTCGCACCGGCGGAAGCAAAAAAGAAAATGGCCGACCAGGCCACGGTTTGCGTCACAGAGGTGAATGCGCCCTGCACGAATAGATAGCCGGTCGCCGCCAGCAAACATCCGGCGACCGCGTAGGTGAAGCTGATCATCTGCTTGCGGCCGATGGTATCGAAAAACCGGCCCAGCAACAAGGGGCCGAGAAAGTTGCCGATCGCAAACGGCACGATGTACCACCCGATGCGGTGCGTCGGCACGGCGTAGAATGTGGTCAGCACGAACGGATAGGTGAAGGAAATCGCGTTGTACATGAACGATTGCGTCACCATCAGCACAATCCCCAAGGAGGTGCGGCGGGGATAGGCCGTGAACAATTCCCGCGCGACCGTGGCCAGGGTGGCATGCTCGCCGCGGCGGATGGTGATCGATCCCTCGGCCGACGGCAGCGACGCGAGTCGTTCATCGCGCATGATTTGCGCTTCGATGCCGGAGACGATCTGCTCCGCCTCCGCCACACTGCCGTGAGTCATCAGCCAGCGCGGGCTCTCCGGAACGATCCGTCTCACGAGCAAAATCCCGACGCCCAGCACCGCCCCCAACCCGAAGCAGAGACGCCAGCCCAAATATTCGGGAATGACCAGCGGGTCCAACAGCAGGATCGTCAACAGCGCGCCGGCAGCGCTGCCCAGCCACCAACTTCCATTAATCGCCAGATCGGTGTGCCCGCGCCTGCGGGCCGGAATCAGTTCATCGATGGCGGAATTGATCGCCGCGTATTCGCCGCCGATGCCGGCGCCGGTCAAAAAACGAAAACACATGAAACTCCAGAGATCCCACGAAAACGCCGTCAATACGGTCGCGGCCAGGTACAGCATCAACGTGAACATGAACCACTTCTTCCGCCCCTGCCTGTCCGTGAGGTAGGAGAAAACCATGGCGCCCACCACCGACCCGGTCAAATAGGCCGAGGCCGTGAGTCCGACTTCCGAGGCCGTCAAATGTAAGGTGGTGACATGCGTCAGGACCGGGCCGAGCGCAGCCACAATGGACACTTCGAGTCCATCCAGAATCCAGGTGACGCCCAACGCCGTGACCACCAACCAATGCCAGCGCGACCAGGGCAGGCGGTCCATACGTTGCGGAATGCTGGTTGCGACAGGAATATCTGAGGCGGGCATGCCGTGATCGTACCATTAACAAGTGGGATGCCGGCCTATTGAATTCCCTGGCGATGGAGGGTTCCAGTGAGGCGAGACACTGTGAGGTGTTGGGCAAGTCGGAATGGCAAGTGTTCGAACGAGGAAACGACAAGGTGACCGGGCCCTGAGATTGCGCAGGACTGGACGCCCTGACCATCCACAGGAGCCCGAGACGACGACCCGGCCAGAAGCCTTCAGTCCCGGAACAATCTCACCGCGACCTTCTGCCCCTTGATGCGCGTCCGGCCCAAGGATTCGATGATTTGCCGGGCCGCTTCTTCCTGCACATCCACCAGGGAGAATCGCTCTTCGACTTCAATCGCGCCGATCATCCGGGACGGTACACCCGCCTCATTGGCAATGGCGCCGACCAGATCGCCCGGTCTGATGCCGGCGGCCCGTCCCGCGCCGATATACACACGCACGGTTCCGGCCGCCCGGCCGCCGCGGCCCGGAGCGCTCCGAGGCGTCCGCCCGCGATCTCCCTGCGCCGCCGATCCGTAGGCAGGCCGCGCCGAACGGTACGGCTCCGGCGCTCGCATCTGCACGGTAGGGATTTCTTCTTCTTCCCGGTTGCCGCCATGCGCCCCATAGACCAACTTGATGGCCGCCGCGGCAATATCGGCCGGCTCGGCGGATGTGGACAACGCGTCCACCACACGGCGGAAATCTTCGAGTCCACCAGCCTGCAAAGTCTCTTGGATCGATGCCTTCGTGCGCTCCAGCCGCTTCGCCAACAGGTCCCCGAGCGAGGGCACCGGCGCGATGGTGATGCGCGCCTTCGTGTGCTGCTCAACGGCGCGCAGCAAACGTTGCTCCCGCGGCTCGACAATGGTCATCGCCGCACCTTCACGCCCGGCCCGACCGGTACGCCCGATCCGATGCACGTAGACCTCCAGCGAGGAGGGCAAATCGTAGTTGATCACGTGCGAGACAGATGGAATATCCAAACCGCGCGCCGCCACGTCGGTCGCGACGAGGAGTTCGGTCTGCCCGGAGCGAAAGGCTTGCATCACGCGATCACGTTGCACCTGGCTCATACCGCCATGAATGGCCTCTGCCCGGTACCCGCGACTATTCAGCGCCGACGTCACTTCATCGACCTCCAGCCGGGTCCGGCAAAACACAAGCGCCGACTTGGGCATGGCGATGTCCAACACACGCGCGAGGGCCGACACCTTGTGCTGTCGGGCCACCACATAGGCCGTCTGTTGCACGCGCGGAGCGACGCCGGCTTTCACCGGTTCACGCGCAATCGTGACTTCGGTCGGATCTTTCAGATGCCGGCGCGCGATGGAGGCAATTCGCGGCGGCATGGTGGCCGAGAACAAGGCGGTTTGTTTCGTGGCCGGAGTTTCCTCAAGGATCGCGTCGAGATCGTCGGCGAAGCCCATGTCGAGCATTTCGTCCGCCTCGTCCAACACCACCACCTGTAGATCGGCCAACTTCAAAGTCTTACGGCGGAGATGATCCAACGCCCGGCCTGGCGTCGCCACGATGACTTCCACTCCGCGCCGGAGCGCCTGCAATTGCGGTCCCATCGCCTGGCCGCCGTACAAGGCCAGCACCCCGATCCGCAACTCCTTGCCGTACCGCTGCACCGCTTCGCTGACCTGCACGGCCAATTCGCGAGTCGGCACCAGCACCAACGCCGTCGGCCGCTGACGTGGACCATGGGCGATCCGCTGCAGAAGCGGCAAGGCGAACGCCGCCGTTTTTCCGGTTCCGGTGGCGGCCTGTCCCAGCAGGTCTCGCCCTTCCAACAACGGAGGAATGGCTTCGCGTTGAATCGGGGTCGGCTCTTCGTAGCCCAGCGCTTCAAGCGTGGTCAACAACGAGGCTTCCAATCCCAGCGCGGCAAAGCCGGGGGAAAATCCCTTGGCGGCCGGCTCTGCCGGCGATGGCGTCGTGGTGTGTTTCATGAGGAGGGGCTAAACCTTTCTTCGTGATCCTAGCAGGCCGGTGACAACGGCCCTCAGTGGCGTTCTCGCGGCGCTCAGACACTCCACGTACCGCAGCGGGTACGCGTCGCATCTTCGCTGGCTGCGGACTTGCTGAATGACCCTTCTCAACGGCCTGCGAGTGGGTCCGGCATGTCCGTAACTGGCCGAGGGCTTATACGAGACGTCTTACACAGTTTGTTCACCACCCGCTAGCTGTTCATGCTGGCAGGCCACATAAATTCCAATTCGGGAAACTTTGCCTTGTAATCGTCGTGGCTGGCGTGGATGACCTTGATGGCTTCGTCGCGGCCATACATGCTCGTAATCTCCACCTTGTTGTGCTGGGTGGAGCCCGGCGCCTGTTTGTACGTCAGGAAATAATGCTGCAACCGATCGAGCAGGGTCGTGGGACATTCCTTGAGATCGGTCAACGAGCCATAGACGGCATCGTCTCGCATCACCGCGATGATCTTGTCGTCCGCTTCGCCCCCGTCCGCCATGCTGAACCCGCCGATCGGCCGGGCCGTCAGCAAAATATCGCTGTGGGGAATCGCCTTCTCGGTCAGGACGCAGATATCGAGCGGATCGCCGTCGCCGATCATGTCCGGCCGACCCGCGCGCGCGGCGAACAACCTGGCCACCTGCTCACCGCAAAAGGTCTGCGGGATCAACCCGTAATACACGGGACAAAAGTTGGAGAATCGCTGGGGACGGTCGACCTTGAGAAAGCCGGTCGCCTTATCCACCTCATATTTCACCGTATCGCTGGGTACGATTTCGATATAGGCCGTCACCAGATCCGGGGCCTGGTCCCCCATGGACACCCCGTGCCAGGGGTGCGCCTTGAACATCAGGCTCATCAATCGCCGCGCCGCATCGATTTCCTTCTTACTCATCCTGCTCCGGTCCTCCTATACATGCCTTCGGAATTGACGGTCTGACGATCGTACGATCCGGCAGGGTCCGCATAAATTCGATGACATGCCCGTAATCGGGCATGGGTATGGGCTAGAGAAACAGGTAGCTTATAACACATCGGACACGAATGAAACAGGAGGCGGCCTCTCGCAACTCCGGAATCTCAGCCTGACGAGAAAGGGCATCCCGTAGGCTTCACCCCGAACTGCAGCTCCCGTGGCGGCGAATCGCCTGGGTGCGAGCCGGTGGCACGGAGGGTCCTGAGACCGGATGATGGTGGAGGCGCCGAGCGGCGGGCAACCGGCAACGGTGAACCCGTTGCCGGCTGTTCGTATCGTGGTGAACCTACTCGCTAGAAAGTCTCGCGCCGGCCAACCGATTAGAAGGTGTGCCGCACTCCGAAGATGAGGCCCATGGTCGAGCCGTCACTGACGGGATGATTGCGCTTCCAGGCCGTTTCCATATTCAACATCAGGCCCTTGGGCGCGCTCGAAACCAGATTCGTCAACGCGTAGTCGATGCCGGCACCGACCCGCCAAGCGAAGGTGTCCTTCACATCTTTGGTATTGATGTTCACGCCAAGACCGGTCGTGAAGTAGGGAATGAAGTTGCCGAAATGCCCCGGACGATACTCGAGGTTCACCGGCAGGAGGGTAATGGTGTCGACGGACCCGCTGCGACCATCGATGCCATGGCTTTCCCACTCCAGCATCATGCCCAGGCGAAACCACTTGTTCAGCCCGTACATCCCTTGAAAATTCAGCGCGGGGCCAACCGTCGACACGCCGGAGCTCTGCGTGGTGAAGCTCGGGCCCACGCGGAAGCCGGTGGTGATCCTTCCTTCTTCGGCCATTCCCTCGTGCACCCACTCGGCCGCCTGAGAACGAACAGGGGCAACACTCATCAGCACCGCCAACACCATCGCACCGCCCAGTACACACCGTTCACGAATCCTTCGCATACCAATCCTCCTCTGATAATAAGATCACTGCGAACGGTGCACTCTAGGCAAGTGACCATTTCGTTTTCAAGAAAAACTGTAGGATTTTGGGCAGGAAAATGGCGGCGGCGACTGTCGCAAGTTGAGACGCGAGGACCGGCCCACATAGGGAAACAGGTGCAAACCATTAGTACGTAGTTTGGAGCCCACTCCTTCAGGAAAGAGACTTCCGGCTATCATGAAAGTCTTCTCCACCAGGCCTGGCACGACCCGGCCTCTGTGGATTATGATGCGGCAAAACACAGTCGTTGAGGAGCCAACCGGATGGTCATCATGCCTAGAGCGTCACGTAGACATGCGGCTCGACGAGGTCGCCTGAGCACAGGGCTTATCTGCTTGGCCTGTATGTTCGTCGCATGCCTGTCGAATGTCGTGCCGTGGGCCGATGCTGCGTCCGAGATCAAGCCGGAGAACCGGCCTGCGGCGGCCGAACCGGGCCGGGAGATCTTCAACGGCAAGGGACTCTGCTCGACCTGCCACGGAGTCGACGGATACAGGGGGCAATTACCAGCAACCCTGAGCCGGAACATCCGCGAGAATATCGCTCGCCTCAACCCTGCCCCGGCCGACCTGCGGCAGGCGGAGACGCTGACGCTGACCACCGACAAACAGCGATTCGAGGCCATCCGGCACGGGCACCTCCGCACCGCCATGTATCCGCTTTCGAAGGAAACCTTGTCTGATGAAGAGATTCTGGCGTTGCTGCCGTATCTCGCCTCCATTCGCGGCACGGTTTCGCCGCCGGTTCCCGAGCCCGCCTCTCGCGCCCTCTTCAGCGGCGACGCGAAAAACGGGCGGCAGCTGTATCATGAACTCGGCGGCTGCGCCATGTGCCACGGCATCGAGGGGCATCTCGATCGGCGCCCTCCCACCTCGAAGGACTTGGCTAAACGACTGGACGCACTTCCTGCCCCTCCCGCGAATCTCCGCGACCCCGCCACGCTGAAGTCGCAAAACGACGAGGACCGTTATCGGTCCATCAAACTCGGGCATCCCGGCACAGCGATGTACCCGAAGACGCTCCTGCGAGACGAGGACATTCGTGACCTGGTCGCGTACCTGAACACGCTGCGCGACGCAGGCCGGTAATTGAAGGGCTAGCGGAACAGAAAGAGAAAGAATGCCAGAGATGGCGGGAACGCTGCGCGGGAATGATGCGATAGGGATGGGCTCGCGGAGGCAGCGACCACCTGACGCACACTGAACGGCGGCCACCACCCCCATGCCCTAGAGACCGTCCCGCGGGAACTAACTCGGTCCCGGAGGATCTTCGTGATCTTCTCCGGTCAGCGCCTCGGCTTCCTGCGCTTCCAGCCCCTGCAGATCGGTCAGAATACTTTGGAGCACCTGGCGGCGCTGTTGCAGGCCTTTTTTCGGCATATCCCTTGTCAATGGCTCCTGCGCAGACTCGGGCAAATTCACGATCGCTTCAGCCTCGCCGAGCGTGGCGTACTTATAAGATTCGATGAAGGGGTGAGAGTCGCCGAAGATTTTGGTGAGAATGGCCTCGGTTTCATCGTCGAACGCATCGAAGGTCGGATGCACGGCGGTCATATGCGCCAAGCCTTCGAGCTTGTCGATTTGGGCCTTGATGTCCTCGTTTCTCGTTCTCGCCTGATACATGGAATTGACTTCGACCATGGCGTAATCTCCTCTCATCTGATGTGTTCTGTATACCTCCTCCCGGAAAGGGTGCCACCTAGGGATTCCCCGAGAACTCCAGAAGGACTTACCAGGTAAGCCCCTTCTGATGCTCTCAGCGCAACGTCTCCTCCGCCAGCCTCCGCACGAGATACCCGACGATGGCGATGTTCACGGCCAGCACCGCCCCGCCCGACATCGACCACCCGCCGGCGACCGCATGGAATTCCCCTGGCAACAGTATACAGGTGGAAACGATCGTCAGATAGGCGGCCCACGACGTTTCGCTCCAAAGGCCGAACCCCTCGACTAACAAGAGGGCGGCATAACCCAGGCTGACAAGGCTCATCAGCAGCAGGCTGTGGCGCGGCAACGAATCCAGGGTCAGGGCCAGCGCATGGAGCAATCGCGTGTGGATGTCCAGATGAAGGGCCTCCAGCGCAGGCGAGAGAGCGGTATCAATCTCAGGGTCGATCCACCGGAGAAAGCCTGTGCCCGCCAGCAACACGAGGAGGCCCTTGAACAGCTTGAACAAGGCAATGGGAGCCAGACTCGTCTGAGACGGCTCCTGCGCTCTCACAAACACCGCGCCATTTTCGCCCATATAACGACAATCAGCCCTTGCCCATCGGCCGACCGTTCTCCCAGGCTCGTCCCGCACATGTAGATCTCATCGAAAAGTTGACGATGATGATGCAACGGATATGGAGTGTACCAGTCCGTTCGTCACGGCGCGACTCACCTCCCTAAATCGCCAGACTGCGTCTGATCCGGCGAACAATGTCATCCGGGGGAAGGGCGGCGTCGATCACCAGCGCGTCGGCAGGCTCTTCCAGGATGGCCAGCTGGCTGTCGACCAGCTCCTGAGGCATGAAATGATCCCGGCGATTCCCCACACGCCGGCGGAACAGGTCGGCTGTGCCTTTCAAATAGACTAGGCGCACGGATCGGGCGCATCCTTCCTCCACAATCGACCGGTAGGTCCCTTTCAACACCGAGCAGGCGATGACCGCCGGCTCGTTCATGCGCACCTGATCGATGATGGCCGCATGCAGGCGATCGAGCCAGGGTCGACGATCCTCATCCGTCAGCGGACGGCCGCTCCGCATCTTGTCGACGTTCGTTGCGGGATGAAAATCGTCGCCCTCCAAGAACCGCCAGCCCAAGACTTCTGCCAGGCGGCGACCGATCGTCGTTTTTCCCGCCCCCGAGACGCCCATCACCAGGACGATCAGAACGGGGTGACTGTCCGGATGTTTCGCAGATCCATCGGCAGAAGCGACAGTCGATTCCCTCGCCTTGCCGGCCGGAGCCCCCTCGCCCGGCGTGGCCGCGACAAGATGCGAGATGATCACAGAGGCATCGCTGATCGGATCGGCGGTAAACGGCGCCTCGTGGCGCCTGGTCACAGCAGTGATCAGGCGTTCGGCTGCTTCCCTGACGGACAGGGGAAAGGCCACCTGCTGCCGGATGCGACGTAAATACGCCATCGCATCCGCCGGTTCCTGCAGTTCACCGCGTCCGGCCGACCAGGCTTCAGCGGCCACAGCCACCGCCCGGCGCGCGCAGACCCGGGCCTTCCCTTCGTTGCCTGCATGCCAGGCCTGTTGCGCCGCAAAGAGTTCCTGAGCCATCCGGGATGCATGCGACATGAATAGTACGCTACGTGGCTGCGGCCGGACCTGTCAATGAGGCGCCGCGATGAATGCGTCACCCGGTGAGATGACTTCAAATGGTCGCCTCCGGCGGTCTCTTGGGCTATGATCTCGTGAGTCCGGCATGCTCTCGTCCGGCGGAACGGATCGAGCCGCACAGGCCGGCTTCACAACCTATGGCGTGGATCGTCTACATTTTGGAATGTGCCGATGGGAGTCTTTACACCGGCATCACGAATGATTTGCCGCGTCGCATGCGGTTGCACACCAACGGCAACGGAGCGAAGTACACGCGGCGGAGGGGACCGTTTACGGTGCGATACACCGAATCATTGGAGAGCAAAGGCGCGGCCTTACAGCGCGAAGCCGCCATCAAGGCCCTGGATCGATCTGCCAAAGTGGCGCTCTTGAGCAGGCCGTGAGGTGGCGCAAAGAGGGCTACGTGCTGCATCGCCCGTACACTCCATCACCCTCACAGCTTTTTGGACACCGTCTTTCTTGATCTCACTGCTGCAGTCGCCTTCGTCTGAGACCGCTTGTTCTTGGCGGCTCCCCCCAAGACAATGACCGGCTTTTCCGGCGGGAATAGGTCCTCGATGCGGCGCTTGCCGTTGGTCGCCAGAATGACCAGTCCCTGGTGCTGCTCGATACAGTGCAAGAGATGAGCGACCCCGTCGTTCCCCGGTCGATCATGGCCTTCATCCTGCCCTGTTCGTTTGCCGAACAAGGCATCGGCCTCGTCGAAGAAGAGAATCGACCCGTGGCGATTCGCCATATCGAACACACGATTGACGTTCTTCTCGGTCTCGCGCGCATGTTGACTGACGACCGCCGACCAATCCACCGCGGCAAGATGCAATTGCAGCTCCTCCGCCAGGACCTTCGCCGCTTTCTGCCGGCGAAGCGGCGTGGCTCCCGACAGCACGATCACCGCGCCGGAAGGTTCGCCGGCCCTGGCTCTGCTCGTCTTTTTCGCAGGCTTGGTCTTGCCCTGCTGCCGAGGCTGTTTTGTTCGTCTGGTCGCTGGTGCACCTGCCATCTCGTTCATCCCTTTCCGCATCCTGCTTGGGCCATGTCGCCGTTCCGCTCAGAGACAGGCGCTGAGTATAACCGGTTCTTCGTCCTGCCGCTGCATTTCTTCGTCGTTCCTCGCGATCACCCGCCCTTCCCGAACTTGAGCCGCTAACAGACGCGTCTCAGTTCACTTGACCTTGCCGGGATGCAGATGCAAAGTTACGCCACAGCTCATGGTCCGGCAACAGCCGCCGGCTTCGGCCAGATGGAGACGCAGCATGATCGGTTTCTGGTTCCTCCTGCTCTGGTGCCTCCCCTCTCAGGTCATGGCCATTTCCCAGGAAACGCTCAGGCCTGCCGCCTCGCCCAATCAGCTCTCGGCTCATGAATTGCTCCGCATCGGCGAAGTCCACGACCAGCAGGAACATTGGCCTGAAACGCTGACCTATTACCAACTCGCGCTCTCGAAATTCCGGGAGAAGAAGCAACCGCAGGGCATCGCCACCGCCCTCATGAAAGTTGCCCGCGTGCATGAGCGGCAAGGCAAACTGCAAGAAGCCCACACCTCCTTGCGCGAGGCCGAGCAGCTATTTGCCCGGGCTGCCGATCGATCCGCCCATGCGGAAGCGCTGCTGGCGATGGGCCGCGTGGCCGCGCAGCTGGGGCAACGCGACGAGTCGCGCGAGGCGCTCACCCGGGCCGCAGCGCTATTCACCCGCGTGAGGAATGCGCGAGGATGGAATGAGACGATGGTGCAGTTGGGTCTCCTGCAAGTCGTCGAAGGTTCGGCCGAGGCCGGCCTTTCTTCGTTGCAGCAGGCGGCGGAAGAAGCGCGCACCCGGCGCCATGTCGATCAGCAATTCACCGCGACCGTCGCGCTGGGAGATGCCCATTGGCTGCTGGGCCAACTGGAAGAAGCACGGGCGAAATATCTGGATGCCCTGGCGCTGGCCGAGGCGGAACATCATTTGCCGTTCGAAGGCATGCTCCAGCTGCGGCTCGCGCGGCTCGATCAAGGGAAGGACTCGCTACCCGATCGTGTTGCGCTGGGGAAACGCGCCGTGCAGATTGCGCAGGCGATCCATGATACGGCCGCCGAGGCGGAGGCCTGGTCGCTGCTCGCGGACCTTCACCGGCAACTCGGGCAACAATCCGAAGCGGAAACGGCGGAGACGCGGGCGCTGGCTCTCTACCGCAGCCGGGAGCTCTTCGTGCACGGCGTTCGATAGATCGAAGAGAGGCCGATCAGGGAGCCCTGGTCGCCCGCCAGGCCGTGGCCGCGCCGACCAGCAGCAACAGGGTGGACAGCAGATAGGGCGCGCCGGGTAGGTGCCAATCCGCCTGCGGGCCGATGAACGCCGCAAAGGTCTGCGTAAACAAGGTCGGGCCGATCAATCCGGCGATGCCGGTGAGGCTGGCAATCGCCCCTTGCAGTTGTCCCTGTTCGGATGCACTGACCCGGCGCGTCATGAACACCTGCGCGGAGGGGCCCGCCAATCCCCAAAACGCCATCACCGGAATCCCGAGGCAATACACGAACGGGGTCGGCGCAAGCCCGTAGATGGCGAAGCCGGCGGCGCCGCAGAGGAGCCCCGTGAGTAATGTCCGGCGTTCCCCCAGCGTTGCCGTGATCCGCCGCACCAATGTGCCCTGCACGATCATCGCGCAGATTCCGACCGCCGCCAGCGTGAACCCCACGGCCGACGGGCCCCAGCCGTACCGATAGCCCAAATACAACACGGCGATGCTGGGCAGCACCGCGTGCGCCAGATTCATCAGGAAGTTCGCCGTGGCGAGACCGAACAGTTCGTGATGGGAGCGCAAGAGGATCAAGGCGCCGGCCGGGTTGGCCCGCCGCCACCGGAACGGCGCCCGCTTCTCGACAGGAAGCGATTCCGGCAACACGAAGTATCCATAACCGGCGTTGAGCAAGCTGGTCGCTGCGGCCCCCCAGAACGGCCAGCGTGGATCGACGGCGCCCAAGAGCCCGCCGACGGCGGGGCCCAACACAAAACCCAGCCCGAACGACACGCCCATCAGGCCGAACGCCGCGGCGCGTTTTTCCGGCGGCGTCACATCGGCGATATAGGCGCCCGCGGTGCTGAAACTCGACGACGCGATCCCGGAGATCACTCGACCGGCGAAGAGCCAGGGGAGGCTGGGAGCCAGCGCCATCAGAATGAAATCGAGCCCCAGCCCCAGATTCGACAGGAGCACGACCGGGCGGCGCCCGAACCGATCGGACAATGCCCCTTGAATCGGTGAGCAGACGAACTGCATCAACGCCCAGGCTGTGCCCATCAGTCCGTACATTTCCGCCGCCTGGGCCGTATCGCCGCCGGAAAACTCCTCGACCAGTTTCGGCAGCACGGGAATGATGATCCCGAACGACAACATGTCGAGCACGACGGTGACGAGGATAAAAAAAACCGCCGCTTGCCGCGGCGGCCCTGATGGCTGCGCCTGATTCATGCCGTGCGCCATCGTACCAGGCAAGCGGGTCCGCCGCACAGAAAAAGCCACATCGGATCACGGCCCGCCGCGGCTCCTCTTGCGACCGCGTTTCTGTTACGCTTCGACCGATGCCCGCCACGCTCCAAGCCTTCATCGCCCTGTTCTTGCTCGGTCTGTTGCTCCGCACATCGGGCCTGCTTGGAAAACTGCACGCGGAACGGCTGGCGGCCGTCGTCTTCTCGATCAGTTTACCGGCGACGATTCTGGTCTCGCTGGATCAGGTCGCGTTCACCCTCACCGCATGGAAATTGCCTTTCGCCGCCTGGCTCGTGACCGTCTCCATGCTCCTGTGCTCTTGGCACATGGCTCGCCGGCTGCAGCTGCCGCCCCCGGCCCGGGGCGGATTATTGCTCGGCACAGGCTGCATCAATTCCGTGTACTTTGCCTATCCCGTGGTCCTCGCCACATTCGGCGAACAGGGATTGGCCAGGGCCATTTTGTTCGATCTGGGTCAAACCACCCTGACGTTGACCGTCATGTATGCGCTCGCCGTCGCACATGGCGCCGCCGGTACCCCCGCCCGTTCCGCGACGATCCGGCTCGTCTCATCCCCGCCGTTATGGGCGCTCTGCGGCAGCCTCCTGCTCTCGCTGTTCGGGGTTCACCTGCACGAGTGGCTTCGCCATCTCCTCATGCCGCTTCACCTCAGCACGACGCCTTTAGCCAGCCTCGTGCTGGGGCTCTCGATCAATTTCGCCGTCACCCGGCGCACCCTGGCCCTGGCGGTGCTGGGCGTATCGATGCGCATGGCGGGCGGGTTGCTCCTCGGATTCGGAGCGGCCTTTGCGCTGAACCTCACCGGGATCGAACGAGCCATCGTCGTACTGATTTCGGCCATGCCCTCTGCCGTCACGGCGGTGATCTTCGCCGCCGACACAGGGCTGGACGAAGACCTGGTCACGTCTATCGTGGCGCTCTCGATTTGCGTGGGGATGGCGCTGCTGCCCTGGCTGCCGGAACTGATCCGGCTGCTCGACTAGCAGGATGTTGAACATGTCCGCCTAGGTGCGGACAATTCCAACATCTGTGGGAACGGCGTCACGTTTTGTGAGGTTTTTGCGACGGCAAAAATTGCCGGGTGCAGAGAACGGAGAGACCTGCTGCGGCATCAAGCACCGATCGCGCTACATTCTCAAAGGATTGTGACAAGGACGGCTGGATTGCAGCGCCGATCCCACGGCGGTATGGGCCTTGCTCTCTCCCCTTGTCGAACAGACTGGAGGAAGCATCATGCACGATCCCGCGCTCTGGGCAAGTTGGTATGTCTGGCTCCTGGCTGTTCCCGTCCTCGTGATCGGGACGCTCATTCGGGACTGGTTCCACCGGCGGCATCCGGTACGATGGCGCAAGCGGTCGTAGGCGCGCACGAAGTCGGGGGGCACCGATCAGGGAGACCGGTGTGGTGACGACCCGTCTGGGATCATCTGGCCCAGCGCAGGCTGCAATCGTATCGCCTGCTGAACGACAAGGTTGAATTCGGAGCGACCGGCGCGCAACTGTTCGACCTGCTCCATCGACGCACGCGCATCAGCCGGCCGAGACAATGTGATCAGGCAGCGGGCTTCATCCAACCGCTGCTGAATCTGCAAGTAGTCCGGCAATCGCTCGGACCGGACGTTCCGAAAATACGCCAACGCCGGCTCACAATCGGCCTGGCGGACCTTCCCGACGGTGTAATCGCGAAAACTCCGGCTCAGATTCCTCCCGAAGGCCAGCCGCGCGTAGTCGGTCAGCAGCGAATCGGGATGTTGAGCGAGTAGGTTGGTCAACAGCGCCTGCCCTGCCTGCAAGTGATCGCCCCGCTGCCAGAGTAGAAACTTTGCCGCTTCTTCACTCGCAGACGTGCCGGCCAGCAACATGGCCCCGCCTGCCGCCTCGTCGCCTACCGTGACATCTACCGCGGAGGACCGGATCCAGTTTCGTTGAGTGCCATCCTGCGTGCGGTACTCGGCCGTGACGCGATAGGTCCCCGGCCGGTCGAATGTCCATCCCAATGCCCCGTAAAAAATCGGAAAGACTGCCGTGATGGTCTCACCCGGCGCCAAGGCGGTCCTAGTTCGGATGGCGTCTGCATAAAACAAGGGTAGGAAGACCTTCCGGGGGCGGCTCGAACTCGACACGACAATCTGGAGCGCCCCCGTTTGTGGATCGAGATATTTGAAGACCTCCATCGGCCTCTCGCCCGAATTCACGAGCCGGACCGTCGCATAGACCGGCTCCCCGAGACTCAGGGCGGACCGGCTCAGGTCGAGCGTGAGGTGCAGCGTGGAGGAAGCAGATTGTTCCTGCGCAAAACCTGAAACTGCCGGCGCCATCGCCACCGAGAGAGCGATGAGGCCAGCGCACCAGACATCGTTGCCGATCCTCGCGGCGCAAGTCCGTTTCATAGGCGGCCTCCACCTCACTGGCATTCGGTGATGGTCAATTCTTCAAGCGGATGCGCCCACGCGGCATGATCGTTGACGACCCACGTGAACGGCGCAGCCCCTACGGCGCCGGGGTATTTGCATTGCCCCGGATGATCGGCCAAATGGTCGCGGCTTTGTTCGGAAAAGCGATAGACGGGATCGCCCTCCAGATCGTCGGATTGCGTCATGATGGACGTGCCATCCCCGTCGCTGTGGTGCAGATTGAAGGCATGGCCGATTTCATGGGCCGTCGTGCGCAGATATTCGGGCCCGCCGCTCTGAATGGTGTTCATGCGGTAAAAAATGGCAAACGCCGACCTCGTATGCCCCTGCCACATCTTGCCCAGGATGAATTCCGGAATGCAGGCATCGAGCACTTCGCCATAGTGGTTCACGACCACGCCGTAGAGATGATACGTGTTGCAGAATGCGAAGGGGCAGGCGGAAGCGGGAAACAATGACAGGTGCCGATGGTTATTTTCTAAGGCCGACAATTCGGCATCGCTGATGCAATCGTCCTGGGCGATGTTGAGCGGCTGGATTCCTGTCTCATCTTCCTCCACGGTCAACGACACGCCCGCATCGTCGAAGATCGATTCCAGCGTCACCGGTTGGCCGTTGACCGTATGCTGCGGGGGAAAGGCCGTCCCCGTCATGCGGTCGAATTCCAACGAGACGCAGGAGACCAGCAAGAGCGACAAGATCGGCAGAGCAATTGAGGCCGGGAACCGACGCGTGGAGGAGAACATGGAACCCTCCCGACGATCAGCGAGCGCCGCGACGACAATCTCCCGGAGGTTGAACGGCGTCTCGGCGGCGCGATCAGGACTGTTTCGTCAGGCTACCTGTTGCTGATCCCGCGATCAACGGTCTTGGTCGGACAGGCAGCCTCACACCACAGCCTTGCAATGGCCGGGCCCTGCGCATTCTGCGCTGAATGCATGGGAATTACGCATTGGTCTTCGCAGGAATCGCCTACGTAGTGGTATCGGATAGGATACAATCTGTATCCGATGCCATACCGCTAGGGCACGAACGATTGGAGCGCGCAGGAAAAGGCTCTACCGGCCGTCAGGAATCTGCAACTTGATGGAGAGGGCGGTACGATCGTCGGTGATCTGCGCCACGATCTTATCGCCGGTTTTGAGTCGTCCGCCCACCACACCCTCGATTTTCGTCTCCGGCGTCACCTTCAGCCGTTCTTCGTGACCGGAGAATTCCTTGACGATCAGTTCGCCCTCTTCCCAATACAAGACATCGGCTTTGATCACCATCGCCGCGGTGGTCTGGGTGTTGTCAGCGGCTGCAGCAGGAATGATTGCGGAAAAGATGAGGTACACTGCGAGAAGAAGTGCCATCACGGATCCTCCCGATTTTTTTCTTAGCCTACCGTTGCCGGCAGGCACTGTCAATCGATGTTCACACCTCACGCGACCGAGCAGACATCCGTCCCACTTCTCCTGCGAGCTGAAAGAACTTGTCTTATGGCGGCTTGATCTCGCCTTGTACCGGCTGCTTCCGAAGAGCCACCTGAATCATCACCTCCCGGATCAACAATTCCAGTTCACGGTTCATGAGCACGATCGTCGCGCGCAGCATGTCCAACATCTGGCCACGGACCACCAGATCGCTGCTCCGATAGGTGCCCCCGTCTGCAAACAGGAGCTGGATCCGCCGACGCTCTTCCTCGGAACCAGCCGCGCCGAGGCGCCCCTCCTGCCTCCAACCGTTGATCAGTTCCTGGCGGAAGGTCAGCTGCTTTTCGCCCTGTTCGTTGATCGGCCGGTTGAGAAATTCCCACACGGACGGCGGAATGTATTGCGCCTTCGTCGGTTCGGCCCAGACTTCGCGCAAGACATTGTCGGGATGTTCGAAGTGCTGTTCGCTTTCCTGATAGAGCGCCGAAATACCAAGCGTCGCGGCGGCGGTTCCGCCGATGATAGCCGCAATGCCCTCGCCGATCGATTCAGCGAGACTGAGCCCTCCGCTCGCGACGGCAGCCGCTCCACCGATGATCACCGCCCAGAGGGTCTGTTGCTTGATACGCGCCTGCTCGGAATTCTTGAGTCGATCTGCCACCTGATACGTCCGCTCGATCTCGCAACTGACGTGGGCCGCGGTGCTGGACACGGCGATCATCGCCAAGAGCACACGGCCCAGGATCTCTTGCCGTAACGCCAGGAGCTTGATCTGTCGCGAAGCATCCAAGAGGGGGAGTTCCTCGGTCAGCTCCATCTGATTGAGGAGGGGCAGCACGTCGATGGCATGGGCGGTTTGAATGGAGCGCCAGGAGAACGACGTGGGCAATCGATCTCGTGCGACACGAACCAGCGGGTCTTCCTCCGCCTGGTCAATGACATCGAGGGCCACTCGTCTGAGCTGCTGATCCACCTCGGCGGGCGCGCAGCGGCGCTCGTTGGTCGCCGTCGTCCGTTGTTCCGATAACCCGGTCGTCAGCGCGCACCCATTGCAAACCAGGGCGAGGGCCATGATAAACCAGCACGACGGCGTGGCATATCGACATCTCGAGCGTGATTCACTTCGAGACTGTCGAGAACGGAAGACTATTTCGATAAATGCCTCCTATCGCACGAATCAGGGATCGACGCCGTAACCAATCTTGTCCGAGAGCGTTCCTGGGGCTCACGGGTGCATTGTATGGTGCTTCCCCACCCTCGTCCATGGCATCATCGGCCTTCGCCACCCACTTTCCCTGCGCGAGGCGGTTCCTCCAACTTCCTCTTCATTCTTTTGAGGGAGTAGCCTCCCCGACCTTCACTGCGCGCATGGGCCGAGCACATTTCAATACCACCACCCTTCAGGGGCGGCCTGGGTGACTCCCCAACTGCCCGCGTCCAACGAGGGCTTTCTGAAGCCGCACGTTAATCTCATGCTCCCCCCACTTTTACTCATAGCCCACCAAGGGGTGGCGTGGCTCCGTTCCTGACTGCGCACGTCGAACGAGGCCCTTCCCAGGGCGCGCGTCAAAATCTAATGCTCCCTCCAATTACCCCTTCATTCTTCTTGGGAGTAGCCGCCTCGACTTCACTGCGCGCATGGGCCGAGCACATTCTGATCGTGCGCGGTCTGCGAGCAAG
>CABVSR010000027.1 GCA_902500995.1 uncultured Nitrospira sp.
GGCTCAATATCAAACAATCCACGCTCTATCTCTGGGTCTCACAGAACAAGATTCCTTGCCATCGCATCCATGGCCTGATCCGATTCGATCCTGATGCCATCCAGGCATGGCTGAAGGGCTTTGGGACCAATCCCGTCAAGCCTTTCCTGCTGCCGGTTCATGACGATACCCGCGATTTGAACCAGCTCATTGAAGCCGCGAAAACCGAGGTCTATACTTCCCGCCACGGGGAAACTAGACCGAAATCAGGCCTCATCCAGAAGGAGGATGCAGATGGGGCTGTTTAAGCGCAACAAAGTGTGGTGGATGACGTTTGTCTATCAGGGGCGGCAAATCCGGCGGAGTACCGAATGTACGGACCGCCGACTCGCAGAAGCGGTGCTCGGAAAGATCAAGGTCAAGTTGGTCGAAGGTCGCTATTTCGACCGGCTCGAAGAACAAGAACGGACCTTTGAAGAGATGGTCGAGCGTTACGTGGCTGAGCGAGTCGTGGGAGCGAGCCGTCATGGCGAACGACGGGCGCGAAGCGTCCTGGCTCACCTTCTGCCGGTGTTTGGCAAAAAGACCTTGGTTCAGGTCACACCGAAGGAGATTGCCGCGTATAAGTGGAAACGGCAACAAGCGGGAGCCGCACCGGCCACGATCGTGAAGGAATTGGCCTTGATGAAGACCGCCTTCAATATCGCCATTCGAGAATGGGAATGGTGCCGCGACAATCCGGTGTGCCGGGTGTCGATGGGCAAGGTGAACAATGCACGCGTCCGGTACTGTGATGATGAGACGTTGGCGAGGATTTACCAAGCCTGTCCGACCTGGCTGCAACCGATCGTGATGGTCGCCCGCTATACCGGCCTTCGCCGGGAGAACGTGGTGTGCCTGCAGTGGGAGCAAGTCGATATGGCTCGGGGGCTCATCATTCTTGATCACACTAAGAACGGGGATCGTTTAGGGATTCCGTTGTGTGATCCCGCGATGAAGACCTTGGAAGCCGTGAGACCCTCCCGACCGCTCGCAAGCGGCCCTGTGTTCCTGCAACACACCGAGCAGAGAGAACCGGTGACGCCGGATATGGTCACGACGGCCTTTCGGCGCGCTTGCGAGTCCGTAGGCGTGACGAACTTTCGCTTTCACGACCTGCGGCATACCTTCGCCTCCGCGCTCGTGCAGAAGGGCGTGGATCTCTATCGGGTGCAACGGTTGCTCGGTCACCGCGATGGGCGTATGACGCAACGGTATGCGCATCTCGCACCGGAGAATTTGCGGGAAGCGGTGCAGGTGTTTAAGGACGACTATCACAAATTTAGCACAATGCCGGGGGTGGGTCCGACCCGGCTTGTGCTAACTGCCTGAAAAGGTTGGTGGTCCCAACGGGATTTGAACCCGTGTCTGAGCCTTGAGAGGGCTCCGTCCTAGGCCAAGCTAGACGATGGGACCGGAGAGGTCAATCACCTGCAGCGGAAAGAAGCGGACTATACCACAGCGAGTTTTAGCATTTCAAACAGCAAGTCAGCAGGGGTGAACCTGCCGTCACAGTGGTCGGCCTCAAGAACAGGCAGGAGTCAGGGGTGGTCCGGGGCACAAAGCCTTGCAGAGGCCTTTGAATTAGCCTACAGTACAGAGATGCCTAGTCGTCATTGCAGAAGCGTGTTGGTTGCGGGATTGCTACCTGCCCTGCTCACCTTGGCCGGCTGCGGAGCCAGCTTTCTCGAAGGAACCATTGCTCCACCCAATTCCAGTGCCTGGACGAAGTGCGGGCATACGACCACACTGCGTGTGAAACCGCCCAAATCCACGATCACCGTCGCCTATACCGAGCCCACCACCGGCACAGACGGCAAGCCCTTGACCAATCTGGCCTACACCACCATTTACTACAATGCCGGGGAAGGCCCTGTCATCGCGAAGGTGGTGCCGGCCTCACAGAAGACCGGGGGGGCGAACGTCTCTCAAGTGATCACCATACCCATGCCGAGCCAGGCGGAGCAGGAGGTGACCGTCTGCGTCACGGCCACCGACTCCGACGACCGTGAAGGCCCCGCCACGCCCTAGAGTGCCCGCTAGAACAGACTTGACAGCGCTCCGCTAAGGGCCTACCTTGCATCCCACTTGCTCAGGTCGGCACAGATGGCCGGATGCGTCGCCCAACCGACCCTCGGGTCGCCCGAGATTTTTCTACGCATGGAACTTCGCAAACCTGACGCATCACCTTCTCGCGAGGGCGAATCAGAGCGGCACAGCCACCGCTTGGAGATTCGGCTCGGTTCGAATATTTTTCGCAACACCAACGGCGTAATCCGGGTTCAAGGGAAGGAACAACTCGTTCTGGAACTGGCGCCGGAGCACGACCGCATTCTGCTCACCATCGATTTATACGACGGGAGCGGCAACCATGTGGCGCATCTCCGCCGCAATCGCTGGGCTTTTAACGACGGCAACCGCTTCTCGCTCAACACCAGCGACTCCCCGCCGACCTTGTTTCCCAATCTTCCCTGGCTCAAGGTGACGGATCAGGAAACCGGCGACACGGTGCTGGAGGCCGCGGTCGCCCCGGGGGAAAAGATTCAAGTGGCCACGGGCAAGTTTTATTCGCATCGCGGCCAACTCATCGAGATCACCTCCCACTTCTGCCGCGTCGGATCGACGCACACGCTGTTCGGTGATGTGTTCGAAGCGCGCGGCGGAACAGCCGTCCTGGGATAGGCTGCCCTCATCCTCATGACGGACAATCCGACGCCCAGCATTCAAGCGTTCCTGGTGTGCGACTCCGTCATCGAAGACAGCCTCACCAAGAAAAAGTCCCTCATCGGCATTTTTACCCACTTGCAGGCGGTCGCCTTTCCATTCCAGCACCACCAGGTGGGCCTGTACTTCTGCCTGACCGATGCTGAAGGGACGTACCATTTGGAGATCGATCTGGTCTATGTGAACACCGATCAGCTGGTCTGCCGCGCGTCGCTTCCCGACATCGCCATCAACGATCGTCTTCAGATCGCTGATTTCGGCATCAACATCCCCGCCCTCCTCTTTCCCGCGCCGGGTCGTTACGAGTTTCGCCTGCGCATGAACCACCGCGTGATTGCGCAAAAAGACTTCACCGTCATTCAGCGCGAAGCCCCGCCCGGCGCGTAGGCGACCGTTCACCATCCGGTGAAGGTGTCTGCAACCGGGATAGGTCAGGCCGCCGAACCTATCACCGCCCACGGACAGTTCAGGTATTTCGAACAGGGGTATTGCGGAAGGTTCGTCGGGAGGTCACGAGGAGACGCGGGGGCTAAAAGGCCGTGGCAGTGGCGAGGCAAGCGTCGACATATTCGTTTTCGCCGCGATGGCAGGCCTGGACACGCTTATTCTGATTGTCGAACAGCGGCACCACCATCTCACCGACCGTGGCATAACAGTCTCGTTTGAATGGGCCATCCAGGCTGCGGCACAAGGCCAGGCCGGGATCGGGATTGGCGTCCGTCAGAATGAAGTCTTTCACCGCGCCGATGAAGCATTGTTTAACCTGATCGCCCTGTCCCAGTCGGCACAAGGCATTCACTTGCTGGGCATCGCGCAGCGTGTAGCCGCTGATGTCGCGCCCCAAACTCCGGTAACAGGTGGTCTGATGCTCGCCCTCTACCCGGGCGCATTGCGTGAACGCCTGCGCGAAATCGTAGTTCAAAAAGGTCAGCACGGCGGAGGTTTGCATCAGGTAACAGGCGCGCAAATATTTTTCCGTCAGCACGGAGCAGGGATACAACAGATCTTGAGGATTCAAAAAGCTGGTCGCCTCATGATGATGCCCGCCGGCCTGAGGCGCGCGGCGCGCTTGCTGAAACGTCACGATGTTCTCCATGAACACGCCACCGTAGCAGGACTCACGGTCCCAACTCCCCGGCAATGCGTCACAAAAGGCGAGGCTCTTCAGGACGTCGTAACGGAATTGAATGGTCAGGCCATGACCCAATCCATGGAGACAGTTGTATCGCTGAAACGAATAGGCGGAGACCGTTTCGCTGGTGGGGCAGAGGGGCAGGATATGCTCGGGCTCCACGGAGGGCAGACTGCTTAAAAATGCCTGCAATACGCCATGGTAACAGCCGGACCAAAACACATCCCGACAATGGGACATGGCAAGCGGGGCCGTTCCGTAGCGCAGAAACGACTGTTGGCCCACACGATGGACGAGCGGATGCGCCTCGCGCAGAGCGTCTGGATCTTGCGCGGTGATCTGTTCGAGAGCCGTCAATGCCTGCTCCGTGCCTTCGGCCGCCAAGATTGTTTCCAGGTGCGTCTGGTAGCACGGCATTTTGGCTTCAAAGGGCTGGGTGCGGCAGGCCTCCGGCGACAGCGGCTCTCCCGCTTGGAGCCCGCCTGCCCATAAGAGGCCAAGAAGCACGACACCTACCTGCACCAGCCGATGAGCACGCATCATTCCCTCTCTCCTCGATCAATTCGCGATGTGGCGTTGAAGCCTGTGACGGAGGCTTGATTCTAAGGTAGCCGCGCGGATCGATCCAGAGAAAATCAACTCGGCACGCGCGGCACACGAAGCCCTCTTCTCCAGCCAGCCGTTCTATGATAGAACCAAGCGCGCTCGATCATCTCTGTTCACAACGGAATAGCAACGACCATGTCCACGGCCCCGGAACCTCCTGTACGCTCTGACTTCATCCGCGAGATCGTCGCGGCCGACCGCGCTGCCGGCAAACACGGCGGCCGCGTCGTGACCCGCTTCCCGCCGGAACCGAACGGCTACCTCCATATCGGCCATGCCAAATCGATTTGCCTGAACTTTGGCATTGCCAACGAGCAGCCAGGCGGAATCTGCCATCTCCGCATGGATGACACCAACCCGACGACGGAAGATCCTGAATACGTACAGGCCATTCAAGAAGATGTTCGCTGGCTCGGATTTGACTGGCGCGACAAGATGTTCTTCGCCTCAGACTACTTCGAGCGGCTCTATGACTTTGCGGTCGTCCTTATCAAGAAAGGCCTCGCGTATGTCGATAGCCTGACGGCCGATGAGATGCGCCGGTATCGCGGAACCCTCACGGAGCCGGGGCAGCCCAGCCCCCATCGTACCCGTAGCATTGAGGAAAACCTGGACCTCTTTCGCCGGATGCGGGCGGGGGAATTTGCCGACGGCACACATGTGCTCCGCGCCAAGATCGACATGGCCTCGCCCAACATCAACCTCCGCGATCCGGTGCTGTACCGCATCCGGCACGTGGCTCATTACCGCACGGGCACCTCCTGGTGCATGTATCCGTCGTACGATTTCGCCCATCCGCTGTCCGACGCCATCGAAGGCATCACGCATTCGATCTGCACCTTGGAATTCGAAGACCACCGGCCGTTGTATGATTGGGTGGTGGAGCAATGCGAGACGCCCCGGCGGCCACAGCAAATTGAATTTGCCAGACTGAATGTGACGTTCACGGTCATGAGCAAGCGCAAATTACTCGATCTGGTCGAACGCAAGCTGGTCAACGGCTGGGATGACCCCCGGCTGCCGACGCTCAAGGGGCTCCGCCGCCGCGGCTTCACTCCCGAAGCGCTGCGCGCCTTTTGCGAAGCCATCGGCGTGGCCAAACGGGATGCCACCGTCGAAATGCAGCTGCTGGAGCACTTTGTCCGGGAAGACCTGAACAAGCGCGCCCCCCGCGTGATGGCCGTGCTCCGCCCCTTGCGCCTCGTGATCGAGAATTATCCCGATGGCCAGGTCGAGCAGCTCGAGGCCGTCAACAATCCGGAAGATGCTTCCGCCGGAACTCGCCGGATACCCTTTTCCCGTGTCCTTTATATTGACCAGGAAGATTTCAAAGAAGATCCGCCCAAGCAGTTCTTCCGCCTGGCGCCAGGACGCGAAGTGCGATTGCGATATGCCTACATCATCACCTGTATCGGTGTTGTCAAAGACCCGAACACCGGCGAGATCACGGAACTCCGCTGCACCTACGATCCCGAAACGAAAAGCGGCGGAGCGCAGGCGCAGAGAAAAGTGAAGGCAACAATCCATTGGGTGTCTGCGGCCCATGCCGTCGATGCGGAAATCCGGCTGTATGAGAATCTCCTGCTGACCGATCCGGCCAAGATCCCGGCCGATCAGGATTGGACGCAGCATCTGAATCCGCGTTCGCTGGAACGGCTGCCATCCTGTAAAGTGGAACCGGGCCTCGCTTCGATCGCTCCCGGCACCAGCGTCCAATTCGAACGCGTGGGCTACTTCTGCGCAGACCCCGATTCGAAGCCCAATCAGCTCGTGTTCAATCGAACCGTTACGCTCAAAGACGCCTGGGCCAAGCTCGAAAAGGCACAGACCCCGCGCTGATCCCTTCATTCCGGCTTCCATCAGCCTGATTCCACCGCAAAGTACTGGGCCTCCAACCTTCTGCCGTCTTGAACCTTCCGCGGTCGATGAACGAGAATCGCGCCTCATTGCAGTTCGTCAATTCATGACCAACAACCGGAGTGACGGCGATGGGGACAGAATCGGGCAGCCAAGATCAGCAGGCAGAACGCGGTTCGTTCCGGGAGCGACTCATGCGTCTCGAAGCCGCCATCCCCGGCGCGGCGACCAGCGCTCAACCACTCCTCGTGAGTATTCACCGCTCCGTCCGCCGGCTCCACGACCAACTTCAGCGCATCGATGTGACGCCGGTCCTCCCTCGCACCCTCGTCAGCCGCATCCGCTGCTTCGATTGCGGCACGACGAACATGGACTCGTTTCATACCTCGACACAAGGCGGCTACGATCTCTGCCCACCCTGCTTTCAGCATCGCCTTCGCACCGGGCGCGCCAAGACCGCGCATTGACCTTCACACCAGCCCCTTGCCCACCAGCCTATTGAGTTGGGTCAATTTCTCCCTCAGCCGGCATGGCGATTCGCGGCACCTCGTTCGGCTAGCCTCCAACTGTTCCCGCACCGTATACTCCAGACTTTGATTTTCACGAGAGAGGTACCCTGGGTTATGGCCCCGAATATTCTGTTGAGTTGCGAATCAATCAGTAAGAGCTATGGCGTGCGAGCCCTCTTTGCCAATCTCACCCTGGCTCTCTACGAGGGCGATCACGTCGGACTGATCGGCCCGAACGGGTCCGGCAAATCGACGCTGTTGAAGATTCTCGCCGGAATCGAATCGCCCGACCAAGGCACGCGCACCCTACGTGGGCATACCCGCGTCGGATATGTGCCGCAGGAGCCGAGCTTCCCCACCGATTCCACCATCGACCAGGTTCTGCAGCAAACCCTGAGCGACGCCGGCCGGGATCCGCATGAAGAAGGCGGCCGGATCGCCCGGGCGCTCAGCATCGGCACCTTTCCCGATCCTGAGCACAGCGTCGACAGTCTCTCAGGAGGCTGGCGCAAACGACTTGCCATCACGCAGGCCTTGCTGCTGGAGCCGGACGTGCTGCTGATGGACGAACCCACCAACCACCTGGATGTGGAAGGCATTCTCTGGCTGGAACGGCTGCTGAAACATCGCGCGAAGGCCTTTCTCGTCATCAGTCACGACCGGCGCTTTTTGGAATCGATCGCTACGCGCATGGTGGAACTCAATCGCTGTTATTCCGAGGGGCGCTTTGAAGCGAAAGGTCGGTATAGCGACTTTTTGGAACAACGCGATGCCGTGCTCCAGGCCCAGGCCGACTATCAATCGTCGCTGGCCAATCGCGTGCGGCGTGAAGTGGAGTGGCTGCGCCGAGGCCCCAAAGCCCGCACGACCAAAGCCAAGGGGCGCATTCAGTCAGCCGGCAAACTGATCGATGAACTCGACCAGGTTGAATCCCGCTCGGCGCAGTCGTCGATCGATATCGACTTTTCCGCATCGGGCCGAAAGTCCAAACAATTGCTGGTCGCGAAAGAGGTGACGAAACGCTTCAGCGGCAAACCGGTCGTCACGAATCTTGAACTGCTCCTCGGCCCCGGCCAACGACTCGGCCTCCTCGGTCCCAACGGGAGCGGCAAAACCACACTGCTTCGATTGTTGGCCGGCACGCTGGAACCGGACTCCGGCACGATTGTGCGGGCAGACGGTCTGCGCACCGTCTCCTTCGAACAACATCGCGACTCCTTGGATCAGTCCGCCAGCTTACGGCGGGCGCTGGCTCCGAGCGGGGATGCGGTCATCTATCAAGGTCGTGCAGTACATCTGGCCTCCTGGGCCAAACGCTTCCTCTTTCGGCCTGAACAGCTCGACCTGCCGGTCTCGCGACTCTCCGGCGGTGAACAGGCACGGCTGATGATCGCACAACTGATGCTGCAGCCGGCGGACTTGCTCATTCTCGACGAGCCCACCAATGATTTGGATATTCCGACGCTCGATGTGCTGGAAGACAGCCTGCTCGAATTCCCCGGCGCGCTCGTGCTCGTCACCCATGACCGGTGGTTGCTGGATCGTGTCTCGACCATCCTGCTGGCGCTCGACGGCACCGGCCGCCTGGAATGGTTCGCCGACTATGCCCAGTGGGAAAGCGCGCAGGAACGGGCTGCCGGTTCTGAAATTGGTGTGAACGAGGGCCCCCCCGCCTCAGGCACGACCGACGAAGAGACCGCAACTGCCACGATTCGCAAGCCCAAGAAACTCAGCTATCGGGAGCAGAAGGAATGGGGCAGCATTGAAGATTCGATCCTAAAAGCCGAGGAACAGGTTTGCGCCTGCCAGACAGCCATGCAGGATCCGGCGGTGGTATCGGATGCGGCGGCACTCCAGGAGCGAAGCCAGGCGTTGGTGGCGGCGCAGGCTGAGGTGGACCGGCTCTACGCCCGCTGGGCCGAGCTGGATGAGAAACGCGCCCAGATCGTGCAAAGTTCTTGAAAGGAAATTGGCTGGGGGACTAGGAATCGAACCTAGGTAGCCAGCTCCAAAGGCTGGCGTCCTACCGCTAGACGATCCCCCAGCGCGGTACGGAACCGAGACATCGAGCTGAAGAGCAGGGCGTGGAGAAGATTTTGGCTGGGGGACTAGGAATCGAACCTAGGTAGTCAGATCCAGAGACTGACGTCCTACCGCTAGACGATCCCCCAACCGGCCCCCCACAGTAATATAAGCTTCTCTATTGCGTCAAGATCGAGCGTGTTTCTCGGTCGGCTCCATCAAGATCCGGCGGCCTGCTCGATGGCCTTGCGCAGTCGAAACAAGGTACGTTCCCGGCCGAGCACTTCCATCACCTCGAACAGACCGGGGCTCGCTGTCCGGCCGGTTAACGCGACTCGCACCGGCTGCGCCAGCTGCCCCATCTTGACGCCTTCCTCCTCGACCACCTTCTTGAACGCCTCTTCCCACACCTGCTTGGCGAATGAGGGAAAGGATTCAAATCGCACGGTCAACTTGGTCAACATCGGGGCCTGAGCCGGCGTGAGGAACTTCTTCGCTGCCTCTTCCTCGATCACGACGGTCTCGCCGAAATAGGGCCTCACCCAATGGACCATTTCGACAAGCGTTTTGGTGCGTTCTTTCACGAGCACCACCAATGCAGCAAGCCATTCAATCGACACTCCGCGGACCTGGTCCTTGAGGTCAGTTTGTTCGAGCAGCGGCACCAGCGCCGCCGCCACCTGCTCGGGCGGATTGGTCTTGAGATATTCGGCATTGAGCCATAGCAACTTGTCCGGGTTGAAGACGGCCGGAGAGGTCTGGACATTCTTCCAGGAGAACTTTTCAATCAGCTCCTGCCGAGAAAACACCTCCTGGTCCCCGTGAGACCAGCCAAGACGGACCAGATAGTTGACCATGGCATCAGGCAGGTAGCCCATGTCTTTGTAGGCCATGATGGAGGTCGCGCCGTGCCGTTTTGAGAGCCGGGTTTTGTCGGAGCCCAGAATCATCGGTAAGTGGCCGAAGCGCGGCAATGGGAACCCCAGCGCCTGAAAAATGGGAATCTGGCGCGGCGTATTCGTGAGGTGGTCATCTCCCCGTATGACATGCGTGATGCCCATCAGCGCATCATCCACCACCACGGAAAAGTTATAGGTGGGAAAGCCGTTCGATCTGAGAATGATGACGTCGTCCAGGATCTGATGGTCGAACACCACCCGACCTTTGATCAGATCGTCGACGACCGTCTGGCCGTCCTGCGGCGCTTTGAAACGGAGCGCCGCATCACCGGTGGGCTTCGACAGGCCCAGCGCGCGGCACCGACCGTCATATCTCGGGGATCCGCCTTTGGCTTCAGCTTCCTTCCGGCGAGCCTCAAGTTCCTCCGGTGTACACATGCACCAGTAGGCATGGCCTTCCTCGAACAACCGCATGGCATGACTTCGATAGAAATCCATGCGTTCAGTCTGCCGGAACGGCCCTTCATCCCAGTCCAGCTTGACCCAGCGCATGCCATCGAGAATGGCTTGAATCGATTCGTCAGTGGAACGGCCTTGATCGGTGTCTTCAATCCGGAGAATAAAGACCCCGTTCTGCTGCCGGGCAAACAGCCAGTTGAACAGCGCCGTCCGCACCCCGCCGATATGGAGGAAGCCCGTCGGACTGGGCGCAAATCGGACCCTGACCTGACTCATCGCGTCACCGTAGTTGAATGGGGGAAATGAACGGGGGCCATCTATAACACGGCACCCACACGTTGTACAGAACTGGGCTGTTTCATTCTGAATCTGTTTTTGTTAAGAACAGCCCATGGCTGAACCAACACAACTCGCTGAAATCGTCTCGCTCACTGCGTTGACACCGCACACCACAGAACTCGTGCTCCGCCCCGTCGAGTCGCCACTACCCTTCACACCAGGCCAGTGGATCTCGCTTCAGTTGCCGGTCGGAGATCATCCGCCGTTGAATCGCGCTTATTCGCTGGCCGAGCCGCCTGCGCCGAGCGGGCATCTCACGCTGGTCTTTGATCATGTCCCTGGAGGCAAAGGCTCAGGCTATCTCTCCACACTCAAGCCGGGCGACCGCATTCCGCTCACCGGTCCCTACGGTCACTTCGTGCTCCCCGAGGCCAAGACGCAACATCTGTTGTTGATCGGCCGTTATTCAGGCCTGGTCCCGCTGCGCTGCATGATTCGCTCACTGGCAAAGCAGGACACATTACCCTCGACCACCTTGATTGCCCATGCCCCAACCCCCAGCGAGCAGTTGTATCACGAAGAATTCACCGCCTTGGCCGCCAGCCAATCCAACTTTCGCTATCTGCCGTTTGTCAGTGAAAGTGCTGATGCCCCTGTAGGCACAGTGGAGGTGATCAAACAACTGGCCGGAAACGGCCGCCGCGTGACGCCCATGATCGCAGGAATCAAGGCCTTCGCCCGGCCGCTACGTAGCCTCTTTATGGACCTGGGGTTCGATCGACGGGAAGTGAAGCTCGAAACGTACGACTAGGTCTGTTCGGGATTCCCGTACTCCGGATCAATGGCCTTCCTTGGCCAGATTCTTATTGATGGCGGGAATCTCCACAGTCACATCCGTCGTGCCGTTCGGCACACACTGGCATCCGAGCCTGGACTGCAAGGTCGTCGCAGGAGCTTCGTCTAATTGGTCGAACTCATCGTCCGTCCCCTCGTTACACGTCTCCAAGCCCTTCTTCACCATGACATGGCACGTGGAGCAGGCGCAGACCCCTCCGCAGACATGCTCGAGGTCAATGTCATTCCCCATGGCGATATCCAAAATACTGCCCGGTAACCCCGTCGGACCATAGGGAATCTTGTCCGGCTGCACCGCCACTTTCTTTTCGGTCTTGTCGGGGAAAATGAAGGTCACTGTATAGGCCTTCGACGGTAACTCCACGTCGGCTTTTTCAATATAGGGATTGGTTCCACCCATGTTGCTCAGCCCCTTTTCTTTTCAGCTGCGTCCCTGAGATATGGAAGATCTTGGATGATGATATGTGCCTGTCGATTACGCAATCCGTTCATGCCCCGAGCCGCCTGTTCCTATCCTGAGCCTCGTCGCCCTTGACAGTCTGAAAGATCACATGATAGCCTTTGTACGACTCATTTGATCGGAGATCATTATAGTCTCCGACTTTAAAGATCGGCAATAGGCCATGTTGAAATTATCAAAAAAGGCAGATTACGGCTTGATGGCATTACAGCACATTGCTTCCAATCAATATGGTGATGTTGCTCATGCCCGCGTGGTGAACACCAAAGAAATCGCCGAGGAATACCATATTCCCGTCGAATTGCTGGCGAAAGTTCTACAAACCCTCTCCAAGAGCGGCATCATTGAAAGTCATAACGGCCCCAAGGGTGGTTATTTACTCGGAAAAAATCCCCGGGAGATCACCATTGCCCACGTGCTCGAAAGTTTGGAAGGGCCGCTCGGCATCATGGACTGCTCCCATGAGAAAGATGGTGATGCCTGTATGCAGCGCGAGCACTGTAACATCCGGACCCCGCTTCTGAAAATCCAGAACAGCATTTATCAACTTCTGAATAACATGACATTGCAAGATATGCTGGGAGGGACCCCTCTCATCACCATTCAATCCGTTGCGACGGAACAACAAGGAGTCGAGCGATGAAGTTTCCGATCTACCTGGATAACCATGCGACCACCCCGATGGATCCTCGGGTACTGGAAGCGATGCTGCCGTATTTCACGGAAAAGTTCGGCAACGCCGCCAGCCGCAACCACGCGTTCGGCTGGGAGGCTGAAGAAGGGGTGGAAACCGCGCGCAAACAGATCGCCAAGTTGATTCACGCGGACGCCAAAGAAATCGTGTTCACCAGTGGCGCCACCGAATCCAACAACCTGGCCCTCAAGGGCGTGGTGGAAATGTACCATGAGAAGGGGGACCACATTATCACCTCGTCGACCGAGCATCGTGCGGTCCTGGATACCGCGAAGACGCTCGAAACGAAGCGCGGCGTGAAGGTCACCTACCTCCCGGTCGACAAGTTCGGCATGGTGAGCCCGAAGGACGTCCGTGACGCGATCACCGACAAGACGATCTTAATTTCCGTCATGTTTGCAAACAACGAAATCGGAACCATCAATCCGATCAAGGAAATTGGGAAGATCGCCAAAGAAAAAGGCATCCTCTTTCACTGCGATGCTACCCAAGGCGTGGGAAAAGTCCCGGTCGACGTGCAGGAGATGGGCATCGACCTCATGTCCTTTAGTGCCCACAAGATTTACGGGCCTAAGGGCATCGGCGCCCTGTATGTGAGAAAAAAGAATCCCCGCGTCCGCATCGCGGCGCAAATGGACGGGGGCGGGCACGAGCGTGGCATGCGATCCGGCACGCTGGCCGTGCCCCTGATCGTGGGATTTGGGAAAGCCTGTGAACTCTGCGAGCAGGAAATGGCCGCCGATGCCGCACGGCTCTCGGTCATGCGCGACCGGCTGCATGCGACCATTACCAAGGCGCTGGAGGAAGTGTACTTGAACGGCCACCCCACGGAACGGCTCCCGCACAATCTGAATATTTCGTTTGCCTATGTCGAAGGAGAATCGTTGCTGATGGGGTGCAAAGAAATCGCCCTCTCTTCCGGTTCGGCCTGCACCTCGGCGACACTGGAACCTTCCTATGTTCTACGGGCCTTGGGGGTGGGAGCCGAGCTGGCGCATTCTTCGATCAGGTTCGGTCTGGGGCGCTTCACGCTCGACGAAGAGGTTGACTATGCCGCGAAGAAGATTATCGAAACTGTGACGAAGCTACGCGAAATGTCTCCGCTCTATGAAATGGCCAAAGAAGGCATCGACCTGAAGACCGTGCAATGGGCCGCGCATTAACCTGCAACCATCACTAATTGATTGATACAGTCCGGAGGACACCATGGCCTACAGCGAAAAAGTCGTCGATCATTTCAACAATCCCCGCAATATGGGCAGCTTCAAGAAGGAAGAAGATGGGGTGGGGACGGGTATCGTCGGCGCCCCTGAGTGCGGGGATGTCATGAAACTTCAAATCAAGGTCCAGAACGACACGATCGTGGACGCGAAGTTTAAAACCTTCGGATGCGGCTCCGCTATCGCCAGTTCCAGCCTGGCCACCGAGTGGCTCAAAGGGAAAACGGTGGAGGAAGCCGGCAAGATCAAGAACACGGACATCGTCCAGGAACTCAATCTGCCTCCGGTGAAGATTCATTGCTCGGTCTTGGCGGAAGATGCCATTAAGGCGGCCCTCGCCGACTATCAAAAGAAAGCCGACTCGAAGTAACCGACAGGAAGGAGCGCACTATGGACGTCACCACGAATGCCGAAGCTCAAGCCCCAGTCATTACTCTGAGCGATGCCGCCCTCAAGGAGGTGAAGCGTCTCATCAATGTCCAAGGCATTGAAGAAGGCGGCCTTCGCCTGGGCGTCAAGGGAGGCGGCTGTTCCGGGCTGAGCTACACCATCAACTTCGATGAGAAGATCGGTCAGTATGACCAGGTGTACGAATTCGACGGGGTGAAGGTCATCGTCGATGCCAAGAGCGCCATCTATTTGCAAGGCACTCAACTGGACTTCCAGAAGGACTTGATGGGCGGGAACTTCAAATTCGTCAACCCGAATGCCAACAAAACCTGCGGCTGCGGCGAATCGTTTTCAGCCTGAGCGAGCGCACATGAGCGGACATACCCATAACACCGACGATCGCCGCCAGCTGCAGATGGCTCGCAGCATGTGCTGGCACTGCCAGTCTGAAATGGCCGGCGAGTACTTTTGCGACCGCTGCGTGAAAGTCCAGCCGGTATCCAAAGATGTCGACTACTTCACTTGCTTCGGGCTTCCCCGCCGCCTCGCCATCGATACGCGAGTGCTGGAAGCGAAGTTCTATGAATTAAGCCGGGCGTTCCATCCTGACTTCTACCAAAATAAAAGCGACGCGGAACAGTCCATCAGCCTGGGCAATTCGGCCATGCTGAATACCGCCTATCGCACCTTGCGAGACCCGATTCAGCGCGCCGAATATCTGCTGGATCTCGAAGCCGGCTCGGTGAAAGACATCCGCACCTCACCCCCTGCCGATCTGTTCGAAGAAATCCTTGAGCTGCAGGAGACGCTCGATGAATTCCGCGAGAGCGATCGCGCCTCAGAACAGGCGTCCACTCTCCGGGCGAAACTCCATGCCGATCGGACGAATCTCGAGGAACGGCAGCGGGAGATGGAAACCAGGCTCCACCAGCTGTTCAGCCGCTGGGATGCCTTACAGGATCGCGGCGAAGCCACGGAAGAAGCACGAACTGAACGAAGTAGCATCCTCAAAGACATGCGGAATATTTTGTCCAACCGCACCTATGTCAAGAACATCGTTAACGATCTCGTCGAAACGATCGCCTAAGTCCTATGGCACGTATAGTCGGCATCGATCTCGGCACCACCAACTCTCTTGTCGCCTATATGGACAAGGGAACCCCACGCATTATTGCGTCTCGTCACGAACGCGCCATGGTCCCCTCCGTCGTCGCGCTGACCGACAACGGACTGATCGTCGGTGATCCGGCCAAAGAGCATCTGACAAGACATCCTGAACGCACGGTCTATTCCGTCAAACGCTTCATGGGCAAGAGTCTGGCCGATGTGCAAGGCGAACTGGCCTATTTTCCTTACGCCCTCACCGAGAAGGGCGGGGTGATCCGGATTCAGTTGGGAGAGAAGTCGTACTCACCGCCGCAGATTTCCGCGATGATTCTCAAGGAACTCAAACTTCGCGCCGAAGCCTTTCTGGGGGAAAGCATCACGAAAGCCGTGATCACCGTGCCGGCCTATTTCAACGATAGCCAGCGGCAGGCCACAAAAGACGCCGGCATGATCGCGGGCTTGGAAGTATTGCGCATCATCAATGAGCCGACCGCCGCCTCACTGGCGTACGGCCTCCAGGAGAAGACGCAGGGCACCATCGCCGTCTACGATCTGGGCGGCGGCACGTTCGATATTTCGATCCTGAAGTTGAAGAACGGCATTTTTGAGGTGCTGGCCACAAACGGCGATACGCATCTTGGCGGAGACGACTTCGATCAGTTAGTTGCCGATCTCCTCCTGAAAGAGATCAAGGCGCAACAGGGCCTCGATCTGAGCGCCCATCCCGATCATATGCAGGCTGTGCGCCTGCAAGCGGAGCGCGCCAAGATTCGCCTGTCGGAAGAACTCAAAACCACTGTCTGCCTTGACCTCCCGAACGGACAAGGCCAATTCACGCGCGAGCTGACGCGCGACCAACTCGAAGCACTCTGCGGTCCCTTGGTCGAGCGATCTCTGGGGCCCTGCCGACTGGCCCTGAAAGATTCCGGGCTGAATCCGACAGAGATCGATGAAGTCGTGCTCGTAGGCGGATCGACGCGTATGCCGCTGGTCCGCCAACGTGTACAGGCACTCTTCGGCAAACAACCGCACTGCGATTTGAACCCTGACGAAGTGGTCGCGCTCGGCGCTGCCGTGCAAGCCGATATTCTGAGCGGCGGCACCACCGATATGCTGCTGCTCGACGTGACGCCGCTCTCCTTGGGCATCGAAACCATGGGCGGGGTCATGAGCAGCTTGATCAGACGAAACACCACCATTCCCGCAAGCGCCAAGGAAATGTTCACCACCTATGTTGACGGCCAAACCGGTGTGGACATCCACATTCTCCAGGGAGAGCGCGAGCTGGCAAAGGACAACCGCAGCTTGGCCCGTTTTCGCCTCAAGATTCCGCCGTTGCCGGCAGGAGTTCCTCGCATCGAAGTGACGTTCCTGATCGATGCCAACGGCATTCTCAATGTCATGGCCAAGGATATGCGGACCGGAGAGACCCAGTCGATCGAAGTCAAACCGTCGTACGGATTGTCGGATCAAGAAGTCGAGCGGATGATCGAAGACTCATTCAAATTCGCGGCGGACGATGTCAGCGCTCGAAAAGTCATTGAAGCGCGGTTGGACGCAGGAGCGCTGATAACCACGACCGAGAAATCATTGGCTGACGGCGGACATCTCGTCGCCGCAGGGGAGGTCGCGACCATTCGTGCCGCGCTCTCCGCCCTGGCGTCCGCCAAAGAAGGCAGCGATCCCCGCGCTATTCGCGCACGGATGGCCGATCTCGAACAGGCGGCCAAAGGCCTCACTGTGGCCATGCTCGACGACTCCTTGAAACAAGGGCTGCAAGGCAAAAAAATCTCGGATGTGACGTGATTCCCCGACGCGAGGAGTTCTGATGGATTTGAAATGGCAGGATGCGGAAGAGATTGCAATTCGTCTGGTGGAGGAACACCCGGATGCTGATCCGCTGACCATCCGCTTTACAGATATGCACGCCTGGATCGTCGCCCTCCCGGAGTTCAAAGACGATCCCAAGAAATCAAACGAGAAAATCCTCGAATCCATCCAGATGGCCTGGCACGAGGAATATCAGGATTCCCGCTCCTGATCGCTCCCCCACCGTCGCGTGACCCGAATCCCAACCAACGCCGCAAGAGCACTCCCCTCGCGAAGGCCTATCCGCCGGCCCTTGGCGACCGGGCTGCTACAGCGTGATTGCTCTGCTACGGCTCGGCGGGAGGAGGAGCACTCTCCTGGCCTTGATCCAGCCTGTAAAATTCGGTGGGATCGATCTTGGACCCGGCGCTTCTTGTCGGCTCCGTGCCCTTGGTAAACAGTTCCACTGTGCCACGCTGTTCATCTTGGTCGGTGAGGAGCGCCGTCGAGGGATCGACCTTCACGAACATGACACCTTCGGGAATTTCAAAGGGCACGACCGGCAGTTGCTTGAGCGCCTCCTTCATGAAGGCGATCCAAATCGGCAAGGCCGCGTGCGCGCCTGACTCGGTTTCACCCAAGGGACGCCGGTCGTCGAATCCTACCCATGCGCCGGTTGCCAGATTGGGCGTGGAGCCGATGAACCAGGCATCGGTAAAGTCGTTGGTGGTACCGGTCTTTCCTGCGACGGGCCGGTCAATCACCGCTTTGGCGGCGATGCCCGTGCCGCGCTGGATCACATCTTCCATCATGTTCGTAATGAGGTACGCCGTCTCACGGGACACCACCTGCCGCGGCTGAATCGCCGCTTGGTCCAATGTGCGTCCCCCGCTGTCCTGCACGCTGGCCACGGCATAGGGCTCCACACGCACGCCCTGATTGGCAAACACTCCGTAGACTGACACGAGCTCCGTCAAGCCGACGCTGGAAGAGCCCAAGGCGAGAGAAAGATCCGCGGCCAGCGGACTGACGACGCCCACGGTCCGCGAGAAATCGATCACATTTCGTATCCCGACTTTGTCCAGAAGGCGGACCGTCGCGAGATTGTGCGAATGGATCAAGGCTTCCCGCAGGCTGACGATGCCGTGAAAACGCTTGCCGTAGTTCTCAGGCTTCCAGGTCTTGTCTTCTTCCTCTTGCTCATACACCACCGGCGCATCCAAGACGACGGTCGCCGGACTCATGCCCTGATTCATGGCCGTCGCATAGATAATCGGTTTAAACGACGAGCCCGGCTGGCGGCGGGCAAGGACCGCACGATTATATTCGCTGCGCGCGAAATCATACCCGCCGACCATCGCACGAATCGCGCCGGTTTTAGGATCGACGGCGACCAGCGCCCCTTCCACCACCGGTGTCTGTTCCAGCCGCAGATGCACGACGTCTTTGTCCAGCTTCTTCACCCCGACTTCGATCACGTCCCCGGGCGTGAGCAGCTGCTTGACGTTCTTCACGGGGACGGCGTCCTTCGTGGGATCTTTGCCTTTGAGATATTTGGTAGCCCAGGCCATATCGTCGAAGGACAGCCGACCGGTGCTGGCGCCGATCTGGACCAGCACGTGATCTTTGGCAACCTTCGTCACGACCCCTTCCATCATATCCCCTTCGGCAAGTTTGACCGCGGGATCGGCAGCCGGAACCTCCAACGTCGCCGGATCGACCGTACGGAGAGGCCCCCGCCAGCCCTGGCGCTTGTCCACTTCCCGCAAGCCGTTGAACACCGCCGCTTCCGCCGCCTTCTGCATGTCGGCGTTCAGCGTGGTGAAGACTTCCAGCCCGCCCTTGTACACCATGGTCTCGCCGAACTTGGCCACCAGGAGCTGGCGAATGTATTCCACAAAATACGGGCCGAGATGTTCGCTCCCGGGGCGGCGGAAATTCAGCTTTTCCGCGATGGCCTGATCGCGGTCGGCGGCACTGATGAACCCCGCCTCTGCCATGCGGCTCAACACATGCTCCTGCCGCTTCTTGGCCCGGTCATAGGCCTTGAACGGCGAGTAGTGGCTGGGTGATTTGGGAAGCCCGGCCAGGAACGCCGATTCAGCCAACGTCAACTTCGACAGTTCCTTCCCGAAATAGGTCTGCCCGGCCGCCGCGACGCCGTAGGCGCCCTGCCCGAAATAGATCTGGTTCAGATACATCTCCAGAATCTGTTCCTTCGTCAGGACCAACTCCATCTTGTAGGCCAAGATGAGTTCGCGCACCTTGCGATCAAACGTCCGCTCCGCCGAAAGGAACAGGGACCGCGCCAACTGCTGGGTGATCGTACTGGCGCCTTCGACCTTCCGCCCGCCATGCCGGAGATTGGTCCAGGCTGCCCGAAGAATGCCTACGATATCCAAGCCGGGGTGCTCAAAGAACCTCGTATCTTCGGTCGCAATGACGGCCTGAGTCAGGCTCTTAGGCATGTCTTGGATGGGTTTGAGAAAGCGCCGTTCAATGAAAAACTGGCCGATGACCTGCCGATCGTCCGAATAGACGCGCGTGACCAAACTCGGCTGATAGTTCTGGAGCGGATCGAGTGAAGGCAGATCTTGAGAAAAATACCAGAGCGTTCCGGCGGCTCCCCCGCCGCCCAGCACTATGGCGAGCAGCAGGCCGATCAGGATGATTTTCCACCAGCGCCGGCGACGACGTGGCTTCTCCGGCTTATCGAGCAAGTGATCGAGTTCGGACATGAAGTTGGATGGTTGCGAGGAAAGAGGTCAACCCGCGACAACCCCACCATACAATGCGCACCGGACAAACTCAAGCAAGGCGCGAATCGCCGTTGCAAGAACTTTCCGCTGCACATTCCACAATCAGCTTGCCGGAAGCTCATTCAATCGGGTATAGTCCATAGGCTTAGACGCCTTCATAGGAAGGCGTCTTTTTTTTGGCCCTTTCACGGCATTGGAGACTATGAACAGCTCAGCGTCCTCATCCACCACAGGTTTGCACGCGCCGAAAGGTCGTCGGACCGACATTCGCAACATCGCCATCATCGCCCACGTCGATCACGGGAAAACGACACTCGTCGATGCCGTGCTGCGGCAGACCCACGTGCATCGCAAGATCGATGACATGGGCGAGCGCATCATGGACTCAATGGATCAGGAGCGCGAGCGCGGCATCACCATCCGGGCCAAGAATGCCAGCGTGACCTATAAAGGGGTGAAGATCAATATTGTCGATACGCCGGGACACGCCGACTTCGGCGGCGAAGTCGAGCGCACGCTCCGCATGGTGGACGGCGTTCTCATCCTCGTCGATGCCAAAGAAGGCCCCATGCCGCAAACCACGTTTGTCCTGCGGAAAGCGTTGGCCCTCGGGCACAAAGCCATCGTCGTCGTCAATAAGATCGATCGCCCGGACGCCGTGATCGATGACGTGGTCAATCGCACGTTCGATTTATTCGTGCATCTGGGCGCGACCGACGACCAACTGGATTTCCCCATCGTCTACGCCTCCGCCATCAAAGGTATCGCGACGCTCGACCTCAAACAGCCGGGGACGGATATCTCCCCGCTGCTGGAAACCATTCTCGACAAGATCCCCGCACCGGCTATCAACCGCGACGATCCCTTCCAGCTCCTGGTGCTGGCGCTTGCGCAGGACTCCTATAAGGGCAAGATGGGAATCGGCAAGATTCAATCCGGCTCGATCGCTCGTCGCCAGAATGTGGTGACGCTCACCAAGGACGGCGGCCAAGTCCCCGGCAAAATTTCCGACCTGGCCGTATTCTCCGGGCTTGAGCGCAGCGACGTGGAATCCGCAGAAGCCGGTGAAATCGTCGCCATTTCGGGACTTGATGAAGTGAACATCGGCGATACCATTGCCGATCCGGCCAATCCTGTCGCGCTGCCTCGCGTCACGATCGATGAACCGACCGTGCAAATGACCTTTTCCGTGAACAACAGCCCCTTTGCCGGCCGCGACGGGAAATACCTGACGTCTCGCCACCTGCGCGAACGCTTGTTCAAGGAATTGGAAACCAACGTGTCCTTGCGGGTGCAGGAAACCGATAGCGCCGACCGGTTTCTCGTGGCCGGCCGGGGAGAGCTTCATCTCGGGGTGCTCATCGAACAAATGCGGCGTGAAGGGTATGAGCTGCAAATCTCCCAACCGGAAGTCATTCTGCATCGAGACGGGGAGACGGTCACGGAACCGTTTGAGGAACTGACGATCCAGGTTCCTTCGGAATATCAAGGCCCGGTGATCGAGGAAATCGGCAAACGGCGCGGCGAACTGCGCCATATGAAACTCGTCCATTCTGAGGGCACCTCCAGCGAGATGCACATCGAGTATCACATTCCGACACGCGGCATCATCGGCCTCAAAAATATCCTGCTCGCGAAGACACGGGGCACCATCATCATGCACCACGTGTTTTCTGGCTATGCCCCGGCCGACGAAAAAGCGCTCCTCGTGGCGCCCCATGGCTCGCTGGTGGCGTTCGAGGCCGGAACCAGTACGGCCTACGCGCTCTTCATGACCCAGGAACGCGGTGAATTGTTCATTGGCGCGTCGGTCGAGGTGTATCAGGGGATGGTCGTCGGGCAAAACAGCCGTGATGAAGACCTGGATGTCAATGTCTGCAAGCAGAAGCAATTGAGCAACATGCGAGCCGCCGGCACCGACGAAGCGCTGGTGCTCACGCCGCCGCGTGAAATGTCGCTCGAATTCGCGATGGAATATATCGGTCAGGACGAATTGGTCGAGGTCACCCCGAAGTATCTGCGCCTCCGCAAGCGGATGCTTAACCCGGAGGACCGCCGGAAGGCAAAGAAGAGCGCGAAAGCGTAGCTCCGGACCCTGGCGTTCGGCCTTGCGGACTGCATGAAGATTCGGAAAAAATCCCCGAAACCTGCGCCCGCGAAGCCGCCACTCTACCTCGTCGGCTATCGGGGGATGCCGCCGTCCCTCGATGAGCTGAAAATCTGGTACGACCTCCAGTATGGAGGCCCCCTTACCTGGCTCGAACGTGCCACAGACGGCCGTGCCAATGCGGGCCACGGTCCTTGGCGAGCGCAGGTGATGCCAAGACTGCCGGATACCGAGGCGGCACAATGGCAGCAGGTCCTGTCATGGGACCATCAAGAACTCGGCGCCGTCTCCCTCTCACCCGCCACGCCGAGCACCATCGCCGACACCGTGCTGGTCGCCGCCCGCCTCGCCCGCGGCCTGGCCCTGCTCACGCAAGGCACGGCCTTCGACGTGGCCTCGCATGAATATCTCAACCCCTCGGACTGGACTGATCGTCCGTTGAATGTGTTTATGGCTGCCGACCACATCTCCGTTCAACACAATGAGACCGATGATCCTGCTTCCGATTGGTTCTACACCCTCGGTCTCACAAAGTTCGGCCTGGATGAGTTGGAAGTGATTCAGCCGCGAGGTCTTCCCGACAGAGAGACCATCGAGCTCCTCCAGTGCGCCGCCGACGGCATCTTGCGAAAGGGGCAGAACCAAAAGGTCGGAAGCGCCATGGATCTCCATGCCGTGGCCCGCACCATTAGATTTTTCAAGCATCGCACCGCCGCACCGACCGGCCGCATGATGGCCTTCCGGCAAATCACAACGGCCAGTGCGTGATTCATCTCCTCGAGACAGCCCGCAGATCACCGCGAAATCAATTCATTACGCGTCTTCACCGCTTCGCCTAGGCCTTCTGGCCCCGTTGACAAGGTTTTTCCAGGCGTGGTACCACGAATGAGTTTGTGCCGTTCCGCAGGTCTAACCTAGGAGGATTTCAATGAGTGATGTGGCCGCAGAAATTAAAGTCGGCGATACCGCGCCGGATTTTACCTTAAAGGATCAGGATCAAAAGGACGTCAAGTTGAGCGACTATCGAGGGAAGAGCAATGTCGTGCTCGCGTTCTACCCGCTCGACTGGAGCCCGGTTTGTCAGGGAGAAAATAAGTGCCTGACCGACGACTTCCCCAAGTTCCAGAGTGCCCATGCGGAATTGTTCGGCGTCAGCTGCGACAGTTTCTTCTCTCACAAGGCCTGGGCGGATTCGCTGGACCTGAAGCACCGCCTCCTGTCCGACTTCAACCGCGAAGTCGTCAAGAAGTACGGGCTGTATTTTGAGCCGCTGAATTGCGGCAAGCGCGCCACGGTCATCGTCGACAAGAACGGCAAAGTGGCGTACGTCAAGGTTCAGGAAATCAAGGTCGCGCGGGAAGACAAAGATATTCTCGCCGCCCTCGCGAAACTGAGCTAAGTACCAGCACGGAGACCGGGGGAAGGGCCTTGAGAGGCTCTCCCCCAGTCATCCCTCCCGCAGGAGAAGATCCCATGACCGGCACAGTCCAAGACGTTCGGGACGAAAACTATAAAGAATTCACCGAAAGTGCCGGTGCAGTCGTCGCCTATGGCCTGGCTACCTGCGAGCCCTGCAAGCAGTATGATCCCATTCTGGAAGAAACCGCGGCGAAGTTTCCGACCATCAAGATCGGCAAGGCCAAGATGCATGTGCCCGGCCGTTGCCGCGAGATCAAGAAAGCGCATACGTTTGAGACCTACCCCACGACACACTTCTTTGCCCAGGGCAAACTCCTGCTGACTCGTGAAGGCGTGATTGAGCCGACCGAGCTGGCAGCCCTCATTTCCGACCATTTGCTGAAGTAAGCTTTCCGACCGGCCCGCATCTCGATCCCACCGCACAGCTCCATCAGTCCGCTCAGAGACGAAGGCTGCTATTCAGCTCCAAGCATTGCGCCCCATCCCACTTCCCGACAGAGACAGGATACAATGGATGCATGCAGACCAACCGTCTGAATGGAATGATTGCGGGCTAGCGTTCAACCGATGCACCCTTTGTCTTGGCTCCTGCTTGCTCTCGCCGGTCTACTCCGGCTCGTGATACCCGAAATCAGCAGCGGACAAGGCATCCCGTCAAGCGCCTTTCCAGCCGCCAGCCATACTGAATTCGGCGCCATCACAATCAAGGCTCCCCAAAGCGCGCCGATGGCCTTGATCCCCGCCGGCGAGTTCGCCATGGGCAGTGACCGCGGCCAGGACGACGAGCAGCCGGTGCATCGCGTCTCCGTGAAGGCGTTTTATTTGGATACACAAGAAGTGACGGTCTCGCGTTACGCCGAGTTTCTCGTCTCACAAAAACCAGATCCGCCCTTCAAGTGGAACGAAGCCACCAGCGGATCCCATGAAAATAAACCGGTGGTGGGCGTCAATTGGTACGACGCGCGCGACTACTGCCGATGGGTCGGAAGACGATTGCCCACGGAAGCCGAATGGGAGCTGGCTGCACGCGGCACGGAGGGGCGGAGGTACCCCTGGGGAGACGCGCATCCCACGAGAGGTCACGCCAACGCCGGGCAGACCAAATGGCGCGGTTACGACACCATGACCAACGTGGGCCGATTCGAATTAGGCAAGACGCCCGACGGAGTCTACGACTTGGCCGGAAATCTGTGGGAATGGGTCGCCGACTGGTACGAGCCCACCTACTATCAGTTTAGCCCTCGGGAGAACCCCTCCGGTCCTCGGATAGGCCCGCTCAGGGGATTGCGGGGCGGAGCGTGGAATAATGACGCCCAGACCATTCGCTCCGCCAATCGCGCCGGGTATGCGCCGGATGCGCGAAGAAATGATGTGGGATTTCGCTGCGCCAAGGATGCGCCGCCATCGAACGGGCGCTAGAACAGTCGGGAACTGAAGGCGGGAGATTCGAGCGGCCGCATGGCCTGATTCAGCTCCGCCGGTCGATCTGTGGAGCGTAACCGGATCTTAAAGACTACGCGCCGGCTTTTGTCCCGGTCGAGCACCCGCAATTGATCCACGACCAAATCCTGCCGGCCCCGGCCGCTGGCCGACGTTTTTTCATGAAAGCAACGATAGGCCCAGGGCGCTGAGTCTTTGATCACTTCCAGCCCCTTGACCATGACGTTCAATGATCGTTCTTGGCTGAGCTTCAAATTGTAAATGTCCGACCCGCGATCGTCGGTATGCCCTTCGATGACCAGCGAATCGATACGGTCACGCATGGCCCCGCACAGGAGCGCGGCATAGGTGGGCATGGCCTCTGCCAGGAAGTGATCCGCGACGGAGGAGAGCGTTCCCTTCCCGAACTCGAAGTTCAGCAAGGCGTCGGGCACGACAATCCGGACCACGTTGGGGTCCGCAGGGTCGGCGTCCAACGACAGATCGAACCGCTGGAAGTGGTCGCGGAGAACGCCCTTCATATCCTCTGTGGTGCTGGTCGCGGCATTGCGCTCGGGCGCCTGCACGGGAAGCTTGACCGTCGCTTGCACTTCCGCTTCAGACACCTTGGTGACGTAGGCACTGAAGAGCAGGATAAAAATGACCGCCAGCGAGGTCATCAAATCGGTGATCCCGATGGTGAGCGCCGAGGACTGTTCAGTCGATTCCGGCGAATGGTGAGAGCGCATGATCAGGCCGCGCCTTTCATCGAGACGCCTTGCCGCCAATTCGCAAACCATCGCAGCCCCAGCATACTACCATCAGGCTCAACTTCCTGTGGGACTTCCTGTTCCAGTCCCACCGTCGGCACCTCGTCCAACGATTCGAATTCAAATTCGTCCGAAACCGGTTGAAGGCTTCGATCCCGTTTCAACTCTTCTACCGAGCGGGCGAGCGTCTGAATGGCCTGATTCAATTCCTGAATCGGTGCCGCCATCGTCTGCTGCATGACCCGTGACAGTTCCTCTGCCAGCCGGTCAGGAGCCGCTGCGCGACTGCCCTGCTCACGCCTGGACAACACCTCCACCGCCTCCCGGAGGGCAGTCACCGTCGGGCTTAATCGATCGCTCAGACTGCCCGCCAGCCGATCGCCCAGATCACCCGACACCGCACTCACTGCCGCCTGGGTTTGCGCCGGCGCCGGACCGGCCCCCGGCGTGAAATTTTCCAGCATCTGCTCCATGGTTTTGCGGGGAAACAACTCGTCCACCATCGTGACGAATTGTTGTTGGGTTCTCGCCATACGATGCATGGCCGACTTCTCAAGCAACACGAACAGGTTGGCACAGAGCAGACCGACGATCGACGTCAGAAACTTCCCCGCCAGACCGTTGATTAAGCCCTGAATTCCGACGATATGTGATCCATCTGCATGCAGCTTACTTAAACCGATCAGGATTGCCAGAAACGTGAGCAGCAGGCCGCCGCCTGTGATGAGCGAAGGAAACTGATGATAGAACGCCAGATTCAAACGGCTGTTCAGCAGGTCGCGAGGGAAAAACTCCGCCGCCGTCCTTGTGGCGAAGACTTTCGGTTCGATAAACCAGGCTGTACGCTCGACGACGAAGGTCTTGCGAAAGTGTAGCCAGGCTTGCTCCAGGCGCGGCTCACCGCGCATGGCCTTATCCAAGGTCTGGAGATCGTCCAGGTCAATGCGCTCCGGCGGCGCGCCAGGTTGCGGCGCTTTCCTGACATCGCTGAGGCTCGGAATCTTCAACCACTCGGCTTGGAGACTTTTGCGGCTTGCGGCCAGACTGGTCAATGTCGGCCATACCCGCATGTAACAACCCTGCACGCTGGAAATGGCCGCCGATAACCGCCCTGCGTGCCATATGAACAGAGCGATCAGCCCTCCGGATCCGAGCCAACTCAACAGCGGGCTGTGGAGTTCGCCCAAGAGCGTCACATCCCGGCCTAAAAATTCCCATAGAGACATCATGGCGTAGCACCTCCGACTCGAAACACACCGCCGACTACTTCAGGGTCAGTGCGTTATCAAGTTTCAGGCCAGGATGTCTGCTCAAAGAAACGGCGAGAACCTTGGAAATTTAATCGTGGTTATTTCGCTTGGACGAACGGACTCGGCAAGAATTGCCGACCTGATGAATCTTTTTGCAGTCTCCTCTTTCCCTTACCTGCCTTCGTCTACCGACGAACCAAGCCCTAGCTGGGCCCGCAATAGATCATGACGGGTGATGGATCGAACCACCTTCCCTATATGCCGCCCCGTCATTCGACGGTGATAGATTTCAGCATCGGTGCTGTGTCATGAATAGAGACGCATCCTTTATGTGCGATTGAGGCAGGTCTCCATGAGCATTCCCTGGATTGCAGCCCTGCAGATTGCCAAGAAACTGTTGCCGGTCGTCGTAGACCACGCTCCGGAATTGCTGAAAACGATCGGGCGCATTCGCACACCTGCACCGGTGTCGGACTCGGTGCCCACCGAACAGTCGATCGCACTCCTGCAAGATCAAATCACCAGTCTGCAGCAGACCATCTCCATTCAAACCGACAGGATCGGACAACTCCAGACGACGTTACGCGCCACGCAACGATCATTGACTCTTGCTTGGAATCTGCTTGCCGCAACCGCCATCCTCTCCATCATGGTCTTCGCCTACTTCGTCTTTCGAACCTGAGCGCGAAGCCAGTGCGACTCTTTGGACCTGACTGTGGTGTGAGGGGGCGCAATGCCCTTCGTGTGCATTGAACCGGCGCGGGCACACTGAGCGTAACAAGTGAGGGTGAACCGCAGGGAAGATGGCAGTGAAGATGGGTGACGGAACGACTCAGCCCGCGTATTCGTACGACAAATCGCGGGTTTGAACAAGTTTCACAAGCTGAAGGCGGCCTGTCGGGACGACCGAATAGATGCGCTCCCATACGGCCTTGGCGAGATATTCGCCTGTGACGGACGGAGTGGCCAACACCCTGCGGAGATCTTGTCCTTCAAAAGGAAGTAGGACCAGCTCTTTGACCAGGCGATCCAGCGCGACGATATCGGTCACCATCCCGGTCTCGGGGTGAATCGGCCCATGCACGGATACAAAGAGATCCCAGGTATGGCCGCGATGACCGTCGTGTACCGCCGTAAATGAGTACCGCCTGGTGACCGACGCGACATCCAATCCGGCTTCAGCCGTGAGGTCGGCGCAGAGATCCTCGTCCTCATACAAAGACAGCCGTTGAAGCGTACCGATGTCAGGTTGGGCTTGGAGTTTGTTCCAGAGGACACGCGCCAGGTTCTCGGAAGTAGGAATGTGGCGATCAAAGTAGGGCAGGTCCAAATTCAAGTGCTTATGATCAAACTCTTCGAGTACTTGCAGCAACACACGCTTGAGATCGAAGAGGTTCACCACCATGCCGGTTCGAGGATCGACCTCTCCTTGGACGGTGACTTCCAACATATAGTTGTGCCCGTGCCCGGGATCGTTGTTGCACGCGCCGAACATGGCACGATTCTTAGCCGCGTCCCACTCCGGTTTGTGATAGCGGTGGGACGCGCAAAACTCGATACGCTTATTCAAAAGGACAGAGGCCATACGTATGCAGTGATAAGTGATGCATGTTCGGTGCTGAATGCACCTGATTATAGTTGAATTCCACCCAAAAACTCACAGCTAAAACTCAACCCTTATGCCCGAAGGTCAGACAACCATTCCTGCCGCATCGTCCAGGGCACCTCGGCGTCGGCCTCATATCCGGCATGGCGGACAGAGAGGGCCACTCGGACAGCCGGATCGGCGAAAGCCGTGATCATAGCCGGAGTGGGCCGAAAACGCACGAAATGCACCGCACTGATTTTTGTTTCATGGCTGTGCCCGCCTTCGAACTCCCCGTAGACGATCTCTCCTCCGGCTCGCAGGCCGAGCTTTTGCCCATGATCCAACCCCATGAACAGATCCAACCACTGCTTCATCGTGCCCGCATCGGTCAGTTCGATCAGGAGAGTTGCGCTGAGTTCTCCGGAAGCCGGCAGGAGGGCATTATACACGTCGAGTTCGTCCTGCAGCTTCCGCGGGTCTAGAATCCGCTCCACGCGCGCCATTTCCTGAATTTGGAAACGGAGCGTGTCTCGATTCTCGAAGACCAGCGTGATCTTATCTCCGATCCCGATCCGCCGGCGGCGCTTGAGGTCGATGATGGACTGCCGGTATGCCTCGCGCTGGCGCTCGTATTCGTCGAATGAGAGCAGATCGTCTTGCGTCAGCTGATTCATGATTCTATCCGCCAAGCTGGATCTATCACGAAGCCCGCGGGTCTCTTGGTAATCCATAGGCGTCGCGCACAACTTGAATGGGATGCTGCGCCACCTTCCCGCCGGCGTGGGCTCGAGCGCCGGCTTGATCCAGCTGAAGGCCTGCCAGCGGGCAATCGGAGGCCACAAGATCAGCAGGAGCTTGCTCGATCACACGTACGGCTTTCTGCGCAATCTTCATCGACAGGGGGAAAAATTCGGTTTTCGCCGACCAGGACCCGTCATGGCCGGAGCATTTTTCGACCACGTCGACCTGCGCCCCGGCGCATTCCATCAGCTCCTTCGATTTGAAGCCGATGTTTTGGTCTCGCAAGTGGCAGGGCACGTGATAGGCCACCCGTCCAGGCTTCTGCGTGAAATCCGTCGCCAGGCTCCCCTCCCGCTTCAGCTTCATAAGGTACTCGCAGACATCGTAGGTGCGACCAGCGACTCTTGTAGCGTCTTCGCCCGACACGAGATTCGCATATTCCCGCTTCACCATGAGGCTGCAGCTGGGAGTGGGAATCACCACATCGTACCCCTGATCGACCCAGGGCTTCAGCGAGGCAATCGTCTGCTCCGCCGCCTTCACCATGGCCGCCGTATCACCGGTATCAAAGGACGGCATACCGCAACAGGACTGATCGGGCAACACCACGTGAATGCCGTTTTTTTCCAGCACTTGCACCGTCGCCTTGCCGACATCGGTCGCCTGATAATTGACGAGGCAGCTCGCAAACAACGCGACTTTCTTGCCTGTCGTCGCTGTGCGCTGAGACGACCGCTTGCCCCACCAACGCGTGAATGTTTCCTGCTGATAGCGCAGAACCTCTCGTTCCTGATGAACGCCCATCATCCTTTGCATGAGACTTCTCAACCACCTCTGGCGCAAGCCCCAGTTCACCAACGGCGCAAGGGTGCTGTTGAGTCGTCCTAGGAGGTCGGTTCTGGTCAGTAACCAGTCCCGCCACCGGATCCCCCGCACAGTCGCCAGCCGCTTTTTCCAGACCGCCATTAAGAGCGGAAAATCGATCCCATATTGATGCGGCGGCGTGTAGGGGCAATGATTGTAGCAAAGTTTGCAGTAGTAACATTCGTCGACCACTCGATGATGATCGGCCGGTGTGAACTTCGTCACATCACTGTCGTACTCATCGATCCGGTCCAAGAGCGTGTTAAAGGATGGACAGAGATTGAAGCAGCGGCGGCACCCGTCGCAGACATCGTAAATCCGCAGCGTTTCCTGTTCGAGGGTGGCCGGATCCACCGGCTGGAGAAGACGCAGTTTGTTCACTGAAGGGAATTCCTTCTGACACGTTCCAGGAGAGTCCGGTGACTGAGGTGAGGTGGAATGCTCCACCCCACCCCATCCTGATATTCGCGACACCTGCCGGGCCGGATGGTTACTGCTTCAAACTATCGAGACCCTTGGTAAAGCGATTGGCGTGGGACCGCTCGGCTTTGGCCAACGTCTCAAACCATTCCGCCAATTCCGAGAACCCTTCGTCACGCGCCGTCTTCGCCATGCCCGGATACATCTGGGTATATTCGTACGTTTCCCCTTCGATGGCCGACTTCAAATTGGCTTCGGTATTGCCGATCGGCACCCCGGTGGCGGGATCGCCGACTTCTTTGAGAAAATCCAGGTGTCCAAAGGCATGGCCGGTTTCCGCCTCAGACGTGTCACGGAACAGCCCGCCCACATCGGGATATCCTTCAATGTCGGCCCGGCGGGCGAAATAGAGATACCGCCGGTTGGCTTGCGACTCTCCGGCAAACGCGTGCTTCAGATTCTCATGACTCTTGGTGCCCTTTAAACTGTTTCCCATGCTCTCCTCCTTCAATAAATGACGGCGCCAACCTACGATGAGGCGACACGTCGCGTCTGGCCTGCTGACAACTCACACAATACCCGTAGAATTCCACTCGATGGCGCAGGACATCAAATCCTTTCGCCTGCCCGTTCGAAAGCTGCAACCGATTCAACTCATCGTCCATCACATCCATAATCTGGCCGCATCCCAGGCAGATCAGATGGTGATGCAGGCTCACGTTCCCGTCATACCGCGCCATATCATGACCGACGTTGACTTCCCGGACCAACCCCGCGGTTCGCAAGACGCCGAGTGTGTAGTACACGGTGTTGCGCGAGATCATGGGCTGCCGGCGTTTCACGATCCGGTAGAGATCATCGGCGCTCGGATGGCTCGTCGTGGCAGCCAACGCCGCATAAATTGCCGCACGCTGGCGGGTGAGCCGTACCGCATGCCGGCGAAAACGCGCCTCAATCTCCTGCAGGGGTAGGTTCATCCGTGAGTTCTCCAGCCAGGAATGATTCCTACATAGCACGGAGTTCCATCGCGCGGCAAGGTCGCAGCAGACCCGCTTCACCCGCGTGAGCGCAAGAACAATCTTACGGCATGAGGACCGGGGAACCGATGTGAAACGGCATTGGCTACATACAGCAGGTTACGTAGCAGTCGGAGCGAAAACCGGCGGGATGAAGTGGGGGTCCGGCTAAGGGGCCTGATAGCGAGGCAGCTCCCCCGTCATGTCGGCGAGACATTTATACGCTTGGTCCTTGGCCGAGAGGAGCGGCGCCGTGAGGGGCCACGCGATGGCCAATTGCGGATCGTTCCAGATGATACCCCGTTCATCCGGCGGGGAGTACACATCCGTGCACTTGTACAGAAACCCGGCCTCTTCGCTCAGGACGCAAAACCCATGCGCAAAGCCCGGAGGGATGTAGAGCTGCCGCATATTCGTCTCGGACAATTCCACACCGTACGATTGCCCGAACGTCGGTGAGCCCTGCCGAATGTCGACGGCCACATCATAGACCGTCCCTTTCACGACCATGACCAATTTCCCCTGAGGACGCGCCAACTGATAGTGGAGTCCCCTCAATGTGCCACGGACGGACCAGGAAAAATTATCCTGCACGAAGGGCTTGGAAATTCCTGCCGCTTCGTAGCGCGACTGGCGAAAGATTTCCACAAACTTTCCACGCGCATCTCCGAACACATCCGGCTCGATCTGGAACAGGCCGCTGAGCGGCGTCGTTATAATGTGCATGACTTCCTCTTGAATGGCATGGCGTGTGACAGACGCATCATACCCTCTTCTCCACATGGGCGAAAGACGATCGCACCTATCGCACCGAGACTCGCGCGCCTAGTTGCGGCCCTGGGAATCGGGCGTGGGAGGAAGGTCCGGATAGAGCTTCTGCAGACGATCGATCAACGGTTCTGCGGCAGGACTGCTGGGGCGAGTGGGATCGCTGGGCGGATGGTCCCAGGTCAAGGTCGAAATGCCCGCCTCCGTAAAAAGCTGGCGAATCGTGGCCACCAAGGCGTCGAGCGTCAACTCCGTGCCGGACCGCAAATCCAACACACGTTCGCGCGCATTGGTCGGCGGAGGATCTGTACTGACCAACGCCCAACAGGCGTCGAACACCCTGCGCCGGAGGTCTTCCGGCACATTCAGCGTTTCGAGCCCTGACGTGCACAAGGCCGCGACGACGAGCACAAATTGCAGGTCAGGCATACCCGGCCGCTGGATATTCAGGGATTGCATAATGGTAATATTAGGCGCGGCGGCCAAAGGGAGTCAATTTGGATTCCTGCGCCAATGCGCCACAATGGACAGGCAGCCGGATCTCTCTAAGGGGAATGTGCGCATGATTACGATTACGCTGATGGGACAGCTGCAAACGGAAGACGGAGAACGGGATCTGGCCTGCGAACTACCGACACCGGTGACAGTGCGGCAGGTGATTCAACGGCAGGGCCGCGGCCTTCGGCACATGCTTCAACTCTTGCGCGAGAAAAAGGTGCTGGTGACCATCAACAAGCGCATCGCCAGCGAAGATTCGATGGTGCAGGACGGAGATGCGGTGCGTTTCGTAGGGCATGACGGTGCCGGTGGAAGCGGGCTGGCGCCGTCGTTCTAATGAATTTTCGCGGTCCCGAACGTCACTGTGAGGGGTTCTGAAAATGCCAAGGCCGGTGCCATTCACAGAAGGCACCGGCCCTGGAATCGAAGAGGAACGAGATCGATTACTTCTTTCCGAGGATCGAATCTTTGGCCATTTTCGCGACCCGGAATTTCACCACGCGCTTGGCGGGAATCTTGATCGGCTCACCGGTCTGCGGATTCCGGCCCATACGCGCCTTGCGATTGGCAAGCACCAGCTTCCCGATGCCGGGAACCACGAAAGCATTCTTCGCTTCGCGATAGGCAAGGGCGGCGAAATCGTCCAGAAATTGGACCGCCGTTTTCTTCGTAATCCCCGCCTTTCCAGCAAGATGGTCAGCAATCTGCGATTTCGTCATCGACTTGGCCATGCGTTCCTCCCTTTGAACAACGAATGAAAGTGAACTGACTTGTGCGGTCTGCGATCTATAAACTCGTACGTACAGAGGTGGAGCCGGAAATCTGCGCGTGGTCTGCAGAGTCAGTCCGAAAACAGGGCGAGAGTGTATCCAAAGCCCCAGGGGCTGTCAAGAGCCGAAGATCGAATCATCCGCGCCCAGACTAGCGACAGGCGCGTTTGGCGCCCTTGCGCCTAAAGTGGATCACAGAGTAGAGTACGCGAACGGCTCGTCGCTCCGCGTCATACTCCTGAACAAGAGGCGTCTTCATGGCCAAAGAACTTCCCATTCTCCCCTCGAATGCGCAGCCCGCTGAAGGCACCGCGCCCGAAGCCGTCATTTACTCGCGCGTCTTCTGCAAGAATGAGAATGCCCCACCCCTTCGCCTACTGATGGAGTTTTTGCAATCACGCGGCCAATCCCCGATTCTCCCCCCCGATATGGACGACTCGATGCTGGATGAATGGGCCTGGGTCCAGGTAGTTCTGGGGTACGCACGCGACCGAAAGCCGATTCAAGTGTTTTGCATTCGCGACCGAGGGACGTATCAGGATCTTTTCGAGCAGGAGCAGAAACAGTTTCGAGAAGATCTGTCCTCCCATGATGATCTCGAAGCCACCCTCGCACAGGAACACGTTACACGCGCGCGTTTCATTCTGACCACACGCATGATCGAAGCCGACGTCACGGAAGAAGGTTACGATTTCAACGGTTGGATCCTGGAATTTTTCCAGGAGCATTGTAACGGCATCGTCCAGATCGATCGGCAAGGGTTTTTTTCTCCGAAGGGAGAACTCATCGTCGATCTCTCGCTGCCTGAAGAGTAACATCATGGGGACCGCCCCCTCTCCCCGATCCCCCTTACCTCTGTTTCAAGAAGCCTCACAGTGGTTCCGGCGCGCCCAAGCCTCGCTCCTCGGCGCCATTCCCTGCAGCCCAGGCTGCTGCGACTGCTGCATCGGAATCTTCCCCATCACTCGGCTCGATGTCCTGGAATTGCACCGTGGCCTCAACCTGTTACCCCCCGCCCGCAAACGCGCCATGGTGACGCGCGCGCGCGAACAGGTAGCTCGGCTCGAAACGGCCTACCCTGCCCTCCGGTCACAGCCTGGCCTCGATGGCTGGGCTGACGCCAGCGTCGATGACATGGTTGAACGTTTTGCGGACCTTCCCTGTCCAGCGCTGGAGGCCGATGGAACTTGCGGAGTGTATCAATTCCGACCTATCACCTGCCGCACCATGGGAGTGCCTGTCGAATCTGACGGCATGGTCCATGGGGCCTGCAACGTCCAGACTGCCGTACCGGTTATTCGTCCCTCGCGTAGCCTGAAAACCGACCTCGCACGACTGGCTGAAGAGGAGGCCGCGGCCCTCTCGATCCTGCGCCGGGCGGACCCGGAGGCCGGCGACGAACTGCTCCTGCCCTTTGGATTCATCGAGATTGCGGCCCAGCTCCCTAGACAGGAATAGAAACGCTATGCTAATGTGCCGAGTCTGACCGACGGGAGCGCCTGTAGCTCAGCTGGATAGAGCATCAGCCTCCGGAGCTGAGGGCCACAGGTTCAAATCCTGTCAGGCGCACCAAGCCGTCTCGTGCAGTCAGCAGCGACAATTCAATACCCGGTGGGGCCGTTAGCTCAGTTGGTAGAGCAGCTGACTCTTAATCAGCGGGCCGTAGGTTCGACCCCTACACGGCCCACCATTATTCCCCAACTCTCTCAAACAGTTGTATTTCTGGTCTGAGTAATTCCTCATTCCTGCCGGCGACCTCATGCTTGGCGGGAGAAGTTTCGGCTTCCCGATCGAGCCCACCGACATCGCCGGTTCTTACCTGTCACAGTGCCTGAATGATGAGGGCTTTCGCAGGCCCGGCATGTAGATAGCGGCCACAAGCCCGCAATCTGAAACTCCTGTATCCTCCCGGATCAGGAAAACAAGCATTCCCAACATCCGGTGTGGATATTAGGATGACTTTCAGCCTTTTTTTCGTCAATACAGGAGTTGACTCATGAAAATTTATGACTGCCCGCGCTGCCGACATCACAGTCTGGTTCCAACCGGCGGGTTTTTGCACTGTGGACAATGCGATTACGCCATTACGGCCCATGCTTTAGCCGTTGAGCAACGGACGCGAAACGTCTCGACCCACCACTCGAAACCTTGACTCTCCGGGTGAGGCCGCAAGGCATGTTGCGTCCTCTCTTCGTCTGGTATCCAAACGGATTCAATCTTATCGAATCGGATACAACGCCTCTATCTCACCGAGGACTGCGGGACTGTACCGCAAGTGCTCGTTAGAGAAATTCAAAGAAATTTGGCTCCCGCATCGCCTCGGATCTATTCATCCAGTGGTACGCGAGTTGCTCTTTACTAGCACATTGCATCTCACAATGCCGTGATGGAGAGAAACAGAAGGAGGGCGTGATCATGATGTGGGCTATTCTCATTGCCGGAACCTATATAGCAGGAATTTACGTTATTCGACTGGTGTGGTGGCAGGAGTAATGAACTTTATGCACAGCCTGAACAACGATGTGCTCGCCGGATCGTACTGCAACCGGGGTCCAGCAGAAGGCTACAGGTCATTATGAGCGCATCTTCTGCTTGGCACTCCGACACCCCCCTCGGATGAGACCGATACCCCGGGAGTAAGGCGCCCATGTATGAGAGACCAAGGACCCGCGATGCCCATCGAGATTCCCATTGTCCCCTCGCTCTGCTGTCCACGGTGTGCCGGAATCGTACGTCGTTCCGACCGCCGAGGATGGCGCGATTTTTTCTGGCATCTCCTGGGTCGATTTCCCTGGCGGTGTCGGTTCTGCGGTCATCGTTTCCACGCCGTCAATCGGCAGTCATGAGGTTCGTCGTGCAACCGACAAGCGCCTGAAAAGAACCACGCTGGCGATTCCCCCTCCAATGTGGAATGTGACGTATCCCTCCCGCCGCACTACAATGCCGCCCATGCAGTCACCGCTTTCAACACAGGGAACGTCGCGAGTTCATCCCTCGACATCAGAAACGACCCTCTCCTTTCAACGATCCCGGGACCGCCTGGATATTCTCTGCCCCGTCATGTTCGCAGGTGCCACATTCATCAGAGAAGCGACGGCACTGAATCTATCGCTAGCTGGATGCCTTGTAGAAGGCAATCGGACAGTCTTGGAGGGCAGCTATTTGACGATACGACTTCTCCTGCCTGACAACAGGCCCGCGTTGATCGTAGACCTCGCGGCCGTCCGCTGGGTTCGAAAGTACCACTGCGGCATCGAATTTCTTCGCGTACCCTCGCTGGATCTCCACCGCCTTGAACATTTCTTAACTACCCACCGCCGGTAAGTCCCGCCAGGACTGCCTATCGACGGATTGCTACCCCCACAGTCTCAACCCGCCAACACTCCAGAATCAATGTCCAGGCAGCGTGAAAGCGTTCGGCCTCATCTCCCCCCGAATGAACGCACATACATCAGCACTTGCCAGGCCTCTTCTTCCGTCAGGACCAATGGAATAAACGGCGCCATATCTGTCCCAGGACTGCCATTTTTGAGAATCCAAAATAATTCGCCATCTGTGCGCGCTTGTTGCCACATCTTGTCCGTAAAGTTTCGTGGCAGGGGGCCCTTGAACGTCGAATAGTCTAGATCCATTCCCAACCCCTTCCCATCGGCTCCGTGGCACGCTCGACAAAAGGCTTTCCCTTCAAAGAGGGCCTTTCCTTTCTCACGCATGTCGGGCGTCACGGGAAATGGGTTCGTCACCGCGCGGGCCGAATCCATCTGATCGATCGGCACACGAGGGCGCAAGACTTCGGAGTCCGCCGGCCACGCTGATGTCTCCATGCCGATGACAGCCCAGGCAACAAGCACGAGATATGCAACTTTCATTACGGCGACTTCCTCTCTCCAACGGACACGGGCGGAGAGGACGCTCTGCGCGCCCCTCCGCCCGATGCCTGAGCACTCCTGTTTATTCCGTCCGATGCTTATGGCCGACAGACTGTGGATGCCCCACCTCACCATTCGGCGCCTTCGCCCCGTCCGGCCAGAGATGGAAAATGATCCCGTCTGTTTTCGCCGCGACCGCGGCGACTTCTTTCGCCTGGGCGTCCGGCATGTCGAGGATCTGAACGCGCCCGGTGGCAATTTCCACCTCGTGATCGTGGTAGTACTTATTCCAGGTGTCCAGCGGGACATGCGCCCGCGACACGGACTTCGCCACGAAATATTCGATGTCGGTCAGGAGGGCATTCGAGTCCGTCGATTCGAATAACAGGCATTGCAGGATCTCGGGCGAGATGGGCTTGCAGTAATGATGATAGGGACCGTGCACCGTCCCGTCTTCGAATTTATGGGGGGCCATTACGTGAATGGTATACCCCTGTGCCGGTGTCGGCATGGCTTTCGCCGCAGTTGCGGCCGGAGCAGCGGCGGTCGACTTCATCTTTTCGTGGGACGTTTCCGCACAGCCGACGGCCGCAAAGGCCGCCGCACTCAATCCGATTATCGCAATCGCACGTCGCATAATGGCCTCCCTGACAAATGATTTAGAATGTCGACGCGATGAATGTCCCGCTATTCGGTTCGATGCTTATGTCCCACAGACGTGGGGTGGCCGACAGATCCGTCAGGAGCTTTGGCGCCCTTGGGCCATAGATGGAAAATAATGCCGTCGGTCTTGGCCGCGGCGGCAGCCACTTCCTTAGCCTGCGCATCCGACATGTCCAGCACCTGAACGCGTCCGGTGGCAATTTCGACCTCGTGATCGTGATAGAACTTATTCCACACGTCGAGCGATACCGCTGATCGTGAGACCGGCTTCGCCACAAAGTACTCCACGTCGGTCAACACGGCATTCGGCTCGGTGGATTCGAACAGCAAACACTGCAAGACCTCAGGCTTGACGGCCTTGCAGTAGTGATGGAAGGGACCGGCCACTGATCCATCTTCCATCTTGTGCGGAGCCATCACATGGATATCGAATCCATCGGCGGGACCCGGCTTCATATCCGCCGCCGATACCGGCCCGCTGATGGCCAACGCGATCGCGCCGGCACTCAGCACGTAAAAATGTCGAAACATATCAGGCCTCCTCTTGGTTGGGGTTGGAATGCGTTGATGTGTCGTCACCGGCAGACCACTGACTCACACCTCTCTGGCCGTAAGAGTCATCATCGCCTGAAAAGATTCGCGATTTTTTCGGCGACAGCGGCATGCTGAACGGTATCGGCGTTCACGTCAATACTTTTGAGGACATGGCGGCAGACGTGGGGACGGGCATCCGGCGCAGATTCCCGAATCTGATCGGGGCTTGCATGCGAAGAGAAATGTTCTCATCAGCGACTGTCGCCTGAGCAGTGAGGGCCGCAGAGGATCTAGCGCACGGTAGAACGCATGAGGCTATCGGCCTGCGGAGGAAGGAATCCCTGATAGCCTTGATGCCGTTCGGCGAGTTCCAGCACCGAAAAGGGTTGGCCGTCGATCATCTCTGGAGCGGTAAAAATCTGCCGCAGCGGTCCTCCACGCGCGCCGACGATTTCCCCGGCGAAGACGACGCCCTTGGATTTCAGTCGAAGGATCGCGTGTTCGATATCCTCTACCCGGACCGCCACATGATGGAACACCCGATCGCCGAACTTTTCCACCCAGCGCGGAATGATGCTGGTCTGCCCCCGATCATCCGGGTAGGCCTGATCGACGAACAAGGCCGGATATCCGGCTTTCCTGAACACTTTTGCATACCAATCATCGTAGTAGATCGTTTCGTCGTACGTGTAACCGAGGGCGAGGAATTCCTCCGCCCGCTGATCGATGTCCATGGTTCTAATCGTCAGATGGTCCATCACCGGCACGAAGCCGACTCCGACTTCGTTCAATGCCTCACGAAGCATTCCGGCCGCGCTGTTGCGCGCGAGGAAGTCGGCCGTCATTCGAGCAATCACGGCATCAAGCTCAGCAGCTTGCCCCATGGTGTCCTCCTTCCGCCCCTCCAAACGTGATCCCCTGGGCCAACGGCAATTCAGTCCCCCAATTGATCGTCGTGGTTTGACGCCGCATATAGGCCTTCCAGGCATCAGATCCCGCCTCACGCCCGCCGCCCGTATTTTTTTCTCCGCCGAATGCGCCGCCGATTTCCGCGCCGGACGTGCCGATATTGATGTTGGCAATGCCGCAGTCGCTCCCCGCCGCCGACAGGAACGCCTCGCTACGGCGAAGGTGGGTGGTAAACAGCGCGGACGATAATCCCTGGGGAACGGCATTCTGCATCTCGATGGCCTCATCGAGTGTTCGGTAAGTCATGACATACAAGATGGGCGCAAACGTTTCCTGCTGCACAATCTCCCAGTGATTCTGAGCTCGCACGATCGTGGGCTCGACAAAAAATCCCGGCCGGGATAGGACCCGTCCCCCGTACAGCACCTCGCCACCTGCTCGTGTGACTGTATCGAGCGCCGATCGATACTGCGCCACCGCGGCCGCATCGATCAGCGGGCCCATCAGGACGTGCGGCTCAAGCGGATCCCCGATCGTTACCTGCGCATAGGCGGCAAGAAGGCGCGGCATCAGTTTGTCGAACTGGGCTTCCTGCACGATCAACCGTCTGGTGCTGGTGCAGCGCTGCCCCGCGGTGCCGACGGCGCCAAAGACAATCGCGCTCGTGGCCAATTCGAGGTCGGCGGTCTCATCGACGATGATGGCGTTGTTTCCGCTGAGTTCAAGCAGGCTCCGCCCCAGGCGGCGTCCAACGACCTCCCCCACGTGCCTTCCCACGGCAACTGAACCGGTAAAGGAGATCAACGGAAGCCGCTGATCGGCCACCATGCGTTCGGCCAGCTCTACGCGATCCGTGGTAACCAGCCCGAACACACCGGGATATCCGGCTTCTTCCAGGACGCGATTGCAGAGATGCTGGATGGCCACGGCGCAGAGCGGCGCCTTGGGCGAAGGTTTCCACAATACCGTATTGCCGGTCACGGCAGCGATGAAGGCATTCCACGCCCAGACCGCAACCGGAAAGTTGAACGCGGTGATCACTCCGACCACACCCAGCGGATGCCATTGTTCGTACATCCGGTGCTGCACCCGTTCCGAATGCATGGTCTTCCCATACAACATGCGGGAAAGGCCGACGGCGAAGTCAGCCATGTCGATCATCTCTTGCACTTCGCCGGCGCCCTCGGCGTGTATCTTTCCCACTTCGAGAGCAACCAACCGGCCCAAGACCTCTTTCTGCTCTCTCAGCGCCTGCCCGATCCGACGAATCACCTCGCCTCGTTTGGGAGCCGGCACCGTCCGCCAGGACCGCTGTGTCCGTTGCAAGTCGGTCACCAGGACGTCGTAGTCCTTATCGGAGCATCCATGAACGCGAGCCAGCGCCAGTCCTGTCGACGGATTCTGCGATTCGATGACTCCCGCCTGCGTCGTGCGCTCCCACGTAGCGGAAGAACAGCGCGATCCAAACTGTTCATCGGCCAGCCCCAGCCGTGTAAATAGTTCTTCTGTCGTCATATCGATTGAGGACGGAAACACTCTCCGAAGCGATTATCCAAGACATCCTGCAAGTGAAAATGTTCCTGCCTGATGAATCCCCGGTAAGCGGTTGGGTTGGCCATCACCAGATCGAGCACACAACACAACGAGGAGGCGGTGGTAACTTGAATGGCCGACCACATCTGTCCGAACATCGTCCGCGGATAGACTTTCTTGACGTAGGTCTCTTCAAACAACTCACCCTGCCTCGTCCCCGTCACGGCGGCATAGATCAACACCACGTCCTGATGTGTCTGCGGAATCGCTCGCTCCAGAATACGTTTTAGTGTCTCCCGGTCTTCATTCAGCTTGAGATCGTTCATAAGAAATTGGATTTTTTCGCAATGTCCGGGGTACCGTAGGGTCTTGTAATTCATCGTACGGACTCGCCCGCGATAGGTATCCGCGAGGGTCCCCAGTCCCCCCGATGTGTTGAACGCTTCGTAGAGCAGACCGTCCAATTCGATGGTCTCGTATCCTTCCAAAGGCCGCAGATGCACTTCCTCCCCGCCTTCAATCCCCACGCAGACGTTTCCATACTCATTGAGCAACCCGTCGGTAGACCAGGTCAGGGAATACTTCAAGGCATTGCTCGGGTGGACCGGGAGGGCCCCCACCCGCATCTTCACATTGTCGATGGAATCGAAATGGCCGATGAGGTCATTCGTGACGATACTGATAAAACCGGGAGCCAATCCGCATTGAGGTAGAAATGCCCGATCGGCGCCTTCGCTGATCGCCTTGACGCGCCCGGTCACGGCCACGTCTTCAGTCAGGTCAAAATAGTGGAGATGATGTGCGCGCGCAATTTCTGCGACCGCCGGATTGTAAAAATACGGCAGACATGAAATCACCGCGTCGAAGCGATGGGACGAGACGTAGTCGACAACAGAATCGGGTCGGCGTAGGTCCAATGCGCAGGGAGTGACCGTGGAAAGCGCCAAGTCATCGATCAAGCGCTTTGGCGCATCCAGGCTGAGATCGGCCAGATGCACCTGGTACTGTGCCCTGCCCGACAGGAGCCCTGCAATGAGAGACCCGATTTTCCCGGATCCGAGTACCAGTACCTGAGGCATCCGTCACCTCATGGTCATTATACTCTTTCAGATTCAAATCACGAGACTAAATGAACGCCACCGGCGGGTTGCGTCTCAGCAGGTGCGCAGAATAGTGCCGGAACGGCTGAAAACTAGGAAGAGGCCAAGCGAGAACGAGCGGGAGTGATCAATCCGGACGATTTCGACGAAGAGGTGGCGGGCTGGCTGTCCATCGCCTCGAACAGGAGGCAACACTTGAGGCGGCCGCAGACGCCCAGCAATTTGGGATCATCGACCGGGAGGCCCAAAATCCGAGCTTGTTTCACGGTCACGGGTTTGACTTCCGTTAGGAATGCCGCGCAGCACAACACTAATCCGCAGGTATCAATCCCGCCCAGTCGGCTGGCTTCGTCCCTCACCCCCACCTGCCGCATTTCGATCCGGCCGCCGAACCGGCGAGCGAGCAGACGCACCAGTTCACGGAAATCAATGCGGTCTTCAGCCGTATACACGAAGGTCATCTGCCGGCGGTGAAAAGAACAGAAGACTTCGACCAGTTTCATCTTGAGCCCCAGCGCGGCAGCTTGCTCCCGGCAGGCCTTCATCCCTTCGGACGCCAACCGTTCGTACCGATCAATCGTCACGACATCTTCAGCCGTGGCTTTGCGGACAATGGGCTGCAAGACACGCATGGGCGGGATAAACGGCATCGCCTGAGGAGCCCCATAGACGACTCCATAACTCAGTTCCCCGGCTACCTCGACCAAAACGCGATCGCCGACCACCAAGCCGGTTTCCCCGGCATCGAATTTCTTGACCTCGCCGCGGTCACGAATCTTCACACCCACGATGCGGACGACCGACGGGTAGGGCTTCGCAAGTTCTTGAGCGAGAAGTTTATCGACCATGGCCGGATAATACACTATCCGATCTTTCAATTGAAATGCTCACCACCAACTCGGGCTCGGAAGATACGATGGGGACGGGAAAACGGCGAGATGGAATAATGACACGCAACTCCATGAAAATCATGGCTTTTTAATCAAGGAAGACAAAAGATGAAATATGTTAGGCTATCCGGGAGCAAGAATTCGGCGCAGCGAGCGCCATAAGAAAGACAGCGAGGGGCACGGTGCGAATACCCAATAAAGTCGTCCTTCCATTCGGTTATCACATTATGATCCGGCAAGTTACCGATTCAGAGATGGACCGGCAGGATGCCAACGCGGATGGGATTTGGGACAACGAAGCGAAAACGATCTATATCCGCAAGCGACTCCCCGTCACTCGACGGCGCTACATTCTCGCACACGAGCTCGGTCATGCCTGGCTTGACTGGCAACATCGCTATTTGGACGACGGAAAGGCTCGTAGCTGACCTGTGGGGGACGGATGTCCTGAATGAAGTGATGGTTCCCCCTCCAGCCGCTCTTTCAGCCCTTATGCCTTCGTGCAAGCTGAAGGATTTCCTTCCACTCGGCCGCACTCACCGGCTGAACCGACAACCGCGAGCCTTTTCGCAGCAGCTCCATCCCCTGCAGGCTCGACTGCTCCTTGAGCAGGTTCAACGAAAGCGGCGCGGCAAATTTGCGCACAAACCGGATATCCACCACGTCCCAGCGGGGCTGGTCGGGAAGGCTCCCGGGATCATAGTGCACATCCTGCGGATCAAACTGCGTCGCATCAGGATAGGCGGTTTTGACCACTTCGGCTATTCCCACGAGGCATGGAGGCTGAGCGTTGCTGTGATAAAACAGCACCTGCTCACCGGCCTTCATCGCCCGCATGAAATTACGCGCTTGGTAGTTCCGCACCCCGTCCCAGGACGTGGTCTGCTTCGGCGAGCGAGCCAGATCGTCGATGGAAAAGGCGTTGGGCTCGGATTTCATCAGCCAATAGTGCTGTTTTTCTGCCATGGATCCTCCTGAACACTTGGTGTCCGCTGCGCCTCCGTGTATGCTGCGCGTTCAAGCTCTTCGATCCACCGTGGAGTTCCCATGGAATTGACCCCCATGTGGTTCGGCGTTTATAAGGCCTCGAAATATCTGCTGTATCCTTTGTCATGGATCATCGTATCGGCACTGGCCACCTTCTTGTTCGCTGTCCTGCCCGTGACAACGCGACGAACCACCTGGGTCAGGCGTTTCGCCTTCAGTACCATTCTGCTCCTGCTCCTTACTGCGACTCCCATCCTGTCGAACCTCTCCATCTCGCTGCTTGAGACACGGTATCCTCCCTTTACAGCGCCCCCTGCACCATCATTTCACGCCGTGGTTGTTCTGGCAGGGGCTGTCCTAGAAAAGGGATCCCTGCGACCAGCCGACGAACTGTCGGAAAGTTCCCGCCAGCGTACCGCCTGCGGGGCTGAATTATGGCACCAGGGGCTGGCCCCGAAGCTGTTTCTCTCAGGGGGCGATGCCACCGTGTTTCGAAACGGACCACCGATATCCCGTGAGATGAAACGGTGGGCACTCCGCCTTGGCGTGCCGGAGTCGGTCATCCAGGTGGAGGAAACCTCCCGAACGACATACGAAAACGCGGTGCAGACCAAGGCCCTACTAGGTCCTAGCCACATCCTGCTGGTCACCGCCGCGTATCACCTTCCTCGCGCCGTCGGGTTGTTTGAACAGCAAGGCTTTACCGTCACTCCGGTGGCCTGCGGATATGAATCCCGACACCGTCCGCGACAGGCCTGGGAACAGACCACCCTGTTCGACTTCATTCCCACGGCCCGGGCCCTTTTTCTCACCACGCAGACCATTGAGGAAGTCGCCGGCATTCTGGTCTATTGGATCACCGGGAAGTGGCAGCCCTGAGCGACATCTGACGAGCACCCGCCAAGCCCGGATTATGCTGTCTCCGCATCCGCTTCGAGATGCCTGATCAACGCCGCATAGGTCAATTCTCGAATGCGTGCCTTGGATGAGCCCGGCGGACCAAGATTTGTTTCCAGCCAGACCTGTTCCATCACGTGGTCGCGCGCCTCGCCACAATGCCGCCACATCTCATGAAGAAACTCCAGCGGCATGCCGACTTGCAGCCCTTCCGACTCGATCCGATCGTCTAAGATCGACAGCAAATCCGCGATCGCATGATCCGGCTGATACGGAGGCGCAGAAAAGCCGAAGGCCTGCTGAGCCTGAACCTCCTGCCGGGCCTGCTCGACAAGATCGTGCATATATTCTTTCAGCAAGCCGATGATGTGGCCGGATACACGCATCGCCGACAGAGTAGCCGCAACCGTCCCTGCGGGGCAAGGCCTGAGCCCGTCTCATTGGTTGACCGCCGATTCGGTGGTTCTCTATGATGAGCAGGGACCACATGAATAGGAGGCTTTCTCGCGCTTCCTGGCCTCAACCATGAGCAGACGCCATACCCATGAGTCACCAATCACTCGTCGAACACTTCGAAATTTCTCTACAAACCCCGGCCGGTGAGGTCTCCACGGCCGTCGGAGTTCCGACGAGCTTCGTGCCGATCACGGCCATCCTTCCCCTGATACGCGGCCTCGGCGAGGAAGTCCAGGCGCTGGAACTCGGCCAGGCGCGTGAAGCGGGTCGCACCGTGTCCTGCCACAAAGGCTGCGCGGCCTGTTGCCGGATGCTGGTGCCGATTTCCGCCCCCGAAGCTTTTGCACTCGCCAAGAGTCTCGATCGCCTGCCCTCTCAGGAGCGCGAACGGCTCCTGTCGAAAATCGATGCCGCTCATCAGCAGCTGGCCAAAGCCGGCCTGCTGAAACCGCTGTCTGCCCTGGCAGAATCTTCAGACCCGATCAGTGATGACGCCATCGAACCGTTGAACCGCGCCTATTATGCGCTTCGCATGCCCTGCCCCTTTTTGGACAACGAAGTCTGCAGTATCTACGATGAGCGGCCGGCGGCCTGCCGCGAACTTGCCGTCACCTCACCGGCCACGGACTGCCAGGATATGACGAAGCAGACGATCCAGCCGGTTCCCGTAGCCGTGCGGATGAGCACGGCTCTGAGCCTGCTCTGGGCGGATCTCACCGGCACAGCGCCAAGACTGGTCCCGCTGCCGCTGGCCATCGACTGGGCCAAGAAGCATCACGCGGAGCAATCGAGCCAATGGGCCGGCACAGCATTGATCGAAAAGGCGATCGAAAAAATCGGGCGTTATCTCGGGCAGGAAATGGCGAGGCGCGGAGCGTCGAATAGAAAATAGTTTGGAGTGCTGAGTCGCGAATGTTGAATTGTGATTGAGTCGCTTCGTATTCCACTACCCACTCAGAATTCACCACTCAGAATTTGTTAAGGAGGATCGATGCAAAATCCCGTCATTGTGTGCCTCGACCTGGAAGGCGTCTTGGTTCCTGAAATTTGGGTGAATTTTGCCATTAAAACCGGCATTGAAGAACTGAAGATCACCACACGTGAAATGCCGGACTATGACGCCTTGATGACGCGCCGGTTGAAGATTCTCGAGGAACATGGCTACACGCTCGCCGACATTCAAGCGGTGATCGATGCCATGGGTCCGATGAAAGGCGCGGCCGAATTCATGGCCTGGCTGCGCGAACGGGCGCAGGTCATCATCCTCTCCGATACGTTTTATGAATTTGCCTTGCCCTTGATGCGGCAACTGGGGTTTCCTACGATTTTCTGCAATCAACTGGAAATCGGCTCCAACGGCCGCATTGTCAACTACAAACTCCGGCAACCCAACCAGAAAAAACATGCGGTCGCCGCGCTGAAGGCCCTGAATTTCCACGTGATGGCCGCCGGGGATGCCTACAACGATACCGCCATGCTGGCAGAAGCTCATGCCGGGTTCTTCTTCCGCCCGCCCGATCATCTCCCGAAAGAATTTCCGCAATTTCCCGTCACCACGACCTATCCTGAATTGCAGGAACAGTTCCGTAAAGCGGGCGGCTTGAGATCCTAGCAGGCCGTTGAAAAACCTTTTTGATCATCGCCGAACATACCGCTGGGACGAAGGTGAAACGACATCGAGGCAGCCCGCAGGATGGTCAAAAGGGCCGTCCAGCGCGGCCGCAGCGAGCGAAGAGGCGAATCGTACTATGAACCGTACGGTGAGCCTCTGAGCGATGCGAGAACAAAGCTGGAGGACTTTTTCAACATCCTGCTAGGAGATTGCGGAGGGAAAGCGGACATCGAGGACGGAGGTTTCTACCGGTAGTCGTCGTTCACGATTCCGAGCACGCGACGGCCATAGCGTTCCACCTTGACTTCGCCGATGCCGGGGATCTGCAGCAGGGCGCTGAGCGTATCAGGTTTATGCCCGGCTATAGTGCGAAGAGTCTTATCGTGAAAAATCACGAAGGGCGCAACGCCTTCCTCCTCAGCCAACTCTTTCCGCAATTGGCGCAGCCGTTCGAACAAGTGCGGGTCCACTGACGCGGTGAGCGAGGCGGCCGCGGACTCATCCCGGCCTCCGACCGGCGACCTCAGCGGCGAAGACGTGGCTACCGGGGTGACGTGCACGGATGCGAGGCCGTTCAAGACATTCTGCCCCCGTCGAGTGAGCTCCAGCGTGGGATATTCCAGCCCTTCCACCTGCAGATGCCCCGAGTCGATCAAGCCTCTCACCAAACGGGTCAGCGCGGTTTTCGACCAGCGTTGATACAACCCGTATCCCGGACAGTCTTCAGCGCCGGAGGCCAGCAAGGCTTTCGCGCGACTTCCGCGAAGCATCTCGACGATTCGTGTCACCCCGAATCGGCCTCCGCACCAGGACACGGCCGCTAACACAGCGTTCGCGCAGGCAGCCTCGTCATCTGCGACACTCGAAGGCAATGGCAACGGTCTCTGACAACGATCGCACAAGCCGCAAGGCCCCAAGGCTCGCTCCGCTTCATCGCTGAAATACTCCAGGATGGCGAGCTGGCGGCAGGTCGCGACCGAGACATAGTCGAGCAAGTCTTTGAGCAACGTCTTCATGCGCGCCACACGTGCCGCATTGCCGGATTCTTTCGACGCCTGCTGGATGAAATATTCCTGCGTGGCCACGTCCCGTTCATGGAATAACAGCAGACAGGCGGCCGGCTTCCCGTCACGCCCAGCGCGTCCGACTTCCTGGTAATAGGCCTCCAGGCTTCCAGGAATATCGAAATGGACCACGAGGCGAACATCCGACTTATCGATCCCCATGCCGAACGCGTTGGTCGCCGCCAGGATCCGGATCGTCCCCACGCGAAACTCTTCGTGCACCGACCGCCGCTCCTCATCCGACAGGCCCGCGTGATAGTAGCCGACAGAGGAATGAGAGCCCCTCAGGCAGGCCGCCACGTCTTCCACCGCACGCCGCGTGGCGCAATAGATGAGCAGGGTGCCTGTCGGATAGTCACGCACCGTCTGCGCCAATTGCGCGAGTTTCTCCTGCCGCGAACGGCAGAGGCGAACCGACAGGGCCGGATTCGGCCGCCGAAAACCCGTGACCAGCCGCAATGGATCGTGAAGCGACAGCCGCTCACAGAGATCGGCTTGCACACGCGCCGTAGCCGTGGCCGTCAGGGCCAGACAGGGAGGGTTTTCGAGTTCGCGGCGCAAGCGACCGATGTGCAGGTAGTCGGGCCTGAAATCATGTCCCCACTGCGAGATGCAATGGGCCTCATCCACCACCAGCAGCGAGACCCACAGGGATCGCAAGAGGCGCAGGAACCGCTCATGCTGCATTCGTTCAGGAGCAAGATAGAGCAGTTGAAGCCGTCTCAACTTGAGATTGAGCACAATTTTGTCCCGCTCCGGTTCAGAAAGCCCGGAGTGAAAGGCCGCGGCGGCAATGTGCCGGGCTTTCAGACTGTTCACCTGGTCCTGCATCAAGGCAATCAACGGAGAAATCACCAACGTCAGCCCCGGCAAGATGGTAGCCGGCAGCTGATAACAGAGTGATTTCCCCTGGCCGGTAGGCATCACGGCCATGGCATCACGGCGGGACAACACGGCCTCGATCACCTCACGCTGCCCGGGGCGGAATGTCGAAAATCCGAATTGTTGACTCAGTTGCTTGCTCAGATCATCCACGAGGAAAACTCAGGAACCGGCCATGTTGTGCAGCGCGGACTGCCGAGTATAAGACGCCCGGCGAACCACGGGCAAGGCATGAACTCGATATGTTGCGAGCCTTAGCGCCGGACTTCCGCGACGGCAGACCGACATAAAAGAAGCCCCACCGGGGATCACCCGGCGGGGCTTCTGGTTTCGAGACAGGCAGGGGGTCGCCCTCACGTCTCGCAAATGAGGCACATCAGGCTAGGGCGCGGTGTAGCTCCCGAACTTGGGCACCGTATCGCAGCCAGGGCCTTGATCTTGATTCGCCACGCACAAATGGCGCAAGGCCCCCTGTGCGGACAACCGGGCTTCCTTATGCAGGCGAGCCTTCCCGTAATCCACCGCCATTTTCAATTGGCGCATGGCATCGGCGCCCACTCCGCCGGACTGGGCCTTACTGAGCCCATCCTGGAGTTTTGCCGTGGCGCTGTCGATGACAGACCGGTCGGATCCCCATCGCTTCATCAGATCGACCGTGGTCCGCTTGCCGAGCCCCGGCGCATCGGTCAGCTCGACGATGGCATCGTTGACTGCTTGAATCGCATCCGCGACCTGGGCCTGCGCGGTGACCGGCTGGCTGCCGATCGCCAGCGCCGCGACACCCAGCGTGACGAACATGAGTTTCTTCATTGCGTGTCTCCTTTGTCTGGCCAGAGCCATCAGCGATCAGCACAGATGCTGTCAGCTGAATGCTGTGAGCTGATTGCCTCGTCCTAGAAGTTCATCCACAACGACATATACGCCCAGTGCTGATTTTGCGTCTGGTTCAAGGTGCTGGTCAAATACCCACCAGCGAAAATGGTGCCATACGCAGCCTGCAGAGCAACTTTGCCGTCGGCGAACATCCGAGTGTAGGCCACGTCGATTTCGTCGCCGATGTGGGTCTTCGTGTTATTGGCGTTCGAGAACACGTAACAACCTTGCGCGCCCCGATACCAGCAGTCCTTCGAGTTGGCCAGGTTCAGGTTCGTGTACCAGATTTCGATATGGTCACGCGCCGAAGGACGGGCCTGCAAGTTGACCGAAGGAGACAGCATGTTCTTCCACGCTTGCACGTCCATATAGCCCATGTGGATGTGGTTCGTCGGGAAGAAGTTCTCAAAGGTGTTCGCGGTCTTACAATTGGTACCGTTGGTGCAGGTATTGTTCCGGCTGTCGCCGGAGGCGTAATCGAGATTGAAGGCCAGGCGAGTCTTCCAGGCCGTGTCATAGAACGTGTAGCCGATCCAGTTTCTGGTTGCCCAGGCGTTGATGTGCAAACACTTTTGCTCGCCTTGGCAAGCACCGGCTTGGCCCATTTGCCCGAACTGCCAGGCCGTTTCGTTGCTGAAATCGAACCCGCCCTTGCGGACTTCAATCCGGTTTCCGATCATGTGACGGGTCTGGTTGGAATGCTTGGCCGTCCCAAGACCTTGGGTCGCGTTGTCCGCCGAACCATAACGGTTCTGATACAAGACATAGAACGGCTCGATGAGCATGCCGGGAACCATCTTGATCTGGTTGTAGAAAATGAACATGTCGGCATCGCGCTGTCCGTCCTGTCCGCCGGTACCGGCGATGTTGGCTGCACCGCTCCCGACCGGTGCCGCCTGGCCAAGATCGCTTTCTGAATTGCGGAACCAGCCGAAGTAGCTGTCCCAATTCTTAGTCTGATACGCAAGCATGACACCGTCATGCGAATAACCCGTGTTGGCCCAATCGAAGTGGCCGAACAGGGAGTGGTTGCCGAAAATCACATATTGACGACCGACTTTTAGGCTCAGGCCCTGAATATCGGCCACATTCCTAATCAACATATAAGCCGCGCGGACACCCAAGCGGCCTCCATTACCGGCGCCTCCCGCCGACGCGCCATTGTGAGTCAGCGGATCGCCACCGTTTCCGGCATTCACCGCGCTTCCGTTGCCGCCCCAGGTGGCGCTATCGATGATTTCCACATAGAAGTTCACGTCCGGCGACAGATCGTACCCGATGCCCAAACGCATCCACTGCTGCACAAAGAAATCGTTGCCTTTGTTGCCGTTGTTATTCACGTTAGGCGCCACACCTCGCGCATTGGCTCCCCCAAACGTGTTACAGGCGCCCGCAGCACCCATCCCGCCGCCGAAACAGGTATTGTTCCGCATTTCCGGGCGGACACGCAGATCGGCGCGCATCCAGAGATTCTTGATGTCGAAATTCCTGCCGATGACCGGATCGTACAGTTCGTACGCTTCCTTCTGCGGCATGTTGCGGGGGATGGCTGGGAGATTGGTGATACGTTCGCCCGGGGGAAGTTCGAATCCGGCAAAAGCCGGAACTGTCAGACACTGCAGAG
>CABVSR010000028.1 GCA_902500995.1 uncultured Nitrospira sp.
ACCTGCGACCAGCCGGTTAACAGCCGGCTGCTCTACCAACTGAGCTACCGGGGAATGGAGACGTAATCTATAACCGCCGCATTGTAACAAAACTGCAGTACGAAGGGGGAGACTTTTTTAGACGTCGAAGTCTTCCGTTTCATCATCGTCGGATGACGCGTCCGTGTTGCCCTCCGCCAATGCGGCAAAGTGTTTGGCCCAAGTGAGGTACAGATTTCCGCTGTCGCGCATCGTATCGGCTGCCTTGAAAAGCTTGTCCGCCAACTCAGGATCTTTCCCTTCTGCATGAATGGCGGCTGCGCGTCGCTCAATGACCTTCGGATATTCGTGAAGGAGTCCGGAAATGTCGCGGAGGAGTTCGTCGAGCAAATTGTCTTCCTGTTCCATCTCATCCTCTCCCGCCAGACCTCTAACAAAAAACCCCACGGCGACGGCGCCATGGGGTTTGATGAAAGAGCCTGAATGGCTTGTTCTAGCCTTGGTACGCCTGCCCCAGGGCTGCAGATTCGCCCTTTCGATTGATTAACTCGCCAGTAGCACTCACGGCCTGCATCACGATCGCTTCATGCTTGGCAGCGTTACACACGACCACGCATAGTTCGCATCCCTTGCATCGGTCAATGTTGACTTCTGCCACCATCTTAGAGGTGTTGAGATCCAAGCAGTTAGCCTCGGGGCAGTACATGATGCAGAGACGGCACCCCTTCTTGGCGGTGCATTTGTCATCGATCACCTGAGCAACGTTATACATGTGGCTGGATTCCTTTTCTTACGCTCACGCTGCAACAGCGGGATTGCCCACTTTCAGCTCAATCTTATTCTTTTCGGCCCACTCGCTGGCGATTTCGTATGCACGTTTCACGGTGGCCAAGTTCTTCTGGAGCAGCATCTCTTTCTTGGCAAACTTTTTCTTGATGGCCTCGTCCAGAGAAGCGGTTCCTCCGGAGGCCACGAATTTTTTCCCGAATCGTTCCTGAAGCGCACCGTCCAAGGCTTCCATGGAAACGCACTTGGTAATTCCGGCGACTGAACCAATCATGGTCATATTCGTCGACAATTCCGTTCCGGCGACCTCAATGGCGAGCTCCGTCCCGGCGATGTAGAAGACGGCGACATTCAGATCCTTCAGGCGCTGGACATCCTCCTCAGACAGCAGATTCTGCGCAGAGTTGATGATTACGATGCCGCCTTCCTTGATGCCGGAGTAGAACGGCATAGTGTAACTTTTCCCCATCGTGATGACCTGAGGATGAAAGACTTCGATCACGTCGGGGAACACCAACTCGCCTCGATCGTAAATCCGTTCAATACCGATGCGACAGTAGCTCTCTGCCGGAGCCATACGCTTTTCGGCTCCAAAGAACGGATTAGAGATCGAGAATTTCCCATCCCGATTGGCTGCCATGGCCATCACGTGGGCTGCAGTGACGGCGCCTTGGCCGCCGAGTCCGGACATACGGATATTAAGTCTCTTCTTAATCATGGAAAACCTCCGATTCTCTAAGCTTTCCCAGCCAATTGTTTGGCCGCAGCCTTTCGCTCTTTGTCTTTTGCCGCCAACTCGGCCAAAAGTTGCTTGGCCGGTTCGCTGACGTACTCTTTATAGGCAAACCGCTCGGTCGGCTTTTCGGAGTCGCGCATTTCTTGGAGGCCTTCCATACTGTTCTTGCCGATTTCCAGAATACAAGGCGTATACAGCTGGATATAGGTTGGACCGATTTCTCGGGCGATTAACACCGAGTTCCGAATGACTTTCTCCACGAGGGAAGGTTTGCTCACGGTACAATTTACGACGTAGTGACAACCAGACTCTCGTGCGATTTCAGGAAGGCGGACCTTATCAAAGAGCTTTCCGACCGGAGCCATTTTGGCCACGAAGCCCTTCTGCATCAAACCGCTTTCCTGTCCACCGGTGTTCGCATACAACTCATTGTCGAAACAGATGGTGGTGAATTTTTCCTGGCGAAACCAGGCCTGCAAAGTCATGTCCAGTCCGATGTCGACTGTGGCTCCGTCACCAGCCAAGACAACCACATCTTTGACTCGATCCGGGAAACGGACGCTCAGGGCCCGTTTCAAGCCGGAGGCAATCGCGTTTTGATTGCCGAATAGAGAATGGATATTGTGCACGGCCACCATTGGGAACACCAGACTCGTGCACCCCGTGGAGCCGACCATGACCGTATCTTCGGGATTGGGGAGGGACGCAAGGATGTAACGGAAGGCCATTGATTCAGGGCAGCCGGCGCACAGGGAGTGCTGCTCAATCAATTCCTTCGATGTCCCGATATCCTTCCATCCACGGTCTTCTTTCCCATAAGTCGCACTCTGGACCAAATCCTGGTAATCCGATGGCATGATGTCATATAGATCCGGCGAAATTTTGATTCGCTCTTTGCTCATGTATGCCTCCTCGCGGCGTGTCTATCGGAATAGTTGATCGTTCGGTTCTCTGGACTACGAAAGAAGCAATCTCAGCTGCCTCGCCCAGCAAGTGACTCGGAACGCAATCCGAGGGCTGTCTTAATTTCAGATACAATGATTTCCGGCGGCATGGTCATACCGCCGCAGACGTGAGGTCCGGCGTGGACGCGTTCACTATTGGGGATGGTCGCCTTAATTTCTTTTGCCAACCACCCCGTCACATTAAACTCCGGGACGAAGATGTGTTTGGCATTCTTGGTCGCTTCACGAATCTCTTCTCCGGGCCATGGTCTGAGAGACTTGACCTTCACGAGCCCGCAACGGACACCTTCGTCCTCCAGAAGGCGGATGGCTTCGCGCCCTTGGGATACGGCAGTACCCGATGCAACGATCATAACCTCTGCGTCTGCATTTTCGGTGTCAATCAAACCGTCTAGCCAATGGATCGTGTGTTTTCTCGATCGCTCGACAGCCGCCCAAACTTCTTGTTGCCAGCTGGCATGGGTGGCATAGCTGATGTAGTTGCTCTTCATGACAAACGGATCGCGCATCATGCGAACAGGCGGGCATTCCATGTCCATGCAAGGTACCGGCGAGCGGTACGGGTCATACGGCGGCAGGCACATTTCGGTAGGGGTCAGGTTCACGACGTCTTTCGTATGCGTGACGAAGAATCCGTCGCAGCAGAGTGCAAGGGGTAGGTGAACGTCCGGTTCCTCCGAAACCATATACCCCTTCAGGATCCAGTCGAAAAAATCTTGAGCCGTTTCCGCGTGCCAGACGAGCATACCGGTATTTAACAGGTAGGCAATCTCCAACGTGTCTGGTTGAATCGACAAGGGTGAGTTGATGCCCCGGCAGGTGACGATCATCTGGATCGGAAGCCGGGCGCCAGCCCACATCGGAAAGTTCTCCATCGCCCGCATGGTGCCTGGACCGGCGGTCGTTGTGAACACCCGTGCTCCACCGAAAGCCGCGCCCGCACATTGAGACATCACGGCGAATTCGCTTTCGCCCCGGAAATAATCTCCAATGTAGCCCTCGGCGAATAATTCTCCGATGAGGGCTGCCGCTTCGCTTTGCGGGGTAATGGGGTAGGCAATCATCACATCGCAGCTTGCACGCCGGATGGCTTCCTTAATGACTTCGCTTCCCGTGTAGAAGGAGGGCTTACGAGGCGCCTCATTCATCATTTTCCACGGATCTGTGTAGGTCTGGCCCTTTTTATTTTGTGTCCCGATGTGGGATTTCGTTTCCGCCATGGACTCGGCCTCCTTTCAATCGTTGTCAGTGCTTCAAATAATTAGTTCGAAGCGCCGGTCTTGGCTGCTGCCAGCCTTGGTTTAACGGTGCCTTTCAACTTGCGGATCCATTCGCCCAACTTCAGGATTTTTTCGACCGTGGCGTCTCTAAAGGAGAGCATCGCATCTTCATGTCCAGCTTGTGCACACATTGCGACTGTGTAGCAAGAGGTGCCACCACGGATAATCTTCAGGGATAAATTGGCCTGGTGACAGTGCACTCCGATAAACATGCAGCAGTCGATCTTGTTATGCCAGATCGTCAGGTTGGGGTGGTTTGGGTTAATTTCGACTTCGGGGTTGATCTTGGGATATTTAGGGCGATAGTCCGGCATGGGAATCAGCATCGGTTTTTGTCCGGGCTGCACGCACTCTTTCAATGTTTCGAAAAGACTTCGGACGGCGGCAGCCTTTTTGGCGGCCTTTTCATTCCAGGCCCACAGCACTAACGGTCCGGGGAAGATGGTCGGCACCTGAGCCGAGAGAAATTGGCGAGCAGCCTCTTCATAGGCTTTTTCTTCTGGAACAATGACGCCGTTGATATGTGCCTCGCCTGGATTGGGGAGATAGATCCCCATCGAGGCGGCGGCCGGTGGCAGGAAGTGTTCTGGGCCTGGTAACACACGATACTGAGTCATTCGAACCTGCTCTCTTTTTGGGGTTAACAAACTTGGAGAAGGGACACCATCGGTTAAAGCGTGGGGTCAAGTCACTCTATGCTTTCTCGATGTTTTTCTGCAACACAGCAGAAGGCCCACTTGGGGGAAATTTAGGGCCAGCGCGCGAGAAGGCACTTAGGTCTTTTGAACTACAAGTCTCATGCCTTCGCAGGCGACGCTAAGTGCGCATTATAGGTGGCAATCTTTTGTGTTGTCAATCTGACAAGACCTGTGCTTGCGCCGCGCCTGCCGAGATAGAGCAGCGAACGTTTTGAAGACTGGGCGACAGAAAAGTGGGATGCATGAATGCCAGGGTCGGTTAGACGGCGGAGGATGTGCCAGGTAGAACTTGCATGAAAGGATGAATCTCTATGCGTTCGAAGATTCCATGGACAGAATAAGGGTCGTTCTGCGCAAACTGTTTCGCTTCTTCGACTGAATCCGCTTCAATAATAATCAGGCTGCCAGACTGGTCAGTGAAGGGGCCAGCGAGAACAACTTTTCCCTGGCGGTCCAGGGGAGCCAAATTTTCCAGGTGCGCCGCGCGGTGAATTTTGCGCTTTGCCTGTCCGTCTGGCCCATCGAATCCAAGAATTACAAACTTCATAGAGATTAGGTGCTAGCCGGTTGTTCCATCCAGGGGATGGCGATCCTTATAGCCGCAAGTCACTTCATGCCACCAACGAATTTCTTCCTCCCCAAATTTCCAGCACAAATATACGATTCGTCCCTCTCGCTTACAGGGGAAGTCGCAAAGTCCGAGGTCAACGTCTTTGATGACGACACCCAGCTCATGAATGGTCTGCAAGCTGCCGCTAATTTCATGAAGGGCTCGAATATAGAGCGCTCCGACCGGGCTGCCACCTCCCGACGCAGCGTTTGCGCTGGCTTTGCTCACCTCGTCTTTTGTGTTCGCAATGACGGATTTTGCCCGGCGAATGACGGCAAACCGTTGATTGAGTTGAGGAAGGAGCTCATTGGCCTCAGCCAGGGTGAAAATGCGGTCGGGGGTGTCGTGATCTGATTTGGCCACAAATATTCCTTGGACGGATTTCTAACATAACAGTCGGTGAGCTGCAACCAAAGGCAATAGGCTCGATGGCCGGCTCGCCGTCGATCGCTGTTCATGTGACCGAGGCATCGTAATGGCTCGGAGGAGAGGAAGGAGGTTCACGGCTTTTAAGGGGTTTAATTTGTTGACAATGGGAAGGTCGAACGCTAGAATCACATCAACTTCGCGATTCCTAAAAAACGCATCACCTTCTGTGCATCAGCTTCCGAACTCATTCCAATCGTAAAAATCCCAGGGCAGCTTAAGCGTCGAGTGTGTAACAGTGGGTTACTTTCATTTCTGCAAACGTTCAATCAATAACGCCTTCATCAAAGCGCTCCTTCCATAAAAACAACCAACGGGTTGATGCCTAGACAAATCACCTCCGTGAATTCGTTCATGAGTAATAAATCGTTTTTCTCATTTTGGGGAGCTATCGGGTTCAGAGCCTGATAGGGAAGAGGTATGACACAGGTTAAAGGGGAAGTTATGCATTTGGCGGAACTCAAGCAGAAGTCGATTGCCGACCTGAACGAGGTGGCGCGGGATCTGAAAATTGAGGGTGCGGCAAATCTTCGGAAGCAAGAGCTCATTTTCGCCATCTTGCAGGCGCAGACTGAGAAAAACGGCGTCGTCTTTGGTGAAGGCGTATTGGAAACGTTACCGGATGGGTTTGGATTTCTTCGCGCTCCGGACTCCAATTATCTGCCGGGGCCTGATGATATTTATATCTCTCCCTCACAGATCCGTCGGTTCAATCTCAGAACCGGAGATATTGTCTCAGGCCAGATTCGTCCACCAAAAGAGAGCGAACGCTATTTCGCATTGCTCAAGGTGGAAAAGGTTAACTATGAAGACCCGGAAGTCGCGCGTGACAAGATCTTATTCGACAACCTCACCCCGCTCTATCCCGAAGAACGATTAAATCTGGAATTTGACCGGGAAGAATATTGCACCCGTGTCATGGATCTCACGACTCCGATCGGTAAGGGCCAACGCGGCTTGATTGTCGCGGCTCCGCGGACCGGAAAAACCATGCTGTTGCAGGCAATCGCCCGGGCCATTCTCAAGAATCACAAGGAAGTCACTCTGATCGTGCTCTTGATCGACGAGCGCCCGGAGGAAGTCACCGATTGGCAGCGCCAGGTAAAAGCCGAAGTCATCAGTTCCACCTTCGATGAGCCGGCTCAGCGCCATGCGCAGGTGGCGGAGATGGTGTTGGAAAAGGCGAAGCGACTGGTCGAGCATAAAAAAGATGTGGTCATTCTGCTTGATAGCATCACTCGGTTGGCCCGGGCGTACAACACCATTGCCCCTCCCAGCGGCAAGGTCCTCTCCGGCGGTCTTGATTCCAATGCGCTCCAGCGGCCAAAGCGGTTCTTCGGCGCCGCGCGTAACATTGAAAACGGCGGGAGCTTGACCATCATGGCCACGGCATTGATCGATACCGGCAGCCGTATGGACGATGTGATCTTTGAAGAATTCAAAGGCACCGGTAATATGGAAGTACACTTGGATCGCCGTTTGGCCGACAAGCGACTCTTCCCCGCGATCGATATCAGTCAATCCGGCACTCGCAAGGAAGAGCTGTTGGTTGACCGGGACCGCCTAAACAAGATGTGGATCCTCCGCAAGGTCTTGAGTCCGTTGGGAACCATGGAAGCCATGGAATTCTTGATGGACAAGATCGGCGGAACTAAAACCAATCAGGAATTTTTACAGTCGATGAATCGATAGCCGCCGCTTGCCAGTGCAGGCCCGTCCAGTGTAAAGTCGTGCACCCTGGCGAGCAGGATGAGGCAACGAATCAAGGTCAGTAGAGGAGCAGGTATGCAAAAGGGAATTCATCCGGTCTACCGTGAAGCGACCGTGCATTGTGCGTGCGGGAACACGTTCAAAACTCGATCCACCATCGGCGACATCAAGGTCGACATTTGTGCAGGGTGCCATCCCTTCTTTACGGGAACTCAGAAGATCGTCGATACGGAAGGGCGTGTCGAACGGTTCAAAAAGAAGTACGCCAAAAAAGATAAGTAGGCCTCAGTCAGGACATCATGGAGACCCTGCTTCCTTTTGGGGCAGGGTCTCTTGTTTTTTGGGCTTCATGCTACGGCTGGAATGGACGAGACATGGAAGATGGGCTGATAAAAAAGTGGGAAGGGATGGCCGCGCGCTATCAGGAATTGACGAATCAGCTCATGGATCCGACTGTCCTCAATCAGCCGGGCATGATTCACAAGCTGAATAAAGAGCGCACGGAGTTGGACGAGCCAGCTCAACAGTTTGCCGCATTTTCCCAAGCCCAGAAACAACTCGACGAGGTGACGGCTCTGCTGCAGGACTCCTCCACCGGCGCGGATATGAAGCAGCTCTTTGCGGAAGAGCGCGAGCATCTGAACCGGCAGCTGTCGGAGATCGAGGCGCGAGCCAAGGACTTTCTGACGCCGAAAGATCCTCGGGACGAGAAGAATGTATTCCTGGAAATCCGGGCAGGAACGGGAGGAGACGAGGCGGCCTTATTTGCGGGCGATCTCTTCCGCATGTATCTCAAATATGCGGAACGGCATCGTCTCCGCCTGGAGATAGTCGATGCCTCCGAGACGGGAATCGGCGGCTACCGTGAAGTGATCGCGCTCCTAGAAGGGAAGGGAGCGTTCGGGCGTCTCAGATATGAAAGCGGTGTCCACCGCGTCCAACGCGTGCCCACCACCGAAGCCAGTGGAAGAATTCACACGTCTACCGTCACGGTGGCGGTCATGCCGGAGGTGGATGAGGTGGACGTACACATTGATCCGAAGGACTTGCGGATCGATACCTTTTGTTCTTCTGGTGCCGGCGGGCAGAGCGTCAATACCACGTATTCAGCCGTCCGCATTACGCACATTCCGACGGGAGTCGTCGTCAGCTGCCAGGATGAGCGATCCCAGCTCAAAAACCGAACCAAAGCCATGCGGACGTTGCGGGCGCGAATTGTCGAGGCTGAGCGGGAAAAGCAGGAGGCGGCCATCGCACAGGACCGCAAGTCGCAGGTGGGGACGGGTGACCGGAGCGAAAAAATTCGCACGTATAATTTCCCCCAAAACCGGGTGACCGACCATCGCATCGGGCTGACGGTGCACAAGCTTGATCAGGTGCTGGCGGGTGATCTGGAAGAAATTGTACAGGCTCTCCGGGCGCATTACGAACATCTGGCCAGCCTGGAAGCACCATGAGTCGGCAACCGGTCGCCGGCATGGCTTGTTCCGCCACCGGTCTCGGGGCGCTTCTGAAGGAATCCGCAGCACGCCTGAAGGCAGCCGGCATCGATCAGCCCGGTCTGGAGGCCGCCTGGATGGTGGAACATGTGCTGACCCTATCGCCGCTCATGCAGCGAGTTCAGGCCGAACGGGAGATGACGGTTACACAATGCGAGCAGGTGCGGGGCCTGATTGCGCGGCGAGCCGCTCGTGAGCCGCTGCAATATCTCCTGGGCACGCAAGAGTTTTGTGGACGGGATTTTCGGGTCACCCCGTCAGTGCTTATCCCCCGCCCTGAAAGTGCGTTGCTGGTTGATGAAGCGGTTCGCCGGTGCGCGCACATTCACGCCCCGACGGTGGTGGATGTCGGGACCGGGTCAGGCTGTTTGGCTGTGTCCGTGGCATTGGCTCTGCCCGGGGCGCGCGTAGTAGCACTCGACGTCTCGGCTGATGCGCTGGTCGTCGCGCGGGCCAACATAGCCCAATACGGACTTGAGGCGCGGCTCGCTTGTTTCCATGGAGACTTGCTGGCTCCCATCGCCGAGCAAGGCTGGGCACATCAGGTACACGTGATGCTTTCCAATCCGCCGTATATCGCGGACGAGGGTGTCGCCGCCTTGCAACCGGAGGTGCGGGATTTCGAGCCGCGGTTGGCGTTGGCGGGAGGGCGTGATGGGATGGATGTGCATCGCCGATTGCTCGAGCAGGCTCCCGCGTATCTGAAGCCCGGAGGTGTTCTTCTGATGGAGGTCGGGATCGGCCAAGCTGGGGCTGTGTGCCGGCAGGCTGAAAAACATGGGCAGTTTCGTCTCTCCGCAGTGTTGCAAGATCAGGGCGGGATCGACCGCGTGGTCTGTTTCGAGAAAAAAGCGGCCTAGGCTTATGGACAGAATCCTCATTCAAGGCGGGCGGCGGCTGCAAGGTGAGGTCCGCACCAGCGGGGCAAAAAACGCCGCGTTACCGATCCTGGCCTCTACTATTCTCGGCGGGGGCGAATGTGTCCTGTCGAACATGCCGCAAGTGGTCGATGTCCTGACCATGGGAAAGCTCCTGCGGATGCTGGGCATAGACGTCACGCAGGAACGTGACCAGACCATTGTGAAGGCTCACGCCATCGCTTCGACGGAAGCGCCGTACGATCTGGTCCGCACCATGCGGGCGTCGGTCCTCGTCCTAGGCCCGCTCGTAGCTCGATTGGGTGAGGCAAAGGTTTCGCTCCCCGGAGGATGCGCCATCGGATCCCGACCGGTGAATTTTCATCTGGCGGGCCTGGAAAAAATGGGCGCTACGGTCGAAATCGAGCATGGGTACATTAAGGCGACCGCCCGCCGTTTGCGTGGGAGCCGCATCTACTTCGATACACCCAGCGTCACCGGCACCGAGAATCTCATGATGGCGGCCGTGCTGGCGGAAGGTACGACCGTGCTGGAAAATGCCGCGAAAGAGCCCGAGATCAGCGACCTGGCGGCGTTTCTCGTCAAGCGCGGGGCGCGTATTGCCGGCGCGGGAACGGACATGATCACCATCGAGGGGGTGACGGAACTTCATGGCGCCGACCATGAAGTCATCCCCGACCGCATCGAGGCCGGGACCTATCTCCTGGCGGGAGCCATCACCGGCGGCGACGTGGTCGTCGATCGTTGCCGCCCGGAACACATGGAGCCGCTCTTGATGAAGCTGCGGGAAAGTGGTGCGGACCTGCGCGAGGAGAAGGAGCGCGTGCGTCTTCAGGTCCCCGGGCGACTGAAGGGAACGAATGTGCGAACGAGTCCGCATCCGGGGTTTCCCACCGACATGCAGGCCCAGTTTGTCGCCTTGATGGCGGTGGCCGAAGGAACCAGCGTGGTGACGGAAACCATATTCGAAAGCCGGTTCATGCACGTTGAAGAGTTACGGCGCATGGGCGCGGACATTCGCGTCGAGGGTAACCGGGTGGTCATGACGGGTAAAGAACGATTAACGGGCGCGCCGGTCATGGCGTCGGACCTTCGCGCCAGCGCGGGCCTCATCGTGGCCGGGCTTGCGGCAGAAGGCACGACGGAGGTGTCGCGCGTGTATCACCTGGACCGCGGCTATGAACGGCTGGAAGAGAAGTTCCGGACCTTGGGGGCCAGTATCGAGCGGAGGAAGGAAAAGTGACGGTGAAGGCGAGGCGATCACAAGACCACACATCTACAGGAATTACGATAGCGCTGTCGAAAGGGAAGCTGCTGGGGCCCGTCCTTCATCTCCTGAAACAGGCCGGCTACTATAGCCCCGGTTTGTCCGCGGAAAGCCGAAAGTTGGTGTTTGATTGTGCCGCCAACGACGCAACGTTTCTGATCGTGAGGCCGACCGATGTGCCGACCTATGTCGAACATGGGGCGGCGGATGTCGGTGTGGTGGGGAAAGACGTCTTGCTGGAGCAGGGGAGCGATGTCTACGAACCGTTGGATTTGAAAGTGGGAGCGTGTAGAATCTCGGTCGCCGCGTTGCAGGGGCAGCCGTCGCCGGATCGGTGGTCGTCCAAGATCCGGGTGGCGACGAAGTATCCCAACGTCACTGAGCGCTACTTCAACCAACGTGGGATGCCGGTTGAACTGGTCAAACTGTACGGGTCGATAGAATTGGCCCCCATTGTCGGACTTGCGGATCGCATTGTCGATCTGGTCGAAACGGGCAGTACGCTGAAGGCTCACGATCTGGCCGAGGTAGAGGTGATTACGCAGTCGACTGCCCGGTTGATCGTGAATCGGGCCAGTCTCAAATTGAAACATGAGCCGGTGCAGGCACTGATCGATCGGTTGCGGGCAGCCGTGGCCGCGGAGTAGCGCGGCCGACCCATCCCACACGGGCAGTTGTGGGTTCTATGAAGCGCCGAGGTAGGCGGCGCAGCGGCACAGGACGGAGGTTATGACCATTCTCGCGAGTAGCGATCGGGCGTTTGCCAAAGCGTTGCGCAAAATCGCGACCCGCTCGCGTTCCCAGGCGGCCAGCGTCGAGAAAAGTGTGCGTGGAATACTGCAAGCCGTGGAGCGGGGCGGGGACCGCGCGGTGTTGCGCTACACGAAGAAATTCGATCGGGTGTCGCTCACGCCCGATCAGATTCGTGTGACGCCGGAAGAGGTCAAGGAGGCCTATTACCACATTCGGAAAGACGAGGGCGATTCTCTTCGATATGCCGCCGGACGCGTGCGCCAGTTTCACGAGCGCCAGCGCACGAAAACCTGGATGTATCAAGAGGAAAACGCCACGCTCGGCCAAATGGTGACCTCGCTCGATGCGGTCGGGGTGTATGTGCCGGGCGGAAAGGCCGTCTATCCGTCCTCGGTGCTGATGTGCGCGATTCCTGCGAAAGTGGCGGGGGTCCGGCGCATCGTCATGTGCACACCTACGCCGAAGGGCGAGATCAATCCCTATTTGCTGGTTGCGGCGGATATTGCCGGAGTCGATGAAATTTATCGTGTCGGCGGAGTGCAGGCCATCGGTGCCATGGCGTTCGGGACACAGACGATCGCCAAGGTGGATAAGATTGTCGGGCCTGGGAACATGTATGTGGCCACGGCTAAGCGGTTGCTGTACGGCACCGTCGGCATCGATATGGTGGCCGGGCCCAGCGAATTGTTGGTGGTTGCGGATGGCGAGGCAAAGCCGGCGCATGTGGCGGCCGATTTGTTGTGCGAAGCAGAGCATGACGAAGACGCACAAGTCTATTTGGTCACGACCTCCGCATCGCTGGCCAAAGAGGTGGCGCGTCTCATTCAGGTTCAGCTGAAGGGCTTACAGCGAGAAAAAATCGCCGCCAAATCAATCGCGCGACATTTTGTCGCCTTCGTCGTTTCCACCATGGATGAGGCGATTCAGGTGGCGAACGACATTGCGCCTGAACATTTGACCCTGTCGGTCGACCGTCCGTTCGATTATCTGGAGCAGATTCGCCATGCCGGCGCCCTGTTTCTCGGTCGCTACACGCCGCCTGCGGTTGCCGATTATGTGGCCGGCCCGAATCACGTGTTGCCGACCGGCGCTACGGCCCGTTTCTTTTCTCCGTTGTCGGTCAACGATTATGTGAAGGTCAGCAACATCGTTCATTACACGCGGGAAGACTTGACGAAAGCCAAGGATCATATCGTCAGACTGGCGCATATCGAAGGCTTCGATGCGCACGCCAAATCAGCTCAAAGCAGGTTTTCATGAAACACACCGGAGCCCCGAGACAAGCCTCGATTCATCGCGCCACGAAGGAAACCGATATCCGTGTCGAGTGGACCCTGGATGGGACTGGCCAGGGGAAGATCGATACCTCCATCCGGTTTTTCGACCACATGTTGGATCTGTTGGCCAGACACGGGTTCTTTGATCTCACTGTGCAAGCCAAAGGCGATGTCGATATCGACGAGCACCATACCGTGGAAGATGTCGGAATCGTCATGGGGAAGGTGCTGCACCAAGCGTTGGGCGAGAAGGCCGGGATCAAGCGATTCGGCTGGGCCTCGGTGCCGCTGGACGAAACCCTGGCGCAAGTCACGGTGGATCTCAGCGGTCGGCCGTACCTCGTCTACAACGTGAATTTGCCGGATCGAAAGATCAAAACCTTCGATCTCGGGCTCTTTGAAGATTTCTTTCAGGCCTTCGTGACCCATGGCGCACTGAATCTCCACGTGAATCTGCAATACGGACGCAATCCTCACCACATCATGGAAGCCATCTTCAAGGCGCTCGCGCGAGCGCTGGATCAGGCGACCATGCCGGAAGCGCGGCTCTCGGGATCGGTGCTTTCGACAAAGGGCAGCCTCTAGTCGGGATAGGCGTGGGACGGGGAGCGGTCACCGCGTCAAGGCTTGCAGGCGAATCCGACATGATTGCCATCATAGATTACGGGATGGGTAATTTGCGCAGTGTCTCCAAGGCGTTTGAGGCCGTGGGACATCGGGCCGTCGTGACGCGTGATGCTCGTGCCATCGCGGATGCCAGCCACGTGGTGTTGCCGGGCGTGGGGGCATTCGGGGATTGCATGGCGAATCTCGAGCGCTATGGGTTGATGGCACCGATTCATGCCGCCATTCAATCCGGCAAACCGTTTTTAGGGATCTGCTTGGGATTACAACTGCTCTTCACGGAGAGTGAAGAATTCGGGATACACAAGGGATTGGGCATCATTCCCGGCCGTGTGAAAAAATTTGTTCAGGATTCGTCGTTGAAGGTGCCTCATATGGGGTGGAACGATATCCAAATCATGCGGCCCGCCCCGCCGTTTGCCGGGATTGCGACCGGCAGTTACTGCTATTTTGTCCATTCCTACTATGTTGAACCTGCCGATCCGGCGGTGGTGGCGACCGTGACCCACTATGGAACGCCGTTCGCTTCCGCGGTGTGGAAGGACAACGTCGTGGCTTGCCAATTCCATCCTGAAAAAAGCCAGGCCGTCGGTCTTCAGGTGATCAAGAATTTCGGTGCCTGGGCGTGAGTGCCGGGGCTTCACGAATTCTGGTGGTGCTGCTGGCGGTACTGTCAGCTGCCGCGTGCAGCGGCACCAAGGTCACGACTCAATCCTTTCCCCAAGCCGGCCGGTATCAGGTCCATAAGATTGCGATCATTCCCTTTGAGACCATGGCCACGCCCCAAGTCTCGGAAGGGAGCGGGCCGTCCTTTCCTGTGCCTCCCGGGGTCCGGCGAACGGATAGCGTGCTGTCATTTCCTCCGACGATCGATCAGCCGGCTCAGCGGACGCATCTCGTGCCCCCGGGCGCCGGCGACAAAATCACTGATCTCATGTGGGAGAAGTTGAAGAACAAGCCGGGCTTGCAGGTGCTGGCTCCTCAGGAAGCGGTCAGGGCGTCACGAGAGCTTTCGGGAGGAGCCGCCTCGGCCGGGAGCATTCCGGCGCACCACATTGCGCAACGTCTCCGAGCGGATGCGGCCCTTACCGGGAAGGTATTGGTGTATCAAGAGCGCGTCGGAAGCCGGCTGGGGGCGGATCCTCCGGCTGCCGTAGGATTTGAACTGAAATTGGTGGCGCCGGACGGCACGGTCCTGTGGGAAGGAAACTACTACGAAAAGCAGCGGCCGATGACGGAAGATCTGCTCGGTTTCGTGCAGCGGTATGGGACGTTCGTCACGGCTGAAGAGTTGGCGGCCTATGGGGCGACTGAATTGGCGGACGACTTTCCGTTCGGCGCAGCGGGTGAAAGGAAGTAAGGTGAGAAAACAGGTGCGGGCATGCGTGTAATTCCGGCGATCGATCTGAAAGACGGCCGTTGCGTGCGGTTGCGGCAGGGCGATATGGCGGCCGAAACCGTCTATTCGGACGACGTGCCGTCGGTCGCGAAGCGTTGGCAAGAGCAGGGGGCCGATCTCATTCATCTGGTCGACCTCAACGGTGCTGTAGATGGAGAGCCGAAGAACCTTCCTCAGATCGAAGCCGCGATGAAGGCTGTCAGCGCGCAGGTGCAGGTGGGGGGCGGTATCCGAACCATCGAGACCGTGCGAAAATATCTCCATGCGGGTGTGGCGCGCGTCGTCCTCGGGACGGCAGCCCTCACGGATCGCCGCTTCCTGGCGCAGGCCTGCCGGGAGTTTCCCAAGCGTATTGTGCTGGGTCTTGATGCGCGGGACGGCAAGGTTGCGGTAAAGGGCTGGACCACGGTTTCCGAGACCAAGGCCATTGACCTCCTTTCGGAGCTGGCCGGCCATGAATTGGGCGCTGTGATCTACACCGACATTGCGCGCGACGGGATGTTGAATGGCCCGAACCTCGCAGCGTTACGGGAAGTCGTCGAACGCTCGGCGTTCCCCGTCATCGCGTCCGGCGGCATTACTCGGGTAGAGGATTTGCAGGCGGTGCGCGCGCTGGGTCCTCGGGTGGAGGGCGCTATTGTTGGGAAGGCCTTATATGACGGCAAGCTGGACTATCGGGCGGCGGTGGCCGCCATTGGCAACTCTTGAGCATCGTGTAGAGGGGCAGGACGAGAACCGGTTCGTGTCACGTTTCACGCTCCACCGATTCCTATGCTGACCAAACGCATCATTCCTTGTTTGGACGTCAAGGATGGCCGAGTCGTCAAGGGGGTCAGTTTCGTCAACTTGCGCGATGCGGGCGATCCGGTCGAAGTGGCCACCATCTATGATGGGGAAGGCGCCGACGAATTGTGTTTCCTGGACATCACCGCCTCGCATGAGAACCGTCAGACCATCATCGACGTGGTGGAGCGAACTGCCGCCCGGGTGTTTATGCCCCTGACGGTCGGGGGAGGCGTGCGCACGCTGGATGACATTCGCACTTTGTTGAATGCCGGGGCGGATAAGGTCAGTATCAATACCACCGCGGTGCAGCAGCCGGAATTTGTTCGTGAGGCGGCCCAGCGATTCGGCACGCAGTGTATCGTGGTGGCGGTGGATGCCAAGCGTGCGGCGGCCGGCGGGCATTGGCAGGTTTATACTCATGGCGGACGAAAAGAAACCGGGCTTGACGCGGTCGAGTGGGCGCAGCGCATGGCGGAGTACGGAGCAGGCGAGATTCTTTTGACCAGCATGGATCAGGATGGTCGCCAGAGCGGATATGACCTGGCGTTGACGGCCGCGGTCTCTGACAGCCTGTCGATTCCGGTGATTGCGTCAGGCGGCGTAGGCACCTTGGAACATCTCTATGACGGCCTGGTCAAAGGGAAGGCGGAGGCCGTGCTGGCCGCTTCGATATTTCATTACCGGACCCATACCATCCAACAGGCCAAGGCCTATTTGCATGATCGCGGCGTTCCGGTTCGGTTGGGTGCCGTGTAGTTGGGTGCCGTGTAGATGGAGCCTCTGATGTCGAGTGACAGCCGCAACATAGTCTTTGACGGCCAGGGATTGATTCCTGCGGTGATTCAGGATTGGTTCGATGGCACGGTGCTCATGGTGGGCTACATGAACCAAGAAGCCCTCATGAAAACACTGGCCACCAGATCCGTTCATTTCTGGAGTCGCTCGCGGCAGAAATTATGGGAAAAGGGTGAAACGTCCGGACATTTTCTTCGAGTGAAGGATCTGTTTATCGATTGTGACCGGGATACCATCCTGGTGAAGGCCGAGCCGGTCGGGCCGACTTGCCACACCGGTGAACGGGCCTGCTTTTTTTCCCGCATGACAGATCAGGGACAACCCGGCGAGGAAAAGACCCAGGATGCCGGCGGAGGGATTCTGGAACGGCTTTATCAGACGATTCTAGCGCGGAAATCCGCTCCGCAGCCCGACTCGTATGTCTCCAAGCTCCTGCAAGGCAATGCCGATCGTATCCTGAAAAAGGTGGCCGAAGAAGCGGGCGAGGTGATCATTGCCGCCAAGAACCAGAAACGGGATGAAATTATTTACGAGACGGCCGATCTGTTGTTTCACACCCTCCTGGTGCTCGGGTACCACGATGTCACGCTGAGCGAGGTCTACCGGGAACTCGGAGCCAGATTCGGGAAATCCGGGATTCGACCGGTAGCGGAAGGGGGGACGAATGGGTAGCTGCATTTTCTGTCGTATCGTCGAGGGCGCCATTCCCGCGAAGATTGTCTACCAGGATGATCGCGTGCTGGCGTTCGAAGACGTCAATGCCCAGGCGCCGGTCCATATGCTGGTGATTCCGAAGCGTCACGTGGCGGCTGTGCAAGATTGTCAGGACGGCGATCAGACGCTGTTGGGGTATTTGTTGTTGACCTGTTCTAAGGTCGCGGCTCTCAAGAATCTGGCTGCGTCCGGTTATCGGATTGTCACGAACACCGGGGCGGACGGCGGACAATCGGTGTTTCACCTGCACCTGCATGTCCTCGGCGGGAGGCACATGGGTTGGCCTCCGGGATAATCCGCGCGGCTCCTCGATTGACACATATGTGAACCGTTTGTTAGGGTGAACGGTCAACTTTCAATCGCGTCAAAGGCATCCAGCCGGCATTGACCGGTCGGATCCCTGCGGGCACTAGCGAGGACCGCCGTGGGCCAAGGCCTGATTTCGGACGACGTCATCAACCAAATCAGAGACCGAGTGGACATCGCGGAAATCGTGGGCCAGCATGTGGCCTTGACTCGAGCCGGCCAGAACCTCAAGGGCCTGTGCCCCTTTCACCAAGAAAAGTCGCCTTCCTTCACCGTCAGTTCATCGCGGCAGATTTTTCACTGTTTCGGCTGCGGGGCCGGCGGCAATGTCTACACGTTTCTCATGAAACTCACCGGATCGACCTTTCCCGAAATTGTTCGAGATTTGGGGCGCAAGGTGGGAGTGGATGTTCCTGACGCGACCGGTGGCTACTCCAACGAGGCGCGCACGCAACTGAGCCGGTTGGAACGCCTCAACGCGGCTGCGGGTGCCTGGTACCAGCGTCTGTTGACGGAAGGGGCGGCGGGAGCGCAGGCGAGGGCCTACCTCGAGAGTCGCGGCATCAACCCGCACACGTCGGCGCAATTCAACATCGGCTACGCTCCTCCGGAGTGGGACGGTCTGACCAAAGCCATGCTCAAAGAAGGATTTGCGCCGGCGGATCTCGTCGCGGCCGGTCTTTCGATTGCGCGCGACCAAGGCAGTTCGCAGAAGGCCGCGGCCTCGGGCCATTACGACCGGTTCCGCTCCCGGATCATGTTTCCCATTACGGACTTGCGGAAGCGCGTCGTGGCATTCGGCGGGCGGGTGCTTGGAGACGGGATGCCCAAGTACTTGAACTCCCCGGAAACACCGTTGTTTAAAAAGGGGCAGACCCTCTTTGCGTTGGATGCGGCTCGCGAAGCCGCCGGCCAGCAGCACACGTTGATCGTCGTCGAAGGATATTTCGATGCCGTGGCCTTGCACCAGGCCGGCATCCGCCATGTGGCGGCGACCTTGGGCACGGCCTTGACCCCGGAACACATTACCGTCATCCGGCGGTTTGCCTCGAATATCGTGTTGCTGTTCGATCCGGACCAGGCCGGAGTCCGGGCGGCATTACGAACGCTGGATCTGTTCGTCAATAGCGGCTTGAGCGTGAAGGTCGTCTCGCTTCCGGAGGGCGACGATCCGGATACCTATGTCCGACAGCATGGCGCCGAAGGGTTTGCGGCCTTGCATCGAGCGGCGCCCAGCCTGTTGGATTTTGCCGTGGAGCATAGTCTGCACTCCGCCGAATCGGGAAGTGTCGAAGACCGGATTCGAGCCGTGGACGCCGTCTTGCGTATTCTTCAGAAAGGCGCCCATCCCATCGAGCGGGAAGAGCGCATTCGACTGGTGGCGGAACGCCTGGGATTGAGTCAGCAGCGGCTGATCGAGCGCTATCCGGCGCTCCAATCGGAAGACCAGCGTCGCTCGGACCGGGGCATGAAACCTCCTGCGCTCTCTGCTCCGCCTAAAGTGAAGGCCTACCCGGAAGAGCGCGATCTCGCGCACCTGCTCGTGCAAGGCAGTTTATCCACCGCGGATCTCCGGAAATTATCCCCCGAGGCGTTTTCAACGCCGGCGTACCGGAGGCTGATCGAGTGTGCCATGCAACATCTGGGAGAGGACGGACGGGTATCCATCCGGAACCTGTTGAACGCCTTGATATCCGATGAAGTCTGCGGCTCGCTGGTCTCGGAGCTGTCGATGCAGGAGCAACACTATGATGACGTGCCGGCACACATTGCCGGGTGCTTGGAGACATTGGAGCGGCGAGGCCGGGAGCGGAGGATGGGGGCCTTGATTCAAGAATTGAAAGTCGCAGAACGCGAGCGGCGAGAAGATGAAGTGCATCGCCTGAACGGATTGATTAACGATATGCGGATTCGGAAAGCCGGTGTGGTGCCGGTTGCGCTGACGTCTGCGGTGAAGGAGTAGGGTATGCCGAAACAAGAATTACTCGGCGAGGTGAAGAAGCTCATCAATCTCGGCAAGGAGAAGGGCTTTCTCACGTACGACGATCTCAACAGCACCTTGCCGGCGGATGTCGTCTCATCGGACCAATTCAGCACGATTATGACCATGTTCGGCGAAATGGACATCGAGATTGTGGAGTCCGCTGAGACGGAGCGCACTCCGAAGGCCGCCGAGGGGGAAGAGGCGATCGAGGAAAGCGAAGAATCCGACTCATCGGAAGAGAACGAGAAGGAAATCGATCTCACACCGGGCGCGCTCAGCCGCACCGACGATCCTGTCCGGCTGTACTTGAAGGAAATGGGCAGCGTGGCGCTGCTGAGCCGCGAGGGCGAAATCGAGATCGCCAAGCGGATCGAAGAAGGAAAGAAGGATATCGCCACGGTCGTCTATGGGCTGCCGATGACCTTGGAGTTCGTCCTCAATCTCCGCGATCAGCTCAAGAACGGCAAGATCGATGTGCGGGAGATCGTGCCGGTGGTGGAGACGGAAGAGGACTTCGAAGAAGAAGCGGTTGAAAAGGATTACGAAGAGCTGCGGGTGAAAACGCTGGACTCCCTGAACGCCGTGCGCAAGGTCTCCGCCTCGCTGAAAGATCTGTACGATAAGGCTCGCCATGTCGGGGCCGATCCGGAAAAGCAGAAGAAGTTGCGCAAGCAGATCGACACGGTGCGCGGCCAGGTCGTGGACAAAATGGAGTCGGTGAACCTGCACGGCGTGCTGAAAGACCGCATGACCCAGCGAGTGCGCGACCTGAATCTGCTGTTCCGTCAGTCGGAGCGGGAGATTACGAGCTGCCAGCGCCGCCTCGGTGTCGGCGGGGAAGCCGGCGCGGAATTGCTACGCAAGTTATGCCGAACCCATAAAGATCTACTGGCGGTGAAGCGCCGGACGGGGCTGTCCGAAGAAGTACTCCAGGACATCAAGAAACATTACCAGGCCGCCAAGGGCCGCATCCGTCAGCTCGAAGAGGAAGAAGCGCTGATATCGGCCGAAGAGATCAAGGATGCTGTGAAGCATCTCGATGTGGCGGAGGAAAAGGTCAAGCGCGGGAAAGCCGAATTGGTGGAGGCCAATCTGCGGTTGGTGGTGAGTATCGCCAAGAAGTACACCAACCGTGGATTGCAATTCCTGGATTTGATTCAGGAAGGCAATATCGGCCTGATGAAGGCGGTCGATAAGTTTGAATACAAGCGCGGCTATAAGTTCAGTACCTATGCGACGTGGTGGATCCGACAAGCCATTACCCGCGCGATTGCCGACCAGGCTCGCACCATCCGCATTCCGGTTCACATGATCGAAACCATCAACAAGCTGATCAGGACCTCGCGCCACCTGGTGCAGAAACTCGGTCGCGAACCGACGCCGGAAGAAATTGCGGAGCGGATGGACTTGCCGCTGGATAAGGTGCGGAAGATTCTGAAAATCGCGCGCGAGCCGATTTCTCTCGAAACCCCGATCGGCGAGGAAGAAGACAGCCATTTAGGGGACTTCATTGAGGACAAGAAAGCCGTCTCGCCGTTGGAAGCGGCCATCCGCTACGATTTACAGCGGCAGATCAACGGCGCGCTGGAAACCCTGACCCCTCGCGAAGAAAAAGTGTTGCGCAAACGGTTCGGCATCGGCGAGGCGACCGATCATACCCTGGAAGAAGTGGGGCAGGATTTTGAGGTCACCCGCGAGCGCATTCGACAAATCGAAGCCAAAGCGTTGCGGAAGCTGCGGCATCCGAGCCGCAGTAAGAAGCTCCGTAGTTTCGTGGAGAGTCTCTAGGTGCGGTTAGGACTGTCGGTTTGACTCTGTCCGACCGGCAGCTTTAGAATCAGGCCGCTCGAACCAGGAGTGCCGCAATGCAGGCTGAGGCCAGATCGCTGGCCGGCAGAGCTGGGCCCATAGCTCAGGTGGTTAGAGCGGCTGACTCATAATCAGCTGGTCCTAGGTTCAAGTCCTAGTGGGCCCACCAGCCTGAGCGCCTCACGATGATTCCGGTGCGAGAGGCGTCCTATCGACGCGGCTTTCGCGCAATGCACAAGGAGCCCGTTGAATCTCCAGCTTTCCCCGCTCATCGAACTGCAGAAACTCGATCTCCGCATCGCCGACCTCAAGGAACAACGGCGAAAAATACCGGAACGGCTTGAACTGAATGAAGCTCCTCTTCGGGACGCCAGACGGGTCGTTCAAGAGGCGTCGGCATCCGTCGAGGTGCTGATCAAGGAACGGCGCAGTAGCGAGAAGGATCTTGAGGCGCACGAAGATCGTATCGGCAAGATGAAAGATCGCGCCGCCCAGTTGAAGACCAACCAGGAATATCAAGCGCACCTCTTCGAAGTGGAGCTGGCCAACAAGAAGCGTGGTGAGATCGAGGAGAAGATCCTTCTGGCGATGGAGCAGATCGAACAGACTCAACGGACGATCGCCACTGCCCAGGCGCAACTCAAAGAATCGGAAGCCCTGTTCGTCAAAGAGAAAGCGATCCTCGACGAGAAGGATCACGTTCTCGCCGCGGAACTCGCAGAGTTGGAAGTTCAGCAGACGCAATTGTCGGCGCGAGTCGAGAAGGGGCTTCTCGCGCGGTACAACAAGTTGAAAAGCACCAGAAAAGACCAAGCCCTGGCGCAGATCAAAGAGGGGATTTGCGTCGGCTGCCGGCTCCAGTTGCCGCCACAATTGATCTCCCAAGTGAAGCGCGGAGACGACGTCTATACCTGCCCCTATTGCTACCGGATGTTGTATTGGGAAGGGGAGCCCGTTTCGGAAGGGAAACGTCCTCAGGTGCAGGATCAAGCGAAGGATTTTGAACTCGGGGAATCCGTCTAGCTTCCCGCCAGCACCTGCTTCGTCGTCTTGAAGTGCAGTTTCGCGACGGTCCCTAAGCGATCCTCACCGTATTTCCTGACCACCATGCGTCCTGCGAGCTCCACCGCTGCAGATGCCCCCTTGGGCAGCGCGGTGCGTACGTCTTCCGAAAGCCGCTGAAGCCGCAGAAGGAATTCCGCGCGAGCAAGAATCGAGGCGGCCGCCACGGCCAAGTCTGCCTCTGCCTTCGTGCGTTGCACCAGCCGGATCTGCTTGCCTTTTTCCAGGAGCGCACGAAGGATCAATCGTTCATCGCCGAACTGGTCGGCGATCGCCAGATCGCAGTCGACCTCCTGGAGCAGGTTTTCCAGCGCCCGCGCATGGCCCCAGGCCAGGAGCCGGTTGAGGTTGTTGATTTTGGCATACAGCTCGTTGTAGCGCTGGGGTCCGATTGCCACGACGCTATGGGGACAGACCAGGCGGATATCGGGCGCCATGTCGAGAATGCGTCCATCTGAGATTTTCTTGCTGTCTCGGACCTGCATCAGAGCCAGGTCCTGTTCCGACGCCGGCGTGACGAAGACCGCGGCGATCACCAGAGGACCGAAATAGTCTCCCTTGCCGGATTCGTCGATTCCAATGCGGTTCAACGATGAAAGCGTGCTGGTGGCAGGCACTCGGTGAAACTCCCAGGTGGAAACGGGCAGGGCGGAGGGGTAATCTAGCAGAGCATACCAGGCCGGTCAATTTGCGGAGGCGTATGATGAAGATGGAAGGTGATCGAAGCGGCAGGCGTACAGCTGCCGTCGTGTCAAACTGGTTGTGGCTGGCCTGCGGCATCGTGAGCCTGCTGGTGACGACCGGGTGTCAAACCAATCCCTACACCGGGCGATGGCAGCTGATGATGATGCCGATGTCGCGGGAGGTGCAGATGGGCGCGCAGGCCTATGCCGAGGTCAAGAGCGATCCCAAAATGAAGCCCTCCACCGATCCGCGGGAGATCGAGCCGGTCAAACGGGTCGCCGCGAGAGTGATCGAGGCCGCCAAACGATCCAAATACAGCGAGATGGCCAACCAATTTGACTGGGAAGTGACGGTCATCAAGGACGACAAGACCATGAACGCCTTCGCGCTGCCGGGCGGCAAGATCGCGGTCTACACTGGAATTTTTCCGGTGGCCAGGACCGAGGCCGGACTCGCGGCGGTGATGGGGCATGAAGTCGTGCATGCGTTGGCCCGCCACGGCGGCGAGCGGATGAGCCAGAACACCCTGGCGCAGACGACCTTGCAGGCGATCGGTATCGCTCTGGGGGTGAGCGGCGCCAATCCGGTTCTTTCCCAAGCGGGGATGGCGGCACTAGGGGTCGGCGCCCAGGTCGGAGTGTTGCTTCCGTTCAGCCGCAAACACGAGTCGGAGGCAGACTATGTGGGCGTATTGCTGGCGGCGGACGCGGGGTATGACCCGCGGGAGGCGATTCAATTGTGGCAAAGAATGGGCGAGCTGTCCGAAGGCAAATCTCCCTCTGAATTTATGTCGACCCATCCGAGCCACGAAACCAGAATCCAGCAGCTTGAGGAATGGATGGCCGAGGCAATGCCGGTCTACCAATCCAAATCTCCTGCGCCCAACCACGAGTTGCCGGCAGTACGTTAAGGTCATCCGGCTCACTGCTTGAATCACCAGGCACCGGCTCGTATACTTTGCTCGCGCGCTGGGGAGACACGGGTGCTCGCTCGCCGGGCCGTCCCGGCGGGAGGAAAGTCCGGACTCCAAGGGCAAGGACGCTGGATAACGTCCAGGCGGAGCGATCCGACACCAGCACCACAGAAAACAAACCGCCGATGGCCGGCGTGAGAAACCTCGGTTCCTCGTGGCGGCTCAGGTAAGGGTGAAACGGCGGGGTAAGAGCCCACCGCGGTGATGGCGACATCAACGGCACGGTAAGCGTCGTCCGGAGCAAGACCAAATAGGGAGACGCCCGCGGGCTCGTCAGAGCCCAGCGGAAAGGCCGGCCCGGCCGAGGTCTCCGGGTAGGTTGCTTGAGGCTCGAGGTAACTCGAGTCCCAGAGAAATGATCACCCCCGTGTGAGCGCAAGCTTCATGCGGGACAGAATCCGGCTTATAGGGTTTCTCCAACGCGCTTTTTTAATCGCCTTCCGCAGGTCCCCGCCGGTGACCTTGCCGGAAAGCACCTCCCGCTCGTCCACCAGCACGACAGGTATGCGATCTCCGTATTGCTGGCGGAGGCCTTCATCACGATCAATGTCGACGATGGTCAGATCGAAGGTGAGCTCCTCCTGCACCTGAGCCGCCACGCGGGCCACCACATGGCACAGATGACAGTCGTGGCGGGACAGGATCGTAACGCGCATGGGACTCATGACCATTGGGATGGGCGTCATATACAGGCCTCTGCGTATACCACGAGACGGGGACCCGCACCAGCGGTTCTGCGTCGTGTCCACCGCGCGGCTCTCTTGACCTCACTTGCGGGCTGGTGATACGATCCGCCATCTTACCCATTGATTTTTCTCACAGATCGTAGCAGTCTGTGTCGCAGGTATGACGCAGACGTGCCGCTGTTTCCCGTGACGACACACGTCCCTCGCCATCATGCGCGAGGGGGAGGGTGATATGAAGCTAACAGGGTCTGAAATCCTGATCGAATGCTTAAAGGCCGAAGGCGTGAAAACGATTTTTGCCTTGCCGGGCGGCGTCGTCTTAAAGATTTTCGACATGCTGCACCAGCAGAAAGACATCGAGGTCGTGTTGACCCGGCACGAACAGGGCGCCGGGCATATGGCTGAAGGATATGCCAAAGCCACCGGAAAAGCCGGGGTCTGCCTAGTGACGTCCGGTCCCGGGATGACCAACGTGATTACGGCCTTAGCCGATGCCTATATGGATTCCGTCCCTCTCGTGTGTATCAGTGGGCAGGTGTCGACGAGTTTGATCGGGAATGATGCGTTTCAAGAAGCGGATAATATCGGTTTGAGCCGTCCCTGCACGAAGTACAACTTCCTCGTGAAGGATGTGAACGACCTGGCGACGACTATGAAGGAAGCATTCTACATTGCGACCACCGGACGCCCCGGCCCCGTGCTCGTGGACATTCCAAAAGACGTCTCATTGGCGAAAGCCGACTTCACCTATCCCAGCTCTGTCGCCATCCGCGGGTACAATCCGACGTACGAAGGCAATAAGTGGCAGATCAAGCAGGCGGCTGAAGCCATTATGAAGGCCAAGAAGCCGGTGCTGTATGTCGGCGGCGGTGTCGTGTTTTCTCAGGCGGCGAAAGAATTGCTTGAATTGGCGGAGATGACCCAGATTCCCGTCGATATGACCTTGATGGGCCTCGGCGCATTCCCGGGCGAACATCCGCAGTCGATGGGCATGTTGGGTATGCACGGGACCTACTGCGCGAATATGGCGGTCCATTATTCCGACCTCGTGATTGCCGTGGGCGCGCGCTTCGACGACCGCGTGACGGGCAAGGTGTCGGAGTTTTGCCCTTTCGCCAAGGTGATTCATATCGATATCGATCCGACTTCGATCCGGAAGAACATCCACGTCGATATCCCGATCGTAGGTGATTGCAAGGCGGTCCTGCGGGAGTTGAACCAAATTCTCCGGGCCACGGTCAACGGGAATCAGAAGGACCTCCGTAAACCCTGGTGGGACCAGATCCGCGAATGGCAGCAGGCGCATCCGCTGGCCTATCAACAGGAGCCGGACGGGGCAATCAAGCCGCAGCATGTCGTCAAACGGTTATATGAACTGACGAAGGATCGTGATCCGATCGTGGCGACGGATGTGGGGCAACATCAGATGTGGACGGCGCAGTATTTTAAACTCGCGCGACCGAATCGCTGGTTGACCTCCGGCGGATTGGGCACGATGGGATTCGGCTTTCCTGCCGCCATGGGCGCACAGGCGGCCTTCCGGGATCGCTTGGTGCTGTGCGTGGCGGGAGACGGCAGCATCCAGATGAACATGCAGGAAATGGCGACCGCCGTGGTGTCGAAGCTGCCGGTGAAGATCATCATTTTGAACAACCGCTTCCACGGCATGGTTCGCCAGTGGCAGGACCTGTTCTACGAAGGGCGGTATGCCTCCAGCTATCTGGACACGACGCCGGATTTTGTGAAATTGGCCGAAGCTTACGGCGCGGTCGGTTTGCGCGCCGGCAAGGTGGGAGACCTGGATGCGGTCTTGAAGGAGGCCATTTCGACCGACAAGCCGGTGGTTGTGGATGTGCCGACCTATCCCTACGAGAATTGTTACCCGATGATTCCAGCAGGTGGCTGCAATCACGAAATGATTCTCGAAGATCCGCCGGAACTGAAACAGCGAATGGCCGGCGTACCCAGCACCGGATCGGATGAAAACAAGGATACGATTCTCACGGCATAGGATAAATGAGCTGACGGCCGAACAGACCGTCCGAGGTCCGGGTTTGAAAGCAGCAGCCTTTTGGCGGAACTCGGCGATCGGCGTATGGAAATTCCATGGAACACATAATTTCGGTGACCGTTGAAAATAAGTTTGGTGTGTTATCTCGCGTGGCCGGGTTGTTCAGTGGACGCGGGTTCAATATCGAAAGTCTGTCGGTCGCGCCGACGCTGGATCCCTCGATGTCCCAGATGACCATCGTCACCTCGGGGGACGAGCGTATCGTGGAGCAGATCGTCAAGCAGCTCAATAAATTGATCGACGTCATCAAGGTCGTGGATCTCAACGAAAGCGATTTCGTGTCGCGCGAGACGGCGCTGATCAAGGTTCACACGAAGGCCGAAGACCGCGCCGAGGCATTGCGAATTGCGGATATTTTTCGCGCCAATGTCATCGATTCCACACCGTCGACCTATACCATCGAGGTGACGGGCGATCCGAAGAAACTCGAAGCCATCATCAATTTGCTCCAGCCGCTCGGCATCAAGGAGCTGATTCGGACGGGACGAGTCGCGATCGCGCGCGAAGCGATCCGCCCGGCCGTCAGCCAACCGAAGAAGCTCGTTCGAGAATAACGCGCATCCTCTGCACCACCGTTTCCACCCATGTGCCCTATGAACATTCAGGAGTGACGTATGAAGATTTATTACGACAAGGACGCCGACTTACAGCTGATTCGTGGGAAAAAAGTAGCCGTGATCGGCTATGGCAGCCAAGGGCATGCGCATTCGCTCAATCTCAAGGAAAGCGGCGCCTCTGTCGTGGTCGGGTTGCGTGAAGGCAGCTCGTGGAAAAAAGCGGAGGCCAGCGGGCTGAAGGTCATGCCGGTCGCCGATGCCGTGAAGGCGTCGGACGTCATCATGATTCTGGCGCCGGACGAAGCGCAGGCCGCGATTTACCGGCAGGAAATTGCGCCGAACCTCAAGCCCGGGTCGTATTTGGCGTTCGGGCATGGATTCAATATCCATTTCGGCCAGATCGTCCCGCCGGCGGACATCAACGTGTTTATGGTTGCGCCCAAAGGACCAGGCCATCTGGTCCGCTCCGAATATACCAAGGGCAGCGGAGTGCCCTGTTTGTTGGCCGTGCATCAAGATCCCAGCGAGAACACCCGGCAGGTAGGCTTGGCCTATGCCAGCGCGGTCGGCGGTGGACGGGCCGGCATCATCGAGACGAATTTCAGAGAAGAGACGGAAACGGATTTGTTCGGCGAGCAGGCGGTCTTGTGCGGCGGGTTGACGTCACTGATCCAAGCCGGATTCGAAACACTCGTGGAGGCAGGGTACGCGCCTGAAATGGCCTATTTCGAGTGTCTCCATGAGGTGAAATTGATCGTGGATCTGATTTATCAGGGCGGCATCGCCAACATGCGCTACTCGATCAGCACCACCGCGAAGTATGGAGACATTACTCGCGGCCCGCGTGTCGTGACCGAAGAGACCAAGCAGGAAATGAAGAAAATTCTCGGCGAGATTCAGAGCGGCCAGTTTGCCAAGGAATGGGTGCTGGAGAACCAGGCCAACCGGCCTGTCTATAACGCTCTGTTGAAAAAAGGCGAAGGGCATCCGATTGAAGAAGTCGGAGGCCGGCTCCGGTCCATGATGCCATGGCTCAAAAAAGACCAACTTGTCGACAAGAACAAAAACTGACACTGCCGGCAGATTCTTCGTGGTAGCATGAGAGAGGGCCTGGAGGGGTATGGCTGATCGAGCCGTCGGAATACCGATCGTCAAAGAAGGCTTGCCGTTTGTCGGTGGTCTCGCGGGGACGACGCTGTTGTCCGCGGTCGCGGGCTGGACCATTCCGACGGTCGTAGCCGGCGGGTTTTTATTATTCACCGCCTGGTTCTTCCGGAATCCCAGTCGGACTATTCCACAGCAGCCGAATGTGGTGGTCTCGTCCGGAGACGGAAAAGTCATTGCGATTGAGGAAGAGTTCGAACCGCGTTATCTGAAGGATAAAAGCATTCGGGTGACGGTGTTCCTGAACGTGTTTGACGTGCACGTCAACCGGATGCCCTGTGCGGGAACCGTTGAAGGGGTCAGTTATCAACCCGGCCAGTTCCTCGTCGCGAGCAAGCCTGAGGCGACACTTCGCAATGAGCAGAACGCGGTGATGCTGAAGACGGAATCAGGCGCAAAAGTGTTGTGTGTGCAAGTGGCAGGGTTGATTGCCCGCCGGATCGTCTGCTGGGTCGGCCAGGGTGACCGGGTGCAGCGCGGCGAACGGTTCGGGTTGATACGGTTCGGTTCGCGCATGGATACGTTTCTTCCGCTCGGGTCGAAGATCTGCGTGGCGTTGGGCGACCGCGTCAAAGGGGGCGAAACCATCGTGGGGGAACTCCGATGAAATCACCAACCATGCGACCTCCGTTTGCAAAGGGGAATCGCAAGCGGCAGGCGATGTACCTGATCCCCAATCTCTGTACGACGGGCAATTTGTTTTGCGGCGTGTTCGCGATTCTCTCCGTGTTCAACGGACAGCATCTGGTGGCTGCCATCGCCATCCTGGTCGGCATGATATTCGACATGTTGGACGGGAAATTGGCGCGGTTGACGAACAGCACCGGGCAGTTCGGTATTGAGTACGATTCCCTCTCCGATGTGGTGTCGTTCGGCGTTGCACCGGGCGTCTTGATCTACTCCTATGCGCTCAGCGGGCAGGGGATGTTCGGCGTGGCGGTCATGTTCGCGTATGTCGCCATGGGGGCGGTACGTCTCGCCCGATTTAACGCCACGGTGAGCACGTCCGACAGTAAATACTTTACCGGATTGGCCATTCCTGCCGCGGCGGGAGTCATTGCGTCGCTGGTCATCTTCGACCTCCACATTACCCAGATGGGGTCGGAAGTGAAACCGCTGTTGATTCTGGTGATTACGTTTGCGCTGGCGTTTCTGATGGTCAGTACGATCAAGTATCGCAGCTTCAAGGATATGAAGTTCCGGCGCGGCGATCATTTCACCTATCTGGTCTGGGGCATTCTGGCCTTGATGTTGATTGTCGCCTGGCCCCAGGCTATGCTGTTCGTGACATTCACGGGGTATGCGGCATCAGGTCCGATTGCGCGCCTCTGGACGATGATCACCAAGAGCGCAGGCAAACCGGTCGCAAAAGGGGACGGACCGGTCGTCGAAACAAGAGAGTCGTAACGGCATTGACGAGGAGTAGTAGGGAGCGGTCGCCGAATTGAGAGAGCTGGTGGACGGTGCGAACCAGCCGGTGGGCTCCTGAACTCGCCTCCGAGCCGGACTTGTGAAGCCCCGACGGCGGGGTGGTAATGAGTCCCGAATGATCCGCGTGACGGATTCAATGAGGGTGCCGGGGAAGAGGTTTTGTATCCGGCACTGAACCAGGGTGGTACCACGAAGCGCTCAAGGCCTTCGTCCCTGTACAGGGGCGGAGGCTTTTTTATTTCTCGAATGCTGAAACAGGTGTCCGGCTTCGTTCTCGGCTTGGAAACATCCTCGACGTACCACAAGGGTACGCCTCCGGTGTTTCCTTCACCTGCGGCCTCGCCAGCCGACCTGTTTGAGCATTCTGTACGATGCGAGAAACGAAGGAGGAGGTAGCCATGACTCGGATGATCAGAATATTCGACACGACGTTGCGGGACGGCGAGCAGTCGCCGGGGGCGAGCATGAACGTCGAAGAGAAGCTGATGATCGCCAAGCAACTGGCGCGCCTCGGCGTGGATATTATCGAGGCGGGGTTTGCCTATAGCTCGCCGGGAGATTTCGAAGCGGTACGCCGGATCGCGTTGGAGGTTGAGGGGCCGGTGGTCTGCAGTCTGGCGCGGGCCAGGCCGGAAGATATCACCAAGGCTTCGGAAGCTTTGAAGGGCGCGCCCCGAGTCCGCATCCATACCTTTCTTTCCACGTCGGATATCCATTTGAAGCATCAGTTCCGGATGACACGCGAGGAGGCGAAGAAACGGGCGGTCGAGATGGTGCAGCTGGCGCGCACCTATGTTGACGATGTCGAGTTTTCTCCCATGGATGCCAGCCGGTCCGATCCTGCCTATCTGTGCGAGGTGATTGAGGCCGTGATTGCCGCCGGTGCAGGAACCATCAATATCCCCGACACGGTCGGCTATGCTGTTCCGCAAGAGTTCGGCGCCTTGATCAAGCGGATCAAGGACCAGGTGCCGAACAGCGGCCAGACCGTGATTTCCGTCCACTGTCATAATGACTTGGGGATGGCGGTGGCCAATAGCCTCGCCGCAGTCGTGGCGGGAGCCGGCCAGGTTGAATGCACGATCAATGGGATCGGCGAACGGGCCGGCAATACGTCGCTGGAAGAAATTGTGATGGGTCTCCGGACACGTAAGGATTGGTACGGGGCCGACACGAATGTGGTGACGGAAGAGATTTCCAAAACCAGCCGCCTGGTCAGCAAGATCACCGGCATGGTCATTCAGCCGAACAAGGCGATTGTGGGCGCAAATGCCTTCGCGCATACGTCGGGCATTCATCAAGACGGGTTGCTGAAGGACAAGACCACCTATGAAATCATGCGGCCTGAGTCAGTGGGGTTGGAGCAGGTCAAGCTTGTGATGGGCAAGTTGTCAGGGCGCCATGCGTTCCGGCAACGGCTGGAGGACTTGGGCTACAAACTGACGGAAGACGAAGTCAATCACGCCTTTGAACGTTTCAAACGGCTGGCGGACCAGAAAAAAGAAATTTACGAAGAAGATCTCGAAGTCATCATCTCCGAAGAAGTAGCCAAGATGTCTGAGCGGGTGGTCCTCAAGTCGTTCCAGGTGGAAAGTGGAACGAACAAGACGCCGAAAGCCACGGTCGAATTGGAGATCGACGGGAACGTGGTATCCCACAGCGGCACGGGTGATGGACCGGTGGACGCGGTGTATCGGACGATTGCCGCCATGACGCACACGAAGAGCCAGCTGCTGATGTTCGGGGTCAATGCCATTACGGGCGGAACGGACGCGCAAGGAGAAGTGTCCGTGCGGCTCGAAGAAGATGGCCGGACCGTCTCCGGTCACGGCGCCGATACGGATATCATTACCGCGGCCGCCAGGGCCTATCTGAATGCGCTCAATAAACTGGCGTATTTTGCGGCGAAGCAAGCCGAAGGGATTCACAAGGTCAGCTTGATTTGATCGTAACCTGCAAGGTAGATTCCTCCGTCCTCATCAGCACATCCACGCTGGTCAGGACGGGGCACACATCTTCGTTTGCTCCCAGAGTCGGCGCACGATGTTCGGCACGCACCTTAACCAATGCCCTGAATTTCTCGCGGGAGACCATACCCGGTTGCGCGAATTGCTGCATCCGGGAAAGGCTGCGCTGAAGGTAGGCTATAGCCTCGCTCATGGCTTGCTCGATCCGGGAAAGCAATCCCTGTGGCATCGCCTGGCATCGTCCGAGGTGTATTACTTCATCGCCGGGCACGGCGTGATGAAGGTGGACGATGCGTCCATGGCGGTGCAGGCAGGGTCGCTCATTTATGTGCCGCCGGGAGCCACGCAATCGTTGATCAATACCGGAACGGAATCGATAGAATTTCTCTGCCTGGTCGACCCCGCCTGGAAGGCGGAAGATGAGGCGGTCCTTGAATAGCCGAGAGGAGAGCGCGACGTGAAGGCAAAAATTGCAGTCCTGGCCGGAGATGGAGTCGGCCGTGAAATTGTCCCCGAAGCGGTGAAGGTCTTAAAGACGGTGGCCGAACGGTTCGGGCACACGTTTGAATTTCAAGCGGCGGATGTGGGGGGCCATGCCATCGATAAGTTCGGGGTCCCGCTCCCTGCAGAAACGCTCGCGCTCGCGAAGCACAGTGATGCCGTGCTGCTCGGAGCCGTCGGCGGACCGAAATGGGAAGGCCTGGATTACAGCATTCGCCCGGAGCGGGCCTTGCTTGGCCTCCGCGAGCAACTGGGACTCTATGCGAATTTGCGCCCGGCAAAGCTGTATCCCATGTTGGCCGATGCGTCCACCTTGCGCCGGGAGGTGATCGAAGGCATCGATATGCTCGTCATTCGCGAGCTGACCGGGGGGATTTATTTTGGAAAACCGAAAGGCGTGGAACCGCTGCCCGGCGGCGGGGAGCGCGGATTCAATACGGAGGTCTATACGACCGACGAGATTCGACGCATTGCAGTGGTGGCGTTCGACGCAGCGCGCAAGCGCCGCAAAAAGGTGATGTCGGTCGACAAGGCCAATGTCCTGGAGTCCTCCGAATTGTGGCGAAAAGTGGTCACGGAAGTTCACAAAAACTACGCCGACGTGACCTTGAGCCATATCTATGTCGACAATTGCGCCATGCAGTTGGTCCGCAACCCGCGGCAATTCGATGTGCTGCTCTGCAATAACATCTTCGGCGATATCTTGAGCGATGAGGCCGCGATGCTCACCGGATCGATCGGCATGCTGCCCTCCGCCAGTATCGGTGCCAAGGTCGGTTTATTCGAACCCATTCATGGCAGCGCGCCGGATATCGCCGGAAAGAATCTCGCCAATCCGATCGCCACCATTGCCTCCGGCGCCATGATGTTGTCGTACGCGTTTCAGCTGGACAAGGAAGCGGCGGCCATTGAACAGGCGATCGTCAAGACCCTCGAACAGGGATTTCGCACCAAAGACATTCATGCCGATGGCATGCGCCTGGTCGGGACCACGGAGATGGGCGATGCGATCGTGAAGAATCTCCCGGCATAGGATATGGCTACTGGAACGACATCTACCCTCATCATCAAGACCCTCGTGGGAATCGGGGAGCCCGGATATGCCGGGGACGGCGGACCTGCCGCAGCGGCCTCGTTGAATGAGCCCAAAGGTCTCTGCGTGGACCGCGAGGGGAATCTGTATATCGCGGACTCTGAGAATCATGTGGTCCGCCGTGTCGATCGGAGAACAGGCATCATTACGACGGTGGCCGGAATCGGATCCGGCGGGACGGCTGGCCCCATGACGGCGCCGGAGCCTGTCGCGATGCCGTCGGACGAAGAAGAAGATCCCTTTGCCGACACCTCGGGCGACAGCACCAAGGCCTACACGCAGGTGACTGACTTGAGCGGTACAGTCCGGTATGTGACCGGCGGCCGGCTGACGATCGAGCAGGATTCAGGAGACGGCGGTCCGGCTCGCCGCGCGCGCTTGAACTTCCCCAGTGCCGTGACCGTGGATCGCCTCGGGAATGTGTATATCGCCGACACTATGAACCATCGCATCCGGAGAATCGACGCGGAGACGGGCCTCATCACGCACGTCGCCGGCACAGGTCAGGCGCGTTATTCCGGCGACGGCGGGCCGGCGATTCAGGCGGCGATCAATGAACCGACCGGGTTGGCCGTCACCGACGAGGCGTTGTACATTGCCGATCAAAGCAACAATCGCGTTCGCCGGGTAGACCTGGCGACCGGGATCATCACGACGGCAGCCGGTGACGGATCGGCGGCCTACAGCGGCGATCAGGTGCCGGCTGTGCAGGCCAGTTTGGCAGGGCCGAGCGGCGTAGCAGTGGGTGATGATGGCTTGGTGTATGTCGCGGATACCTTCAACAGCCGGATACGGTCGGTCAACCCTGCGACGGGTCAGATCGCCACAGTGGCGGGAGACGGTGGCACCTACCGCTATCAGGGCCCCGAAGAGCCTGCGTCATTGAGCCTCTCCCGGCCGGCCGGCATCGCCATTGGCCACGATGGCAGGGTGTATCTCACGGATTCAGACAGTCATTTGATTCGAGTGTGCAACGGGCAGACGAACACCATCACGCGCCTGTCAGGCACCGGTGTCGCGCAGTTCGGCGGCGACGGCGGCGATGCCTTGGCAGGCAGTCTCAGTTATCCATTCGGCGTCGCGGTCGATGCGGCCGGAACCGTGTATGTGGCGGACACGTTTAATCACCGCATCAGGGTTCTCACGGCGACCGCGTAAGGACAGTATCATGTTGAAGAAGAAGCAAGCCTACACAGTGGCAGTGCTCGGGGCGACCGGGGCGGTCGGAAAAGAAAGCCTGGAGATTTTAGAAGAACGCAACTTTCCGATCGAGACGCTGCGGCTCTTTTCATCGAAGCGTTCGGCCGGCGAGGTGCTTTCATGTCAGGGCAAAGAGTACAAAGTGGAGGAACTGACGGAGGCTTCCTCCTTTGCCGGGGTGGACATCGCCTTTATCTCCGCCACGGATGCCATTAGCCGGGACTATGGGGCGCGATTGGGCGCGGCCGGGGTCGTCGTCATCGACGACAGCGCGGTGTTTCGCATGGATCCGGGCGTGCCGCTGGTCGTCCCGGAGGTCAACGCGGCGGCGCTGCGTGTTATGACGCGGGGAATCGTGGCCATTCCCAATTGTACGACGACTCCGCTGGTCATGGCGCTCAAGCCGTTGCGCGATGCTGCGGGGATCAAACGGGTCGTGGTGACGACCTTTCAATCGGTGTCCGGGACCGGGTCGGCGGCCATGGATGAGTTGGTCGATCAGACCAAGGCGCTGATGTCCTTTCAAGATGTGAAGGTGCAGGTCTATCCCTATCAGATCGCCTTTAACCTGTTACCGCAGGTCGGGTCATTCGGGGACGGCGGTGACTGTTCGGAAGAGGTTAAGATCGTTCAAGAGACGCGCAAGATTCTGGATATGCCCGCGCTCCGAGTCACCGCGACCACGGTGCGTGTGCCGGTCCTGCGCTGCCATTCCGAAGCGATCAACGTGGAACTTGAGCGACCGTTGAAGGCTAATGAGGCGCGGGCGGCCCTCGCGGAGATGCCCGGTGTCATCGTCTATGACGATCCCGTGAAAAAGCTCTATCCGATGCCGTTTGATGTCTCCGGCAAGGATGAGGTGTATGTCGGACGGGTGCGAGTGGATGAATCACTCACCAATGGATTGAATCTGTGGGTCGTGAGCGACAATCTCCGGAAGGGCGCCGCGCTGAATGCCGTTCAAATTGCGGAATGTTTGCTACAATAACCCATGGATGGCGTGAGCGGGATCGGTCGTGTGTTAATCATCGCCGGGACGGCCTTGGCTGCGGTCGGACTGCTGCTGACGCTGATTGAAAAAGGGCCTGGTCTCGGTGGGGTCTTCGGATGGATCGGTAGATTGCCGGGTGATCTGTCGATCACGCGAGAGCGATTCAGCCTGCATGTGCCGCTTGCTACCAGTCTTGTGCTCAGCATTCTGTTGAGCGTCGTGTTGTACATCCTTTCATGGCTCTTTCGCCGTTGATTCCACATCGCCTTGCCAGCTGGGTCGGAGCGGGAGCTATGGCCCTCCTCGCGTGCCTGTGCGCTCAACCCGCTTCAGCCGAATCCATCCGAGTCTTACTCGTGCAGGATGCCCCGTTCATCGACGTGCGTTCGGATGGGCTGCTCGCGCTGGTCACCGAGACCGGCGACACGAAAACCGTGCATGCACCCATCCATCTGACGGCGCGAGCGGACGGCTTACATGTCGACGGACGGCGTATTCCCGGGGGGCAGGTTCTCATCCGCTCACTCCGGAACAATCTGGCCTTGGTCGTGGGGAAATATGGCGGGGCTGCGAGCGCTCCGCTTCCGATCAGCGGGGTCGTGCGGGTGGCGCGCAAAGGGCATGCGATCTCTGTGGTGAACCAGGTGGATTTGGAGGAGTATGTGAAAGGGGTGGTGCCGTCCGAAGTCAGCTCGGCCTGGCATCCGGAAATGTTGAAGGTGCAGGCGGTGGCGGCGCGAACCTACGCGCTGTACAACAAAATGCTTAGTGCCGCGCGGGACTTTGACGTGATGGCCACGATTCAGGATCAGGTCTATCGGGGACGCACCGGGGTCGATCAACGGGTCGAAGAGGCCGTCGAATCGACCAGGGGTATTGTCGTCACCCACCAGCAGGCACCGATCTACGCGGCGTTTTCCTCCACCGCCGCCGGTCCGACTGAAGATGCGGTGAATGTGTGGGCCAACAAAGATCTCCCATACCTGAAGGGTGTCGAATGCCCCTTCGATCTGGAGTCGCCATACTATCAATGGAAGGCCAGTGTGAAGATCGACCAGCTCGAAAAGAATTTACGCCAGCAGGGATTTTCCGTCGGAACCATTGCGACCATCACGCCGGTCGCCTACAGCCGTGCCGGGCGGGTTGCGCGCTTGCGGATTTTGCACTCCGGAGGTGAAACACTCTTGCGGGGCGAAGACCTCCGCAAGGCGGCGGGGTACACGGTCATCCCGAGTACGCAATTCGAAGTCGAATCGATCGGCGCCGAGGTGGTCTTTGCCGGCTACGGCGCAGGCCACGCGGTGGGACTCTGCCAGTGGGGCGCAAAAGAATTGGCTGAACTCGGATATTCGTACAACAGTATTCTGCAGTATTATTATCCGGGAACCGAACTGCGGAACTCCGCCCTGTCGCAATTGATGATGCCGGTGGTTCCAACCCCTTGATGCTGCTCAGCGAGTTCGATTTCCCATTTGATCCGGCGCTGGTGGCCGACCGTCCGGTCATCCCTCGCCATGATGCTCGTCTCCTGGTCCTGGAGCGCAACAGTCACGCACGGATCCATCGCCGGGTGGCCGATCTGCCGTCGCTGCTCCAGCCCGGGGATCTCCTGGTGGTGAACAATACCAAGGTCATGCCGGCGCGAGTGCCGGGCCGGACTCGCTCGACCGGGAAACTGCTCGATCTCTTGTTTGTGCAGGATCTGGGGCAGGGCCTGTGGGAAGTGCTGATCAAGGGACGTTTCAGGCCTGGCGCGCTGATTGATTTCCCGGGCGGCGGCTGTGGTGAAATCGTGGAGCGCGGTCAGGCCCGGACGATCTTGAAGGTGACCGGGGTGACGAGCGTCTACGACCTCATGCAGGCCGCCGGTACGATGCCGCTTCCGCCCTATATCAAGCGCGAGCCTTCGGAAGATGATCAGCGCTGGTATCAGACGATGTTTGCGCAACAGGAAGGCGCCATTGCGGCGCCGACGGCGGGCCTTCATTTTACGCCCCAATTAGTCGCGGTCCTCAGGGCGAAGGGAATCGAACTGGCGCAGGTGACGTTGCACGTGGGGCCCGGTACCTTTCGCAGCGTGACAAGCGACCGGATTGAAGAGCACCGGATGCTGGCTGAACAAGTCCAGGTCCCTGCCGCCACTGTTGAGCAGATTCGCCTGGCGAGAAAGCGAGGAAACCGGGTCGTGGCGGTCGGGACGACGGTCGTGCGGGCGCTGGAGACCGCGGGGCGGGGCGGCCGCGGCATCGAGCTGTTTCAGGGACCGGCCGACTTATTCATCACGCCGGGGTTTGACTTTCAGGTCATCGACGCGCTGGTCACCAATTTTCACCTGCCGCGAACCACGCTGCTTATGCTGGTGTCCGCGTTTGTAGGGCTGGAACCGCTACGGGCTGCTTATGAGGAAGCGGTGGCAGAGCGATACCGGTTTTACAGTTACGGGGATGCGATGTTGATCGCGAGGGGAGTGATCGCCGCTACATAAGCTCTTTGTGAATCTTCACGGGGACCTTGGTCTTCATCGATTCTGAATAGGCCATCAACGCCCGTTGCTGTTTTTGGAACAGCAGGTTCTGGAAAATCCGTTCTTTCGCAATCGCGGCTTTCGCCGGATCAGATTCGCCTTCGCGCGACACGAGCGTCTGTGCTTCCGCATATTCGGACGGCGTGAGGGCCACGGCATCCATGATGACCAGCCGGGCTTTATTCGTGAGAATGTCCTTGGCCTCCATGGCTTCGAAGGAGGCGGGCGTCAAGCGATTGGCTGCCAGCAGCCGGCGATAGGATTCCGGGTCGAAGCTGCCGTTCTTCTGGAACTCCGTTCGCTGCATGATCGCTTTCCGCAAGTCTTCGTCGGACACTGACAGCCCCATCTCCTTGGCCACGTGCAGCCACATGCGGTTATCGATGAGCTGCTCCAGCACAAACTGCTTGAGGAATTCATCCTTGATGTCGTTCTGCCCTTTATCCTTGTAGAAGCGATACGTATTTTCATAGGCGCGACGATATTCATCCAGCGGAACAACCTGGTCCCCCACCGACGCCACGACGTTGCCGCCTTGGTCGCCGAACCCCCACCAGCCCATCGTGATGACGAAGGCCAGGGCGAGCGTGCCCATGATGGATTTGAGAAACCAGGGGTAGTCGTGAGCAGCTTCGCGTAATAATTTGATCATCGCATGCGCCTCGTTTCGGCTGTGTGTCGCGGATTCTACTCAGGCGGGAACAGCAAAGGCAAGAGGCAGAAACGCGCCGGACGCGGGCGCGAGAAGATTGCGACTTTGTTTGTGCAGGTCACAGAGATTTGCTATAGTGTCGAAGAATTGGGGAGATTTCCGGTGGCGGAGGAGGCAATCGGGCGCGTCCCGGTCGAACTGGGCGTCTATCCCAAGGCCCAGGTGCTGAATCGCTTCATCGCAAAAATGATCGACCTCCTGATCGTTGCGGCGGTGAGCAAACTGGTTCCTCCCATCGGTGTCCTGGCCGGACTTGCCTATCTCCTGTTGGCCGACGGGTTTGGTGGAGGGCGCAGCGTCGGAAAGCGTCTGATCGGACTCCAAACCATCGTCCCACGCACAAGGGACCCGGCGGGATTCCGGGAGTCGATTATTCGCAATCTGCCCTGCGGTTTGGCTCAACTGGCATTTGAAATACCCTACGTGGGCTGGATCGGCTGGGGCGCGGTGCTGTCGCTGGAAGGATTGCTGGTCATTGGAAATGAGCAAGGCCGACGGTTGGGCGATGAAATTGCCAAGACGCAAGTGCTCGAGAGCGGGCAGCTGGATGTATCGGACTGAAAGCCTCGAGGCTGCTGAGCGCAGCCATCGTGCGAAGGGAGAGTTCTAGTGGCCTTCATGAGTGATATGTTCGGGTGGTTCTCCAACGATCTCGCGATCGATCTGGGGACGGCGACCACGCTCGTGTACGTCCAAGGGAAGGGCATCGTCCTCAACGAACCTTCCGTCGTGGCCGTAGAAAAAAAGACAGAACGTGTCATGGCCGTCGGCGCCGACGCGAAGCGCATGCTGGGCCGGACCCCGGGAAACATTCTCGCGGTGCGCCCGATGAAGGAAGGCGTCATCGCCGACTTTGAGAAGGCCGAGGCGATGTTGAGCCACTTCATCCAGAAGGCGCACAACCGCACGGCCTTTGTGCGGCCGCGTATCATCATCGGCGTGCCGTCCCGGATTACGCAGGTGGAGCAGCGTGCCGTCCGGGATTCCGCCGAACTGGCCGGGGCGCGCGAGGTGTATCTGATCGAAGAGCCGGTCGCGGCGGCCATCGGCGCGGGGTTGCCGATTACCGAACCCTCGGGGAATATGGTGGTCGACATCGGCGGCGGCACGACCGACATCGCGGTGATCTCGCTCGGGGGCATCGTCTACAGCGAGTCGGTCAAAGTGGCCGGCGACCGGATGGACGACGCCATCATGAACTATATTAAGAAGAAATATAACCTGCTCATCGGAGAGCATATGGCCGAACGCATCAAGTTCGAGATCGGCTCGGCCTATCCTTTCGAAGAGCGGAAGACCATGATGATCAAGGGACGCGATTTGATCTCCGGCATCCCCCGGACGCTGGTGGTGGATGATGCCGAAGTCAGAGAGGCCTTGCAGGAACCCATTGGAACCATCGTGAATGCCATCAAGGTGGCGCTCGAAAACACACCACCTGAATTGGCCGGAGACATCATCGATCGTGGTATCGTACTGACTGGCGGCGGATCCTTGCTGAAGGGAATGGACACTCGGTTTCGCGAAGAAACCAATCTTCCGATCATTACGGTCGATGACCCGTTGACCTCCGTGGTCTTGGGCGTCGGGAAGATTCTCGACGAGTTGGACCTCCTGCGCAAGGTTTCGGTTATGTCGCAGTGCAGTACCTCTCGATGACCTCCATCCCGAGTGTGGATGGCTATATCGCGCTCAACATACGGCACTCGGCGTCTCGCCATCGTCCTGTTCGCCTGCCTGCTCGTCGCCCTCTTTCTGCTCCCTAGCCAAAGCCAGAGGCTGTTGCAGTACGTCGGTGGGCCGCTCGGGCAGGTCCTCAGTCTTCCGCTCGCCGCCTTTTCCTCCCTTGATCATGGTCTTGCGGACATGTGGAACGGTTACGTCGCCTTGCAGGGCGTGCATGAGGAAAACCGCCAGCTCCACCGCGATATCGAGTTGCTCAAAGGGCAGAACAATCAGTTGCGCGAATCGCTGACGGCGGTGCAACGATATGAAGCGTTGCTGAATTTTAAGCAACAATTACCCTCGCAGACCTTGGCGGCGCAGGTCATCGGGCGGGATGCCACCAATTGGTACCGGGGCATGATCCTCAATAAAGGCGAGAATGACGGGGTGAGAACCGAAATGGGCGTGATTACCCCGGCCGGGGTGGTGGGGCGGGTGGTGAAAACCAATTCGACTTCCTCGGTGGTCCTGTTGGTCACGGACCCGAACAATGCAATTGCCGGAGTGGTGCAGCGGACTCGTGATGAAGGGATCGTCGAGGGAACGAGCCACGGTCGTGCGCGGCTCAAGTACATCCCGTTGCTGTCCAGAGTGCAGGCCGGCGATCGCGTGGTCACCTCGGGCTTGACCGGGACGTTCCCTCGCGGCCTGGCGATCGGAAGCCTCATCCAGGTCGAAAAATCGGAAGGCGATCTCTTTCAGTCTGCGGAAATCGAGCCGGAGGTGGACCTCTCGAAGCTAGACGAGGTGCTGATCATCACGGCGCCGTTTGAGGATGCCGACGCCGCGCAGAAACTGCTCCAGGCGATTCATGGAGATCGAAAAAAGCCATGAAGTTTCTCTTATACCTGCTCCTGGCGCTGGTGGTGGTGCCCTTGCAAACGACGCTGCTGCATTACGGCGGACTATTCGGCATCCGCCCGGATCTCGGTCTGGTGGCGGCCTGTCTGGTGGGATTTCTCGGCGGAGAACTCGACGGGTTGATCCTCGGCCTCCTGCTGGGATGTTTCCAGGACATGCTGTCGGCGGGAGATTTATGGATCAATGTGGTGACGAAAGGCGGGAGCGGATTTCTCGCCGGTCTGGCCGGGCGGCATATGGCGCATATTACCCCTGCCGTCATGACGGCGGGCCTCGCAATTATTTCCTGTCTCTCCAGCGCGGTCTTTCTGTACTCGATGAATCCGGCGGGGCTCGATGAGGTCTGGCTTGGTGTGCGGTCGACCGTGCTGGTACAGGCCGGACTCGACGCGGCGGTCGGCGGGGGCCTGTTTCTATTGTTTCGCCAGCGCTGGTCCGGCGATCGAATGGTGACGGAGGGAGCGCTCTAAGCGAGGACCGGTCTCCGCTCGGGGGCCGGCCAAGGTCAGCCATGGCGACGGTAGGATTCAACGATTCCGATCTTCTGGATCTTCAGCGGCGGCTGGTCATCCTGCGCGTGGGCCTGCTCTTGGTCGTGGCACTCCTCGCCTTGCGCCTCTGGCATCTTCAAATTCGGGAAGGCCCCTACTATCGGGATCTGTCCGAGAACAACCGGACGCGTGCCGTGGTGCTGGAACCAGCGCGCGGGCTGATTTTTGACCGGAACGGCGTCTTACTGGCCAACAACGTTCCCAGTTTTGCCTTGTACGTCACGCTGGAAGACGTCAAAGATCGGCAGGCGTTGGTGGCGCAACTCGCCTCGCTTCTCAACCTTGATCCGGACGTGATTCAGAAAAAACTCTCCACCGGGAAGGGCGGCAAATTGCAGCCCCGTAAGGTGAAGGACCGGCTGACTTTGCGCGAGGCGACGTTGATCGAATCTCACCGCTTGGACTTGCCCGGCGTGATGATTCAGGTGGAATCGCAGCGGAACTATCCCGCAGGGGATGTCGCGGCGCATTTGCTGGGGTATGTCGGTGAAGTGTCGGCCGACCAATTGGAAAAGCCAGATTTTGCAGACCTGCACCAAGGCAGTATTGTCGGGCAGTATGGCGTGGAAAAATGGTTCGATCGGCAGGTCCGCGGCCGCGCGGGACAAAAGAGCGTTGAAGTGGACGCGCTCGGCCATGAAAAACGCGCCATCGTCTCAGACAAACCCCTCGCGGGCGATGATCTTTATCTCACCATCGACGCCAAGTTGCAGAAAGCCGCTGAGGATCTGTTGGGCGAGGAATCAGGCGCGATTGTGGCGTTGGACCCGACGAACGGCGATATCCTGGCCATGGCAAGCCGGCCGGGATTCGATCCGAACGTGTTGTCGAAAGAATTGACGAACAAGCAATGGGTGGAAATCGTTCAAAATGAACGACGGCCGTTGAACAACCGAGCGACGCAGGGACAATATCCTCCCGGGTCGACGTTCAAGGTGGTGATGGCCGCGGCCGCCCTCGAATCCAACACCGTGACGCCTGGGACGATGGTTCGGTGCAACGGCGGCTATCAATTCGGCAATCGATTGTTTCATGACTGGAAGCAAGGGGGGCATGGGTCGGTCGACATGAACGAAGCCCTGATCCATTCCTGCGACGTGTATTTCTACACCGTCGGGCAGCGCATGGGGATCGACACGATCGCCGAATATGCAAAGCAATTTGGGCTGGGGCAGGAGACAGGGGTGGAGTTGCCGTCGGAACGCGTGGGAATCGTACCTTCCACCGCCTGGAAGCAAAAGGCGCGAAATCAGCCCTGGTATCCGGGAGAAACGATTTCCGCCGCCATCGGGCAGGGGTATGTAACGGTGACCCCCTTGCAGATGGCGAGTGTAATCGGCACGGTGGCGAACGACGGCCTGTCGATCAAGCCGCGCCTCGTGCAGGCCGTGATGAACCGCACGACGGGAGAGCGCGCGGAATTTCCGCCCACGGTGCGTGGGAAATTATCGGTCAAACCCGCAACGCTGGCGCTGATTAAGGCGGCACTGGCCGACGTGGTGACGAAAGGCACGGCCACGCGGGCCAAGTCTCCGTTGGTGACGATCGGAGGAAAAACGGGCACCGCTCAGACGGCGGCGTTACGGACAGGCCCGGAGAAGGATATTCCGAAAAAGTTCCGGGATCATGCATGGTTTGTCGCCTTCGCGCCGGTAGAGGCGCCGCGCATTGCGGTGGCCGTGCTGGCCGAGCACATGGGGCATGGCGGGTCGGCCGCGGCGCCCTTGGCGAAGGAAGTGATTGAAGCTTACGTGAAAGCCTATCCCCAGGTGCTTCACGGTGTTCCGGCAAGCGGGCGGGTGAAGTCGCCGGCTGCCCCGGTTGAGGCGCGGCCGAAAACGTGATGATTGACCGGGTGATCGACAGTCGAGGGTTGGATAGTTTCGATCTTCGCTTCATGGGACTGATCGCGGTGATCCTGTCCGTGGGGGTGCTGTCGATCTACAGTGTGACGCACTCCCAGGACACGGCTTTCCCGTTTTACCTCAAACAGCTGGTCTGGATTCTGCTGGGGACGGTGGCGTTCCTCGTGATGTATCTGTCCGATTACCACAAAATAGCGCGCCTGGCCTATCCCACCTACGCGGTCATTTTGATCATGCTCGCGATCGTCTTGTTCATGGGGAAATCGAGCCGCGGGGCCCAGCGATGGATTCCCATCGGGCCATTTGCGTTTCAACCGTCGGAATTCGCAAAACTGGTTCTCGTTCTGGTTCTGGCGAACTATTACTCGCGCGCATCGCGGGTGGGCTGGTTGCATCGGGTGGTGCTGCCGGGACTCATTGTCCTGCCTGGATTGTTGTTGATCCTCAAACAGCCGGATCTGGGCAGCGGCCTCAGTTTCCTGGCCGTCTATGCGGCCATGTTATTGATGGTCGGCGTCCGCTCGAAGGCCTTGGGGATCATTTTGTTGCTGTCGGTCATGCTCTTTCCATTCGTGTGGGAGATGGTCTGGGCGTCGTTGCACGATTATCAACGCGAACGGGTCATGGCTTTCGTGGATCCTGATTACGATCCGGGAGGCAAAGGCTACCATGCGCTGCAGTCGAGAATTGCCATCGGTTCGGGAGAACT
>CABVSR010000029.1 GCA_902500995.1 uncultured Nitrospira sp.
CTTCGCGGCCTCGTCGAGTTTCCCTTGGGCGACGGCCACATCCCCGAGCCGGTCATAGGAGATGCTGAGGTCGCGTTGCCACTGGGTGTTGCCGGGGTCGTCAGTTGTCAGGCGTTGAGCGTTGCGGCGGGCCTCTTCATAGTCGCGTTGGGCATCGGCTACAGTAGTGCGGACACGAGCGAGGTCCCCTTGATCAGTGAGGAACCAGAAGAAGGCATGGAGAGCCTCTGGCCAGTCCGGCTCAACAGCGAAGATGTCTGTATAGAGATTGCGGGCCTCGGTTGCTTGGCCCTTGGCCTGGTACAGAGCAGCAGTCGGGAGGAATGGCCGGAGGTCGGCACGATTGTGTTCGCGAGCTGCTGCCGCCCGGGCGCGAATGTTCTTGAACATAGAAGTGCGCTGCGTCTCCACATAGGCGATCGCCTCGTCCACTCCCTGTTCGGTCAGAATGCGGGTCATTTCCTGAAAGACGCTACTGGCATTGCCGCGACCCTCGATTTCGGCAAAGGAGGCGGCCAGCTCCTCGATACGAGACAGCCGCAGGTGGTGCGCATTGTCGGCGACTTCGCGTAATTCCTGCCGCCTCTTCCAGTCGATCGCTACCTCGGCATCCGCCAGCTCGCGACGATGGGTTTCTTCCGTGGTCTGCAGCAGGTGGGCACGAATCTTCTCGGTATTCACGACGCTGACCTGCTGCACCCCGAGATAGAGACGCTGGTAACCCCACCAGCCACCACCAGCTAGGAGCACAAGACCCAACAGGATGCCGATGACGGCCTTGGTGAGTCGGCGCTCTCTGCGCTCGGCCTGTTGACGCAACTTGCCCAAGTCATCGCGTAGACGGAGAATGATGTTTTGCAACTCGGTGTCGTTATTTGCCGTATGGCGGAGATGATTGTCCCTTTTGAGCAGGGCAACGTAGTCCTGCTGCAGCGTTTGCCGCTCTACCTGATAGCCAGTGGGGTTGGGATGTCCAGCCTCGCGTGGGAGGTCGAGTTGACCGAGCGGTTTGTCGCGTCGGCAATCCTTGGCGATCACAATGACCCAAGTCTTCTTGCCTTGCTTGCGCGCGTACAGGAACTCGAGTTGGGTGTAGGAGACACGGCCGTATTCCGGATCTGCCTCAGGCGGCTCGGCGCCGTACCCCTCGCCGATAAGCTGGATGAGGCCTTCGCAGGAATCGAGCTGCTCGCGTAGCCACTGGCGCAACTCGCCATAACCGGTGGGGAAGTCGTCTTGGGAGACGGGATCGAACCCGAGGGTGCGTACCGTTGCGGCCACGGTTTGGCGGGCGCTACGCAGTTCCTCCGTGACGGCGGAGAGAAAGAGACGAGGGTGGTTCATGCCGTTATACAGCCTTGCATTTCCATTTCCAGCGGTTACTTTTCAGGCCCAAACCTATCTCGCACAGGAACCAGCTCCATGTCGCTACCTTCGACATCAGATGTGGGAACTGCAGAATGGCTGGAGATGACTCAGACTCACATTCTGCTTGGCATACGTCGTTCCGACCATCTGAATGTCTTTGATATGGGCAATCGAATCCATCACCTGCACGGTCTCGGGTCGCATGTCTCCGAGTTTCATGGCCTTCAATCCAGCTTGGCTGACGTCCGGATCATACCGCACATACGTGAATTGTTTCGTTCCCGTCCAGTTGGAGGTCTGCGCGTCTGCCGCCATCACCATGTCGCCGATTTCGCGGTCGATCTGAGCGCCGAAACGGCAGTCCCCCAGCATGCGGCAGGCCATATCCCATCCGGCGCAGGCCGCATTCATCAGAGCGCGCGGAACATTCCTCGCGTGATCTCCTAACCACAGATCATTTGCTTGCAAGTCGGGACGCGCTTTGGCGGCGCAGCCGGTCCCGACCGAGACGATCAACAGCTGGTCCCGGCCGGTGGACCAGTTGAGCTTATAGGGCGCTGCCGTCGCCATTTGGAAGGCAAGGAAGGCCGGATTGTTGTAGGTGGTCACTCCGCCATCGACGAACACGAACTGATATTCACTCGGCGTGCCGGGCGCGAAAGTTACCACCTCGGGCGGAAAGAAGGTCGGCGCAGCCGTACTGGCCCTCACCAATTGCCAGAGGGGAAGGTTCAAATTGCAGTCTTTGCGCTCAAGCTGGTTGTACTTGGCGTGGGGATTGTTCCAGACCGGCCATGGAGAATCGGTGGTGTGATTGCGAAGGACCATCATCAGCAGGGTGCGCAGCCCTTTGTCGCCGAGGGTAGCCAGCGGCGATCCAACGGGGTATCCCAGCGCGCGATTGAGTTCGGTGCGCAGTTTTGCCGCCAGCGGTTCATCGTTGTAGCTATAACGCAGCCGCTTGAACACGGAGGCCTTGTCGAACATCTGCTCGCCGCTCGACACATAAAAAGTGCGGATCTTCTCCATGGACATGCCGGTCGCGATGCAGGCGGCGATGATGGCGCCGGTGCTGGTTCCGCAGACGAAATCGAACCAATCGGCCAGCACCAATTCGGGTTGGCCGAGTTCAGCGCGAAGATCGGATTCCAGCTTGGCGAGAATCTCCACGCTGATCAGTCCAAGTATTCCCCCGCCGTCGCAAGCAAGGATTTTTTTCGGGGTGGTGGGATTCAGCTTTGCTTTCAACTTTGAGGTCATGTTGGCTCCGACGAATTTTCTCAGCTGGTCCTACCCATTGAGGGTAGGGTCTTCTTCCACATCACTGAAAATCAGGGAGAGTGATCATTCACCGAATTCCAAGTTCTGCCAGGTCACTGATGCCCTTCAGCGCCGTTTCATCACGGGGAGAAAGTTTTGCCGCCTGTTGATAGGCTTTTAACGCAAGGCCATACTCCACCAAGGATTTTTCTTTTAGGCCGTCCGCATCGAGTTCATCGGCCAGGTATTTTCGCATTTCCGCCAGCTTGTTCTGATGCTCAGGGTTTTTTCTGTCGATAGTGGCAGCGGATTGCAGATAGACTATGCCTATGCGCACCGCTTCTTCCCACCCGGCTTTTTGAGCTGCTCTTCGCACCAAGCCTTGTCCATAATGAGCGTTGCTTAGGTCCCAGAGACGATCCGGATTTTTCGGGTTCCTTAGTAAGATCGCCTCCGCGTCAGCGACCTCATCCTGCACCACGGCCAACGCCTCAGCCAAGCGGTTGCTGTTATAGAAGGACAAGCCAAGCGTGCGGCGTGCCGCAAGCAAATGGTCATCCATCGGTTGCGCATCATGCTCGGGTTTGAGCAATGTCGCGATCCATGCCATGTGAATCATCAGACTACGTGCGGCCGCTCCTTCCTTTGTATCGCCGAGTTTTTCATGCGTAAGCTGGATCCAGTTATATATGTTGCGGAGGTTGTTATATCCGCTGAATGCCGTGGGCTGTAGTCCGATGTATTCACGCAGATCTGATTCTGCAGCGCGGAACTCGGCAAGTGCGGCAGTGTGTTCGCTCCTCCTGAACAGGTCGGCGCCTTTGCTCACATGTGTAAAGTGTGAATCATTTAACGTTTCGGCATCAGCTTTCTCTTGTTTTACAATTCGTGAGAGGTGCTCGTAGCGGTCTTCTAACCGTTTAACATTCTGGTCGGTCAGATCAGGATCTTTTTTGCCCTCGGTCTTTCGCCGGAGTTTGTTCTCAAGGGCTTTGGCATCCAATAGATACCCGACGATGACCAAACTTTCTTCGTGAGCCGTAAGATCAAGATGTTCGAACATGACGATGGATCTTTGCAGCGTGGCTTTGGCCTCGGCCCAGCGATCGAGGTCTGCCAGCGCTTTGGATTGATCCAATAAGGTCGCCGCAAGTTGCATTATTCCTTCCACATCTGAGCCACGGTCGAGAATAGAATCATTGTAGAGCCGTTCGGATTCCTGCAATGCTGCCAGGCGCTCAGCTAGGCGAGCTTGCGCTGCAAGCACTTTTGCCCGCCCCTGACGCGCCCAACCGAGATCGCGTTGCCATGCCATATCGCTGCGGTCGAGCGTTGCCAAGGCGCTGAGCGTCGCAGTTCCCTTTAAATTCGTGATTTCCGCTTCTTTGAGCGAGGACATCGATTTACAGTCTTTTGTTTTGCTCTGGTTGCAGACCACGATCCCTTCAGCTATCAATAGCTGGACCGCTGCATATTCCCTTTCCCATAGCCGATTGGTGGGATCTTGACGTCGCAACTCGTCGAATTCAGCCAGGACTCGATGGTAATCCTCCAACGCATGATGAGGTTTTTCAAAAAACCTACTGTTCGCTAGATAGGCGAGGGCCGTGGCTTTTTGCCTTGTGGCTGATGTTGACGCCGGACTCAGCCTTGTCGCTTCCCTTGCCAGTCGGACCGCTCCTTCATAGTCCTCCGTCACGTAATAGATGTTCGCCCGTAACATCTGGGCTCGACTGAGCACTTCGAGTGCCTTTGCGTCCGGATAAGGCGCAACTTTGCTTGCCACCTGGCCGCAGCGTCCAAAAGGGACGGTTGTGACAATGTTGAGGGCTTTGGCGAGGTTTTTTCCAGCCAGCGACGTGTTGCCCATGCGGTTATTCAGTTCACCTGTCGACGTGAGGCTGTCGGCGAAGCTGGTGCAATCGTCCACGTTTACTGCTGCATTGGTGATTATCTTGCTCCACAGCGCTACCGCGGCTTCGTACTGGTTCAGCGCCTGGACAACATGGCCCTGCACGGCCAACGCTTCTCCCAATCGCTCATGAGTTCTCGCAATCTCTCGCGCACGATCGAGAGTGTCGGGACTGTCCTCGATGGCTTTTTGGGCCAGTTGGAAAGAATTGACTGCGTGTTCGAGTTCGCCGTGAGTTCTCTGAAGATCGCCGGTATTGCGTAGGGCGAGCCCGCGAATGAGGGCCGTTCTTTGTTTTGCATCGGTCTCGTAAGCCAGTACCTTGGCCTGCACCTGCTCGAGGATAGTATTGCGTCCCACATCACGAATCTGTCCAAGGAGCTGTTCGCCGAGCAAGAAACCGAGCAATTCTTCCGCATGCCGTTGGGCCGACTCCGCTGTATCTCTAGCCTGATAAAGCAAGATCGCGGAGCCCGCGGCAAGAATGAAGAGGAACCCGACAAGGAGACCAAAAAACTTTATCCGTGTGGCCTCGGCCTGTGCTTCTTTCGCCAGACGTTCCTGCTCATCCCGCTGCCGCTTAATTTTACGTTCGTCTCTGGCCTTCCGCACCACTGGAACGAGCCGGTCGTGGATCAACTCCACACGGGCGGTATCGGGATGATGGACGAGTCGCAGCAAACGATGCCTGTCGGTTAGTGCGGCCAGTTGTTTCTTGGTGAGTAAATTTTTGCTCAGGGCTTCTTCGTTTGGAAAGGCACCGCGAAAGTGATCGCCTTGGATCAAATAGTCTTCGATGAACAAGGCCACGTCGGGTGGTCCCTTCACGTCATCATCGTCGAGCGACTCTCGGTAGAAACCCTCCAAAATGTCTTTCCCGGTTTGCTCAACCAATGCCTGATCGATTGTTGCGCCGTCGCCCCTTCGAGCATTGAGCCTGGAACAACAAAGGCTCAACAGAACAGGCTCAATAACCATCTCGGCCATACCGGCTGCATCGTGGTCTCGTTTGCCGACCAGATCGACGATGGATGGCGCCACATCAGCGTTGAGCACTTCTTTGCCGGCGTGCGCGACCGCTTCGATCGCACACTCCCTTGACATCGGGTTAAGTCGTAAATAGTTCTTGAGCAATGAGGGAATTTTCTGCTCCCACGCCTGTACCTCGGGCAGGAAATCCTCTCGGAAGGACAGGACCATGCGATAACGTTGGGATTGCAGGTCCAATGTTGAGCGCGCGGCTCCTGCTTCTTCATTGAAGATCTCAGGCGGGAACCGGTTTTCTATAAGGTCTGCCAAGCTAAACATCACGTTCGTGATCAACCCGGCATCGCTGCTCCTATTCGTAAACAGCTCTTCAAACTGATCGAACACGAGGACGGGGGTGAGAGGGAAGTTGTCGTGGCTCCACATTCTTAAGTCTTTGCGATGCAGATACTCCCATATTCCTCCGCCATGGCGAGGTTCAGGATATTCTGCCTTCTCTTTGTCCAATTCCTCCCTGAGCCTTCGCATGACTTGTTCGAGGGGCGGGTCTTTCATAACATCGGAAAACTCCATTCGCACATGGACGGGTAAATAGTGTTGCTCGCGCAGCTTGGGGTAGAGTCCCGCTTGCAGAAGGGATGTTTTGCCCAATCCGGACTTGCCGTACACGACTGTCAGCGGAGCCGATCGGATGAGTCGATAAAGTTCTTGTGCTTCGTCATTCCGGCCGAAGAAGAATGCGCTCGAAGCCTCCTCGTAGGCAGCCAACCCAGGCCATGGATTGTAGGCATTCAGGTCGGGTGAAATCTCCAGCAACATCATCACGATGGCCTGCCCTCATCTCGAACGTTGCGTACCAGCTTCTTGAGCTTCGCTTCCAAGCGTGTGTCAGGTATGCCTTCTGGAGCGTGGGCAAAATCGATATGACGCTCGTCTCTCCATTTCGGAATGAACGGTGCGGTAAAGAGACTTGGTTCGAAATCATCATCAACGATGATCGGGAAGAGGAATTCGCGGTTCATGGGAAGGCGATCATCTGCCTGTTCCCACTCTTTGAACAGAAAGGCTTCTGTGCGATTGTTGCAAGACCTTGAAAGCAGCGGCAGAAAGTATTGGCAGTTACGGATCCCGTCCAGGATACGGCGACGGTATTCATTTCCAGGCTCAATAGTCTGACGGTCGAACCATATCTCGTTCTCGGTCACGCCCATATTGCGCAGTGATTGGCGCAGCGATTCGGCCCGATGCCGATCGGTTTGTCGCGAATAACTGATGAAAAACATCGTTCCGCGAGGTACCGTCTCCTCCGCCTGGCGTTCTGGTTCATTCGCGGTTGCTCCATGTTCTGCCATCCAGCGACGGTGCAGTTCGGCGACGAACTCAACCGGTGAAAGATCGGAGAGAACCTCGGTCCCTCCCCCGTAGCTGCTGAGAAAGCAGGTAAAGCTTTCTTCCGGCCTCAGCTGATCGATCAACCATGAGCGCCTATATTTTTCAGCGAGTCGTTTGTCGTTCGTGGCACGGAGGAAGAATCGGCTCAACCATTCCGGGAAATTGCACCCGATCAGCAGCAGACTGCGATTCCGAAGTTCACCCAGGAACACGTTAAGCGTCTTGTGACCATCAGCGATCACCTTATGGGCATATTCCAGGACATCCTCATCGTGAATCGCGAAAGACGACTTGGCATGCGCTTTCCCAAATAAGTACAAGAGGTGCACTTCGCCGGGTTTCTTTTCCCAATCACGCGGCAGGTCACTCCCTTCACTTGTCGTCAGATTGAGGGCATGAATGATCTCGTTCACCGTGCAACGATGCGACAGGCTACGGGCGAGCAGGTCGTCTGGAGTCAATGTGACGAACAGTCGAAAGTCGGCTATAGCGGCCAATTGCGTGATGGGTGCCGGTATCGTAAAGTCCTTAGCATTGCTCACCGCATGTAGCGCTCTCCGCACGTCGTCGCAAAGGTCCAATAGGTCGATCCTCCCCTTTAATTGCGAGACGATTTCGTTGATTTCTCGGAACGGCGGCAGCGCGATCGCTCCTGCCTCCCTGCCATAGTCGTTTATGAGGCGCGCGGCGACTTGTGCTTGTAGTGAACTTGTTCCAGTGGCTCCGACCAGCAGTCTCGTTCCGATGATCGGGACGACATTGTTCTCACTGATCTTTTCCAGCAGTCTCGCCCATCCTGCTTCGTTCATGTGTCCCTCAATGTGAGAGTCTTGGCAGGATGCGGAAGAGGTCTCCCAGCGTGTTCTCGCGTCGCTCGGAGGCTACATATACTGAAGAGAAGGTGTTGCCTCTTCGCTTGTTGCGGCCTTGCTGGGCGACTTGTTCCGCATCCTGCCGGCTGATGCCTCACATGAGCTGAGCCTCTTAGAGTGTTCTGCTGTCGATCCATGTGACTCTTCCGGTCCTTCGCTTCACTTCTTCGTACATGTGAGCTGTACCGCCTGGTCCATCCCCGCCGCTACCGTCCCACAGGCAGAGAAAGCGCACGCTGTTGATGCCATACGACAGAGCGGTATAGAGCAGCCACCGATTGCAGCGTTCAAACGGGTTCACACCGTCCGGCAGCGGCCCAAGTTCATCACGCATGATGCGTGGCTCGTCCTTGAGGCCGGCCGTGAGTGCGTAGAATCGATCACGCCACATAGCGCCGTCAGCAGAAGGCAGGATCGACCGTTCGATGAATTCCGGTACCTGGAAGGGCAGCATGAGTTGCAGGCGAAGGTTGCGCTTGCGGCAGGCTTCCAGGAATAGTATGTCCCCTCCGCTGGCCCCCTGCGCGAGGGCGAGGTCGTCCGGTCCCGCGCCCAGTCGATCTAAAGCCTCGGCAATACATTCTTCCGCGACTGCTTCTTTTGCCGGTGGAAAGCGTGGTGTGGGACGATCTGGCTGGTCGATCATGTGGCCGCTGAAGAGGACGACCAGTCGTGGTTGCCATTGTGCTTCGGGCTGTACGTTTTTCAGCGCGCGGTCGAACACGGCGATCCCGGCCTCGACATTGTCAGGGTGAAAATCTAAGTCTTTAAGCAATTGTAGCTGCGCGCGCGAGGAGTTCAGCGCGAACCAATCTTTGTCATTCTTCGCGATGGCCTCCTTGTAGACGGATTTGACCCTGTCAGGTGTCCCCAGCAGCAGTTCCAGATCTCCGAGGGTGGCTTTAGCCCAGAAGAGCGCATGTTCGTTCGGTTCGTGCTCGGCGGCGAATCGGACGGCACCGGCCATGCTCTCCATTTCCTTGTCAAAGCGGTCGTCGTGCGTGAGGTGCCGATGCAGATGCATTAAAGTGAGTGCATTAATGCCGGAGTAATAGTGGTGAGGATTGCGCCGATAGGCGATCGTGTAGCTCTCAATGGCCTCGCGCAGCAACGCATCCTCTTCTGCCGCCTCTACGCGCCACTGGTCCACGGTGTTGCCATGCCGGCGCCAAGCTGAGATCCAGGCGTCTTTATCTACCCGACCGAGGCCTGCCCAGATCTCCGGATCGGATGGATAGGTCTCCAAAACCTTTCGGTAGTGTGCTCGTGCACGATCCAACGAATGGCCGGCTCTGCCCGCCAGGGCGAGTCGTTGCAGGCAGAGCCCTTGCTCACTGAGTCCCTTCAGGTTATGTGGCTCAATAGATAGGCCGCGCTCGAGTTGTTCCAACGCGAAGCCGAAGCGTTCGGCCTTCCTCAATGTCTCGCCTGCCTTGATCCAAGCCTCGGCGCGGAAGGCGGCAATCGGTCCTTCGTCGGCTAGTACGAGGACATCGCCAATGTGTCCGGCCTTTCGCGCCAGGGAGATGCGGCGTTCCCATGCGTCATGCTGCTCCCAAAATTCCTGCACATCACCGATGCGGAGTGATTTCCAATCGGGTTCCTGCAGGTTGGGCATCAAGTGATAGACAGGACTCACCTTGTGGCCGTGCCACGACTCCATCGTCGCCTTGACCATGTCGGCAAGATTTTTCTTGTCCTGTTCGACTGTCGCAGGATCTGGTCCACCGCTCTTGACGTCGTAGCGCAACTTGCGATCGGTATAAAGGTCGAATGCAGTTGGGACTCGTCCGCCGGAAATCAGAACGATACCGCGTGCCCGTAGCGCATGGCGCACGCCCACTTCGTACCAGACGTTGGGATTGTCAATTGTAAGGTCAGCCACAACCAGGTCGGCGATCAGGAGCTCCTGGAACATGTCCGTGCGAATGTCACCTGGCTGCACTTCCTTATCGGCCCGAAAAGGGTTAAGCCCGGCCGCTTCTAGAGCCGGCTTGATCAGCTCCGCATAGACCCGGTTGAAATCAATTTCGTTGCCTTGGCGGTCTGTTTTCACGCCAAACGGCATGGCGACAAAGGCGTGGGGCTTCACGGCATTCTCCGAAGGAAGAACAATCTCATCTGACGCGAGAGCCAGGTTTGTATTCCGGAATACTCGGGGCGCATCATACTCTTTTTGCACCGGTCAGCACATTGAGCGTGACAAAGCGCAACGATGGGATCTGCTCATCAACCGAAGTAGCAAAGGTGATGCCGAGAAAATCGCTCAAATGGCATCACTGATTTTTCACGGTGATACGAAATGCAAGTATTAAAGTGGAAAGAAGATAGAAGCGAACGTTGTAATCGAAAAGTGGATCAGCGTTATCCAAAAAGATACAACTGATTGTACCGTTTGAGAGATTGAACGCGGGCACGGTTGAATTGATGTGAGTTCAATGAACTGGTAAGAGCCACCGGTCTAGGCATATCAAATCTCCAGCACCAATCCGATCTCCACCGCTTGTTCCGACGGCAGGTGGAAGTAGGAACTGGCGCGCTGAGTATTGCGCGACAACACCACAAAGAGCTTTTCCCGCCAGATCGCCATGCCCGGCGTAGGTGTGGCGAGAAACGTAATTCTGCTCAGGAAAAATGGGGTGTCCTGTATCCGTAGCACATGCCCATGCGTGGCCAGCTGCTCCAGGACGCGAGGAATATCCGGGGTCTCCATAAATCCGCAGCGGGCGATCACTTGAACAAGATTGTCCTGAATAGCCGTGATCTCCAAAGGCGCTGTCGCCGGAACAAACGGTACATGCTCCGTGCGAACGGTGAGCAGATACACGCGTTCGTGCAAGGTTTTGTTGTGCCGGACGTTTTGCAACAGGGCCGGCGGCGTGATGTCGGGATGTTGCGAGAGGAACACGGCTTGACCCGCCGTCCGGCATTCCACCTTCGCTAGGACTTCAGCGGCGAATTGGCGCAACGGTGGAAATTGCACCCGCAGGTGCTCGGCGACGATGGCGCGACCTCGTGCCCAGGTGCTCATCACCGTGAAGATGGCCGCCCCGAGCAGCAGCGGAAACCACCCGCCGTGAGGGATCTTCTGGGCATTCGCGAGAAAAAACGCGAGGTCGATCAACAGGAACGTCCCGACCGCCAGGATCGCCGGCGGCGCGCTCCAGCCCAAGTGGTGGCGGGTGACACGATACATGAGCAGCGTCGTAATGATCATGGAGCCGGAGACGGCAATGCCGTAGGCCGCGGCCAGGTTGGTGGACGAGCCGAACGACAGGATCAGCCCGACGGTGCCGATGAACATCAGCCAGTTCAGCAGGGCGAAATAGATCTGTCCATGTTGCTCCGCGGAGGTATGCGTGATCCGTAAGGGCGGAAGATAGCCGAGCTGCACCGCTTGCAAGGTCAACGAGAAGGCGCCGGACAACATGGCCTGCGAAGCGATGATGGTCGCCGCCGTCGCGAGCGCGATCAGCGGGTACAGCATCCAGTCCGGGGCCAGATGATAAAAGGGGTTGGCAAGAGCCGCCGGGTCTCGCATGAGAAGCGCGCCTTGGCCGAAATATTGAAGCAGCAATGCAGGCAGCGCCACGGCAAACCAGCCGAGTTGAATCGGGCGGCGGCCGAAATGCCCCATGTCTGCGTACAGCGCTTCGGCTCCCGTCAGCACCAGAAACACACTACCCAATACCAGAAAACCGATTCCCGCATGGTGAATGAGAAAGCCGGCGGCATACCACGGATTGGCGGCGATGAGCACGGCGGGGGTGTGGATCACGCTCTGCAGCCCCAGCAGAGCCAAGGCGGCGAACCAGACAAGCATGACCGGACCGAAAATACTGCCTAACGTGCCGGAGCCACGGCGTTGGATGGTGAACAGCAGCGCGACCAGTGCGACCGTCAGGGGCAGCACGTAAGGGGTGAAGAGGTCGGTCGCCAACGTCAGCCCTTCCACTGCGCTCAGGACGGAAATGGCCGGCGTGATGATGCCATCGCTGTACAGAAAGGCGACGCCCACCAGGCCCAGCGAGACTACCAGGCTCAGCCCTTTGCGGAGGTTGACGGGATGGGCGCGTTGGCTGAGCGCCATGAGCGCCAGCATGCCGCCTTCCCCGTCGTTATCGGCCCTCATCACGAAAAGGAGATACTTCACCGTCACGATGAGCACGAGCGACCAGACGATCAGCGAGACGATGCCCAGCACGTTGTCCGGCGTGACGGCGAGTCCATGTGATTCATGGAAACATTCGCGCAGGGCGTAGAGCGGGCTGGTGCCGATGTCTCCATACACCACACCCATGGCAGCCACGGTGAGGGAGGCGGAGGCCGGTGCGTTGTGCGGCTGTTTCGGCATGCGTGAGCCGCCCGGTGCCGAAGATTCATGGAGTAGGTGGGCTCTGACCGGCGGCGAACGCGACTATACCATGTCCGAACGGGAATGTCGGCGTGCCTGGCGCAGACAGATGCCACGGGTCCGCCCTGGAAGTTCCTCGAATCTTCTGCTAAATTCCGGTCGTCGATTCCAAAGGAATCGCTTCGGGATCGCTTCGCGCCGTCCCAGATCATCCCATTCATCCGACAAGAAAGCTCCTGAGACCGGCCGCATGTGAGTCGGCCGGGCCTCGCTTTCGGAAAGCCTGATAGACGCCCATGACTGCTTCCACGACGCCGACAGTTTCAGCCGAAGCCCAGCAACGTATCGTCGATCTGCTCGCCAAGGAACTCGGCGTCACCTCTTTGCAAGTGTCGGCCGCGGTAACCCTGCTGGACGGAGGAGCAACGGTACCCTTCATTGCGCGGTATCGCAAAGAGGCCACCAACAACCTGGACGATACGCATCTGCGCACATTGGAAGAACGGCTCCTCTATCTGCGGGAATTGGAAGAGCGGCGGCAGACGATCCTAGCCTCGATCGAAGAGCAAGGCAAATTGACCGATCAACTGCGCCGCGCAATCGAGCAGGCGGCAACGAAGCAGGCGGTCGAAGACATCTATCTGCCGTTCAAGCCGAAACGCCGCACCAAGGCGCAGATCGCCCGCGAGGCCGGCTTGGAGCCACTGGCTGACGCGCTACTCGCCGATCCGACGCTCGATCCTGAACAAGAAGCGGCCACGTATGTGAAGGTGGTGGCCGCCGCCGAAGGTGTTGAGGCCATCAACGTGCCGGATGCGAAGACAGCGCTGGAAGGCGCCCGCGATATTCTCGTGGAACGATTCGCCGAAACCGCCGACCTGCTGGCCGTTCTCCGCGCGAAATTGTGGAATGAAGGCATCGTGACCTCGACGGTCCTGCCCGGAAAGGAAACGGCGGAAGAAGAGAAGTTTCGCGACTACTACGCCTATTCCGAAACCATCCGCACGATCCCCTCACATCGGGCCCTGGCGATGTTCCGCGGGCGGACACTGGGCGTGCTGAAACTTGACCTGGGTCTCGGCGACCAGCTCGATGCTCAAATCCCGCATCCCTGCGCCGCGCTCATCGCCGCCCGCTTCGGCATTGAGAACCGCGGCCGGCGCGCCGACAAATGGCTCAACGACGTCTGTTACTGGGCTTGGCGTGTGAAAGTCCATCTTCATCTCAGCACCGAGTTGCTACTGCAAGTGCGCGAGGCGGCGGAAGCGGAGGCGATCAAGATTTTCGGCCGCAACCTCCACGAGCTTTTGCTTGCAGCCCCGGCGGGGCCGAAAGCGGTGCTCGGGCTCGATCCCGGTATCCGCACCGGCTGCAAGGTCGCCGTGGTGGACGCCACGGGCAAACTCCTCGACACCGCGACGATTTATCCGCATCAACCGCGCAATGACTGGCAGGGAGCCCTCGCCACCCTCGTTGAACTTGTTATCCGGCATGGGGTGGAATTGATCTCGATCGGGAACGGCACGGCCAGCCGGGAGACGGACAAACTGGCGGTCGAGGTCATCAAAATGGTGGCCGAGCGGAAACCGGAGCAGAAGCTGGCCAAAATCGTAGTGAGTGAGGCGGGCGCGTCGGTCTATTCGGCCTCGGCATTTGCGGCGGCCGAATTTCCAGCATTGGATGTCAGTTTGCGCGGCGCGGTGTCCATCGCCCGCCGGCTGCAAGATCCGCTGGCTGAGTTGGTCAAGATCGATCCCAAATCCATCGGGGTGGGGCAGTATCAGCACGATGTGAACCAGCGAGCGCTGGCGCGATCGCTGGATGCCACCGTCGAAGATTGCGTCAACGCGGTCGGTGTGGATGTGAACACCGCCTCGGCGCCGCTGCTGGCGCGAGTGTCGGGATTGAATCGAGTGCTGGCTCAAAACATCGTCGAGTATCGTGACGCGCACGGCCCCTTCCCCAATCGAGCGACGATCCGCAAGGTTCCGCGCGTGGGCGAAAAAACCTTCGAGCAGGCGGCGGGCTTTTTGCGCATCAATCACGGCGACAACCCATTGGACCGGTCGGCCGTCCATCCGGAAGCCTATCCGGTGGTCGAGCGTATGCTGGCGAGGTTGAACAAGGGAATCGGCGAGGTCATGGGGAAGCCGGCTCTGTTGAAGGAGCTTTCGGCGGAGGAATTCACCACCGAGACATTTGGTCTTCCCACGGTGCGGGATATTCTTTCGGAATTGGAAAAGCCCGGCCGGGACCCGCGCCCGGAATTTAAAACCGCCACGTTTCGTGAGGGCGTCGAGTCACTGGCGGATTTGCAGGCAGGAATGGTGCTGGAGGGCGTGGTGACCAATGTCGCGGCGTTCGGAGCGTTTGTCGATATCGGCGTGCACCAGGACGGCCTCGTGCATGTGTCGGCCTTGGCGAACTCCTTCGTGAAAGATCCTCACGAGGTAGTGAAGCCAGGCCAGATCGTGAAAGTAAAGGTCTTGTCGGTGGATGTGCCCCGCCAGCGCATTTCGCTGACGATGCGGATGGATGATGGGGCGGCGCCGGCAACACCATCTGACCTTCGCACAGACGCTTCGCGAGAGAGCAGGGACCGGCGTCCGGCCGAGGCGTCGAGGCTCGCCTCTCGCCCTCCGCAACCAGCAGGCGCCTTTGCGTTGGCCATGGCACGCGCACAGCAGAAAAAGTAATGGCGTCGGATTCCGAAGCCGCCACGAAGAGACGGCTACGGAGTGATCCTAAAAAAGTTCCCGCCTTTGAGCCGTTCGTCGTCTGTGCCCCAGACGATCTGTTTCTCGCGTTTCGCGAGGAGCGGGACATGTTTGGAGCAATGGATGTAGGTTTCTTCCACGCCGACCACAATCCAGGCTTTCGGCCGCCGGCCGCCCGAATGGCGGGCAGCTTCGATCATCCCTGCGGTGACGTTGGGCAGGGCAGCGATGTCGCCGGGATCGATGACGCGCGCGGTTCCGTTGACGTGGAGTCCGACCGTCGTCTGATAGTAGTCGAGAAAGATCATGCCGATGTGGGGATTCTCCAGGATATTTCCCATGCTGGCCAGTACGCCGTTGCCCCGGTATTCCGGATAGGCAAGCGTCTTGTCATCCAATACCTGCACAAAACCGGGCGCGCCGGCCCGAAAGGAGCAATCGCAGTTCCCGCGCGCATCCGCGGTTGCGATCGACATCATCTCCATACGCGCGATGAAGTCCCGCATGGATTGATTCAAATACGCCAGGACTTGATGGCCATAAAATGCCGCGGCGCGCTCGGAGGTTCCGAATCGTGCCTGAGCCTCTTGCTCGCCTGATGATCCCGGCCCTGTCATACTCGTCGCTCCTGTGATGCCAGGTTCAGATCCAGAGGAGATGCCCTCGCGGTCCTGGTCCGGCAGTTCGTGGCCCGCCGTCCTCGGGCATAAGCCGTCGACAGGCGCCCGGCCCTCAGCTGCTGGCTTCGTATTTTTTCAACTTGGCCAGCAGGGTCTTGTAGTCGATCTGCAATGTCTGAGCGGCCTTGGTCTTGTTGCCGCCGCAAGCCTGGAGGACGCGCTCAATGTGCAGACGCTCGATGTCTTCGAGCGGGCGCTGTGTCTCATCGTCCGCCGCGAGGGCCTTGGATGATCGTGGCAGCGCCTCCGCCAGTTCGTCACGTGTGAGAGGGCCGCTGTTCGGACTCATCAGCACGAGGCGTTCGATGACGTTGCGCAATTCACGCACGTTCCCCGGCCAGGGATAGGCGGTCATGGCGGCCAGGCTTTCAGTCGTCAATATTCTCGCTGCGGTGCCGGGAAGGCGAAACCGCTCCAGCATGTGGCTCACGAGCGGTGCGATGTCTTCAGGCCGTTCCCGTAACGGCGGCACAGGCAGCGTGACGGTATTGATGCGGTATAGCAGATCATCGCGAAAGCGGCCCTGGAAGACCAATTCCTGAAGGTCCCGGTTGGTAGCGCAGATCATGCGCACATCGGCCCGCAGCGTGCGTGTGCTTCCGACGGGGCGGTATTCATTGCAATCGAGAAACCGCAGGAGGCTCACCTGCATGGGCCCTGGCATTTCCCCCACTTCATCCAGAAACAACGACCCGCCGTCGGCAGCGGCGATGAGGCCGGGTTTCGCCGCCGTGGCGCCGGTGAAGGCACCTTTTTCGTAACCGAACAATTCACTTTCCAGTAATTCGCGACTGACGGCCCCGCAATTGACCGCGATACAGGGGCCTGCGGCGCGGCGGCTCAACGCATGCAGGCGTCTCGCCACCACTTCCTTGCCGGAACCGGTCTCGCCTTGAATGAGGACCGGAGCGTGAGAGGGCGCCACTTGAGCGATCCGGGTTTCCAGCGCCCGCCACGCCTTGCTGATGCCGGTGACCACGAGCTCCTGGCGATAGCCGCCATGCCTCGCTGCAAGATTTTCGCGTCGCAGTTCGCGCAGGGTGCGGAGTTTGGCCAGGGCCGCCTTGACGGCCGCGCCATCGAACGGCGTGTCCTTGATCAGAAAATCCCAGGCCCCGTCCTTGATGGCCGCCACCGCGTCCTTGACGTCGCCGTGGCCAGTCAAGACGATGACATCGACATCCGGTTGATGCTCCTTGACCCAGCGCAGCACGGCGCGCCCGTCGACGCCGGGCATTCGCAGATCGGTGATGACGCAGTCGTAGTCGCCGGAGCGCAGCAGATCGAGACCCTGCTGTCCGCCGGCGGCCGTGCGAGTCTCGCATCCTTCTTCGCGGAGCGCTTGCTCGACGACCAGGCGGACAAACTCTTCGTCATCGATGATGAGGGTGCGAATGCGTTCTGTGCTCATGCTGTCAGACCGGCGGCAGGCGGGAGGATGATGAGGTGCGATCCAGGACGATCTCCGCCCGTTCGGGAAAGGCCAACGAGAACTTGCTGCCCGCGCCCGGTGCGGACTCGGCCCACACGCGCCCCTCATGTTTGTCCATTACCAGCTTGACGATCGCCAGGCCCACTCCCGTGCCTTCATAGTCCTGCGGATTGTGCAGCCGCTCGAAGAGGCCGAAAATCTTGTCGGTCTGTGCAGGATCAAAGCCGATGCCGTTATCCTGAATCCAGACGATCCGTTCATGATCGGTCCTGCTACCGCCGATGGTGATGGTGGGCGCCGCCGTGCGGCGGGAAAACTTCGCCGCGTTGTCGAGCAAGTTGGCGATCGCCTGGCGAATGCTCACGGGCTCGCCGTAGAGGTCGGCGAACGGGAGGGCGACGTGGATTTTGGGTTTCGGCGTCTGCAGGCCATGGAAGCGGTCGGTGATCAAGGTCGTGATCATCTCCAGCACATTAAACCGTTGCCGCGGCAGGTCCTGCTGTTCCAAGCGCGAATACTTGAGCAGCGCGTCGATCATGTGCGTCAGCCGCAGCGAAGACCGGCGGATGACCTCGATGTGGTGGCGGGTTTCGGCGTCACCCTCTTCGAGAAATCGTTTTTCGAGTAACGAGGAAAATCCTTCGATCTCCCGCAGCGGACCTTTGAGATCGTGGGCGACGGAGTAGGTGAAGGCTTCGAGCTCCTTGGTTTTTCTGGCGGTGGCGGCCGTTTGTTCGCGCAGGCTCGTGACCATCGAGGACAGCGAGGCCGCGAGGGTGCCGACTTCGTCACGGGCCGCCCACGATTCGAACTGCGCGCTCAGGTCGTGATGCGCCACGCGGTCCGCGGTAATCGAGAGGCGTTGGAGCGGTTTCGCAATGCGGCGGTTGACCGAGACATAGATCACCCCGATGACGAGCCCGAGCACAGCGACGAGCCCCAGCGCGACCATCCGGGCCTGTTGGAGCAGGAGGTCCCCTTCGATTTTCATTTCGACATCGATGTCGCGGTGGGCGGCCACCAGCTGGTCGAGGTTGCGGGTGAGCGTCGCAATGAGCGCGTCTGCCTTGCTGGTCGGCGACTGACCGGAGCCGGGGACCGGCGGCTGCGCGAGGGCCGCGCTCCATAAGCCGTTCAACTCCTGCAAGGCATGGTCGATCTCGGCGATGGCCTGGTCTTCCTGGTCGGCCAGATCCAGGCGCTGATGTTGGTTGAGCATCCCCAAGAGAATCGGGTGGGTGCGTGCCGCATGGGTGGATCGATATAGCTGCAACGCATCGCGGATCTCATCGGCATGCCGGGTCAAGTCGGAGAGGGTCTCGTCTGCGCCGGCTTTCGTCATCTGTTCCAGGAACAGATGCAGCGTCAGGTTCATGTCATAGGCGGAGCGCTGCATCGTCGCCGCGGTGACGATGGCCGGCACGGTGATCCGCTTGTGGCGGTCCACGTAACTGTTGATCCGGCTGAGATAGACCAGGAGCGCCGTGAGGCTCAACGCCAGGAGGCTGAGGATGACTCCGAAGGAAAGGAAAAATTTCTGTCCGATCGAACGGTCATGGAGCCAGCGCATGCAGGCCTCGTGTGAGGGCCTACGGTACCATAGTGACCAGCCAGGTGCCAGTCAGGGCGATCGCGATGCACGTTCTCGCTGAGGAGAGCCATTGCCGGTCCGGGATGTTCCTGCGCGCTGACCATCTCATTTTTCCACTGCCTTCGTCCAGGCGCCGTGCGGGCCGAAGAGCGCGGCGAACACGCGATCCCATCCGCCGAGCGAGGCGATCGTGAACACATGGGGCGGATGGGCGAAGGTCGCCGCCGTGGATCGGGCAATCGCGTCGTTGGTCGGCCTGAATCCGAATGCGGCAAAAGCCTGTTGTGCTTCCTCTCCATGCAGGAATGTCACAAAGGCCTCGGCGATGTCTCGCACTTGGTGGCGGTCGGCATTACGGTCCACCAGCGCGACGGGATTTTCCACGACGACCGTTTCAGCGGGATACACCACCTCGTACGGGCGGCCTTGGGCGATCCGAGGGAGCAATTCATTCTCGTAGGTGATAATCACATCTCCCACCCCGCGCTCGAATGTCGTCACGGATTCCCGGCCGCTCTTGTCCATCACCTTGACGTTCCCTTGAATCCGGCTGATGAGATCGACGGCATAGTCCCGTGACGCGGACTCGGGCAATCCTTTCTTGTTGCCTAGCTGGAGCCCGGCTCCATAAATGGCAATGATATCCCACATGGCGCCGCCGGATGTTTTCGGGCTCGGATAGAGCACCTCCACTCCGGATCGCGCCAGGTCTTCCCAGCCCTGTATGGTTTTCGGATTCCCTTTGCGGACGCCCAGCGCGACGAGCGACGTGGTGACGATGCCGTGCTCTGGTCCCAGCTTCCACTCGTGGGTCACGAGACCGGCTTGGACCAACTGCTGAAGGTCACTCTCCAACGAGAGCGCGGCGATGTCCGCCTCCAGGCCTCCGACAATGGCACGGGCTTGTGCGCCGGACGCGGCGAATGAACTGCGGACTTGGATGGTCTCGCCTGTCCGTTGTTTCCATTGATGTAGGAAAGCCGGGATGATGCGTTTCTCATACACTTCCTTGGGGACGCTGTAGGCGGCCAGGAGCACTTCGCGCGTGTCCGCCTCACACGGTGAAGAAAGCGGGACGAGAAACAGCAGAATCACAAAGACCAGGATCGGCATGGGTACTCCTTTTTTCCCCCGGCTCAGTGCCGTTATGGGGCCGGTTTGTTGTCTCGTTCCAGTCCTGGTTGCGCGGGCATGGCGGAGAGCGCATCCCGGTAGCGAATGAGCAGTTCTTCCTGTTGATCCGGCGCGAAGAGACTGCCGCCCGACCGGACCGTCACGAGGTATTCTTCCGGCTCAAAGGTGGCATCGAAGGCCGGAGACCGTTCCGGCACGTTCGGCATCTGCCGGTCATACTTGCTGATATCGGGTCCCGGACCGTGCCGGTCGTGCGCTTCCCGCAAGGCCAGATGGAGGATCGCGTCTTGTAGAGACAGCCATCCCGTGCTGGTTTCCTCTTCGCCATGTTCGGTCGCATGGCTGAGATGGTACGTCACTCGCTCCGAGGGCGAGGCCTGCGACAGGGCCTTGGCCAGGGCCGGGGCCAGGACTGCAATTTCCCCGTCACGGAAGGCGCGAGTTTTGTCGGCTTGCCCGACGAAGAGACGGTGCAGCGCGTTGCGCCGCTCCCAGATCCGTACGCCTCTCAAGAGCGTGCCCACTTCGGTGGCGGTCAACGAGGCGGGGTGAGCGTTCGTCGTGGAGACAGGATCGGTCTCGATTCGCACCTGGTTCAATCCCGACTGGTAGACCGTCTTCGCCGGCGTTGGAGTCTGTCCCGCGCAACCGGCCGTGGCCATGACCGTGACCAAGGCAAAGAGGAGTGTGGTTCGATGGAATGAGGGTTGTTGTTGCCACTGTCTGATGCTGATCATGGTTTCACCTCTTCTCGTTGAGCTGATCCGACGTCGGACGACACGCGGTCGAACCCGAATTCTTGCAACAGGGTTTGGATCGGTGGACTGAGCAGAAATTCAATGAAATCGCCGGCTGCCGAAATGTTCTGCGCCGTCCAGGCGGCCGCGACGCCGTAGCGTACCGGTGTGTGAGAGCCGGCCGGCGCGATGTCGAGGATGCGAACAGCCGGATTCGAGATGGCATCCGTGCGATAGACCACGCCGATTTCAGCCTCGCCCTTGGCCACCAGATCGAGGACGGCTCGTGAATGTTCACCGAAGACGTATTGCGATTTCAGCTTCGGCTCAAGTTTGCTGTATTTCAAAAACTGCGCGGACACTTTTCCCACCGAGGAGGTTTTGGGGTCGCCGACGGCCATGCGCCGTACCGGGACCGTCTCCAAATCCTGAATGCTGCGGATGGGGGCGGGGAGGGCTGCTCCCGTAATGAGGACCAGCGAGGTTGCGGCAAAGGCGCGCTTGGTGCCTTGAATGATCAGGCCCTTGGCTTCGAGTTGATCGATTTCTTCGAACAGCGACGGCAGGAAGATATCCACCGGCGCCCCCTGCTCGATCTGGCTGCGGAGTGTTTGGGAAGGGCCGTAAATCACCCGCACGTTGATATTCCGACGCTCCGCCTCGAACTGCGGGAGGATTTTCCGCAGCGCGTCCTTCAGGCTGTTGGCGGCGGCGATGGTGATGGTTTCCGGCTGTGCCTGGGCCGGCTGGGCGATTGTTCCCAGGGCGACCACGAGACCGGCGATGGCAATAATTCCTCTGACAAAAGCTGCTCTCATGCTGTCCTCCACCTTCGTACGATGCCTGCTATGGCCGGGCTAGAAGTAAAACTGGTATTGCACATTGATGCGGTTTTCTATGAGATCGCTGCCGAATCCCGGCTGGCTTTCAAACGGAAACCGGTCCGGCGCCCGCCCGCCGCTCCCCATGGTGATGTTCGAGTAATCGATCACGAGCCGGTTATTGTACGTACCGTCAAAACTGTAGTTGATCGCCGCGCCGAATTCTTTCACCAGGTCGTTGACCTGCTGGGTGGACGGATCCATGAATCCATAGCGCACCGCCAGTTCGAGTTTGCGCGGGATGATGTATTTGCCCACTTGTGCGTACCATCCATAGGCCTGCCCCAGGTTGACCGGTGGCCCCAGAAATTGGGCTGTCGGAATCGTATTCAGATCGAACGCGCTGGTGCCGCTGTTGGCGTTCCGGAGCCGCTGGTGCCGGTAGTACCCTTCCGTTTGGAACGACCAGCCCTGATACTTGGCGATGAAGTCGACTTCGTAGGTCTGGAAATCCCAGATGCCGCCGGCGAGAAGCCGCCCGTTATACGCCTTGACGACCGCCTGCCGGTAGGCACGATCGACAATGTCCGAGCGGATGGAGCTCAGATAGTTCTGCGCCGGGTTATAGGCGTAACCGAACGCGATCGCCGATTGCAGGGTGCGGGAATTCAAAATATCACCCTGGCCATAACCGGGGTTGCCGGCGATTTTGTACAGCAGCCGGGCGGTGTACATCATTTCGCCGGTCATGAAACGCGTGTTGTAGTTATAGGTGCGTGTGGTCGCCGCGCCCGGTGCACCGGGTGTACCGGTTTGAGGAAGGACATTCTGACTGACGGAGGTGCCTTCCCGCGCGAGATTGGCTCCCACGCCGCCCCAGATTCCGAAGGCGTAGTTGAACTTGTATTGATCCTCATCGCTGGAAATGCTGACTCCGATATCGCGGGCCCCTTGCTGATTGGCAGAGAACGCGTTTTGGACGATCAGATTATCGGCGAAGGTGGAGGTCGCCATGGAACTGATGGTTGCGCGGTTGAACCAGACGCGTTGTTGTCCCGCCTGAATCGTGAGCCAGGGAATGTGCCACGAGGAGATGTAGGCATCGAGCAGGCCCGCTCTGCCGCTGCCGCCTTCCTGGTTCCAGGTCGTCTGATCGAAGGCCCAGGAAATGTTGTAGCGAAAATCCGGATCGAAGGCATAACCCAGGAATTGGAGCCGGGCGCGGGGCACGCTGAATTGATTGGAGTCGCTCTGTTTCCGGATCGCCCGATATTCGACCTGGCCGCCGAGAATTTCCGGATTACGCGAATCGCCGATCGTCCCCCAGGCGCTGTTGTAGGCGTTGTGGGTATACCGAACCTGGGTCAACAAGCGCAGCTTGAGAAAAAATTTGTCTCCCACGCGGAAGTTCAGCCCGTTGTTCACGTCGATCGTGTAGTTCGGTTTAGAGACCTGCTCGCGCTTCTCGATCACTTTGAGGCCCTTGTCATATTCCTCCTGGGTGATGATGCCTTTGAGCAAGAGATATTTCAGGCCGGGGTCCTCGCCGGAGTAGTACTCCCACTTTCCGTCCTTCTTGATGAACTGGCCTTCCTCCACCGCGTGCGCAGCAACGGTCAGGCTGCCCAACAGTATGGCGAGGCCGGCGCCCAGGGCTCGTGCAGATAGTGTCATCGCGTTCGCTCCATGTGGGTTGTGACGGAGGTCATGTTTAAGTGCTCATTAATAAATGCTATTATAAATATCTGTTATCCGATGAGGTATGAATTAATCCAAGTTTAATAACTTTGTCAACAATAAAATTAATCATGCCATTCCTTTTTCCTGGCCCGCGGCAGCAATGCGCGTTTCCTCCCCGGTCTCGTCGCTAAGCAAGCGCAGGGCTATACCCGATGCATTACTCCGGCGAGCAGCTTCCGAGCAGGAGACAATGTCATGATAGTTGACACCATTTAATCTATCGTGATATCACCCGAACGCCATGAGTGAAAAAAGCAAAGCAGAACCGGCCTCGAACGTCGTCAATTCCCTCCGCGCCTTACGCATGGCGAAAGGTCTGTCGCAAGGCCAGTTGGCCGACGGGGCTCTCATTACCCGCCAGGCTGTCTGCGCCATCGAAGCGGATCAGTATCTCCCGACCACGGCCGTAGCCCTGCGACTTGCCAGTGTTCTGGGTTGCCACGTCGAGGATATCTTCAGTCTGAAAACGACCGGCGAGTTGATCGAAGGCGATTGGGTATGGCCCGGATTGGCCGTGTCGGCCGTTCAGCCGCGCACCAGAGTCAAGGTCGCCAAAATCGAGAATCGTTTCGTGGTTCGCCCGGTGGCGGCGCTCGGAGAAATATTGAACTACACCGTGCCTGCCGATGGTCTCATCATCGGCAAGGCAGGATCCGGCGCGCGCTCAGCGAAATCCGATCGCCGCGTGCTCGTCCGGTTGCTGCGCGAGCGGCAGCTCGTCGAACGCGAAATCGCGGTGGCTGGGTGTGATCCGGCCATCAATCTCGCCAGCGAATATCTGCACCGGCACAAAGACACGTCCACGGTCGTCGGCTGGTCGATGGGCAGCGCGGCGGCGCTGGAGGCGCTCAAGCGGAAAGAAGTGCACATGGCCGGCTTGCATATTCTGGATGCCAAAACCGGCGAGTCGAATCTGCCTTACCTCCGGCGGCACCTGCAAGGCGATGACTATATCGTCGTGACGTTTGCCGCGTGGGAGGAAGGGCTCATCGTGCGAGCGGGGAACCCCAAGCGAATTCGGGGTGTGGAGGATCTGGTGCGTGGGAACGTGACGCTGGTCAACCGCGAAGAGGGAGCCGCGGCCAGGATGTTGCTGGATCAGCGCCTGCAGGCATTGGGCATCGAGGGCACTGTGGTAAAGGGATATGGCGTGGCGGTCGCCTCCCATTTTGAGGTGGCGCGGCATATTGCGGACGGACAAGGTGACACTGGGATCGGCGTGCGATCTGCGGCCCAGATTTTCGGGCTCGATTTCGTCCCGTTGCAGCAGGCCCGCTACGATCTGGTCTTGCCGAAGCGATATCTCTCCAGCCACCCGGGCTTGTCGCATTTGCTCGATGCCATCGCCAGCCGGCAGTTTAGGACCGAAGTCGAAGCGCTGGGTGGATACGATATGACCGAAACGGGGAAGGTTCGGAGTTTACGAGTCGGATAGCATAGGCACACAGGGAGCCGGGCTCTGTTCGACGAACGGCAATGGCTGTGATGAAAAGGCAGGGACATATGAAGCATGTGGTGCGGGCCTTCCTCTGTGCAGTCTTCTTTCTCGCGCTGTCCTCCGGGGCAGGAGCAAGGCAGGCACAGGCGGCCGAGTCGTTTGTGATTGCGGGTTCGCCGAGCCTCAAAGGATTGCTGGAGCGATTAGGGGGCGGCTTCGAGAAAGCCCATCCGGAAGTGAGGGTGAAACTCTATTTCGACTCGGGGCTCAAGCTGCGTCAAACCATCGCCGGGATGGAAAACAGCATGGTCGGTCAATATTTCATCGGCAGCGGCCCGATCAGTCTGGTGGCGCCCGGGGGGGATGAAGTTCTTACGCGGCTGCAGGTGAAGTACTACGTCTTGCCCGGCACCACACATGCGTATGCCATGGATCAGTTGGTGCTGGTTGTGCCTGAATCGCTGGTGGAGGCTCCTGAGTCGCTCGAGGCGATCGGTCAGGGGCAGGCGCGGCTCGCGATTGCCGAGCAGACGCGGACGAAGTTAGGCGCGCAGACGGCCGACCTGCTGCGAGCATTGGGGATGGAAGGAAAACTACAAGGGCGATTGGATGTGGCAACCGACGGTCGCGGGGTCATCGACCATGTGCTGAGCGGGCAAGCAGACGCCGGCATCATCTACGGCGATCAGGCGGTTGCACACCAGCAGCGGGTGCGGGTCGTGGGGCGCTTCAGCACAGGGTACAAGCCGACCGTGCACTCAATGGCGATGGAGCGATACTGCCCAGATCGGCGCTTGTGCGAAGAATTCCTGGCCTATATTCAAAGCGCCGAGGCGCAGCAACTGGTGCGGCAAGCAGGCTATGCGGTACCGCCTGCGAGTGGACGATAAAAATTTTGCCTCTGATGCAAGTATACATATATTTAATATCTGTATTCATAATTTACCTATGTGGTGTGAAGGAGGGGTGATGCGGAACAGATTCATCAGAAGCGACAGGCGTGGGGTAGCGGGCCTCGCGCTCGTGCTTGTATGGGCCCTGGCCGCCGCCGGATGTGCCAGATTGCCCTATATCACGAAGACGATTCATGAAGATGAGCGCGTCGTCGTGGTGACGCAGCGGGAAGTGCAACCGCGAGCGTATACACATCCGGTCGCACTCACCGATGCCGAACTCACCACGCTGTTGAGAGGATTCTCCATCCGTGAGCAGCAACGGTTGCCGTTGCGCTGGTTCGCGGAAGAGCAACCACCGAAGCCGCTCTTCCGGGACGATGACCTCCGCGCCCTGGCGCCGCATCTTGCGCGTGGATTTCAGCAGGTCGGCGCCGAAGAGCGGGTGCGCTTCGAGGTTCGCAATCCCGGGTTCAATCCGGTCTACGGTCGCGACACCATTGCCGGTTGGATGGCCGTGCGAGATCCCTACCTCTACCTGACGATCGACTATTTCCATACGCAGATCCCGGTGCGGAAGTCGGATGACTACGATTCAAACTATCCGCTCCCCCCGCCGACGCCGAAAGACTACATCCTCTACTTCGAGCCGGGCCGCTTTTATACGAGCGACGATAAGCGTGTGCCGGCGGTCGTGTTTCGGGGTTTCTTACAGTCGGGAGAAGCCGGTGCCGCGGCGCCTCGCTGACGGGTGGTAGGCCGGATATACCTCTGATCATTCAACGAATTCATTCACCGAATATACGACAGCGATGGAGCCGCCCATGAATAGATTGCAGCAAGGTCTGCTCATTGTCCGTGATCACTTCTCGCCTTATCGCCTGTTCGCCTGCGCGTTCGTCATATTTGCTGCGTGGCTGTGCCAGGCTGGAACAGGGTCGGCGGCAGAGACCGGAAAGCTGGTCGAAAAGGACGGCAAGTACGTCTTCGTCGAAAGCATGGATCCTTCGCTGAAGCTCCTGCTCGAACGATCGCTCAAGAGCGGCATGATTACGCAAGAGGAGTACGAACAGGTCGTCAAAGATTCCGAAGAACGGAGGCAGTTGCTTTCTCCTACGTTCCGCGGATGGTACGACCGTGGATTCAATCTCTCAATGAACGACAACGCCTTTTTCCTCAAAATCCGCTTCCGTTCTCAACTCCGGTTCACGCAACGGTTCCGCAACGATGCCTGGCGGAATCCCGGTGAAGCCAAAAACTTCCCCGAGCTTCTTGGCGTATTCGGCGACTACCGGGCCAACCGGTCGGAGAACAGCGCATCGTCATTTAATGTCCGCCGCCTGCGGTTCTATTTCATGGGTCACCTGTTTGATCCGGACTTCAAATACTACATCCAGATGCGGGCGGAGACGGCGGAAAATGCGCAATCGCCCGGTTCGCTGTCTCTTTTCGATGTGAACTTCACCTATACGAAACTGCCCTGGGCCAACGTGCAGTTCGGGCAGTACAAGGTGTACTTCAACCGGTCGCAGATCAATTCGACGGCGTCGATGCAATTCGCCGAACGGGCCCTCGTGCAGGACGCTTTTACCGCGAGCGGCCTCGACCGCCGCGATATCGGCATCACGATCATGAACGATGAAGAACTCTTTCCCGTCAATTATTACTTTGGAGTGTTCAACGGGGCCGGTCCGAGCTTCAATCGACTGGGCTCATTTATCTCCGAGGAAGCGACCGTCGGATGCCCCGGCGGTCAGACGGGCGGGAATCCCTTTCCTTCTCCCGCCGGCTGTCCCGCCAATCAGCGTAATTTGAATGCGAATACGCGGATCGACGTGGACCGGCTTATGTACGTGGCCAGGTTGAATTGGAATATTCTCGGCCGCCCTGGCTACGGGGAGGGTGATCTGGCCTATTCCGAAACGCCGCAACTCGCCGTCGGTGGAGGCTATTCCTATAACCCCGGGGTCAATACCAGCTCCGACAACGCGTTTGTCGGCCTCGACCTGGCCAATCTCAACATCAGGCGCCAACTGGCGGCGTTCGGCAACGGCCGGCAGCTCGGTCTTGGGATCGTCGACTATTCCACCTGGGCGGCGGATGGCGTGTTCAAATATCGCGGGTTCTCGCTGCAGGGTGAGTTCTACTTCAAGAACGTCATTCGTCACGACAAAGGATTGCCCTGCATGAACACCGCCTGCAGCGCGACGGCGCCGAACAACTTCGGCAACGCCATGGGCTGGTATGTGCAAAGCGGCTACTATCTCATCCCGCGCACGGTGGAGGTGGCGGCCCGCTATGCCTATTGGGATCCTGATACCAACTCCGCCAACGACCTGATCAGGCAGGCCGATGTGTCGTTGAACTGGTTCTTGAACGGAACCTATGACCACCAGATCATGGTGACCTACAGCAACACGCAATTCGGGACAGGCGGTTATGCCATCGGCCGGAGCGCGCCGCTGCCGCCGGGGTCAGGGGCAGTGCCGCTCGATCTGGTGGGGGGCACCTTGATTGAAAATGCCATACGCGTTCAATATCAGATCTTCTTTTAGGGAGAACCGAGTATGAAACAAATTCTGGCCCTTGTTCTTCTCGTCTTCTGTGCGGTAACTCCTCTCCGTGCGGAGGAGATTGCCGTGGCCGCCGCGTCCGATCTCAACTTTGCGATCAAGGACGTGATCGGCGAGTTCGAAAAGCAGACCGGCCATCACGTGAAGTTGTCGTTAGGATCGTCGGGGAACTTTTACGCGCAACTCCAACAGGGTGCGCCTTTCGATCTGTATTTCTCAGCAGACATCGGGTATCCCAAAAAGTTGGAGGAGGCGGGGCTGACCGTACCCGGCTCATTGTACCGGTATGCGGTGGGGCGGGTGGTGTTGTGGGTGCCGAAGACCTCGCCACTGGATCTGAGCAAGGGACTGACCGTCTTGCGGGAGCCGGCGATCAAAAAAATCGCCATCGCCAACCCCAAGCATGCGCCATACGGGCGCGCAGCGGTGGCTGCGATGGAACATGCTCAGGTCTATGCCGATGTGAAAGACCGATTGGTGTTGGGAGAAAATATTTCCCAGGCGGCGCAATTCATTGAATCGGGTGCTTGCGATGTGGGGATCATTGCGTTGTCGCTGGCGATGGCGCCGGCCATGAGCACCGCCGGCCGTTATTGGGAAATTCCGGCGGACGCGCATCCGCCGTTGGAACAGGGGGCCGTCGTATTGAAGCAATCGAAGCACCAGGAGCTGGCCCGAAGTTTTCTGAGTTTTCTGCAAGGGCCGGAAGGCCGGGAGATGATGACCCGCTATGGCTTTACCGTACCGAAATAGCGAATGGAGATGGCTGCTGTGCGCGGCTTCGTTCCTGGCGGCCGGCTGCTCGCAAGCGGTGCTCATGGAACAGGAGTCCGAGCAGGGCGGAGTCGTGACCTACAGCTACAAACAGGATAGGGGCGGGCCGATGGGTTCCCCGTATCGGAAGCAGGCGCTGGATTTCATCCAGGCCAAGTGTGCGGGCGCTTCACGGTTGGTCAGAGAAGGCGAAGTCCTGGGCTATACCAGCGCCGGCATGGGCACCATTGAGGGTACCGAAGACGAGGAACGTGGCAGACGGTGGGGCATCCGATTTGAGTGCAAGCGGAGTGGGGGCAGCGACAAACCAGCTGAATGACTTCGGCGCAAATAGAAGGGAGCGGAGATGAAACTGAGCGCACGGAATCAATTTCAAGGCACGGTGGTCCGGATCAATGAAGGGCAGGCAATGGCCGAAGTGGTCGTGAAGGTGGGCACGCTGGAGTTCGTGGCTGCCATTACTGAGGGGTCCGTGAAAAATATGGAACTCAAGGTCAACGACCAGGTCACCGTGGCCGTGAAGGCGACCGAGGTCATGATCGGAAAATAAGAGGTCCGGCAGTTGACCTTCCCGGCCGCGGTTCCTAGGATGGCGCCGGTCGGGAACCTCTGATCTAGGCTGGGGCGCGCGCGTGAACTGGATTGCTATTTGGGTGACGTGTAAGTTAGCCGGCCTGACGGCGGTCGCGTTGCTCGTGGTCGGTCTCCCCATTGCCTATTGGTTGAGTTTCTCCCGGTGGCGCTGGAAGTTTCTGGTGGAATCCGTGGTGGCCTTGCCACTGGTGCTCCCTCCCACCGTGTTGGGCTTCTATATTCTCATCGCCATCGGTCCTCATAGCCCCTTTGGCCGACTCTATACGGAGTTGGTCGGCCATCCGCTGCCCTTCACCTTCGAAGGTCTCCTCTTCGCGTCGATCCTCTACAGTCTGCCGTTTGCCGTGCAGCCGTTCGCGGCGGCGTTCGATCAAGTGGATCGGCGGCTGATCGAATCCTCCTGGACATTGGGGGTCTCGAAACTCCAGACATTCTTTAAACTGATCGTACCCCTGTCCACCGCCGGGCTGGTGACCGGGGCGGTCTTGAGTTTTGCCCATACGATGGGCGAATTCGGCGTGGTGTTGATGATCGGCGGCAACCTCGAAGGCTCGACGCGCACGGTGTCCATCGATATCTACGATGAGGTGCAGGCGTTGAACTATGCCGGCGCGGCGCAAACGGCGTTGTTTCTTCTGCTGGTCTCCTACGCCGTGCTCCTGGTGGTCTATGCCGTGAATCGCAACGTGTGGGCAGCATGGCCGCAGAAATAACGATCCATCTCGTCAAGACGTTCCCCGGCCGGGCGCCGATTCGCGCGCACATCCGGTACCCGATCGACGGGTCGACGGTGCTGATTCTCTTCGGGCCATCCGGGTCGGGGAAGACGACGATTCTGCGATCTATCGCGGGCCTCGAATGGCCGGAGGAAGGCACCATTCGTTTTGTGTCACGGGTGTGGCTGGACACCGCGTCGGGCATCAGGATTCCGCCCCAGGACCGCCATATCGGCTACATGTCGCAAGACTATGCCTTGTTTCCGACCTATACCGTGGCGGGAAATATCGCCTATGGCCTGAGCCATCTTTCCTCCGCGGAACGCAGGAAACGGGTGGATGAAGTGATGGAGCTGTTTCAACTGCGCGGGTTGGGAGAGGCCAAGCCCAGAGAACTGTCCGGTGGGCAGCAACAGCGTGTCGCGCTGGCCAGAGCCGTGGCGCCTCGGCCATTATTGTTGTTGCTGGATGAACCACTCTCCGCCTTGGATGCGCCGACCCGGCTGCATGTGCGTGATGAGCTTCGAACGCTCCTCAAGCAGCTGGCTTTGCCGTCGATTATCGTGACGCACGATTGGGCCGAAGCCCTGACGCTGGGTGATGTCATGGCGGTCATCAGCGCGGGGGACGTGTTGCAGGTCGGCGCGCCGATCGACGTGTTCAGCCGCCCGCAGAATGCAGAGGTCGCGCGCGTGGTGGGTGTCGAAACCGTCGTCAAGGGACGGGTCGCGGAAGCCGCCGGCGGAATGTTGCGCGTGAACGTCAACGGGATCAGTCTCATGGCGCTGGAGACGGAATCGACGGGACCGGACGTGTTTGCCTGTATCCGGGCGGAGGATGTGGTCCTCGAACAGGGGCGAGCCTCCGGGAGCAGCGCGCGCAATCATCTCACAGGCACGGTTCAATCGGTCACCATGTTGGGTGCGCTGGCGCGGGTCACTCTGGATTGTGGATTTCCCCTGGTCGCCATGGTGACCAGGTCCACCGTGGAGGAGTTCAAACTTTCCACCGGGACGGCGGTCACGGCCGCGATCAAGGCCGGAGCTGTGCATGTGATTTCGAGGCAGGCCGACTAGCAGGACGCGAAAACGTCCGCCAGCGGCGTTCTCGAAATCCGTGAAGCAGATTGGTGAAACGTGAGACGTGAAATGTGAAACGAAAGACGAGAGACGAACGACGTTTCACGCACGACGGACAATGAAGACGGCCTGTTTGCGTATCTTGCGAGCGATGCTGACGCGAGACGGCTCGTGTGTGACACACGTCGTCTGACGCAATCATCGAGTTGTTCCGCAACCTGCCTGGTGGATGCGCGCTAGAAGGGACCAGTGATGCTGGAGACGAACTTCTCGCGCACGATCGGTGTGGCTTCTTCGATGTTCAGGCGTTTTTGGAGGACATGCGCGACCGACCGCATCTTGTAGGTTCGTGCCGGAGCATTCTGTGCCCGCTCGGTGACCAGCACGTCGGCCACACAGAGGTAGATGCTCTCGTCGTTCTGTGGCGGCTGACCCATCCCGGGATACCCGCCGCGGCCGTTCATGGCCATTCGCATCATGGCATTCATGTCCGGCATCCCGCCTCCGCCCATGCCTCGCATGGCCTGCGCGTTCATGCCACCGCCGCTCATGCCTGAGAACATCCCGGCCATGGCCTCCATGTCGAAACCGCCGGCATTGCCGAGCGGAGTTCCTCCGCTGCCGATGCCTGCGCCGAAGCCTGCCTTGGCCACCGCTTCCGGCCGCACGCCCTCACCCGCCTTGTGACAATAGATCACTTGCGTTTGCAGCCAGTAGGCGGCCTCCATGGGGTCAGCGACCACGCGGTAGCCCTTGGCCGCCAGCCTGGACGGGATATCCGTCGGAGCCGCCGTTTGGTTTTCCGAAGTGTTGCGGATTTGCACATAAATGGTCCGCGCGGCGCTGGGCGGCAGCAGAATCGAAGACTCATTCACCAGCCCCGAACGCAACACATTGCTGCAGCCGGTCAGCAAGAGCAGTCCGGATACCATGCCTATTGCCGCGCTCAGAGACCGCATCCTGTTCATGCCAGATGTCCTGCCGATGATGATCTAGAAGTGCCCGGCCACAGCCGCGCTGAGCCGCTGTTGAACCAGCGGGGTCGCTTCCGGTTCATCCAGTTTCTTTTGATGCACGTTGGCCGCCAGCCTGGTTTGGTAGACGCCCGGAGGAGGCGGCGTGCCAGGCTGGGAGACGGGCAGAATCCCACCCGTGGCGCTGCGATCCGTGATTTGCAGATCGGCGATGCAGGCATAGCTGATGTTTTCATTGGCATCGGGCCGGGATGGCCCGCCGAACATGCTGCCCATGGCGTTTCCGATGCCCTCGGCCGCATTGAGGCCCAGGCTCGCGGCGCCGCCGACGAGGGCGCCCTGCGGTCCCGCCATACCGGCCATCCCGGTCAATCCATGCAGCCCGGACATGATCGAACCGCCGAGTCCCGATCCATACCCGCCGGCGACCATGTCTTCCACCGGCATTTCAATCTTGGTCTGGTTGCAGTAGACGATGTTCGTCAGCACGACATAGGCCGCAGCCTGGGGATCCTGTACGACGTGATACCCTTTTGCGCCGAGCCGTGCGCCCAAATCGTGGAGCGAGACGTCTTGATTATCGGAGGAATTGCGGTTTTGCAGGAAGACCGTTCGCGCGGTCGAGGGGGCCAGCATGAGGCTGTTGCTGGCCAGGAGGTCTGTGTCCCGGACGTTGGCGCTGCAGCCACAGGTGAGAAGAATAAGCGCCAGGAAACTTCGTGAGCCTCCTGCCATGGTGCCGCTCCTGAACGTACCCAAAACCTCTGGAATAGAGACGAAGTCGCGGCGCGATTCTAGGTGAATGGGTCAGAGGTTTCAATCAAGAAAAGGGGATTGTTTCGAAAAAATCCTCTCCCCAAAATCTGTGGATATCTCTGTTGATAGTCCTCCAGCCGAGTGCGAACAGCGCCGCTAATTCACGCCTCACACCAGGTTGCCTATTTATTGAGCATAGCGAAGCGGCGTCAGGCGACCACAAGATATTGGGGCAGGTATCCGATGTGTATGTATTAGCATTCATATTTGTACACTATGCCAGCCTCTGCTGATTGGTTCTGTGGATACGGAGATTCTTTTTGCGACCGGGCACAATGGCTCTTGACTTATGCACAGAAGCGCATCGATTTCACCGCATTTTTGCCCTTCCCCCTCTCAAACTCGTCTCTGGGAGAGGGAAATAAAATAGTCAAGAAAATGATGCACCGGACCGTTGACAAGATGATCGCCGATGTGTAACCATTGGTTACATGATGACGCCAAAACAATTTCGAAGTTGCCGGGAGCAGTTGGGGCTCACGCAGGAGCAGCTGGCCGAGGCCTTGCGAACGACGCGCGTGTCAGTGGCTCGTTATGAATCAGGGATGCGCCGTATCGGCGGGGCGGTTGAGGTCGCGATGACTCAACTGGCGGGCAAAACGCAGGTGCTCATGGCAGGCATGGTGGCCGCCGGGGTGCCCATCGAACCGGTGGCCCAATCCGAGTGGGTTGATGTGCCTCCAAGCATGGTGCGAGCCGGGGAGACCTTCGCGCTCCGGGTCAAAGGCGATTCGATGATCGAAGACGGGATTCTTCCCGGCGACTTGATTGTGGTCAGGAAGCAGGCGACTGCGCGGAACGGCCAGACGGTGGTGGCCTTGGTCAACGGGCACGCGACGATTAAGACCTATTACAAGCGGGAGCGATCCGTCGAACTTCATCCCGCCAATGCCGCAATGAAGCCGTTGCTGGTCACACCCGCAGATGAATTCGCCATCGAAGGGGTTCTCGTCGGGGTGATCCGTCATTGCGACAAATCATAATCCAAGGAGGGCACTATGATGACCCAGCAGCAACACCTGATGGTCGAACGGGTGGATGAGCTCGAGCGTATGATCGTCCGGCTGAACGGGCGGATCGGGGAATTGCAGCGGGAGTTACAGCTCACCAAGGGGATGAGCTTAGGAGTGACCGGGAGTTCACGGTTGCGAGCATTTTTTGGTGGGATGAAGCCGACCACGACGACAACCCAGCCCATTCGAGAAAACAGGAGGGTGCAACGCCATGATGTCTGTCTTTACTGAAAGGGACACCGCGACCGCCGGTTGTTGTGCCGATTGCGGTCAGGTTGTGATGCGCAGAACGCCGCTCTCTGATGAGCACACGAAGATCGTGCGAGAGGTCTGCATCCGCTGCCTGGTCCTGGCCTATCAGCGCCGGCAGTTTGAATCCGGTTGCTGTGGCTGAGGGCATGTTGGCCCGATGAAGCCAACCGCAACTACGCCTGGAGCAGTCGCTTTCTCTCGGTCGACCTCGCAAGGTGATCGTGCCGCAGTCGTTCATCTCCCGGGATACGCCATGCGGCCGATCACAGCATTCATGTTCAGGCTTGTGTGTATGCCCTCGCTGGTGTCGTCTTCTCGACGTCAGCACTTCTTCTGAGGTTTTTTCCTTGCCCTCCCTTGCTCATTGAGCAGGCGCTTCGTTCCAGAGGTTTACAAGTCAGAACCCCGCAGAAGGGGGCGATATTAGCTCCAGCCGGTGGAAGGTTCGGCAATCAACCAGGCAACCGCCACGCTGAAAAATTTACCGAGGCCCTCCTATTGTTCAAGCTTTGGAATACCCCTATGATGATGAAGGAGCGTCAATCGAGCGGCTACAGGTTTTACGTTAGACCATCCTGCGTATCCAGCGGGCGGATGTGGGATGACGAACCTGGGCGCTGAAATAGCAAATCGCAAGGGCCTTCTAACAGGCTGCGGAAAAACTCGATTATTGCGTCATACGTCGCGTTTCACATAGGGGCCGTCTCGCGTCAGAATAGCCCGCAGGATGCGCAAAAAGGCCGCCAGCAAGGCCGCAGCGAATGAAGAGGCGAATCGTACTTGTGCCGTACGGTGAGCCTCTGAATGACGCGAGAACGCCGCTGGCGGACTTTTTCCGCATCCTGCTAGGGCAAGAAAGGAGGACTATGCGCATATACCTGTTGTGTTTCGTCGCAGTATGGTGCCTGTCGCAGGCTGTGAGTGTGGCAGCGGAAGATACGGACTCCGACGTGTCCGAGACCGCGCGACTCCTGGCCATATTGCTCGATTCCGGCCGGGTAGCGATCGGGCGCAATCAAGCGCAGATCAATGACCCATCAGGCGCGCAGACGGCATTTACGCAGGAACTCTTTGCCGCCCAGACCGCAGGCATCTTTAAAGAACGTACCGGACATAATGTGAATGATTTGCCCAACGCCAGCATGCCGGCTTTAGCGAAACGATTATTGGAGCGCTTATTTCTGGAGAGTAAAAAGACCGTGGAGAGTTACCAGCCCGTGCTCAATATGAAAGGGCTGAAGTACAAGGGGCTTATTCCTGCCACGTTCGGCACCGAAACGGCCACGCGGTTTCAGAAGTGGTCCGGGGTCTATCTGAAGCAAACCGCGCCTGAGCACCTTCTACGCAATGCCAACAACAAGCCCGACTCGTTTGAAGCGGAACACATGAAGGAACTGAGCGAGGCCTCTTTCCAAGGAAACAAAGGAACGGTCATCAGCAAGATCGACGGCGGCAACAGCGTGCGGGCGCTGCTGCCGCTCTTCTATGAGAAGACCTGTTTGAGTTGCCATGGAGAACCCAAAGGCGAGCGGGATATTTCCGGCTATTCGAAGGAAGGCGGGAAGGAAGGTCAACTGGGCGGGGTGATCAGCGTGAAAATCGACATGAGCCAACTCGCGGGCCGGTAAATGTCAGAGGAGAGGAACGCAAAAATCGCGACCTGTTGATCAGTCGAACCCTACGGTGGGGTATACTGGTGAATCTAGAATGACATCAGTGTGCCGTAGCGGGTGAGCACGTCAGCGGACTACTCGGTGAGAGTCGATGAAAAAAGAAGAGCCTAGTCACTCTTGTCCCACTTGCCATATTCCGGTTGTACCGGAGCGTCTGCTTCTCAGGCCGGAATCCCCCGATCGGCGGAGAACTACTCTTAGACCTGAGTGGCACTGCAACAAGTGCGGGCGCAATTTCGCGCCGGACTACTTCGATCCTCTCCCCTAGCAGGATTACCCTGCAGCCTGTGAGAGTTCCAGCCTCTAAATGAAATAACCTCCCGTACGTTGAGCTCTTTGTTGAGAAAGATCTTCGCAAACATTCGACTCTTTCCCGGTCGTATCACCTGTCGCTGAGGAATACACTTCTCGGAGTGGGCCGTTGCGGATAGTTTGCTCGGCCATGCGAAGGTGTCGGAGACGGCGTGGCTACCAGCCATGGTACTTGATTCCGGCCAGTAGCGATGGGACGAATCAAGCCGAAGGCGGTGGTCTCACATCGCCGGCCCGATTAATACGATGATCGTGTCTATAAGTAGTACAGTTTAGTGTCGCCTGTTCACATGAAGGATGACTCGTCTGCCTGTCAACGAAACGATACACCCGGCGACCTCTGTCGGCAGTTCGGCGTCAGTGAAGCTGGTGTACGGAGCGCGGGATCGAACTGCGGTACATCCAGCCGGGGAAGCCTGACCAGAATGCGTTCATCGAGCGATTCAACCGCACCTATCGTACCGAAGTGCTCAATGCCTATGTGTTTGAGTCACTCGAACAGGTGCGGGACATCACGGGGGAATGGTTGCAGAGTTACAACGAGGAGCGGCCCCATGACGCGTTGGCCGGCCTGCCGCCGGCCACGTATCGAGCCAATCTTGAAGCCCGAAGTTCTCCATTAGCCGTGTCGCCTTGACGAGGAAGCTTACGAATGAACTGCTCATTGTCTGGCGCACAGACCAGCATTACCACCTGCTCCTCATTACGACTGCCTAAGTACTTACTCCTCTGACGGTTAGGGACTATCCTCTTGTTCTTACTCCGGACTGATAGGACAAGACATCCTAGCTTCAGAGATATTACTTTTTGCAAAGGTCCGAACGGATTCCGATGGAAGTGAGCCATTAGCGTTCCAATAATAGCGCAGGTCTTCCCCCGGACCGTGAAGATAGGAACACTGGACTACAAAGTATTTATTTTCTTCAAGTGCCTGTTGCACATCGTCAGGCAATTTGATCCTTGTGTATGTGCGGTCTGGAGTGAGATCCCTGAGAGCGAGCGCGGAAATCCTGACTGACCGCAACGCCTTACGCCCACTATCTTTGTTGACCCATATAAAGATCTCTTCACCGTCGGATGGCACCGGGAAATCGGGAGAAAAGGTCGGCGGAACTCCTTCGTAAGCTCGTTCAATAAAGGCACCGTGTCCCGATTCTCCCCCTATCTTCTCCGTGTAGGGGTATGAGCCATTGACAGGTTTCGCAGGCTCATACGCATCGGAAGAGTAATCGTGAGTGACATGTCGATTTAGATTATCCATAAAACGGACTATGCCTGGCTTTCCACAGGCCTCTGGAGAGAGCAGTACCTGAAGAGACGCGTTGGCTTTCTCTATTCTTTCTCTCTCTTTCTGCGATTCCTCCAGCATGATAGCGCCCTTATTCAAGATGTCATTCCAGAGACCAGGACGACGAGTCACTCGCTCATTAACATCCTTCTGAGAATGCTTTAACGCGGCTACGATGTTTTTGCCGAACGTAGATCGGAAGGCTTGCTCGTATCGACGCTCCATATAGGACGTGTCTGTAATCTTTTTAGTAACCGTCGTCATGGTGCGCGTGAGGGGATTCCACTCCTGGTGATCGAAAACTTCGACGGTCTCCTCCACACGGATGCGATCGCTAAAGGATTTGTGACATAATTTGTCATATCTAGACATGGCATTCCTGTACAGGATGATCGGAAGATCTTGAATCTCGTTTCTCTTAGAAAGTTCAACATGACGACCTTCATAGATCATGAGGAAGAGCCTCTTGTGCTCATTGTCAATTCCCGAGAGTGATAACTGGCCGTCAGCCGTGACAGTCGCTTCGGCAAGCTTTTGTTCGGCTGCTTCTTCAGCAGCGCGCCGCTGTGCTGTGGACTCCTCTGCCCGCTTTTTCCATCTATTTCGAAACTCCTCGTCTTTGGCCATCTGTTGAGGCAGTGCCTCACGCATAGCTCGAAGTGCCGCGAGGCTTTCATGCCGATACATTGTGTAAGTAAGCATCCCCTCAGGATTGATCATAACGTTCATCATGCTGACTGGTTGTTCAGGCTCTGACATTGATTCGTCTTCTCTATACTCCTTCATCCACTGATCGATTCTCACGCCTTTAATGTAGTGATCAATATGAACTCTCTTGAGCGATTTGCACCGAGCCTTTAAAACTGGAAGTATTTCTTGTTCGAATCGTTGCGCATAGATCTCATCGTCTTTGATGACAAAATCGGCATCGACTTTATAGATCTGCTTCACCCCAGCTTCATAGTCTTGGAAGCACCAATTGCCTGAATAAGAAGACTTTCCGTAAAGCTCATAGAGATCTGTTTCAAGAAGCTTTTCTCCCGTGCCACGGATAGGATCGGTTGTTTGAGCGGGCGGCTTCAACGGTCCTCTACGCGGACCCTCACGATTAGCCGCTTGACCTTCATTCGTTGATCGCCTGTTAGGTGCACCCGAGGCTGCCACACGCGGCTCCTGCCCCAGGGGCTTTTCTTCCCTTACAGCCTTCTCTATGGGCGGTTTAGGTGGCGAATCCGGAGCGCGCCTGTGCCACGCCACGCAACTTGATATGTCCAATGTACAGAACATTGATGCGACAATTAGCCAGCGCATAGTCTCGTATCAACCTTTCCGGCTTCACCAGCCGCTGTTTGCCAAGACCGCCCTTCAAGCAGATTGGTGAGGTCTGGGATATCCGCCGCGCGTCTCATTACCATGAAGAATGTGTGAATGCCACGAAGAATTTCAGGGGGAAGGTCACCGAGCTGGAAAACATGTCGAAGAATGGTGATGAGCTACCTTGGGTATTTCTCTCACCCGAAGGTAAGCGATGGGAGGAAAGGAATCTACGTCGAGGATGGTATAGCTGCTTGGTGAGAGCAGGAATGCGGAGGATCAGGTTTCATGATCTCCGGCACACCTTTATCTCTCTGTCGATTGAGCAGGGAGCTCATCCCAAGTACATTCAGGAGCAGGCAGGGCACAGTAGTATCCAAGTGACAATGGATACGTATGGGCATCTGTTCCCCAATCGGGATGGAGGATGGACCGATAAACTGGACGATGTGATGCCGGAAAGGGAAACCGCACCCCCGCGCACCCTGCAAAGGTGTTGGTACAGGAGCTGAGTCGTAAACCGCTGGAAATTTGGTGGCGGTGACCCGGATTGAACGGGTGACCCGCGGCTTATGAGTTGATTAAGTAGTAGTGCTATTGCAGGGATTTCCTTGTATAAACAGAGAATAGGTAGGCAGGAGGGGACAACTAAGCCCCTCCTGTCCGCGCTTTTCATACCCGCTTGATACCCAGAGGCCGCAGATCATGACCCATCTGACTACGGATCAGATGGTTATAGGTAGAAGCATCTGCCCCCGGGGGTATCCTTGGGACGACCTAGCCCCCCGTCGCCGGTGCGGGTACCGGTACCAACAGTTACGGTCGCTTAAAGCATTGGGGGGGCTTAGTGGTCGAACGCTACTAGTGAATGATTGGAATTTTTTGGAATCAACAAAAAGAGGCTCCTACGCAACAGCTAGACTTGTTTGGTGATTGGCTTAGTAATTGGCGCGGGCGGTTGGGGGCAAGAGCTGATGAATGACATGAATCAGATGATACAGTGGAACCGCCTGCTAGAACGTGGGAGTTGACGAGAAGGAAATCTTTGAGAAAGCGTATATGGCTACAGTAATCCCAAATCTCACTTTTGTAATGGATGCTTCAGGCCGCTGTTCACACGAACCGGGTAGTCCCCTCGTTTTTGCCGGGGTTGCTATAAAAACTTCCGCCGTCGATTCCACGCGCGAGGCCTTGCTGGTTTCAACAAACGGTATTCTCTCAAAATGGTCTCAAGCGAATACGCCAGAAGAAGCACAGGCAATCCTTCGTTTTATTGCGAAGAAACAATTGTACATATATGTAAGAATTATATGGAAAACAGGCGAGGCGTGGTCAAAGCATTTTGATGATGGACAACAAATATACGAGAAGGGCGTATTCAAAGCTCAAGAGCCAATGCCATACGCGAAACCCATGAACACATTTAAGTCACATATGTTTGGTATGACTGGATCTGGTCTAGCGGGAATGTACCTGGGCCGTCATATTGCGAGTTTACCGGGAAAAAATATGCCAGTCAGAACTATCAATATTACGGAAATACTGGATTCTGATGTTCAGGGACAAACAAACCAAGAGATTTGCCGTAACGTTTTGATAGGTGCTGGGGGGGGATTTGCCGCAGACAGTACAGAGTACGAGAATAAAGCCTATTTTTGATGTGTTAATCAAGACTGAGCAGGAAGAGCCGTTGCTTTTATTGGCGGATCATGTGGCGGGTTATTTCTACTCTGACAGGATGTACGGCCAAAGGGAAGAGAACAGTCGAGCCAGCATGTTATATGCCGCTAAGGAGAGCGTGTTGAAAATTCCGGAGTATTGTTTGATGGTTCAGGAAGGCCCATTCAACGAAGATTATTTGCTATCTAAAGAAATATTTGAGCATGTAATTCCTCGTAAGCAGCGTGAGAAGTTACGTGCCAAACTCATTGAACATGCTTTTGCTAAATCTGATGATGATTTCTTTACGGAACCTTCCAAAACCCTGCTTCCAGAAAGCTCTTGAGACCGGTGGGCGTTACAATCGCTATAGGTCTAACAAACTCCTGATACAAAATACCTGCAATGTCCTTATGCTGGTTCGAACGTTCGCGTGAATGTAGTAGACCGGGAGACTGATGGTATTGATACCACAACCAATCAACGGCTTCGACTCTTAGCTTGTCAGCAGCCATCTTTCCCGTATCTGGGGCTGCGGTGGAAAGTTCGTAATTTGTGGCCCACAGGTTTGCAGTGGTTAATATGACAGGGACAAACGCGGCATGACTGCCGGGTGCAATCAAGAAAGGGTGTTTATAGAAAAATTCAATCAAGCCATTTAGTTCCCGGCAAACCTGCGTTGCAGCCTCCTCGATCTGACCCCGTCCTTTTGCGTTGGAATCTCCTTTTGACGGATGCTTAACATCCAAAGCTATTTGATAGAGTGCATTTGTTTGGTGCAATGTAACGACTTGAGAACGGAGAACGCCGAGCCCAATGTCTATGATGTTCTCCGCATATACTGCAGTTGAAAGCTTATTGGGAGATTTGAACGCAGTCTTTGCAAAGCATCAATTAGATAGAGCTGGATTGCTGCGTTTGCACTCGAATACTAGATACAGGTTTCTCTGCTCATTGGTATATATAAAGTCTATACGGGTGTGGACACCCTGGACTTCCACAGGAAGCTCAGGTGCCCAAGGTCGCCAATCAACAGTGAAGACAGATGACACATTGATTCGATTTATCTCGGCCACCATTGTTTCTTGAAACAAATAACCGTGTTTGTTTAACTCCTCGCTGAAGGAAGTAGCTACCTGCTCGGGTGTCTCTTTCGCGCTCATTGTGGTTAGTTCTCCCAACAATTATCGGGGGCAATTTTTCGCTAACCGATACCCCACGGATTCGGCTTCTGTTGGACTTGTAAACATCTGCCGAGTCTTTGGCGCAGTTCCCGTATAGCTTGGGCAGTCAGGACGATGATAGATCCGTGTCTTCTTGTTGCCGATGATCGGGGCCGAGTCTGGGTCATGGGCAACGGATGAGGGATTGGCCCCCGCTGGTAACATACGGACTTCTTGCTGCCGTGGGTGCCGGATCTCCCAGGGGGGCACAGGGTCCGGGTCTGCCCATAACCCCCGTTTAGCTAGCCTAGCTTCAGCCTCTAGCTTCTCTAGTTCCTCATCCTTAGAGTACTTCCGGCCACCAAGCTAGGCCTAGTTTAACTAGCTCATAGCTTATATTCTTGTGTTCAACCAGGACATCAGCCACTGTTCTACCGTGACGGTCTTTGCTGTAGGGCCGTACAGTGGCTTCTTTCCCGAAGGCTAGGCTTGAGGTCAATTCCTTAGCCTTGGTTCCGAAGGCTTGTTTCTTTTCTGGGCAGTCGATGCCGTTCAATCTAATCCGTTCTGCTTGGCCGTTGTGAAGAACGTCTATCGTGTCGCCGTCAACGATGCCGACGACTTTTCCAGTGAAACTTTCTGCAGCAACGGAATAAGCGAAGAGTAGAATAACTGCGCTAACGAGTGGGCCAATTTGTGTTCGAAAGCTGCGGACAGTCATTTAGTCTTTAAATACTCTAGCCCCCGGTCAGCCACTGACTTCAACTGGCTGAGCGAATCCATAGTTAAAATTGCGTTCGCCCCACCTATACGTCCTGACTTGGTAAATGCCATCGCCTCACCTTTGTCGTGGTAAAAACCTACCTGGAAATCCGCCTTCGTAGACAGAAGCACTTCCGTATTTTCTCGAGATTGGCCTTGCCATTCCTTCGCAAGCGAGGACATATAGGCAATGCCTTTTGATAAAGCCTCCACCTCTTCAAGGTCTAGGAGAGACGTGTGCTCCTTTTCCAGTCTTCCGCTTCCCGTTACCTCTATTCTCAAACCCCGTTTTTTGATATTGGGGTCCGACGGGTCGGAGAGAATCAAAGCTTCTATACTCAATCGTGTACCATGCTGCCCAGCAACAGCCCCTACAGGATGGAACTCCTTCATAACAATGTGTCCTTTGGTCTGCATGAGAGCTTCTAGTTCTGTCGAGGAGTGTTTGGGCTGAGATTCATTGCCCTGGGCATATGCAGTTGTGGCAAGGAGAAGGAGTGCTATCGAAATACGGCAAAGGTTCATGCGACCTCCGATGCAATTAAGGGGGTGTCCTTGTCTAAAATGCATTCTAAGTAGACCGCTCTTATGGCCGCACCGAGGGGGGTATGCTTCGTCCAGTCGTAAATTGGGGGCCATCCGGTTCTAAAATTTGGCCTGGGAGTCTAAGCGCTTCTATGGCTTGATTGGTTTGATTCAACTGATATTGAACATTCTTTATGCGGCTCTCAACCTCCTCTAACCGCTTTAGAATCTGTTCTTCTCCGCTGCGTCTTTCTGCCAAGGCTGTCTTAGTTTGCTTATAGACGATAATAGCTAACGCAGCAACTACGCTCTCTTTCCAATTATATGATAGGTACTCAAATGCCCATGCGATAAGTCCGATCAAAATGAGAAAAAAGTGTTCCATGAAATTCGTGGGAAGGGTATGCCGACTCTAGATCAGAGTCAATATTGGGCTTCAATTTCTAAGGCTCAGTATCTAACGGAAATTACGATTCGAGGATTTATGAAAGGAATCGTATAGGCAGACCATATATGCAAAGGAAACCCCAGGCCGATGGGGATAGGGGCAAGTATTCCATGATGAACAGGGAAAGGAGTTCGCAGACTCTTCTTCCGAGGGATAGCACAGACAGTGGCTCTCCCTGCAGAATACGGCCTGTGCGCTGGCTCCGAAGATATGCGAATACAACCTAACCAAATGCTCTGCGGTTTCCCGGCTAAACAGATTAGAGATCTTCTGCGGGGGGCTAATCAATTTGTGACAATAGAATACGCAGCCCACGTACTAGGCTGCTCTCCTGAGACCGCCCGCGAAGTTATCGAAAGCCTGAAACAAGACGCGTATCTTGAGGGACCCTTGGAAGGGCGGGAATATTGGGAGCTTACGTTGAAAGGCTCTCAGCTACGGGCAGCCACTGCGGCGAAGCCTATATCCCGAAAGACAGCGGAACGGCTGGTAAAGGAACTGCTGAGTCGCGTCGGGGAGATAAACGATTCTCCAGACTATTTGATGCGCGTTTCTTGTGTGGCAGTCTTTGGAAGCTATCTCAGGGAAGTCGAAGTGTTGAGCGATTTAGATATAGGCTACTGTCTTCAACCAAAAGCGACAGAACCTGCTGAGCATCAGCGGTTATGGCATGAGCAAATCAAGGCTGAGGAGGTCAATGGGCGTCGATTTGGGAATATACCAGAGAGGGTCTGTTGGCCTCATATCAAAGTGGTTCAAGCATTAAGGGGGCGTGCTCGAAGTCTAAGTTTGGAACCTCTAGATGGTCTGATTGAGCAGATGCCCCCCGATTTTCGATACAAGATTCTCTATGGAGAACTTCTCCCTTGACGTTGGTCCCGTAACGAGACAGTCATTAACTAGAACAGAGGGCGTCTTCG
>CABVSR010000030.1 GCA_902500995.1 uncultured Nitrospira sp.
TCGTGAATGCCATTCACGCGCGCTCCCAACTGCGCCACAGCCCCACGCAAGCTTGGATCTCTCTGTGCACAGACATCGAGAAAACGAATGCTGCTGCAGACGTAACTCCGCAATCTAGCATGGGCGGATTTTGTCAGTCAAGAAAAGGGTGGGAGGAGACGGCGGAAGCCGTGGGACCTTCTTGCTCGAAGAGCGCGCACGATCGGAATATGCTCGCTCGATGCGCGCAGTGAACGTCCCACGGCTTCCGCCCTGGGGAGAGGGGGAAGGCCCTCGTTGGACGCGCGCAGTCAAAAGGGTGCGGCACACGCCGCCTTGGAAGAGCAAACGCGCGCAGTGACGTCACGAGGATGAAAGCGTTCGCCAAAAACCCTGCTTGACAAACCGCGAAGCTGATCCTACCATGATGCCCTTCCGGCTCTGATCAGTACGAGGTCAGGGCCTTTTTTTCGAGTTCAGACGGGAAGAAGGAGCAGAGGCAGCGAACAATGGCGAATCTCGTCATCATCGGCTCCCAATGGGGCGACGAAGGCAAAGGGAAAATTGTCGATATCCTGGCCAAGGATGCCGACATGGTTGTGCGGTACCAAGGTGGATCCAATGCCGGCCATACGGTCATCAATGCGCGAGATACGTTCATCTTCCATCTCATCCCCTCGGGCATCTTGTATCGCGGCACCCGCTGCCTCATCGGTAACGGCGTCGTGGTCGATCCCGGCGCATTGATCGAAGAAATGGATCACCTGCAGAGCCAAGGTGTCAAAATCGCCAAGAACTTTGCCGTCAGCGACCGGGCGCATTTGATTCTGCCGTACCATAAGGCCATTGATAAGGCATCGGAACAGTCCAAAGGTGTTCGCCGCATCGGCACGACCGGTCGCGGCATCGGCCCATCCTACGGCGATAAAATGGCGCGGATCGGCATTCGCATGGGCGATTTGCTCAATCCCCCGCTCTTCAAGCAGAAGTTGGAAGAGAATCTCGTCGACATTAATTGGCTGCTCGAGCAGCTGCACAAGGTCGACTGTTTCGAGTTGGAAAAGGTCTATCAGCAATACATGGCCTACGCTGATCGATTGAAGAGTTACATCATCGATACCACCATGGTCGTCAACAAAGCGGTGGAAGCCGGGAAAACGGTCTTGTTCGAGGGTGCGCAAGGGACACACTTGGATGTGGACTTCGGCACGTATCCCTACGTGACCTCGTCCAGTTCTTCGGCCGGCGGCGCCTGCACGGGAACCGGAGTAGGTCCGACTAAAATCGATGCGGTCATGGGCATTACCAAGGCCTACACCACGCGCGTGGGCAGCGGTCCGTTCCCGACGGAATTAACCGATGAAGTCGGCGGATGGCTCCAGGAGCGAGGCAAGGAATTCGGCGCCACGACAGGGCGGGCCCGCCGCTGCGGATGGTTTGACAGTGTAGTGGTCCGCCATGCGACGAGGGTCAACGGGCTCTCTTCCCTGGCGGTCACCAAATTGGATGTGCTGGATGGCCGCAAGGAATTGCAGATCTGCACGGGCTACCGGGTCAACGGCAAGCTCCATCGGGACATGCCGTCCGACCTGCTGGCCTTGACCAATTGCGAGCCGGTGTATGAACGCATCCGGGGGTGGAGCGCGCCCACGACCGGGGTGACGACGTACAAGAATTTGCCTGCGGAAGCTAAACGGTATCTTACGAGGATCGAGGAACTGGCCGAGTGCCGGATCGATATGATTTCGACCGGGTCGCGGCGTGATGAAACCATCATTCTCAACCATCCGCTCAAGGCTGCCCGGCGCACCCGTAAGCCACGGGCACGATAATGTTTCCGTTTTTTTCCGTGTGACGGATGCGCGCCGTAGCGATCCGGAACTCGTCAGTGGTATGATCCCCACCCGTCACGATCCACGCGTGACGCAGCGCAGTCTCCACATTCGGGAGAGTCGGTAGCTCAGCTGGTAGAGCATCGCCCTTTTAAGGCGAGGGTCCTGGGTTCGAATCCCAGCCGACTCACCATTGTTTGACCCCACTTATCAATAACGCTTCCAGACTCCATTCGATCTTTCTCCCTCTTACGACCCACCATTTCGCTGGCCACCCTCCACTTCTCCCGCCGACTTTCCTTCCACGATTCCAAATAACGCTCTCTGCTTCCCCTTGCGAAGGGGATTAGCTGCGCAGACCAGGGAAGCTCCTAGCTCACAGTGCCTCGGGCTGCATGGCATAAGGGAGTATGAAGTGGAAGCGACCACTGCTCCTCTTTATTGTCGCGGCTGCCGGCAGTCACTTGATCGGTGACCCGTCTACCGCACGGGCTCAAAATACACTGCTCACGCCTCAATCCGGGTCTGTTCCTGCGGCCATCTCGCCCATTCAACCCTCATCCGCGCCGACGAGCGGACTGCCGGCTAATATTTTGACTCCCTCGACCACCTCACAGTTGGCGCCCAGCGCCGGGGCCAGCCCCAGTAGTCCGCCTCCCTTCACCAGTGCGGGGCGCGGTTTGCCGGGCATGCAGGGCGGGCCGCCGTTAAACGCGCCTATGGGAGCGCAAGATCCGTCGCGAAACTATATGCAACCCCCGACTGTCGGTCCGTTGTTTTGTGATCCAGCGTTGAACATTCAATGCTGAAGCAGCCAAGCTCGCATCTGTGCAGCGAGAGCCTAGCCAAAGGATGGCGATCGCGATCGCTCGAGAAGCACAGCGGACCAATGGAACAGAATGGAAGAGAATATTGCAGTGAACAGACTGGCTCACAATAGGGTTGAGTGTTCGGCATGAGCCGGAATGCACTCATGGCGCAGGAAGACAATGCCGGGACCACGGCCTCAGCCGAGTCTCCGATGGTCGATGTCTCCTGTTTGATCTGTGGAGGTGCACAACATGAAACGCTCGCTTCCGTGGCAGAGATTGCCGAGCAACAGAGAATGCTGCAGGTCTTCCACCAGGAACGAAGACGCGAAGACGCCCAGGCAGATCTCAAGGATCGAACCACATTCTCGCAAGACGATTCCACAGAAGTGGTCCAATGCCTGACGTGCCGCTTCATCTACCGCAACCCGCGCCCTACGCTTCGCGCGGTCACAGAACGCTATCAAGAAGATGAATACGGCGAAGAACACCTCCGGGCCGAGTTTCGAGCGCAGAAAGCCTGGGCCGAGCAAAAGATCGTACCCATGGCGCGCCACTGCCGCTTTGGTCCTACGCCGGTTGTCGTCGAAGTGGGAAGTTTTGTCGGTGGATTTCTTGCTGCGGCAACGGCGCAAGGATGGTCGATCCTCGGTGTGGATCCGGGGAAAGAGGTGGTGAAATTTTGTGAAGACCAGGGTCTGCCTGTTTTTCACGGCACACTCAATGACGCCGCCGTCGCCAATCAATCGGTCGATGCGGTCGTCATTTGGAATACCTTCGATCAATTGGTGAACCCTGATACCACGCTGAGCGCAGCGCGCCGAATCTTACGGGACGATGGGCATCTGATCTTGCGCGTTCCCAACGGCCAGATGTTTCATCAAGGCCTGCAATGGCTCAAGGCCGGTGGCGTGCGCCGTCAATGGGCCCTGCAGGCCTTGGCCTGGAACAATTTGCTGACCTTTCCCTACCTGAACGGATACTCGGCTTGCACCCTGGATCAGCTGGTTGCTCGGCATGGATTCAGTCGCGTTGCGCTCGAGGTCGATACGCTGATGACTTTGTCGGATGAGGAGACGACTGTCTGGGGCCGCCGGGAGGAACGGCTGGTGAAATCTGCCTGCCGCTTGCTGTCCGGCGGCCGCAGCCGCTTTCCTGCTATCCAGACCATGGTGAGCCCCTGGTTGGATGTCTACTATGCCGTCAGCCCCCGTGTGCCGGAGGCCTCTCGCCTCTCTTGCCCTTCCTGAATCACGAGGCCTTTACGTCATGACTGATGAGCCAATTGATGTCTGGCCCGAGGGATACCCCCAGTAGATTCGGCGCGCCGCTCCGTTACGATACGATTCGAGCAGGGTGTGTGATCAGGGCCAGCGTTTCGTCAGCGGCTTTTCCTCAAGGTACCAACCACGATGGTGCATGAAGATGAATCCAGTCGATCGAATGGAGACCCCTCCGAGCAGTCGAAGACCGCTCTTCTGATCATCGATATGATCAACCCCTTCACGTTCCCGGGCGCAGACGAGCTATTTCCGGCCGCGCACGAGGCGGCCATGAGCATCTGCCGCTTTAAGCAACGTGCGCATCAGGCCGGTATCCCCGTGCTGTATATCAACGATAATTTCGGGACCTGGCGGCACGATTTTCACACCCTCGTCACGCACTGTCTGAATGAACCTTGCCGCGGGCGCGCCATCGCTGAACTCTTGGCGCCCGCGGAAGAGGATTACTTCGTCCTGAAGCCGAAACATTCAGCCTTCTATGCCACGCCCTTGGAACTTCTGTTGCACTCTCTCGGGATCCGGCGCTTGATCCTAACCGGGGTGACGGGCGACCAGTGCATCCTCTACACGGCAGCCGATGCCTATATGCGGGACTATGGTCTCGTCATTCCCGGCGACTGCACCGCATCATTGAGCGCTCAGGTGAATGAGCAGGCGCTTGAACACATGCGTCGGTATTTTCGCGCGGACACTAGCGGTTCAGACCACGCGATTCCCCCCACTCCAGCGCGAACTCTCACGCAGTGCGAGTGAAAGGGGTGAGATGCGTGGCGTGAACAGGAGCGCCATCAGCCGGCCGGCATGCATGGCTCCGATAACGGTCAGACGATGAGCGGTAGAAGCGAGGCAGGCATGAGCCAGGAGGAGGATCTGTGGGATGCCATCATCGTTGGAGGCGGGCCGGCAGGTCTTTCCGCAGCCGTCTACCTCGGCCGCAGCCGGCGCCGCACGCTCCTGCTGCACTCCGGCCATTCCATGGCCAAGTGGGAATTAGACGTCCAGAATTACCTCGGGTTTCCGGAGGGAATCGCGGGCACAGAACTGCTTGAGCGAGGTCTCGCGCAGGCGCGGAGATTCGGCGTCGAGGTCATCGAGGATACCATCTCATCGGTCCGTGCAACCGACCCGTTCCGGCTGGAGGGGCACGGCAGGCGTTACGAAGGGAAACGAGTGCTCCTCGCCACTGGTCTCACGCATCTGCCCCCGGATATCCCCGGCGTCAAAGAGTGTTTAGGCCACAGCCTCTTTTTCTGCAAGGATTGTGATGCCTACCGGGTGCAAGGCCGGCGAATTGTCATCCTCGGCCATAACAATGAGGCAGCGGAGTATGCGCTCGGGATGTTGACCTTTTCATCGCGCGTCACGATCTGCACGAACGGCCGGCAACCACTATGGGATGCGAGCCATGCCGGGTGGCTTAACGAATATGGGGTCGCAGTCATCGGTTCTCGCGTCCATGCCATCGATCACGAACAGGGACGTCTGCAATCGTTCGCGCTGGAGTCGGGTGAGCGATTGCCGGTGGACGCTGCATTTACCACGCTGGGAGACCTCTCTCACAACCGGCTTGCCGCGGAAGCAGGCGCCGCCTTGAATGAGGACGGTCAAGTGGTGGTAGACAGCTGCATGCAGACGACCGTGACGGGACTGTATGCCGCAGGATGTGTGACACCGGCGAATTGCCAGATGATCATCGCCGCCGGGCAAGGGGCCATTGCCGGGCAGGCCATCAATCGAGCCCTGTTCGATGAGGCTGTGAGCCGGCACGCCCTTCCGCTCTCCGGCGTCATGACCGACCAGTGATCAGCGCCCATCAGCTCTGTCTGACCCCCGCCGCTGCCGAATTGGCCGCTTCCCATCACGTGAACTAGGGATGATACGAGGTCTCGCTCCCGGCTGCATTTGATAGGCTGTCGCGAGAAGTTCGGAGCGGATCTAACCACAAGGAGGCTGTCATGGCTGCAAAGGCCGCGTACGCGTCGGGTGTCGTCGAGATGTTGAAAGAGGATCATGCCAAAGTGAAGGAGCTGTTCGAGGAGTTTGAATCGGCGGAAGGTCAGGAGCAGGCAGAGATAGCCGCGACGGCCATTTCCGAACTGGAAATCCATGCCGAGCTGGAAGAGAAATTGATCTATCCGGCGATCCGGGAAGCGATCGACGACAGTGACATGATGAACGAAGCCGTCGAAGAACATCACCTCGTGCATGTGCTGATTGCGGAATTGAAAAAGTTGAAGCCGAAGGATGAAAAATTTCATGCGAAGTTCACCGTGCTGAGTGAGCTCGTGAAACATCACATCGAAGAAGAAGAAGGCGAAATGTTGCCGGAGGCTGAGCGCCACGACATCGATTGGGATGCCCTCGAAGTGGCGGTCATGAAGAAGAAAGAGACGCTGATGGCAAAGTCTTCCAAGAAGCCCGGGATGAAATCCAAGAGCTCCAGCAAATCCTCCCGGCGTAGCTGAGAGGGTACGGAGTTGAGGCGAATAGGGATCTCACCATTCATCGCACAGAAAGAGGGTGACCTATGCGAACCTACAAGATCTATGCGATTGCCTGTCTGACGGGTGGATTTCTGGCGGTGTGGGCGCTGCCCTCCGGGGCACAACATTCGACCGGCAGCAACCCGCCTTCCGTCACCGATGGAAAATCGGGGAGCCATGGAGGCGCGGCCGGTCAAGGCCAGTCCGGACATAATCAATCAGGGCTGGAGAAGGGCGGCTTAGGAGGGCATCAAGGGACGTCCGGAGGCGGATCCTCATCTGGAACCGGAAGCTCAGGGTCTGGCATGGGATCTGGATCAGGAATGGGATCGAGCTCAGGGATGGGATCGGGCTCCGGCATGGGGTCGGGCTCTGGCATAGGCTCGGGCAGCGGAGGCTCCGGCGGGAGCGGCGGACCGGGTGGCGGCGGCCGATAAGGATTGTGCGCCCGACTCGATCCTCACAGAGGGGCGGAAGAGTGAACAGGACCCGGGCGGGGCGGATGGAGACATCTCGTCCCCGCTGGGTCGAAGGGGAGGAACATTTCCGCAAAAGGAGACCATATGCCATTGCTGAAAGAAATCATGACGCCGAGTGTCGAAGTCATTGCGCCGAACGCCACCGCCGCGGACGCGGCGCGAAAGATGCGGGATTTGGATGTCGGAGCCATCCCGGTCTGTGATGGCGAGAAGTTGCTGGGGATGGTGACGGATCGGGATCTTGTCTTGCGGGTCCTGGCCTTAAGTCGTAGCCCGGTCGACGCCCTGGTGCAAGACGCGATGACGCCGGGTCTCGTCTATTGTTTCGAGGACCAGGATGCCGAAGTCGCCGCCGAGTTGATGGCGGAGAAGCAGGTTCGCCGGATACCCATTCTCTCAAAAGACAAACAACTCGTCGGCATCGTGTCCCTCGGAGACCTCGCGCTGGATGGGCTGGATGCGCGCGCCTCGGGCGAAGTTATTCAGGATGTCTCCGATCCGTCACGAAGCCACCGCTGACGTTCGTGACGCGCCCGTGAAAGCCGAAAGGAGATCCACATGCCCCGTTACAGTAAGGGCGCTCAGGATTCGGTGAAGAAAGTGATGCACAAGCGAAAGAAAGGCACGCTGAAAAGCGGCAGCGGCAAAAAGGTGAAGAGTAGGAAACAGGCCATCGCCATCGGCCTTTCCGAGGCTCGCAAGAAGGGCAAGAAGGTGCCGGCGAAAAAATCGGCTTAGTACGTGTCGCTTCTCCGGTTGAAATCACCGTTGCTTAGGGCTTCAGCACAATCTTCACGCACCGGTCCTCCTTCCGATTAAATTTGGCAAAGGCCTCCGGCGCCTCGTTCAATCGCATGCGGTGCGTGATAATCGTGCTGGGATCAATCTCTCCGCGCTGAATTCGCTCCAGTAGAGGACGCATGTATCGCTGAACATGGGCTTGGCCGGTCTTGATCGTCAACGAGCGGTTCATAACGGAGCCGATAGGAAATTTGTCGATGAACCCGCCATAGACACCGATGATCGACACTGTGCCACCGTTCCGGCAACACATAATGGCCTCCCGTAGAGCATAGGGCCGACCACTTTCCAATCCCACCGCCTGTTTCATCCGGTCATAGGCCGCCAGCATGCCCGGCCCATGCGCTTCCATTCCCACCGCGTCGATGCAGGCATCGGGGCCCCGGCCTCCGGTCATGTCCATCAATCTGTCGTACACGCCTTCTTCTTCGTACTGAATGGTCTCAGCTCCCCCTTCTTCCGCCATACGGAGCCGCTCGGAAAACCGGTCGATGGCAAAGACCCGTTCCGCACCGAGGAGAAACGCGCTGCGAATGGCAAATTGCCCGACCGGGCCGCAGCCCCAGACGGCGATCGTATCGCCGCCGCGGATCTGGCAATTCTCCGCCGCCATATAACCGGTGGGAAAAATGTCGGAGAGAAATAAGACCTGTTCGTCCGGGATGCCTTCTGGGATTTTGATCGTGCCCACATCCGCGAAGGGGACCCGCGCATACTCCGCTTGCCCTCCGGCGAATCCCCCCAGCATGTGGGAGTAGCCAAAGATGCCGGAGGGAGAATGTCCCAACATCTTTTCCGCCATCCAGGCATTGGGGTTGGAATTCTCGCACAGGGAGAATAATTCCTGCCGGCAGAAGAGGCAGCGGCCGCAGGCAATGGGGAAGGCCGTCACGACCCGATCACCCACCTGCAGATTGTTAACCTCGCTCCCCACCTCGACCACCTCACCCATGAACTCATGCCCCAGAATATCTCCGGCCTTCATGGTGGGCATCAGTCCGTTGTAGAGGTGCAGATCGGAGCCGCAGATTGCGGTGGAGGTCACTTTCAAAATGACGTCCCGCCGGTTCAGAATCTTCGGGTCCGGAACCTGCTCCACGCGCACATCTCCGGCGCCGTACCAGCAATTGGCCTTCATGAGCGTTCCTCCTTACATCGGACCGAGAGGCTACCAGCGGGACATTTCAGGCGGTGGCTTCAGCCGGTTGCGCAGACCGTTGCGGTAACCGACCTTTGCCTGTCAGTGATCCATCAGATCGGAGGACTTCCCCGACTTCGATGATCTGTTTCAACCGCCGGAGATCGCTCTGGATCTGTTGGCCTGGTTCGTTGCCAAAGAGTGTGGCGATCGAGGCCCCCAGCACGCCCGCCGGCACGTGATAGTCCATCTCGACATGAACCATGGTTCCCCGTCCTCCAGGGGCCGGCGTGAATTCCACCGATCCTTGGTGTTCGATTTCGGCATATGATGTGGTCCGCCAGCCGATTTTCCTGTTCGGTTCGTCTTCGGTGATCTCAGCGTTCCATTCAACCCGATACCCGGCCGGTCCTTTCACTACCCAATGCGAATGTTGCCGGTCGTAAATGGTCACCGCTTCCACATGCTCCGTGAAGCGAGACAGATTGGCGAAGTCCCGCCAGAATTGGTAGAGCGATTCCGGCGAGCTATCGATCACGATCGAGGTGTTGACCCGGACGGCCCCGTCGTCCGTGGTCCAGCCCGCCATCCGACTCAGGCGTCGGCTGGCAAAACAATCGACCGCTGCAACCCCCGCCACAGCCAACATCGCGGCCACGGTTCGCTTCCGGTTTCCCTGGGAACCGGAGAGCGCGCCGGCAAGGAGAGCCAGATCAAGGGCATCACCGCCCACGCGCGACCACATCCAGCCGGCCGGTCGGCGTTCCGACAGAATGCCGAGTCCCATCGTGATCTCACGCAATCCGGATGCTCCCAGCAGCAGCCGGTGATCATCCTTGAGACCGGCCATTCGAGCGACCCTGCCCGGGGCCAGCAGTTCGGCCAGACCCAACCCGATGCTGAACCAACCCAGCGTCCGTGCGAGAAATTCATGTGTGTGATCGGTGGCCCCCCTGGCGGAATCCCTGCGCGACGGAGCGCCCGCACGGGCAGACCTGACTGGATGGCTCGCGTGGCGATCTGCAACGGTCGGTTCATCCAGCGTGCTGCTTCGTCCCGCGTCCTGCCTTTCCATGGCGGCTTCTCCTTTCAGGTCCGATTCACTCATCGACATCAAGCGAGGCGCATCTGCATGGGCGCATCTTAAGAGTCTCCGGCTTCCTTGCTCCCTGGCAGAGTCCCTAGTTTGCAGTACTCGGGCAACCACTAGCTCCGTCATTCCCGCACCTACGTCACAATTGTGCGAGCATCGCCCCTAACTTCCCCATCTGACCTCGATGGCGAAAGGCACTCCGTTCATTCTATGGACATCGTTCTCCAGTATGACCGGCTCCAATTTGCCGTCACCTCGACATTCCATTATCTCTTTCCGCAGCTCACCATGGGACTGGCGCTGTTCCTGCTGTATTTTCGGACCAGGGACTTGCTGAGCCAAGGCGATCATTTTCATGAAGCCGCTCGATTCTGGACGCACATCTTCGCGTTGAGTTTTGCCTTCGGAGTCGTCACCGGCATTCCGTTGGAATTTCAATTCGGCACCAACTGGGCTGCCTTCTCCAATTACGCGGGAGGCATCATCGGGCAGACGCTGGCGATGGAAGGGGTGTTTGCGTTTTTTCTCGAGTCATCGTTTTTGGGCGTGCTGCTGTTCGGAGAAGCACGATGCAGCAGGCGGGTGTTGTGGCTGGCGAGCGCGATGCTGTTCGCCGGCGCCTGGCTATCCGGCTATTTCATTCTGGCGACCAATGCCTGGATGCAACATCCCGTGGCCTATCGTGTCCTGGACAACGGGCATGTCACTGTGGAAAGCCTGACGGACTTGCTCACAAACCCATGGCTCTTCTGGCAATTCACGCACAATATGACGGCCGCCGTCGTCACGGGCTCATTTGTGATGGCGGCTGTGGGGGCCTTGTACCTCCTGGCTGGTCGCCATCTGGCGCAGGCCAGGACCTATGTGCGAACGGGTGTCGTGACCGGCGCTCTGGCGTCGGTCCTCTTGATCACTCCGACAGGGCATGAAAGCGCGCGACAGGTATTCGAGTATCAACCCATCAAGGGGGCGGCGTTCGAGGGACTCTTTCGCAGCGAGCGCGGGGCGGACATCGTTCTGATCGGTCAGCCCAATCTGGAGACGATGACGATCGACAATCCTCTCGTGGTCCCCTCGGCCTTAAGTCTTCTCGTCTATTACGATCTATACGCGAAGGTGAAAGGGCTCGATGCCTTTCCTCGGCATGATTGGCCGGACCATATCGCGCTGTTGTATTTCTCCTATCACATCATGATCGGCCTGGGAACCTGGCTGGTCCTCGTGATGGGACTGGCTGTTCTCTGGTTATGGCGCGACCGGCTATTCAGGGCCGGTTGGTTGCTCTGGTTGCTGCTCTTGAGCGCGCCGCTTCCCTACATTGCGACGACCGCCGGGTGGATGACCGCGGAGTTGGGCCGCCAGCCATGGTTGGTCTATGGATTGTTTCGCACGGCGGAGGGTATTTCGCCGCTCGTCCATTCGGGGAATGCCTTGTTCACCCTCTTGGGCTTCCTCGGGATTTATCTCGCGCTGGGCCTGCTGTTTGTGTTGCTGGTGGTCGAGCTGCTGCGCCGGGGGCCGGCGGAAGCATTGCCCGTTGCCGAACAGCCGGGGAGGTAAGACATGGAAACCTTCTGGTACATGGCCCTTACCCTCGCGTTGACGATGTATGTGGTGCTGGACGGATACGATTTCGGGGTAGCGATGTTGTTTCCTTTCGTCACCGCAGAAGATGAGCGGCGCATGTTGCGCGCCACCATCGGCCCGGTGTGGACCGGCAATGAAGTCTGGCTCATCGCCGCGAGTGCGCTATTGTTTCTCTCCTTTCCCAAGGCCTACGCGGCCGGATTCAGCGGATTTTACTTAGGCCTCATCATGCTCTTGTGGTTGTTGATGGGGCGTGGATTGGCATTCGAGTTGCGCGGGCATGTCGAGCACGTTCTTTGGCGCCGCTTCTGGGATAGCATCTTTTTTGGCGCGAGTCTGTCCTTGGCACTGCTCATCGGGTTGTTTGCCGGCAACGTCATTCGCGGCCTGCCCTTAAATGCCGAGGGCTATTTTTTTCTGCCGCTGTGGACCGATTTTCGTCCCGGCTTGAGTCCCGGCATTCTCGATTGGTTTACGCTGTTGACCGGCCTGCTGATGGTGGTGCTGCTCGCCTCGCACGGGGCCTCCTTTCTCGCCATGAAGACCGCCGGGCCATTGCAAGCTAAGGCACGGGCGCTGTCCGGAGCCGCTCTGATTCCTACCGTCCTGTTGCTGGCGGCCTTTGTCTTCGCCTTGCCGTACGTGCGCCCCACATTCTGGTCCGGTTTCGCGGTCCGACCGATCGGGTATGTGTGGCCATTGGCCGGACTCGCCGCGATGGTCATGCTTTTCATCAATCATGCGCGCCATAACCAGGGAGCGGCGTTCGGATGGTCCAGCCTCCTGGTGGCTTCTTTCGTGGCGATGCTTTCATGGGGGACCTATCCAAATCTTTTGATTGCGACCGATGACCAGGCCCACAGCGTGACCATCGACAATGCGTCAGCGGGGAAAGACGGACTTCAGGCGGCCTTGTGGTGGCTGCCGCCGGGCTTGGCGGTGGTGGTGCTGTATCAGATTCTGATCCACCGCATGTTCTCAGGTCCTGTCACCCCTGACTCATCACCTGCCGGCCACCACTGATCGAACGGGTGAATCGGGGCATGGAAAGAATCGCTCCATCGCCTGCCAGGGTTTCGTCCAGTTCCAATCCGCAGCCTAGGGCGTAGGCTCACCATAAGATAGGCGCCAGTCGCCGGTTCTGCCTTGTGCCCATGCCGCTGAAGACGGTCGTGTCTTCATCAGTCCGCAGAGGTTCCTATTAGACGATGATGTTCACCGAGCAGAATGAAGATCAGCAGGCCATCCCGCCGGGCTGGACCTACAATCCGTCCACCTGGGGGGAACGGCTCTGGTTGATCCTGGTCGCTGTGGCGGGAGCGTCACTCTCGGGGTATCTCGCGATGTATCAATGGGGGCTGGTGGCGTCCGTGTGGGAGCCCTGGTTCGGATCGGGGAGTGAGCAGGTTCTGCATTCGGAGTTGTCGCGAATTCTGCCCATTCCGGATGCCGCATTAGGGACGTTGGCCTTCGGGGTGGATGCCGTCACCGGGGCCATCGGCGGCACCAATCGGTGGAAAAGCATGCCCTGGATGGTAGTGTTGTTCGGCCTGGCCGTCGGCCCTCTGGGGGTGGTGAGTGTCTTACTGGTCATCGCCCAGGCGGTCTGGCTGCAGGCATGGTGCACGTTGTGTCTGGTTTCGGCGGTCCTCTCCGTCATCATGATCGGACCGGCCATGGACGAAGTTCTGGCCAGTTTGCAATTCTTAAAACGCGCGGCCCGCAGGCATCAACCTCTGTGGCAAGTGTTTTGGAAAGGCGAACGGGCGCCGGCCTGAGCTGAGCGGAGCTCCTGCGCGAAGGAAAGCCTATGTGGCCGCATGTTCTCACGGCAATTCTTGGTCTCTGGCTCCTTGCTTCACCCGATCTCCTTGGTTACGGAGGATCGGCGCAGGTGAACAATCAGATCGTGGGGGCGTGGATCATTACGTTCGGTCTCATCGCGGTATCGGAATCGGTCCGGGCCGTGCGATGGGGTAACGCGGCACTTGGCGTATGGCTGATCGGCGCGCCCTTCATACTGGATTATCCGGACGAAAGAGCGATCGGCAGTATCGCGCTTGGGGTGGGCATTGTTGCCTTGTCATGCATCCGCGGAAACCTCTCCAACCGCTTTGGCGGAGGCTGGAGGGTGTTATGGCGAACGGCGGGACGTGAAGCGTGAAACGTGAAACGTGAAGCGTCGATACGAACGACGAGATACGAACGACGAGAGACGAGCGACGAGAGACGAGAGGGAGGAGCAAGATGGGGCAGCGGAACGGGTTGAGAGAGAATAATATTGATCGAGAAGGGTCGCATCAGCCGCGTGTCGTCGTCATCACCGGGGCCTCGGCCGGAGTCGGCCGTGCGACGGTGAGGGAATTCGCCAAGGAAGGAGCGTGGATCGGGTTACTGGCTCGGAGCCGCGATGGTCTCGAAGCGGCTCGCAAGGAAGTCGAGGCGGCCGGAGGACGGGCCCTGGTTCTGCCGACGGATGTGGCCTATCCCGATCAAGTCGAAGAAGCCGCGGCGACGGTTGAACGGCGGTTCGGTCCCATCGATGTCTGGGTGAACAATGCCATGGTGTCCGTGCTGTCGCCGGCCCTGCAGATGACGGCTGAAGAATACCAGCGGGTCACGGATGTCACGTATCTGGGATATGTGTACGGCACCCTGGCTGCCTTGAAGCGCATGGTGCCGAGAGATGCCGGCGTCATTGTGCAGGTGGGCTCCGCGTTGGCCTACCGATCGATTCCTCTCCAATCCGCCTATTGCGCGGCCAAACACGCGGTACAGGGATTTGTTGAATCGCTCAGGTCTGAACTCTTGCACGACGGAAGCCAGGTGCATATCACCACGGTGCAATTGCCGGCCGTGAATACGCCGCAGTTCGGCTGGATCAAATCGCGCATGCCCTGCCATCCGCAACCGGTCCCCCCGATCTACCAACCTGAAGTGATCGCCAGGGCCATCCTCTGGGCGTCGCGCCATCGCCGACGCGAAATCTGTGTGGGGTTGCCGACCGTCAAAGCAATCGTCGGGGATAAATTTATTCCGGGGCTGTTGGACCACTACCTGGCCTGGAAAGGGTATAAGTCTCAGCAAACTACAGAGCCGGTGGCGCGCGATCGTCCCAACAACCTCTTCGACCCCCTTCCCGGCGACTATGGCGCCCATGGCCGGTTCGACGAGGGAGCCTACGACTTCAGCCTGCAATTCTGGCTCAACCAGCGGCGCGTATGGTTGGGAGCCGCAGCCTTGGCCGCTGGTGCCTATCTCGCGCGTTGCCTCTCTGCCGGGCGGAAAGACGGCTGTTCTAAACGGGAAGCTCCATCATCGATCGCCGGAGAAGGCCTACGCGCCAGGGCGCGCGCGGACCGTCGAGCAGGGATGTATGGTTGAAGACAGTGCAGCAGTTTTGCTGTAGATCTTCTCTACCTACGGTTTGCGTGGCGTGAGAGGAACTTCCGCGCGTATATGGCCCGCCAGCGCTTGGGCAGCAAGTTCATGCCCGCGCTCATTCCAGTGGCTTCCATCTGCCCCAAACACATCCTCGCCATGGGCCTCAGCGGCCTGAACTACCCGGGCCACATCGTCCCAATAGACTATCGCATGGTGAGCGGAAATGTTGCGAAAGGCTTGTGTGTAAGGCTCAGTTTCCGCGCAACTGAACGCCATGATCGGCCTGCTCCCGGCCCGATTTCGCACTTTGCCCATCAGCTCATCCGTGACGACGACGGCCCGGGCAAAGCCCGCATGCCGCATCCCTTCTGCTTCAATATCCACTTCTACCGTATCCCTGGTGTTGGCCGCTCGTAAGCGATCCAGCCGCGTGACGACGAAATAGAGAAAGCGGCTGTGGCGATTGATCCAGTCTCGTATCTGGAGAGAGGATTCTTTGGGAGAGAGGAGCTGGACTGTGCCGTTGCGCCAGTAGGGCCGCACCCAGCCGTTGTTATTGAGGCGGCTCAAGCGCTCCAGCTCGTTGTCGTTGTTGATGAAGTCGTTGGCGCAATATTGCCAGAGGATGAGATCGGGGCGAACGAGATCAAGGTATCGGTCGAAGACGAGAAACTCTTGCAGCGTGCCATACCCGCCGACCCCATACGCAAAGACTTCGACATCGAGGAGTGTGGAGAGACGCGCGTGGTAGGTCCGGTCATCAGAGACGGCCGTGCCCTGGGTGAATGAATCGCCGATGACGAGCACTTTGAGGCGGCGGGAGGCGACGTCCCCGAAACTGCGGAATCCATACTGCGATTGGGACCGGCGGACTTGATACAGGGTGCCGTTCTTGGTCCGTTCCACCAGTGCTTCCTGGTAATGCTCGGTGGCTTTCCATCCTAATTCTTTATCCAGGGTGATGGGACCGACTCGTCCTCCTGCGTTGCTTTCAAAAAAGGGTATGCCGTCTCGGATGAGGTGAACGGCACGAATCACCACTTCGCCTAGACTCACGAACAGCACGATGAGCAGCAGGATCACCGCGCCTGACGCCGTGATCATTGCGAGTTTTTTGCCCAAGCGATTCCTATCGCACGAGGTGATCGGCTGGCGATCGCGAGCCGGATTGCGTCGCAGCTTCCCATCGTCTCACAGGGATCTGATTCCGGCAGCCGGGGAAGATCGCATATTTTCGGTACAAATACTATCAGGTTTTCACCGACGGGCAAGGAAATCGCCCGGACTACAAACCGGGATCACGAGGGGCGGATTGCCACTGTTCCCTTGATGTGGGTGGTGACTGGGCCTGCGTGCATGTTCCCTCCCTGCGCCAGGTTGTCGCACATTCGGTCATGTGCGAGGCCGGTGTAATTTTGGGTTGAGGCTGAAGCGGTATCTGTGCAAGATGGGTCTACGCGCTCGCAACACCCCCGCCGGTGATTTGTCGTCAGATCCCCCTCAATAGTTCACGACGGCGCTTGCACCCTGGATGTCACAGCGCAAGCCGTGAAGGCGATGCGCGGGAAAGGAATAAATACCATGATGAAACAACGACTCCGCTCCTGGGCTCTACACGGTTGGATGGTGGCTAGTATTTCGGCGGCGGTCCTGACGGCCGGGTGCATGCATCGCCCCGGCGGTATCGCGCCTTCGACAAAGCCCCTTGCCCCGGGTGGATACACGGAACTGGGGAAGGTGCGCGGGCAGGATTGCGTGTACCATCTCCTGGGCTTGATTCCCGTGACCGGCGGCAACGAGATGCGCCATGCCGTCGAAGACGCGCTCCGCACGAAGCCCTTCGCCGACGCGCTGGTTGAAGTCACGGTGGACGGATATTTTCAGTACTTCATTCTTTTTTCACGGGCCTGCACGCAGGTCTATGGGACGGCGGTCGAATCGAAATGAACCTTCGTAAATAGGCACATCCGACGATGCCTCCACCCGCTAGCAGGCCGTTGAAAAACCTTTTGGCCATCACCGAACATACAGCTGGGACGAGGTGAAAACGACATCCAGGGAACCCGCAGGATGGTCAAGAAGGCCGTCCAGCGCGGCCGCAGCGAGCGAAGAGGCGAATCGTACTATAAACCGTACGGTGAGCCTCTGAGGTTCACGACGCGCTGCATAAAGCGCGTCACGTTTGTGAACGCCGCCGAGATAGTGAGGCGGCAGTGTCTTGCGAGAACAAAGCTGGAGGACTTTTTCACCACCCTGCTAGGGAAAGTCCGAGGTGATCGACCTATCCAGGTATGCCAGATACATGGGCGAAAGACTTGTTGATCCTCACCCCGGTTCATGCTGCCGATGGGCAATGTTGCCATCTCAGTCGATCACCTGACCAAACGCTACGCCATCGGTGTGCCGGCGCGCCATGACACGCTGCGTGATCGAGTTGCGGCAGCCGTTTCGTGGCGGAAGCGGCAGACCTTCGCAGAATCCGGACACCACCGCGAATTCTGCGCGCTCGATGATATCTCCTTTGAGGTGAGGCAGGGAGAAGTGTTCGGCATCATCGGCCATAACGGGGCCGGCAAAAGCACCCTCCTCAAAATCCTGTCGAGAATCACGGCCCCCACGTCGGGGAGCGCGGATATCTATGGCCGCGTCGGTTCGCTTCTGGAAGTCGGCACCGGGTTTCATCCCGAGTTGACAGGCCGCGAGAACATTTATCTTAACGGCGCCATCCTGGGGATGCGCCGGAAGGAGATTGCGGCCAGGCTGGAGGAGATCATTGATTTCGCCGGGGTGGAGGCATTCATCGACACGCCGGTGAAACGGTATTCGAGCGGCATGTACGTGCGATTGGCCTTTTCGGTCGCCGCTCATTTTGAGCCGGATATTCTCATCGTGGATGAAGTCCTGGCGGTCGGTGATGCCGGGTTTCAGCAGAAATGTCTCGGCAAGATGCAGCAGGCCCGCCGGGGTGGCCGGACGGTGTTGGTGGTGAGTCACAACCTGCCGGTTATTGAGCACCTCTGCCAGCGGGCCTTGGTCCTCTCCCAGGGACGGATTGCTTCGACGGGCCCGGCTCGGCAAGTGGTGCAAGCCTATGCAGGTTTGACGACCGGTCTGGCGGAAAGCGCGTTGCATGCCCGCACGGACCGGCAGGGCAAAGGGCAGGTCATGGCGGCGGCCATCGAGGTGCTCGATCAGCATCGGACTCTCTCCCCATCGGCCGTGTGCGGGCGAGAGTCGATCCTGCGCTGGCATTACCGGTGCCTGCCGGGAACCGTCCTCCGCCGTTGCCGCGTGGAACTGTCGTTACATGCCCGCATCGGCGATCCCTATGAGACGGCGTATTTTTTGATGTCCACGGATCTGGTCAGTCCCTTGCCTCTCGATTTGCACGGAGAAGGGTACATTGATTTCCGTGTTCCGGAATGGCCCCTGTCCGGCGGGCAGTACTATGTCATGTCATATGTCGAAAGCGACAGAGAGGTCCAAGACTGGGTGCATCATGCCGCCATGGTCTCCGTTGTCGATGGGGATTTTTATGGCACCGGGAGAAGTTACCCGCCCAACTGGAGAGGGAAATCTGTCTTGATTAAATACGATTGGACGCAGACCGCTCACCAAACCGTACCTTCTTTGCTCTGAGGGGCCCGTCCGGCATCGCGACGTTGCGCCTGCTCGGGGTATGCCTAGTGGAGCAGAGGGCATGAACCAGGCATGATCGGCATTCAAACCATTTTCCCAGGCAACAGGGTGGAAGATGAATAGGGAACCAGATCATGTCACGAAGTACCATCCCCTTTGAATGTGCCGCTCACGAGCAGGACGATCTCAGCCCAAACCGCACCGCGCGCAGTCGATCTCCGAAAGTCGTTCATCTCAGCACCTATGACGTCGCGGGCGGCGCCGCGCGCGCAGCCTATCGCCTGCATGACGGTCTGCGAAAGGCGGGCGTCGATTCGTCGATGTTCGTCCGTGACGCTCGGACGACCGACGGCTCGGTGATCCGGTTTGAACCGGCGACCACATTCTGCAAACGCGCCGAGCGGCGCATCCGGCGTGAGCATATCGAGCGAAAACTGCGCCCGGCTATCCCTCCCGCAAGCGATAAGATGGAACCGTTTCGGACCGATCGTTCGGAATTTGGTCCTGACATCCTATCGAAACTCCCTCCGTACGATATTCTGAACCTGCACTGGATCGCGGACTTTGTGGATTACCCCTCGTTTTTCGGCGCCTTCTCGAAGAACACGCGCATTGTCTGGACACTGCATGACATGAACGCGTTTACGGGCGGGTGCCATTACGATCTGGGGTGCGGCCGCTATCTCGGTCAATGCGGCGACTGCCCGCAGTTGGTTGCGGCCGGACCGAATGATCTGTCCCATGAAATCTGGACGAGGAAGAAAACGCTCTTCGATCAACTCTCCGAGAAGCAGATTCATTTTGCGACACCGAGCGCGTGGCTGGCAGAGGAGGTGCGGCGAAGCCCTATTCTCGGCCGTTTCCCTGTTTCGGTGATCCCCTATGGGCTTGATCTCGAGGAGTTTTCCCCGCGTGACGCCGGAAGCGCCAGGGAAGTGTTTGGCATCCCCCGGGAAGCCAAGGTGATTCTGTTCGTCGCTGACGGCCTGCCGCTTTTCCGCAAGGGATTCGAGCTGCTGGTGCAGGCCTTGGAGCAGATGCGCAGATACTTGCCCGATCTTCATCTCGTCACGGTGGGTCATCACAATCCCACCCTCGGGCACCACGTGCCTCATTCCTATCTCGGGCACATCAATAGCGACCGTCTGCTGTCCAATATTTATAGCGCCGCCGATCTGCTGGTCATTCCCTCGTTGCAGGACAATCTGCCTAATACGGTTCTTGAAGCGATGGCCTGCGGCACGCCGGCCGTCGGCTTCGACGTGGGGGGCATTCCCGACATGATTCAACACCGGCAGACCGGTCTGTTGGTCTCGCGCCGCGAGGCCGGGCCATTGAGCGCGGCCATGCTGGAACTGCTGCAAAACCCTGAGCGCCGGACGGCGCTCGGCGCCAACAGCCGCCGTCATGCCCTCAGCCATTTTTCCCTCGAGGAACAGGCCGATCGCTATTGCAGACTCTATACGGAGATTTTGCGCGAGCGGGTCACTCATTGATGCCGAACCACAAGATCGGCACAGTCAGCCTTGGAGGTGCGGGATGTTCTTGAAATGGGCGGCAATATTTTTTGTGATCGCCATGGTGGCTGCGGCTTTTGGATTTACTGGTATTGCGGAAGGGGCGTCGGATGTGGCGGAGATTCTCTTCTACATATTCCTGGCGATTTTCTTCACCATCGTGGTTTCAGGCGTGGTACTCGCGCGCAAACTCACGGCGTGAGCTGTCTCCCGGTCCTGATCCCTCCGGCTGTGGTGCTTTTGCACCGGGGTGGTGTGATTCCACCATTTGCAGAACAGGTCCTCGAAGTACCCGACAATTTCTTGCCGCTAACCTGTTGAAGCGACACTCTCTCGCTTTTCTTCTCGAAGGTCCTGTCCTTGCATCGCCACATCGAGGCATCGAGGCGTCCGGGATAAGGGAGGAGCATCATGGGAATGGCATGGCCGTTCGGATTGAGTACGGGTGAAAAGACCAGTCTCGGCCGGATCCTGGTGGTGGACGATGAAGAGTCGATTCGAAGCCTGCTCCGCAAGATGCTGACGCAGGCGGGGTACGATGTGGAGGAGGCAGACGACGGCGGCAAAGCGGTGGAAGTGCTGAGTAGCGGCGACAATCCGCTCATGCTGGACGCGATCATCTGCGACATTCGTATGCCCCGCATCAACGGTGTGGAAGCGATTACCTATTTCCGCGCCCAATATCCTTCTCTCCCCGTCATCGTGTTGACCGGCTATCACGACGAGTCGCTAGCCTCCTCTCTGCGCCGGCAGGGTGTCGTAGAATTCCTGGAGAAACCGGCGAAGAAGGAACGGATCCTCGCGTCCGTGGCCCAGGCCATCGCAGGACGCCGATTCAGTTTCTATCCGTGATGAGAAGAGGCTCCTTCCCGTTTGATTTTCGTGAGGCGGCTTCTTAGAATCCTCCCGAACGACTGCTGTCGCTTGTTCAGGAGGACCGCCATTTATGTGTGACTTTATCGCTCGAAGGACTCTCTCTGCGCCGCTCCGCCGCTTAGCTGCCGTTGGCCTGGTTGGGCTTGCTCTCGCCGGTCTCCTGCCGGACCACCTCCACGCCGCCCGTGGAGGCACGGGCCGGGATGGAAGCAAGACGGAGGTCTTGCCGGTGCAAAAGGCGGCCCCTGCCGTCGTGATCATCGACAGCCCGGGGAGCGAAGCGGAGTTGCGTCGCCAGCTGCGCAGCAAAAACGGCGTGGCCGAACTCGCCGCCCCGGCCTCGAAAATGATGTTTTCGCAAGCCCCCACCAGCACGTTTGGCTTTATCCAGCCGAAATTCCTGGGGCTGGCCCTCGTGACGCAGAGCCCTGACCTCGCCCTGGATCGGGTGTCACCCTCGACGAACGCCTATGAAATTCACAAGCTCGCCGACGGCAGCGGGATGGTGGTTGGGTTTATGGGGAAGGACGTGATCGCCCAGGTCTCTCCCAGCCAGCGGCCGAAGAGCGTTCGTATCGCGCTGCACTCAAATCCATCGGAGAAGGCGCCGCATATTGTGGCGGTGCCGCTGGTCAAACTGTCAGCCGACCGGATGCCGATCCGGCTCGATCCGAAAAATCCTGAGAGCCCGGTGATGTTTGATATGGATCTACAGAGTACGGTCAGTCGTGCCTCCACCCAAGGCGGGCAGTAGGCGCTAGACGATCGGCCGGGAGGCGGCAGGATTTCCCATCGCCTCCCGGCTCGTGTGAGCGGTGGATTGGTTTCAGGCGGGGCTGTGTATCACCCGCACCCCTCCCTCTTATGTCCTCAACGATTATTCCCTGACCGTCACCTTCACGCTGTGCGTCGCGGTGCCCGCGTCCTTGTGGTCGTGATCGGCGATCTTGACCGTGATGGTGTGTTCTCCTTTGGGCACATGCGTGAACGTCCCTTTGAATCCCTTTTGGTACGCACCGTCGAGGTAGACGTGGGCGTGGTTGCCATCCGGCGCATGCAATATTTCATACTTGATTTCGAAGGTCTCGGGCACGGACTCTCCGTCGCGCGGAGACAGGATATTGATGGTGGTTGAATTTTCAGCCGCGCACCAGGAGCTCATGAGCAGTGTGGCGCCAAGGGTCAGACTGCAAACGGACAGGATCATACGTGTCATACATACCTCCAGGAAAAAAAGAATGGTTACACAGGGGAATCGCCGAATTGCCGTTGCTGCGGGTCCGGGCTCTGTTGGTGCCGGCTCCGCTGCCGCAACGTCTGTTGCCAACTTGCGGAAAGCAGAGGGCAGAGGCTCAACCGTTCAGCCGCGATCACATTGTTCCGTTCGTGATGCATGATCTGATTGGCACGGGTCACGGTCCATTCCGGATAGGAACGATCTATTAGCTGTAGCGGGATATTCGAATCGACCAGCCCTTCCTGGAGAACCCGAAAATACCACCCTGTGAATCCCGTCCGTTCGACCTGCACCGCCAGGTCCTTGATCTGCCAGCGCCGCGCCAATTTCCAGCAGGGCTGGCGCGGTTGCGAAATCTGGATCACGGCGGAGCCAGCTGAAAAGATATCTCCGATACAGACCGCCGCTTCGGTCAGGCCTTCCAGGGTGAAATTCTCGCCGAACTCGCCGCCGACCAGCGGCCGCTGCGGGAGAATGCCGCTCCAGTGGAGCCAGTGCTCGGACGGATAGACGCAGACCGCCTTGTCGATCCCTCCATGGTGGACCAGATCCGCCTGGCGATCGCCTTCCAGATTCAGCTGCCGGAGCCGGATCGGTCCCCGGACGGGACGTTTGAAGATGCCGGTCGTCCAATGATGCGGCCGCCGATCGTCGAAGCCTTCGGCGGAACCCTCCTCAGGAACCCCCACCTGGATGGATCGTATCAAGCCGGTGATCTGCTGCACCTGTCTCTCGCGGCCTCCTGGAACCGGTTGCGGGGTTTCCACGTCACCCTAGTGCCGGGCCGGTGACACCGTCAAAGTGTTTGTTCTGATTAGATCAATCACTTCCAGTTATGATATGAGGTGGCATGGAATTTCGCCATCTCCGATACTTTCTCGCGGTCGCTGACGCCTTACATTTTACCAAAGCGGCCGCGGGGCTCGCGGTCTCTCAACCGGCCCTGTCTGCGCAGATCAAGCAGTTGGAGCAGGAAGTGGGAGTGCCGCTCTTCGATCGCGTGGGGCGATCCGTTCAATTGACGCGCGCAGGCGTGATCTTCCGCGACCATGCCCGGCGGGCCTTGCGGGAAATGGAACTCGCGCAAGTCGCCATTGCGGAAGAGGAGGGCCTGCAGCGCGGCACCTTGACCATCGGCGTCGTGCAGACCGTCAATGCCTACCTGATTCCTGAGATTGTGGGGCGATTCTCGAGCTTGCATCCGCAGGTGACCCTCAAGCTCGATGAGTTGTCCGGCCCGGATATCGAGGAAGGCGTGAGGAGCGGAGTCTTGGACCTCGGCATCGGATTCGTGCCGGCGGGGTCCGACCAGATCGAAGCCCAGCCGCTCTTCGAGGAGGATTTCGTGCTGGTCGCTTCACGGCGGCATCGTTTCGCCGCGCGGCGCCACGTGCCGTTCGCGTCCCTGGCTGACGAGCCCTTGGTCCTCCTGCCGGCCATCTTTTGTACGCGGCGTTTGCTGAACGTGAGTTTCGAGCAGGCCGGCATCGTGCCGAAGGTGGCCGTCGAAATGAATTCGATTGAAGGCATCCTCGCCACGGTGAAGACCAGCAAGCTGGCGACCGTGCTGCCCCGGCTGTCGCTCGGCCTGGAGGGAGGCAACGGGCTCCGCGGGATTCCCCTCCGACATCCGACACCCCGGCGGGGGCTTGGACTGTTATGGAAAAAACGTGGGCACCGGAGCGGCGCCGCACGGGCCCTGGCCGATCAGGTGCGCCTGGTCGTCACGAAACGTTGGCGGCAGAAGTCCGGCCTCCTGTAACCTTTGTCCGGTTGCCGCCGACTAGGATGATGAGGGCCGTGCCTGTGGTCCGGAAGGCGGATGGGGTATGATGCGGAAGGTCACGCGGCGGCAACGAAGCCGGTTGGGTTCACAGGAGCGCAGGCACTCGTGTCCGATGACGCCGAATGTATCGACCGGGTCTTGCGCGGCGACATCGAGCGGTTCAGCGAATTGATCGCCCGGCATCAGCGCCATGTGCTGAAGATTGTGCAAGGGCATGTGCCGGCCGACCGTGTGCCGGAGGTCGCTCATGACGTGTTTGTTCGCGCCTATACAGGGCTCTCGCAGTATGCGGGAACCGTTCCGTTCGAACATTGGTTGTCCCGCCTCAGCGTGCGCGCCTGTTATGATTTTTGGCGGGCCCATCGCCGGGGGGAGGTGCCTGTCAGCGGATTGACCGACGACCAGGTTGGATGGCTCGATCGCGCGCTGGCGGACGCATCGAGCCAGGAATTCCGTGACCGAGCCGATCGGCAGGACTCCCTCGAAGTCTTGGAATGGGCGTTGGGGCAACTGTCGCCCGAGCATCGCCTGGTCTTGACCCTGGTTTCCCTCGAGGGCCGTTCCGTGCGCGAGGCGGCCGATCTGCTGGGGTGGACAGCGGTCAACGTGAAGGTGCGGTGTTTTCGAGCCAGGCAAGCCTTGCGGACGATTTTTCTCCGGGAATGGGAGCGGCACCGGCATGACCATCCATCGTAACCCCGCCGTCGAGCGGATTGAGCGAATCCTGGCGCAGGTTCATCGCAGTACTCGCGGCGAAGCGTCGGTCGGGGAGCAATGGCCGCAGGACGTGATGCGCACGATCCGGCGGCAGGCCGCGGATCATCCTGCTCCTTCGCCCCTTGTCTGGGCCGAGCCGTTGGTCTGGCGAGTGGCCGCCGGCGCGGCACTCGTGGCGCTGGTCTTTGCCGGATCGGTAACCGTGTACAGCCGGCACCATGCGGCCCCGGTTGCGGCCGCCTGGCTGGAAGAGTTTGATGGGGGTTCCCCGTTGCCGGGTCAATAAACCGGCCGGAAGGTTGAAGCGTCTGTGATGTCACGCACCGGATTGTGGATCGGACTGATCATCCTCTTTGGCGCCGGGGCGCTGATGGGCGCCGTGGGGACGTCGCTGTATTATCAGTACGAGGAGGAACACCGCTGGGAGCGGGGGCCCGGGGCCAGGCAGGAACGGATTATGAAACGGCTGACGCAAGAGTTGGCCCTCTCGCCGGCGCAACAGGCGGAGGTTGAGCCGATCGTGGCGCGCGGCCATCTTGAATTGTTGCGCTTGCGGGTGCACTACCAACCGGATGTCGATCGGGTCCTCGACGCGGGAATGCACGAACTGAAGGCGAAGTTATCTGCGGAGCAGCAGGCGAAATTGGACGGGCTCCACGCGCAGCTTCAGCAGCGCTGGCGCACGACCCGGGAGTATGTCCGGCAAACCCAGGATGCCGGAGGACGGAAGGAATAGTGCGATGGCGGAGTCTGTCAGATTTTCAACACTGCTGAAACGGTGGATGATCGGGCTTTCCGCGGCCTGCCTGCTGGCGGTGGGCGCCTACGTCATGATGACCAGGTCGGGCGAGGCGCAGCCGGGCCGCGCGGAGAAACGTCCGGCCATCGCGGCGCGGAACACGCCGGTTGTGGCGGCGACGGCCAAAACCGGCGACATCAATATCTACTTGAACGGCCTGGGTTCGGTCATCCCGATGAATACGGTCACGGTGAAAAGCCGGGTCGACGGCCAGTTGATGCGCGTGCTGTTCAAAGAAGGGCAGCTCGTGCGCAATGGAGAATTGCTGGCGCAAATCGACCCGCGCCCCTTTGAAGTGCAGTTGATCCAGGCGCAGGGGCAAATGGCCCGCGACCAGGCCCAGATGAAAAACGCACAGCTGGATCTGGAGCGCTACCGCGACCTGTACAAGCAGAACTTCATCCCCAAGCAGCAGCTCGATACCCAGGAAGCGCTGGTGCGCCAGTACGAAGGCATCGTCAAGGCGGATCAAGGGCAGATCGACAACGCCAAGTTGCAGCTGACCTATTCGAGCATTACCGCGCCGATCAATGGGCGCATCGGCCTGCGTCTCGTGGATGCAGGCAACATCGTGCATGCGAACGACCCCAATGGATTGCTGGTGATTACGCAATTGCAGCCGATCACGGTGGTGTTCGCGCTGGCCGAAGATCACCTGCCTGCCGTCTTCGAACGGCTCAAGGCCGGGAAGCAATTGGTCGTGGAGGCCTTCGATCGCGAGCAAAAGCGCAAGTTGGCCACGGGAACCCTGCTCACCGTCGACAATCAAATCGATCCGACGACCGGGACGGTCAGGCTGAAGGCGGTGTTTCCGAACGATGACAGCGCGCTGTTCCCCAATCAATTCGTCAATGCCCGCTTGTTGCTCGATATCAAGCAGGAGGCCGTTGTGGTGCCCTCCGCCGCCGTCCAACGCGGTCCCAAGGGGACATTTGTCTACGTCGTCAACGAGGCGGACCAAACGGTCAGCGTGCGTGCCGTGACCGTGGGGGTGTCGCAAGGTGAAGAGGCCTCGATCGACAGCGGCCTGTCCTCCGGCGAAACCGTTGTGGTGGATGGAACCGAAAAATTGCGCGAGGGCAGCAAGGTAGAGATGCGGCCGACGAGCGGCGCGGTGCCGGCCGGCCAGGAGTCTCCGCCGGCCCGCGGGGAACGGAAGCCGCAGGGGAATCGCACGTGAACCCTTCGCGGCTGTTCATCGTACGGCCGGTGGCGACGGTCTTGACGATGATCGCGATTCTGCTGGCCGGGGCGCTCGCCTATCGCCACTTGCCTGTATCGGCGCTCCCGCAGGTCGATTACCCCACCATTCAAGTGCTCACCTTTTATCCCGGCGCCGGTCCGGACGTGATGACGTCTTCCATTACGGCCCCGCTGGAACGGCAGTTCGGGCAAATGCCCGGACTTAACCAGATGACCTCGACGAGTTCCGGGGGCAGTTCGGTCGTCACCCTCCAATTCAGCCTGGACATCGACCTGGATGTGGCCGAGCAGGAGGTGCAGGCGGCCATGAACTCCGCGGCCACCTTTCTGCCGCGCGATCTGCCCGCGCCGCCGGTCTATAACAAGGTGAATCCCGCGGACGCGCCCATCCTCACAGTGGCGCTGACGTCGCCCACCCTGCCGCTCCCCCAAGTGCGCGATTTCGCGGAAACCCGTTTCGCGCAAAAAATTTCGCAACTGTCCGGCGTCGGCCTCGTGAGCATCAGCGGTGGGCAGCGCCCCGCCGTACGCATCCAAGCCAACCCGCGCGCGCTGGCCGCTTACGGCTTGACGCTGGAAGATCTCCGCGTCGTGGTGGCGGCCGCCAACGTGAACCAGGCGAAGGGTGGATTCGACGGACCCCGGCGTGCGTCGATCATCAACGCGACCGATCAACTGTTCGCCGGCAAGGACTACAAGGCGCTGATCGTGGCCTATCGCAACGGCGCCCCGGTCCGGCTGTCGGAGGTCGCCGAGGTGATCGACGATGTCGAGAATACCAAACAGGCGGCCTGGATGAATGAGACGCCGGCGGTGATCGTCAACATCCAGCGCCAGCCGGGCACGAATGTCATCGAGGTGGTCGACCGGGTGAAGAAACTCCTGCCTCAGCTGCAGAGCACGCTGCCATCGTCGGTGCAGGTCTCAGTGCTGACCGACCGCACCACGTCGATCCGCGCGACCGTTCGCGATGTGCAGTTCGAATTGGTCCTGGCGGTGGCCCTGGTGATCCTGGTGATTTTTCTGTTTCTCCGGACTGTGCCGGCCACGGTGATCCCGGCGGTGGCGGTCCCCTTGTCCCTGGTCGGCACCTTCGGCGTCATGTACCTCATGGGCTTCAGCCTGAACAATCTGACCTTGATGGCGCTGACGATCTCCACCGGGTTTGTCGTGGACGATGCCATCGTGATGATCGAGAACATCGCGCGCTACATCGAACGGGGAGAGTCGCCGTTTCAGGCAGCCCTCAAGGGCTCGAAGCAAATCGCCTTCACGATCCTGTCGTTGACGGTCTCCCTGATCGCGGTGCTGATTCCGCTCTTGTTCATGGGCGATGTCGTCGGGCGTTTGTTCCGCGAATTTGCCGTCACGCTGAGTATCACGATCCTCATTTCAGCCCTGGTTTCGCTCACCCTCACCCCGATGATGTGCGCGCGGCTCTTGCGCGAGCGGCGCGAGGAGGAGCCCGGGGCCTTGTCGCGGGCCTCGCAGCGCATGTTGGATCGAGTCATCGCGGGATATGGCAGGAGCCTGCAGTGGGTATTGCGGCGTCAACGGGCAACGTTGCTCGTGACGGGAGCGACGCTTGTCATCACCGTCGCGCTCTATGTGCTGATCCCCAAGGGATTTTTCCCCCTTCAGGACACCGGCGTGATTCTCGGTATCACGGAAGGCCCGCAAACGGTGTCCTTCGGCACGATGGCCGAACGGCAACAGGCCCTGGCTCAGGCGATTGGGGAGGAGCCAGCCGTGGAAAGCCTCACCTCGTTTATCGGCGTGGACGGGACGAATACGACGCTCAACAGCGGGCGCATGTATATCAACTTGAAGCCGCTGGAAGAGCGGCAGGCCGGCGCGGGCGACATCATCCGGCGGTTGGAATCGCGCGTGGCCGGGGTGGACGGCATCACCTTGCACATGCAGCCGGTACAAGACCTCACGGTCGAAGATCGGGTGAGCCGGACCCAGTTTCAATATACGCTGGAAGACGCGGATCCTGAGGAATTGAACCGCTGGGCGCCCAAGCTGGTGGACAGCCTGCAGCTGCGTCCCGAGCTGCGCGACGTCAGCAGCGATCAGCAGAGTTACGGGCTTGCCTCGCTGGTCGAAATCGACCGCAACACGGCCTCGCGCATGGGCATCACGCCGCAACTCATCACGGATACCCTCTACGATGCGTTCGGCCAGCGGCAGGTCTCCACGATGTTCACGCAGCTCAATCAGTATCGCGTCATCCTGGAGGTGATGCCGGAATTTCAGAAGGGGCCGGACGCGTTGCAGGCGCTGGAGGTGCGCGGGACCGGCGGCTCTGTTCCCTTGAATGTGTTCACCCGCGTGACCGATACGACCGTGCCGCTCATCATCAGCCGCCAGGGGCAGTTCCCCGCCGTAACCATTTCCTTCAACCTTGCGCCGGGCGGTTCTCTCGGTGAAGCGGTCGAGGCGATCCGGCATACCACGCAGGAGTTGGGGCTTCCCACGAGTATCCGCGGGAGTTTCCAGGGGGCGGCGCAGGCCTTTCAAAATTCCCTGGAGCATGAACCGCTGCTGATCCTGGCCGCCTTGATCACGGTCTATATCGTGCTCGGCATTTTGTATGAAAGCTACATTCATCCGCTTACGATTCTCTCGACCTTGCCCTCCGCCGGCGTGGGCGCGCTGCTGGCGCTCATGCTGTTTCGGATGGAATTCAGCGTGATCGCGCTGATCGGCATTATTCTGCTCATCGGCATCGTAAAGAAAAACGCCATCATGATGATTGATTTTGCCCTGGACGCCGAGCGCAGCGAAGGGAAGTCGCCGGAACAGGCCATTTATGAAGCGGGGCTGCTGCGTTTTCGCCCCATCATGATGACGACCCTGGCCGCGCTCTTCGGGGCCTTGCCGCTGGCCATGGGAACAGGAGTCGGCTCGGAACTGCGGCGCCCGCTGGGGATTGCGATCGTGGGCGGCCTGGTCTTGAGCCAGCTCCTGACGTTGTACACCACCCCGGTGGTCTATCTGGCCCTGGGCCGGCTGGCTGCCCGTGTCCGCCGGAAACCAGAGCAGGTCGCGGCGGGCGACGCGCTGCCGGTAGGTCCTGCATGAATATTTCAGCGCCTTTTGTGCGGCGTCCTGTCGCGACCACGTTGCTCACGATCGGCGCGACCTTGATCGGGATCGTGGCCTTTCCCTTTCTGCCCGTGGCCTCGCTGCCGCAGGTCGAGTTTCCAACCATCAACGTGTCGGCATCGCTCCCGGGGGCCAGCCCCGAGACGATGGCTTCCTCCGTGGCCGCTCCGCTGGAGCGCCAGTTCACTCGCATTGCCGGCGTCACGGAGATGACGTCCACGAGTACGATCGGCGGCACCAACGTCACGCTGCAATTCGAGCTCAACCGGGACATCGACGGGGCTGCGCGGGATGTACAGGCGGCGATCAATGCGGCCCGGGCCGACCTCCCGGCGAACCTGCCGAATGCGCCCCGCTATACCAAGGTCAATCCTGCCGACGGGCCCATCCTCATTCTGGCGATCACATCCGACCTCGTCACGCGCGGGCAGATGTACGACGCGGCCTCGAGCATCCTGCAACAGAAATTGTCGCAGGTGGAAGGCGTCGGGCAGGTGGCCGTGGGCGGCGGGTCCTTGCCGGCGGTCCGGGTGGATCTCAATCCCACCGCCTTGAACAAGTACGGCATTGGCCTGGGCGAGGTGCGCCAGGTCCTGAACAATACCAACGTGAATCGTCCGAAAGGGCAGCTGACCGCCGGCGATCGCACCTGGGAAATCAGAGCCAACGATCAACTGCACAAAGCCGATGACTATCTGCCGTTGATCGTGGCCTATCGAAACGGGCGGGCGGTGCAGCTGTCCGACGTGGCGTCGGTGGAGTCCTCGGTTGAAGATCTGCGGACGATGGGCACGGCGAACGGGACGCCGGCCGTGCTGGTGATCATCTACCGGCAAGCCGGAGCGAATATCATTGAAACGGTGGACCGCCTCCGCGCGCGCCTGCCGCAACTGGAGGCGTCCCTGCCGGGCAGCATGGCCCTCTCGATCGTGATGGATCGCACCCCCGTCATTCGCGCCTCCCTGCATGACGTCGAAAGGACCCTGGCCATTTCCGTGGCGCTGGTGATTCTGGTGGTGTTTGCGTTTCTGCGGGATCTGCGCGCCACGTTGATTCCGGCCGTGGCCGTGCCCGTGTCGCTGATTTCCACGTTCGGGGTCATGTATGTGCTCGGATATAGCCTCGACAATCTGTCGCTCATGGCGCTCACGATTGCGACGGGGTTCGTGGTGGACGATGCGATCGTGGTGCTCGAAAACATCACCCGCTATCGCGAGGAGGGGGTACCGGCGATGGAGGCGGCGCTTCGAGGCGCCAAAGATATCGCCTTTACGGTCGTCTCGATGACCCTCTCGCTGGTCGCGGTGTTCATTCCGATCTTCTTGATGGGCGGGATGCTTGGCCGGCTGTTTCGTGAATTTGCCGTCACGCTGTCGGTGGCGATCCTGGTGTCGCTGCTTGTTTCGCTCACGACGATCCCCATGCTCTGCGCCCGCGTACTGAAGACGGATCAGCCCCGCCGCCATGGCTGGTGGTACCGCATGAGCGAACGGGGGTTCGGGGCCATGTTGCGTGGATATGCGACCAGCCTCACGTGGGTCCTCCGGCACCCGCGGATCATGCTGGCGGTGACGCTGGGCACCATGGCGCTGACGGTCTATCTGTATGTTCTCGTCCCGAAAGGGTTCTTCCCCCAGCAGGATACCGGGCGGTTGTTCGGGAACATCCAGGCGGCCCAGGACATCTCCTTCCAGGCGATGCGGCAGAAACTCACCGACGTGGTCGAGATCATCAAGAGCGATCCGGCCGTCGCAAGCATCACCGGCTTTACCGGCGGCGGGGGGCATGCCGGCACGACCAATACGGGGCGGATGTTTATCGCCCTGAAGCCGCTCGACGAACGCGGCCTCAGTTCCGACGAGGTGATCGGCCGGCTGCGTCCCAAACTGGCGAAGGTCCCCGGCGCGCCCACCTATCTGCAGGCCATTCAGGACCTGCGTATCGGCGGCCGGGCCAGCAGCGCGCAATATCAATATACGCTGCAGAGCATGGACCTCGCCGAACTCAACAGCTGGGCGCCGAAGGTCGATGCCAAACTGCGGACGCTGCCGGAAATTGTGGATGTAAACAGCGATCAGCAGGATCGCGGGCAGCAATCGCTGGTCGTTTTCGATCGCACGACGGCGTCGCGGCTCGGGTTGAGCCCTCAGCTGATCGACGATACCTTGTACGATGCCTTCGGCCAGCGGCAGGTCTCGATCATGTATACGCCGCTCAATCAGTACCACGTGGTGATGGAGGTCGCTCCGCAATACTGGCAGAACCCCTCGGCGCTGTATGAAATTTATGTCCGCTCCCCGAGCGGCGCTCAAGTGCCCTTGAGCGCGGTGACCAGGTATGAACCGGCCAATACCATCCTCTCCGTCAACCACCAGGGCCAGTTTCCGGCGGTCACCCTCTCGTTCAATATGGCTCCCGGCGTGTCGTTGGGGGAGGCTGTAGTGGCCGTGGATCTGGCGATGCGCGACATCGGCTTGCCGGCGAGCGTGCGCGGGACTTTCCAGGGAACAGCCAAAGCATTCCAATCGTCCGTGGAGAATCAGCCCTGGTTGATTCTGGCGGCGCTGGTCACGGTGTACATCGTGCTGGGGATTCTGTATGAGAGCTACATTCATCCCCTCACGATTCTCTCCACCTTGCCGTCCGCCGGGGTGGGCGCCTTGCTGGCGTTGCTGCTGTGTAAAGCGGAGCTGAGCATGATCGCCTTGATCGGGATCATGCTCTTGATCGGCATTGTGAAAAAAAACGCCATCATGATGATCGATTTTGCCCTGCAGAGTGAGCGCATGGGAGAAGGGAAACCTCCCCAGGCGGCGATTTATGAAGCCTGCCTGCTGCGCTTCCGCCCGATCATGATGACCACCGCGGCAGCCTTGCTGGGCGCGTTACCTTTGGCCGTGGGCATGGGCGTCGGGTCCGAGTTGCGGCGCCCGCTCGGCATCGCGATCGTGGGTGGGCTGCTGCTGAGCCAAGTTCTGACGCTGTATACGACCCCGGTGGTCTACCTGTTTCTCGACCGGTTGCGGTTACGCTGGCTGCGGGCCCGGGCAGCCGCGTTGCATCCTGCCTCCTGACGAGCCGGGCGCTGAAGCCCAGCCCCTTTCCTCCTGACATTCTGTTTTTTTCCCTCTCGATCAGGAATCCGAACATTCTCTTTTCACGCCGGGGACAGTAGGTTGGCGACCGTGACGGCACCGGCGCCCGTGTTCGCCTCCCGAGATGGTCGGTCTGCCTGTTCCGCCGCATCACGAACCGAAGCCTCGATGTTATGAGCGCTACACCCTCGATCGATCTGGAACGTTTGTTCCATGAGCACCAGCGTGACCTCCTGGCCATGCTCAGGCGCATGGTCGGGTGCCAGGAGACGGCGGCTGACTTGGCTCAGGAAGCGTACATTCGCCTCGCGGACCTGCCCACCTCGCAGATCATCGCCTCGCCGCGCGCGTTTTTATTCCGGACGGCCACCAACCTCGCGCTGGATCATTTCCGGAAGCAGAAGTTCCGCGGCCAGCGGCAGACTTCGCTCGAAGAAGCCGAACAGGTTCCCGCCGACCTGCGCCCCATCGATGCGCAGGCGCATGACAAGCAACTGGTCGCCGCGTTGGAGAAGGCGTTGTCCGCGCTGCCCGCTCGCACCAGGGCCGTCTTTGCGATGCGGCGGGTCTACGGGTATTCCTACCAGGAAATTGCGGCGCAACTGGGAATGTCGGCACGCGCCGTCGAAAAACATCTCGTCAAAGCCATGACCTGTTGCCAGGGCGCGCTGCTGCCGAAAGACCTGCCCGGCTGAGAGGGTGGGGGGGAAAAGTGCGGGCTGACACGTCGAATAGGAAGAGCGTAGAGTGTGCCGATGACGTCCGCATTCTCAGTCTGCCGATCCTCCATGGGCCATCATGCGATCTCATGACCATCTTGCGACGGCGCCGCCGCCGGCTTCCGTCTCTGAGTCGAGCCTGATTGAGGAGGCGACCGCTTGGTTTGTGCGCCAGGCGGCCGAGGATTTTTCCGAAGCCGAGCGCCGCCGCTTGGATGCGTGGCGCGCGCAAAGTCCCGCTCATGCCCGCGCCTACCTACAGGTGCAGACATTCTGGTCGGCGCCGGAGTTGCGGCAGGCCGCGGCCCGCGCCGTGGCGGGCGACACGATCGATGGGCTGCGCCGGCAGGCGCATCGTCCCTGGCACAGGGTCAGTCTGGCTGCGGCAGCCGTCTTTCTGCTGGTCGGCATGGCGCTGTGGGGTGATGCGATCCTGCTGTGGCTCAAGTCCGACTACGCGACTGCCGTCGGTGAGCAGCGGGTCGTCACCCTTCCGGATCGTTCGCTGGTCACGTTGAATACCGGGACCTCCATCGCGGTGCGTTATGAATCCGGCCGCCGGCAGGTGGAACTCTTGCGAGGGGAAGCGTCGTTTTCCGTGCAGCCGGATCCGGACCGGCCGTTTACCGTCCGGAGCCGGGGTGTCGCCACCACCGCCGTCGGCACCCAATTTCTCGTCAATGACCGCCGCCGCGATGTGCAGGTTACCGTGCTGAGCGGCTCGGTCCTGGTTGCGGACGAAAAGACGGCCTTGGACCAGGCCGTTCGGTTGGCCGCCGGCGATCAGGTGACCGTCGGCCCGCAAGGTGCTGGTCCAATCGCGCGGGTAGATACCGCGGCCGTGGCTTCATGGATGCAAGGGCGCCTGGTGTTTGTCCGCACGCCTTTGGCCGATGTCGTGCAAGACCTGGCCCGTTATCATCGCGGCTATATCGTCATCATGAATCCTGCCCTGCGTTCGCTGCCGATCACCGGCATCTACAATCTATCCGACCCCGCGCATGTCTTCGCCACCATGGCGGACACGCTGCCGCTTCGTTTGGTCCGGTTCACGGACCATCTGATCGTCATTCGCTAGGCGGCGGTCGGCAACGGCCGTCCAGCGGCATGCTCGTCTCGCGCATGCCTTCGACGTCCCGCCACAGCGGCCTGGTCTATCACGCGCGTCGGCTTGCCCGGCGTTTCAGATTATTCATTCCTCAAACCTCAAAATCTTTTCTCTCCCGCTTCGGCCGGGGGGATTTTCTTCGGGTCATACGTCCAGACACAGGGAGCGTACATCGATCGAGACCAGAGGCTCCCGTTTTTTGAAGTTCACCGACGGAGGTTTGAATGTCGAATCGTGTCTGTTGCCGACGCGCATCTCTGCGTTCATGGATCGGATGGTCCACAGTCTTGTGTACACAACATCTGCGCATTCTGTTTGTGTTCGCCCTCTTGATCTTCGAGCCGGCGGGTGTCGATTACGTCTCGGCGCAAAGTGACGGGGCGAATGCCGGTGTAGAGCCCGCCTCGAAGCTCAACTATCAGATTCCCTCACAGCCGCTGAACCGGGCGTTGCGGGACTTTGCCTTGACCTCGGGGCTGCAAGTCAGCTTTCCGGATGATCTGGCGGCAGGACGGACATCGCGCGAAGTCGCCGGCTCGTATACGCCTGAAGAAGCCTTGTCGGAATTGCTCGCAGGAAGCGGCCTGTCGTTCCGCTTTTCGAGCGTCGATACGGTGACCCTGGAACGCTCGCGCCCGCCCGCCATCTCGCAGGCGGCGCCGGACGCGCAGCACCCTGCTGCTCCCGCGGCGGGAAGCGCACGGGCAACCACCGTCTCCTCCGGCGCGAAACCGGTCGTCGTACCGGAGATCGTGGTCAAAGACGTGCATGAACGCAATGAGCCCGATCAGGAGCAGGTGAAGGAGATTGCCGGAGCGGTCAATGTGGTGACGCGCGAGGAAATCCAGCGAGCCCGACCGAAGAACGCGGACGAGATGTTGCGGCGGGTGCCCGGTGTCAACGTGCTGGATGAGTACGGCCAGGGATTGCGGCCGAACATCGGCATTCGCGGCATGGACCCGCGGCGCAGCAAGAACGTGCTCCTGTTGATGGACGATGTGCCCATCCAACCTGCCCTGTTCGGCGATGCCTCGACCTATTACATGGTGCCGATCGAACGGATCGACCATATCGAGGTGATCAAAGGCGGAGCCTCCGTCCTCTATTCGCCCAACACGCAGGGCGGGATGATCAACTTCATTCAAAAACGGATTCCCACGACGCCGACGTTTTCCACCACGAACACCTTCGGCAGCTTCAACCTGTTTCAAAGCGACACGCAGTACGGGGGATACTTCGGGAACTTGGGCGCGCAAATGGGCTATCTCCGGCGCCAATCGGACGGATTCCGGGATCGCAGCGCCTCGCAGCTGGACGATTTCACCCTGCGGTTCGAGGCCAATCCCGACGATCGGACGCGCATCACGACGAACTTCTCCTACTACAACGAGGTGACGCAGACGCCGGGGAGCCTTACGCCCACGCAATATCGCAACGATCGCACGCTGGCGGGCAAACCGCTGGATGAGTTCAAGGGGCAACGGACGGCGGTCGATGTGACCGCGAGCCGCGAGATTGACGCGCACCATACCGCCAAGGTGCTGGTGTACGGCAACGTCTTCGAACGCAACTGGTATGTGCAGGACCAAAACGCCACGACCGGCGCGCTGCTCTCCAGCAGCACGAACTTTTTGCGCAAGTTCAATGTATTCGGGGTCGTCCCGCAGCACCAGTACACCTTCTCGCTGTTCGGCCTGGACCAAAAAATCAACTCGGGACTCCGCTATCATGTGGAGCGCTTGACCGACATCCAGGGCATCGGCACCGCCGGCTCGAAGATCGTCCGTACTACCAACAATTCCGATCTGGAGTCCATCGCCTATGCGGCCTATACGGAAACAGCCATCCGGTTGACCGAGGCCTTCACGATTTCTCCCGGCATCCGTTGGGAGCAGGTCAATCAGAGCCGCGAGACGATGAACGCCGTCCCGCCGGCGGGCGGCAATTTCAGAAATTCAAAGATGACGCAGGGCCTGATCTACGGCACCGGGGTCAAGTATCAACTCACGCCGGACAGCATGCTCTTCGGCCACGTCCATACCACCTTTCGCCCGCCGACCTTCGCGAATGCGGTCGATCCGACCAGCGGGACGACGCAAGACCTGGAGGCGGAACGGGCGTTGAGTTCCGATATCGGACTCCGCTCCACGATCATTCCCGGCGTGAGCGCGGAAGTCGCGGTCTTCAGGGCGGAATTCAGGAATCAAATCGTGCAGCAGGGGAATGCCTTCGTCAACGCGGGTAAAACGCTGCAGGAGGGCATCGAGAGCACGGTGAGCCTCGATTGGGGCGAGATGGTCAGGCCGTTGCAAGGATTCGTCACGCGCGGGAGCATCACCCTCCTGCGGCCCAAGTCGCTCTTCGGCGCGACCAACGGAAAAGATCTGCCTTACGCGCCGCGTATGACGTTCTACGGGTTGGTCGGGTATTACCATCCGACCGGCGCCTCGATCGAGGCGGATGCCTTGTTTGTCGCGCAGCAGTTTACCGACGGCATCAATAGCCAGACGGAGAATGCGTTGGGCACGACCGGCGCCATCCCGTCGTATACCATCTGGAACCTGCGCCTCAATTATGCTCCGCCGAAGGCGAAGTGGGCGATTTTCGCCGGTGTGCGCAACCTGACCGACGAGTCATTCATCGCGCAACGTACCACCGCCAGTTTCATCGGCATTCAGCCCGGGGAAATCCGGAATTTCTACGGCGGTGTTTCGTGGAGATTTTAGCGAGCTGGTCCAGTCGCCGGCTTCATTGGGAAAAGGAGTGGCACAGATGAATCGTACCATCGTCTTTCGTGGAATGTGGGGGGTGCTCGTATTGGCCTGGGTATTGGCAGCCGTTCCGGCGGATGCCCATTTCGTCTGGGTTGAAACTGAGGCGACCGCGCCGGCCGGCAGCGGGCAGCCGGTGAAGGTGTATTTCGGCGAATATGCGGAATTTCTGCGGGAGGAGCGTGGCGGACGGCTCGACTCCATCGACGGCGTCACGCTCCGCGTGCAGGATCCAAAGCGCGGGCAGGCGGACGTGCCCTTGACGAAACAGGTCAACCACTTTGCCGGCGGCCTCTCTTCCTGTGTGCCGGGGCGGAACGCGGTGGTGGCGGAACAGGCGAAGGCGCCGGTGCAGGATCTGCGCAAGCATGACTTGGGCATCGTTAAGCCGATGTTCTATGCGCGGACCTATTTCGTCTGTCTGGAAGAAAGCCGTATCAACGAGCACGAGCGGGATCACTCGACGCCGCTGGCGCTGGATTTGATTCCGCTCACGACCGGGATGAATCTTGCCGCGGGCCGCGTGACCCCCGCGCCGGGAGGCGAGATCGTGGTGAAGGCGCTCTTCAACGGGCAACGCCTGCCCGGGACGCAGGTGTTGGTGCATGCGCCCAACGGCTGGGACAAGGAACTCAAAACAGATGCCGAGGGCATCGTGTCCTTCACGCCCCTCTGGCCCGGCCGCTATGTGCTGGAGATGATCCATGTCGAAAAAACCCCCGGCGAATTCGGGGGGACGGCCTATGAGGCGTTGCGCCATCGCAGCACGCTGGCGATCCAGATAAGGGCCGAGCGCCCCGCGGAGCAGTAACATGGGCCGGGGCGGATCGGAACGGATCATTCGGCTGGCCCATCGCTGGCTGGGTATGGGGGCGCTGGGTTTTCTGTTGTTGTCCGTCGTCACCGGCCTGTTGTGGGCGGACGCGAAGTTCCTGTACTGGGAAGACCATTACAAGGAGAAGATCCGCCCGCTGGCCGGCCCGTCACCGGAAGCCGCCACCTTGCCGGTGGATCGCGCCATGGCGCTGGCCAAAGAGGCCGTGGGCGGGCGGGCATCGATCGAGCAGGTGTCGCTGCGATCGGATTTCGGCCGGCTTTTCTATGAACACAAACTGCGGGTGGAAGGGGTCTCCACCACGCTCCTGCTCGACGCCCTGACCGGGGAGCGGCTGTCGCCGATCTCGCCCGAGCTGGCCCCGGTCATTGCGCAGCAATACGTGCGGCCGCCGGCTGCGGTGACCTCCGTGGAGATCGAGCGGTATACACCCCGGAAGAAGAAGCGGGCGCAGGATGCGGTGCGCGTGCGCTTCGATAATGCCGAGGCCACCGAGATCGTGCTGGATCGGCAGACCGGGGAGATCCTCGAAGACGAAGGCCGTTGGAGGCGGGTGCATTTTGCCGTGATGCAGCTGCACCAACTGAACTTTTTCGGGTTTGAGAAAACTCTGCTCAATATCCCTGGCCTGCCCATTCTGCTGATGAGTCTGTCGGGAGGGCTGCTGTGGATCTTACACCGAGCCAGGTCGCGGCGTGCGAAATCGGTCACGTCCGCCGGAGGCTGGCCGCCGTTGCGTGCCCGTTCGAATGACCGACCACAGCAGATCCCTCCCGTATCCTGACCTCGCCGCTCGGTCGCGCCGGTGGCGTTTTCTTCCGGCGGTTGTTTAGAATGCCCTCACCAGGGTGAGGCATGACCATTCCTACCATCAAGGGCCGCATCGTACTCGCCATCGTGCTGGTGGGCTGTATCCCGCTCCTGATCGGGCTCATCCTCGCGTACATGTCTGGCATGCGTTCGCTCCGCGACGTGATCGGGGGAAATTTCCAGGCCATTGCCGAGCAGGCTGCTGACCGTCTGACCATGCTCGTGCAAGGCGAAGTGCAGGGGGTGCGGTTGCTTGCGTCCGCGCCGTTACGGGTTCGTCAACCGGTCGAAGCCGCCAACCTCTCTTACAGCGGCGACTGGGCCGGGACGCAGCGGCTGCTCCAAGAGCGCGCACAGGAATGGGAGAAGGGTCACGGCCATGCTGCCGGCCTGTTGAACGCTGAATTATCCCGGTTCCTGCTGGAGACCAAAGTGCGTAACGGGGACAAGATGGTGGGGCTGCTCATCACCGATCGGTATGGGGCCCTGGTCGCCGCCAGCTCGGAGCCGGATCATTATTTTCTCAGCCAGGAGCCCTGGTGGGAAGCCTTGCAAGCCGGTGGCCTCGACCGCGTCTACGTCAGCGGCCTCATTCCCGGTCAGGAAGGCTCCTTCCGCTCGCCGGAAGAGACCATCGATATTGCGGTGCCCATCCTCGACGATCACCAGCATGCGGTCATCGGCGCCATCAAGGCCTCCTACCGGTTTGATTCGCTGTTTGCCATGATCAAAGAGATCCGGATCGGGCAGACCGGCCATGCGATGCTGTTCGATGCCGCCGGTCAGCCGCTGGTCTGTCCCATCCTGCCCCGGCGCGCGCATCGGATTCCCGGCCAGTTGATGGCGATGATCGTCTCATCGAACCCCGGGTGGGGCATTGCGGAGGACGACGGCCATGGCGCGACCGAGACGGTGGTGGGATATGCGCCGGTCACGGGCCTGAATCTCCCGGACAACTCCTGGCACGTCTTCGTGCGGCAACAACCGGAGGAAACCTACGCGCCGATCCGCGAGCAATTGCGCGATCTCGCCTTGATCGGCGTCGTGATGCTGGGCCTGCTGTGGGCGATGGGCCGGTACGTGGCCACCAGGATCGCCCGGCCGATCCAGGTGCTCAAGACGGGGGTGGAGGCCATCAGCCGCGGCACCTATGACGGCCCGCTCGACGTCAAGACCGGCGATGAGTTCGAAGACCTCGCCGCCGCCGTGCACCGCATGGCAGACCGGTTACAGGCCTCGCGCGGGGAACTGGAATCGCTGAATGCCGAGCTCACCGATCGCGTGGAAGAGAAGACCGCGGAAATTACACGGCAGATGCGAAAACTGGAACTCTCAGAGCGGCTGGCGACTTTGGGCAAGGTGGCCAGCGGGATCGCGCATGAGATCAACAATCCGCTCGGCATCATTCTCAATCGTATCGAGTGCATGGAGGCCGATGCGGCGCACTTGAGCGTGCCGGACGAGGTCGGTCGCGACCTGGTGACGATCCGGATGCAGGCGGAACGGATCTCCAGGGTCACGCGCAGCATCCTCACGTTGTCCCGCGGCACGGTCTCGATGCTGAAGCCGCTCGACCTCAACTGTGTGGCGCGCACCTGCGTGGCCATGGCAGGCGAGCGGATGACGGGTCTCGCCGTCCGGATCGAGATGGAGCTGGCGGCGGTGCTGCCTCCGGTGATGGGTGACCGCGACCGGTTGGAAACCGTACTGCTGAACGTCATCAACAATGCGATCGACGCCGTGACCGCCGAGGGCATTCAGGGAGTCGTCACGGTGCGCACGACCTGCAGGCAGATCAATGGAGACGAGTGGGTGCACATCAGCGTCGCGGACAATGGCCCGGGTGTGCCGGCCGCGATCGCTGACCGGATCTTCGATCCGTTTTTTACCACTAAGCCGGCGGGCCAGGGCACCGGCCTGGGATTGTTTTTGAGTTATGGCATTGTCTCGGACCATCGCGGGCGGATCGAGGCGCGGAGCGACCAGCGGGGCGCCGTGTTCGATATCTACCTGCCCGCGGTGGGGCTGGGCGAACGCTTGCATGAAGGAGCGCCATGGGGATTGCAGGAAAAATTCTGATCGTCGATGACGAGCAGGATGCGTTGGAAAATTGCCGGCGGATTTTGAGTCGTGTGCCCTACGACTGTGTGACCGAATGTGATCCGGCGCGGGCGCTGGATCTCATTGCGCGCGAGCGTCCCGGGCTGATTCTGACCGATTTGCGGATGCCACGCCTGGACGGCATCGAGGTGCTGGCCGCAGCCAAACGCCTGGATCCTTCCGTGCAGGTGGTGCTCTTGACTGCGCATGCCACCGTGCAGACCGCGGTGACCTCGATGCGGTATGGCGCCTTCGATTACATTACCAAACCCTTTACCAGCAGCGACCTGGTGCAAGTGGCTCGCCGCGCCTTCGGTGAAAACGGAGCGGCTTCCGCGGCGCAGACCAAGGGGGCGGAGGTTCTGCCTCCTGCTGGGCGGGGGCGTTCAGGGAGGCGGGCGGCCGGGCGGGTGATCGGTGAAAGTGCCGCCATGGAATCGGTCTTCAGTCTGATCGAGAAGGTCGCGCCCACCCATTCCAATGTGCTGATTTATGGAGAAAGCGGGACGGGCAAGGAACTGGTCGCGCGGGCGATTCATGATGCGAGTCTGCGCGCGGAGCGCCCGTTTATCCCGGTGGATTGCGTGTCCTTGCCGGATACGCTGCTGGAGTCGGAACTGTTCGGCCATGAAAAAGGCGCCTTCACCGGCGCCCATGTCTCCAAACCGGGATTGTTCGAAGTGGCGGCGGGCGGGACCGTCTTTTTGGATGAAGTGAGCGGGATGAGCCAGACGCTGCAATCGCGCCTTCTGCGGGTGTTGCAGGAACGGCAGATGCGGCGGGTCGGCGGCATCCGGTTTCTGGATGTCGATGTGCGCGTGATCGCGGCTTCCAATCAGGATCTTGAAGCAGCCTGCCGCCGGGGCGAATTCCGCGAAGATCTCTATTACCGGTTGAATGTCATCCCCATCCTGCTCCCGCCGTTGCGTCATCGCGAGGGCGACATTCTCCTCCTCGCGCGGGAATTTCTCCGCCGGTTCGTCACGCAGCAGCGGCCGGGACCTGGAGAGTCTGTGCCGGACTTGGACGGGTCGGCGATGGATCTCTTGTGCGGCTACTCCTGGCCGGGCAATGTGCGCGAGCTGCAAAACGTCATTGAGAGGGCCGCGGTGCTGGCCGACGGGCCGTTCATTACCAGCGCGCATTTGCCCGATCGCCTGCGTGAATGTCACGGCGAGGATGCGCCGCCGCCTGAAGCGGGCTCCTTCAAGCATGCGAAGCAGGCCGCCGTGACGACATTTGAACGCGGCTTTTTGCTGGACTTGCTCAAGCGCCACGACGGCCACATGGGCCGCGCCGCGCGTGAATCCGGCGTGGACCGGAAAACCATTGAACGCATGGTCAAGAAACATGGCTTGCGCGAATTGTTCTGACGTAAAAACGCAAAACGTGAAACGTGAAAGGTAAAACGTAAATATGAAATACAGATCATGAAATGGTGAGACCGTGACTAGAAACGGTGAAGGCGTGGCCGGAAACGGTGCTGGAAACGATCCGCTCACATGTTTGACATCTAGATTTCACATCTCACGTTTCACATTGATGGGACATCGATGTCCCATTGCGACAAAAGATTCTGACAGGCCGCATCCACTCCACTATTCAATATCTTGCCGTCGTGCTGGCCGTTTCGATGGGGCGCAGGCGCCCCATTCGTGAAGCCCCTCTTTCTCATCTCCAATCGAAAATACCAAAGAACGTGCGCGTTTTGTGAGCCGATCCTGCTGGAACAGGAGTTGCTCTAACCTCCGCCGTCTTCATAGGCGCCATGGTGGATATACCCGCCATGCCGCGATGTGAAATGTGAATCGAGGAGGTGGGAGATGACGGACCGGCCTCCTGATTTTTTCCACTCCCCGAGGTGCAGGCCTCTCCGGCCTGCACCACACATCACGGCACCGGCGAGGCAGAGCACGAGGCATGTGGTTTCAAGAGGAGGTTGGTCTCATGAGATCGGTACGGAGCGGGCCTAAGAAACATCATCAGCGCAGGTCCCGAGCGGCCTGGAAACTTCTAATGGGCGTGATGCTTCCATCGTTTTGTGTCGGGGCGTTCCAGGCGGCCTCGGCGGCGGACATGCATGCGGCGGCGCACAGCCAGCCCGCATGGGCAGAGCAGCTCAAAGGGCAGACGATCATCGAGGATGCGAAGGAAGGTCACGTCGAGCGGACCGCCATGATGGAGCGCCAGCACCAGCGCATCATGGAAAAGATCAACGAGCAGTTCGAACAGGATACGAACCTCCAGCGCACGGGCGGGCAGTACAACAATGTCAATATGCTGCACCAGTACGGCGCCGGCAACCAGGATCTGTTGCTGATGTCGAACAGCAGCACCGAACCCGTCTCCTCTATGGGAGGGCGCTGTCCCGCGAGCGCGCCGGTCCGCAGCTACGACGTGTCGGCGATCAACGTGGAAATCACCTTGAACATGTGGCTCGATTTTTATCCGGGCTACATGTACACGCTGACCGAGAACATCGAGAAGGTCCGCGCCGAAGAAACCAAGAACAAAGACGCGCGCGACAAAGACGGCTATGATCCGGGCGCCGTCACGAACGGGTTGCAGAATCAGTACATCCAGCCGCTGGTGCTTCGCGGCAACCAAGGCGATTGCGTGAAGCTGACTCTTCGCAACCAGCTGGAGGGCGATGAAGAAGTCAGCCTGAACATCCATGGCTCCAGCATGGTCATGTCCGCCACAGGACAACCGGCCACGACCACCAATCCCGACAGCATCGCCGCCAAGGGCAAGGCCGTGGAGATGGAATGGTATATCCCGCCGACCCAGCAGGAAGGCAGCCGCCAGTTCCATTCCTACAGCAACGATCGCGAGCTGACCGTGATGGGCCTCTTCGGATCGTTCGTCGTCGAACCGAAGGGATCTGAATA
>CABVSR010000031.1 GCA_902500995.1 uncultured Nitrospira sp.
GGAACGACGGGCCATAACACCGCGGCGAGGATGGCGGCATTGACGGCGCTCGCCAGCACGCCGGTCGGCATATTGCGGTACAGCACGGAGATTTGTTGAGTGTGGAGATCCTGCGCCGGGTCGGTAAGGGGCGGGCGATCCATGGAATGGCCTCGCTCGTGATCAGATGCGTCCTGCATGCGGGACCCGTCAGACGGCGACGATTCGCCTGTGCCGCAGGATAGCGTACTCTAGCACGATCGATGACGAGGCGGGCATCAAAAATTTACACGGAGATTGAGCGATCCGACATGAAGCGTCGTGCGGTAGGTTCCGTTCACCGTGGGATTCACATTGCCGGCAACGGTCCGGGATTCATACAGAATGGCCTGGTAGGCGAGGTCGATGCCGAGCCCTTTCGGACTGAGGGTGTTGCCGCTTCCTCCGCAAGGGATGACGCCGAGAAACCGCCCGTTGTCCCGGCACATGAATCCAATGCCGGTAGACACCGCATGGTTATCGCCGTCGGGGATCGCAGGGTTGAAGGTTTGATCGGGAATGGCTTTCTGTGAATGCCAGTACCCGGCGCGCAGGGCGATGTCCCAATCGGGAAGCGGCTCCGGGTTGAGCCACTTGTGTTCCGTCCCGATCATGACCGTGTAGCCGCTGACCCAATTGGCCGGCGTCGCGACCGTAATCCCGTTCGAGAGACGTGAATCCAGGTTCCGGACTGATTTCCACCCCGTGTAATCGACATCCAACTCCAGCTTCCATTCCCGCTCCTTATTACGGACGGGCCACAGGGCGATGCCTCCGGTCAGCACTTGCGGCACCACAAACGTGGAGCGCGCATCCGCGATCCGGGTACCGCCGGCGAGCAGTTGGCCGTCGAGGTGCAGCGTGGCCTGGCTGCGATAGATGAAGCCGATATTGACGAGCGGGCGGCCATCCTCATTGCGCAGTGGGGTATACAGGAGGCTGGCATTGAAACCCGCGGCCGTGTCCCGCCCGTTCACTTCCATCCCCGTGCCGGCAGGGATGCCGAGCCCGCCCGGCCACCGAAACTGCCGTTCGACCTGTCCTTCCCCGAAGGCTCCTGAAAAGGTATACACATCCGCCCCCAATCCGATTGCCAGATCAGGCAGCGGCCTGAAGGCGATGGAGGGACGAATGTCGATCAACTCGAAGGCGGCTTTGGTGGTCGCAGTCGAAAAGGGGCTGCTGTCCGGCCAACGGGTCAAGGTGCCGAACGGGCTGAAGACCGCCAGGCCGACTGCCGTGCTGTCGGAGGAGCCGATGCCCAGGTCTTTGAGGTTGGCCGTGATATACAGGTTCGACGGAGGCGGCATCGCGACGCTGCCGCGAAGGTCTCCGCTCGCCTGTGTGCCGGCCGCGTTCTGAAAGGAGAATCCGCCGGCGATGAGCGTGGTGCCGGCAGACAGTTGGACGCCGCGCAATTGAGTCATCCCGGCGGGGTTGTAATACCCCGCGGAGGCATCATCGGCTTGAGCGGTAAAGGCGGAGGCTTGGCCTGTCGCCGAAGCGCTGTGGTCGTAAATGCGGAAACTTCCGGCCCACGACAAGGCCGGAGCGAAGACCGCCCACGCGGCCAGGAGGGCGCCGGTCAGGGGCAAGCCGGTAGTCAAAAACGCAGGGGCGGCGAAGCGGCGGATCGTACTCACGGGTATTCCTTGTCAGAAAAAGTCTAGGTACAAGATCGTAGCGGAATGGTTTCTGCGGCTCATCTAAGAGAAGGCAGAGTGGTTTGTCAAGCCGGGCCTGGGCCACTATCAGCGGGACCGACGCGACGCATGTGATTTCACGCGTGGGATCGCGTATGCTCGGCGCCAGGGGGACTTCGTGGTGATCTTCGCGAGGCGTTGGCTTCTACGCGGCTTGGTAGCGGTGGCGGGCCTCGTCCTTCTCGTCGCAGGAAGCGCTCTGGCCTATGGGCTGTACCTTTCCGCCAGCCTCGCGTTGCCGGCGGGAGACGAGCATCCTCCTCGCCTCATTTATGGCGCGCCGTTTCTGTTGAAACCTGATCTGGATATTGCGTCGTCGCACCTGATCGAGCGCTTGAACCGGCTGGGCTATCAAGCGGTCGAAACAGCCGTGCGCGCGCCCGGCGACTACCGCGTCAGTCCTGCCGAGATCGACATCTACCTGCATGAATTTCCCGATTTTCATCTGCGGCCGATCCCGGCTCGTTTGGTGCTGGAGCAGGGGAGGGTGGCCCGAGTGTTGTCGATTCAGACGGGCGACGAACTCTTTCCGGCATATCTTGAGCCGCAGCTCATCAGCGGATTGCGCGGCGCGTCACGGCAGGTGCGGGAATGGGTTTCGTACGACGATCTTTCCGCGCGATTCCTCGATATTCTCCTGGCCATCGAAGACCGGCGGTTTTTCAGCCATCCCGGTATCGATCCGATCGCCGTCGGGCGGGCGGTGTGGACGAATCTGACGCGGGGGACCGTCATCCAGGGCGGCAGTACCATTACGCAGCAGTTGGCCAAAAACCTGTTTTATTCGCCGCAGCGCACATTCGGGCGGAAGTTGAAGGAATCCATCGCCGCGTTGGTGTTGGAGGCGAAATATCCGAAGCAGGCCATTCTGGAAAGTTACGCGAATGAGATTTATCTCGGGCAGGTCGGCTCCGTGTCGATCTATGGCGTCGGTGAAGCGGCCCACCGCTATTTCGGCAAGCGGGTCGATACGCTCAGCCTGGAAGAGGCAGCGTTGCTGGTGGGCATGATCAAGGGGCCGAATACCTATTCGCCCTTGAGAAACGCCGCCCTCGCCAAGCAGCGCCGCGATGTCGTGTTGGGCCGCTTGCATGAGCAGGGCCTGATCGCGGACGACAGGTGGGCCCAAGCCGTGAAAACTCCGGTTCAGGTCATGCCGCCGGAGGAAACCCTCGCCGATGCGCCGTTTTTCGTGGACTACCTCTTGCGGCAAGTGGAGGAAACTACCGGCGCGCCGCTGCCGGACGGAGTGAGAGCCTATACGACCCTCGATCCGGCGCTGCAGCGACTGGCCACTCAGACACTGAGCAGCGAACTGACGAAGCTGGAAACGGCCTATCCCGCATTGAAGCGCCATGCATCAGCCGTGCAGGGCGCTCTGGTAGCCATCGATCCCAGAACCGGCGGCATCCTCGCGATGGTGGGCAGCCGCGATTACCGCGCCAGTCAGTTCAATCGGGCGGTGCAGGCGAAGCGCCAACCCGGTTCCTTGTTCAAGCCCCTCGTGTACCTGGCGGCGCTCGACGCCCGCCGCGAACTGACCGGTGGACAACCGGTGACGGCCGCGACCTCGATCGTGGACGAACCGGTGACGTTTGAATCAGCCACCGGCCGCTGGGCGCCCCAGAATTACGACCATACCTTTCACGGGACGGTCTCCTTGCGAACGGCGTTGGAACAGTCATTGAATATCCCGGCCGTCAAGATCGCGCAGATGGTCGGCACCAAGCGAATTCTCCGCGTCGCGGAGCAATTGGGAATCCGCAGTCCGCTGGACGACAACCTGTCCCTCGCACTCGGCACATCAGGGGTATCCCTGTTGGAGATGACCTCGGCATACGGCGCCCTCGCGCATGAAGGTGTCAGCATAGCTCCCACGGCGCTCCAGGCGGTGATGACGGCGGAAGGCGATCCGGCCTGGCGGCATACGCCGGTGAGGCATCAAGCAGTGTCGCCGCAAGCGGCCTACGTCATGACGTCGTTGCTCAAAGGCGTAGTGGAGCGCGGGACCGCGGCGAAAGCCAAATCGCTGGGCTTGCGCGGGATCGTGGCGGGCAAGACGGGCACAACGGACGGCTATCGCGATGCCTGGTTTGTCGGCTACACGCCGGATGTGGTGGTCGGGGCTTGGGTTGGATTCGATGATGAGGAGGCTTTGCATCTGACCGGAGCGCAAGCGGCGTTGCCGATGTGGGTGGAGTTCGTGCGGCAGATCCTGCCGGCCGCGCCGCGGGACTTTGCCGTTCCGCCGGCGGTGATCACGCGCGACATCGATCCGCAGTCCTCACAGTTGGCCACCTCAAAATGTCCCCACCGTACGGCGGAGTGGTTTATCGAAGGCACGGAGCCGTCGGTGTACTGCGAAGTGCATGGGAGCGGTATCTGGGAGCGCGTGAAGCGCAGTTTCGGTTTTTTCTAGGTGACCCCGGAAAGCTGGTGTAGGCTCGGCTCATGTTGAACTGGTTCTCCGGCACATCCGCCACTGCCTGCGACAAGGAGCTCCCGATGATGAAGAAGCCCGGCTTTGTGGAAAGCGACAACATCACCCTGCTGGCCAAAGGGGTGTTGCTCAGAGGGGAAATTCATGTGGAAGGCACGGTGCGCATCGACGGCCGCCTGGAAGGCGATTTGCAAACCAGCGGGACGGTGGTGATCGGCGAAGATGGCGTCGTCCAGGGGACCATTACGGCCGGGATCGTGATCAGCAGCGGAAAGATCAAGGCCACGGTGCGGGCCACTGAACGGATTCAATTGCTGAAGACCGGGCTGCTCGTGGGCGAAGTGCATGCGCCGGCCTTCTCTATGGAAGACGGAGCCAAATTTCAGGGACTCTCGGATATGGGCGTCACATCGTGGGGTGATGACGCGCAGAAGCTTCCCGGCAATGTGCGGGAGATTTCCGCGCAGCGTCCGAAAGCGGTCGCCGCCGGTGACAACGCCTGAAGGGCCTCCCCTTCCTCATCTCAGGCCGCCGGCCCCGGCGGTCCTTCCGGCTCGGCCGTGCCTCTCGCCGCGCGGGTTCTACGCGCAAACCTGACCAACGAACTCCCTGCGCGTGACAATACGGGCAGGTTCTGCTATCAACGGCTGAGCCACGTGCACCTGTCCCAAGTATGAACCGACGACAGATTTTTGCAGCCTGCTTCTTCGGCGTCCTCCTGGCTCTGCTGTATCAGATGGGCCTGATGTTTCGCCCCTTCGTCTTTCCGGTCCTGTGGGCCGTCATCCTGGCGCATCTGTGTTTTCCCCTGCATGCGCGAATGACGGCGTGGCTCGGCGGGAAAGAGGCGCATTCTGCCGCCCTCCTGACGCTGGCCGCGCTGGCCCTGGTCGTGGTGCCGCTAGTGATCCTCAGCGTGATGCTGGTCAAGGAGGCTGCAATCGCCGAACACGCGGTGCGGGAGTGGATTGCCTCCGGCGGCGTCCAGCAGTTGCCGGACCGCCTGTCGGGACTTCCGGGAGGCGGGGTCGCGCGGGAGTGGTTGGAGCGCTTCACGGGACGGGAAAGCGAGTTGGAACAATTTGTCTTGTCGAGCGCGAAAACGTTCAGCCGGTTTCTCGTGGGAGAGTTGAGCGATCTTGTCCGGGACGTGTTCATGCTCGTCGCGGACTTTCTGGTGATGGTCTTTACCCTGTTCTTTTTCTTCAAGGACGGCCGGCAGTGGCTCGCGTCGCTCTACAGCCTGATTCCCCTCGAGGCCTCGCACAAAGACAAGATTCTCGTTCGCCTGGATCAAACCATTCGAGCCGTCGTGAAAGGGATCGTCTTGACCGCGGTCGCGCAGGGACTGCTCGCCGGGGCGGCCTATGCGGTATTGGGAGTGCCCTTTCCAATGGTGTTGATGGCCTTGACCATTCTCTTGGCTCCATTGCCGTTCGGCGGCACCGCGCTCATCTGGGGGCCGGTGGCCGGGTATCTGCTGTGGTCCGGCGCAGTGGGAAAGGGATTGGTGATGTTGGCCTGGGGAATCGGCGTCATTTCGACCATCGATCAGATTTTGAAGCCGCTGTTCATTGGCCAGGGCGCACAGATCCCTGTGTTGTTGCTGACCTTCAGCGTGCTGGGCGGCTTGGCCGTCTACGGCATTCTCGGCCTGTTTCTCGGACCGATTCTCGTGGGATTGTTCCTCACGGCGCTGCAGATCTACCGCGACGAATATCAGCTGCCGCTCGCCGCGCCGCCTGCCAATTCCTGACTTGTCTGAACTGCCGCTCAATCGAGCGGGATTGTAATCGTCATGCCTCCGATCACATCGTTCAGAGCGAAGTCCCGCTTGGGGCTCAAGGGATGGCTATTGTGGCATTTCACGCAGGCGGCCGAGATCGCGCGATCGGCGTACACGGCCTGAAAGAATTGTTTGCGGCCGCTGGTCACAATGCCGGTAAAGGGTCGGTCGGGTGTTTGCGCGAAACTTTCCAGTGCCCGGCGTTCCAGATCCGTCGTCGGCGCGTTGCGCTGATAAATCGGCCAGAGGCTGATGAGACGATAGCGGATCCCGCGGCCGGATTCAGCCACCAGCTTGCCCGAGTGTTGAAGAAACTGCGCGGGCAGGGGCAGGGCGTTTTCATGTTCCCAATGTTCCGCGGCGGACACGATGCCTTTGGCCTGCATGCGGTTGACGACCTGGTTGGTATAGATCGTCCGGTCGGCATCGAGTACGGCATGCACGAAGTCTGCGACTTTCTCCGGGGCGATCCCCGCCGGCGGCGCGAGGTCCTTCGCCTGCAACGAATAGGCTGAGGCGCAGGCGAGCAACAGCGCGGCCCACAGGGTCCGTGATCGGAAGCCTGTCATGATGAGACGCATGGCTCCTCCTTTCGTACCGCAGCCTTATCCGCCGGCAGCGTAATGACGCAGGTGGTGCCTTGGCCTTCCGGAGGGCTTTCCATCCGGATTTCCCCGCCGAATTTCTTGATCAATCGTTGCGCGACGGTGAGTCCGAGGCCTGATCCCTCGCCCTGCCCCTTCGTCGTATAAAACGGGTCAAAGACCTTGCCGAGATGCTGCTTGGGGATGCCGGGTCCGTTGTCGCGGATCTTGATGGTAATCAGGTCGTCCTGTTCTTCCGTGGTCAGCCACAAATTGCCTTGCCCGTGCATTGCCTGAATGGCATTGGTCAAAACATTGATGAAGACCAGGCGGAGCTGGTCGGGCAGTGCCGTGACGGGCGAGACGGGAACATAATGTTTTTGGACATTCAGGCCCAGGCACTCGTGCGAGGTCTGCACGATGGCCAGCGCCTGTTCCAGTTGCGCGGTCACATCAACCGGTATGCGCTGGCTCTTCGATTCGCGTGTCGCCACGCCGGTGAAATCGCGAATGATCGCCGCCATTTTCCGCCCATGGCCGACGATGTCCTGGGCATAGCCTTTGGCGCGGTCCAGGTCGGCTTCCTCCTGGATCGCTTCGCCGAGGCCGAGAATCCCGAACAGCGGATTATTGAGTTCGTGGCCGATCCCGGCGGTCAGCACATCCAGACTGCCTGATTTTTCAGCTTGAATCAGCTGATCCTGCAACCGGCTTTCATCGGTCGTGTCCCGGAGGACGAGGCCGAATCGCTTGCCCGCGCCGCTGCGGCTTTCCAGAGGGAACCACTCGTATTGATAGAGATGCGGTCCGATCCGAAGTTCGCGCCGGGAGGAGGAGGGTGCGGTGCCGAGGCTCTGATTGAGCGGATCGCGCGCCTGCTTCGGCATCGGCTCGCCGGCCTGGCGGGGCGGTGTCAGGGCATTGCCGTCCTCCGCCAGTCTCAGGTCCCGCCGGAGAGCCTGGCGGTGCTCCTCATCGATAGGCAACAGGTCGAACAGCGGCCTCGACGACCAGTTCTCCGCCTGCTCCTGGATGGCTTCGCGCGACGCCCGGTTCATGTATTGGACCAGGCCCTGCTGATCGACCATGATGATCGGCGTCGGCACGGCATCGAGCACCTGGTCGGTCGCTTTCTGCAGATACTGCACCTCCTGCGTTTTTTCTTCGACCTGCGTACTCAAGCCGGCAAACGACGCTTCCAGTTGCTTGTTCATGCGATTGAACTCGACCGCCAGGTCTTCCAGCTCATCACCCGTGTGAATATGAATCGGCTCTTGTAATTCTCCACGGCCGATCAAGCGCGCGGCCTCCTGTAACCGCCGGACGGGTGTGACAATCCGGCTGGCGGCAAAAAATCCCAACGTGGCGAGCAGGAAGAGCGCGACCAATGCCAGAATCATCATCCAGGTCATCAGACTACGGATCGGCGCGAACAGTTCGTCGGACGACTGCCACACGAAGGTGTGCCAGGCGCCATTCTCGACGGAGCCGTTCGTGGCGCGACTCGTTTCGGGAAGCAGCGAGTACCCGATGATGGCGGTCCCTTGCCCGCCGTGCCCGTCGCTGTCGGCCGTGACCCAGCCCGGTTGTCGTCCCGTGACCTTGGGAATCAACGACGGATCCGACAGTTGAACCCCCGTCGGAAGAATGGGGCAGCTGAGTACGATGCCCCGGCTGTCGATCAACATGACATGACCGGTCCGGCCGAACCGGATCGGGTGTGTGGAGGGGGAGAAGAATTCCTTGGCATCGATGACCCGGTGCAGGACACCGACTACTTCGTAACGCAGACTATCCATGATCGGCAGCGAAATGCTGAAGACATAGGTGTTGGCCTGGTTATCGAAGTGCAGATCTTCGATGTACAGTTGGCCCGCCCCCTTATTGTAGGCACCGGCCCACCAGGCACTGTCCGTATGCGAAAAACTAGGGGTCGTGGTCAGGGCGGCGAATAGATTGCCCTGCACATCGGTGATGAACAGTTTCCTCGTGGCGGCGCGCACGACTTGAGGGAGCGGCAGGTCGGACTCGTTTTGGGATCCCGCGTAAAAGCCGCGCAGCAGCAGGGCGGTGCGATTTTCAGTGATGCCCTTGATGGCCACCGGGTCCCGCTCGGCCCACTTGGTTCGTAATTGGGTGATGGCCGCGGCAGACAGCTTCTGGTCGGCCGTCTGCAACAGATCTCGGTGGTGCTCCAGTTGCCGGATGATGTCCGGGTGCGTGGCGATGCGCGACGTTCTGGCGACTTCTTCCGCGACCAGCAAGTCGAGTTTGCGGGCGGCTTCCGTGGCCAGCGCCTGGAAGCTCTCGCCGCTGACGACTTGAATTTCCTTGGACCCTTGGAGAAAGGCCAAGCCGAGGCCGAGGAGCAAGGGCACGATGCCGACCAGCAGCATCGAGACGATGAGCTTGCGTTTCAATCCCCATCCCAGGGGATTGGAGAAGGGGCGCCAGGTGATCGTCATTGGGGCGCGCATGATGTAGTCGGTTGCACCTGTGGAAATTCGATCCGGAAGGTGGTGCCGACACCGACGTCGCTCTCGACGCAGATGTGCCCTTCCATTTTTGAGATCACCGACATCACATTGTACAATCCCAGCCCCGTGCCTTTTCCGGGAGGTTTGGTGGTGTAGAGCGGCTCAAAGATTTTCGAAAACGCCTCCTTCGGGATCCCGCATCCGGTATCGCTCACCGACGCGCTGACTTGCCCGTCTGGAGCGACATGCGTCTGGAGCGTCAATGTGCCGCGGGTCTGAATGGCTTGCACGGCGTTGGTAATCAAATTCACGAAGACATGGAGGAGTTCATCGGGGTTCCCCCGAACGGTCGCGTCCTCCGCATACCGTTTGACCACCGTGACATCCTGCAGCGTCACGGCATAACGGGCGATTCTCAGCGCTTCGTCCAGTTTGGTATTGAGATTCACCATGACCTCTTCGCCGGTGCCGTTGCGCCTGGCGTAGCGGGTCAGGTCGCGGCAGATGGCGCTGGTGCGTTTCACGGCCTCGGTGATATCGCACGCCTGTTCATGAACGACGGCGAGATCTTGCTCGTCCGCCAGATTTTCCGCAAGACCGAGGATCAATTGCAGGGGGTTGTTGATGTCGTGCGCGATACCGGCCGCAAAGGAGCCCAATCCGGCGAGTTTATCGGCTTGAAACAGCTCGGCCTCCAGTTTCGACTGGTGTTGGACGAGTTTCCATAACAGCCTGGTGGTCGCCCCGCTCAGGACTTCGGACCCGGGACGTTTCATGGCCTGAATGAACGGGGACATGGACGGATCACCGGTCACATCCATGATGAGGTTGACGCCGTGGTTGCGGATCAGATCGTGGACCTCCCGCTCCACCCGGATGTTCAAATCGCGTGCACGCTGGAGCCCGGGGGCGGTTGGATCCTTGTCCGCGATGCCGACGATATCCACGTCGGGGATCTGATGGAGCAGTTCCAGGAGTGCGGTCCCGCCTTTTCCTGCGCCGATGATGGCAATCCTGGTACTGTTTGCTGTCATACCTCGCTCCGGGTGGAGAGTCGAACCACCGCGTGAAGCAGTGCGGTCGGTCATACGTGTGGCGTCGGGGAGGGGGTCTGCCCTCCCCGACGCGAATGGTGGAGACTGGCGCGGCAGCGTCTGCCGCTAGAGTTGCGCGAGTTCCCGTTGTTCCATCGCCCTGGCCACAGCCGTGCGAAGTTTTTCGCCTTCCACCGGTTTCACCAGGTAGTCGACGACGCCGCTGCGCAGGAAGGAGGTGGCCATGTCGGTGTCGGGAAATCCCGTGAGCACGATAATCGGGACGCGCGGCCATTCCTGCTGGAAGTAGGCGATGGCTTCCACCCCGTTGATCTTCGGCATCCGGATATCACAGATCAGCACGTCCAGCAGCAGCCGGTTTTCTCCGGTATTGATGGCTTCAATGGCTTTTTCGCCGTTCTCCGCTTCGATGACCTCGTAGCCGGCCTTCTGCAGCGTCATGCGGACGACTTTGCGGATGTCCGGTTCATCATCCACGACGAGCACACGGCCATTGCACGCGGTGTCACTCATGAAAAAGCCTGATTTGAATTCTCCCATGATCCCCTCCTTGGTGGTGTGACGAGGTTCCGATTCCGTTGACTCTTGCTGATGCGATACAGCAACAGATGTGCCTCGAAGAGCATCCGAAACAGTGTTGATATTTCGCATGGTTATCGGATCCCTGCGTAGAAGGGGCACCGGGCTGGTGGTTGGGATCCACCAGCCCTGGTGAAAAGCACCACCGGCTGCACTCCGTCGAGAGGGAGCAGAAGGAATATCGTGAAGAAGGTGGGCGGCAACGGCTCTGTGAAATCCTACCGGCCGGGTCGCGGCATTATTTCGTCGGGGGATCGCCGAAGAAGTGCAGATCTTTCTCGCCGCGGAGATGCTGCGGCGTCACGACATATTCTCCGCCGATCGCCGGCGCCCAGATTTTTTCCGCTGTGGCTTTGTCTCCGCCGGTAAACAGAAACCCCATTCCACCAGCCACGGCTCCCAATACCGCGACGGCCATCTTCATTCCGCCATAGGGCAAGGTCAAAAAGTAACTGCCCAGGCCTTGAATGGCTTCCGACCCGGAACCTGCGGCCGAAACGGTTTTCACCGACAAGGTGGCTTGGCAGCCGAGCAGGATCAGGAGCAGGCACAAGGTCGTTCGGACGAGCGGGCGCGGCCGGGGTGACATCGTGTGAAACATTCGAATTCTCCTTTCTGCAGATGCGCAGGATGTGAACCGCTGATATGGGGTGTAGTGTAGCGGGCAGCAGGGCAAATTGCATCCGTAGACTGTGCGCCCGCTTCTGTTGAATGCCTTCAGCCGGCTGGATTGATTGCCTTCGGCTTCCCGGATGCGTTATTCTGCGAAGGTGATTACCGCCGACGCCGTGACCGCCTATATTCGTCAAGTGTTCCCCGATGCCGCCGTGACCGTCATCGATAAGACGGGGACGCAGGACCACTTGATCGTGCGGGTGACGTCGGCGGGTTTTGCCGAGAAAAATCTCCTGGACCGGCATCGGATGGTGTACCAAGCCTTGTCCGGTCCGATGAAAGACGGGCGTATCCATGCGCTGGAGATCACGGCTACGACACCGGACGAAGTGAAAAAATAGAGGGGGACCAGATGGCTGACCCGATTGAAGAAGAAATTCAGCGAGAAATTAAAGCCAATAAAATCTTGATCTACGGCAAGGGGACCAAATCCATGCCGATGTGCGGGTTTACCCGCGAGACCATGCATTTTTTTGAGAAGTACGGGTACCCCTATGAACTCATCGATGTCTTGTCTCAGCCGGCCAAACGCGAGGCATTGACGAAGATGACGAATTGGCCCACTCTGCCCAAGGTGTTCATTGACGGCCAGTTTTACGGCGACACGGATATCCTGGATCCGATGGAAGCCAAGGGCGAAGTGATGCCGCTGCTGAAGAAGGCCTTCGGCGCTGAGTCGTAATCGGTTGGATAAGCCGGGTGTGATTGTTCCGCGCCGTCGCTCCGCTGGTGCGTGCCCTGAGCGGGCGCCCTGTCTCTAACGACTCGGGTGTCTGAGCCGATGCTTTTCCCCGTAAATTCTTGCGAGATCGTCACCTAGCCGATACAATCCTGTCCTTATGGGTGAGGATGTTTCAGCTCGCAGTCCGCTCTGCGTCGATCTTGACGGCACGCTCATCAAGACCGATTTGTTATGGGAATCCCTGCTCGCGCTTCTCAAGCAGAATCCGCTCTCGCTGTTCTTGCTTCCCTTCTGGTTGCTCAAAGGCAAAGCTCATTTCAAGCATGAGATCGCCCGGCGGGTGACGCTCGATGCCAGCACCTTGCCCTATGACCAGGAGCTGATCGACTTTCTCACCGAACAAAGACGGGCCGGACGGACACTCGTGTTGGCGACGGCGAGCCATGTCAGCTTCGCGCAGGCCGTGGCCGCACACCTCGGCCTGTTCGAGGAACGAGTGTTCGGCAGTGATGCCTCGATCAACCTCAAAGGCGCGCGCAAGGTGGCGCTTCTGGTCAAGCAGTACGGCACTCGCCGTTTTGCCTATGCGGGAAACTCCGCAGCCGATTTGCCGGTATGGGCAGAGGCCAATGAAGCGATCGTGGTCAGTGCGTCGGCCGGTTTGGCCAGCCGCGCGCAAGCGCTGGCGCCGGTCAGCCGGGTCTTCAGCCAGCCGGTGAGATGGCTGAAGCAGGTCGCCAAGGCCCTACGCATACACCAATGGGCCAAGAACGTGCTGGTGTTCATCCCGGTGATCGCGTCCCATCAACTGACGAATCGTACCTTGATGATTCAAGCAGCGGTGGCGTTCCTGTCCTTCAGTCTCACCGCTTCCTCCGTGTACATTATCAACGATTGCCTCGATCTCGCCTCCGATCGCCGGCACCCTCGAAAAAAATATCGGCCGTTTGCCTCCGGCAGCCTATCCATTCCATTCGGGCTTTTCCTGGCCGCAGCCTGCCTGGTGATCGGGCTTGCATCGGCATTCCTCCTTCCCCCGGTATTTGTCATCGTGCTAGCGGGCTACCTGGTCTTAACGACCGCCTATTCGTTCTACTTGAAGCAGTTCGTGCTGTTGGATGTGATCGTGCTGGCTCAGTTATATACGGTGCGGGTGTATGGCGGCGGGGCTGCGACCGAGGTGGTTCCCTCCCATTGGTTGCTCACCTTTTCGCTCTTCCTCTTTTTGAGTCTGGCCCTGGTCAAACGATTTACCGAGCTGCGTCTCATGAGCCAGACGGAGGGCACGGAGTTGCATGGACGGGGGTATTGGGTGAAGGATCTGGAGCATATCTCCAGCATCGGCACGGCCAGCGGATTGCTGGCTGTCTTGGTCCTGGCCTTGTATATCAGTAGTAAAGAAGTGTTGCTGCTGTATTCACATGCGGAGGTCTTGTGGCTGGTCTGCCCCGTCATGTTGTACTGGATCAGCCGGATTTGGATGCTGGCGTACCGAAATCGGATGGATGATGATCCGGTCGTCTTTGCGGTAAAGGATCCGAAAAGTTACGTCATGGCCGCCCTCATCGGCGTCATTCTGTTCCTGGCCAAGTGAACCGGTCGCCGTTAGATACCCCATCCGCCGCTGAGATGTAGATTCGCGCCGTTGACGTAGCGCGCCTCCTCGCTGAGCAAGAACCTCGCTGCGGCAACTGTGTCTTCCACGCTCCCGACATAGCCCGCCGGAATCCGCTTGATGACTCCCGCCAGTTCTTCCGGTGGCGCGCTGCCTGAATCGATAAAGCCGGGTGAAATCGCGTTGACGGTAATGCCATGGGGAGCGAGGAGCTTCGCGAGCGTACGGGTCAGGATCAAGACGCCGGCCTTGGCAATGTAATGTCCCGTCACGTCCGGCTGGGCCACCATTTGGTCGGCATTGGCCATACTGAAGTTAATGATGCGCCCGTGCTTCCGCGCTTTCATGCCTGGCGCGACGGCTTGCCCGAGATAAAAAATCGGGTGGAGGTTTCCGTCGAACATCTCCCGCCAGCCCGCCGTCGTCTCATCAAAGAGGTTCACGCGATGGTAAGGGCCGGCCCCGTTAATCAGGGCGTCGATCTTTCCCCAGCGCGCTTCCACCTGCGCAACCAGCTGTTTGCATGCTGCCGGATCGGACACGTCGCATGGCACGGCCAGCGCCTGACCGCCTCTTGCCACAATGGCCGCACTGGTCTCCTCTGCCGCTGCAGCGCTGGTGCGGTAACAGATCGCGACAGACCATTGTTGCGCGGCTAAGTCGAGGGCAATGGCGCGGCCGATGCCTTTGGCTCCGCCGGTGATAAGGGCGACCTGATTCGGCATAGAGATCCTTTTAAGCCCGACGTTCGCGCAGGCGCTTGGCGAGCAACTCGAGCGTTCCCGCCGTTCTGGTTGAATACACGCGTTCCTTCTTGGGGCGTTTCTTATCGGCTATGCAGTCGTCGATTAAGATTTGAAGATCGTCCAGGGTGTCCACATCGTTCCATGGGGGAAGGAGCGCGGTCTTCAGCCCCTCCGCCGCAGCTTTCTGCTGGGTGAGCGCCAGGACCTGATCTGTTGACCAGGGAATATTCTCGAACAGGGCCGGATGGGGCGCGGTCATGCCGATTAGATAATACCCGCCGTCTTTGGCCGGCCCCAAGACGAGATCATGCCGGGTGAGCACCGCAAATGCATCCCGATAGTGCGTCAGCGGCAGCGAAGGAACGTCGGTGCCCACCAGGCACACCTGCCGGTAGCCGCGGGCGAAAAGCTGATCGAACGTATGCCGCATCCGGGCGCCGAGGTCGTCGCCTTCCTGATCCAGGAGTGTCACCCCATGGCGCGCTTCCATGATGCGGAAAAACACATGCTCGCTCGAGGGGGCGCAGGCCAGGAAGCGATCGAGTGGCAGCTTGAACGTTCCCGCCGCGGCTTTGGTGCGTTCCAGGGTGTCGAGCACAAAGCTGCCGTGCAGCGTAGCGGCTTCGTCTTCGGTCAAGGCAGGGCAGAGTCTGGTTTTCACCTGTCCAGCGATCGGGGCTTTGGCGAAGATCACCAGGGCTGCGGCTCTGGGCGGTGTACGGTCCGGAGGTTGGGGACTCATGAATTCATCTCACCATGCGGTAAAAATGTTGAAGCCAGTGCGGGCTAACCCCGATCCAGTACAGGAAGCGAAGGGTCCACATCAACAGAATTGTGCGGAGAGGGCCCTGTTGCTCCCACCGGCGGAAGGCGGTTACGACCTGGTCCCGCAGGGAAGCCAGCGATCCGACTCGTTTGAGGCGCCGTGTGAATTCGATGTCTTCCATCAGCGGAATGTCCGCAAATCGCCCGATCTTCTCGAAGACTGCGCGCCGGACAAAAATCGCCTGGTCGCCGGTGGCGATTCCGCAACAGCGCGAGCGCAGGTTCATCAGACTGCTGATCATGCGGGCCGACAGGCGTGGAGAGTCGAAGCGAACATCGAACCGCCCGCCGACGCAGGCTGTATCGGACAAGGCGTTCACCACTGCCTGCCGGGCATTCGGCGGGAGTAGCGTATCCGCATGCAGAAACAGCAACACCTCGCATCCGCTGGCGGCCGCGCCCGTATTAAGTTGGCGGGCGCGCCCGCGCGGGGCCGTCAGTAATCGCATCGAACCGGAGGTGGAAGAGGGGGGCGTATCTATTCGGCCGGCGAACGATCGGACGATGGCGCAGGTGTCATCGGAACTTCCGCCGTCGACGATGATGATGTCGTCAAATCCCAAGGCGCAGGTGTGTGAGAGGACGCGATTGAGACCAAGGGCTTCGTTCAGCACGGGAATGATGACGGCAATGGTCATCGGGCCCCGAGGGCAGGAGTTCGAGTGAGAACCGTCCGCCGCCATTCACGCGGTTGGTTTCGGGTCCTTGAACATGAAGTACATGACGACGGCGACGGTGGACCAGAAGACCACCTGCTTGTGCCAGAACAAGACCTCGCCGTAATGAAAGAAGGCCAAACTGATCAGCACGGATCCTGCCATCAAGGAGTAGCGGATGGTGGGGTTTTCCACCACCGCGTTGGCCCAGACGGCGATGCCGCTGAAATAGATCAAGAGCGGGACGACGTTGATTTCGAATCCGCCGCTGATGGAGAGAAACACGTCCAGAAAACCGATGAACATCAAGGCAGTGCCGACCATCATGCCGAAGACGTGCGTTTGGCGGTCAGCCGTGCTTTCGTCGTCCGGTCGATGCGGAGGCGGCCAGGACGGACGGGCGGAAGGATCTGGGAGGTCGCTGGGCGGTGCCATGGTCAGGCCTTAAAATGTTTGCTGAGGGTAAGGGCTTGCCGTTGGTATGACGAGCCGAGCGCCGTCCCATAGACCTGGGAGGGAACCGTCAACATTCGATCATACACTACTTTGAAGAAGGTTTGCCCGTCATGAATGAGGAACGGGACATCGTGCGGGCGGACTTCCAGCACGACTTGCGTGCCCCGCATCGTCCCGTCGCCATAACCGAAACCCGGATCGAAGAACCCCGCATAGTGCGTGCGTAGCTCGCCGCAGGCTGCTTCGTACGCCACCATTTCGGCGGCATAGCCGGACGGAACCCGGATTCGTTCCTTGGAGGCCAGGATGTAAAACTCCTCCGGCTCCAACAGCAGACTGTCGTGCCGGTGCCGTTTTAACGGTTCCCAGAAATCCAGGGCTGCGTAGTGACCGATCTTAGCCAAATCGATGACATGGCTATTTTTTTTGGCTCGATACCCGATCACCGCCTTTTCGTGGGCGCTACCGGTGAGGTCGATCCGCAAGAAGAGTCCTCGTTCCGTCCGGAATTCTTTGTCGGGGAGCGGTTTCGGGGAGGATGCATTGCGGAAGAGCAGCGGATCGGTCTGATGCAGTTTCTGAAGAGCACTGTCCGTCACCGTCGCGTCTCCGCGCACAAAGCGGATTTGATTGAGTGAATCACCCGTCCGCACTTTGATAGCGAAGGACCGCGGAACCACTTCAAGGTACAGCGGACCGGAATAGCCGGCCCGGATCTCATCAAACCCGGCGTTCAGGTCGGTGACGACACGGGTGAACACATCCAATCGCCCAGTGGTGCTTTTCGGGTTGGCACGGGCGCGAAGCGTGGCCGGGAGGTCGAGGTGCTCCAAGAGCGGCACCAGATACACATGGCCCTTCTCCAGAATGGCGCCCGGCGTCAGGTCCATCTCGTACATCACGAGATCGGATTGATAGAAGTCGAGGACGTTGAGGCGGCTGCTGATGGCCGATAACTCCGGCAGGAAGCTGCTGATGAGCCGGTAGGCTTTTCGCCCCAGCCGCAAGTCGAGACTGGCGGGCTGGATTTGCCGGTCTTCGATCGGAACGTCCGACTTGATGGCGCCTCGGACAATCAATTGGGTAATGTGCTGGTAAGGTAGAATTCCCTTCGAGGAAGCGGCACGTCTCACAGGCGCTCACCCCCTCCGTCACAGCCGTTGCCCGCCGCGGCCCAGGAAGGGTGGGCGCCGACCATCGGCAGCTCGCGGCCTTGCGGGGAGCCTGGCTGAGGATAGTGGTAGGTATTGTTTTCGTAGTTTCTCAGCACCGCACCGTCTTCATCCAGATTGACGAGATATTCGCCGGGAAGCAGAGGAATTTTCCCGCCTCCACCGGGGGCATCGATCACAAAGTGCGGGACCGCCATCCCGCTGGTGTGGCCTTGCAGAGATTTAATGATCTTGAGGCCAGTTTCCACCGAGGTCCGGAAGTGATTGGTGCCTTTGGTCAAATCCGCCTGATACAGGTAATAGGGCTTCACGCGCGCGAGGAGCAGCTGATGCATCAGCCGTTTCATGACCTCGGGATCGTCGTTAACCCCCTTCAGTAACACAGTCTGGGCTCCCAGGGGAACCCCGGCGTCGGCCAGCATGCCGCAGGCGCGCTTCACCTCCGGTGTCAGTTCATCCGGATGGTTGAAGTGCAGATTCATGTAAAACGGGTGATATTTTTTGATCATCTCGCAGAGTTTCGGCGTGATCCGCTCCGGGAGGCTGCCCGGAACCCGCGTGCCGATCCGGATCACTTCCAAATGGGGAATCGTGCGGAGCGATTTGAGGATGCGTTCCAACAGATGATCCGGCAGTAACAGCGGATCGCCGCCGGATAAAATGACATCCCGCACTTCCTGATGTTCGCGCAGGTAGGCGATGGCCCGATCCAGTTCGCCCTTTTTGAGGAACCCCGGTTTGCCGACCAGGCGCTTGCGGGTGCAAAACCGGCAATAGATCGGGCACTGATTGGTAACCATCAACAGCACACGGTCGGGATACCGGTGGACCAGATGGGGTACTGGGCTCATCAGGTCTTCTTCGAGCGGATCATCCTCGGCCTCGGCATCGGCCATCTCGGCGCGATCGGGCACGACCTGCTTCCAGATCGCGTCGCCTTTTTCCTTGATGGTGGCCAGGACGGTCGGTGTAATCCGCATGGGGTACTCCCCGACGATGTCTTCGATCTCCTTGGCATCGACACCGAGCCGCTCCGCCAAGTCTTTCGGCTTCACCACGCTCTGCGCCAGGATGCGTTTCCATTCCTCCACGTGTCTATCCTTTCGCTGATGCCGTTCCGATCGGCCAGGCCGTACCGGCCGGCGCCGTGTCACGGCATCTCGTCTGATCCGAGATGCTCAACGGTCGCCCTGCTGGTTCCGGCGACCGCTTCACGGCTGCGCCTTGTCGTAGTGATTATCCAGGTGGGCCAGAATGTCGTGGGTTTCCGTCAGCACAGTGTCTCCATCTTTCAAGACGGGGACATAGTATTGGCCTGAGACTTCGTAGACCTGTTTGCGCATCGGCCGGAAGTCCGGTACCACCACATCCTCATAGGAGAGGTTCAATTCACTGAGGCGATCCCGCACCACCGCGCAATCGGGGCACCAACGGACATGATAGAGCGTGAGAGCCATCAGCACCTATTCAGAGTAACCGTGACCAGCCGGCGAGTGACCCGATAACAGCGTTGCCGTCATTCCCCGACCCTATGCAGGGACGCCCGGCGCGAGCGCGCAAGGCGCCATGATGGCGTCGACCATGCCATGAATGATTTTCTTGTTGGCGGGACAGACGGTTGCGAGAATCCCGCCGAGTTCCGCCTTGTCGCCGGCGACAAAATAATAGGGAGATAACCGGACCCGCCCCGACATCGGCACCACCGTCTCGCTTCGTTCATCCCAATAGGACGCTTCGAACAGGCGGCCCTTGTGGAATTCCTGCAGAATATAGGGGGTGTGGGGGAACGACTGCAGTGCGTGGTCCAGTGCGGCGGCCCATTCGACCTGTGGCAGGTCGTGCCCGATGGAGACGCCTCGGCTGCCCCACGCCCATTCGGAGAACCCGGACGGCTTGACCACCAGCTGCCGCTCCTTCTGAGTCGTGTGCGCGAGGCGGCGAAAGTCCGAAACGGCTCGCCCGCTGATCAACAAATTCGGGATAACGGCCGTCGGAGGCACCGGTTGCGGGTCGAGAATCCAGGTTCGTGGTAAGACCTGTCGCAAGGTCGTTCTCGTCTCAACGGTCAATGTCTGCTCCCAAAACAACTCCAGTTCAGGATGATGAAAGAGCCCGAACGCGAGCTTCTCCTCCAGAGCCGGCTTGTAGGGCGGCGTCACGGCGACCTGCCCCTTCTTCGCAGCATACATCAAGAGCTCAGACTTCGGGATGTTCTTCAAATCAAAGAGCTCAAAAAAGCGGTAGACCAACCCGATGGTCCTCGGTCCTTGCGCCTCCTGGAGAAACACGGCCTCATCGGTAAATCGCATCGCCCGAGGCTCGACGCACAGCGCCTGCCAACCGATGTCCCGTAGACGCTGAGCCATCCACTCCATCTCGGCACGGTACTCCTTGGCCTCGTCGGATACGACGATTGCGAGACCACCCTCCTGCTGCCCCTGCTGGGCCCGCAGCATGGCCGCGAACCCTTGCACCATGCCATCACGACCGGCAATCAAGGAAGAACGGTCGGGCGGCGCGGGAACGGGTGAAGGGGCGAGATCGGCGAGGTCATCATAGGCGCGTGTCAAACAAGCCGTGAGACCGATTCCTCCAGGCACGGAATCCAGCTCCGTGATGACCATGCCGTCGGCGGTCGGGATCACATCCGGCCGGATAATACCGGGGATCAGGTTTCGAAACCGGTTCATGCGGCTGTAGGCGATGAGGGATTCGGGTTTGCCTTGATCGAGATAGGTCGCCACCCAAGCAGGCTGGGCTCCGCGGACACTGTCCTGATACAGACGGTTCAAGGCCCGGTAGAAGGCCAGGAGATCTTGCCCTAAGTTCTGGAAAAAGATGACTTCCGGCGAAGAAAGCTGGAACGGAGTCGGGGAGAGGCGGAAGCGTGACGGTGAAGGATCGGCGCCGGTCGTCGCTGTGCCCTGTTCCGTTCCGGCGGAGCCATAGACTCCGGCGTGAACGAGCGCATCACGGATTGCGAGACATCGTCGGCGGGCTTCGTCGGAGTTCAACGGCTCACGTGAATGTTGTGCCAGTGCCAATACAATATCCTCGATGCTCGCAGCAGAGTCGCCTGCTTCGCAGACGCGGTCGGATTCGAGGTGGAGCAAATCGTACCATGGGCTCTTACACTGGTACAAGTCGGCGCAGCGCCGGGAAGGCTCGCCGGCCGCGCTGATGATCCGGTGGATGGCGGTCGGCGGCCGCAGAAGTTTTGGACTAGCCCGGACTATTCATGAACGCCCGCTGCGTCGTCCGATCCTCTCGTCCGGCGGGGCTTCTCTCGTTCGACCTCCTCAACGGACTGAAAGTACGCCTGCGTCGGCCTCATCTGCGAGAAGCCCCGGCGGGCTTCGGTCTCGAACGCCTCGCGGAGGCATTCATGAATAATCCGGGCTAGTAGGACGACGTCAAGGTTAGTGATACAATGCCGCCAGCGCATGACGAGTCCACCCGTTCCAGTCTCCCCGGCGAGTTCCGCACGGCCCGTAGGACAGTCTCTCCTGCAGATCGTGCCGAGCACGGCCTGTGTTCAGTGCGACGTGTGTTGCCGGTTTCCCGAACGAGACAGCTTCCTGCGCCCCTTCTTTACCGGCGAAGAGATTCAGAAAGCCGTGAGGGCCGGTCTCGCCCCGGGCCTGTTTCCTACCAGTGAAGGCGCTCAGATCGATCTGGTGCCGAATCCCGTGGGAGAAGGCTATCTCTGCCCGGCATTTGACCCGGCAACTTCACACTGCCGCATCTATGATGCCCGCCCGTTGGACTGCCGGCTCTATCCGTTTGCCTTGATGTGGGATGCGGAGCGCGCCCATGTCGTTCTCGGCTGGGATACGAAGTGCCCCTACATGCGCGAGGCGCCCCCATCGCTGGTTGATGAGGCGGCCGGCGCGGTGGCGCAATGGATCGAACAGGATGAGCGGCTGGCGACGCTTGCGCGATACCCCAGACTCATCGGGCGGTTTCAGGACGATGTCATTCCCCTGCGGACCTTGGCACGGGTGACGGAGCGCCTACAGCAGGGGAGGAGGCCATTACGCAGGCAGGCTCTCACCGTTCAGGATCGAGGGCGCTTAGAGGCAGCACTGGCCGTGAACCCCGCCTTTCAAGAGACACCGCTGGCCGCGGCTTCGTTCGCCTACCATTACCTCTGGCGGCACCGGCTGACCTATACCTGGGCCGAACTGGAGGGACATCTCTGCCTGTTCGCCGAATCGCCCGACGGGATATTTTTGGCCTTGCCTCCCTTGGGAGAAGGTCCCATCGAGAAGCCGGTGACTGAGGCTTTTCGCGTGATGCGCGAGTGCAATGGCGATTCTGCAGTCAGCAGGATCGACAATGTTCCGGAAGCCTACCGGCCCGGATTACGCGCGTTAGGCTATGAGGTGGTCGAGAAAGAACCGGATTATCTGTACGCCGCCGCCGATCTCGTGGATCTCTCAGGCGAAGCCTATCGATCGCCTCGCGCCGCCTGTAATCGGTTCATGCGTGAACAGGGCGGGGTGCTTGAGCAGTATGATCCTCGCGATCGAACGGCCTGCCTTAGTTTGTTTCAGGAATGGCGGGAACAAAAACAGCGGATGGGCCCAGATGCGTGGGCCGATGCCCTGCTGGACGATGCCGCCGGCGCCCATGAGACGGCCCTTTCCCTTCCTGCGGAATTGGGCTTGAGCGGAGCGGTGGTTCGAGTAGGCGGGCGCATCCGGGCCTACACGTTGGGACTCTCGCTCAATCACACCGTGTTCTGCGTCTTGCTGGAAGTAGCGGATCGGGATATCGTGGGGGCAGGTGCGTTCGTATTTCGTGAATTCTGTCGCCAAGCGCTCGCCAAAGGGGCAAGGTGGATCAATACGATGGATGATTCCGGTCTGCCGGGTCTGGCGAAAGCCAAGCATTGGTATCATCCTGCCCGATTGCTGCCCAACTATGTGGTGACGGAGTCCAGACGATGACCGCCTCTCCTCTTCCAGGTTCCCCCCGCCGATCCTATCCCTGGCTTCCTGTCTTGATCGTGGGCGTCACGATTGTCGCCCTGGTCATCGGCGTGGTCATGTTGCGGTCGATCGAAGTGCGCATGGTCGAGGCGACGGGAGAAAATCTCACGCTGGCCTCGGCCGAGATCGCGGACAAACTCGACCGCCTGCTCTTCGAGCGCCACGCGGATGTGCGCATGATGGCCCGCGCATTCACCGATCGGGCTGCCGACAAGAAATATATCAACGAATATTTGCAGTGGATGAAGGAGACCTACGCGCCGGTTTATCTCTGGCTGGGGGTCACGGATCCCCATGGGCGGATGATCGCGGCCACGGATTCGTCCGTGATCGGACAAGACTACAGCCGGAGCGGGTGGTTCGAGCGGGTGCGGCAGGCCGGCACGGTGCAGGTCGATGAGGTCGAGGTCCACGAATCGAATCATAAGATCGAGTCGATTGCCTTTACCGCGCCCATCATCAGCGTCAGCGGGCAGTTTCTCGGCACGGTCACGACCCGCATCGGACTGCCGATGCTCGAAGATGTGCTCATTGAAACGGTGCGTGAAATTCAGCAGACCGATGGCGCGGCCGGTCCCTTCGAATATGAATTTCTGACCAAGGGCGGGCAGGTGTTTGTGGATTCGTCCTCCTCGAGCCTCGATCGGGTGAATCTGCGCGAGCTCAACCTGCCTTCGGTCGTGCGCAGCAGCTCCGGCAAGGCGGGGTACGTCGAGGAAATGCATGTTCGCCGTCACGTTCCAGTCGTGACAGGCTATTCGCAAACCAACGGGTACAGCGACTATTCCGGTTTGCAGTGGACGATCCTGCTGCGGATGGATCGCGACCTCATTCTGCTGCCGATCCGCGCGATGATGTGGAAGCTCGGGATTGCCGGGGTGGTCGTGTGGCTTCCCATGGTGGGATTGCTCTTGTGGGCCACCGGGCGATTGCGCGAGCAACACCGGCAAGCGCAGCAGGAGAGCGAATGGGCCCGCGCGGCGGAAGCGGCCCTGTTGCAGAGCCAGGAACGCAATCGAGTGATCGTCGATACGGCCTTGGACGCGGTCATTTCCATGGATGCCGGCGGCATCATCACGGATTGGAATGCGCAGGCCGTCAACATTTTTGGGTGGGAACGCGAGGAAGCGCTGGGCCGGCGTGTGTCGGAGACGGTCATTCCCGTCCGGGACCGCGAGGGGCATGAGCGCGGGCTCCGGCATTTTCTCGAAACCGGGCAGGGCGCTCTCCTCAACCGGCGAATTGAAATGATGGGCAGCCACCGTGACGGGCATGAATTCCCGGTGGAAATCACCATCTCGCCGGCCAGGTTGGGCGACGCCTACATTTTCAGTGCCTTCATTCGCGATATCACCGCGCGCAAACGGACCGAGCGCCAGCTCGCCTCTCAGTATGCCGTCACCCGCGTGCTGGCGGAGTCGCGGACCTTGGAAGAGGCCGGTCCCAAAATTCTGCAGGCCATCTGCGAAAGCCTGGAATGGGAGCTCGGCATATTCTGGCGGCTCGATCGGCAGGGAAGTGTGCTGCGTTGCCTGGATGTCTGGCAGTCACCGGGGCTGAACGCCGAAGAATTTGTGCTCGACACCTGGCGGCATACGTTCGCTATCGGCAAGGGGCTTCCCGGACGGATCTGGCAGGCGGGTGAGCCGACCTGGATCAAGGACGTGGTGCAGGAAGCGAACTTTCCTCGAGGCGGCGCCGCCGCCCGCGTGGGACTGCATGGAGCCTTCGGATTTCCGGTTCGAGTCGGGACCGAGGTGGAAGGGGTCATCGAATTATTCCGGCGCGAGATCAAACAGCCGGATGAACAGTTGTTGAAGATGGTTGCCGACGTCGGTCTCAAGATCGGGCAGTTCGGCGAACGGGCCCGCGCGGAGGATGCGTTACGGCGCACGGAAGCGCAGCTCCAACAGTCGCAAAAAATGGAAGCTGTGGGGCGGCTCGCCGGAGGCGTAGCACACGATTTCAACAACATGCTGACCGTGATCAGAGGATACAGCGAACTGGTGCTGAGCCGCCTTTCACCGACCGACGGGTTCCGAAAAGAACTGGAGGAGGTCAAAAAGGCGGCCGATCGCGCCTCCGGCCTGACCGGTCAATTGTTGGCGTTCAGTCGCCGGCAATTCATCGCCCCGAAGGTGCTGGATCTGAATTCGGTCATCCACAATATGGAAGGCATGCTCAGGCGATTGTTGGGCGAGGACATCGTCGAGCTGTGTACGGTTCTGGATCCGGGATTGGGGCAGTTAAAAGCTGATCCCGGCCAGGTGGAACAGGTCATCATGAATCTGGCCGTCAATGCCCGCGATGCCATGCCCGACGGCGGCCGGTTGACCGTGGAAACCGCCAATGTCCAGTTCGGCCAGCGCCGCAATCGCCCGCCGATGGGCGCCGAGCCTGGCTCCTACATCGCCTTGATCGTGCGGGATACGGGTCACGGGATGGACGAGGACACGCAGTCGCACGTCTTTGAGCCGTTTTTTACGACCAAGGAAAAGGGCAAGGGCACGGGACTGGGATTGTCTACCGTCTACGGGATCGTCAAACAGAGCGGCGGTTGCATCGAAGTGGAGAGCAAACCCGGCCGCGGGGCCACATTTAAAATCTTCTTCCCGCGCGTCGAGGCGGTCAACCCGGAAACCGAAACGGTCGCGGTCGGCGGTGACTCGGTGCGAGGGCGTGAAACCGTCTTGTTGGTGGAGGACGAACCGGGCGTGCGACGGTTGGTCAATGAAACGTTGCGACTCCACGGATACACGGTGCTGGAAGCCCGGCATGGCATCGAAGCCCTGCTGACCGGCGCCAAGCATGCCGGCCCGATTCATTTACTGCTGACGGATGTGGTGATGCCGCAAATGAGCGGCCCGGAAGTAGCCGAAAAGCTGGCGACGGTGCGCCCGGAGGTCAAGGTGCTGTATATGTCCGGTTACCCGGACCATCCGGCCTTCTCCAAAGGCGGCATCGATACAGAGCATTCTTTCCTGCAAAAACCCTTCACGCCCACGACGCTGGCCCAAAAAGTCCGCGAAGTGCTGGACGGGTCGAAGGTCGGTTGAGCCGCGGAGCTCCGTCCCTGCCTCTCGCCGGTCCCTTGAACTTCCTGTCCGTTTCCGTTTATCGTGGCGCACCATGCAGACGATTTCATTTCAGGCGGGAGTAGCGTCATGAGCGAAGGGCGGGCAGCGACGGCTCCGAAAGGGCAGGCCCAAGACATCGATCATTACCGGATTGCGCGCGAACCATTCTACGCGGATGTGCGAGGCGAGGTCGGGCTGTTTACCATTGCGGCGCAGAGCCGCATGCCGGTGATGCTGAAAGGGCCCACAGGGTGCGGGAAAACGCGGTTTGTCCAGCACATGGCCTACCGCTTGGGCCGGCCGCTCATTACGGTCGCCTGCCATGAGGATCTGACCGCTTCCGACCTCGTCGGACGGTATCTCTTGAAGGGGCAGGAGACGGTGTGGATGGACGGCCCGCTGACCCTCGGAGTAAAGCAGGGCGCGATTGTGTATCTGGACGAGATCGTCGAGGCCCGTAAAGATACCACGGTCATCATCCATCCCTTGAGCGACGACCGGCGCCTGCTGCCGATCGAGAAAAAAGGGCAGGTCATCGAAGCGGTAGACGAGTTCATGCTGGTGATCTCGTATAACCCCGGCTACCAGAGCATCTTGAAAGATTTGAAACAGAGCACCAAGCAGCGGTTCATGGCGATCGAGTTCGATTATCCGCTGCCGGAGGTTGAAGCCCGGGTCGTGGCGCATGAGGCGGGGGTTAGTCCGGAGATTGCGCAGCGGCTGGTCAAGATCGCCGGGAAAGTCCGCAACCTCAAGAATCACGGGCTTGAAGAAGGCGTGAGTACCAGACTGTTGATCTACGCGGCGACCTTGATCAAGCAGGGCGTACCTGCCGATCGCGCCTGCGATGTCGCGATCGCCCGCCCCATTACCGATGACCCGGATATGTTGCGCAGCATCATCGAGGTCGTGAAAGCGATGTTCTAACCGCCCGGTCGGTGTGCCGTACCACCCTGCGTTTCCCGGAATGTTGTGAGCAACCATGATGTCGGGCGGAAGTCCCCGCCCGCAGGAGCAGAGCAGGCCGTTCACACCACAGCCGAGGGCGCCGTTATTTCGGTGCATGTCCAACCAAAAGCCTCCCGTACTCACTGCGCAGGATTTCACGGTGTTGCCGTTAAAGTCCGTGTGGCGGCGCCGCCGTCCGATGGCGCGGCCAATGACGAGTTATGCCGGTTTTTCGCTCGCACCTGCGGGCTGCCGCTGAGCGCCGTGGAGATTCTGAGCGGAGCGAGCAGTCGCCGGAAGCGCATCCTGGTGCGGGGGCGTTCCGCTGAACAGGTGCTGGCGCAACTCGCACTCGATCCCCACCAGCCCGGGACGCAATGAATGCATGACACATGGTCTCTGCGAGGATGTGATGCACGATGAAATGTGTGCCGGGGTCGTGCCGCGATCGGGTTCTGTGCAGAAGCGTGGATCATGGATAACGCGATGCTCGATTGTCATCGTCCTGGCTGTCGCCGGCTGCGCCGGACCTGAACCCATCTTCAAGTCCACCACCCACTTGCAGCTTCACGGCAAGCCGCAGGCCGAACAGGAAGCGGCGGTCTGTGGGGTGAAAGCCGAACGGGCCGGGTTGCAGCATGGAACGAATCGCAGGGGCAATGCCGGCGCCGGCGCCGCGCTGGGAATCATCGGCGGGGCGGCCGTGGGAGCCTCTGCGGGGTTGGTGGGCGGGCCGACGGGCATCGCCATCGGCGCCGCGGCGGGCGGGGCGGTCGGCGGCGTCTTAGGCCTGTTTGCCGGCGCCTATAAACCCATACAGCCACAGCAGGACTATGCGGCGTTCGTCGAACGTTGTCTCAGGGAGAAGGGCTACGAGACGGAAGGGTGGCAATAGGCCCGATGTTGCAAAGTCTAGGCGGTGAAGGTCCGGCCGTTCAAAAGGTAAAACAGCCTGAATAGTCGGCGATCAGGCACTGGACACGAATAGAAATTCGTTCCAACCGCTCCAACCGTTGCGGCGTCGGCTCGCCGCCACTGACTTCCCGCAGCCATTCGGCATCCTGCTCCAATTTCCATAGAGACCAGCGTGATGTGCCTGGAATGCGCGTCTCCTCGTGAAGCGCCTGCTCCACGATGGCGCGAAACGAAGCCGCCTCATCGGCAAACTCCACACGCTGCGCATCAAACACATAGGGCTCCTCATCCTGCGCCATCACCGCGAGCAGGCGGCGCAGCCATTCGACCGTCGCGGCCATTCGTTCGTAGGTGAGTGTGCTGGCGACATCACCCGCGGTGTGGTAACGGGGTGAGCGAGCCGCGGAAAGAAACAAAAAGGGGATGTTGTGGTTGCGGAACACGTCATAGTCGCTGAAGGCCTTGTGCCCACGATCAGGAATTTCCTCGACGAGATGGATGCCCACGGGGAACACAGTGAGGGCAGGGACCTGGGTGTGGGTGACCCGCCGATAGAGTGCCGGACTTTTTTCCGCGCCGGTGGCGAAAATGGCCTCCTTGAGCGGCGACCAATGCGCGCCCCCCATCAGGTCCATGATGATGGCGGCCTGAAGATTCCCTGCCGGGCCGACTTCCGGCGGCAGGTGATGAAACAGAAACTGTGATCCCATGTCAGTAGTCCCGAAGTAGGGAGACTCCTCGCTGTTGAACGCCACGAACATGATCCCGTGGCGCGAGAGCGCCGCCAGGTTTCTGGCCGTTTCGATCAGGATGGCAACGGAGGAGGCGTTATCGTCGGCTCCAAGGAAGGGATACCCGAGATGGTCAAAGTGGGCTCCGATCACAATCCAACGTGCAGGACCTGGTTGGTCGGTGGGCGGAATGATGCCGATGATGTTATCGCCCATGCGATCCGAGATGGATTGCCGATAGCCGCCGAGCGAGGGGAGTGGCTGCAGGCCGACCCGGCGAAATTGGTCCTCGATGTACTGCGCCGCCTGACGATTGCCTGGCGTTCCGGGCTGGCGGCCGGCCAGTGCCGGGTTCGCGAGAAATGACACATGGCTATGCAGCTGCCGGGCTGAGGTGGTCGTGATGGGCAAGCCCCGCGGATCAAGGGCGTCCATCGTGCGGAGGCAACCGGCAGCACTGATGCAAAGCAGCAGGAAGAGCACTGAGACGCCGTAGCGAAGGCAAGCCATCCGATCGCGGCGAACCAGGCTATTCACGATGAGGAGAGGAGGCATCCGGAGCAGCGGGGACATCCGGCGCTTTCGGCGCCATGGGTAGTGCCTTGTGGCGCAGGGCCCGGCCTTTCTCCGGCGTCGGATCCGTGATGAGGCCATAACATTGGCGGCCTTCATGATCCTCAGGCAGATACTCGGTGATCGGCATGCCGTCTTCGCGGACAAAGAGCAGGCAATGGCAATATTTATAGATCTGCATTTCGTCGCAGGCGCACATCCAGCGACGCAACTTGGCCTCGGCCTGTTTGTCCGGGTAAAAGTTACAGGGGCAGAGGGGCTTTCCTAACTCATCGATATGCGCGGCTAATCCCAGCACCACCGCGTTGGTCACGGCAGGATTCGGGTGCATGGCCGTGCCGCTCTTCTCGGCGAACCCTCTCACATACTTCCACATTTTCTCGAGACTCTCTTTGCTCGGCTCAGCCATTCCATCCCCCGCGTGCAATCGGTCGATGATCCAGTCGATCGGTGCCAGGCGGTCTCGCCTGCGTCGGCACAGTTTACAAGCGAAATTGTGTCCTTTACAATCCACCACTTCCCTCCAAATGGATCACAGCGATGGAGCCTGGGCACTCTTTCCCACAACTTGTTGACCGCTTGGCCGATCAGCTCGGACCGGATTCCGCTCGGGCGGTGGTTGCGGACATTCTCGCTTCGGCCTCCAGGCCTGATGCCGCGTCAGGGGTGTGGCTCTTGTTGGAGGAACTCACCGACGCGGCGCCGAAAGCCGCTAAGAGCGCCATAGACGCCTTGGGGGAATTACGCCGGCGTGGCTTGCTGGCCGAGGTGTTGCCCTGGCTCGATCTCGGTGTCGCGATCGCGGCTGACTCGGGGGCATTGGCATTGAGATACTTCAAAGAGAGTCCCCTGTTGCTCGGGCTGCTGGATGCGCCTCAGCGAGCCGTGGTATTGGCTGCCGCTCTGGAGTTGGCTGACCGCCAGCCCAATGTGGCGGTGGAATTCATTCGGGTCGCCCCGGAAGTGGTTCCCGTTCTCCCCCCGGCAGACTGGCCGACATGGATGGAAGTGGCCTGTGAGTTGTCGGAGACCGATTTTGCCTTGGCCGTAGAATATATCCGTCAAATTCCTGCCATCGCGCGGGTCCTCTCCCTCGATACGGTTCGGCCATGGATGCAGTTCGGGATGAAGCTCATGGTCGAGAACAGTCTCGACAAGCCGGATTGTCTGGGGGCCTTGGAATTTTTCCGGACGAGTCCCGCTATCCTTGGTGATATTCCCGATCAGGCGTCACGTCACCAGGTGATACGCCTGGGCGCGCAGTTGGCCGAGCGCTCGCCGGAGGCGGGTATTGCACTGTTAGCTGAATCGCCCGCCATCCTTCGTGGACTGCCGACGGATGAGTGGCGGAGGCAGGTGCTGCAATACGGATTGTTGCTGGCCGAGCGCGATGCAGAGACGGCGTTAGCCTATGTTCGCCGCTGTCCCGAATTGATCGCCTTGATTGGGCCGGGTGAAGGCGCGCAAGCGAAATTTCAGACCTGGTTTGCCTCTGGAATGGAGGTGCTGGAGTACAGCCTGGAGGGAGGCCGCGCCTATTTCGGCATGGAATCCGAGAAAGCGCTGGGCGCGCTCTCCCAAGCCATGAGCGGCGTGCCGTTGCGGCAGATTGCCCGGCGGGTCAAGTTGTTTGCTCAAGCACTCTGCGGCCGCGATCTGCGTATCTACGATCTGCCTGACTCGCTTGAATGCGCGCAACCGATGGCACGTGCCACGGTGAGCGATGACGGGCGGAGCATCGGATTGCCGGCGCTCGTCCGGCGGCACCCGACCTTCGAAGAGAATGTTCGGCTCTATATGGTGATGGCGGCGCATGAGGCGGGACATCTGGAGTTCGGCACCTTCGACCTGCCCATCGCCCGGTTGAACGATCTGGCGGAGGAGCTCACGCGACGGTACTGCCGCAAGCCCTCACGGGAAGCGTACAGCCTCGGTGACCTATTCGCGCGGTATCCGCAACCTGGCCTCATCCGCGATCTGTGGGCGCTTGTGGAAGATGCCCGGGTGGAGTACTTGCTGCGCCTGGAATATCCGGGGCTGAGCCGCGATTTGGCGTCGATCGCGAAGGAGGCGGTGCAGGTTCGAAGTCTGGCACATGGCATGACGGTGCGCGAGTTGGTTGTCGATCAACTTCTGCTTCTCTCCACGGCCGAGGCCGGTTCGGTGCCGATTCCCGATGCCGTGAAACAGGAGATCGATCATCTCTGGCGTCTCTGCCAGACCATCTTCCATCCGTCAGCCACAGCGGAAGAGGCCGTGCGGTTAGCCGATCGCCTCTATCTCTCGATGGATGAATTATTGGCCGTCCGTCGCGAGACCATTCCCAATCCCGATGACACGGAGGCTCCGGAACAATCGATTCCTGCGCCCAAGGCCTCGGAAGATCTTTCCGATTCCTATCGCCCGATGGACAACTGGGAGTATCGCGGCGCCATGGACCCGAACCTGGTGCGAGACCGGAGCGAATCGGCGCCTGAACAGAGTCCCGCGTCCGCCCAAGGGGATCGTGAAGGCGGAGCTGGTTTGGCCGGAGATTCAGGTGGATCGTCCGGTGCCGGTACGGCGCGTTCTCAGCAGACGTCACAGGACGTCCTGGTCCCAGGCCGCCGCCAGCCCTCATTGGTTGAAGAGGTTTTGGCCGTGGAAGGCGAAGGGGCGCGCCCTGAGAATGAAGCGCCAGGAGCCGTAAAGGCGGTTCGTTACCGCGAATGGGATGCGGCCATCCAGGATTATCGAATGAATTGGTGCCGGGTGGTCGAACGCGAGGCCGTCGAAGGGACGTCGGATTTTGTGGAGGAGACCTTGGCGGCTCAGCGCGGGCCGGTCCAGCTCCTGCGCCGCTATTTTGAAAGCCTGCGGCCGCCCGGGCTGCGGCGTGTTCCAGGTCAATTGGACGGTGAAGAGTTGGATATGGATGCGGTGATCGGCCGCCTCGCCGATCTCCAGGCCGGAATCGAACCCTCGGAGCGGATCTATGTGCGCCGTGAAAAGCGCGAGCGCGAGGTGGCCGCGGCATTTCTGGTCGATCTCAGCGGGTCTACGAGCCGCCAGGTCGAGCAGGGGCGGAGAATCATCGATATCGAAAAGCAGGGGCTTGTGCTGCTCTGCGAAGCGCTGACGGCGATCGGTGACCAATTTGCCGTCTATGGGTATTCGGGGCAGGGGCGCCATCAGGTGGATTTCGTGGTCGTCAAAGACTTTGATGAACCGGTCACCGGGCGGGCGGGGGCGAAGCTGGGGGGCATGGCGCCCTTGCAGCAGAACCGGGATGGCGCGGCCATCCGGCATGCGACGGCCAAGCTGTTGGCTCGTCAGGCCAAAACGCGCTTGTTGGTGGTGATCAGCGACGGACGCCCCCTGGACGATGGATATAAGGACGACTACTCATTGGAAGACACCCGCATGGCCCTGCGGGAAGCGCGGGGCGCCGGGATTGAACCGGTCTGTATCACGATCGACAAGCAGGCGGATCCCTATCTGCGACGGATGTACGGGGATGTGCGGTATGTGGTGATCGATCGGGTCGAGGGGTTGCCGGAAAAGCTTCCGAGGATTTACCATCGGCTGACGGCCTGACCGGTCGCGTGCAAAGTCTCAGCACTGGAGCATATCAACCATGATCGAACAACCGCCCCGACCGACCGTGCCGCCTTGGCTGTATAAACTGTTTACCGGCCATCAGTATCCCTATGTGCGGCGGCAGGCCAAGTTTGCCAATCGGGACTTCAAGCCCGGCGAAGAACGTCCGGAACCGACCCGGGATGCGATCGACGCCAAGTTTTGGGAAATCTATCCGCGTTGCACCGCCAAGATTTTGGAAGAAGTGAAGGCCGGCATGATCGTGGTCTTTCACGAGCTGGGTGAGTACCCGCCCGGAGGCTATCAGGACTTGGTGGACGCGCCCGAAGAATTTCTGGCGGCGAAGTACGGGAAAAAGAAAATCAAAGTGAATTTCTATGACGGCGACAATTTCGTCTGCACGATCAACTTTAAGGTCGGCGGCTGGACGGGTCACGAACCGGCGTGAAAATGTGAGGTCGGCGCGAAGGGAATTTTGCGCCTGGGGCTTCATGGGTCACGCTTTACGAGGTGGAAAGAATGGGACGACCAAAGATCACAGTAGTGGGCGCGGGGAATGTCGGCGGAACGGCCGCGCAACGGTTGGCAGAGAAGAACACATACGATGTCGTGCTGGTCGACATCGTACCGGGGATTCCGCAAGGGAAAGCGTTGGATATCACCCAGGCCGGTCCCGTCTGCGGGTACAGCACCCGCGTGGTCGGTACGAACGGCTATGACGAAACGGCCGGGTCGTCCATTGCGGTCATCACCTCGGGGATTCCCAGAAAGCCGGGCATGAGCCGGGATGAACTTCTGGGGACCAATGCCAAGATCGTCAAGACCGTGGTGCAGGAATTGGTCTCGCGCTCACCGAACATCATTTTGATCCTGGTGACCAATCCCCTGGATGCCATGGTCCACGTGGCGCGGCGAGTCAGTGGGCTGCCGAAATCGCGCGTGCTCGGCATGGCGGGCGTCTTGGATACGGCGCGCCTGCGGTCGTTTGTTGCAGAGGAACTCCACGTGCCGGGGACCGATGTGCAGGCCATGGTGCTGGGTGGCCATGGAGACACCATGGTGCCGCTGGTTCGCCAAACGACGGTGGCGGGGAAGCCCATCACGGACCGGTTGTCAGCCGAGCGGCTGAAGGCGTTGATCAAGCGGACCCAGGACGGGGGCGCCGAGATCGTTGGCCTCCTGAAGACCGGGAGCGCATTTTATGCGCCGTCCGCCGCAGCGGTGGATATGGTCGAAGCGATCATGAACGATCAGAAACGTGTGCTCCCCTGCGCGATGTTGTGCGAAGGGGAATATGGACTCAAGGATGTCATCGTCGGCGTGCCGGTCATGCTGGGACGGGGCGGCGGAGAGTCGATTGTGGAATATGACCTGACGGCTGAGGAACGGACGGCGCTCCAAGCCTCCTCCGATGCGGTGCGGGACTTGTGCGCGGTTGTCGATCGCCTGTTGACGGTATAGCCGGTCGCCGCCGCGACACCGAGGAGGGCAGGTTGCTTGACAAGCCTCGGCAGCCTGCAGTAGAGAACGTGGCTGGCAGTAAACCGTTACAGTTGGGGGGCGTATGAAATTTCTGGAGGATCCATATCAGACATTGGGCGCAGGGCTTGCGCTCGCTGTCGGATTGATAGTCGTCTATTTGGGTATGGCCGGGGTGGGAGCGGGCGAGGCCGATTGGTTCGGTCTGGTTGTCCGTTGGATCCACTTTTTGGCGGGCATCACCTGGATCGGACTGCTGTATTTCTTTAACCTGATCAATGCGGGCTTTCTCAAGAGCTTGGATGGGCCGACGAAGAACATCGTCATCCCGAAGCTGATGCCGGCGGCGCTGAACTGGTTCCGCCACGGCGCCACAGTGACCGTGCTCGCGGGGATCGTACTGTACGGGTATCTCTATGCCAAGGGCGGGACGGGGGCCATCGCGCTGGGAATCGGCGGGCTCCTCGGCATCATCATGATGGGGAACGTGCACGGGATCATTTGGCCCAATCAGAAGAAAGTGATTGCTGCGGTGGCCGCTGCCGCACAGGGCACGCCGGCTCCGCCCGAGATGGCTCAGTGGGGCAAAACCGCGCTGTATGCGTCCCGGGTCAACTTCCTGTTGTCCATTCCGATGCTGTTCTTCATGGGCGCAGGGAGCCATTTAAAGTAGCGGTACGTCCGGACAGAGTGCTGGGGATTGGTTTTCCGAAAGGTTGACCAGTCCCCTTTTTCTTGGCGTCAATCCGTCCCCGGAGTGTGTGGTGCGAGGTGCGAGTCTTTGGACTGAGTCACCGTGGGCCATCAGGCCTAACTGATTGAGATTCAGGCCTAATCAGGCGAACTTGTCTTGACGGCTTCAGGAAGGCAGCCGTATAGTAGGCTCCTGCTAACCTGGGGGTGCTACCCCTGAAAGGGAACAACGTGACCCTACCTCAATCAAGGGTATTACAAAAGCGCGAAGGGGCACCCTGGGAAATCGACCCCTACCTCAAGGACGGGGGCTACGATGCATGGCGAAAGTGCCTGAAGGATCTCAGTCCGGCCGACGTGGTCGGCGAAATCAAGAAAGCCGGTCTGCGCGGTCGTGGCGGCGCGGGTTTTCCCACCGGCATCAAATGGGACAAGGTGCTCAACCATCGTGTGCAGGAACGGTACTTCGTCTGCAATGCCGGTGAGCATGAGCCCGGCACCTTCAAAGATCGTCACCTCCTCAAACATATCCCGCACCAGTTGATCGAAGGGTGCCTGATCGCTTCTCGAACGGTCAATGCAAAGGCGTCCTATATCTATGTCAACCACGAGTACGAGGAAGAGGAAGCCAACCTGAGAAAAGCAATTGCCCAGGCGCGTGAACGGGGCTTGCTCGGAAAGAACATTCTCGGATCCGGTGTGGATCTGGATCTGGAGGTGTTTTCCGGTCATGGCAGCTACGTGGCGGGCGAAGAGACGGCGATGTTGGAGTCGATGCAAGGGCGCCCGGCGATGCCGCGCCAGAAGCCTCCGTTTTATCCGACGGACTTCGGGCTTTATGGAAAGCCGACGCTGGTGAACAACGTCGAGACGTTATGCAATATTCCTCAAATTTTGCGAAACGGGGCCGCGTGGTTTACCCAGGTGGGAACGGAGAAGTGTCCGGGGACGATGCTCTTTTCGCTGAGCGGATCCGTCAATCGACCCGGCGTGTATGAGATGCCGATGGGCGTGACCATCAGGGACCTTATCGAGACTTGCGGCGGGGGCGTTCCCAACGGGCGCAAGATCAAGGCGGTCTTTCCGGGTGGCCCTGCGTTTTCGATGGTGACGGCCGACCAGTTGGATCTTCCCATGGATTTCGATTCGCTGAAAAAAGCGGGAACCGGATTGGGTTCCGCCGGGACCATCGTCATCGACGATGCCACGTGTATGGTGGCGGCGACCCTCAAGTATTCGAATTTCTTCAAAGGTGAAAGTTGCGGGCAATGCCCTCCCTGCCGCATGGGCACGATCAATCTAGCCACTTTGATGGAAAAGATTGAGCGGGGCGAGGGCAGCCAGAAAGACCTGGACTCCCTGCTTCAGCTGTGCGGCTTCGTGAAAGGAACGGGGTATTGCACGCTCATTACCGGTGCTGCGGTTCTTGTGCAAAGCAGTCTTCGGTTGTTCCAACATGAATTCGAAGAGCATATCCGTTTGCACCGCTGCCCGTTCCAGCCGGCGCAAACCGCGACCGGTGCCAAGGCGTAGAGGAGTCGGCGGATGCCGCGCGTGAGTTTTCTCCATCCGGATGGGCGCAGTGGCGAGGTTGAATTGAATCTCACCCTGTTGGAAGCCGCCAAGACACTGGGGTTCGAGCTCAATCACGACTGCGGCGGGAATGCGTCCTGTACGACCTGCCGCGTTGAAGTGCAGATGGGTGCAGAGAACCTGTCCGAGATTGATTTCGACGAGCAGGATCTGCTGGATCGCGAAGCCCTCTCTGAGCCGTGGCACCGGCTTGGTTGTCAGGCGAAGGTGTTAGGTGATGTAGTGGTTCGCGTTCCCGAAGCCAAGTGGGAGCAACCCACCTCGGCGTCGTCCAGCCAATTCGGGAAAAAAGGGGCCGGGCTTCCGTAAGTTCCCGCGAGATGGTAAAGTAACAGAAGGTGCCGAACCAGCAGACTAGAAGGAGGATCAACGCATGGTAACGATTACGCAATTGGCAGAGCAGAAGATAAAAGAACTGATGACCGAGGAAAAGGATGTCGTCGGTCTGAGGATTTACGTGCGCGGCGGTGGATGCCACGGGTATCAGTATGGGATGGCCTTTGAGTCGAAAATGGCCGATGACGACACGGTCATTGAAAAAGGCGATGTGAAGGTCATCATGGATTCCCAGAGCGCTCCGCTGTTGCAAGGCGCGGAAGTCGATTACGTCGACAGCCTCCAAGGCTCCGGGTTTTCGATCAAGAATCCGCAAGCGAAGACGACCTGCGGGTGCGGTAGTTCCTTCAGTGCATAAGAGCTTTCCGGTTGTGACCCAACCGGAGCGCAAGGATATCGTTGAGTGAGTGACGGATCAAGCCGGGAGCGGCTTCCCCGAGTGGGTAGCCCTCCCGGCTTATTCGTTTGGTGATCGTTGTGGGGAATGTCCGGATGTCTCAGGCCACCGTTACGCGCCGCTATCGTTTCTGCGCCGCCCACCGTCTGCACACCGACCAGTTGTCGTCAGAAGAAAATTGGGCCACATTCGGCAAGTGCAACAATCCCAATGGGCACGGGCATAACTATGTGGTTTTCGTCTCGGTCGGGGGCGACATGGATCCGATTACCCATCAGGTGGTCGACATCGCCAAGCTGGATGAGGTGGTTCAGCGGATTGTGGTCCGGCGATTCGATCATCAGGATCTGAACAACGATCCGGAATTCGCGACCCAGACGACCACCGGCGAGAATCTGGTGCTGCTTATTTGGGAACTGTTAGTCGATCACGTTCCGGGAGGACGTCTCGTGAAGGTCGGGGTGATCGAGACGAGGGACAACTATTTCGAATATTCCGGATCCTCGAAGCAGGTACGGACAGGAGATGGAGTGAGGCATGGCTAAAGTGGTTTCGGGGTCCCGCGCCAGACGGTCGCGTGTCACTGCGACGCCTGGCGCCGATGATCCGATTGAAGGGTTGATGACGCAGCTGCTGGTCGAGTTGGGGGAGGCGCCGGATCGTAACGGCCTGTTGAATACTCCCAAGCGTGTCGCGAAAGCCATGCGGTTTATGACGCAGGGGTATCGCCAAGATATCGATCACTTGCTCAATGGCGCCCTGTTTCCCATCGAATACGATGAAATGGTCATCGTGAAGGATATCGATTTCTTCAGCATGTGCGAGCACCATTTGTTACCGTTTTTCGGCAAGTGCCATGTCGGCTATCTGCCGAATAAGAAGGTCGTCGGGCTCAGCAAGATTCCGCGGGTCGTCGATGCCTTCAGCCGGCGGCTCCAGGTGCAGGAACGCCTGACGGTGCAAATCGCCGAAACGCTCAAGAAAAAGCTGAATGCGCATGGCGTCGCCGTGGTGATGGAAGCGCGGCATTTGTGTATGATGATGCGCGGGGTCGAGAAGCAAAATACGGTGGCCGTGAGCAGCTCCATGCTGGGCGTTTTTCGCACCCAACAGCAAACCCGTGAAGAATTTCTCAAACTGATTCGTGGCAGCAGCGTCAAAGACGGAGGCTAGGCTCTCCCGCGATTGCCTTCCCGCAACCCCTCGACGAATTCTCGCAGTAGCTCGCTAAATCGCTCAGGTTGTTCGCAATTACTCAAGTGCCCGGCGGCTGGAATGATGGCCAGCCGGGCATGCGGGATCTCACGTGCCATCAATTGGGCATCCACAAGAGGCGTGGTCTGATCTTCTGCTCCGATCACGATGAGGGTTGGGCAAGAAATGGCCGGGAGTTGAGCCACGGAGTCAGGGCGTGCAGCCATCGCCATCAAATCGACCAGAATCCCGTTGACCGGCGTGCGGTGAATCGTCCGGCGAATGGTTTCCACCAGCTCCAGGTTGTTGTTCAGGGAGGTCGTGCCCAGCAACTTCGGAAGCATGGTGTTGGCGACGACCTCGGTGCCTTGCGTCAAAGCGGTTTGCGCCAGGTGAAAACGCCCCATGCGCCCTTCCGGACTGTCGGCCTGCGCCCGGGTATCGGCGAGCACCAGGCCGCGAAGCCGATGACCGTATTTTCGCGAGAAGGCCAGGCTGACGTATCCTCCCATGGAGAGCCCCACCAGCACAGCCTTAGGAATGTGCAAGTGATCGAGGAGCGCAGTCACGTCGTCGGCGTAGTCATCGAGCGAAAAGGACCAGAGTGGGGCATCCGACTCGCCATGCCCGCGAAAATCCATGACGATGGTTCTGAATCGGGCGGACAGCGCTGCGACTTGCGGCTTCCACATTGAACGATTCAACGGGAACGCGTGCAGAAACACGAGCGGGAGGCCTGAGCCCTCGTCGTCATACGCCAATCGGATACCCTGTGATTGAAAAAACATCGCTTCACCCTTTCAGAAAGTTCCTGAAGGGGTCGTAACATTGCCAACGCAGAGAATCAAGAGATGTGGTGTGCGGAACCGGTGAATTTGCGGCGCTTCCTCTGCGACAGATACAATGCGGAAGACTATCCCTGGGAGTCCATGATGGACGATCACGATTCGACAGGCGATCTTTTCGCTTCATCCCAGCCCTTCCCCCCGGCGCCTCCAGGAAAGGCTCCCTTGGCGGAACGCTTGCGCCCCCAAAGTTTTGACGATCTCGTTGGGCAGGACGAGGTGGTGGGACCCGGTCGCCCGTTGAGAAAGGCGATTGAGGAGGATCGGCTTTCGTCCGTGATTTTCTGGGGCCCTCCTGGGTGCGGAAAAACCACGTTGGCCGGGCTCGTGGCCCGGTATACGAAATCGCACTTCGTGCCGTTTTCAGCCGTCACCGGCGGTATCCCGGAGCTACGGGAGATCATCAAAGCGGCGGAGCAGCGGCGTGCCAGAGGCCAGGCGACGACGCTCTTCGTCGACGAAATTCACCGGTTCAACAAGGCGCAGCAGGATGCGTTTCTTCCGCATGTGGAGCGGGGCACGGTCGTGCTCATCGGCGCGACGACGGAAAATCCGTCCTTTGAACTGATTGCGCCCTTGCTGTCGCGCTCCCTGGTGATCGTTCTCCAGCCGCTGAGCACCGAGGCGCTCGGCTCCATTTTCGATCGTGCGATCGCCGATCCAGCGCGCGGCCTGGGAACCCTGCGCCTTACCATCGAACCGGCTGCTCGCGACCGGTTGATGGCCTTCGGGAATGGGGATGCGAGAAGTCTCTTAACGACGCTGGAGTTTGTGGCCGGTCACACGCCTGCCGGGCCTGATGGACGACGGATCATCGATGAGCGGGTGCTGGAGTCGGCCCTGCTGAAGAAGGCTCTGCGCTACGACAAGAGCGGCGAAGAGCATTACAATCTGATCTCTGCCTTCATTAAGAGTTTGCGCGACTCCGATCCGGACGGGGCGCTGTATTGGCTCGCGCGCATGTTGGAAGGGGGGGAGTCTCCTCGGTTCATCGCGCGGCGCATGGTCATCTTTGCCTCCGAGGACATCGGCAATGCCGAGCCGCAAGCGCTCGTCGTGGCCAACGCGGTGGCGCAGGCGGTCGAGTTCGTGGGGTTGCCGGAGGCACAGATCACCTTGGCGCACGGGACGACCTATTTGGCCTCTCGGCCGAAGGACAATGCGTCCTATGTGGGCCTGCAGGAGGCCATCCGGGATGCCCGCCGCCACGGTAATCTGGGTGTGCCGTTGCACCTCCGCAATGCCGTGACCTCATTGATGAAAGGCATCGGGTATGGCGAGGGATACCGGTATGTGCATGATGACGCGGCGGCCCGGATTGAGCAAAGCCACCTCCCCGAACCACTGAAAGGCGCGCGGTACTACCGTCCCCGGCGGCTCCCCGGCGATGAAGAAAGGGGCTAGACAAACCTGGTTATACGGTTATACTTAGCACCGAGGTTCCTATGGCGCGTCAGACTCATTCAACGGAAAGTGTCAGTGAACGCCGGAAGTATGTCCGGGCGACACTGATCGGGTCGGCCCTCGTGTCCCCGCAGAACGGCGCCAAGGGGTTTACGGCGGTTCTGAATAACGTCAACAAGATCGGCGCGGGACTGCACTCGAAAGAAACCCTGCCGATCGGTTCGAAGATCACCGTCTCGCTGGCCTTTCTGGATCCCGACCGAGTTGAACAACAGGAAAAATTGAGCGCCACGGTCGCATGGGCGAAGCCGTGGGAAAAAGGGATGTTGCTCGGGGTGGTGTGGGATGATCTCGTGACGAAAGAAACGAACCGCTGGTTGTACTACTATTTGGAAGAGACGCTGAAGTCGACGGACTAGCCGGTTGCCGCCAGTTTTTCCCGGACCTCCTGTAATTCCTCCGACAACGATTCCCAGCGCGCCGTCAGCCGTTCCAACTCCTGCTTCCAGGTCTCCTGCTCTCGCTGCAATTCGCTCCAGCGGCCCAACTCCTGATAAAGCGCCGGGTCAGCCAGCTCCAGCTCCCTCGCCTTCACTTTGGATTCCATGGAGGCAATGTCGGCCTCGGCGCGCGACACTTGTTTTTCGAGGCGTGCCTGGGTTTTGCTGAGATCGCGCCGTTCTCCACCGGAAGACTTCGGTTGCACCTGTGACGCCATCGCCTTGGTGGGCCCTGACGATTTGTCTGCCTGGGCGGCGGCGAGCTCCGCGCTGCTTTCCTTGATCGACTCGAACTCCTGCGCTTTCTTCCACAGGAAATACTCGTAGTCTCCCAAATAGCTCTTGGCCTGGCCGTCGTCCACTTCCACGATCATGGTCGCCACGCGGGCGAGGAACGTGGGGTCGTGGGAGATAAACACAATCGTCCCAGGAAAATCGGTCATGGCGTCCGTCAACATATCCACGGAAGCGGGATCGAGATGGTTGGTCGGTTCATCCAGCAGGAGGGTGTTGGCCGGTTCCACCAGCATCCGGGCCAAAGCGACGCGATTGCGTTCGCCGCCGCTGAGCGCCTTGATAGGTTTTTTCTGATCGTCGCCGCTGAACAAGAAGGCTCCGGCAATGCCGCGGAGAAAGTTGGTTTCAGCCTGCGCCGATACCTCAGCCAACGACTCCAGAATCGTGTCGTCTTGGTTGAGAGATTCTGCCTGGTGTTGGGCAAAGTAGTGCAGGGTGACGCCGTGGCCGACATGGCGGGATCCCTTTTCGAACGGCAAGACGCCGGCCAGCATCTTGAGCAGCGTACTTTTGCCGGCGCCATTTTCCCCCACCAGCGCTACGCGTTGGCCGCGTTCCACGGTGAAGTTCAGCGAGCGGTAGATCACCTTCTCGCCATAACTTTTCGCCACACTCTTGAGTTCGAGCACGTGACGGCCGCTGGCGGCGGGAAGCGGAAACTTGAACCGCACCCGCTTGGTATCGCGTTGCCGTTCGATCAGCTTGACCTTGTCGAGCTGCTTGATGCGCGACTGCACCTGTTTGGCTTTATTCGCCTGGTACCGGAACCGGTCGATGAAACTCTGCACGCGGGCCACTTCTTTACTCTGCCGATTCGCCGCCGCCTCAATCTGCGCATCGCGGGCCGCCCGGAGTTCCTGAAACTTCGTGTAGTTTCCACGGTATTCCTGCAGCGTGCGATCCCGCAGCTCCCAGATGTGCGTGGCGATGCCGTCGAGAAATTTCGTGTCGTGGCTGATCACCAAGAGCGTCAGGTTGGAATCAAGAAGGAAGCGCTCGAACCAGCGCTGAGTCGGTTTGTCGAGGTGGTTCGTGGGCTCGTCCAGCATGAGCACGTCGGGGTTCGATAGCAGGAGATGCGCCAGTGCGACACGCATGCGGTATCCCCCCGACAGGTTTTCGATCGGCCGGGAGAAGTCGGCTTCGGTAAACCCTAAGCCGGAGAGGATCCGTTCGGCTTCATGTTCGGGATAGATGTCGCGATGGGCGGCGTCCAGGACGGTTTTGCCTACGATGGTTTCCAATTCCTGCGGCAGGTAGCCGACGCGCAGCCGCGGGCGTTTCCGGATCGTGCCTTTATCGGGAGACTCTTCGCCGAGAATCATCCGGAAGAGCGTGGTTTTGCCCGCGCCATTGGGGCCGACGAGACCGACACGGGCGCCGGGCCGCAGGTGCGCGGTGGCGCCTTCGAGCAAGACCTTCGTGGAATATTGTTTATGGACGGATTCAAGCTGAAGCATGGATCAGTAGTACTCGGGGTCTGAGGTGAAACGTTCGGCGGGGTACCCGCTGTGGAGTGTCAGCGCCCGCGTCTGAAGTGCCGGCCGGTTAACGTATGGCTCGTAGAGTTCGGGTATCCCCGCACACATGCGGCATGTTGGTCGGACAAGCTTGATTTGGTGGAGCTGGCCGGGATTGAACCGGCGACCTCGTGAATGCCATTCACGCGCGCTCCCAACTGCGCCACAGCCCCACGCAAGCTTG
>CABVSR010000032.1 GCA_902500995.1 uncultured Nitrospira sp.
GCGCACCTGGCTCAAGGCCGGTTCGCACATGACCGCATCGCCCAGCCAATTGGGACCGCGGACCACGATGCGCCGGATCTCGTAGTTACGCATGGGTCGCCGGCCTCCCTTCCGGATCAAGACGCAGGAGCCGCTCCAATCGCTCCCGCCCGGACAGGATGTCCGTACGAAGCCGGACGGCCCAACAGGCATCTGCTTCCTTGAGAAACGGGGCCACCTTGGCCGCGTCTTTCTCTGTGGTCGCCAGCAAGTCAGCACCACTGGCTTGCGCCCTGGCGCGAATCATCTCCATCATGGCATGGGTATAGTGCACATGGTCGGGAAATGCCAGCGTCTCGGTCACGGTGATCCCCAAACCTTCCACGAGAGCGTGAAAGGATCCCGCATTGCCGATCCCGCTGAAAATGAGCGCCGAGCGGCCTTGGAACGCGTCTAACGCAGCGCGCTCATCGGTCCCCACGCGCCTGAACACCTCTGCCGGAAACGCCACGCAGATCGGCGGTGGAAGATGAGGGCAGGCCCGCAGGAGCTGATGCCGGACCGGTTCCGCTGCCTCTTCGCGATCCACTCTGGTAATGAGCAAGGCCGAGGCGCGCGCCGCCGCGGAGAGGGGCTCCCGTAACCGGCCGACCGGCAACACCGCTCTGAGACCGGCGGCATCCGTCGCATCCACCAGCAACAGATTCACATCGCGATGCAGCTGGACATGCTGAAATCCATCATCCAGCACAAAACAATCCACCGCCACACGGCTCAACACCCACATGCCGAGCGCATGGCGATCCGCTCCGACCGCCACGACGGCCTGAGGGCAACGGCGCGCCATGAGATAGGGTTCGTCGCCGGCCTCGTCCGGCCCCACCAGGACCTGCCGCCCGTCCGACACGAGCACCTGCGGCGCCGTGCTGCGACGCCGGTATCCGCGGCTGAGGATGGCAACACGTTTGCCTTGGGCAATCAATCGCTCGACGACGTGCATGACGACGGGCGTTTTGCCTGTCCCGCCCACGGTAAGATTCCCGACACTGATCACGGGGCGAGGCAACCGGCGCGTTTGAAACCAGCCCCGTTCATATCCCCACAGACGCAGCCTGACCGCCAGTTCATAGGGATACCCCACCCATCGCAACCTGGATTGCAGCATCGGCCTCATGACGAGCGGGGACGCGAGAAGGCGCGATGCGGAGCGTCTTCCAATTCAGTCGGCCGGGCCAGCGGCGGGAGAAACGTGGCAATGATCTCCGCGCTGCGTTGAAGCGCGCCCTGGTTGTCCGCGACCACCTGCTGCGCCGCCTGGCCCATCCGTGTCAAATCGTCCGGATGACCGAGGAGTTCCCGCAAACGCTGGGCGAGGTCTTGCGCGTCTTCCACGACGCGCCCGCCGCGGGCATTCAGCAACAGCGTCGCCACCTCGGCGCAGTGATCGGTATGCGGGCCGAAGAGCACCGGTTTTCCCCACACCGCCGGTTCCAGCAGATTGTGCCCCCCGATCGGCACCAGGGTGCCACCCACGAAGGCCACGACAGCCTCCCGATACAAGAGCGCCAATTCCCCCCTGGTGTCGAGGACTATCACGCGCGGACCGGATGGGGGCAGCGGTTCCGTCTGACCGGTGCTCCGCCGGAACACGGCTATTCCCTTGGCCCGTACCATCTCGACCACTTGCGCCGCCCGCTCGATATGGCGCGGAGCCAGCACCAGACACAGATCGGGGAAATCCTCGCACAACGACTGATAGGCGCTCACGATGATCTCTTCCTCGCCGGGATGCGTGCTCCCCGCCACCACCAACCGTTCGCGCGCCTGTACTCCGAGGGCCTGCTTGGATACGACTGCGCCACCGGCTGGTGCTTGGGGAATCGGCTGGTCGAACTTGATATTGCCGGTACACCGGACCCGCGACTGCTCGGCCCCCAGTTCAATCATGCGCTGCGCATCGCGCTCCGATTGCATGAGGCAACAGCTGATCATATTCAGCATCGTGCGATAAAAGTCCCGGATGACGGGCAGGCGCTGCCGCTCGAACGAGCGGGTGGAGAGCCGCCCGTTGACGAGGACCGATGGAATATTCCGCCGCCGGAGACTTCGGAGGAGATTGGGCCAGAGCTCGGTTTCGACGAACACATACAAACTGGGCCGGATTTCATCGATCGCCCGATTCACGACCCAGGGAAAATCCAGAGGGGCATATCGATGCGCCGCCACCCCTTCCAGGCGCTGCTCCACCGCCTCCCGTCCGGTTTCCGTCACGGTGGAGACCACCAATCTCGTATCCGGGTACCGCCGGCGCAGCTCCCGCACTAACGGCGCCACCGCCACTACTTCACCCAGCGACACCGCGTGGATCCAGATGCAGGGGGTCGCAGAGTCTGGCCGCCGCGACTCCGCGAGCCATCCCAACCGCTGGGGCAAGCCGCGACGGCACCGCTGTTTCGCCAGCAACACACCGAGGATAACCGGGGAGACCAGGAGGAGCAGACTGTTGTAGAGCAGATGCCACATTACGGACGAGCCCGCCGGGCCGCCGCATCGGCCTCGATCGTCATGCGGTTCAGGGTCGCTTCCAACTCGCCGCGCAGGCGCTCCAAGTCGTCAGCGGACGCATCGGACGGGACCGGTATAGGCGACCCGATGAGGAAGATGCCCTGCGAGAAGGGATAGGGCATGATGAACCGGTCCCAGCTCGCGAAGAGTTTTTTTTTGAGCAGCCGAAGGCCATGGGGATAATCGGCAGGCCGGTCGCCCTCGCCAGCTGCACCACCCCCACTTTGGCGACCTGCCGCGGGCCTTTCGGGCCATCCGGCGTCACCACCAGGTTGCCGCCCGACCGCCCGAGACGCACCAACCGGCGAAAGGCCTCCGCGCCGCCTCTGGTGCTGGACCCTCGCACGGCGTCCAGTCCGAATCGCGCCACAATCCGGCAGATCAATTCGCCGTCGCGGTGCTGGCTGATGAGGATATGGGCTTTGAGGCCGGGGATGGCCAGCGGCATCATCAGTTGCTGCGCGTGCCAAAAAGCCAGAATCACGCGCTGCCCCTGCCCGAATCGCCGGGACACATGCTCCATGCCTTCGGTGCGCCACCCCATCGTGCGGCGCAGCAGTTGAATCACATGATACCCGACAGGCGGCACGACCGCGACTTTGAGCGCATTGGTCAGGCGCTTCGTCAAAGCCTGTTTTTGCGCAGGTGCATCCGCAGGCCGGCTCGTCATCGAATCGCTCACCTGTTCACCCTCCGCTCTTCATCTATTGAGGCAGCGCGTCGGCAAACTGCATCGCGTGCAGGCGCTTGTAGAGGCCGCCCTTCCGCAGCAACTCGTCATGCGTGCCGATTTCCGCCACCGTGCCGCGATCGAGCACGACGATGCGATCGGCGTTTTGAATGGTCGACAGCCGGTGCGCCACCACCAGGGTCGTGCGGTTTTGCATCAAGTTGGAGAGGGCCATCTGGACGATGCGCTCCGACTGCGTGTCCAACGCCGACGTCGCCTCATCCAGCACCAAAATCGGCGGATCGCGGAGGATGGCCCGCGCGATCGCCAGTCGTTGGCGCTCGCCGCCCGACAGCTTGAGCCCACGCTCTCCGATCAAGGTATCGTACCCGTCCGGCATGCGCGCGATAAAGTCATGCGCATAGGCCAATTGCGCCGCCCGCATCACGTCGTCGAGCGTCGCTCCCTGCCGCCCATAACCGATGTTATTGCGGACCGTATCATCGAACAGCACCACTTCCTGTGACACAATCCCGATCTGCCCGCGCACCGACTGGAGCGTGCAGGTCCGGATATCCACGCCGTCGATCAGGATCTGCCCGCCGCTCGGATCGTAAAATCTGGGCAACAGACTCACCAGGGTGGTCTTCCCGCTGCCGCTGCTCCCCACGAGCGCAATGACCTCGCCCGCGCGGATGGTCAAATCGACGGCCTTGAGCGCCGGAGCTCCCTGCCCTTCATACTGGAACGCCACCTGCCGGAATTCAAGCGAACGGGAAATCAGCGGCAACTCCGTCTGCCCGCCGTTGGCCACCTGCTCGGTCGGAAGATCCAGCACGTCGAAGACGCGCTCCGCGGCCGCGAGCGCCTGCTGCACCGTGTTGTTAGCGCCGGACAGCCGCCGGATGGGCGTATAGGCCATGAACATGGCGGCCAGGAAGGAGAAGAAGGCGCCGGGAGTCATTTCATCGTGAATCACCAGATACCCGCCGTACCAGATGATGCCCGCCACCCCCAGTACGCCGATCACTTCCATGTGCGAGGAGCCCAGGGAGGAGACCTGAATCGCTTTCATCGTGGTCTGGATGAACGCATCGTTGCTCTGGCGAAACCGCTTCGCCTCGTCTTCTTCCCGGCCGAAGGACTTCACCATTCGAATGCCGGCCAGGGCCTCCTGGAGCGTCGAGGCCATGTCACCCATACGCTCCTGACCGCGCGTGGCGAGCCCTCGCAACTTTTTCCCCATCCGCGCCATCGTGACCACGGACAGCGGCACGACGATCATGGACACCATGGCCAGCTTCCAGTTCTGGTAGATGATCACCCCGATCATCGCCAGAAAGGTCAGCCCCTGCTGGAACAAGTCCTTCAAGACACCGGCCACGGCATTGGCCATTTGATTCACATCGTTGATGACGCGCGAGACGAGCCGCCCGGAGGTATTCGTATCGTGAAACCGCACCGGCAAACGCACCAGTTTTGAGAAGAGCTGCTCCCTGATATCGCCGATCACCTGGTTGCCGACATAATTCATCAGATAGTTCTGCCCGTAGTTGAATACGCCCTTGAGCACGGCCACGGCCAGAATCGCCACGGGCAGGACGAGAAGCAGGCTTTCGTCCTTGCTGATGAACAGGCCGTCGAGCACGGGACGGACCAGCCAGGCATAGGCGGCGGACAGACCGGCCACCAGCAGCGCGCACAGGAATGCGGCGGCCAACCGGAATCGATAGGGGTTCAAATAGGTGAGGAGGCGAAGATAATGTTTCATGATCGGCACTCAGCCAGCACGGCTTCGGCAGCCCGCTTGGACGCCCCCGGCGTTCCCAACGCCTGGCGCACCGATAACAGGGCGGCCTTCATCTCCGCATAGGCGCGAGGATCCTCGAGCAGCCGCTCGGTCTCCTGCACCAATCGCTCCGGTGTGGCCTCATCATGAATCAGCTCGGGCACGATGCCCCGGCCCGCCACCAGATTCGCCAACCCGATCCAGGGCACCCGGATCAGCAGGCGCGCCAGTCGATAGGTGATCCAGGAAGAGGCCCGGTAGAACAAAATCATCGGCGTGCCCACCACCGCCGCCTGGAGCGTGGACGTTCCCGACTTGACGACGAGCAGATCCGACGCGGCCATCACTTCCCCGGCCTGGTTGCGAAAGACCTTGATGGGAATCGGACTGTTCTTCAACAGATCGGCAAGGAACTGGTCCTGCACCGATGACGCTTGCGCCAGAATAAATTGCATGGTCGGGTGGCGTGCCGCGAGCCGCTTCACCGTCTCCAGCAGTAACGGGACATGTTCAAGCAGTTCGGCTTTGCGGCTGCCCGGAAACAATCCGATCACCGGCCCCGCATCCGACAGCCCGAATCCACGGCGCAAGGCGTCGCGATCGTACGAGGGCGCCACTTCGTCGAGGATCGGATTGCCGACAAAGGTGCAGCGCACCCCGGCTTTTTGATACAGCGGTTCCTCGAACGGCAGAATCGCAAGGACATGGTCGACCCGCTGTTGAATCCAGCGCATGCGTCCCCGGCGCCAGGCCCATAGCTGCGGCGCAATGTAGTAGATGACTTTCAAGCCGCAGGCCCGGGCGACGCGGGCAAAATGGAAGTTCAGTCCGGGATTGTCGATCAACACGACGAGATCCCACTGTTCCCCTTTGATCAATGCGCGGATGCGGGAAATCCTTTGCAGCATGGTCTTCACCGCCGACAGACCGATGAGCCCCATCACATCCACTTGAGGAATATCCTTCACCAGTTCCGCGCCGGCCCCCTGCATGGAGGCGCCGCCGATTCCCACGATGTGGAGCGACGGAGACAATTCCTTCAACGCCTTGACCAAATGGGCCCCGTGAAGATCGCCGGAGGCTTCTCCGGTAATGATTAGGATACGCGGCATGTGGCTCTGCTCAGACGGACCAAGACCGGCATGGCGCTCTTAGCATGATGCGGAAAAAGTCCGCCAGCGGCGTTCTCGCATCACTCAGAAGCTCACCGTACGGCACGAGTACGATTCGCCTCTTCGTTCGCTGCGGCCTTGCTGGACGGCCTTTTTGCGCATCCTGCGGGCGATTCTGACGCGAGTCGGCCCGTGCGCGAAACGCGACGTATGACGCAATAATCGAGTTTTTCCGCATCCTGCTAGAGATTCTCCTGGCCGAAGGCCGCCGCGGACACGTCGCCGGCGGAATGGCGCTGCGTGAACTCACCGATGGCTTCCAACACCCGGGCGGCCAAGTTGAGCGCCGCCTCACCGTCCTCGCCGGGCACAACAGGCCGCGATCCGGTCGCCACCGCATGGACGAACGCCTCCAGCTCCAGGCGCAGGGGTTCATCGTCGCCGGCCTGAAAGGATTCCACATCGATCGTCGGTCTCGGTCCGTTGCCCTGCACACGCCGAGACACCATGGCCTGGCGCGTTTGAAAATCGATCGACACATACCGGTCGCGCTGAAAGAACCGCAACCGGCGCATCTTGTTCATGGAGACACGGCTCGCGGTCAAGTTGGCGACGCACCCGCCGGCAAAGGCGATCCGGGCATTGGCGATATCGATATTCGGCGAGAGGACGGGCACGCCGGCGGCGCGGACTTCTTCCACCGGCCCCGGCTGAAAGGACAGGACGAGGTCCAGATCGTGAATCATCAAGTCGAGGACCACATCCACATCGGTTCCCCGCTCGCCGAAGGCGCTGAGCCGGTGCCCTTCGATGAAGGCCGGACGTTCGATGTGAGGGCGCATGCGCTGCATGATGGGGTTGAACCGCTCGCTGTGCCCGACCTGCAGCAGGCACCCGCGCCGGGCGGCCAGGTCGATCAATTCCCTGGCCTCGGCCGGTGTGACGGCAATCGGTTTTTCGATCAGCACATGTTTGCCGGCTTCCAGGCACTGCCGGGCTGCGGCAGCATGGGCGGAGGTCGGGGCGGCCACGCTAACGAGATCGACCTGCCGCAGCAAATCAGCGGGGTCTGTCCAGGCCTGGACGCCATGACGGTCGGCAATCAGCTTCGCCCGCTCCGGCGACACATCACAGACGCCGGCCAAGGTGACCCCGGGGAGCGTCGCATAATGCCGCGCATGGTGCTGCCCCAGATGCCCGACACCGATCACGCCGGCGCGAAGCAGTTTCATCGCGCGCGCTCCCGTCTCACGTGGCCGGCCTCTGTGTCCATGGCGGTTGGGCTCATGTCATTCCGATAATGGCGATGCCGGCGCGATTCGCCCTGGCAATCGTCTCGTCGCGGTCCAGCAAAATGCCCCGCCCGGCTTCCAAGGCCAGCACGGAGGCTTTGACATCCTCCATCACCTCGATCGTGCGCGGTCCGACGGCGGGCAAATCGAAGCGAAGATCCTGCTGGGGTTTGCAGCGCTTCACGACCACTGCGCCTCCGTGCGCCAATTCACCGCCCCGGCGAATGGCTCCATCCGTGCCCTCCACGGCTTCGACGGCGACGATCACGCGATCTTTCACCACGACGCACTGCCCGATATCCAAGGCGCCGATCTGTTTGCCCACATCCCAGCCGTACCGGATATCCTCCCATTCCTTCTTGCTCGGCTCGCGTCTGGTCAACGTGCCCGCTTCGACCAGAATGCCTTGCAAGCCGAAGGTCGATTCGCAGATCCGGATGCCTTCCTGTTCGATTTCCTCGGCGACCCGGCGGAGAATGTCGTCATCCTTGAGATGGATCAGCTTGGCGGCCAGGGCCAAGGCGCGAAAGTCCGGGCGGACCGTGGAAAACACGTGCGTCTTTTTGATGCCGCCCAGCATGACGGCCTGCTGCACGCCATCGCCCTTGAGGGCGTCGATCAGCTTGCCGAACTGACCGATCTTGATCCAATGAATGCGATCGACGTGTTGCGCCAGCTCCGGATCGGTTTCCCCTTCATGCGCCACCGCAAAAACGGTGTACCCCAGGCGTTTGGCATTGTCGGCGAAGATGATCGGGAACCGGCCGTTGCCCGCGATCAGTCCGATCCGGCTCCCTTCCGGAACCTGCCCGCCCTGTTCTCGATGCGCGCCCACCGCGGTTATTCCTCGTCGCCTTCCTGATCTTTGCCGACCGAGCGGCAAATCCCCCGTTTCGTCCCTTGCATGAAGTCGGCGACCTGCATGACATCCTGGCTCGCGCCGAACGTCTCCCGCGCGAGTTTCACGGCTTCCGCCACCCGGTGCCCGGAGCGGAACAGCACTTCATAGGCTTTCTTCAAGGCCGCGATACGCTCGGCGGAAAATCCATGCCGGCGCAGACCGATCGAATTCAACCCATACATCCTGGCGCGGTAGCCTCCAGCCGCCCGCATGAAGGGCGGCAGATCCTGGCCGAGCGCGCAGCAGCCCCCCACCATGGCATAGGCGCCGATGCGCACAAATTGGTGAATGCCGGAGAGCCCGCCGATAATGGCGTGGTCGCCGATGGAAATATGCCCGGCCAGGCTGGCCGCATTCGCCAGGATGAGGTGATTGCCCAGATGGCAATCGTGCGCGACATGGACATAGGCCATCAGGAAATTGGAATGGCCCACGGTCGTGACTCCTCCGCCCTGCACGGTTGCCCGATTGACCGTGACATACTCGCGCAGAATATTGCTGTGGCCGATGACGACCTTCGTCGGCTCGCCTTTGTATTGCATGTGCTGGGGCGGCCCGCCCACCGACACGAAGGGATGCAGTTCACACCGCTCCCCGATCTCGGTCCACCCGTCGATCGACACATGGGACAACACGCGCGTGCCGGCACCGATGGTGACATGTTCACCGATGACGGAATATGCGCCGACTTCCACATCCTCTGCGAGCACCGCTTTCGGATGGATCACCGCGGTCGGATGAATCTTCACTCACACCTCCTCGCCCTCTGGCAGGCCACCGATTCCCCATCAGCCTTGTCGTTGTCTCGCTGAACGGGGGTGCAATCAGCCTGCGGTTCCCTGCGCTTCCCGGCCGACCAGGGCCCGGACACAACCGGCGGCGTTATCCCGCCGCTTTCTCGTCCGTCACCATGGCCGTGACTTCCGCTTCGCAGACCAATTCGGTCTCGACAAAGGCCCTGCCCTGCATCTTCCAGAACGGCGCGCGCTTTTTGAGCACATCGACTTCCAGGCGCAGAATGTCGCCGGGCACGACCGGCTTCCGGAACTTCGCCCCGTCGATGCCGGTCAGATAGACGACCGGACGCCCGACTGCGCCGAGCGATTTGAACGCGAGCACGCCGCCGACCTGGGCTAACGCTTCGAGGATCAGCACACCCGGCATGACCGGGCGACCCGGGAAGTGCCCCTGAAAAAACGGCTCGTTGATCGTCACATTCTTGATGCCCACGATCCGGCGATCGGGATCGAGTTCGCGAATGCGATCGACCAGCAAAAACGGATACCGGTGCGGAAGGATCGATTGAATCTCAACGCTGTCCATCACTGACATCAGCCCCGCCTCCTGTGTTGCGTAGACGATTACGACCTGCGGCTACTTGTTCTGCCGATCGAATTCCTTGATGATCTGTTCCGTCAGATCGACCGACGGGTGGCTATAGATCACAATCTTGACCGTCGCCTCGCTGCCCTTATCCAGGACCGCCGTATACCCTTCCTTCTGCGCCACGGTCGCCGCCGCAGCCTGGATCTTCTGGGCATATTCCGCCACCATGCCCCGCTGTTTTTCCTGCACTTCGCGATTGAAGTCCTGAATCCGGCGCTGGTACGCCTCCAGCTTGGTCTTGAAGTGCTCCTGCTTCTCCTTGCGCGCCTCTTCCGACACCGAGGCGTCCTGCATGCTCTTTTCCAGCTCCTTCAACTCCTGGTCGTCGGAATCGATGATCTTCTGGCGCGTCGTGGAATAACTCTTGAGTTCCTCCAGGGCGCGTTTCCCCGCCACGCTGCGCTCGATGACCTGTTGCTGATCCATCATCGCCACCTTAAGGTGCTCCGCAGCCAGCACCGGCTGCGCGCCCCATGCCACCAGTACCTGCAGAACACCGGCCGCCATCCAATTCCGTACGTTCATGGAGTTCCTCTCATGGATACGTTTTGTTGAATTCCTCAATCAACTGCGACGACACATCCACCGCCTCATCGAAGTACAGCGTCGGCCCGCCGCGCCCCCGGTCGAAGACGGCCTGCAACTCCAGCCGCTTGGCCACCTTGCCCGACAGAGCCTCGATCTTATCCCGGAATCCGTCCAAGACTTCCTTCTGTTTATCCTGCACCTCGCGATTCAGGTCGGTCACCTTCTGCTGATATTCAGCCATGCGGCGCCGGAACTGCTCTTCACGCTCACGCTTGGCCGTCGCGCTGAGCACGCTGCCTTGCTTGACGAAGTCTTCTTCCATCCGGCGAAGCTCTTTTTCTTCCAACTCGATCAGCGCCTGCCGGTTCTTGGCAAACGAGGCCAGCATGTCCTTGGCTCGTTTCCCGGCGTTGGTGTCAGCCAGGATCCGCTGGGGATCCACCACGCCGATGCGGGTGGACGCCGGCACCGTCGATGGATTCGACCGGCACCCGCCGGCCAGCAGCGCGACGGTCAGAAGCGCCAAGCCTACCGCATTCCAACCGGCTCCTCGCAATCCCTTCCCGCCCCCCAGTCCACGCATGTGTCCGCTTCCTTTCCCAGACTCGCGCCGTACCACCGACCTCAGAACAACGATCCGATCGTAAACTCGAAGACGCCCATACGCTCGGTCGGCCGGGGATCGAGGTTGATTCCGTAAGCCGCCCGCAACGGACCGAACGGAGAAATCCACCTGGCCTCGAACCCCACGGCGCTGCGCAGCTTACTGAACTGCACCGGCTCATTATCGTCGAATCCGTTTCCGTAATCGAAGAAGAACACGCCGTTCAATTTCGCTTCGGACGAAATCGTGAAGATAAAGTCGTTGTTGAAAATAAGCTCCTTCGCGGAACCCAAGAGCGAACCGGATGGCGTCACAGGGCCTGCGCGGCCGAACACGAACCCGCGCATCGTATTGATGCCTCCGACGAAAAACCGCTCGGTGAGGGGAATGGGCCGGCCCCCGATCCCCTCTGTCTGCCCGTAGCGGACATGCACCGAGAACCGTGTGTCATAGATCAGCGGCGTGTACTTGATGACATCGAAGTACACTTTGTAGAAATGGTTCGATCCGCCCAGCGCGGGCGTTCCGTAATCCGCACCGAGGCTCAGGCGCCATCCGGTGCGAGGATCCAGATAGTAGTCACGCGTGTCTCGAAAGAGCGACGTGCGGAACCCGGTGGACGATTGCGTCCCGAGTTGGCGGCAGATCAGCGGAATCAGATCGGGGCACAGCCCTTCTTGCGGATCGCTGTACTTGAGTTGCTCGGCGAACAGGCTGACGCTCCCGTTCACATACTCCGACAGCCACCGGCTCCAGGTGGCGCTGGCTCCCGACTTGGACTCGAAGTAGGAAATATAGTTGGTCATGGACCGGTAAATATCCAACTGCAAGGCATTGTACGAATCGTTCACGTAGGGATTCCGGAAGGTGACGAGTCCCAAGGAACGCTGCTGGCCCAATTGCCCGCGGATACGGCCCAACCAGCCGTTCCCGCCGAGATTCCCCTCCGTAATATCCGCAATCGCCACCAATTTATCCAGGGTGCTGAATCCGCCGCCGATGCTGAACTGGCCCGTGGGTTTCTCCTTGACCTTCACATTGAGGTCGACCTTATCGACATCGACCTGTTGCGGCAGGATTTCCACCGTCTCGAAGAAGTTGAGATTGTTCAACCGTTGGAAACTGCGTTTCAAGGCCAGCGTGTCGATGACATCCTGTTCATCCAAACGCAGTTCCCGGCGCACGACGTTGTCGCGCGTCTTATCGTTGCCGGTGACATGGATCTCCCGGATCCGCATCATCTCTCCCTCTTTGACGTTGAGGGTGATGGTCGCGGTGCGGGCGTTGTTGTCGGGCGTCACGTTCGGCACGACATCGGCGAAGACGTAGCCCTTCGCGCCGTAGAGATCGGTAATGCGCGTGATTTCGCCCCGAATCTTGGCCCGCTGAAAGATTTCGCCCGGCCGGATACTCAACCCTTCGCGCAGTTCATGGTCTTCGAAGACCGTATTGCCGCGGAAGCCGACTTCCTGCACGATGAACGGCTCCCCTTCGACGACCGAATAGTTGATTTCGAACCACTTCTTATCGTCGGTCAATTCCAGCGTCGGCTGGCTGATCTGCACATTCAAGTAGCCCTTGTTTAAATACACTTCACGGATTCGCTCGATATCGTTGCCCAGTTCCTCGCGCTTCAACACGCCGGCGTCCGACAACAGCGACGGAATCTTGAGCTGCGTGACGATCCCGTACCAGGGAATCCATTCGCGCGTGGCCGTCACCTTAAAGACTTCTTCCTTGGTCACGGACCGCATGCCCTCGAAGTTGATGCGGCGGACCTTGGCCTTGGTGCCTTCCTTGATGAAGTAGGTCAGCCGCTTGCGATCCTCATCGACGGCTTGGATCACCGGAATGACCTGGCAATTGTAAAAGCCGTCTTCCTGGTACGCGAGGCGGATCTTCTCCGCGCTCTCTTTCGCCTGCTGTTGGTCGAGAAACGTCTGGCTTTTGATCGTGATCTTTTCTTTCAGCTTGTCGTCGCTCAGCTCTTCGTTGCCGTCGAACACAATCTCGGTGATGAACGGTTTTTCGCGGACGATGAAGCCGACGGACACGCCACCCTCGGCCGAATCCGTCTCCACCTGCACATCCTCGAAGTAGCCGGTTCCGTAGAGAATCTTGACCTGTTCCCGGAGCGCGTCAGGAGTAAACGGATCGTTGGCTTTGAGGGTGAGACGCCCCTGGATCGCCTGCAGTTCAATGCGTTTTTGACCACGGATGGCGACGGAACTGACCAGCGGTGCGCTCACGTCGGCTCGCGCGCACTCGACCTCGCCGATCGCGAACAGCGCCACCAGCGCATAAACGAGAATCGGTATCCACCGCCTGCCTCCCGACTTGGTCACCGCTATCCTTCCGTACCGCCCGGGAGAGCAAGCACTGATTCTCTCGACCCTCGAGATGAGAAATCGCCACGTTCCATGCCGCGTGTATTGCCCCGAACCGGCGGTCCGGCGGAGGGACGCGAACTGTCGCCATAAGAATCACCGATGCGCCGCGTTCACTGCAGCACCACCGTACGTCTACAGAAAAACTCTCGAATTATATTGACCACATTTTTCAATGTAAAGGAGTTTCCCCGCGCGGCGGCGCGCCGCCGGCGCTCGAAAAGAGCCGACGAAATCTTGACTTCATGTACCCCATCACATAGTATCGCCGTTATGACAAGAACAGATGTACGTAAAGCGATTATTCCCGCTGCCGGACTGGGCACACGCTTCCTTCCCGCCACCAAAGCCTCCCCGAAAGAGATGCTGCCGCTGGTCGATAAACCGCTCATCCAGTACGTCGTCGAAGAGGCGGTTGCGTCCGGCATCGAAGACATCATCGTGATCACCGGGCGGGGCAAGCGCGCCATCGAGGATCACTTCGATCGTTCCCTCGAACTGGAGGAAAATCTCAAGGGCAGCGGCAAAGGGCAAGTCCTCAATCAGATGCGGCATATTTCCAATCTGGCGAACTTCTGTTACGTCCGCCAGCCGGAAGCGATGGGACTGGGACATGCCGTCTTGTGCGCGCAGCACCTGATCGGCGATGAGCCGTTCGCCGTCATCCTGGGGGACGAGATCATCGACGCGGCGGTCCCCGGTCTCGCGCAATTGATCCATATCTACAAGCAGCGCAAAGGCGCCGTGCTGGGCGTGCAGGAAGTGCCGCAACAGGAAGTCAGCCGCTACGGCATCATTTCGGCGCGCAAAGTGCGTAACGGCCTGCATCGCGTCGACGACCTGGTTGAAAAACCGGCGCCCGCCGATGCGCCTTCGAACCTGGCCGTCATCGGACGGTATGTGCTGCCGCCGGAAATTTTCCCGATCCTCCGCAAGACCCCCCCGGGCAAGAACGGAGAAATCCAATTGACGGATGCCCTGCGGCAACTCGTCAAGAACACCTCGATGTTCGCGCATGAAGTCGAGGGCCAGCGGCATGATGCCGGCGACAAACTCGGATTTCTCATCGCCACGGTGGAATTGGCCCTGAAGAACCCGTCCTTGGGACCTGCATTCGGCGAATTCCTGCAGCAGCGGCTCCGACCGACGACCGCCGACGACCGTCGCCGCGGCCAGAGTCGAGCGCGCGCGACCACCTAACCCCGGGCATGATGGATCACCGTCACCCGAACCGTGCGACCGCACAACATCATCACTGAGACCATACACCAGCAGACTGGAGCCTCATGGCTGAAGCCGTAGAACAAGATTTTTCAAGCAATCAGAACCTTGAACCGCCGGATCAACTGCCCCTGCTGCCTGTCCGCGACATCGTCGTCTTTCCCTATATGGTCCTCCCGTTGTTCGTCGGCCGCGACATGTCCATCAAGGCGATCGAGGCGGCGCTGGCCGGCAACCGGATGCTGTTCCTCGCGACACAAAAATCCCTGGATGTGGAGAACCCGCAGCCGGAGGACATTCATTCGGTGGGGACCGTGGGCATCATCATGCGGATGCTGAAACTCCCCGATGAACGCATCAAGATCCTTGTGCAGGGCCTTGCCAAGGGCCGGATCGAGCAATACATCCAGAACGACCCCTACTACTCCGTCAAGATCGAAAAACTTGTCGAGACGAAACAGCCGGGCTCCACGTTGGAGACCGAGGCGGTCATGCGCACCGTCAAAGAACAGATCGAAAAAATCGTCAGCCTCGGCAAGGTGCTCATTCCGGACGTGATGGTGGTGATCGAAAACCTGGAAGACCCGGGGCGCCTCGCCGACATGGTGGCCTCCAACCTCGGATTGAAAGTCGACATCACCCAGGCCGTGCTCGAGATCGTCGATCCCATTCAGCGCCTGCGGCAGATCAGCGAAATCCTCGCGAAGGAAATCGATGTCCTCTCCATGCAGCAGAAAATCCAGGCGCAGGCCAAGGGAGAGATGGACAAGACTCAGCGGGAATATTTCCTGCGCGAGCAGCTGAAAGCCATCCAAAAAGAATTGGGCGAGCTGGACGAACGGGCGGAGGAAGTGGCCGAATTCAGGAAGCGTATTAAAGACGCCAAAATGCCCGAGAAGGTGCTCAAGGAAACCGAGAAGCAGCTCAAGCGGCTGGAAAAAATGCATCCGGACACGGCCGAATCGGCCACGGTCCGCACCTATCTGGAGTGGATGGTCGAGTTACCCTGGAATAAAAAGTCGAAAGATAATCTCGACCTGAAAGCCGCGATGAAGGTCCTGAACGAAGACCACTACGATCTGGAAAAGGTGAAGGAACGCATCGTCGAGTATCTCGCCGTGCGCAAGCTGAAAGAAAAAATGAAGGGCCCCATCCTCTGTTTCGTGGGACCGCCGGGGGTCGGGAAAACCTCGCTGGGTAAATCCATCGCGCGCGCGCTGGGCCGCGAATTCGTGCGGATCAGCCTGGGCGGCGTGCGGGACGAAGCGGAAATCCGCGGCCATCGCCGGACCTACGTCGGCGCCCTGCCGGGACGCATCATTCAAGGCATGAAGCAGGCGGGCACCAACAACCCTGTCTTTATGCTCGACGAAGTGGATAAGGTCGGCATGGATTTTCGTGGCGACCCCTCGGCGGCGCTCCTGGAAGTGCTCGATCCCGAGCAGAACAGCACCTTCACCGATCACTATCTCGGCGTGCCGTTTGATTTGACGGAGGTCATGTTCGTCACGACGGCCAACCTGATGGACCCGATTCTCCCCGCCCTGCGGGATCGCATGGAAGTCATCGATATTCCCGGCTACACCGAAGAGGAAAAACTCGGCATCGCGCAGAAATACCTAATTCCCCGCCAGATGAACGAGCATGGGATCACCGAGAAACATATCCGCGTGTCGGAGACGGCGATCCGCCAGGTTATTTCTCATTACACGCGCGAGGCTGGCGTCCGCAATCTGGAACGCGAGATCGCTAACCTCATGCGGAAAGTGGCCAAGAAGGTCGCTGAGGGCAAGGCCGAGTGCCATGCCATCGACCAGACCAACCTGAACAAATTCCTGGGCGTGGCGAAATTCATTCCCGAAGCCGAACTGGAAAAGGACGAAATCGGCGTCGCCACAGGGCTCGCCTGGACCGAGAGCGGCGGGGATGTCTTGTACATCGAAGCGACGGTCATGAAGGGCAAGGGCCAGCTCACGCTGACCGGGCATCTCGGCGATGTCATGAAAGAGTCGGCCCAAGCCGCCTTGAGTTATGTGCGGTCGCGCGAGAAGACGCTGGGCATCAGCCCCGACCTCTTCGCCAAGAACGACATCCATATCCACGTGCCGGCCGGGGCGACGCCCAAGGACGGCCCCTCAGCCGGAATCACCATGGCGACGGCCATCGCCTCCGCCTTGGCCCAGGTCCCCGTGCGGCGCGATCTGGCCATGACCGGAGAAATCACGCTCCGCGGGCGCGTCTTGCCGATCGGAGGCCTGAAGGAAAAAATCCTCGCCGCCAAACGGGCGCAACTCTCCACCGTCGCTCTGCCAAAGCGCAATAAGAAGGATTTGGAAGAGATCCCCAAACACATCCTGAAGGGGATCGAATTGATCTTCGTCGATACGGTGGATGATGTCATCAAGGCAGCCTTGCGGCGGTCGCCTTCGCGTAAGTCCGGCGCTGCGGCTCACAAGACACCGTCGAAAAAGATCTCGCGGTCGAGCGTTTCCACCCGAAAGTCCGGCCCGCCACGGCGCACGCGGGCGCTGCCGGGCATCACCTCCTCGTTGTCTCTTTAGCCTCGCTGCATGGGGATCGCTGCCTCCAGCATTGCAGGTTCGATCCAGCGACCGGCCCGGAAGCAGGTGGGTTGATGCCGCCAGGCCGATCCCGCCGGGCCAGTACGGTCTCCAGTGAGTTCGGCCTCATCCGCCGCCTGCAAGCGCAGACCGCACAACCGGACCCGCAGGTGTTCAAAGGCATCGGCGACGATACGGCGATCATCAAAACCTCGTCGACCGAATGGACCCTCATCACCACAGATCTGCTGGCGGAGGGGGTACACTTCAACCCTGCCGCCTCCTCCTATCGAGACATCGGCTACAGGGCCGCCATCGCCAACCTGAGCGACATTGCCGCGATGGGCGGCACGCCACGGTTCATGCTGGTCTCCATCGCCATCCCGCCAACCTGCACCATGGCGCAGATTCAACAACTTTACCGCGGCATGATGCAGGCCGGGGCTCCCTACCGGGTGCGCCTCATCGGCGGCGACACGTCCGCATCCAAAGCAGGCCTCTTTCTCAACATTACGCTCACCGGAGTGGTGAAGCCGCGCCGGGCCCTGCTGCGCAGCGGCGCCCGTGAAGGAGACCGGCTGTATGTCACCGGGACATTGGGCGACTCCCGTGCGGGCCTGGATCTCCTGACCTCGCGCCGGCGCGTGGCACTCCGGCCGGCGCACACCCGCTTCCTGCTGGCCCGCCATCACCGCCCCTCGGCCCGCATCGCAGAAGGATTATGGCTGGTCGCCCAAGGGCTCGCCGGCGCGGCCATCGATCTCTCAGACGGCCTGACCGGTGACCTGCGCCACATCTGCGAGGACAGCGCCGTCGGCGCGGACATCGACGCCGCTTCGCTGCCGATCTCGCCGGCTTGTCGGGCATACGCTACAGCCCGCGGGCTCAGCCTCGAGCACATCGCGCTCCAGGGAGGCGAGGATTATGAACTGTTGTTCACCGTGCCTCGCCGGCAACAGGCGCGGTTTGAACGGCTGGCCGCCAAAACTGAATTTCGTATGACGTGCATCGGTTCGATGACGCCCAAGGCAGCTGGTTTACGCCTGAAGACCATTGACGGCACCACACAGCCGCTGCCGCTCACCAGTTACGAACACTTTCGCAGGCCGACGTAATCGAGCCCGGCATCAGGCGCGTATGACCGACGTACGATCGCTGTTTCGCCAAATTCTGCATCTTGATGAAACGCCGCATCGCACGGCGCTGGCCTTTGCCGTCGGGGTTTTCATCGGCTTTTCCCCTGCCTATGGCCTCCATATGGTCATGGTGGGTTTGTGCGCCTGGGCGTTCGGCTGGAACGTGGTGGCCCTGCTGGCCGGAGCGTTTCTCAACAATCCCTGGACCCTCATTCCGATTCTCGGCGCGACCTACTGGACCGGTGCGACCCTGCTCGGCATGCATGAGTTTCCCACCTTCGATTGGAGCGACCTGTCATTCACCGGCCTGTACCATCAAGTGGCGCCGCATGCCTGGCCGTTTGTGCTCGGCGGAATGGTCTTGAGCATCGCGGGCGCCCTGCTGGCCTACCCGATCGCGTTGGTGCTGCTGACCAGATACCGCCGCGCGAGAGCGCTGGAACGCGCCGCCCATTTGCCCCCGCCGCCGAGCCTGGGCTAAGATCACCGTCGGTTCCGAACGATGAAATTACCCTCTGCCATTCCCCCGGCTCCCTACGATGGATCGGCCCTCATCGCCGATCCGATTCACGAATACGTGTCGTTTACCGTCCCCTATGCAACACCCGATCCGGCGGAACGGACGGAAAAAGACCTGATCGATTCTCCCTGGGTTCAACGGCTGCGCTACATCTATCAGCTGCAGAGCGCCCGCTGGGTCTACCCGTCAGCCGAGCATACCCGGTTTGTGCATTCGCTGGGCACCATGCATGTCGCCGGACGATTCGCGCGGCATCTGTATCCGTTTTTGCGCACCGTCGTTCCCGACCTCCCCTCGCCCGCGTTCGTGGAGGAATTCCTCCGCATCACGGCCCTCGTCCATGACATCGGTCATGGCCCCTTCTGCCATTTCTTCGACGATAACTACCTCCACGACTTCGGCCTATCGCACGAAAAACTCGGGCAGATCATCGTGCGCGAACATCTCGGTCCGCTGATCAAGAAAATCCGCCGCAGCCCGTCGGGGCGGTTCGAGCGCGGCGAAGAACTCAATCCGGATCACATCGCGCATGTCATCCTGAAGGAAAAGGGCAAGGACAACTCGAAACTTCCGCGCTGGATCAATTTCCTGCAGCCGGTCATCTCAGGAAGTTATACCGCCGATAATTTAGATTACGTGCTGCGCGACGCCTACATGTGCGGCGTGGCGGTCGGACCGGTGGATTTGACCCGGCTGATCCATTACACCATCGTGACCGAGAAGGGGTTCACGATTCATAAGACCGGGCTCCCCGCCCTGCATATGTTTCTCAACACGAGAATGTACCTGTACTCAAATGTGTATTATCACCGGACGACCAGGGCGATCGACATCCATCTCCGTGACATCTTCGGCGACACCATGAAGCGGCTCTTCCCATCGAATCCGGCCACCCACATGGACGACTATCTGACTCTGACCGACTGGTCGTTGCTGGAAGACGTGCGACGGTGGAAGAAAGCCGGGCAGAGCAGCCTGCGCCGCTTGCACCAGGAGTGGGCGCATATACTCGGCCGCGACGTGAAATGGAAGATGGCCTACAGCACCGTCCTGAAGGAAAAAGGGATCGAGCGAGGCATGGACTTTCCCAGCCATGAACAATTTCAGCAGCAGATTCAGAAAGCCTTGCCGGCCAAGTTGCAGGACCTCCCCTTCCGCGTCGATATGGCCCCGCTGGATCCTCGCCCGGATCCGAAGGATACGCGGGGCATCCCCCTGCTCGTCTATGATCCGGGCACGAAAGGGATTTCCACCGATCCGCTGGAGGAATTTCTCGACCTTCTCCCCACTCGCCTGGTGCAGTTCCGCATTTACGCCCTGGACCACGCTCACGACGCGGCCCTCTCCAGAGCCGCCGCCACCGTGTTGAACAAAACGCCCTCGAGCCTCGAATCGAACTTCTAACCGCGCAGGTTCCGACCTTCGACAGACCCCACGCCTGAACCCACCTCCCGCCGAAAGACCCTAGTCATCTTACTAGGGCAAATTGCTCCTGCCATATTTACGCGTCTTCACTTAGAGTACTGAGACAGACCTCGCAGCCGGAGCGGCGACTTCGGGGGGTCAACCCAAGGAGGACAAGCCCCATGACCAGCCATGGTCAGGCCGGGCACATGACCGAATCAAGAATGCGTTCCTACTACGAAGGGGTGAGCCTTGGCCTCATCATCCTTCTGACCGCCTCAGTCTTTCTGCTGGATGCCTTCACCCCGCGGGGATTTCCTGCGTGGATCCTCTACCTCATTCCGCTGATTCTCACTCAGAGGATTTCCTCCGCACGGCCGGTGCTGTTGGCGACCTGCTGCGCCGCCTTGACCCTTCTCGCCTACGCCGTGTCCCCGGACCTCGTGGAATTGCCGGTGTGGATACCGTTGCTCAATCGCTTCCTTGGCATGGGCATCTTCTGGGTCGTGGCCTATGCCATCACCCAGCAGAAGCGGATCACTCAAGATCTGATCAGGACCGCCACGCTGGAAGTCGAGCGCAACGCGCTCCAGCTTCGAGAACAATTGTTGGAGAAAAACGCCAAAGAACTCCAGGACCTCTACGACTATGCCCCCTGCGGCTACCATTCGCTCAACGCCGAGGGGCTGATCATCGCCATGAATCAGACGGAACTCGACTGGCTGGGTTACACCGCACGGGACATCGTCGGCCACCGGCGATTTACCGACTTTTTGACGGCCGGGAGCCGAGAGCGGTATGAACAACGGGCGTCTCGCCTGCTCCAGGAAGGTGAGATTCAGGGGTTGGAACTGGAAGTCATCACGAAACAGGGCTCCACGTTTCCGGTGCTTCTGCATGCCACCGTACAGAACGACGCGGAAGGCCGGTTCGTCTGGAGCCGCTCCACTCTGGTCGACATCACGGACCGCAAACGCGCGGACGAGATTCTCCTGCGAAGCCACCAACTCCTTGAGAAGGAGGTCACGGATCGCACAGAAGCCCTCCGGGTCACCAATGAACGGTTAGAACGGGAACTCATCACCACGCGCCAAACCCAAGCCGCCTTGAGATCCACCGAGCTGCGTTTTCAATCGATGGCGAATCATGCGCCGGTGTTGATCTGGGTCAGCGACGTGGCCAACCATCGCATCTGGGTCAATCATCCCTGGCTGACGTTTGTCGGTCGCGCACTCGAAGAGGAAATCGGAGTGGGATGGCTTCAGCATGTCCACCCTGATGATCTCCCCGGCTGCAAGACCCTCTACGAACGGGCTTGTGAGTCCCGGCAGGAGTTTACCCTGGAGTATCGCCTGCGCCGGCATGATGGAGAATGGCGCTGGGTGCTGGAACATGGCGTGCCTAGATTCGAAGGCGCAGACGAGTTCGTCGGCTTCATCGGATCCTGCACCGATATGACGGCGCACAAAGAATCGCTCGCCGCCGCCAAAGAGAGCGAGGAACGCTTGAGCGGCATTTTCAATTCCGCCATGGATGCGATCATCACCATCAATGAACGCCAGGACATTACCCACTTCAATGCGGCGGCAGAAACCATGTTCGGGTGCCCGGCGGAACGGGCCATCGGACAGTCATTGACGGCGTTTATTCCGGAGCGTTTCCGGACGGCACATCGGCGCCACGTCACGGCCTTCGGCGAGACGTCCGTCACAAAACGCCAAATGGGCGCGCTCGGCACCATCTCAGGCCTGCGGAGCAACGGCCAGGAGTTTCCCATCGAGGCCTCCGTGTCGCAGGTACTGTCCCGCGGCCAGAAACTGTTTACCGTCATCCTCCGCGACATTTCGCAACGCAAGCAGGTTGAAGATGCCCTCAAGGCGAGCGAGGCTCGCTTTCGAGAACTCTTGGAATGTCTGCCCCAGCTGATCTGGACGAGTCATCCTGACGGCGCCTTCAATTATCTCAGCCCGCAATGGACGGCCTACACCGGCCTTCCGGCTGAGAAACAACTCGGAGTCGGCTGGGCCCACCAGGTCCATGCCGATGACCGGCGAACGTTGGCAGAGCAGTGGAAAACCGGCATTGCTTCGGAGCAATCGTTTGAATTGGAGTTCCGCCTTCGCGGATCCAACGGTCTCTACCGCTGGTTTCGAACCCATGCGTCGCCCATCCGCGATGCCAATGGACGGCTGGTGAAATGGCTGGGTACCAGCACGGACATCGATGATCGGAAGCAGGGAGATACCTTGCGAGCCCACCTGAGCGCGATTGTGGAGTCCTCCTCCGATGCCATCATCAGCAAGTCGCTCGACGGCATCATTCAGACGTGGAATCGAAGCGCAGAACGCATGTTCGGTTATGCCGCCGCCGACATCATCGGCCGCCCGAATGCTCTCCTGGTCCCCCCTGCCCGCCGCCAGGAGGAATCGGACATTATCGGGCGGATCAAGGCCGGGCAACAGCTGCGGGATTTCGAGACCGTTAGACTGCGAAAAGACGGTTCACATCTCGACGTGGCCTTGACCGTGTCTCCGATCAAAGATGCGCAGGGCCATGTCATCGGGATCTCAAAAGTCGCGCGAGATATCACGGCTCGAAAGCAGGCTGAAGAATTCCTGCAGCAGCAACGGAGACTCATCGAGTTGTCGCACGAACCTATTTTTGCCTGGGAGACGGAACAGGGCATCGTGCAGTGGAATAAAGGGTGCGAGCAACTGTATGGGTACACAGCAGAGGAGGCGATCGGACAGATCAGCCGGCAGCTCTTACAGACGACATTCACCGCTTCGCTCCCCGACATCCTGGCGACGTTGGACGCGAAGGGGGAATGGACGGGGGAAGTGCGCCATCGAACGAAATCCGGGGAGGAGTTGGTCGTGGAAAGCCGATGGGGTATGCTCAAGACGGCGGGCCGCAATCTCATCCTGGAAACCAACCGGGATATTACCCAGCAGCGGCGATTTGAAGACACCATTCTGAAAAAGAACAAAGACCTGGAAACCCTCCTCCACGTCACGTCACACGATTTGAAAGAACCGTTGAGAGCCATCGAGAGTTTTTCGGTCCTGCTTCAGGAACGGTATGCACAGCGTCTCGATGAGAAGGGTTTGGATTATCTCCGGCGCATCGTTCGGGCCACCCAGCGGCTCGACCGATTGCTCACCGATATTCTCGAGCTCTCGCGCGCGCAACGCATGGACCCTCCCATCACGGAGGTAGAGGCCGAATTGCTCGTTCAAGAGGTGCTGCGCCGCTTGGAAAACCGCATCAAGCAGACCGGGGCCAGAGTCACGATTCATTCGCCCCTGCCCCGCCTTCGCGTCAACGCCACCTGGGCCATTCAGGGCATTTACAATCTCGTCACCAATGCGCTCAAGTTTGTGTCTGACGGGCTTGTTCCTGAGGTCGAGATCTCCGCCTATGCCGAACTCGATCCGCAAGGAATGGAACATGCCGGACTGATCGTACGGGATCGCGGTCCCGGAATTCCTCACGATCAACAGGAGCGCATTTTCGAATTGTTCCGTCGCGCCGTCGGACGCGAAGTGGAAGGGACCGGCGCAGGGCTCGCCATCGTCCGCCAAGTCGCGGAACGGCATGGAGGCCGCGCCTGGGTCTCACCCCGGGAAGGAGGAGGATCCGAGTTTTACATTACCTTCGGCATCAACGAACCTCTTGCGAGAAAGGCTCGACCATGACCCCGCGACCGTTCGATATTCTCATCGCCGAAGACAATGAGGATGACATCCTGCTGATCCGGGAGGCCTTTGAAACCGTCCACATGACCAACCGCGTGGCCGTCGTGCGGGATGGCGTGGAAGCCCTGGCCTATTTGCGAGGGGAAGGACGCTTCAAAGAATCCCCGCTGCCGGGCATGGTGCTCCTGGATATCAACATGCCCAAAAAGACCGGACTGGAGGTGCTTGCGGAGATCAAGTCCGATCTTCGCCTCCGCGCCCTCCCCGTCATCATCCTGACGGTCAGCGAGCGGGATGAGGACATCCTTCGTTCGTACGAGCAAGGCGCCTGTTCTTATATCCGCAAACCTGTCACGTTCACACGTTTTATCGCCATCGTCAAAGAATTCGAGCTCTATTGGACCCTGGTCTCCAAGGTTCCTCCGCTCAAGAGGTAACACATGCAGGTGTTGCTGATCGAAGACAATGAAGATGATGCGGAGTTGATTCGCGACGCGCTCTGCGCGCATTCACCGCACGACGTGCTGCTCACCTGGGCGGACCGTCTTGAAACCGGACTGCTGAAACTCGCCGAGGGCGCGACGGACGCGGTGTTGGTCGACCTCTCGCTCCCCGACAGCCAGGGAATGGACACCTTGGTACGCGTGCGGGCCCAAGCCCATGACGCGGCCGTGATCGTGCTGACGGGACTCGACAATGATCTGGTGGCCGAAAAATCCCTTCTCCAGGGGGCGCAGGATTATGTGGTGAAAGGGCGTTTGACGGGAGAGGGGCTGAAGCGCGCCATCCGGTATGCGATAGGGCGCCATCGCGTGGAGCAGGCCTTGCGGAAGAGCGAGGAGCGGTTCCACCTCACCTGCCTCGCCACCCGCGACGGCATCTGGGACTGGGACATCGCGTCAGGCAACGCGTGGTTCAACGAAGCCTATCACACCATCTATGGCCCGGAGGTGAACAGCTGCGAGGGAGGCCGGATTCCGTGGGCCGATCATATCCATCCCGAAGATCGCAGGTCGATTCTTGCCGGCCTGAACCAGACACTGCAATCGGAGAACAATCTGTGGAGGGCTGAATATCGTTTTCGCCGAAGGGACGGCACCTATGCCTATATCATCGACCACGGCTATGTGCTTCGCAATCACGCCGGCACGCCCTACCGGATGATCGGAGCGAAAACCGACATTTCCGACCGCCGGCAGGCCGAAACGATGCATGCCGTTCAAGTGGCCGTCGGTCTGGCGCTCGAAGAGTCGGTCTCGTTGAATGAGGCGATCCCAAAAATTCTGCGCGCGATGTGCGAGCTTCAAGGCTGGACGGTGGGGGCACTGTGGCTCGTCGATACGCAGCAGCGTGCGTTACGATGCCACGCGCTCTGGCATCCGTCAGGCCGACAGACCGAACTGTTTGCCCAAGCCTATCGCGGCTTGTTGCTGCGGCCCGGCATGGGAATGGCCGGGCGGGCGTGGCACACACAGGCTCCGACGTTTTCTCCGGACATGCTAAACGAGGCCGCATTCCCGGCGCTGGATGCTGCACGAAACGCCGGGCTCCATGGAGCCATCGCCTTCCCGATTCATACCGGCAAAGAGATTCTGGGCATCATGGAATTTTTCACGGTTGACGTGCTCCATCCCGCCGTTTCCCGATTGGAGCGCATCGCTGAATTGGGCGCCATGATCAGCCAGTTTTTGAGTCGAAAAGATCTGGAGCGGCAGTTACGGCAGGCTCAGAAGATGGAAGCCCTGGGGCGCATGGCCGGCGGCGTGGCACATGATTTCAACAACCTGCTCACCATCATCAACAGCTGGTCCGAGCTCTTGATGGACGAACCCGGTTTGACCTCGCGGGCACAGCGGGGCATGGCGCAAATCAAAGACGCCGGCAACAAGGCCGCGGCGCTGACGCGTCAACTGCTGGCCTTTACGCGCCATCAGGTGGTGGAACGGCAGTCCTTGAACCTCAATGATCGCGTCACCGATATCGTCGAACTGATGAAACGGGTCATCGGCGAAGACATCCATCTCGTGCTGACCCTCGATCCGACAGTGGGACGGGTCAAGGCGGATCCCGGTCAGATCGAGCAGGTGGTGATGAATCTGGTCGTCAATGCCAGGGATGCCATGCCGCATGGGGGCCGCCTGGAACTGGAAACCGGCGAAGTAATGATCACGCACTCCGATCCATTTTGGCCGGACCCCGTCCCGCCTGGTCCATACGTCTCCTTGACTGTCCGCGATACCGGATGCGGCATGAGCGCCGAAACCTTGGCCCACGTCTTTGAACCGTTTTTTACGACCAAGGAATTGGGCAAAGGAACGGGCCTCGGACTGTCGACCGTCTACGGGATCGTCCGGCAAAGCGGCGGCACCGTGGGGATTGCGAGCGAGGTGGGAAAGGGCACCAGCTTTACGGTGTACCTGCCGCGGCTGGGGGACGATCCGGACTCGGCCCGCGTGATGCCACAGCCCAAGATCACAAACGAACAGTCGGAAATGATTCTCCTCGTGGATGACAACGAGATGGTCAGAGGGCTGGCGCACACCGTGCTCGTCGCCCAGCACTACCATGTATGGGCGGCTCGGTCCGGCGAGGAAGCACTCGAAATGGTACGCCGGCGGGGTCGGCACATTGCGTTGCTGGTGACAGATCTGGTGATGCCGGGCATGGGAGGGGCGCAGCTGGCTCACGAGCTCCGGGCCCTTCAACCGGATATCAAAATCATCCTGACATCCGGGTATTCCGACCGGGATGAAACGCTTCTGAAAACCTTCGATACTCCGGTAGCGTTTTTGCCGAAGCCGTATACACCGGAGTCGCTGACAAAAGCCGTGGCCGCGGCGCTGGAATCACCCGCCCGGCAGGGAAGCTGATGTTTGGAAGCTCCTCCCGTAAATGGCCGGGGAATGGGACAGCAGCCTTCTGCGCTTAGGGCTGTGCCTGAAGGCCTGGCGACTGCTGGTTCGCGAGTAACCCCTTAGCAATTTCATCGACAATTTTTCCGTGCGACTCAACCAACGTTGTAAGATTCCTCAAACATTGATCCAGCTTATTCTTTTCGGAATCGCTGGGCTTTTCCGAATCACTGGCCTTTTTGGAATCACTGGCCTTTTCGCATTCTTTTTCCCTCTCTGACAATTGCAGAAGAACGCCTCGGCGCAACGCCACGATTAGACTCGGTCCTCTCGTGTCAGGCTCAGAAATAGGCTTCCCGAATGCCGTGTTTGTGGCCATGGTGATCAGTTTCGCTGCGGCTTGGGTGCCTTCACCGACACCCGGAGTCGCTGCCTTCGCCACAATTGTGGCCGCTTTTTTGATAGTGTCGATCGAGAAATCAGTGTAAGTCTTGAGGAGTTCCTCTGGATTGTTGTCAAAACTCTTCAAGCTCCAGTTTCCGACATCATCTTTAATGAAAGCCATGGCGACAGTGCCGCGACCGCTGGCATAGACTGTATTGGTCTTCGACCAGAAATGATCGGCGAATAGGCGGTCGATGATCTTCACGCGGTTCGAGACTGGCTCAATTCCAGCAAGAATGCTGCCGAGCCTGCCATCGTTCGCATTCAACCAGTCGTAGAGATGTACGAAGTCCGTCGGCTCAGCTTCTCTGAGAGCTACGCTCGGGGGGAGTTCTCGTCGGTCGAGGCCGTTGGGTTTGAGTTGCTTCAGCAAAGCGTCGATCCGGGCGTTCAATTGATTCCCATATTCGGACGTAGTAACAGTGCCCGTAACTTGCGCAATCCGAACCAATCGGTTGAGTGAGGCGCCACCACCGGAAGCCACTGACCAGCGAAATGCATTGAACTTTAAGTCGCTCGCTAGAGTTGCAACATCGGCTAGGAAACTCATGGCCTCAGGCATCGATAACCCTGAAGACAGGCTTTGGTTGTGAGAATGACGTAGAGTTGAATATCTAATCTTAATTTGCTTTATTTTGGCGATCGTCAGGTCCATATCCTTGATCAATGAGACCAACACCAGACAATCGAAATGGTCTATATCATCCAGAACCCCGAAGAGGCGCCAGAACCTAAGGGAGTACCACGGCCTTTCCGCCTGCACATGGTGACAAATCCTGTCGACTTTGGTTGTGCCATGATAGGCGAGAGAGGTGCCGTCAGTCACTGCCTGCCCGTCATTATTAAGCCGTTGGAGCGGCCATGGTTCGGGGGAATTATGTCGCACACCAGAAAACCCTTTATTGGCAAAGACAGCCCTTACGAAATTGTCGGTTTCAATGAGGCCACGATCCGCTTGATCGATTATCCCCCAGAGATTGCTCCATTGAACCAGAGGCTCTTCCGAGAGAGGACCTTTATAGACTTCGACGTCGATGCGCATAGCGGCTGAACCTGAAAAAGGATGGGTCTCACATCCCACCAGGTTTGTCATGAACCACAGGGCTGGCAAGAGAATGACAAGGGCCATGCGATGGTTCATGCGCCTCTCCTGAGCAGTAGGTAGTAAACACCGCTCCTTATGGTTTGGAGCCAAAGCGATTTTTCAGCGTGCTGATCACTTGCTGAATATCGTTTTTCTGGCGATCTTCTTTCGCCATAACGCTTTTCAGATCGTCAAGGGCCTCGGAAACGCGCACTCGCTCGTCCATCAAGTTTTTCCAGTCGGCTTCGGCAGGCTGCTGTCCGTGAAGCGCCATGCCAGATAATTGTTGCAGCATGCCGATCAGCGGCTTACTGTTCGATGTCATCGCCATGAGAAGACGCTGGTCAGGGTCGAGCCGCCGAACTCCTTCAGGACCATAGAGGAAATAGCTCCGTTGAATCGGTCGACCATCTGGGCATAATGGGTCAGATGAATTTTTTGTAGAGTTCCCTGTGCCGTTTCCGGCAGTACCCATCCCTGAATCGTTTTCGTCCCCAAGCAACTTAATCTGCTTTGTAATCTGCCTACTAATCTCGCTCTTAACCTCCGTCGCATCACCATATTTTGACGTGACCTTCTCCGACAAGGTTACCAAGCGGTCGACTTCTCTGACGATATCGACCCTGCGGGCTTCCGCGCGAGAGACGCTGGCGGGAACCACGCGGAAGGCATTTGTAGTTTGGTCGAACTGTACCTGGGAGCCAAACGGGTCGATTTGTTCTGCTCGCAGAACGCCCGATTCAAAGCGAATATTCGCGAAGAGTGCGCTTGCTTTGCCCGTCATGCGAAATCGATATAAAGAATCACTGACGATCTTGAGCTTGCCATTTTGTCTAACGCGAAAGGGCTCAGATGTCGTAGCGTAATCCCCGTCGCCTGATTGGGTCATTCCCTCTTCGACCTTGCACGCGTCCACTATGCGAAAGTAATAGGTCGTTCTGAAGCGAACCTGTTCATCCTGATAGGCGGGATGTTCGCCCTGATCCACCCTCAAGGCCGGAGGCACGTCTCCCAATGTCGAACATCCGCCGCAGGCCACCAGAAGAAAAAGGCAAACTGTCGAGTGGATGTGAAGAGGCAATCGATGTTGGGGCATCATGGGCCTCATAGGTGGTTGCAAACCAATGACGCTGCGTTGTATTCAGTTTGTCGGATGCTTAGCGCTCAGTGCGTGCTGAGTTGTAGCCGCAGGCTCGCCGGAATCTTTCGTGGAGCGCCCGAAAAGGTAGCCTGCCAATGCTCCCAGAATGCCTGTGGAAGCGGTGAGCTGCTGTTCAGCTTTTGCCAAGATCACGACCAGTAGGGTTGCAAACACAACCAGTACGAGCCCGCTGCCATTGACCATCGTATCGGGAGGCGACTCTCTACTCTTCAAATAGACCAGCACAAGGAAGAGCGACAGCAACCCCATCCCCATGACGCTAAGCGCTAAGATCCGGCGATTTGCTTCTTCTTCCATCCTGTAATGTGAATAATCTGCGATGGTTTCTTGAGACCTCGGCTCTGCCTGCCCGACTTTTGCTGCATCGATTGCTACCTGTTTCTCCAACTCCGACAGAGTGGTTGGAGTATTCTCCCCGAATGACGCAGCGGCCAGAAGCAGGCTGGCCATGGCTACTCCGATCAAAGTGCGCTTCATGGGCTGGAGTTCTCCTGTCCAATTTGCAGCAGCAGCTCGGTGAAGTAGGTGACCTGGTTCAGATCCCCTTGGACTGCAGCATCTCTCAAATCCCTTTGGATTCCAGCTTTCAACTTCTTTTTCTCATCGGGAGACAGCTGTTTGGCAAGACTTGCGGTTTTGGAGATTCGATCGAAGTCCTCTTTTGAAAGTTTAGGCTTCCCTTGGGAGCCTGGCTCGAACTGGCGCTGCTGACCTGTTACAGGGGGAGTGAAGGGAAAGAGTTCGGCCCCGAACGAAAAAGCCTTCCCCAAAATAACAATGAAGAGTAGCAAGCAGATGTTTGCCACCGATATGCATGCATAATGATTGGATAATCTTAAGTTATCATGCATGTGGTAGCACTTTCCGACGGTCCCGCTTTCATCGGCTAAAGACCAGCGTCTCAATCTGACAGTCCACCTTCTGAGGTCAAGAACAGGATTTTCGCGAGGGCACGAGGTGCCACTCTCTGCACTTCTTCAAGCAATTCCCAGACCGATTGGCTACCTGCAGCACCTGCAGACCACGTAGAGACATTAACCCTATAAATTCTAACGTTAATTACGTAGTAATAATGCTTGCGCATTTCAGCTATTCCTAGAACAGGACACTCTGCCTGAAAATGGGTGCATTATCGATTTAGATACAGGCACTGTATCAGCAGAGATACAGACTGGATAGGTTGGCACGATAGGGGGAATCGGTACCGGTGAGGAAAAGGAGAAGATTGGACCTAAGTACTCGGCAGAATAATTTTACAAAGGATTGGCTTCAGTGTTCAGCGCCCATCACCGCCGGCGGCCGCCGGGGATGATTCTTCCCGGGGGGGACTCGACGGCGTAGCGAGGACCGGACTGACGGCGGCAGGATTTTGCGGAAACGGCAGATCGAGAAGGGCATAGGGATTGACGCGAGCGCCGTTGACCTTCATGCCCCAGTGGAGATGCGGGCCGGTGGCTCTGCCGGTGGCGCCCACCTTCCCGATCACCTGGCCGGCCTTGACCAGATCACCCTCGTTGACCAACGTCTCGGACAAGTGGAAATACATCGAGTACAGGCCGAGGCCGTGATCGACAAAAATGCCGCGCCCGGAAAAGATATGATCGACGACGAGCCGCACCACCCCGTCATTGCTGGCCATGACGTCGGTGCCCGCCGGCGCGCCGATGTCCTCTCCGTTGTGGGGATTGCGGGGCTGCCCGTTCATCACTCGCACGCTGCCGAAGATACCGGTACGTTTGCCGTGAACCGGCTCGATGAATCCCGTCTGCCAGAGCCGCATGGCGGACTCCTCGGCTAGGGCCTTACGAACCTGCTCTTGTTCAGCCTTCCAGCGCGCAGTCGCTTTCTCATCCAGATCGACTTTCTCTTTCGGCAATTTGAGATGCTCGACGGCAAACTTCTCCTTCACCACCAAGACCTGATACGAGAAATGCCGGGTCTGCTCGCCCAGTTGCGCATCGACCGCCAGCTCATGAGAGCCTGGTTCATCTTGCAGATCGATACCGAGCAATCCGATGTAGCCTGTTCCGCCGGCGGCGGGATTCGGGAACAGCGTCATGGTGCGGCCCATGAACCGGCCTTTGACGCTGGCGGCTTCCTTGAGGTCCGGAATCGTGACCACCAGGACCTGGCCCTGCTTGCCGCTGATTTGTCCATCGCCGCCGCGAGGGACGGGTCCTGTGTTCGGGAACAGCTCGACCGGAAACACGCTGGCCAGCAGCACGACCGAAATGATGAGAAAGCGATCGAGAAACGACATGGCTTTGGCTCGATTCAATGTCCGTCTCATCGGTACAGTCGCGCACCGGAGACCTGCGATAATAACTCCTCGACCCGCCGGTTGACCGCGCTGAAAGGATCCATGCAGAGGATGGTCTCCTCCCAATACCCGTTCAGTTTGAGATAGGTCCAGTCGACCGTATACGAACGATTTTTGGCCCGTGCGAACCGGATGAAGTCGCCGCGGACTTTCGCCCTGGTGGTCTGAGGCGGCACCGACATCGCCCGCTGCACCGCCTCCTCCTCGACGACGCGGGCGGCCATGCCGCGATTCTCCATTAAATAGTACAGCCCGCGGGTGCGTTTGACGTCATGAAATTGCAAATCCAACAGGAATACCCGGGGATCATCCCACCCGCAGTCTTTCTTGTCGGTGTACGATTGGATGAGATGCTTTTTCATCACCCAATCGATCTCATGCACCAGCTGCATCGGATCTTCTTCCAAGCGATCCAGCACGGACACCCACTTATCCAGCACATCATCCAGGACGGGATCATGATCCTGCGCGGCGAGAAACTCCGCGGCGCGCTTGACGTAGACGCGCTGGATTTCAATGGCCGTCATCTGCCGGCCGTCATCCAGCTTCACCTTTTTGTTCAGCGTAGGATCGCGGGAAATTTCCCGGATCGCTTTCACCGGATCTTCGAGTTCCATGCCGGTGACGGCAAATCCGGATTCGATCATGGATAAGACCAACGTGGCGGTGCCGACCTTCAAATAGGTGGCATATTCGGACATGTTGGAATCCCCGACGATGATATGGAGCCGCCGATATTTCTCCGCATCGGCATGGGGCTCGTCCCGCGTATTGATGATGCTGCGGGAGGACGTCGTCGAAGACGAGGTCTTTTCATGAATGTGCTGCGCGCGCTGCGAAATGAAGTACTGGGGCTTGCCGGAGACCTTCAGCACCTTGCCCGCGCCGGAATAGATCTGGCGGGTCACAAAAAACGGGATGAGCTGCTCGGTCACCTTCCAGAAATCCACGTCCCGGCGCATGAGGTAATTTTCATGGCACCCGTACGTATTTCCGAGCGAATCGGTATTGTTCTTAAAGATGTAGATTTCGCCGGAGAGCCCCTCTTCCCGCAGGCGCTCTTCGGCCGCCGGCAAGCAGGCTTCCAAAAGGCGTTCGCCGGCCTTGTCGTGAACGACCAGGTCGAGGATGTTGTCGCATTCCGGTGTCGAGTATTCGGGATGGCAGCCGGTGTCTTGATAGAATCGCGCGCCGTTGACCAGAAACGCGTTGGACGGCCAACTGTTTGGAATCAGCCCTTCGAAGATATAGCCGAGGACTTTCTCCATCGGGAGATAGATCTTCCCGTTGGGAGAAAAGATCAGGCCGTATTCGTTTTCCAGACCAAAAATTCTCTGCTGCATGGAGATGCATTCTCTCAACGCGACTCCTGTCAGGATACACCCTGACGCGCAAGGCTTCAACCGAGTCCGGCCGGCGTTCGCGGCCTGGCGCGGCCTGGACGAAGAGCCCGCATCGGTCGTTCAGGAGACGAGCGGAGTTCAGGGAGGCGAGTTACGCGAGAAGGTGGGAGATGTCGGCGCTGGTCAATCGCCTGAACTTGCGGCCCTGACGGTGTCGGTCCAATACGGCGACTTCGAGATTTTCGGAAGGAATTTTCTGCGTGGCCACCTGCTCAAGGGCGGAGCGGCAGCGCCGGAGCCCGTCCTGAAGGCTCGGCGGCTCGGGTGTCGCATGTTCGCGCAGGTATTGCTGTACGGCTTCCGACCGCCCGCCGATCACCGCGAAACTCTTTTCGTCCGCAATGCTCCCATCGAACGAGATACGAAAGATTTCGTTCGCCTGGCCGTTGACCCCGACTTGCACGACGAGGATTTCCACTTCCAACGGCTTCACGTCCGTACTGAACGCTGTGCCCAGGCTTTGCGAGTAGGCGTTCGAGAGGGTCCTCGCGCTGACATCCTCCCGGCTGTACATATAGCCGGTCAGATCGGCATGGCGGATCCCCGCCTTCCGGAGATGCTCGAATTCGCTGTATTTGCCGGCCCCGGCAAAGGCGATACGATCATACACTTCGGACACTTTGTGCAGCGACGAGCTGGGATTGTCCGCCGCCAGCACAATCCCGTCCACATACTCCAACGCAATAATCGAGCGTCCCTTGGCGATGCCCTTTTTGGCATACTCCGCCTTATCCTGCATCATCTGTTCAGGCGAGACGTAGTACGGCAGCGGCATCGACTAAGATCTCCTTCGTTCGGCAATCATGGTTTCATACAGCGCGCGGACCCGCGCTTCCGGCACATCGACAATACCGGCACTGCTGACGATCTTGGCGGTCGGATAAATACCCCGGACCAGATCCGGCCCTCCCGTCCCCACATCTTCGTCCGCCGCGTTGTACAGAGCCAGCAATCCGACGCGGAGCGCGGCGTCTTCATCGAGGCCGGGCCGGTAATGTTCCCGCATGGTGCTGCGTGCATCTTTCCCGCCGGATCCGATGGAATGGTGATCGGACTCCTCGTATCGACCACCCGTAATGTCATACTTAAAAATGCGGCCTTCTTGTCGCTTCAGGTCGTACCCGACATAGAGGGGCATCACGACCAATCCCTGAAAGACCATCGGCAGATTGGCCTTGACCATTTGTCCCAGCTTGTTGGCCTTGCCCTCGCAGGACAACTGCACGCCTTCGAGTTTCTCGTAATGTTCCAACTCGGTTTGAAAGAGTTTGGCCATCTCGATACAAGGCCCGGCCGCGCCGGCAATGGCCATGGCCGAATACTCGTCGATGCGGAAGACCTTCTCAATCCGGCGATCGGCGATTTGAAACCCTTCCGTCGCGCGCCGGTCTCCGGCAATGATCGCCCCGTCCCGATATTTCAACGCCAGAACGGTCGTTCCGTGCGGCACCGGGATAGTACCGGGCCTGGCGAGATCCACCGGCAGCGCCGCGGGGAGCATTGCAAGATCGCGTACGCCTGGTCGTAATTCCGGATGGTGCTGGGTGAGAAAGTCGAAGAAGCTGGAGCCGTCGTGATGTGGCAGAAAAGGCAATGAGTTCATAGGATGGTCGCAGTCAGGTCGAAAGTTTTTCGAGCAGCGCAGCCGCGGTTTCCGCGTGGGCCAGGAGTTCCCCCGTGAGCGCTTCCGTGCCGCGCAGGGGGTCCATCAAAGGAATCCGCTTGATCTTGTTCTGCCCGACATCAAACAGCACCGACGTCCAGCTCACCCCGTAGACGGCGTTCGGGTATTTCTTGACGCACTGGCCGCGGAAATAGGCTCTCGTTCCAGGAGGCGGATTCATTTCCGCACGGGCAATCTCGTGCTCCAAGACGACCCGCTCGATCAGATGACTGCGCTCGAGAGTGTAATACAAACCGCGTTCCGGACGGACATCGTGATACTGAAAATCCATCAGTCGCACGCGCGGATCATCCCACCCGCAGGACTTGCGGTCCATGTACGACTCCATCAAGTACCGCTTGGCCACCCAGTCCAGCTCCCGCACCAGCGAGCGCGGATCCCGATCCAGGCGGTCGAGCACATCCTCCCAGCGCACGAGGATGTCCTTTGTCACCTGATTCAATTCATGGCAGGCATAGTAACTCTGCGCGGCTTTGAGATAGGCCCGCTGCACCTCAATCGCGGTCAAGGCACGCCCGTCCGCAAGCTTGAGGCTCTCCTTGACCAGGACATCCCGGGACACTTGCTTGATCGCGAGCACCGGGTCGGCCAGGCTGATCCTGGGCAGCTCGGCGCCGGCCTCCAGCAAATCCAGCACAATCGACAGGGTCCCGACCTTGAGATAGGTGGAAAGCTCCGCCATATTGGCATCCCCGACGATCACATGCAGGCGCCGGTATTTGGCCGCATCGGAGTGCGGTTCATCCCGTGAATTGATGATGGGACGCCGGACCATGGTATTGAGATCGACGAGCGTTTCGAAGAAATCCGCCCGCTGCGAGATCTGATAATCGACGGGGGTAGTCTGGTTTTCGGCCCCGACCTTGCCCGATCCGGCAAAAATGGGCCGCGTCACCAGAAAAGGCGTGAGCACCTGCGTGATGCGATCGAAAGGCACCGCGCGCGAGACAAGATAGTCTTCGTGATAGCCGTAGCTGTTCCCCTTGCCGTCCGAGTTGTTTTTATACAACACGAATTGATCACGGCCGCGCGCCGCCGTAATCCCCGCCAGGGCCTGCGCGATGATGCGTTCCCCGACACGCTCAAAGGCCACAATCTCCCGGGCATTGCTGCATTCCGGCGTGGAATATTCCGGATGCGCACCATCGACGTACAGCCGGCCGCCGTTCGCCAGCACCTTGTTGAGCTGCCGATTGTAGTCTGGACCAGGCCGCTCGCGTTCGCCATCGACCTCGAATCCGCGAGCATCGAGCAACGGGTTTTCATTCTCGTAATCCCACACCGCCTGCGGCGCGGGAAGATTCGGGTAGTACCCGATGAGATGAATGGAATTGGCAACCGGATCCGCCGCATTCGGGTCCCGGCTGGCAATACCGAATTCCGTCTCCGTGCCGATGACACGGGACACGTTGTGCGAATGAGTCTCGTTCATGGAATATCGCGCGCCTACAGGTAGTGGCCCGTGCTGACGGTTTCGATTTGACGCGCCTCCGACGGCCCGCCGCTGATCGTCCGGAGATGAACGATCTTCTCGCCTTTTTTCCCGGCGACCTTCGCCCAATCGTCCGGATTGGTCGTGTTCGGCAGGTCTTCATGCTCTTTGAATTCTTCGCGAATCGCACGGATCAGGTCATCGGCCCGCAGACCGCTGCCCTCTTGAGCAATGGCGCGTTTGACGGCAAATTTCTTGGCTCGCGACACGATGCCCTCGATGAGGGCGCCGCTGGCGAAATCCTTGAAGTACAGAACTTCTTTCTCGCCGTTGGCGTAGGTGACCTCGATAAATTTATTCTCGTCGGTCGTCGCGTACATGGCATCGACCGTGAGATTCATGAGGGCATCGACGAGTGCGCGGGCATCCCCGCCGTGCCGCGTGAGGTCTTCCTCGGCGAACGGGAGATCCGTGGTCACGTACTTGGAGAAGATATCCCGGGCCGCCGTCGCATCGGGACGGCCGACTTTCACCTTCACATCCAATCGGCCTGCGCGCAGAACCGCGGGGTCGATCAAGTCCTGGCGATTACTGGCACCGATCACGATGACGTTGGTCAGGCGCTCGACGCCGTCGATCTCCGACAAAAACTGCGGCACGATGGTCGATTCGATGTCCGACGAGATGCCGGTGCCGCGCGTGCGGAACAACGCGTCCATTTCGTCAAAAAAGACGATCACGGGATGTCCGTCGTCCGCCCGCTCCTTGGCCTTCTTGAAGACTTCGCGCACTTGCCGCTCCGACTCCCCGACGTACTTATTCAGCAGCTCAGGGCCCTTCACATGGAGGAAGTAGCTGCGCAACTGCCGGTCCTTTAAATGCCCCAACTTCTTGGCAATCGAACTGGCCACGGCTTTTGCGATCAACGTTTTTCCGCAACCCGGAGGGCCATACAGCAACACGCCTTTCGGAGCGCTCAATTTATAGTTGGAGAAAATATGCGGATACAAAAACGGGAGTTCCACGGCGTCGCGCACCTGCTCGATTTCCCGCTGCAGTCCGCCGATGTGGTCGTAATCCACATCCGGCACTTCTTCCAGGACCAGTTCCTCGGCCTCCGACTTCGGGAGTTTTTCGATGACACAGCCCGATCGCGGATCATACAGGAGGTGATCGCCCACGCTCAGACGCTCGCTGATCAAGGGTTCGCCCAGTTCCGCCACCTTCTCTTCGTCGAAGTGCAAGGTGACTAGCGCGCGGTTGCCTTCCAGCACATCCTTCAGACGGACCACTTCCCCCTGAACATCGAAGCCGCGCACGGCGATGACGTTCAAGGCCTCGTTGAGAATGACTTCCTGGCCTTTGCGCAGATCCTTGGCTTTGATGGATGGATGGAGACTGACCTTCATCTTGCGGCCGGAGACGTACACGTTGCCCGTGCCATCGGTGTCCAGGCTGGAGAAGATGCCGTACGTCGAAGGCGGCGCCGTCAGCTTCTCGACTTCAGCCCGCAAGGTTTCGATCTGAGATTTGGCTTCTTGGAGGGTGGCGACGAGCTTTTCGTTTTGCTTCGTCGTCTGCTCGAGTTGATACCGTGATTGGTAGAGCCGCCGGATCTCCTCCTCCATGGACTGGATTTGGGTACGAAGCTTTTCAACTTCGCGGGCATGTTCATCGTTCTTGTGCGTCACGACTCCATCTCCGTCGGAAAGTGATCGAGTCAGGCGCTTGACGGAATCACGGAAGGACCGGAGTCGGCCTGAACTCCCTTTTGATTCGGCCATCGCCCCACTCGTCGGATGGATGAAAAACCTTGTCTATGACGGTCATCTACACTGTTTCGGATTCTATCATCCGCCTATAGGGTGGTCAACTGCAGCACGAGCGGCATCGCCGCGCCGCACGCTCGCTGAGCTGAAGCGTGCGCGACCAGGCGCGGCTCATGAGTCGAGTTCGAGCGCGCCAAGCAATTCCTCAGTCGCCTGTTCGATGTTCACCGCGCATAAAATCGACGACAGTACGGCCGCGCCGAACGAACCCGCGCGTCGCACCTCGCGCGCGCGCGCGGCGGTGATTCCACCGATGGCGAAAATCGGTAGCCGCGTCTTCCGCGCCGCCTGCTCGAGAATACGCAAGCCAATCGGCGGACCGTAGACGCGCTTCGACGGCGTATCATAAATCGGCCCCAGCACCACGAAATCAGCGCCCTGCTGTTCCGCCGCAATCACGCCGTCGAGAGAATGCACGGAGACTCCCAATAATTGCGAGGGCAGCAACAGAGTTCGCACCACCGCGGCAGGCAAACTACTTTCGCGCAAATGAACGCCCCCGGCGCGCAGGGCCAGCGCCACGTCCAGGCGATCGTTGATAAACAGCCTGGCATCCGGCAGTTCGCGCTGAAGCTCCATTGCCAGTGAATGCAGGTCGCGGATCGGCAGGTCGCGTTCGCGAAGCTGAACCGCGCGCACGCCTGCGCGGACCGCTCGCCCGAGCACTGAGACGAGCGGACGGCCGGCGGTTTGATGACGATCAGAGACGAGGTACAAACGGAAATCGACCGGGGGCATCAGGG
>CABVSR010000033.1 GCA_902500995.1 uncultured Nitrospira sp.
ACGGCCCTGGCTGCGTCCGTGGAACGCCACATCCGGGCGCTGGTGGCCTCATGACGTGGTGGCTGAAGATCCTGCTCGGGCTCGCGGTGATCTCCGGGGCCGTCTACCTCTATTACACCGAGGTGAAGCCGGTCGTCATCTTCGGACTCCGGTCCGACTATGCGCATGCGATTCCCTTTCAGAAGATTCCCGAAGGGTTGACCAGCTTGAAGGCCGAGTCCTGCGGGCAATGCCACCGGGAAATTTACGAGGAGTGGAAATCGAGTATCCATGCCCATGCTTACGAAGATCCCTTTTTCCAAGCCTACTGGAAGAAGGACAAGCATATTTGGGTCTGTTTGAACTGCCATACGCCCTTGGAAAACCAGCAGCCGACGCTGGTGAAGGACATCCCGCGGGGCCGCGTGGAGAAGGCGGCGCAGGAACCGAATCCTCACTTTGATGCCGACCTGCAGAAGGAGGCGATCACCTGCGCCGCCTGCCATGTGCGCGACGGGGTCATTCTCGGACCCTTTGACGATTCGGCGGCGCCGCACCCGACCCAATTCGATCCGAAGTTCCGGACGGCGCAGTTTTGCTCTCGTTGCCACAATGTGGTCTCGGGGCCGGCGCAGTTCTACAATGTGGGGCCCTGCGGGACCTACGCCGAGTATGAAGGCAAGTACTTCATGCAGGAGCGGGGGTTTATCTGCCAAAGCTGCCACATGCCGGAGGTGGACCGCCCGGTGGCGGAGAACGGGCCGATCAGGCGGGGTCGCCGGCATCTCTGGCGCGGGGGGCATGATCCTGACATGGTGAAGCGGGCGGCGGCCATTCAGGTGAAGGTCGATCCCCCGAAGCCCAAGCCGGGCGAGCAGGTGACGGTGGCGCTGACCTTGACGAACGCCGGAGCGGGGCACAAGCTTCCCACCGGTGATCCGGACCGGCACTTTACCGTCGAGTTTACGGTGAAAGACGGCCATCAACGCGTGCTGGCCGAAAAAAGTCATACCATGGGGCGCTGGATTATGTGGCAACCGGCCATTGTGGAGTTGTACGATAACCGCTTGCTGCCGCTGGCGAGCCGGGACTATCAATTCGCGTACCGGATGCCGGAGGCGTCGGAAGGGTTGACGTTGAAGGCCCGGGTTCGGTACCACATCCTGACCGACGGCCAGCATGACATGTTGAAGACGAAATATGGCCTCATGGCGGATGATCCCTACGCGTTTACGGTGTATGAGCGCGAGGTGCCGCTGAACGAACAGGTGGCGGCCGCATTTGCCGATCCGTTGCCTGAGCCGCCGCCGATGGCCTGTGCGAATCCATCAGTCCCGCAAGGGTAAGTATCCACCGACCGAGATCGAGGAATCCATGCAACATCCATTACTCATCGATTGTGAGACGCTTCAGAACCGTTTAGGGCAGCCCGGCCTGGTGATCCTCGATGTGCGGGGACGCTCTACCTATGAGTTCGGCGGCCATATTCCCGGCGCCGTCCATTCCACCTGGCACGAATACAGCGATCCCGAGGCCATCGCCAAGGGGTTGCTCGATCCCGACCTGAAACGGATCGAGAAACGCGTGCAGGCACTCGGCATCAACCGCGACAGCGAGGTCGTCATCTATTCCAATCCGTTCGATAACTGGGGCGATGAAGGCCGGATGTTCTGGATGCTGGACTATCTGGGGCATCAGAATCTCAAGGTGCTGGACGGGGGCTGGGTCAAGTGGATCAACGAGCGCCGGCCGTTCGAGCACGGAGCGGTCCGGCCCAAGCCGGGCAACTTTACCGTGTCGCCTGTGGCCTCGGCGATCATGATGAAGGATGAGTTAAAAGCCATTGTGCGGAAGCCCCACCCCACCACCACGATAGTGGATGCGCGGAGCCTGGAAGAATTTCTGGGGAAGGAAGTGTCCGGCATTCCGAGACCCGGCCACATTCCTGGAGCGGTGCACGTCGCGTGGAGCGGATTCCTCAATGCGGATGCCACGGTGAAAGATTTGGACGCCATTCACGCGCAATTGGAGCTCAAGGGGCTGAACCCGGAACATGAAACGGTCTGTTACTGCACGGGCGGGGTGCGTTCGGGGTGGCTCTATTTCGTGCTGCGCCTCGCAGGCTATACGCGGCTGCGTAATTATCCTGGCTCCTGGTGGGAATGGAGCCGGGATTTCGCCTGCCCCGTCGAGAAGGATCTGCTGGCCTTGCAGAAACTGCTCGGCCTGTCTGAGTCGCAGGTGCCGACGGGCATGCGGCCGTCTTGACAGGATAGAGGGCCCACTTTATGCTGAATCAGAGAGCATCCGGAATCATGCAGTGCACATACTTACAGAGGAGGCGTTTCATGCAGACTGCTATGTGGCGGGGAGTCGTGGTGGCGGGAGTCATGCTGGCGCTCGTCGGAGCGCCGATGGTGGCAGGTGTCGCCTTCGCGACAGGGAATAAACACCAGGCGGAAGCCGTGGAACATGCCAAGGAGGCCTTGGCGCACGGGAAACAGGGGCATGCGGATGCCTTGGTGAAACATGCCGAGGCGGCGCTCAAGCATGCCGAAGGCGCGATGGCAGAAACCAAGAATCCCCATGTGGGAGAAGGCATCAAGGGCTTGAAGGACGGGATCGAGCACGGCAAGGCGGGGCATGCGGATGTGGCGACCAAAGCGGTCGAAAACGCCCTTCCTCATCTGTCCGAAGGTATGTAAGCCTTTCTTGCGCGTCGGCAACGCGTACCATAAAACGGGCAGGGGCATCCCTGCCCGTTTTTCTTTGTGGAGCAAGGCAACATGATGCGGGTCGGATACGTTCAAAGTGATCCGGTGTTTGGCGCGGTCGCGGATAACCTCGATGCCGTGGCGGCTCATCTTGAGCAGGCGGAGGTCGATCTGATCGTGCTGCCGGAGCTGTTTGCCACGGGCTATCAATTCACCTCGCAGGATGAAGTGTCGCGGTTGGCGGAAACGGTGCCGGATGGGCCGACCACGCAACGGCTGCTGGACATCGCCTCGCGCCGCAAGATGACCATTGTCGCCGGTTTGGCGGAGCGGGCGGGCGAGCGATATTTCAATTCGGCGGTCGTGGCCGGGCCGAAGGGATTTCTTGGCTGCTACCGGAAGACGCATCTGTTCTTCGAGGAAACCCTCTTTTTCAGCCCGGGTGACAGCGGGTTTCAGGTGTGGGATATCGGCGCGGCTAAAATCGGCGTGATGATCTGCTTCGACTGGTATTATCCGGAAGCGGCCCGCACCCTGGCCTTGTTGGGCGCGGAGATCATTGCGCATCCGTCCAACCTGGTCCTGCCGAACTGCCCGGATTCCATGGTGACACGCTGCTTGGAAAACCGTGTCTTCAGCGTCACGGCGAACCGGATCGGCAGCGAAGCGCGCGGTGGAAAAGACCCGCTGACCTTTATTGGCTTGAGCGAAATTGTCAGCCCGCGAGGTCACATCCTGCACCGGGCGCCGCGTGATCGCGAAGAGTTGATCATCGTCGAGATCGATCCCGCAGAGGCGAGACGGAAGGCGCTCAACAGCTACAACGATCTCCTGCGCGACCGCCGCCCGGCGATGTACGGCGGGTGAGAAAGGGCTCTGGTTTGCATGACGCAACTTGCGCCACTGGCGACCGCACGGTAGGATGACCCATGGCCGTTCCACTCAGTAAAGGCGTGCTGCTCGTGGCAGCACCGGCGTTGAATGATCCCAATTTCAGGCAGGCGGTCGTTCTGCTCTGCGAGCACGGGCCTGAAGGAGCGCTCGGGGTCATCGTCAATCGTCCGACGGCCATGTCCATCTCCGAGGCTCTTCCGCAAGTTCCGATCTTGGAAGGCCAGACCCATGTGCTCTATTCAGGCGGCCCCGTGCAAACCAACCAGGTGATGATGCTCTATCGCATCAGCGACACGCCGGAAAACTCGCACCAGGTGTTCGACGGCGTCTGCCTCGGCGGGGATTTGGAGATCATGGAGCGGATTCTCATGGAGCAGCCCGGCAAGGAATCGTTCCGGGCCTACCTGGGATATTCGGGCTGGGGACCGGGGCAGTTGGAGTCGGAGATGCAGAACGGGTCGTGGATCATCCTGCCCGCCGATCCGTCGTTGGTCTTCGATAAAGACGCCACCCGGATCTGGCCGGAAATCTTCGTGACCCTCGACGAAACTTCACGGCACTATGCCGATATGCCGTTCGATCCCTCCTCGAATTAATCAGATGTTGAAAGCTCGTCATCTGGGTTCTCGCTTGGCTCTGAGAGTCAGTGAAGCGTCGTTCGTGAAGCGTATCTCGCGAGAAACAAAATTCGACCTCTCCTCGAATTGATCGTATTTCGTCGCTCGTCGTTCGTATCTCGCGTTAGGCAAGAGCCCAGCGCCCAGCGCTGATAACTGGTAGCGTGTGTTTCGGTCTTAACCTCTCCGATCTACCTATCTCACTATAAGCCATCAGCTATCGGCCATCTGCTCCCATCTTCACGAGATACGCTTCACGCTTCACGAGCTACGTGAAGTCCCAGCGCCTTTGCCAAGAATCGTCCCGTATGCGACTGAGCCACCTTGGCAACCTGTTCCGGTCGGCCTTCGGCGACGATCTGCCCGCCGGCCGCGCCGCCTTCCGGGCCGAGATCGATGATCCAGTCGGCCGTTTTGATGACATCCAGATTGTGTTCGACGACGATCAGCGTGTTGCCGGCATCCACCAGTTTGTGCAGCACGGTCAAGAGCTTCTTGATGTCGTCGAGATGCAGGCCCGTCGTGGGTTCATCCAGGATGTACAGTTGGTGATGCGCCGACGGATCTTTCAGTTCCGCGGCGATCTTCAGCCGCTGCGCTTCTCCTCCCGATAACGTGTTTGCCGCCTGGCCAAGCCGCAGGTAGCCCAACCCGATCGACGACAGCAGATACAGTTTTTCTGTCAGCTTGGGGGAGCCTGAAAAAAATGCCTGGGCGTCGGTCACCGTGAGGTTCAGGACGTCGTGGATGGTCTTGCCTCGATACTTGACGGCGAGCACCTCCGGCTTGAATCGCCGGCCGTTGCATTGCTCACAGGTCGCATAGATATCTTCGAAGAAATACATCTCCAGCTTCTCATAGCCGTTCCCCTCGCAGCGCTCGCACCGCCCGCCGGCCGCGTTGAACGAGAAGTGGCCGGGGGTGAGGCCTTGCCGCAGAGCTTGCCGTTCGACGGCGAAGAGTTGTCGGATTTCATCAAAAGCCTTGAGATACGTGATGGGGTTTGAGCGGGGAGTGCGGCCGATCGGCTGCTGGTCAATGAGCCGCACGCCTTTCAGATGCTCCAGCCCCTTGATCGCCTGAAATTTGCCCATCGGGAGCGATTCGATCCGGAAGGCGCGCGCGGCGGCGCGGTAGAGCGTGTCCTCGATGAGCGTGCTTTTCCCGGAGCCGGAGACGCCGGTGATGCAGACCAGCATGTGAAGGGGGATTCGGACCAGCAGATGTTTGAGATTGTGTTCGGCGGCCCCGGCAATGCTGAGCACCTTGCCGTTGCCGGACCGGCGGGTCTTGGGGAGCGGGATCTGTTCCTCGCCTCGCAGGTAGCGGGCGGTCAAGGATTGGCGATTGTTCATGAATTGCGCCCGAGTCGCCGCGCAGACGACCTGCCCGCCCTGTTCTCCCGAGGCCGGTCCCATTTCGACGATATGGTCGGCGGCCTGAATCATCAGCGGGTCGTGCTCCACGACGACGACGGTATTGCCCTCATCGGCCAGGTCGCGCAGGATGCCGGCGAGCGTGTCCGTGTCGCGCGCATGGAGTCCGATGGTCGGTTCATCCAACACATACAGCGTGCCGACGAGACGCGACCCGAGTTGATTAGCTAGGGCGATGCGTTGCGCTTCTCCGCCGGAGAGGGTTTTGGTCTGCCGCGAGAGCGTGAGATAGCTCAGCCCTACGCGCAGCAGAAAATCCAGCTTGGCCTGCAATTGCCGCAGGATGTCTTTGGCGATCTCTGCATCGAACGCAGGCAAGGCGAGCCGCTGAAACCATTCCGTTGCGGCCTGAATGGTGAGGTCGTTTAATTGAATGAAGTCGTGCCCGGCCAGTTTGACGAAGCGAGCGGCCGGTTTGAGGCGGCTGCCTTCGCATGTCGGGCAGGTTGCAGGGCTGCGGTAGCGGCTCAGCAGGACCCGCACATGCAGTTTGTAGCGTTTCGTTTCCAGGTACTCGAAGTATTGCCGGACGCCTTCCACCTGGTTGTTGCCCTCCCAGATCAGCTGCTGAACGTTCCCCGGCAGATCCTGAAAAGGAGCCGTCAAATCGACGTCCAGCTTTTTCATGGCCAGCAAGAGTTGTTTTTGCCACCAGTCTGACCCCGGCTTGCTCCAGGGCTCGATCGCGCCGTCGGCCAACGACTTGCTGCGATCGGGGATGACGAGGTCCCGGTCATAGCGCAGGATGTTGCCGAACCCTTTGCATTCAGGGCAGGCGCCCAGGGGATGGTTGAAAGAAAAGAGGAGGGGACGCAAGGGCTCGAATGTCCGTCCGCAACCCTGACAACGAAAGTGCGTGCTATAGGTCCGCAGCCCGTGACCGATGACCTCGACTTGGCACATCCCCTCGGCTTCCTGAAAGGCAACCTCGATGGCTTCGATGAGGCGATGGCGATTGTCCGGCCTTAGAACCAGGCGATCCAGGATGACGTGAATCCCCGACGGGCGCGTCTCAGGCAGGGTCGACTGGTCGTGGAGATCGATCGTCTCGCTGCCGCAACGCAATCGCGTGAAGCCGCGTTTCATGAGCGCGTCCATCAACGACCGGTCATGGCCTGGTCCCAGGTCGTTGACCGGAAACACAATCATCGCCCGCGCGTCGGGAAATTGCGCGAGCAATTCCTCGGCGAGCGAGCCGGGATGGTAGCCGCGAGCTTCCTGATTGCAGTCCGGACAGACCGGTTTACCGATCTTGGCGAAAAGCAGGCGGAGCAGATCGGCGACTTCAGTCGCTGTGCCGACGGTCGAGCGGGCGGTGCGGATCGGATTCTTTTGTTCGATGGCGATCGCAGGGCGGATGTTGGTGATGCGGTCCACGTCGGGGCGATTCACTTTGTCGAGAAACATGCGCGCATAGGTCGAGAGCGATTCAACATAGCGCCACTGCCCTTCGGCGAAGAGCGTGTCGAAAGCCAGAGAGGACTTGCCGGATCCCGACAGGCCGGTGATCGCCGTGACCTGGTTGTGCGGGATGCGGAGCGAGATGTTTTTGAGATTGTTCTGACGCGCCCCTTCGATGATCAGTTCGGTAGCTGATTGAGTCGGGGGCGTACGGGATGCCACGGTGGAATGTTCCTCGTGTGGGATGACCGACCATCGTAGCAAGCGCGGGAGGCGACCGCAATGTCATCGACCGGAGCCGGCGATGAAGTCTGGGTGATGAAGCTGGATAGGGTGAGGCTGCGAGGATCGTGAGGGTCGGCTTCGGAGGTTATAGCTTACTTAAACCTTGGAGAGTGGCGGAAGCGTAGAGGGCAGCAGGGGGAGACCGATTTCGTTTAGAGCGCTCAGTGTGGAAGGCTATCCAATGCGAGAGCCATAGCCTGCCGAAGGTGCGATGACGATGCTGCTAAGAACTTCATGTAACGAGTGAAGCTAGTAGCCTGACCTCCGCTCCAGAAGCATTCCGGCATGACTCTTAACGATCACTTGAGGTTTTGAGTCATTCCCCTTCTAGCGGCCATATACGGAGCGTTGATCTGGGCCGCCGTAATCGCATCTCGTCTCGTACACACCCTCCGACCTCGTCGGATAGGTTGAGCACCGACGGCCGTTCTCATCTGTGGAATGTCCAATGGGCGTCCTCATTGGTGTAAACACGAGGGAGCATCCAGTCATCGAGCCGAAAAGAACGAGCAGCGTGACGGCATTGATCATGATCGTGCCTGTTCGTGCATGTGCCGGTCGGACTGGTCTCGAAGTCATGTATTGATTATTCAGGAATCAGCTGCGTCGAGGCAAGTCTGGGTCTGAAACGGTCCACGAACGCTTCATGCGCGCCCGGTCTCCGGCGGTTTCTGCGGCTCAGGAAAGGGCCGGGTGAATCGGCTGCAGTATCCGAAGTTGAAGGCCATGACGCAGCGGCGGGAGGCAACGAGGGGAACGTATGAACGACCGTGATCTTCACACACGTCCTGAAGTGAGGCAGCGAAAATATCCGCAGCCCATCCGATGCGCTACTCCAAGGATTGAGTCCCTCGCAGCTTTAACGGTATTATGCCGGTGTATTTGGTATGCTACCCTGCGTGGAAGGTGGCGTTATATCGGGCTTCCCTTGGACCGACAGCACCACATCGCTAGCCATTTGCGCACTAGCGTGAAGAAGCTCAAGAACGCGACCCGTGCGGACGACCTGTTGGTAGCGGCAATCTCGCGACCGTCCTGGACCGGCGGGATCTTGTTGATGAGTAAAAGTGCCTCCTCCATCCCGGGATCGTCGGTCACGGCCCGGTCATGTACCAGAGTGGTATGCCCAGAACGCGACAGGTCAGCCGGTCTCGGCGCCGCCGCTCTACAACGGCACGGTAGCTATTCACTACCTAAGCGCGCGGCTAACATCGGGATGCAGCGGACCGTCCACTGCGCGGACCGCTGAGCCCGAGGGTTTGAAGTCAGGAGAGAGAATGTTATTTGCCGAGCCTACAAAGCGCGGAATTGGGCTGACGCTTTACGGTGACTACAGCGACCTGTGCAGTCTTCACGAAACCGTGCATGTCCTTTCCGGTAATGGAGACAGCGGCTTTAACGATCAGCAAGAACATGTCTTGTCGGTCGCTTATGAGCTTCGTAAAGCATATGAAGAACAGAGAGTGGTAAAGCTCTTCATGGTGGTGGGTCAAAATACTTCGGCGCTAATTTTTCTTGGCCGTCGTTACTTTTCTACTCATCCCATTTGCGGCAGCGTGCTGGCTTCCTGCCAACAAGCAAGGAGCATCAAGCAAATATTTACCGTTTTGAGCACTGTATTGAGAGCGCACTTCTCAGCTACGATTACAAGATCGGCACTGAGGTTTTAGAGCGCTTGTCATCCATCGGCTTTGTCTCCAAAGATTATCTGTTCAGTTACGTCGAAGATGTCACGTATCGTTTTATCTTTGACGATGGCACCGGAAAGATTCGGTTCAAACGACTTCCACAGCTACTTCGGGGTATGTCTGAATGGTCGGAAGACTACGAAGCATTCAAAAAATATATGACTGAGCAGGCAGAAAAGAACAAGTGCTCGGTTTATCAACTCCATGACATGCGTGAATGGCCAGATTTTGAGTGGTAATGACTCGTAACAAGCACTGCAGCCGACCCCCCACGCCTCCGCTTCGCTGCGGCGCGGGGTCGTCTGAGTTTTGGTGTTAGGCGACAGCGGTGGAAGAATGGATCGGAGGGAGTCCATCGATTCGCTCCGTGCCACCTGCCGGGGCGACCATAAGGGGGCGAGAGTTGCTTTGTGAGATTCTCGGCAGCTAGCGTCACGGCAAGATCATCCCATCCCAAACCGTGTGCCATCTACGGATCACGAATTCTGCTCCGGGCGGCTGACCCCAATGGTACGTTGAGCTGCACGCACTTCGTTTCCGACCCGGATGGCGATTGCCTCACTTGCCTCCCCCGGCCCGTGATCACTTAGCCTACAGCCAAGCCGAGAGTTGCGGGTCAGATTGCCACGAGCGCGACTGTGAGGCTGCCTGAGGTGATCCGGCGGGAAGGGCTTGACTCCGTGCGCGCGCGGCTGGCCGGAGCGAAACCACTGAGGAAATTGCTAGGCATGATCGTCACGAGGCAATAATCGAGAAACGCTCTAGACCAGGCTTTCCACCGGGTAGCAACGTCCGCCGTAGAATCTGGTACATGTGGTAACCTGCCATCAGGAGAAAGCCGAAAAGGGAAAACCTATGCCATCCGATACGCACTGGACTCCGAAGCATAAGCAATGCCAATACCGGAGCCGCTTGCGTCGCAAGGGGTTGCGGCCGGTGCAGATATGGGTTCCAGATACCCGGGCCACTGGATTTGCGGCTGAATGCCGTCGTCAGGCACGTCTCGCAGCACGGTCCGCGCAAGAACAACCGGTTCTTGATTTCATTTCAGCGATCGCCGACTGGAATAACGGATGAAGCGCGGCGATTGGTGGCCGTCGTCGCAAAGGGCCACTACAGTGGAAAACCGCGGCCTGCCCTTGTCCTGCAATCCGATCTCTTCTCTGCGCTTGCGAGCGTCACACTCTGTCTCCTGACGACTGAGCTTCTCGATGCCCCTCTCTTCCGCGTCTCCGTTGAGCCGTCACCTGGAAATGGACTCAAACAGCCGTCGCAAATTATGATCGATAAGATTGTGACCGCCCCCCGCAACGCGCTTGGCGCCCGCATCGGCTCGCTTGACCACGAGGTGATGGTTCGCGTAGATCGCTCCTTGGCTGTCTTTCTCGGAATCGTCTGATCAGCTACCGAGTCTTTGGCAGAGAAGCCATGGCGGAAATGTCATACGGCCCTACGCAGATGGTCCGTTCTTCTTTTGCCTGCCTATCCGCAGGCTTTCACGATGGTAGAGGAGAACCGGCGAAAGTCCTCCAGCTGTGTGGTGATGATCGTGTGGACGATATCGAGATTGAGGCGGGTATATTCATGGATGGCCACGTTGCGAAAGCCGACCATTCGTTGTAGCCGGCCGGCCAGCTCAGTCGGGAGGACGTTCGCTTTCTCCAGCAAGGCAAACGCCTCTCTGCTTTCCTGCGGAAGTCCTAAGCCTTTCTGTCTGACGACATACATGGCCAGATCGATCGCGGTTTCGCATGCGCGCTGCAGATTGAGCACAATGGCATCCTGCTTGGTTTGATTCCCTGACAGATTCTGTGGATCTCCGCCGTACTCTTCGGTGATCCGGCGCAGGCATCGTTCGATGCTTGCGGCTTTGTTCAAGATCACATCATCAGCCATAGATCAGCCCGCGCTCTTTGATGTCCCTGAGGATGTCCCGGCGTTCCTCGTTTAGCCGTGCATAGTCTGAGTAGGCGTACATTTCAAATTCCGCCCGGGCCGGCTCGTCCTGACTGCCGATGCACTGAGCCGTAGATATGACTTGCGCCCGCATGACGGTGGATGCCTGCCTGAGGTCCAGCAAGTCCACATCACGTCCGAGACCCACGGCCATTTCCTGTGCCAGTTCAAAGAGTCGCTCAGCGGGAATTCGATCGCGTGCCAGTATGGCGAGATCGATGTCGCTGCCTGGGCGAGCGTCCCCGCGGACTTGCGAGCCGAACTGATAGATGGCCTGCAAACCGGGAATGTGCTGAGGTAGAAATGTCGTGATGAATTCGATATTCATGTCGGCTGAGTTGCGAGAGTCTGCCGAGTATACGGGACGCTTGAGGAAATGTCGAAATGCAAAGGCTGAGTGAGGGGTGAGGGCGGTGGGCCGGGCACTTAGGCTTCGCGATCTTGTCCTTCCGGTCTGAGGTGCCTGAGCTGATTCGGGACGGTATCGCGTCCCTGTGCGCAAGGTTCGCCCATTGATATGAAGAACGAATTTTACCCAATGTTTCGATACAGATAATCGGCGCCGACCGGCAATTGGCTGAGCCAGGCCAAGAACCGGGGCACCTCATCCTGACGGAAAATCGCGCCGTGCTGAGGCAGCAGCGCGGTGATCGGACGCCCGCGCAGTTTGTGAATCATCCCGGCAACGGCTTGGTTGCAGGCCATGTAGCGCTGGTGAAATCCTCGCATCGCCTCCGTGTGGGCCTCCCAGTCATCGATGAGCAGATGGAAGGCGCGATCTTTGAACATCGACGCGCCGACATCTCCGCTGAACAGGAAGCCGCTGGTGGTGTCGAACAGGAGGATATTGCCGGGTGAATGGAGGTAGGGGGCAGAAATGCATTCGAGTCGCCCTCCGCTTTTCAGCGGCAGCGTCGCACCCTCGTCTCCCACCGGGATGAAGTTCAGCTTGTAGCTTTTTCCGCTGAGCTCTCGCGATTCGTAGTGCGGCATAAACCGCGTCCAGAGCGATGACACGATCATCTGGATGTCCTCGTTCCATTTGATCCAGCTTGGAAACGAGGCGCAGATGTCGGGGTCCTGGTGACTGAAGTACATATGTGAGACCGCACTCGGCGAGATCAGGTAACAAACTTTCTTGAACACCGGCGCGAACCGGTCGAAGCCGCCTGGTTCCAGCAGATAGCCTGCGCCGCCATCGACAATCAGGTAGGAATTGCACTCGATTTCCTCTCCGGTGGAGTGGACGCCGACCCAATAGATTTTATGGTCGTCTCCATCGTAGAGCAGGATCGGTTCGGCAGGATCAAGCTTCGCATGGGTGAGATCGAACAATGGAGTTGTGGCCAACGGCTACCTCCTCTGTGTATGGTCGCCGGCCTCTGAGCATCATGCTAGGGCATGACGCAGCGGCCGCAAAGCAGAAGCGTGTTTGCGGCACGAGTCAGGCGACGGATTTGCCCTGTCGTCCGGCACCCCAAACGGTTTCGGCTTTGGTCCCGAGGTACCAGAAGCTGATGCCCAGAAGGGCAAAGAACATGGCCTTGTGCAAGGAATTCCAGAACCACTCAAAATAGCGTGTATAGAGATTGATGAATAGAAACGTGAGGCCGAAACCTTTGGTCATCTCGTCGCCATACTTCAAGCCATGATAGATGGCCCCGCAGGCGGCCAGGCCGAACAAGAGAGACCAGTGGAAGAGCTCGAATTGCTTCACCTTCTCCCACTGGAGCAGGTCTCCGTAGTTCCCGAAAATAGACAGGATCCACAGCGCAATGAAGAGATACAGCATGCCCATGGCCAGCGTGCTGCGGAAAAAACGGCCCAGGATGGGATGATGCTCGAGCGCCAGGGACGACACGGTCAGCAGTCCGCCAAAGAGCACGAAGCGGAGCGGGTAATTCATGCCGAGATAGTAGGCGCCCCAGCCCGATCGATACCCTGTTTCCGTGCCCATCCATCCGCCCAGTGACGCGAGCGCAAAGATCCAAATCAGATCTGATTCGACAACAAAAGCGAGCACTCCATAGATCAGCATTGAAAAGAGAATGAGCAAAGAAACATGCCCGCTGTCTGCTTCGATCGCCTTTCCAAATTGCACGATGGCGCCCGCCGTGGCGAGCACACCCAGGAAGAAGATTGTCTCGTTGCGATAGACATACCCCGGGTCGGTAGAGCGGCGGTGCATGCCCCACCGGTACAGCCCGGTTGCGATCAGGGACAAACTGAGGCATTTCACCAGATCGGGTGCTTGAAACAGCTTGAGGATCAGCTTCACTAGGGATTCGTCGGACAGCACCGCACTCACGGAAATGATGATGGAGATGGCGGCCACCCAGAAAGAGTACTTGGCCAGACGTCGCCAATCGAACGTCTGGATCTCGATCGACGCGGCGAGTTGCGCAGCTTGCCCGGCAGGAACCAGGCCCTCTTGGGTCCATTCCGTAATGGCGTCTGCGACGATCGCGGCCTGCTTGCGGCTTAGCTTCATAGTGTTCTCGCGCGAGGCAGAGGGAGTGGCGGAATGAAGACTCTTGTCAGTCAGGCTACGGCGAGCTCGGTGGGGTGTCAACGAAATGAAGAAATAGACGCGAGTTGGTTAGCCCGTGCCGCGGAACAGCTCCGATGTCTGTCTGTCGAGTTTGCGGCCGACAGCATTGAATCGAGTGAGCGCAAGCACATTCCCCCTGGAAAGGCTCCAGCGTCATGGGATGTGGAGGCCTACCGCGCCAGCCATTTCACGAGCGCGACGCAGGCCATGTAGAGGGCGAGAGAGCCTGCCATCGAGAACCAGAACCCGATCCGTTCGACGCCATAGATCATGCAGCCGACATACACCAGCCACGGCGGCACGAACCAGAGTAAGTTTTTGGCATAGGTGACGAGGTGCTCATTGCCGCCGTTCAGATAGATCAGGATAAACGTCGCGCCGGTCATCGCGGGGAAGGTGCTGGCGAAGGCGGCCAGAAACGACCGGCCTTGCGAACCGAGATAGGTTGAGATACTGACGATCGTGCCGCCTAACAGGAAGTACAGTGCGTACTTCGCCCACTCGTTCATCTGCTCCCTCCTTCACTGCCCCTGAAAGCGTCCCGCGCTTCGGCCACGATCTCGTGCCCCAGGCCCGTGTAGCGCGGCGAAAAGTGGAACACGACCAGGTCGCGGACGCCGGCTTTTTTTGCCATCAGCCCTGCCTGCCGGGCGGTGAGATGGTACCGGTCCCGTGCCTTGTCTGCATCCCGGTCCAGATACGGGGCCTCACAGTAAAAGATGTCGGCCCCTCGCGCAAGCTCCACGATCTTGCGTTCATTCTCCTCATCGTAGCGCGCATCCACCACATAGGCGATTTTCTGACCGCGCGTGATGGTGACGAATCGCTCGCGGACGTCACCGAGGATAAGCTCGCGCCGGTCTTGGTGGTGTCCATGGTAGAGCGTGGCGGTGAATCGAAAGTCGTCCGGCAGGCCTTCCCACAAATACTGTTTGACGTCCTTCAGCCAAGCGCCCACCGGCAGCCCGGCTGCATGCAAGCGCTCCTTGTTGACGTTCACATGGAACTGTTCCTGCAGCGCGTAGGCCAAGGAGGGGATGCGGTGATTGAGCGCCGCAGCCTGCACGGTGAACATGGGATCGCGGAGCACGATAAAAGATTTTCCGGCGGTGCCGCCGCTGAGCGGCGAAGGTGGTTCATCGTGCCGCTGAAAACCATCCGCGGCTTGGAAGGTCGCCGTCCTTTCGCAGTCGGGGTGGAACTCATGCACGGTGATGGTGAGCGGGTAGCCGTCCACCAGGTTCCAGGTGTACCCCTGAAGTTTTCCTTGAACATTTGAGATGAGGCCTGGTGGGCCGTGGAGGCGCAAAGTTTTGCCGCGGCCGAGGGCGACGCGCAGCAGGGCGTCAAACCCGATGAAGTGGTCCATGTGGGTGTGGGAGATGAAGATGTCGCATGCGCGCAAGAGGCGAGTTGGGCCGAGGGCCTCGTTGTGACCGAGGTCGAACAACAGGGCGCGCTTGGACCATCGCACTTCGACGAACAGCCCGGGATCTCCGAATAGGTCATTGACGAGGAAGCTGGAAAAGGACGGATTCATAGAAATGCCGGATCATAGCTTGAGCAAACGTCGAAGCAAGGCCGTCATCCGCGTGATGGCCGCGCACAGTTGCCCAGGCGTGATCTATTCGAGTACCAGGCGCATGACACTGTAGAGCAGGATGACTTCCACGGCATGGGCGACGATGGTGGCGTAGAGATTTCTGAAGGCCACCCATAAGCTTCCCCACACGAGGCCATCCCAGACGGCGATCCAGTGGAGATGCTGAAAGGTTGCCACCAGGAAGGGATCGAATGCAAACAGCAGGGCGCTCAGCGGCACGGCGATGGGGGCGGACAGTCCCAGGGCCTGCAGCCGGCCCAGGAGAAAGCCGCGAAAGTTCAGTTCCACCATGGTGGCGATGAAGACAATGAACCAGGGGACCATGAGAAGCAGCGGAATTTTGGCGTGGGGAGTGCCGGCGAGAAATCGATAATCTGCTCCCAGCCAGGGCACCAGATACAGAATCACCAGGAGATTGACCGTGCCGAGCAGCAGCCCGACGGCGGTACCCCAACGGAGCCCCTGAGGAATGTGGGACTGTCCAAGGCCAAGCCGCGCAGCCGGCCCGCTGTTGAGGCGGCTCCAAATGATAAGGGCCACATAGGCGAAGCATTGGGGGAGAAACTGAACGAGGGGTTCTTGCCGGAGTGCCGGAGGAGAAGCGTAGTAGAAGAGCGTGGCCGCGAGGGGAAGCAGCGCCAGGGCTGCCCCCCGTTCCCCGGTCTGAGTCGCACGGCTCGCGGCAGCAGCCCCGCACCCGGTCATCGGCGTTTATTCGAGACGCAAGTTGTATCGCTCCAGGGTGGTGGCTTTATTCCTGGCGAGATTGGACAGCGATTTGTTGTAGTCGACGGTGGCCCGCAGTTCATTGCCCTGCGCCGTGGCCAGATCGCGCTGGAAATCGAGCACGAATCTGGTGGTGCTGAGGCCCACCTTCAACCGCTCCTGTTCAGCCTGCAACTGCTTTTCGGCCATGATCCGAGCCGAGCGCGTCGTTTCGATCCGTTTAAAATCGGTGTGTACCCGCCGCACGGCTTCCCGGACACCCACGATCACCTGCTGGCGAACGCTTTGCAGCGACGACTGGGCATTCCGTGACTCCAGCTGCCGTTTGTTGTAGGTGCTGTAGGCCGAACGGTTACCGATCGGATAACTGAGGACCAAGCCGGCGCCGTAATTGTAGAAGTCTCCGCCGAAGTTGCGTCTCGTAGCGTCGCCATAGTCGGCGCCGAGTCCGGAGAGTCCCATTGTTCCTTGCACGGACAAGGTCGGCAGCAACTGGTTCTTGGCAAACTTCACGTTGAGCTCGCTGCTCTCTACATTCTTGCCGGCTTGTAAGATTTCCGGGCGGCGCTCCATGGCGATATCGATGGCTTCCTGAAGGCTGATCGCCTCCAACGAGGTGATCGGGGGATCGGTCGGCATCAAGCGCAGGTCCTGGCGGAGTTCTTCCTCTGCGGGGTTCAGGAGCCGACGCAACTGGTCTTCCTGATCGCGGATGGATTTTTCGGCCACGAGAATCTGCTCGACCCGCGAGGCGACTGCCGCCTCCGCCTGCAACACATCGACAATCGACATGACGCCCGCCTTGGCCTTGGCGCGGTTGCTGGCGAGCAGTTCTTCCGCGGCCTTGAGGGCCGCCTGCGCGACCTTCAAATTTTCATTCGCAAAGACCATTTCCCAGAACGTCTGCTCGACGGTGGCAATGACGGTCAGGACGCGATCGAGGAACACATGCTGTTCGACCGTGGCGTTATTTTGCGCGATTGAAATGAACGTCCGATTGATGTCCGCGCCGAAGTTTCTCAATAACGGTTGGGTCACCGTCAGGGCGAGGCCGCCAGTCCAGGCCGGGTTGAAGAGGAAGGTATTGGGGCCGCTGACATAGCTGCGTTGCGGGCTATAGTTCAAATCGTAGTTCGCGCCGGAGGGAAGGTTCTGCGTGATGTCGGCGGTCAGTGAATGCGAATTCTGATCGAACTTGGTGATGTCCTGCAGGTTTGCGCCGGTGAATCCGAGGATCGGTCGATTCAATGGCGCGACCTGCCGGTTGTATTGGCTGTTTAAGCTGACGGTGGGATCGAATTTCGCTTGCTCGATAATGATGTCGGCGAGGCGGCTCTCCTTGGTTTGCCGGCCAATATGGATGTCGAGGTTGTTCTGCAAGGCTTTCAAGACTGCGTCGGCCAGCGACATGGGTTCGCGACGTTCGGTGGGAACGGGTTTGGTCACTTCCAGGCCGAAGGAGGCGGATGCTGTCCACACGATCAGCGCCGTGGCGCTTCCGATGCACAGGCATGCCCGGAGAATTGGATTCCTCATAACAAACTCCTTGCTGCGAGATGCTGGTTGAGCCATACTGAATTCATCATGATGCAGGCGTGGTATCACAAACGGCGATCACTGTCCATGCTGATGCGCCGGGGCAGCACGATCATGTGGTCAGCGGGACTGCTCCTGATCGCGGCGACAGTTGGATTGGTAGAGGGCCAGCCGGCGGCGGCCCAGTCCGTCTCGGGGGTGCGCGCGTTTAACGGCGGCGTGGCGCCTCTGTTCAGTCTTGCGGGGCCCGGCAATCTGTATATCGATACCCAGGGGACACAAGGCTTCATTTACAATTTTGGTAATAACTTTGAGTCGTACAATTTCCGGAATCCCACCACCGGCCAGGCCTGGAGCGGGGCCGTCATGACGCTTGGCCCGCAATTGTCGGTAGGCCTCATTCAAGGCGCCAATCAAGTCGGCTCCCCCGTCGTCTTTCCACCCGTGCCGCGTGAAACTGCTCCCGTGCCTCCCATCCAATCGGGCCTGCTTGAAGATATCCCTTAGCGGAGAGAGCCTCAGCCGGCCCATCTCATTGGGATTACCAAGACCGATTCCTGTGGCGGTTTGGTGTCTCGCAGCAAGGCTGTCACAGCAGGATCTTGCTGAAAAGCGATTGTCCACAGAATCCACAGCCTGTTGATTCAGCATGAGCCCACCTGCCTTAGCTCTTGATCATGCGTAAGTGCATGATTTTATTTTCATTACATGGCGCCGCCTCTTCCGGCTCGCGCGTGGAAGGTCCACGGTATGGCGATTGCTTTTGCGTCCGGAACAGGGCGTCTGATCGCTGTGGTTCTCAATGAGACGACAAAAACAATCTGTGCATGTCAAAGATGTCGATTGAATCACCTAGGCAGAACGGAAAGAATGCCGACACACGATGGTAGACGCGGAAAGTTCCACGCCGCTGGTTGAAGCCCCTGCCATTGACGGCTCACGATCATAAGGAGATTGTTTGTATGAGGATTGCCCAGGTATCGCCGCTTTGGGAGAGCGTCCCGCCGAAGTTGTACGGGGGAACTGAACGCATCGTCTCTTACCTGACGGAGGAACTTGTCCGCCAGGGCCATGAGGTGACGCTGTTTGCCAGCGGTGATTCGGTCACGAAGGCCAAGTTGGAGTCCCCGTGCCAGCAGGCGTTGCGCTTGAACACCGGCATCTTCAATCGCGAAGCCCCGCTCATCCAGATGATGGAGCAGGTGTTCGCTGCCGCCGACCAGTTCGACCTCATCCATTCCCATCTCGATTTTTTAGCCTTTTCACTCTCCCGCCGCTGCCGTGTGCCGGTCGTGACGACACTTCACGGCCGCTTGGATTTACCCGAGCTCGTCCCGGTCTTTCGTGACTTTGCGGAGTTGCCGCTCGTCTCCATTTCGGACTCGCAGCGCCGGCCGTTGCCCTGGTGTAACTGGGCCAACACCGTCTATCATGGGTTGCCGAAAGATTTGTATAAGTTCAACGGAGAACCGGGCAAGTATCTGGCGTTTCTCGGCCGGGTGTCTCCGGAAAAATGTCCGGATCAAGCCATCGAATTGGCCAAACGCGTCGGCTTGCCCTTAAGGATGGCGGCGAAGGTCGATCCCGCCGATCGTGCCTACTTCGAGCGGGTGGTGGAACCGTTGCTCGACCATCCCTTGGTAGAGTTCGTCGGAGAAATCACGGATGCGGAAAAGAGCGATTTCATCGGGAACGCCATCGGGCTTGTGTGTCCCTATGATTGGCCCGAACCGTTCGGCCTTGTGTTGATCGAAAGCCTTGCCTGTGGTACACCTGTCCTCGCCTACCGCCGGGGTTCCATTCCGGAAATCATCGGTCATGGAGTGACGGGCTTCATCAGTGAAAACCTCGATGAAATGGTGAGCCAGGTTGCCAAGCTTGGTACGATCGACCGCCATCGATGCCGCCAGGTGTTCGACGAACGGTTCACCGCCCAGCGCATGACCAACGACTACGTGAAAATCTATCAGCAGCTTATCACCGATGCCGCTGCGCTCCCGGGTAAGTCCGGGCAGCAGCACGCTTCGAACCTCTAGTCAGCGCGATCTCAACCTCGCGGAAGGACGAGCATGGCAGACGAGTCGCAGTCCAGTCCTGAATCGAATGTCACCGGGTGGCGGCTATTGGGCACCAGAGATTTCGGATGTCTCTGGGCCGGCCAGGTCGTCTCCCAAATCGGTGACGGTCTGAACAAGGTCGCGCTTCTGTGGTTCGTCTATGAAATGACCGGGTCGGCGCTCAAGATGACCGCCATCGGGTTGTTGCAGACGATTCCGCCGCTGGTGTTCGGTCCCCTGATCGGCGTCTATCTCGATCATCTCCCGAAGAAAATGGTCATGATCGTCGTCGATCTCTTACGCACGTTGATGGTCCTGCTGATACCGCTCTTTTATGCGATGGATATGTTGACGCTTGAACGCCTGTATGTACTGGTATTCCTGATCTCCATCGTGTCCACCGTGTTCGGTCCCGCGCTGGCTTCCGCTGTGCCGCTGATCGTCCAACGCTCGCAACTCACGACGGCGAATGCCTTTCTCCAGAGCACCACTAACATCGGTGTCTTATTGGGACCGGCCATGAGCGGACTGGGCATTGCCCTCATCGGCGCACAAAATGTGCTGTATGTGGATGCCGCGACGTTTTTTGTCTCCGCCCTGTTCTTGTTCCCGATTCGTGTGCGCGAGAATAAATCGGTGAAGGGGTTGGATGTGCTGGCGACTCCCGTGATGCAGGACATGATGGTGGGCTTCCGGTTTGTTTTCCTGCAACATCGGGTGGTGTTCTCATTGATGATTACGGCCGTCCTGTACAATCTTGCGATCAGCGCGTTCGTGTTTCTCCTGCCGGTGGTCGCGAAAGAACTGCTGCAAGTGGGACCGATGGAACTCGGGTGGTTATGGTCCGCTCTCGGAATCGGCATGCTGGCCGCATCCATTTGGCTGGCGCGGATGCCGCAAGGTACGTTCCAGGAGCGTATCAGCAAGATCGGTCGTTCGCTGACCATCGGGGGCCTCGCGGTCTGCGCCTTGGGACTGATTCAAACACCGGTGCTGTTCAGCACGTTTCTATTGATCGTCATCATCGGCGGCAGTACCTCGCTGTTCTATCCGGTCGTGTGGGCGATGCTCCAGGAAGTGACTCCGGAGCACTTGCTCGGGCGTGTGTTCACCACATTTAGTGTCGGCGGTATGGCTTCGGCCATGGTCGGCATGGCAGGTTTCGGTTGGGCCGCCGATACCCTCGGGCCTGCCGTCAGTCTCATCGGCATCGGACTGCTTCTCTTGCTCACTGCGATGGTCACGCTGCAGGTCAGCCGCCGTGGCCTCGTGGTGAGTCCGGCTGTCGCATAAATCTCTTTCCTCAACGGTCGTTCGACTTTGCGGCAGCCTGCCGGCCTCTCTCACGCGAGGCGATGCTGCACGATCATGCCGCGTGAGCGGCGCAGTTGCTTTCTCCACTTCCGTCGCGTATGTCTTTTCTCTCGGGCGCTGTTCGGGGTGATATCCAGGCCGGCCTCGCCGGTTCGTTTTATTTCTTCACATGAGGGGCAAATGCCTATGCGGACTATTCAGACCGTGTGCACGGCAGGAATCGTGGCATTGTTTGTAGCGTCGGGGCTGGGGAGCGCCGGCTCGATGGCGTCAGAGCAGCAGCCGGCAGAGCTCAAGCCGGAGGCCCCGCCGGTTTCGGGATCGAAGGATGCCGACGGGAAGGTCAAAGACGCAGAGATCAAACCGAAGGAGCCGGATTCCAAACCGAAAGAGCCCGACTCCAAGCCGCCCGACCAAAAAACCAAAGACGGCGAGGCGAAGCCCAAAGAGAGCGAGCCCAAAGGGAAGGATGCGGAAAGCAAATCCAAAGACCCGGAACCGAAGGCCAAGGACGCGACGACCAAGCCTAAGGAATCGGAGCCCAAGAAGGACGTCGATTCCAAATCGAAGGACGCGGACCATAAATCGAAGGAGCCCGATTCGAAAACAAAAGAGTCCGCGAAAGAGTCCGAGAGTGTGGCTGAGCATCCCTGTCCTTCCGCGCCGCAGGCCGCCCAGGCGAAGCCGGCAGGCGAAACGCCGGTTCCTCCTGGCGATTCAGGCACGGGAGAGCGCCAGAAGCCGGAGCCGGAAGCCAAGAAGCCGGTGCGCTCGCCGATGGTGACGGCCAAGTTGGCGCTCATGGCGGATCCACATCTGTTTCCCTATGACATTGAAGTCGATGCCAAGGATAAAGACCTCGTCCTGCTGGGAAAGGTCGGGCAGGACGCAGACAAACGCGTGGCCACCGAGATCATACGCTGTCTCGAAGGGGTGCATGCCGTGGAAAACCGTCTGAAAGTCGAGGCGGACGCGGCTCATGGACTGTTCGCAGAACGCGACAAGATCATTACCCAATTGGTGAAGGAGCGGTTCGAGAAAAGCAAAACCTTGCAATCGGTCAAGTTCGATGTGAAAACTGAGGACGGCATTGTCACGCTGCACGGATCGACTCGCTTTCAAATTATCGTCCTCGAAGCGGCCCAGGCGGCACGGCAGGTGCCGGGCGTCCGCGCGGTCAACACCGATGCGGTCCGCCTGGTGGCCGGCGAGTGATCAGGCCTGACATCGATGCCACAGGAGGTTCGACACGCAGTCTGCTGATGTTATAGAACCGGGGCGCGTAAGCGGCACTGGGCCCGGGCGTCCGAACGTCAAGTGGTCTCCGCATCTGTTGACGCGCGACTTCACGCTGGTCTGGTGGGGCCAGATGGTCTCGCAGATTGGCGACGGCGTGTCGAAACTCGCGCTGCTCTGGTTTGTCTACTCCATCACCGGTTCTCCTCTGAAGACGACCATGATCGGGCTGTTGCAGACGCTGCCGCCCATCCTGTTCGGTCCCTTCATCGGTGTGATCGTCGACCGTGTGCCGAAAAAACTCCTGCTGATCACGAGCGATCTGATGCGCGCGGTGGTGTTGGGTGTGCTGCCCTGTCTGCTGCCGGTGGATTCGTTCAGCATCGAGCGGCTGTATCTCATGGTCTTCGTCCATGCGGTTGCCTCCGCGGTGTTCGGTCCGGCCCTGACCGCCGCTATTCCCTCGCTCGTGTCCCGCCATGAATTTACGGCCGCCAACGCGTTGCTCCAGACCACGACCAGTATCGGCATCATCGTCGGCCCGGCCTTGAGCGGCGTGGGCATCGCGACGATGAGTTCTCAGGAAGTGCTCTGCGTGAACGCCGTCAGCTATGTGATTTCGGCGCTCTGTTTTCTCCTGATCCGGTTTCCGCGCACGGAGGCGGAGCCGTCGGGAGAGGGCTCGCTTGCTGGAACGTTCCGTGATGTGATGGAGGGGTTTCAGTACGTGCTCCACCGGCAACGGGTCATCCTGATGTTGATCGGTGCCGCCTCAATGTACACCTTTGCCACCAGCGCGTTCAGCACGCTCTTTCCGGTATTCGGGAAAAAACTGCTTGATCTGGGGCCCATTGAAGTGGGGTACTTGTGGTCGGCATTCGGTGTCGGCTTGCTGCTGGTTTCACTGGGACTCGTCTCCCTGTCGTCCTGGTCGTTGCCGAAACGGATTCATTTGATGGCGGTGTCCAGTTTTATCAGCGGGGTGACACTGCTCGGCCTACTCTTCATCTCCAATCGCTTAGTGGCCGCCGCGTTGATGGTGATCATCGGAATGGGCGCCGGCACGCTGACACCCGTTGCCTGGGGGGTATTGCAAGAAATCGCGCCGACGACGTTGTTGGGGCGCGTGCTGGCGATCTACAATCTTGGAGCGATGACGTCGGCGATTGCCGGCATGACGATCTTCGGGTGGGTCACGCAGGACTTCGGCGAGCGCCCCAGCGTATTCGGTATCGGGGTCGGCCTGTTCTTGTCGGCGTTGGTATCGATGCGGGTGGCCCGATGGGTGCAAGTCCATTGGACAGAGGCCAACCATGCGACTGAAGAGGCGGCCGAGCCGGTGGTCATGGTGACGCAGCCGACAAGTCGTTGAGCGCGCATCCGGACTCTCTGCGTCGTCCGATGCATGGGCGTCACCGGATGACAATGAGGAACTCGCGAGTACTGGTGATGCGCCATGGCGAGGGCCGCGCGTACGCCGGTCGTTCAGGGATGACGGGAGGGAATCGTGGAAGAAATCATCAGCGTCAATGATCAGTTCTATATCCTGGCCAGTTCATCGATGGCGGATGACCGGACGCGCGTGCTCAAGCACGGAGAAACGTTCGGCGTCTTCGACCGCTACGGCGACATTCAACCGGTCGGGCGGGGTACCCAAGGCGTCTTTCACCAGGGCACGCGGTTTCTCTCGCGGCAGGAACTCTTTCTGAACAACGATCGGCCGATGCTGCTGAGTTCGACGGTGAAGGAGGACAATGCCTTGCTGGCCGTCGACCTGACCAATCCGGATCTGTATCGGGACGGTCGAATCGCCATTCCGCGCGGGAGTGTGCATGTGTTTCGTTCCCGGTTTCTCTGGAACGGCGTGAGTTATGAGCGGTTTCGCCTGTCCAACTACAGCCTGTCTCCGGTGAAAATGACGTTATCGATCCGGTTTGAGGCCGACTTCGCGGACATCTTCGAGGTCCGCGGCAAAAAACGCGAGCGCAAAGGCCGCATGTTGCCGAACGTTTTGCGGAAAGATCTGCTGGTGCTCCGGTATGAAGGTCTTGACGAAGTGACGCGGGAGGCGCGGATTCAATTTTCCCCGCAGCCGCTGGAGATTACCGCCTCTCAAGCCACCTTCGGCATTGAGTTGGACCCGAAAGGGGAGATTGCCGTGGCGGTGATGGTGGCCTGCGACGAGGTGGATAGTCACCGGCCGCTCCTGCCCTATGATGCGGCGATGGCGGAAGCCGGGTTGGCATTCGGCGCGGAGCAGACGGAGGGTTGTACCATTCAGACGTCCAACGCGCAGTTCAATGAATGGTGGAATCGCTCGGTGCTGGATGTTCGCATGATGGTGACCGATACGAGCGAAGGCCCGTATCCCTACGCCGGCGTGCCTTGGTTCAGCACCCCCTTCGGCAGGGATGGAGTGATCACGGCGCTGGAGTGTTTGTGGATCAGGCCGGAATTGGCGCGCGGTGTGTTGGCCTACCTGGCCTCGACACAAGCCAAAGAAGTGAACCCTGCCCAGGATGCCGAGCCCGGGAAAATTCTCCATGAAACCCGCAAAGGGGAGATGGCGGCGCTCCATGAAATCCCGTTCGGACTGTATTACGGCAGTGTGGATTCCACCCCGCTGTTTGTGATGCTGGCGGGTGCCTATTACGAGCGGACGGCGGACCTGGCGTTCATTCAATCGATCTGGCCCAATCTGGAAGCGGCGTTGACGTGGATGGATACGTTCGGGGATCTCGACCGCGATGGATTTGTCGAGTATGTGCGGAAATCGCCCACGGGCTTGGACAATCAGGGATGGAAGGATTCCCATGATTCCATCTCGCATGCGGACGGTTCGCTGGCGGAGGGGCCGATCGCCTTATGCGAAGTGCAAGGGTATGTGTATGACGCGAAGGTGCAGGCGTCGAAACTGGCGGAGGCGCTGGGCTATGTCGATCGGGCCAGCCAGCTCAGGCGGCAGGCGCGATCGCTCAAGGAACGTTTTGAGGAGGCGTTCTGGTGCGAAGCTTCGGCTACCTATGCCCTCGCCCTGGACGGTCAGAAGCGACCCTGCGAGGTGAAAACGTCGAATGCCGGCCATTGCCTCTACACGGGAATTGCCAGCGATGAACATGCCCGGCGGGTTGCGGAAACGCTCATGTCCGATGAGTTGTTCAGCGGGTGGGGCGTGCGGACGCTGGCCGATTCCGAACGCCGATATAATCCCATGTCGTACCACAACGGATCGATCTGGCCGCATGACAATGCGATGATCGCCGTCGGTCTCGCGCGGTACGGGCTCAAATCCGGAGTGGAAAAAATCATGACCGGGATGTTTGAGGTCAGTCTGGTCCTCGACTTCCACCGGTTGCCGGAGCTGTTCTGCGGATTTGTGCGGCGGCCCGGCCAAGGGCTCACACGATATCCCGTGGCATGTAATCCGCAGGCCTGGGCTGCCGGATCGGCCTTCATGGTTCTCCAGGCCTGTCTGGGCTTGTCGATCGTCGCGTCGGAACAGAAGGTGGTGTTCAATCATCCCATCCTCCCGGAGTTTATCGACAAGATGCAAATTAAGAATTTGACGGTCGGGACCGCGTCGGTGGATCTGCTGCTTCGGCGGCATGACCTGGATGTCGGGATCACGGTCATCCGCCGCGTCGGCAAAGTCGAGGTGGTCTCGGTGAAGTAGTGCGAGGATGGAGCCTCTCGCCGAGCTACGGAACGTCCGCCAATTGCCAGAGCATGGCGAGGACATAGCGCGCGGCCGCGGTAAGAATGTCCGGATTGACGGTCTCGGCGGTGTCCGTCGGTTGGTGGAAATGGGGATGAATGCCGCCGCTCACGACCGTGACCGTGGCGATTCCCGCCTCCTTAAACGGCACGTGATCCCCGCCGGGGAAAAAGCCGAAGATATCAAGACGGTCCGCTAATCCTGCCTGCTGCCCGGCCTGCTGTGCGGTAAGTTTTTCCATCCCGGTGGCGCCGATAGTGAGCCGTCCATTGCCGACCGCTGCGTGGTCGATGTTGATCATCGCGATGGTCGAACGTAACGGGACGGCCGGCTCGCTGACGTAGAGCTTCGATCCCAGCAATCCCTGCTCTTCCCCGCTGAACGAGACCAAGACCACCGACCGTTTCGGCTTCGCCGTCGTGGCATAAAGGACCCGTGCCACTTCGAGCAGCACGGCGGTTCCGGAGGCGTTATCGTCAGCGCCGGCGAAGAGCAGTCCCGCTTGGCGCCCGAAATGATCGCGATGCGCACCGATGACGACCGCTTGTTCTGCCTTGGCCGGCTCGCTTCCCGGCAGGACGGCGATCACGTTGTGAAGCAGGCCGTCGTGCCCGGCGCTCTGCCACCGCATCGTGGCGACGGCATTCGTCGCCGTCGATTGGGGGCCGTTGCCCTCGTTGAGACTCTGCTGCAACGCGCGTAATCGGTCGTCATGGCTGGGTCGGCCGCTTTTGAGGATGGCGGTCGCGCGGGCGGTGCTGATCCAGGCACCGGGAATTGTACGCCGCGGATCTGTGAGTCCGTAAAATGCACTCGGTCTGCCGGTGACCCCGCGGCGCGCTTCATAGGCAGTCAAAATCGGTCCGGTCGCGGTAAGGTAGGCAAGAGCGCCATGGGTCTGAGCGGCATGGGCCTTATCGGCGTGTGAGACCTGCTTAGAGTAGCGTTCCGGTTTGCCCCGCAGAAACAGCACTATCTTGTTGTGTACGTCCAGGCCCGCGTATTCATCGAATCCCCCTTCCGGGTCGGAGATTCCATAGCCGACAAACACGACCGGAGCCTGCACTTCTGCTGAAGGCGCGTCGAGGACGGGAAGATAGTCCTGGCCGATCTGATCGGGCGGCGAGTTCGGCGTGACGGTCAAATGCAGTAGCGATTTTTCGCCGATGATCGTGGCACGGTGGGAAGTGGATTGTAGGCGAATCTGGTCGCGGGTAGGGGCCGATTCGGGGCCTGGCTCCGGCGTGAGCGGCAGCCGGCCGCGTAGGTCGAGAAACCCTTGCCGGACGAATTCCGCGGAGGCGAGGTCGTCCGCTGTTCCGGTCTGGCGGCCATTGAATGCCGGTCCGCTCAGCGTTCGGATATCCTCCAGCATGCGTTGGCCGGATACGAGGTCCAATGATTGCGCGAGCGAGGGAGGCATCTGTTGTGGGTCTTGAGCACAAACCGGAAACGACATCAGCGCGAGCCAGAGGCTGATGATCGAGAGTGGAGCGGCTCGAAGACCGCTGGCTGTGCGGACAAACGAGGCTGCCTGTTTGCGAAGGCTTGTATTTCCGATTGGCATCAGATTGACGTGGCGTGTGCCTTCTGGGCCGACCAACGTTGGTACCAGCGCCAGAGTGGTCGTTGGAGAAATTGTGGCAGAGGATATCCTACGCCGCGAATATAACCGTCGTCTCGATCCAGCACGGCGAATGCCCACCGGTATTTTTTCTCAAAGGCTGCGCAGCGCGCGCGGATCTCCTCATCGTTCAGCGGCATGCGCTGCCGGAGGGCCGCACCGATGTCCTCGTCGGAGGTCATCTCACCCACAAGCGATTCGAGCTCGGCGGGTGTAAGCCGGAGATGCCGCATGAAAGATTGATCCAAGGCGGAGGGGTAGGCATAGGTGCCGAGTGTTCCCGCTTGAAACGCCCGCGCCTTATCGATGAGGCGAGGCAGCCATAGTAGGCCGGCGGCGGTATCGCTCCATCGTCGAGGCGGATGCTGTCGAAGGTCCATGGGTGATCCGGTTCGGCCCGGCGACACAGGTTTTTACGCCGGCACTATAGCACAAGCGCCCGGGGCAAGTGCCCCGTTGCAGAGAGCGAAGGGCTCAAGGTACTATCGGTTCCCGGGCTGGCGCCGAAGCAGCACACCGGCACTGATACGGCAACGGATCCCAAGGGCAGCTCGACCGGCCAGGTGAAGGGAATCAGCTATGGCAGAGCAGGGAAAAGGTCTCTACGACTATCAGTACGCGCGGTTCCGGGAGAATCAGGGGACGCATCAGGGCTATGAATTTCAGCATGGGCCGGCAGGGAGTGTCCCTCCGCCCGTGGTTACATTCATGGATAAAATAAAATGGTGGACGTTACGCGGATGGCGACGGAAGAAAATCCTGGCTGAACGTGATCGGTATCAGCAGGACATTATCCAGATCAAGACGGCGCATCCGAAATCGTGAGTCCGCTTGAGGAGGAGTACGTCCGTGCACTATGGAGATGAGCGCGTCAGGCAGATACAGGAATGTCGCGGCGGTGAGAGATTTCTTCTCAACGGTCTCAGGGCCATGCACTGTGTGGGCATTATGATTGCCGCGGGTGTCTTTGCCGGGGGAATGGGGACGGCATGGGCTGTGCCGAAAGAAACGTCCACGGAGAAGGCGGAGCATTTACGGCAACAGGCCAATCCCCAGCTGTTCAACGATTGGACGTTTGATAAGGACGAGGTGGGAACCGTTCCCAAAGGCTTCGCTGCCGTGGCGTCTGGTGATCAGCAGGGAGGTTCGTGGAGTGTGGAAGCGCAATCCGCGGTGCCATCCGCGCCGAATGTGCTGCTCGGGACATCCGGTTGCGCAGGATGCAACGACATCCTTGTTGCGCAGGGGTTCCAGTACGAATACCCGGACCTGGTGGTGCGCATTCAGCAGCCGGCCGGCCATGCCGGGCAGGTGGGAGTCGTGTTCGGCATGAAAGATCCCTTGAATTACTATGCGACGGTGGTGGATGTGTCTCAAAAAGTCATTCAGATTGTGCGTGTTATCGAAGGGAAGGAGTCGGTCCTCGGCCGGGCGGCCATCAAGACGAAGCCGGTCGAATGGCACACCCTTCGAGTGCAGCGGAATACGATTATCAGCAAAGATTTCATCGAAACATTCTTCGACGGGAGTTTGGCACTATCCGTGGAGGATCAGGCGCTTGGCGTCGGTCAGGTGGGGATGTTGGTGCGGGGCGACGCCTCGGCGCGGTTCGATAATTTCAACGCGGCCCCCTTATATTCCAGCCGGCCGTTATCGGCGCCGGCGGCCTATTAGAAGTCTGTCGCACGCGAAAGAGAAACAAGCCCGGCAGATTTTGGGTCAGACGATTTCACGCTTGCCTTTCCCATTTCGGTAGGATACAGTGAAGGTGCTTCATTGCGAAGAGCCTTGGCGGTGAAGT
>CABVSR010000034.1 GCA_902500995.1 uncultured Nitrospira sp.
CGAAGGCCGGCTGCTGCACGCTCTATTACGGCATGGAGTCGGCGAACGAGCGCGTCTTGAATCTCATGGACAAACATGCGCGCAAGAGCGTGATCCAGAACAACCTGCATCAAGCGGCCAAGGCCGGCATCTGGAACCATGTGATGGCGTTTTATGGATTCCCGGGGGAGACGCGCGACGAGGCGTTGGAAACGCGGCAGTTCGTCATCGACAATCAACCGGTGATTCACTCCGTGGAGCTGTTCTACTTCGTGGCCTACCGCCACACGCCCATGGTGCGCAACCCGGATAAGTTCGGCATCACGATCCATAAGCAGGAGGAGTACGACCTCCCGCTGGATTACTACTACACGCTGAACGAGCCGGTGGGCATTTCCTGTCTCGATGCGATGCAGCTCTGCGAAGAGTTTTACAGGAACGACTTTCAGCCCTGGGCGGTACGGGTGAACAGCCGCGAACACGTCTTCCTCTATATTTCGAAATTCGGCACGAATAAATTGCCGCAGATTTATGCGGCGACGAAGGACGGCGCGGCAACGGAAGGCGTGTCTGGTCTCGTCACCTGGCCCGTGGCAATGGGCGAAGGAGATGAAGGCAAGGAAGGGATGAGCCGCGTCGTCTCCCACGGCTTGGGATAACCGGGAGACGAGCCGAGTCTGCAGCAGGCGACCTCCTGCAATCGGCCATACGCCCTAGGCTATTCGCTCCTCTGGTGGTCGAGGGTAGCAGTAAGAAGTTGGTAGGCCTCCTCAATCTTACGGGTCATCTCCTCGGCTTTGGTGTAGGCCTGCATATATTTCTTGGGATTATTGGTCAGGTTGGCGAAGCGGCGCGGGGTCCAGGTATGGAGTAGTGCATCGCGCTGCTGATCGAGTTGTTCGCGGGTAAAAGGCTGTGCGAGCGCGAAGAGTGTGAGTGCGTCGGTGAGGCGTTTCCCGGTCATGTCACGGAGTCTGGCAAGTCGACGATGACCCTGTCAATCTTACACAGGCCGCCCCTGCGGCGATAGGCGAACCGGTTCACCATGCCCACCACGCTTCCCATTTTTCAACCGACGCCTATCTTCAAGGATCGCACCGACTATCGGCAGGTGCTGATCAGGGAAATGGATGCAGGGAAAATTCCCCTGAGCTTGGGCCGGGACTGTCCGGTCAAATGCGAGTTTTGTTACGAACTCGATCATTCCTACCGCGAAACGCTCGATCCCCCCAAGACCAGTGACGAAGATTGGAAGTTCATCCTCGACTACATCAGCCGGAAGCCGACCGATCCCACGCAGTTCTGGTGCCTGGGCGGAAACGAGTTTATGGAATGGACCGATCTGTTTCTCCATCCCAAGGCGATGGAATGGGTCGAAGACTTCCTCAAGTACACCGACAAGAGCATTCAGTTCTTCACCGTGGGGTTTGTGCATGTGCCGAAGATCCATCAACTTGTGGCGCAGTACCCCGGCCGCATCAACTTCGAGCTGTCGGTGATCACGCTGAGCGACTACCGGCAGCGGCTGATGCCGCATGCGCCGTCCATCAAGCATCTCATGAAGGTGTTGGATGGACCGGCGGTGTCCTCCGCCAACTTCTACGCCTTCGACCAGTACACGATGTCGAAGGATGCGGCGACCATTTCCGCGATCAACCAGCAATGTGTCCTCTGGATGGGCACGCTCACCCCGGTGCGCGGACTCAAGGAGGAGACGGCCTCGCTCATGCGGCAGGGCCGGAAATTCCTACCGGAGGAGGCCACGCGGATTTACCACTTAGGATTGCCCAATCTGCAGACCATTCATACGGAATCCTATACCACAGCGTTCCTGAGCCGCCGCCGAATCGTGAGCCTGTTCGACTCGTTGGAATTGGAAAAGAAGGATACGGTGGTGATGGCGGGGAGCGTCCACAAGATCCTGACCATGTTCCGGAAGAATCGCGCGAAGTTTCTCTACGTTCCGAATGCCCTGCTCAGCGGCGACTCCGATTGCACGGTGCTCCTGACCTTCGATGATATCGCACGGCGGGTGACGAAAGAGAAAATCATCCACGTGCCGAAGTGCATCATGCAGTCTGGTCGCGGCCCCTATACCGATATCACCGGCGTGAGCTTAGAGCAGTTCACCAGGAAAACCGGTGTGAAGGTGAAAGTGTTGCACAAGATCGATACGCGCTTCGCCAACCAGCAACTCTACCGGCACGGCTCGCTGCAGAATTACGTGGAGCAATACCTCAACAATCCGTTGAGACCTTCTTACGAAGCCATCCCCAGACCGGCCTAACAAGAGCGACTGGTGAAAACGACCTCCCGGTCGTTCTCGGCTCGCCGAAATCCTCAACGTACCCCTGAGGGTACGCCTCCGGTTTCGGCTTGCCTGCGGCCTAGCGGGACGCCGTTTTGACCAGCCGTAAGCCTTAATCACAGATCGTCACAGAATTCCTACCTGCTGTTCTGTATCCCTCCATCGCCCCTTGCAAAAAATACTGACTCGGGGCAACATGCCGCGAGCGCGTTGTTGAGGAGTCTATGCCCGGGCCACGGCGATTACAGTTTTATCAGGCCGACGTCTTTACGGATGAACCCTTCGGGGGAAATCCCGTGGCGGTCTTTCCCGATGCGGAGGGATTGACCGATGTCGAATTGCAGCAGATCGCCCGCGAAATGAATCTCTCCGAAACGGTCTTTGTCTTTCCTCCCACCGACCCGGCGGCCGTCGTCAAGATGCGCATTTTTACCCCCACGCAGGAAATTCCCTTCGCCGGCCATCCGGTGATCGGGACCTTTTTTGTGCTGGGCACCTTGGATCGCTTCGCGCTCCGGGAGCCGGTCACGCGAGTGCTGCAGGAATGCAATCTAGGACTCTTCCCTGTCGATATCCACTCGCATGACGGGCTGATCGAACGCGTCGTCATGGCGCAACCGAGCCCGGAGTTTCTGGATGTGATCGACGAACCGGAATCACTCTTCGCGATTGCCCGCTCTCTGGGCATCGCCAAGTCTGCGATCACCGAAACTCGTTTCCCCGTGCAGGTGGTTTCGACGGGGCTCCCGGTCATCATTGTGCCGGTGCGGACGCTCACGGCGGTGCGTTCGATCGTTCCGGATGTCGCGGCGATCGCCGAACTGTCTCAACAGTACGGCGCCAACGGCATGATGGTCTTCAGCACCATGACGGTCGAGCAGTCCTCCACTGTGCATACGCGCATGTTTGCGCCGCTGATCGGCATTGTGGAAGACCCGGCGACGGGCAGCGCGAGCGGTGCCTTAGGAGCTTATCTCGTCCAGCATGGAGTGGTGGATATCAGGCCGGAGACTGAGATCACGGCTGAACAGGGATACGAAATGGATCGGCCGTCTCGCATTCTGATTCAGGTGAACTCCGACGACGATGCGATTCAGGGGGTCATGGTCGGCGGCGAGGCGGTGATGGTCGTGGAAGGGATGCTCAATTTCTGAGCAGGATGATGAAAACACCATCTCACAGCGTTCTCAGTCGTGCGACTCCCTGCGACGTACTCCAAAGGTACACTTCAGTCAGCGTGCTCTCTGCGGCCCTTTAGCTGGCATTTTGATCATTGTGAGAGGGATCAGATGAACGCAGTTGTCTTCCATGAGCATGGCGGGCCGGGGAAGCTCCAGTATCAAGAGATGCCGATGCCGACCATCGGCGTCGATGAGGTCCTCGTCCAGGTGAAGGCCTGTGCGTTGAACCATCTGGACATCTGGATCCGGCAGGGAAGTCCCGCCTATCCGATGCCGCTCCCGCATATTCTCGGTTCAGACATCGCCGGCCTGGTGCATGAGATCGGCTCGCAGGTGGACGGGGTGGCGGTAGGGGAGCGGGTCTACGTCTCTCCCGGGGTTGGGTGCGGCCGGTGCGAACAGTGTCTGGCGGGTCGAGACAATATGTGCCGGTCCTACGGATTGATCGGGGCGATGTGCCATGGCGGCTACGCCGATTTTGTGAAGGTGCCGGCTCGGAACGTGCGCCCGATCCCCGGCGCGTTGTCTTTTGAACAAGCCGCCGCCTTTCCCCTCGTCAGCGTGACCGCCTGGCATATGCTGTTCGGTCTGGCGGAGGTGAAGCCCGGGGAAGAGGTGTTGATTATGGGCGCGGGCAGCGGTGTCGGTCATATGGCGATCCAAATGGCGAAATTGGCCGGCGCTCGCGTGTTGACCACGGTCGGGAGCGAAGACAAGGTCGCGAAGGCGAAGGCGCTCGGCGCGGATGAAGTGATGCTGCACAGCCGCGAGCAGGTCAATCAGCGGGTGCGGGAGTTGACGCAGCGCCGCGGTGTGGATGTGGTGATCGAGCACATCGGCCCCGAAGTCTGGACGCAGTGTATCGATTCCTTGGCCAAGGGCGGTCGGCTGATCACGTGCGGGGCGACCACGGGTGCGGAGGTCAAGCTCGACTTACGCTACGTCTATTCACGGCAACTGACGATCAAGGGGTCGTACATGGGATCTCAAAGTGAATTGCTGAAAGCCGCTCAGCTGGTCGGTGAAGGCAAATTGCGCCCGGTGATCGATCGAACGTTTCCGCTCTCCGAGGCCAAAGGCGCGCAAGAATATCTTCTGAATCGAACGTTTTTTGGTAAAATCGTCCTGACTGTGTCGTAATCGGGTTTCATTATCGGCTCTCTTGTCCCAATGGGCAGAAAGGTATGTGACATGGCGACTGTTGCGCAAATCATGAACAAGAAACCTCAGAGCGTCGGTCCGGCGACCTCCGTTCGCGGTGCGGCGAAGAAAATGCGCACCCTGCGGGTGAGCTCTCTCCTGATCAAGAAAGGAAAGAATCATGTCGGGATTGTGACCGACACGGATCTGGTCCGGAAGGGGTTGGCCACGAATCAGGACGTGGGGAAGCTGACCGTCGAAGAAGTGATGACCTCGCCGCTCTGCACCATCGAAAGCAATCAAGCGGTCGATGACGCGCAGGATATGATGGGCGACCTCGGCGTGCGCCATCTCGCGGTGACGAAAGGCGGGTCGATCGTCGGCGTCGTGTCGGTCCGCGATTTGTTGATGCACTACAAGCGGTATGCGCAATCGAGACTGGCGGATAAGCAGGCGTATTCCGAGCCGAAGATCTCGCAGGACTAGGGCGGATGGTGAAAATGGCTTCCAGCAGCGTTCCCGGTCGAGTGTCTCCCTGCGACGTACCGCAAGGGTACGCCTCAGTCGCCACTCTCTCTGCGGCCTTGCTGGACGGCCATTTTGACCATCCTTCATTGGGCGGATGTTGAAAACGGCTTCCAGCAGCGTTCTCGGCTCATCAAAATCCTCAACGTACCCCTGAGGGTACGCCTCCGGTTTTGTTTCGCCTGCGGCCTTGCTGGAGAGCCGTTTTGACCATCCTTCATCGGTCGGATGCTGAAAACGGTCTCCAACAGCGTTCTCGGCTTATCAAAATCCTCAACGTACCCCTGAGGGTACGCCTCCGGTTTTGCTTCGCCTGCGGCCTTGCTGGAAAGCCGTTTTGAGCATCCTTAGCCGGAGAACTCTACCGACGCAAGGCCGCTAGCGACCAACAAACATGTTAGCTCGCTGCATCACCTGACGAGCAATCCGAAAAGCTGAAAACTGAAGGCTGATTGCTGAAAGCTGACGACGTTCTACTTCGTGAGTTCTTTAACGAGGTGACCGAGTTCGGGAAGGATGAGTTTTTCCATCGCCAGGCGCACGGCGTTTTCTGAGCCTGGGGTGGAGAAGAGGATGCGGCCTTTGATGATCCCGGCCGTGGCCCGGCTCATGATGGCCGGTGAGCCGATGTCTTGGTAGGTCAGGTAGCGAAACACTTCGCCGAATCCATCCAGCCGTTTTTCCAGCATCGCATCCACGGCTTCAAATGTGGAGTCACGCCGGGAGATGCCCGTTCCGCCGTTGATGATGATGGCTTGCACGGCCTCGTTAGCGACGCCCTCGACAATCCGCGCCTTGATCTGAGACGGCTCGTCCTTGACGAGGTGATAGGCCGCAATTGTGTGACCCTGCTCCGTGAGTAGCTTCTGAATCAGTTGGCCGCTGGTATCGGTGTCGGCGGTGCGAGTATCGCTGCAGGTGATGACCATGCAGCCGACGGAGCGGGGAGCGTGGGATTTGTGTTGCTTGTGACTTGGGGTAGACATGACGATCGGATGATGAAAATGCCTTCCAGCGTCGTTCTCAGCTCCTCAAACTCCTCAACGTACCCCCGAGGGTACGCCTCCGGGTTTGAGTCGCCTGCGGCCTTGCTGGAAAGGCATTTTGATCATCCTCAAAGAAAAAGGATGATCCTGAACTACTTCCAGATGCTATCCGGATTCAACTTTTCGGCCGGTTTGCCGCCTTTGATGTGCTCATCGAGAATGGTCGCGACATCGGCTTCCGTGACTTTGGAATACCAGGTGCCCTCGGGATACACAACCACGGTCGGTCCCTGCTCGCAAGGTCCGAGGCAGGAGGATCCCGTGACCAGCACTTCGCCTGGCATGATGCCGCGTTGCATCAGGCCCATGTTGAAGTTCATGAGCAGTTGCGCAGATCCCTGACCGCCGCAGGACGGTTTGGGATGACCCGGCGGCCGGGCGTTTGTGCAGACCAGGATATGATGTTTCGGTTTCGGCATCGTGACCTCAATGTATGGGTAAGTGACGAGTTGTAGTGTCTGTCAGGCCGGCTTATATGCGTTCCATTGCTCGCTGCATTCCTCGGGCAACTTCCACTGTTTGACGCCCTTGAGCACCCAATCGATGTAGTGCTCCTTCGGCTTGAACTTGCCGATGGGATTTGCCGCATGGGTCGTCACCAATAACTTTTCACCTTCTTCGGTGATGACCGTCACCGGCAAGTGCCGGTACGCGCCCTGCGGCACATCGTCCTCGAACTCGTCGAGGATTTTGAGATCTTCGTCGGTGATTTCAAAGACGGCTCCCCAGACTTTCTCTCCCGGCGACGGGACGACGCTCGCCAGGCCGCAGCGCCACTGCGTCGACCAGCGGCAGAACTGCACGCTATGATCGGGGAGGTAGGCCGTGAAGAGAAACTTATGTTCGGGGGCTCGACGCTTGAGTTGGGACGGGTTCAAATTGTCCGCGTAAAAGAAAAACTTCATTGAACGGTGAGGCTCCCATGGTGTCTTGTAGGTTGACCGGTACTTGTACCACAGCGCTGCGCGGCCTTGTCAAGCGCGGCGAGACCGCGTCGCTTCCGATTGCGGCGCGCGGTTCGGGCGGTTACCTGATTGACAGTGAAATCACCCGCCACATATAGTGATCAATTCATCCGTTTTGACTCGATGGTGAGCATCACAGGTTATGAGTAAAGTCATCCATTACGCGGTGCTCCTGCTGCTCGTGGTCGGGGGGCTGGTCTATTGGTGGATGCAGCCTCCCGGGGCCAATCCGATGACCGACCCGCGCGCGGCCGAGGCGCTCGCGCTGGTGCAGACGCACCGCGCGGCCGGGTATCCGACGATACTGCAGGCCTTCAACGAACGAGCGCGAATTCTGGCAGACCGCAAACTGGGGCTGCGGCTAGGAGAATGGCAAGTGATCAAGCAGGATGAGCAGCGATACGAAGTGCGCATCTACATGCGCGAGCAGGGGACGACGCAGTGGTTCGAGCGTGATTTTATCTGGCACGTCGATCTGGGCACGAAACGCGTGAACGCCGCCTCGTTGCCTGCCGATGGATTGATGCCTGAAGGGCCGGATAGCGGCCGCGCAGGCACTCCCCCCGCCGGTTCGCCCCCGTTTCCTCCTACAATGTAAGCGGTACTTTTACCTGCACGTTCGATCCCTGTACCCGCACCTCTACGCAGGGGACACGGATTTCAGGATTCTCCGGCCGCTCGCCCGTTCGCACATTGAATCGCCATCCGTGCCAGGGACATTCGATCAGCTCACCGTCCAGACACCCTTCGCCCAGCGGTCCGCCCGCGTGGGGACAGGTGTTGTCTACCGCGCGAAACGTTCCATCGACATTGCAGAGCGCGAGGAAGATCCCGTCGACTTCCACCGTGCGACAGGTGCCCGGTGGAATCTGTTCAACCTGAGCCACGGTGACATATCCGGTGTGCGAATCCATGCGGTCCCTTACACGTTACAGGATGATACAGCGTGCATCAGCGGGGAGTAACATTGTGGCGGCAAGAGCCTAAGCGCTTGATTTCATTGGTGGCATATGGCATAGATGAAGCGGGATCATTGATGGGAAGGGTCACCACAGCGCCGTCATTTGCTAAGCTTTAAATAGTGTTCTCATAGGAGACCGCCGGAGCCACTATGGAAATGACCTTGTTGCTCAACTCCACCTATGAACCGCTGCGCGTCCTGCATTGGCAGAAGGCCATTACCTTGCTCTGGCAGGGGAAGGTCGAAGTCCTCGAAGTCTACGACCGCCAAATCCACGGCATCTCCATCTCGATCAAACTCCCGTCGGTCATGCGGCTCTTGAAGCTGGTCAAGCTCAAGGACAGTCACCGCGCCGTGAAGTTTTCTCGCATCAACATTTTCACGCGGGATGGCTATTGCTGCCAATATTGCAAACATAAATTCCGCACGGAAGAACTCACCTTCGATCATGTCGTGCCCATCGCGAAAGGCGGGCGCAAGACCTGGGAAAACATCGTGACGGCATGTTGGCGGTGCAATAACCGGAAGAGCGGGCGGACGCCTGAAGAAGCCAACATGCGCCTGATCAAAAAACCTGTGAAACCCCGTTGGAGTCCCACGGTCACCATCACCATCGGGATCCGCAACACGCCGGAAAGCTGGCGGGATTATCTGTATTGGAATCTCGAGCTGGACGCTGATCCGGCCGAGCCGTAGTCGTTGTCGTGTTAGGTCATGCGGTAACTCAGCACTCAGCATTCACCACTCAACCATTTCCAAGTCAGTACACCTTATCGATCGTAATCGTGAGATCGCGGCCCCCGGGCAGGGTCGGGTTTTTCGCATAACGCCCTTCCATATCGCCGGGCTGCGGTTGTCCCGCCTGGCCATCGCGATCCAGTCGGGCGATCACATCGACCATCCCTTTCAGCTCGCTGCCCTTTACCATCACATCGTCGTTGGTAATTTCAAACTGCACCGGAAATTTCGGGCCGTCGAATCGCTTGGCCGCGATGGGTCGCGGAGGACCGGTGGGACGTCGTACGATGACGAACAACACATCCGTCGGCTTGACCTGGTCGGCCAGATTGGGCGCGATGTGCACCTGGCCAGCTATGGCTCCTCCACCCTGGTCCGGTTCCCCGATATGGGCGACACCGAAATAGGCCGCCACGGCCGCCAGGCCGATGATCCCGCCGGCCATTGCCATTGATCGTCCTGTATACCCAGCCACAATAGACTCCTTTGTTGGCGCGATCGCCTGAGCGCTTCCGACTCCAACTGCGGGCGCATTATACCCAGCTCCCAGCGTAAAGGGGAATGGCGCGGACGGTTTACCCTGCGAAATCCCCTGTTGTATGATACGCGTTCACGTTGTGGTCGGCTTGTTGGAGGAAGATCAATCATGGCTGCAAATTCAGGATTTCAGATTTCACTCGATGTGCGAGGGTGGCCGGTGCTCGTCATTGGTGGCAATGAGGAAGCGGCTGAGAAAGTGCAGCGGCTGTTGGATGCCGGGGCCAAGGTGACGGTCGTCAGTCCCACCCTTCACGAGATACTCCGCAAACTCGCGGCCTCCGCCAAGATCATTCATCGCGGGAGGCATTTCCGCGCCAACGATCTGGAGAGCGTCATTCTCGTTCTGAATACGTTGCGCGATGATCGCGAACTCGCGCACTCGCTGATCCGGCTGGCTCGGGAACAGAAATTCCTGCTGTGGTCAGTCGATCAGCCCGATGTCTCGAACGTCGTGATGCCGGCGGTCGTCAGCTCCGGCCATGTGCGCGTGGCGATCAGTTCGAGCGGGCAGGCGCCGGCTTTGTCCGGATTCATGAAAGAAGATCTGGAAAGGATTCTTGATGGCGAATTTGCCGCCTTTGTCGATTGGCTGAGCGAACTTCGCGAGCAGGCCAAGGCGAATGAGCCGGATGCCGAGAAGCGCCGCGCGCTCCTGCGTGAAGCGCTGGACGGATTTCGTCTGTTGGGAAAGGTCCAGTACCCGAAGGTCTGGGCCGAGCATCGTGCCAAACAGCAGGCCGCCGTATCGCCGGTCACGCCATAGGAAGGACGGACAGAGAGATGGTGTTATTGGAATTCAGCATGTCGCCGCTGGGGAAGGGCGAAAGTGTCAGTAAGTATGTCGCGCGTTCGCTGGATATCATCGACAAGAGCGGAGTGGACTATCGCTTGAATCCCATGGGTACGGTGTTGGAAGGGGAGTGGGACGAGGTCATGGCGGTCGTCAGACAATGCTACATGCGTATGCGGAAGGATTGTAACCGTGTCTCGTGCAGCATCAAGGTCGATTACCGCAAGGGACCCAAAGGGCGGCTTTCCGGAAAAGTCTCCAGCGTAGAAAAGCAACTCAAGCGGAAGCTGAAGGTGTAATTCCTCTCACCGCGCGGCGACGTCCGCGTGGGCGTCGTAGCGCAGCGTGCCCTCGGTCTTGAAGCGGACCGAAAGACTCGCGGTCTGCACCGCAAGGTCTTGCAGCGACAACTGCCGAACCGTTCCGCGCAATCGCCCACCAGACAGCTCCCGGTTGAGCCCTTTTTCGAGCGCCTGCCGCATCAGGTCCAATTCCTCGCGAATCGGTAACGACAGCCTGGTAGCCAGTTCTTCCCGCAGCGGTTCGTGCAGCCACTCCTCCGCCAGGTCCGTGGCGGGGGTGCGTTCCTTGATGGTGTAATCGACCTCCCGGAACAGGATGCGTCCTGCCGTTTCGTCATATGCCGGCGTTCCCTTGAGGCGCAGGGTCAATGGCAGGAGTCCGCGGAGGACCAGCTCCACCCCTACCTGTTTGCCCAAGGGATAGAGCGTGGCGTTGACAATCTTGATCGTCCCGACGCCCAGTGACCATTCCTGGCCGATGACCGCTTCACGCAACCGTTGATTGGCTTCTTCGATCGGCACTTCGACGGGGAAATCGACATGAAACCCGTCGTCACGAAAGTGCTCCTGTGGTTCGGGTAACGGCAGATGGCGCGGCGTCGGTTTGGCGCCTCGGACGACCGCGGGCCTTGCGATGACACCATAACCGGCGGCAGGACTGCCGGATAGCGGCTCGATGCCGGCCGCGGCGGTGGCCTCAGGATTCAGCAACAGCCACAGCTGTTCCGTTTCATCGATCAGCAGCGGCTCCTGCAGATCATGCCAGATGCGGGCTATCGCCGGCTGGATGGTGACGAGCCCTGCCGCCTGACGATCCACCGCGGGCAGGACTTTCTGTACATCGCTTCGGTAGACCTGCGCCATCAATGGGCCGGCATCCACACCCTGTTCGGATAACAGGCAGGATTGGGTGGAGTGCACAGCGCTGACCTGGCTGGCCGGGAGCACCCTATAGCTGCGCCCCTGCTTGAACATCGTCGCGACGGTCACCGAAAGCCGGCCGGTGCCTGAGGAGGCATCGCGCAGCCCGCACTCGGCGATCTTCGTGATGCTCCCTTTCATCTGCTTGGCATATTCCACCCCGAAGGGCACGGTGCTCTGGGACAACAACCGGTCCCCCGCCGAGGTTGAAGACTGTTCGTCGGGCCAGAGCCGGTATTTGAGAAAGCCGCTTCCACCGCCCAATGTCACCCATTCGCGTCCCTCGCTTCGCTGTGTCGCCAGCTGCTGGGTGATGTTTCCATACAATTCGGCGAGCGGTGTTACCGGGATGGGGACATGGACGGTCATGGCGGACGGGATGGTCCCGCCTTGCCCGGATTTTTGCGTGCCGGCGGCCATCGCGGAGGTGATCGGGGGGACGAGCAGGACGACGGCGCACAGTCGTAACAGGCGGCGCTGTGCCAAGAGAATCCCGCGGGTCATGCTCTTGTTCTCATGGACTGTACTAGAGGGATCGTGATCAGGCTGCGCTTTCGGGACGACGTATGGACTATGAGGGAATGAAGCGGGGAAGGCAAGGGGATGACGATTCGCCTTGGAGCAAAGCGACAGGGTGTGCTTCGGCTTTAGGATTCTTGAACGGCTGTACCGGCTGGCGAGGCGTGCGGCACATACCTGCGCGGCACGCGGGTGCCGATGGCGCAGAGAATTTCATAGGGGATGGTCTGCTGCCAGGAGGCCAGGTCGGCCGCGGTAATGCGCTCCGTGCCCTGCCGTCCGATCAGGATTGCCTCATCCCCGACTCGGACGCCCTGCACGTCCGTGACATCCACCATCGTCATGTCCATACAGACCCGCCCGACGACCGGCAGGCGGCGTCCACCGATCAGCACGCTGCCGCGGTTCGACAATGCCCGGTTGTACCCATCCGCGTAGCCGATCGGCAGCACCGCGATGCGGGATGGTCGCGACGCGATAAAGGTCCGGTTGTAGCTGACGCTTTCGCCCGGCTGGATCCGGTGCAGGTGGGCGACGCAGGTTTTCCAGGTGAGGATCGGTTGTAAGTCCGGCGCACCGGTCTCGCGCGACAGTGTATGGTATCCGTATAACATGATGCCGGGACGGACGAGCGAGTAGAGGCTGGCGGGGTAACGGATGATGGCGGCACTGTTGGCGGCATGGACCAGCGGTATGGTGAGGCCGCGTTGGTGCAGCCGGTCGAGTGTCGACTGAAACCGAGCAAGCTGCGATTCCGTATGCTCAGCCTCGTCATTGTCGGCATCGGACAGGTGGGTCATTAATCCTTCGAGACGCAGGCCGGTCCGAAAAGCCGACTGTTCGAGGAGCTCCGGTAGGTCCTGCGGCGGAACTCCTAACCGTCCCATGCCGGTATCGATCTTGAGATGGACCGGGTAGGGAGAGGATCCGGACGGGATCTGCGCGGCGAAGGCCGCGACGAGATCGGCGCGATAGAGAACGGGCGTCAAACGGTGGGCCACCAGTTCCGAAAACTGCGCGGGAACGGTCGCCCCCATAACCAGGATGGCGTCCTGAATGCCGGAGTGGCGGAGTGCGATGCCTTCATCGACCGTCGCCACGCCGAACCGGTGGATGGCCAGTTGCTGCAGGGCGCGAGTGATTTCAACGGCGCCATGCCCGTACGCGTTGGCCTTGACGACAGCCAACACATCGGCATGCGCGGCCAGTCGGCGCACATGAGCGACATTCCGAGCGAGGGCAGTCAGATCGACGGAGGCTGACGTTGGGAAGGATTCGGACGGCTGGTACACGCAGTCTCTGACAACAGAATGGGGCGCTACACTTCCAGGATTTCGCCTTCTTTTTTCTTCATCATGTCGTCGATCTTCTGCACATACTGGTCGGTGAATTTTTGAATTTCTGTTTCCGACTTTCGCAGTTCATCTTCGGTGAGCTTGGCGTCTTTTTGTAGCTTCTTCAGCTCTTCATTGCCGTCCCGTCGAAAACCCCGAATCTGGACCTTCATTTCTTCGCCGTGTTTCTTGCAAACCTTGATGAGATCCTTGCGGCGCTCTTCGGTCAGCGGAGGAAGCGGAATGCGAATCATCTTGCCGTCGTTCGAGGGTGTCAGTCCAAGGTCGGACATTTGAATCGCTTTTTCGATTTCGCGAATCAGGTTCTGTTCCCACGGCTGAATCGTGATGAGGCGGGCCTCCGGCGTGGCCACGTTGGCCACCTGCTTCAGGGGCGTCAGCGTGCCGTAGTAATCGACTTTGATGCCGTCGAGGAGGGCCACTGATGCGCGGCCGGTGCGGATTCCGGCCAAGTCGCGTTTCAGATGCTCGATCGCATGGTCCATTTTTTCGGTGACACGATGTTTGACTTCCTGCGCCGTCGACATCAGCCTCTCCCTTAACGGCTTTCCACGGTGACCAGGGTTCCGATCGAGGCCCCCTGGACGACCCGTTTGAAGTTGCCTTTTTCTTTCAAGTTGAAGACGATCAATGGCAAGCGGTTGTCCATGCACAGGCTGATGGCGGTCGAATCCATGACTTTGAGATTCTGGGTGAGGATGGAAAGAAATGGAATCTCGTCGTACTTTTTGGCGTGGGGATTTTTGACCGGATCGCTGTCGTAAATGCCGTCGACCTTGGTTCCCTTCATAATGACCTGCGCGCCGATCTCCATCGCCCTGAGCGATGCCGCGGTATCGGTGGAGAAGTAGGGATTCCCCGTTCCTCCGGCGAAGATCACCACGCGTTTTTTTTCCAGGTGCCGGATCGCCCGCCGCCGGATGTATCCCTCGGCCAGCTGGCGCATCTCAATGGCCGATTGGACGCGGGTACTGACCCCCCGGCTTTCCAGTGCGTTCTGAAGCGCGAGCGCATTCAGCACGGTCGCGAGCATACCCATGTAATCGGCGGATGCCCGCTCCATGCCGCGGGCGCTGGCGGCCAAGCCGCGGAAGATATTGCCCCCGCCGATCACCACGGCCACTTCGACATCCATGGCGACGACGTCGGCAATTTCTTCCGCCAGCCCTTCAAGAATCGAGGGTTGGATGCCATAGCCCTGCTCACCGGCCAGCATTTCTCCGCTGACTTTCAGCAGGATGCGGCGGTAGTGAGCAGACGTCATGCTTGGCCTAGTTGGAAACGAGTAAATCGGCGAATGTTCATATTTTCGCCGATGGTGGCGATTTGTTGCGCCAGGAGATCCTTGATCACAACCGACGAATCCTTGATGAACGCTTGTTCGAGCAGGCAATTCTCTTGATAGAACTTTTCGAGTTTGCCTTCGACGATTTTCGGCCAGGCGGCCGGTGGCTTGCCGAGTTCCTTGGCTTGCCCTTCGTAAATGCTCCGTTCCTTCGCCACGACATCGGCGGCGATCTCTTCGCGCCTGACGTAGGAAGGGCTTGCGGCCGCCACCTGCAGGGCCAGATCATTGACGAAGGCCTTAAACTGCTCATTGCGCGCGACGAAGTCGGTTTCGCAGTTCACCTCGATGAGGACGCCGATTTTCCCCCCGGCATGGATGTAGGCGTGGATCAGGCCCTGATTGGTTTCACGTCCGGCTTTTTTCTGCGCTGCCGCCAACCCCTTCTGGCGAAGGTAATCGATGGCCTTCTCAATGCTGTGTCCGTTTTCGGTCAGGGCCTTCTGGCAATCCAGAATGCCGGCGCCGGTTTTTTCACGCAATTCTTTGACGAGCTCACTCAAACTTGCCATGGGTTCCTCAGTTGGTCGAATACAACAATGTCATCTGCGAACGGCGGCCCTTAGGATGCAGACACGCCGGCCAATTTGGCCGCCGGTTTGGCCGCGCCGCCGGCCGGTGCCGACGCAAACTCCGTCTCTTCCTGCTGGGCACGGAGATGGGCGCCTTCGAGGCAGGCGTCGGCAATGCGGGAGATGATCAGCTTGATGGAACGAATCGCGTCGTCGTTGCCTGGAATGGGATATTGGATGTGATCGGGATCACAGTTCGAATCGACGATGGCAATGACGGGAATTTCCAAGCGGCTCGCCTCGAGGATGGCAATGTGCTCGATGCGCGTATCCAGAATAAACACCGCGCCGGGGAGGGCGCGCATGTTGCGAATGCCCGACAGGTTCTTTTGCAGTTTGACGACTTCCTTCTGCATCTGGCCGAGCTCTTTTTTCGTATGGCCTTGATGCGTGGGATCCGCGAGGGTCGCTTCCATTTTTTTCATCTTGTCGATGCTGCGGCGGATGGTTTGGAAGTTGGTCAGCATGCCGCCCAGCCAGCGCTGGTTGATGTAGAACTGGTTGGCGCGCTTGGCTTCTTCTTCCAAAATCTCGGCCGCTTGGCGTTTTGTGCCGACGAACAAGACGGAGTCACCGGCTGACACGGTGTCGCGGGCGAAGGCATAGGCCAGTTCCATCCGTTCAACCGTCTGTTGAAGGTCGATAATGTAGACGCCGTTGCGTTCCCCAAACAGGAACCGCTTCATTTTCGGGTTCCAACGGTTGGTCTGGTGTCCGAAATGGACGCCGGCTTCCAATAACTCTTTAATCGCAACTACTCCCATACCTTCACCTCCCTCCGAAGCCTGCAGAGCGCCTGGCGAACGCCAACGACGAGGGGGATGTCCCCCTTATTCTCAGGCTGCGCAGCGTGCGCATCACGCTGGTGTGGATTTAAATAAGATGTCCCTGGTTTTGGATACCGCGCGGTGAACGATGGGACGGACCGGTCATTGCGCGAAACGGACGAACGCTAGCATAGTGGTCGCGATTTTGCAACCGCGCGAGGCGACTTATGAGCGATAACTCGCGTTGATCCGCACGTATTCATAAGACAAATCGGTGGTCCACATGTGGGCTCCGGCTTTGCCCTGACCCAGGTCGATGCGAATGGCGAACTCTTTCGCCTTGAAGACCTTGGTTAGTTGCCGTTCGGCCGCGCGTCCGAGACCTTGCCCCTTGCGCACCATCGAGACTCCTCCGAATTGCAGGCTGATACGGGAGGGATCGATGGGCACTCCTGCGCGCCCGAGCGCTGCCATGACACGGCCCCAATTGGCGTCGCCGCCGAAGAGGGCGGTTTTGACCAGGTTGGAAGTCGCCACTGTTTGCGCAATCTGTTTGGCCGCTTTTGAGGAGGCGGCTCCGGTCACCTCGACCCGTACGACTTTGGTGACGCCTTCGCCGTCCCAACAGATTTTCAGCGCGAGGGTGCGGCAGACGGTTTCGAGCATGGCGCAGAAGCGAGTGTAGTCCGCCGAGCCTGCGGTGATGGGCCGATTTCCCGCCATCCCGTTCGCCAGGCAGAGCACCGTGTCGTTGGTGCTGGTGTCGCCGTCGACCGTAATGCAATTAAACGACTGATCGACTGCCTGTCGAAGCGCAGATTGGAGGGCGCGTTGCCCGATCACTGCATCGGTGGTGAGATAGCCCAGCATTGTCGCCATGTTGGGATGAATCATGCCTGACCCCTTGGCCATGCCGCCGACGGTCACCATTTTCCCGCCGAGCCGGGCACGGACGGCGACGTGCTTGGGTTTCAGGTCGGTGGTCATGATTGCCGCAGCCGCCTCGGCTCCACCCCGGCGCGAGAGACGCGCGGCCAGTGAGGGAAGCGCCTTTCGGATGCATGCGATCGGCAAGGGTTGACCGATGACGCCGGTCGAACCGACAAAGATGGTATGCGGGGCGCAGTTGAGGGCAGTGGCCGCCAGTGTGGCCATCTCCTTGGCGGCCTTCATTCCTTCTGGTCCGGTACAAGCATTGGCGTTACCGCTATTGACGAGAAAGGCGCGGCCGATACCCTGCTTGAGATGCAGGCGATCGAGGATGACCGGTGCGGCAACGACCTGGTTGGTCGTGAATAACCCGGCGACCGGACCTTCGCGTTCTGAGACGAGCAAAGCGAGATCGAGTTGTTGCTTCTTTTTCTTCTTGATACCGCAGTAAACGCCGGCGGCCCGAAAACCGATCGGCGCGGTGACGCCTCCAGAAATTGTTTCCATCGCTCTTCCTATGTGAAGTGGAACTGACCCCTTGCGACCTGCTGGCACTGCTGCATGCTAGGGGTAGACGCCCGGAGCCACGAGTCCCGTTTCTTCCGGATAGCCCAGCATCAGATTCATGGCCTGAATCGCCTGTCCGGCCGCTCCCTTGATCAAGTTATCGATCGCCGCCACGGTCACGATCCAGCCGGCTCGGCGGTCGGTGTGCACGGCGATATCGCAGTAGTTGGCGCCTCGCACGTGCCGCGGATTCGGCATGGCTCCTTCGAGAAGGCGCACGAATCGTTCACCGCTATAAAATTCCCGATAGAGGTTCCGTAGTTCGGCCACGTCCGGCTGGCCCTTCATCCGCGCATAGGCGGTGCTGAGGATCCCTCGATTCATGGGAACGAGGTGCGGGGTGAAGGCAATGGTGACGGGGCTCTGGCTCGCGCGAACCGCCTGGCCCCTCGTGCCGGCTAATCCTGTGAGCTCCTGCTCGATTTCAGGGATGTGCCGATGTTGGCCGATTTTATACGGCTCCAGTGATTCGTGAGCTTCGGGAAAGTGATAGGGGAGGGCAGGGCTTCTTCCCGCGCCGGAGATGCCGGATTTCGCGTCAATCACGATGCTGTCCGCCGCGATCAATCCGTGGGCGATCAGGGGCGCCAATTGAAGGATCGCGGCCGTCGGGTAACAGCCTGGTGACGCCACGAGTCGGGACTGTGCAATGGCAGAGCGATGCAGTTCCGGCAGGCCATACACGGCATCTTTAATCAATTGCGGCTGGGCATGTGCGGTCTGGTACCAGGCTTCGTACGTAGCGGGATCCTTCAGGCGAAAGTCGGCGCTCAAATCGATGACACGTTTGCCGGCTTTCATGCAGCTGGCCACGGGGCCCATGGATTTGGTGTGGGGCAGGGCGAGAAAGAGGACATCGGCTCGCTCCGCCAACGCTTCCGGTGCCAACGCTTCGAATGACAGCGGCACGATTCCCTGCAAATGGGGATAGACGGCGGAGATGGCCGTGCCTGCTGACTTTTCCGACGTTACCGCGGTGAGGTGTACATGCGGATGTTGAGAGAGGAGCCGCACGAGTTCGGCTCCTGTATATCCACTGGCCCCTGCGACCGCCACTCGAACCGATGTCATCTTGCGCCTCCGGGCTCGTTGGGGTTGTGATGCACCCTCTGACCAGCCAATAAAAAAAGGGAAGGCTGCGGAGCCTTCCCTTTTTGAAACCTGTCGCTCCTGTCGATCGTTACCGCTTCGAGTACTGGAAGCGCTTTCTGGCGCCCTTCTGACCGTACTTCTTACGTTCTTTGACACGAGAATCTCTGGTCAGGAGGCCTTCCTTCTTGATGGGACCGCGGAATGCCGCGCTCATAATAACCAGCGCTTTGGAGATGGCATGGCGTAGCGCTCCGGCCTGACCGGCAGGGCCTCCACCATAGACGGTAGCCCGGACGGAATATTTGCCGGCCACTCCGGCCAATTCAAACGGAAATTGGATGACGTTCCGGAGCGTCGGGCGGGGGAACGCTTTTTCCAGCGGCTTCTCATTGACGACGATGTCACCAGCGGCTGCGGTGACCCATGCGCGCGCGATCGCGCTTTTTCTTTTTCCGGTTGCGTACTGCGTCATTGCGGCCATATCAGGCGGTCTCCTTCACTGATCGAATTCGAGGAATAAGAATCACAACGAGAGTGATTCCAGTTTTTGTGCTTGATGCGGATGAGTCGCGCCGGCGTACACGCGCAACTTCTTCGCCATGTGGTTACCGAGAGGATTCTTCGGCAACATGCCCTCAATGGCTTTCGTCAGCAGCTTGGTCGGATCCTTCCTGTGGACATGCTCGGCAGTGAGGGTCTTTAATCCGCCAGGAAATCCGCTGTGGGTCGAGTAGGTCTTGTTTTCCATTTTGTTGCCGGTGAGCACGACCTTCTCTGCATTTACAATGACCACATGGTCGCCGGTATCGACATGGGGCGTAAAGGTCGGCTTATGTTTCCCTCGCAGCAAGGTTGCGACTTTCGCCGCAAGTCGGCCGAGCGTCTTGCCCTCTGCGTCCACGAGGTACCATTTGCGTTGCACGTTAGCGGGTTTCTCGAGATACGTTTTTGTCATGGTCTCCATCTACTCCTGCACGAAAGGATTCTAATGTGAGGGATCAGGCCTCACGCCTGTTGCGTTTCGGTGTTGTCGGCGTCCAGCTTATTGATCCACGCGTCGAGATGCACGGCCGTACGCCGGTTGAGCACATCCTGTGTCGCATAGATCGGGCACCCCGCGCGAAGCGCGAGGGCTATGGCATCGCTCGGTCTGGCATCCAAGGTTCGATGGAGTTCTTTGGAAGCAAACGCGATGCTCGCATAGTACGTACTGCTCTTCACGTCCGTAATGACCACCCGCTCGATTCGAACGCCGAGGTGATCCGCGAAGCTCCGGATCAAGTCGTGGCTCATCGGCCGAGGCGTCACCACATGTTCCATGGCCAGGCGAATGGCATTGCCTTCGGCAGAGCCCACCCAGATCGGCAACGTCACGCTCGCATCGTCGCTTTTCAGGACGACGATCCGTGTGTCTGTGTTCCCGTCGTCAAGCACCTGTTTGACAGTGAGAGCAACCAGCTCCGAGGCTTCGTTCTGTGGCGCGGCATCCATGGTCACGTGTCCAGTTTGCCGAAGTCTTCGGGTTTCAGGTTTTCCAGCCACTGTTCGAGCTCTTCGGACGACTGTTTCTTGATCACTTTCTCGCTGGCAAAGATCGGCGCGCTGGTTCGTAGGGCCAAGGCGATCGCATCGCTGGGGCGAGAGTCGACGGTGTATTCAGAATCTTCGTACATTAAGTGAATAGTGGCGAAATACGTGTTGTCGTTCAGATCTGTGATGACCACGCTGATGATTTTGGCATCGAACGTTTCTAAAAACGACTTCATCAAGTCGTGGGTCATCGGGCGCGGTGCCGTCACACTTTCGAGCGCCAGTCCGATGGCGCTCGCTTCCGATTTCCCCACCCAGATCGGGAGCATGTCTGAATTTTCTTCGTCTCGTAACACCACTATATAGGCGTTGTTATAAGGGTCGAAAATCAGCCCCTTGACCCGCATTTGTGTAATCACGGCGAGAGGCCCCTTTCCGATGTCGGCCAAAAACCTCAAGAATAGGGCACTCTATCACTTCAGAAATCAGAGTGTCAATGAATTCAATCCCGTGATGGAGCAAGGAGAGTCGTGGAAGCGTGAAGCCTGCGATAGAAGTTTCTTCCGCTGAAAAAGAAAGCGCAGATCGGCCCGCCTCATCCTACGGGCGACGGATCGCCGCGCCTGTGATCTATGTGCCGGCCGGCCGAAAGTTCTGATCCAGCTTGGACGTATCGGTTTGCTCTCCCAGCTTCAGAAACGCCTTCATCTGCTTTTTGACGAGTTCACGACCGCTTTCGTCGCCGAGATTGACTTGATACTCGTTGATGACCATCACTCGCATGCCCTCCCATTTTTTCCAGCAGGGCTTGCAGACCTTCGCTTTGATTTCAGCTTCGAGTTTTCCCAGGAACAGCATATCTGTAATCGCTTCGCCTGCCTGGCCGCAGGTCACACACTGCACATCTGCCATGGTTACCTCCATCAGTCTGCCGATCTTCGGATTCAATGACATTACGAAATGCGACATTCTAGCATCCGTGCGCGTCAGAAAAAAGAGTAGAGCCCGCCGATTGACGGGCCGCCGGGTTCATGCTAAAAAACGTCGCTTCAATTTTGGATCGATCGCTGAGTGTCGCAGCACGAAACAGGTGCCCGGATGGCGGAACTGGCAGACGCGCCGGACTCAAAATCCGGTTCTCGCAAGAGAGTGGGAGTTCGACCCTCCCTCTGGGCACCAAGTGCATCCATAGTTTTCTCAGCCGACCTCGACGATGGTTTCGTTTCACTCGGTATTGAGCGAAAGAGTATTTCGGTGAACTTGATGGAGCAAATGAATAGGGGCGTGCGAATTGCGACGACACCATATAGTGGATGTTGTGGCCGAAAACCTCTTGACATGATGTGGGGGTTAGCCTATAGTTCGCCCGAATTTGCTTTGGAATACTTATGACTCGGTTAGTTTATTGTCGTCCATCATCATCTCTTATCAATTCCAACTCACTAAGGAGGCAGCACATGCGTAACGT
>CABVSR010000035.1 GCA_902500995.1 uncultured Nitrospira sp.
CCACCATTTCATGGCCGGTCGTCTCACACCAGGCCGGCATATCCTTCTTGATGCCCTCATCGTCCGAGACCACTTCCAACACCTGACCCATGGTGAGTTCTTTGATCTTTTTCGACGTCAAAATGATCGGCATCGGGCAGAAATACCCCAGCGTATCGAGCTTTACATCAGCCTGTATCATGCCCTCTCCTCAGCCCCTCTAGATAAACAAATTGACGCTGCCCTGCTTGGCTTCTGCCAGATACGTAGTCACGCCGGCAAATTGGTCGATCCCATCGATCAACGTGTCTTTCGTAATCCCCATCAAGCCCATCGTCGTGGTGCAGGCAATAAAGCGCACGTCCAGATCCAGCGCCATTTGCATCAGCTCCGGCACGCCGGGCATACGATTCTGCTTCATGACGACTTGCATCATCCTGGTGCCCAACCCCCAAAAATGGAAGCGGGACAGGGGCAACGTATCGGCTCCGCCTTTATTGAGGAAGCCGAACATCCGCCGGAGCCAGTCAGACGCAGAACTGCTCGCGCCCTTCTTGCGAATCGTGTTGAGTCCCCAGAAGGTAAAAAATACTGTCACGCGCATTCCCATCGCGGCGGCGCCGGTGGCAATAATAAAGGCTGCCATCGCTTTATCGAGATCCCCGCTGAGGAGCACGATCGTGACGCGGTCGGCCTTCGAATCGCGGAGTTCCGCCAGCGCGGCTGCAGGCTCGATTTGTGCGGTTGTCATGGTGTCCCCTCGCAATGTCGGAGCACAAACGGCAGGATCGATCTCAAAAATGACTATAGTCTCCGCGTCTTTTTTTTGTCAAGAAATGCGGGCCGCTCAGGCCGCTCGCGGCCAGCTTCTGCGCAGCCACGCGGCTCATAGACGCACGATCCGTTGCTTGACCTGTTGCAGACCCGCCGTTATAGTCCAGTCGTCCGCTCGAAGCCTTGTCGTTTCCGGTTATCCATGAGCACAGACCTCATTACCGAACTCAAACCGACGAAAAGCGCCCCGCTGCTCGGCTTCTGGTATCCGGCTGCCACCAGCAGTTCTTTGGCCGTGGGGCAGATGCGCACGCAGGAGATGCTGGGACTGCCTATTCTCATCTGCCGCGACCGCCAAGGTCAGGTCGCCGCCATGCGCGATATATGCCCGCACCGCGGGATGCCGCTGTCATTCGGCCATTTTGACGGGGAGCGTGTCGAATGCGCCTACCATGGATGGCAATTCGATACGGGAGGCCGCTGCCGCCACATCCCCGCGCTGGTCGAAGGGTCCGGATTGCAACCGGAAAAGATCGGCATCACGTCGTACCCCTGCCAGGATCACGACGGATACGTGTGGGTCTTTCTGCCCGATCCGCAGCAGCCCGATCAGATCGTGCCGGAAGTCCCGCGTTTGCCGTTGCCCTCGTCGCCCTATCGCATGGTGCAGATCTCCACGCTCCTGGATTGCACCATCGACGACGGCATTGTCGGCCTGATGGATCCGGCCCACGGCCCATTCGTCCATCAAAGCTCCTGGTGGAGGACGCAGGCCAGCATGCATGACAAGGCCAAAACCTTCGAGCCCATTCCCAACGGGTTTCGCATGGTGCCCCACGCCCCCTCGAAAAACAGCGGCCCCTACAAGTTGCTGAACAAACTCTACGGCGGCCCGCTGACGACCACCATCGATTTCGTGCTGCCCAACCAGCGCTTCGAGTTTGTGCAATGCGGCTCGATGTTCGTCTCCTCGCGCGCCACCGTCACACCGGTCGGCGAGCAGCAATGCCGGATTGATTTTACCGCCGCCTGGAACATCCTTCCCTGGCTGCCGTTCGCCAAACCGTTGTTCCGCTACTTTGCGAATATTTTCATGAAGCAGGACAAACAGGCCATGGAGCGGCAGGCGGTCGGACTGAAGTACAAGCCGGCGCTCATGCTGATCGACGATGCCGACACCCCCGCCAAATGGTACTACAAGCTGAAGGCGGCCCACCTCGCCTCGGTACAAACCGGGCGCCCGCTGGACCACCCCCTCAAGGGACCCGTCACGCTGCGATGGAGAAGTTAGCGGGGCTCGCCGCGGTAAGGTAGATCGACAAAAACAGGCTGACCGGCCTAGGCGAGTTGGTGACTCGTACCATGGTTCGGCTCGTTCAACAGGGCCATGGCCCGGCGAATTTGCTCGCGGGATCCGAGCAACGTCACGACATCGCCGGCTTGCAGACGCACGGTTTCGGACGGGTTGGATTGCGTGACCTGACTGCGCGTCCAGGCAATCACCGAGGCACCGGTGCGCGGGCGAATCGATAATTCCGTTAACGATTTGCCCACGGCTGGCGCGTCCTCGTCGATCCGGCAGGTTTCCACCTCGACATCGGTCAGCGTCCCCCCGCGCAGATGATGGGCCAACTCCGGCATCTCGCTGCGGCGTAACAGCGCATACCCTTCCCGCCTGATTTGTTCCGCTTTGCGCGCCACGAATTCCTGCGGCAGACAGTAGGTGCGCAGGACCAGGGCAAAAATTTCAATCGAGGTCTCGAACTCCTCGGGGACCACATCATCCGCCCCCAGTTGATGCAGTTCTTCGAGTTCCCGCAGGTATCGCGTCCGCACCACGATATGCAGCTTCGAGTTGAGCCCCTTCGCCACTTTCACCGTCCTACGGGCCGTAAACGGATCGGATAAGGCCACGACGAGCACCTTCGCCTCTTCGATTTTCATGTGGCGGAGGACATTCGCGTTGGAACCGTCGCCATAATAGATCGGCACGCCATGGCGGGATTCGCGGCGCACCGTTTCACCATCCAGATCGAGCGCCACATGAGGAATTTCGGTTTCGCTCAACACGCGGGCAAGATTGCGGCCATTTAGCCCATAACCTACGATGATCACATGGTCCTTGATGCGGACCTGGCCCCCTTCCAATTGTTCCACATGCGCCACCGTGCGGGTGGGCATCCAGCCCCGCACTCGCTGCAGCGCTTCGATGCGCCGTCCCAGGTGAGGCGACCATTGCATCAGAAACGGCGTCACGACCATCGTCAACACCGACACCGCGAGGAACAACTGGTACTGATCCCCGCTGAACAACGCGGCATCCTGCCCCTGCTGCGCGAGAATAAAGCTGAATTCCCCGACCTGCGCCAGCGCCACCCCGACCAACACCGCCGACCTGGGCGGGGCGTCCGATGCCAGCATGGCTCCGGCCCCGGCGAGTAGCTTTCCGACAATCACGGCCACCAGCAGCCCCAACACGATAAACGGATGGTCCAGTACCACCCGCAGATCCATCAGGACCCCGATCGACACGAAAAACAAGCTATTGAAACTGTCGCGAAACGGCAGCACCTCGGCCAGCGCCTGGTGGCTATATTCCGACTCGGATATGACCAACCCGGCGATAAATGCGCCCAAGGCCAGCGACAATCCTCCTAACGACGTCAGCCAGGCAATCCCGAGGCAGAGCACGATAATCGAAAGGAGGAAGAGCTCCCGGCTACGGCTTCGCACGATATGGCGCAGCAATCGCGGCACCAGATACCAGGCCGCCGCGACAATCAAGACCACCACCATCGCCGCCTTGAGCAGGGTGAGCAAGACCATCCCCATCGCGCTCCCGCTGGGAGTCGAGAGAATCGGGGTGATGAGCATCATCGGCACCACGGCAAGATCCTGAAAAATCAGAATCGCCACGGTGGCACGGCCGTGAAACGAATCACTCTCGCCCTGCTCGGAGAGAGCTTTCAGCACGATAGCCGTACTGCTGAGCGACAAGAGGAACCCCCAGAAAATTCCCTGCTGATACGAGAGTCCCACGGCCAGCGCCCCGAGCAAGGCCAGGATGAGCACGCCTCCGGTTTGAACCGGCGCGGCCACCGCGAGAATGCGGCGGGCTGAAGCAAAATGCGTGGATGAAAACTCCATCCCGATCGTGAAGAGCAACAGGACGATGCCGATTTCGGCCAGCACCTGGACTTGCGAGACGTCGGGAATGAGATGCAACCCATGCGGACCGATCAGCGCGCCCGCCACGAGAAACCCGGCGATCGACGGTAGCCGGAACTGGTGAAAGACAAACACCACCGCGGTGGACACCGCATAGATCACCAACAAATCGCCGAGGACTGCGTAATCACTCATGGGGCAACAACGTGTGGAGTGTCAGTTCAAATCGTGGCTGGACGCGCGTTCGTGACGCAGCATACCGTAGGGATCTCAATGGAACAAGGAGTTCTGCTGAATCTCCGGCGATGGAGATGCCCAGACCGATCCATAGCGCAGGCCGAAGCGGCTCTAACGGGACCGCTCAGGGCAAGTCGAGAGACCTGGCTTGCCGGCTCCTCCATCTGTTCTTGTCGAAGATTCGCTCGCCGCAGGAAGAGATCGGAAGGGATTAGAATGGGATGCGAATGCCCATTTGAAACTCGTTCGGCATCATGCTCTTGCCCATCGAGTCGCCGAAAAGATTTTGTTGCGGTAAGGCCGGCTGAGGATTCAAGGCCCGATCACGCTCTGTGACATAGCCTCCGCTGAATCCGGCGCCGATATAGGGCATCACCGTTTGCTCGCTGACGCGTAACCGGCCGCTCAGCACAGGCGCCTGACGGAACAGTTCCGCGCGCGGCTCGTTGGCAACGGGGGCAGAGGCCGCGCTTCCCTGCGGCTGGCTCCGCCACTCCGCCCAAGCAGGGACATGATTCGATGGCGCATCGGCCAAGGCTTGGCCCGCACCCGCGCCCGCCACATAGCCGGCGGCAAGAAACAAAAGCGCCATCCGCAGGGTCTTCGAAAAGATGCGATCCATCATCCACACCTTACTCCATGAGGGAAGCGACAACAAGTGGCCGTCCGTCAGATCTACGGCAATGGCATACGGTGGGCTCGGTGGGCGGCCTGACTAGTCGGATGCGGGGAGAGGTTGGATCTCAGGAAACTGACTTCGGTTTCGCTTACACCTTGTAGTACTCGCGGTACCACTCGACAAAACGCGCGATGCCGGTTTCGATCGAGGTGGCCGGCTTGAACCCCGTATCCCGCATCAGATCCGCCACATCGGCATAGGTCGCCGGTACGTCGCCTGCCTGGAGGGGGAGGAGATTTTTTTCAGCCTTTTTGCCGAGCGTCTGTTCAAGGACTTCGATGAATCGCAGGAGGTCCACCGGCTGGTTGTTGCCGATATTGTAGAGCCGGTAAGGCGCTGAGCTGCTGCCGGGATCGGGACGGTCACTCGACCACTGTGCATCTACCTGCGCAGGCCGGTCGAGCGTGCGTAACACCCCCTCGGCGATATCGTCGACATAGGTAAAATCGCGCTGCATCTTGCCATAGTTGAACACGTCGATGGGTTTGCCCTCGAGGATCGCCTTGGTAAACAGAAACAGCGCCATGTCGGGGCGGCCCCAGGGCCCGTAGACCGTGAAGAACCGCAGGCCGGTGATGGGGAATCGATACAGGTGTGCATAACAATGGGCCATCAACTCGTTGGCTTTCTTCGTGGCGGCATAGAGCGACACCGGATGATCGACATTGTCGTGAACCGAAAACGGCATCTTCGTGTGCCCGCCGTACACCGAACTCGTTGACGCGTAGACCAGGTGCTCGGCCTGGTGATGCCGGCAGCCTTCCAGAATCGTAAGAAATCCTTCGATGTTGCTGGCGGTATAGGCATGCGGATTCACGAGCGAATACCGGACTCCGGCCTGCGCGGCCAGATGTACCACGCGCCGGATGGGGTGCTGTTCGAAGAGGGCCGCCATCCCCGGCCGGTCCGCCACATCCAGCTTCACGAATTGAAATTGCGGATGCGCCTGCAGCCGTGCCAGACGGGCTTCCTTCAGGCGGACATCGTAATACTCATTGAGGTTGTCCAGCCCCAGCACGGAATCCCCGCGATCCAGCAAGCGCCGGGCCACATGCGACCCGATGAACCCGGCGGCGCCGGTGACGAGCACCAATCCCTTCGCAGCTTCCATAGTCACTCGTTTCCCTTATGGCGATGATCGTTCGCGCTTCATGAATGCCGGTTCGTCATGATCGAGCCGGTAGAGCGGCATGGGTGATAGGGCCTCGGCCGCAGAGGAGACCTGGACCAGCCCATCATCCGCAGTGCGGAACAGGTCCAACGCTTGAGCGCGATGATACCCGCAATCGTGCGGCGACAGAAGATCTTTGAGTTTTTCCGGCGCTTCCCAATTGGCGGTGAGCAACGCCGTGCGCGCGGGATTGCGATGGCTGAACATGAACGACAGATGGTCCGGGTACCAATCGGCCCCGCCGGTGGCATACGAGACAAACAGCCGTGCCTGCGCCGTGGCGCAGAGTTCACTCAGGTAACTATTGGTGAGATAGCCGTTCTCGCCCACCTCGAGCCAGAGGCCGGGATGAGAGAGCGGCGCATGGGCGGCATAGCTGCGGATTTCCTGCAGCTGCTGCTGAGAGGCCAGCACCAGGGAGATGGGACCATATTTCTGCACCAATTGCTGAATGATGCCTTCCTTGATCGCCGACCGCCCGCTGTTCGTCGGACCGCTATCGGCATGCACCAGCACGTTCTGCCCCCGATCGGTCACGAGATAACAATTTCTCGGCATTTCCAGGTCGCAAGGGTCCTCACCGTAAAACGGCACCGACACCACGGCACCGCCGTCGAAATTCCACGTCTCGCCATGCGCCAGCTCGATGATATGGCTGAATCCCAATTCCCGCAGCAACGGCAGGTAGTCGTAGAAAAACTTTTTGCGATTCCGCCGGCTGGGAATGACGATGGGGACATCTTTCGGCACATGCAGCAGCGTCCTGGGATCGACATGGTCGTCATGATCATGCGTCAGAAAAATCGCCGCCGGCTTCGGTAACAAGGACACCCAGAGACTGGGCACATTCGATTCCGCAAACCAGGGGAGCAGCCAGGGATCGAAGAGCAGGAATTGATCGCGCTGCCGATACATGAGCGCCGCATGGCCGAGATGAATCGTGTCCCGATCCTGCGTATGCTCTAACCAATGCGTTCGAATCGAGGGGCGCGCCGCGGGCGCCAGGCACTCATAGTGCACGAACATTTCCATTAATTGCGTCAAGAGCCGCTCGCCGTCCCGGCCGGCCGTGGCGGCGATGGTCTGGATGGCGCCGGCTTGCTGCGTGCCGTCCAACATGCCCAGGAATTTTCCGACCAGCGGCCCCATCGGGCGCTCAAAGGCAACGGGAATAGCCTGGCGTTTCACCGCATTAAAGATGCGCAGCCCGGTATTGACGACCGTGGCGGATTTCGTGGGATCGAACGGATGTGACCAGTGAAATTGCCCATCGGGCTGGCGCCGCGCCGTGATGTGCTGGCTGAGCTGGCGGCGGGAATTCACCAGTTCGGCATAGGCATCTTCAAGCCGGACTCTGGTCCGGGGATCGCCGAGTTCCGATCGCCGGGAAAACACATCACTGATCGCCGTTTCCACGCAGGCGAGGAATAGGCTGTGCGCCTCGTGCAAGCTGGCCACCACCTCCGGAGCGACTCCCCCGATGAAAGGAAAGGGCCCGGGCGGCTGATTGCTTTCCAGTTGCACCCAGACCCAGGGGGCCAACCCCACATACTGATCGCGTGACAAGGTATTCCAGATTCCCATGGTCGTCGGGTCGCGGAGCCCGCTTACGGCTTCAGTTCCATCAGGCTGATAGTCGGCTCGTACAGGGCTTGAATCACGTTGCCGTCCGGGTCGGTGAAATAAAACGAATAACTGCCGTCACGATGTTGCTTCGGGGGCTTGGCGATCGCGGCGCCAAACCGGGCCGCATCCGCCTGTACTTGCCGGAACATGTCGTCCACCTGGGAAGGGCTCTCCAGAATCACGCCGAAGTGATCGAGCAACTGCCCGCCGAGCGGCTGGTAGTGAGCCAACTCCGCGGCGCCGATCTGGTGCAGGGCCAGGTTGTCGGAACCGGAACTAAAGTACACATTGTCCGGGTCCGGCTCCCACACGACCTTCATCGCCAGAAAATGTTCGTAGAAGGCCCGCGACCGGGCCAGATTGGTCACGCGTAGCGCCAGATGCCGCAAGCCTCGATGAATCGCCATGCCGCCCTCTCTTCGGCCGTATAGTAGGGGGGGGCCTGTCGCCCCGTCAATCCTCATTCTTCCGCGCGGCGTCTCCGGAGACCGGCGGCTTTCCTCACGCAACCGTGTTTGAAAACTCTCCGGCTGTGGTACGATCGGTCATCGACTCTCACGAACCAAAGGAGCTTGGAGCATGTTGGCACGATCCGTCCTGGCACTGGTGGTGGCGCTTATCGGTTTAAACGGCATGGGGTCTCACGCGGTCGCGGCAGAGACCGCAGCCCTGCCCAAGGAAATCACGGGAAAAGACGGGGCACCGCTGATCTTGATCCCGGCAGGCTCGTATCCAATGGGAGTGCCGTTCGGCGATCGTGACGGCGGGCGCGATGAATATCCTCGCCACGTCATCGATATCGATCCGTTTTACATCGACAAGTATGAGATCACGAACGCGCGCTACCTCGAATTCGTCAAGGCCACCAGCCATCGCGTTCCGCAAAATCCCAAAAATCCCACTCGTAATCTCTGGGAAGGGATCGGCATTCCCGCGTCGCTGGCCGACCGCCCGGTGATCAATGTCGATTGGTCCGATGCCAACGCCTACTGCGCATGGGCAGGCCGGCGGCTGCCGCGCGAGGCCGAATGGGAAAAAGCCGCCAAAGGCAACAATGATTGGCGTTTTCCGTGGGGCAATGTCGAGCCGACCGACGGGCATCTCAATTTCAATCAGAAGTGGATCGGGGAAAAGACCTTGATGCCGGTCGGCAGTTATGAGAAGGGCAAAAGTCCGTATGGCGTCTATGACATGGCGGGGAACGTGTGGGAATGGGTCAATGACTGGTACGATCCGAAATACTATGAAAAGAGTCCCGAGAAGAATCCTCCCGGACCGGAGAGCGGCACGAAGAAAGTGATTCGAGGCGCGGGATGGCAGAACGAGACGCCGACCGTCCGCATCTTTACCCGGGTGGACAGCGACCCGACGATCCGGAATGAATCGACGGGGTTTCGCTGCGCCGCCGACGCCAAGTAACAGGGCCGGACGGGGGCATGGGAGCGTATGACCACGGCAGGATTCAACGGGTTGACGGTCGCGGCCTTCGAATCGCGGATGGCCGCGGACATGACGCGCCTAATTGAGCGCCACGGCGGAACACCGCTTGTGGCGCCGGCATTGCGGGAAATCCCGCTGGAAGACAATTCGGCCGCGTTACAATTCGGCGACCGGCTCATGCGGGAGGGGTTCGACGTGCTGGTGCTGATGACCGGCGCCGGCACCACGGCCCTGTTTGAGGTCCTCGAGAGTCGCCATTCCAAAGGAGACCTCAACGCGGCATTACAGAAGACTGTTCTCATCGCGCGCGGCCCGAAACCGGTCGCGGCGCTCAAGGCCCTGGGCCTGCGACCGACCCTCACCGTCCCTGAGCCCAATACCTGGATCGATGTCCTCTCCACATTGGACGCCCATCGCCCGGTGAAGGGATTGCGCGTGGCGGTGCAAGAATACGGGGTATCGAACCGCGACCTCTTGGAAGCCTTGAGACAGCGTGGCGCGCAGGTGACGGCGGTGCCTATCTATCGCTGGGCACTCCCGGAAGACCTCTCACCGATCAAGCATGCGCTCAGTCGGATTCTGGCCGGGCAAGTTCAGGTGATGCTGATCACCAATGCCGCCCAGATCGACCATGTGATGCAGGTAGTGGAGCAGGAAGGGCAGACGAGGCCGTTCAAAGAAGCCTGCAAAAAATTAGTGATCGCCTCCATCGGACCCACGGCCGGCGAACGCATCCGCAACCACGGACTTTCCGTAGACTTCGAACCGTCACACGGGAAAATGGGGATTCTGGTGAAGGAGACGAGCGAGCAAGCCCACCGGCTGTTGGACGCGAAACGAACCTCCTGAACTCCTCACGTCTGCCGGCCAGGTCTTATCCGACACCTGGAGGCACCACTCCATCCGTACTTATTTCGCTTCAGCCTGGGGCGCGCCTGCCCCCTCGTTGACATCCCGCGCACAACGGAATCCCATCCAGTTCATCTTGGTGTTGGGATCCGTCCCGTTGCGCTGCGCGACACGGACACTGGGCGTGCTGTCGATCCACCCGCCGCCGCGAAAACCTCGCTGGCTGCCGGTCTCGGGACCTTTGGGATTTCTGTTGGGTCCGGTGGTGAAGTATTTCGGGTCGTACCAATCGGCCACCCACTCAGCCACGTTCCCCGCCATTTGAAACACCCCATAGGGGCTGGCGGCATTGTCATACTTGTCGACCGAGATAATCGGCGGATAGAGCAGCAACCGTTCAGGGCGGTCGCGAACCGGACCCGACAGCCCGGTCCGGCCGAAGTTCGCCCGCGAGAGTCCGGCCATTTGATTGCCCCAGGGATAGATGCGCCCGTCTTCCCCGCGCGCGGCCTTTTCCCACTCTGCCTCCGTCGGCAACCGTTTCCCCGCCCACTTGCAATAGGCGTCCGCGTCGAACCAGGACACGTGCATGACCGGGTGGCTCACCATCGTATCCTGGAAATTCCCGCCGTCGTACTGCCAATCGATCAAGGGACCGAGATCATGGGCCAGCACATATTTCAGGAACTGCACGGTCGTCACTTCGTATTTATCGATGTCATAGGCATCCAGGTAGACTTTCCGCTGCGGGAACTCGGCCAGATAAGAATTCTTGTCGACTTTTTTCTCGCTCCCCATGAGGAACTCGCCCGCCGGAATGCGCACCATCTCATCGTGCGCCGGCAATTTCACGCGCTCCGCAGCCAGCTTCCTTCCCTCCGGCGTCCATTCCCTGACGACATCGGCCACATCGAGCGCGTAGAGAGATCCGCTCATGGCCCCCACGGCCGCACACAACGCCCAAACAGCTATTCCTCGCTTGCGCACGATCTTGCTCCTTTATAGTCCGATCATCACTTACATCGGCTGGTGATTCGGCTCCGCAGCAGCCGGCTGATGATCGAATTCTTCCAATGGTTCGAAATTAAGCGGCAACTGAAACAGGTAATCGATCAAGGGCCTGATTTTGACGTGCTGGTATTCGACGATCCAGCTCCCGTCCTTTTTGGCGAGCTTCATGGGGAACCGAATATCGGTGGCGAGCCACTGATAATAGACCTCCGTGCGCTCGCCCTCCTTCACCGTCACTTCATACAGCGTCGTCGGGTGTCCTTCGCGCATTTCCGTGCCGATTTCTTCACGCGCGATCTCGCCTTCCAGGTGCTCGGAGACCTTGAGATCCTGCTCGGCCTTATAGGGCACTGTTTTGAAATGCTTCATGCGCGACAGCAGAAGCCAGACGACCTGCTTATCCTTGCGCACGATGCTGATGTTGACGGGCCCCATCGTATGGTGCTCGATCCGCCACATATTGTCGCGATAGTAAATGTTGGCCTTTTGCGTCCGGCCATTGATCTTCGTGATCTGATCGGCCGTAAACTCCAACGCCCCGGCGTCCGTGATGCAGATCGTCCACGTCAGCGCGAGCGCCGCACCTATCAGTGTCCAACATCGCATGCGGCGTATCCTACCGATGACGCGCCCAGATTTTCCAGTCTGTTCGAAACCCGTCGCCATGTTCGTGAGATCCCCCTGCCATCATTCGATCCGCGCTTCTGCCCCTTCGCGTCCGCGCGATGAAACCGGCGCACCAACCCGCCAGCGGTGAGATGCCCGGACCTCCTCGCTCGACCTCTACCAGCTACGCTGTCTGCTGAAACCGCCTTGAAATGGGGGCGGGCTGCATTCCTTTGCGAGGCCCCGCCCCGTACGCCGTTGCCGGCCAAGCCTGCCCGGCAGGAACCGGGCAGGCGCGGGGCCCCTGAGAGAGGGCGTTCGACTACGATTTCGCCTTAATGCATTCAATGTCCAGTCGGATGAACACATCATCTCCGACGACCAGGCCGCCGCTATCGAGGGCCTTGTTCCATACCATCCCGAAATCCTTCCGGTTCAACTTCCCTTCGGCCGTAAATCCTGCGCGCGTATTTCCCCATGGATCCTTCGTCACGCCGTTAAAACTGCCCGTGAGGGTAATTTCCTTGGTGACGCCGTGCAGGGTCAGATCGCCGACCGCGGTATAGCCGTCGCCCGACTTATGGTAACTCTTCATCTTGTAAATCATCGTCGGGTATTTCTCGGCATCGAAGAAATCAGGATTGCGCAGATGCGCGTCGCGCTTTTCGTGGTTAGTCGTCACCGATGCGGTTTTGATCGTGGCTTCCAGTACCTTGACCGTCCCGGCCTCGGGATCCATTTCGATAAAGCCGGTGTAGTCCTTGAAATGGCCGGTCGTCTTCGACACCACCATGTGGGCAACCTTGAACTCCACGATCGAGTGGTCAAGATCCACATCATACCGCGCCATCTCCGCTTGTGCGAAGGTTGCGCTCAGCAACAGTCCCGTCCCGACACCCCACATGGCTACCGCACGACCGCTCCACTTCCTCATGGTCACTCCTTTGCGGAACCGCCAGCCGCGGCTCCTTCTTTGGATGGCGGGGGCGCGGGCTGGGCGGACTTGGACGGCTTTTTCTCAACCGTCATCTGCACATCGCGCGTGGCGACTTTCGCCCCCGTACGCATACGCACATGCACATCGACGACATCGCTACCGATATCGGGTGGAATCGGCGGAAACGGCTGCGCGTGAATGATCGTCTGAAGCCCGGCATCGTTCACGTCGCGAGCCCCTGAGCTTCTTTCCAATTGAATCACCTGGGCAATTCCACTCGCATACATCTTGAACTGCACACGAACCGTTTCGCTGCTGGGAGCGCGGCGGATGGAGCGGATTTGCCGGCTCCAATTCCGGCTGATCAGATCGCTGACCTGTTTCCAGTAGGCTTTCGATTCACCGGGAGGAGGCAGGGGCAGCAGATCCTCTTCGGCAATCGTGGCATTCACGGCCATGACCTGCTCCGTCGCCTTTTGTACGGCCGCGGCATCGGCTTCCGGACTTTCGACCGGCGGCCCGGGCTGCACCTCGGCCTCGGAATCACTGGGGGGCGGTTCACCGAGCGTCACATAGACGTCGCGCTTCAAAAATTCTTCCAACCCGCTGTTCTTTGCGCGCGCGAACGACACCCGCACTCGCACGGCCTTCGGATGCACCGTGGTACGGCTCTTCAGCGTCGAATTGGGTTCGAGAATGACCGTGCCCTGGTACACCGACACGGTCGGCTCTTCGCTCAAGGACACCGTCTGGCTCTGAAATCCGTTGGACTCGATGATGGCCATGACGGATTCGCTTCCGGCCGGCACGCCCCCCAAGGTGATACTCAAGACCACATCTTTGCCCGCCTGCACCGAACCGTCCGGCTCGGTGCTGACCAGGTCGAATTGCGCCCAACGTTTCGGCGCCGCCGGAGGTTGATTGGCGGTCGGACCGGCCGAGGCTGGAACGGGCACGCTCGCGCAGAGCATGACTGCCAATCCAAGCATGACGCCTGCGCAGGCGGAGTGTAATCGGCAGGGCATGTTCGCATCCTACCCAGGCGCCCCACCCAGTTCAACCCGTTTTTTGGCGCCGCCGGAGACGTTTCCGCTTCAGCTGGGCATTTCCGGCGGTCTTGTTATAATGAGCCCATGCGCGCCCTGGTAAAGACAGCCGCCCAGCCCGGCCTGACCTATACCGAACGTCCAGATCCTACCCCTGGCCCCAACGACGCGGTCATCCGGGTCAAGGCCACGTCGCTCTGCGGTACCGATGCCCATATCTACAATTGGGACGCCTGGGCCCACAGCCGAATCCGTCCTCCGCGCATCATCGGCCATGAAATGTGCGGCGAGGTGGTCGCCGTCGGAGCGGATGTCAGCCTGGTGAAAGTAGGTGACTATGTGGCCGCTGAATCACACTTGACCTGCGGCGCCTGCTTTCAATGCCGGACCGGCCAAGCCCATGTCTGCAAGAACTACCGTATCCTCGGCGTCGATCTGGACGGATCGTTTGCCGACTACATCGTCCTGCCGGAGACCGTCCTGTGGAAAACTTCTCCGGACATTCCGCCGGAGCTGGCTTCCCTGCAGGAACCCTTGGGCAATGCCGTCGATGCAGCGCTCGTCGAAGATCTCACCGGGCACACCGTCTTGATTACCGGCTGCGGCCCGACCGGCCTCTTTGCCGCTGCCGTGGCCCGCACGGCCGGCGCCGCCACGATTATCGCCACCGATGTGAGTGACTACCGCCTGGGATTAGCCAAACAGGTGGGAGTCGATCACGTCTTGAACGCGAAGACCGACGGCCCGGACGCCATCGCCGCAACCATTCTCGACATAACCCAGGGGGAAGGCGTCGATGCCTCGCTGGAGATGTCCGGGCATCCCACCGCGCTGCACCATGCCTTTCGTGCCGTCAAAAACGGCGGCCGCGTCACGCTCTTCGGCATTCCCACCGGTCCCGTCACCTGCGACCTCGCCAATGAAGTCATTTTCAAAGGCATCCGTGTCCACGGCATCACCGGCCGCCGCCTGTTCAGCACCTGGTATCGGCTCGCCGGGCTCTTCAAAGCCGGACTCAACATCCGACCGGTCCTCACCCATACCTTCCCGCTCAAAGACTTTGCCCAAGGATTTGAATTGATCAAGTCCGGCCAATGCGGCAAAGTAGTTCTGTTTCCATAAACGGCCAAGGCGCGAGTCGCACGAGACTTCCGAGGCTCCCTCAGCCGTTTCACGTTTCACGCATCCCCTTTCACCTATCACGCATTCGAGGAACATGGCCTACACCTCCCTGAAGCAAGCCGCCGAACAGCAGCTGGCGGAGATCCGCGCCGCCGGTCTCTACAAACAGGAACGATACATTTTAAGCCCGCAGAGCAGTGAGATTCGGGTCGCACAGGGAGACGTCATCAATCTCTGCGCGAACAACTATCTCGGACTGGCCAATCATCCTGATGTGCGGCGAGCGGCGGAGAAGGGCGTCGAAGAATACGGGTACGGCATGGCCTCCGTGCGATTCATTTGCGGCACGCACGAGTTGCACAAGCGGCTTGAGCAGGCCTTGAGCAACTTTTTCGGCAGCGCGGACACCATTCTCTACAGCTCCTGCTTCGATGCCAACGGCGGATTGTTCGAAACCCTGCTCGATGAACGCGATACCATCATCAGCGACGCCTTGAACCATGCCAGCCTGATCGACGGCATTCGTCTGTGCAAGGCCGCACGCTTGCGGTATGCGCATGCCGACATGGCGGAACTCGAAGCGCGTTTGGCTGAATCCGCCGCCAGCCGGGTGAGGATGATCGTGACCGACGGGGTCTTTTCAATGGACGGCGATTTGGCCAAACTGGATCGCATCGCGGATCTGGCCGACCGCTACGACGCCGCCGTGGTCGTGGACGATAGCCATGCGACCGGGGTCCTGGGCAAAGGCGGGCGCGGCACCCCTGATCATTTCGGCGTGGCCCAGCGGATCGATCTCATCACCAGTACCTTGGGCAAGGCGCTGGGTGGCGCCACCGGCGGATTTACCACCGGCAGAAAGGAACTCATCGAGCTGTTACGCCAACGTTCGCGGCCGTACCTGTTTTCGAATAGCCTGCCGCCGGTCATCGCCGCCGCCGCGCTGAAGTCGCTGTCGTTGGTCGAGCAAGGTGACGAATTGCGCAAGGGCCTGCTGGAGCAAGCCGGCTGGCTCCGGAGCCAACTGGCGGCCCTCGGCTTCACCCTCGTGCCGGGCCATCATCCCATCATTCCGGTCATGCTGGGGGACGCATCAATTGCCACGCGCATGGCCGACCGTTTGCTGCAGGAAGGGGTCTATGTGGTGGGATTCAGTTATCCGGTCGTGCCGAAAGGGCAGGCGCGTATTCGTTTACAACTGTCTGCGGCCCATACCCGCCCGCAATTGGAACGGGCCGTTTCCGCCTTCGCCAGCGTGGGGCGCGAGCTCAACCTCATCAACTAGCCGCTATTCTCTGATGGCGTTGCGCCGTTTCTGAATGTAGGCGTTTTTTACCGAGGTATACAAATCCAGTGTCGCTTCCTCCACCCCTTGGAATTTTTCCAGGTTCAAGGATCGGTCATTCAGGACTTCTTCGACCCGGCCGCCGATTTGAGCGATGGACGAGGTGGTCCGATTGTGATGGGCTACCAGCGAGGGAATACCGTCCACCTCGATTAGGGGAAACACCATCCAGTTGATCGGATTGAGCGCAATATCGCCGATATACCCGACGAGATCCCGTAGTGTGAACGGGGGCAACAGGGGCAACACCACGTAAGGCCCCGGCTTCACCCCGTAATAGCCCAGCGTCTGCCCGGTATCCTCCTCCGGCGTCGTGATGTCCATATACTTCGCCACATCGACCAGCCCGCCGATCCCGAACGTGCTGTTGAGCAGGAAGCGGCCCACTTCGGTGCCGGCGCCGGAGAGTTTCCCTTGGGCGAGATTGTTGATCAGCCGGGAAGGAAAACGCATGTTGTAGAATAGGTTGCTGATACCGATCTGCACCGGATCCGGCACCACCGCATTGTAGCCTCGTGCAACCGGTTTGAGCAGCCAGCGGTCGAATTGCCGGTTGAACTCAAACACCTTCGTGTTGACCGGTTCCCACGGATCATACTCCTCGCCCCCCGCGGGCTCGTCACTCCTGGCAAAGGGGTCGTACAACGGATCTTCCTCAGGTGGGTCGGCCGGTTCATTCGCGGCCGGAAGCGAAGCGTTTTTGTTGGCGATCAAGACCACCACGTCCGATGAGGCCGCTGGAGAAGCGGTGCTCTGAACCGGCGTCACGCCGGCTCGCGACCGCTCGTGCGCCACGGGCTCAACCCCCTCACCGTTCTGTCGCGTCGTATGCGAGGGGCTACCGGCACATCCCACTACGAAGAGAACCGACACTGCAGACACCAACTCTACGAATCTTCTCCCCAGCACTCCTGTCCGATGCACCTTGCCTCCTCACCGAAAGCGTATCATGTCGATGTGACTCTGCAGCCGCGCCAGTTCCATGCGGCAGGCGGACGCACTCTAGCAGAATATACGGACAGCTGCCAGATGACCGCGGCTTCTGCGACCGATCTCCCGGTCTTGCGCGATGGCTCCCCCGCATCTTACCAACCGAGCAGGATTTGCCGAGAAAAAATGCAGAAGGCGCGGAGTGGTTCTTCACCGGTCAACGACCGATGGCGGCGGCAATGAACGCGGACAGTTTGGCAAAATAGGCACGGCCCCCGACCGACGGCACATCGTTGTGATCGGCGCCATGCACGACGTACCACTCCTTGGGCGCTTTCGCCGCGGCATAGACCTGTTGGCCCAGCTCGACGGGGATGATGTGGTCGCGATCGCCGTGCACAAACAACTTCGGCAACGACAGATGCGGCAGCCGATCTTCCAACCGGAATGCGGCGCCCAGCAACCAATGCATGGGCAATCCCATGTAATAGTGACGCGCGACCGCTTCGATCGACGGGAAGCAGGATTCCAACAACAGTCCCATGGCCGGGCGTTGCGCCGCCAGCTCTCCGGCGACCGCGCCGCCCAATGACCGGCCGAAGATCACCAGCCGTTCCGGCCTGACCCGGCGCACCTTCGCAAGATAGTCATAGGCCGCGAGCGCATCGTGATAGAGTCCGGCTTCCGACGGGCGCCCGTGGCTTTTTCCATAGCCTCGATAGTCGAACAGAAAGACCGACAATCCCTGGCGATACAGCGCACGAAGATTCTCCAACCGGTGCGTCATATTCCCGGCATTGCCGTGACACCAGAGCAACAGGGCAGACGCGGCTGTATGCTCCGCATACCAGCCGAAGAGCTTCGTGCCATCGGCGGCCTGAAACCACACATCTTCCAGCGGCACCCCGGCGGCGGCGGACCAGTCGCGCTCTTCCCACGCATGCGGATGATAGACAAAAATCTGATCGAGCAGACTCATAGGTTTTTAGCAGGCTGTTGAAAAACTATTTGGAAGGTCCCTGGAGAGCAACACTCCACCGTGTGAGAACACGCACCGTCCGCGCACAGGATGTTCAAAATGGCCGTCCAGCGCGGCCGCAGCAAGTGAAGCGGCGAAGCGTACTCCGAGTACGTTGAGCCTCTGAACGACGCGAGAACAAAGCTGGCGGACTTTTTCAACATCCTGTTAGAAGCGCAGTCCGACTCCGAAGAGCCCGTAATGGGCGCGAAAGTCCACCGCGAGGCCGTCCCAATGATAATTCGCGGAGAAATAGCGATACTCACCAAAAATGAACACTTTTGGGCTCACCAGCACCTGCGCGCCGGCCAGATATTGGTATCCCAGGGCGCGCGCGGAATCGAAATCCTTATCGGCCCGCCCGGTGATATTGGGATTGAGCAGCGTACCGTGGGACCAACCGCCGCCGATGCCGGCATAGGGCGTGACCACCTCACCGGGGTAACGAACGATCAGGTTCACCATCGTATTCAACACGAGGAGGTTGGAGCGGCCGGTGCCGTTGTGCTGCCCATTCGCCCGGTTGGGAAACGACAGCGCGCTGCCGTGGCCGTAGGAATCGATTTCGATCCCCAGCATCCGGCGGGTCGCGTGAGGAAACAAGCCGATTTTCACGCCTGCGCCGATTCCCGGTTGAATGGACGCCGGCACGGTGCTGCCTTGATTGAACAGTTGCTGGTCGCGCGGCCAACTCCCTAGCAGGTAGCCGCCCAAGTCTATTTCACCGAATTCAGCACTATTGGCCGGCGGAAGGTACCAGAACGAACCGGCGCACAGCATCAAGAAGAGAGGAAACCACATACGCGTCGTAGCGTACCATGGGGAAGGCGGAGAAAGAAAAAGGGTCTTCGGGAGATGTTCCCGAAGACCCTTTCCTCAGAGGGACAACAAGCGTGATCAGCTGCCCTTAACGATCGTGCACCATTCGCCAAGGATGCCGAGAATGTTCTT
>CABVSR010000036.1:0-16283 GCA_902500995.1 uncultured Nitrospira sp.
ACTACCAGGGTATCTAATCCTGTTTGCTCCCCACGCTTTCGTGTCTCAGCGTCAGGTATGTTCCAGAGCGCCGCCTTCGCCACCGGCCTTCCTCCCGATCTCTACGCATTTCACCGCTACACCGGGAATTCCGCGCTCCTCTCCCATCCTCTAGCCAAGCAGTCCCCTCCGCCCTTTCCGGGTTAGGCCCGGAGATTTCACGAAGGGCTTACCTAACCGCCTACGCTCCCTGTACGCCCAGTAAATCCGAACAACGCTTGCCACCTTCGTATTACCGCGGCTGCTGGCACGAAGTTAGCCGTGGCTGCTTCTGCAGGTACCGTCCGAACGGTTACCCGTTCCATCTTCCCTGCCGAAAGGGGTTTACAATCCGAAGACCTTCATCCCCCACGCGGCGTCGCTGCGTCAGGCTGTCGCCCATTGCGCAATATTCCTTACTGCTGCCTCCCGTAGGAGTCTGGCCCGTGTCGCAGTGCCAGTGTGGCTGATCGTCCTCTCAGACCAGCTACCCGTCGAAGCCTTGGTGAGCCATTACCTCACCAACAAGCTGATAGGACATGAGCCCATCCAAGAGCGCGATACCCACGGTATCGCTTTCTCTCCCGATCCGCAGACCAGGAGCCGTATGCGGTATTAGCTAACCTTTCGGCTAGTTATTCCCCACTCGAGGGTAGGTTACCCATGTATTCCTCACCCGTTCGCCGCTTTACAAACGTATTGCTACGTCTTCTCGCTCGACTTGCATGTATTAGGCGCGCCGCCAGCGTTCGTTCTGAGCCAGGATCAAACTCTCATAAAGGTTCTACTTGAATTGGACCCGAGGGCCACCTCTTCAATACACCTTACCTTACTCATTTCTCGCTCTATTCAGTTGTCAAAGAACTGTTTCGCGTTCGTCACGCGAGCCGCGCACTTTACTACGCCGTCCTGACCGTGTCAAGAGGGTCAGAAGATATTTTTTTGATCAGGGCTTGCTGAGAATCCGTCGCGGGGCTTACAACCGCATCGGCCACCTGGCTGGATCAAACGTGCATTCTTATACCAACCTCGATTTCTGGAGTCAAGCCTTGAAAAGATCTTTTTAATATCGCAGAGTATTTATCATGGAACATTGGTTAAGCGTACGCCGGCGGAGTCTTCTAAAACTCACTGGAATTGCGGCCGCGGCCGGCCTCACCGGCGGCTGCGATGGGGTCGGATCTTTTTTCGGGCGCATGTTCGCCATGCCCCCACGCGACACCAATTATTTCACGGAGAATAAAAAGTTTTACGTGGTGAACTATTCCGACTCGCCATTTAACGTATCTCGCGATCTCCGACAAGAGGAATGGCGATTGTCGGTGAAGGGTGAAGTAAAAAAACCGCTGTCCCTGGGGTGGCGAGAATTATTAAATCGCGAAAATTTTGAGCAAATTTCCACCCTCATGTGCATCGACACCTTGCCCGGCGGAGACAGCCTCGGCAACGCGCGCTGGCGTGGGATTTCATTAAGAAAATTGCTTCGGGAAGCAGAGATCGATGAGGAGACAACGCGCGATATCGTGTTCCGCGGCGCAGATGCGTATGACGACAGCATTCCGCTGGCACGTGCGATGCAGGACGACGTCATGCTCGCATTTCTCATGAACGGCGAGAAATTACCCAAAGAGCACGGTTTCCCCCTCCGTCTCCTCGTCCCCGGCTTGTATGGCATCAAGAATGTGAAATGGATCGTCGAAATCGAAGCCTACGCAGGAGATTATCGAGGCTATTGGCAGCGCAAAGGATGGACAGACGATGCTACCATCAAAACCTTCTCCCGCATCGATTCGCCCGGCCATTACCAAACATTGCGCGGCCCTGAGCAACGATTCCGCGGCATTGCGTTCGGCGGACCCCACTCCATCAGCAGCGTGGAAATCAGTCTGGATGCCGCACGAACCTGGGATTCCTGCGAACTTGAAACACCTATGTCGCCCTATTCATGGGTCATTTGGAATTACACCTGGCGACCCCAGAAACGTGGCCGATATCAGGTCGCTGTTCGCGCCGTTGACAGCCAAGGAAAGCCCCAAATCGCCGAGCTCATCCGCCCTCAACCGGCCGGCTCGAGCGGACTCCACACGATTATCGCTGATGTGGAAAGCCTATAACTCGTCTTTTTTTGTCACCATGCCCCACTGACGTTGCCACTTTGATGCCGGCTCAGAAGAGCTAGAACCCAGTCATCATCAGCGCGAGCAGTCGCACGCGCAATGATCAGCACACCGACTCGCCACTGAGCGCCTACGTGAACGAAATACTTAGGAAGGAAGTTCTCTGCCGCGCCAAACGAATGCTTATTTTGGGGCGGCTGCCACACTCGGCACAAAGAAGAATATGTGAAGGATATGCGAAGGGGCTGCAGAGATTTGCGTAACCCGGGCAACGCAATCGGAAATCTGAAATTAAAGCCTGGGGCAATCACTCGCAGGAACAAGAGTCGACGCTAACGAACACCCCCTTCGGCGCGAACCCCGGCGAAGGTGGTGGCAAATAGTTCTACCATGGCACGCACTCCTTTTCGCACCGCGTCAGACACTTCATCCCTGGGGCCATATCCGAGAATCGCCTGATTCCACAAACCCCCGGGCGTCTTTTGCGCCGTGTAGGAACCCGCATTGCAGTCCACGTGGTAGGCCGCAATATACTGCTCCCCCACTGTCCACACTTCGCAGGTAAAAAAGCCCAGTTGATTGGGTCGTTCAGAGGCATCGGGAGATGGACCACTGGACCCTTCAAGCGCAATCCCCGGCACCTTGTTGAGGAGGGTCACCCTGGTCACATCGGTTAATTCGGCGGCACTGATGCCGAGCTTTTCGGCAGTTCCTTGGGTCTGGACTTCGACGGCCACGAACTTTTTGATGTGCCGCATATCGGCCAAGGGAACTGCATCCGTACTGGCCGCCAGCACCGGCATCGAAGCAACAAGGCCGGCACCCAACAGCAGGAGCACAGAGAATCTGCCCATCACACTCGCGCGTTCCCACATGATCATTCTCCCTCTCGGCCGATGCGATTCATCTCGGACGCTCCCAGCGCCTCGCCTGATATACCTCAGCTCGACTCTTCATATCCAGTTTGAGATTCGCTTGCCGCCACAAACACCTGCCTCACTCCTCTCGACAGGTGCCGGAATTATCTGACGGCCTCGTGTGGGACTGACAAGTCCATCGAATCCAGATCGTTCGCAGAGCATCCGCGAGAGCCCCTCTCAAATCAAGCGAAAGATATCAGCGACCTCGCCCGGCGTGAGTTCCCGCCATTGACCGGGCTGAAGATCGCCCAGCGCAATTGGGCCGATTGCAATTCGCACCAACCGCAACGTGGGATGGCCGACCGCCGCCGTCATTCGCCGCACCTGCCGGTTCATCCCCTCACGTAAGGTGAGTTCCAACCAGGCCGTGGGAATATGTTTTCGAAACCGAATGGGGACGGGCCGCTCAGGCAAGTGCGGAGGCTGTGGCAGCAGGCGCGCTTGGGCCGGCCGTGTAAGGGTCACGCCCAATACCACCCCGCTCTGAAGACGTTCCAGAGCCGTCGCATCAGGGACTCGCTCAACCTGTACGAGATACACCTTCGGAAGGAAATGCCGGGGGTCGGTAATGTGATGCGCCAACGCTCCATCCGACGTCAGCAGTAGCAACCCTTCACTATCCCGATCCAGTCGGCCTGCTGGATAGACGTCCGGCATATTAATGTACCGGCCCAGCGTCGGACGCCCGCCAGGATCCGTAAAGGAGGGCAGCACGTCATAGGGTTTGTTGAAGGCTAGGGTACGTGGAAGACGGCGCCCTGGCATAGGATGACCGTGCTCGCGGCACATCGATCGTCGTCTCTATCAGAGGCAAGGACCGCATGGCGACGCAGGATGCGGATCAGTCAAGCCGCCTAAACCTGGCCGCATACTCCTCGGGAGGAACCGGGGTGCTGAAAAAAGCGGATTTGCTCTGGTTGATGATGCGGGTTTTGACGAGGAGACTCCCGTCTCCTTCCACGGTCAATTCCTGGGCATATTCGGAAATATTGCGCAGCGGTTCCGGGTCCACGCCGCCTTCCGCGCGGGTGCGATGAATCCGGATCCGATTGGGCTCACACACCACTCGATCTTCCGGCTGCAAATCCAACTGATGCGCCGTAATCGCTCCGTCATAGCGATTGACGAGCTCGAGCGTATCGTCATGCACCAACTCAACCCGGACCGACTCCTGGGTCAGATCCGCGGGGGCGGCTACCCCCAACATCGCATTCAACGTCAATTTGTGATCGCGGTTTCGATAAAAGTTCATCGAGCCGGGCAACGCTTCTCCTTGCAATTCATACATGCCACCGATCTTCGGGCATTCCGGCCAGGCCAAACTGGGCTTCAAGGCAGGCGGCAGCGTCGTCACGGGCACCGGCCGGCATGCGGAGAAAATCATCAATGCGATCAGCGCCAACGGGAACAGACGAACCAGCTTCACGGTCTGGCGATCATCAATGAAGAAATGCGACAACATAGTTTAAGTCTAACGAAGCGCTCACAGGCCTGTCTAGAGAGAAGATTCGATGAGCGCATCGACCTGCGAAAGGTCTGCCTTCACACCCTCCAATCTTGCTCAACCGCGGCAAATATGTTTCCATCGGCTGAACGTTACCCTGAAGGACTCGTACCGGAAGACGACGGTCACTTCTACGCCGCAACCAAGGAGCGCAACCATGCGATGGCAAGGCCAGCGGGAAAGTCAGAACATCGAAGATCGTCGTGGCATGGGCGCAGCCCGTTCCGGCGCGGGCATTGGATTGGGCGGGCTCGTCCTCGTCCTAGCCGTCAGCTTTCTGACAGGCACGAATCCCCTCACTCTGCTCAACCTCCTCAGCGGCGTACAGGAGGTCACGGGTCCCGCTGAGCCAGACCGCCCTGGACCGACCGGTGCGCCCACCGACAGCCTGGGGAAATTTGCCTCCGTCGTACTGGCCGACACGGAAGACACCTGGCGCGCGCTGCTCCCGCAAATGGGTAGCGCCTACGAAGACCCGCAGCTGGTGCTCTTCACGGGCGCAGTGCGGTCGGCCTGCGGGACGGCCTCCTCCGCCGTGGGCCCCTTTTACTGTCCGGGGGATCATAAGGTCTACCTGGACCTCTCGTTTTTTCAGGAATTGGCCCGGCGGCTCGGCGCGCCCGGCGACTTCGCCCAGGCCTATGTGATCGCCCACGAGATCGGGCACCATGTCCAGAATCTGCTCGGCATCGCCGGTCAGGTCACCCGCCTGCAACAACGCGCATCCACTGCCGAGCGCAACGCGCTTTCGGTCCGTATGGAATTGCAGGCCGATTGTTTTGCGGGCGTGTGGGGCTATCATGCGAAGCACAATCGCCAGCTCATCGAACCAGGGGATTTTGAGGACGGGTTGCATGCCGCCGCGGCCATCGGCGACGATCGGTTGCAACAAATGGGGCAAGGTCACGTCCAACCGGAAAGTTGGACCCACGGGTCATCGGAGCAACGGGTGACCTGGCTGCGACGAGGTCTGCAATCAGGCGACCCTCGCGTGTGCGACACCTTCGCGAACGGGCGAACGTAGTCGCCTGCGAACAACCGATCCGCGGCCATGACCTGTCACTACCTGGCGCATCGTGACAAGGATGCCATCAATGTGAATGCGATCACCCGTCGCGGTTATGGTGGGAGATCCTGAAAGAACCGGCCAATGGCTAAAATCCGATACTGATGCCGCCGCCGCTTCGGCTGCCGCCACCGCCGAAGCCGACCCCACCGAAGACATTCCACCAAGGGCCCGACACCGGACGCTCCTCCGCCCGTTTGGCATCCCAGCGATGGAGATGCCTCACATCCAGCAGGGGAAAGCGATAGTCGGCTTCATCCATCTTTTCGACTGCACTTCCCGTGACCTCTCCGACAATCGTCACCCTGGTGCCTTCAGCGATAGTGGCCGGATCGAGGAAGTCTTTGTGTAGGGCCAGGAAGCGGCCTTTGGATTCCATCCGGTCGGTGACTGGTTCTTGATCGCCATCCAAAGGCAACTGCAATACTTCTAACTGCGTTCCCCCCTGCAAGGCCTTTGCTCGGAGAACTTCACCACCGATCAGGATCACGGTGCCGCGATATGAATCGGGTGACGCGACAACTTGATGAAAGGTGACAGTCTTGTCGACTTGAGACTCGAACGATTCAGGGATGACCGACGTGGCACAGCCGGCCACCACGACCGTGAGCGCCATCGTCAAAGTGTGAAGGATCCGCAGCATGGGCTCAGTATAGCTCACCTCGGCGGTTGATACTATGGCGCCGAACCTCGACCAGATTCCCTCCGGCCCCGGCACTAGTTTATACTGCACAGACCTGATGGCATCCCCACGAAAGGAACGGTTCGTATGTCACGCTTTCCGATTCGTTGCCCCCTGCCCCTTGCACAACCGCTACTGGCCATTGTCTCGCTCTCGTTCACGGTGGGCCTATTCGCCAGCCAAGCCTCGGCCTTCGATGCGACGGCACTGGATCGCGCCAAACTAGCCACCATCGGCGTGTTGGAAGATACGCAAGATCAGCGCACACCGGACAAACCGGGCAAGATCTTGGTGCGCGGCACCGGCTTTCATCTGCGCGACGGTTATATCGTCACCGCCCGCCACGCGGCCGAGAAACAGGATGTGACGACCGGAGCCGTCATTCAGAAACAGATCCATGTTCTGACGACCGATCTCCACGAAATTCCCGCGGATCTTGTCGGCGAGAGCGCCTTCATGGACGTCGTCGTCTATCGTGTCGCCGAAGTGCATCGCGCCAAGTTGCCCGCCACCGTGGCATTCGCTGCCGGCGACGTGCTACCGGGCCAGGACGTCTTCACGGTCGGGTATCCCATGGGCTGGGGTCCGACGATGTCATTCGGTCACCTGGGCAACACGAACACGTTCCTCCAGACGGTGGATACACGCCTCATCCAAGCCGATGTGGCGGCCTGCAGCGGCAACTCCGGCGGCGGCCTCTTCAACGACAAGGGCGAAGTCGTCGGCATCATGCACGCGATCATCCAAACGGAACGCGACGACTCCACTGCCCACTGCAGCCGCATGGCCTTTGCCATTCCCGCGCTGCTCGCAGAACGAATCGTCACGGCCGCCTTGGACGGCAAGCCGCTGACCTTCTCCAAGATGGGCATTCATATGGTGGCGGTGAAAGACGGCACCCGGTGGCGCATGGCGGTGAAGGATGTCCTGGAACCGGCCAAGTCAGCCGGTATTGAGAAACACGACATCATTATTGCCGTGGACGACACCGAGATCCAGGATGCCGCGCACTTGAAAAACTACTTGATCGAACGGACCAAGCCCGGCCAGCAAGTCAGCATCAAAGTCCGCCGCATCGATACCAACTTGACGTTTACGGTCACGCTGGGAGGGGGATAGGGAGGGCGCCTGCCCGACGTCATTGGCAGATCTGACACATAACTAGACCCTGCAGCCACAATCATCCGGAGCGTTGGATGAAACTCGCCTTCAGTTTCGGGAGCCACTCGCGTGCCCAGACCTTGAGCGTCTGAACGTAGGCGACTTTCTCGGGGTACCTCGCGATGTACCCGACAAACCAATCACTCTCCCGCCAACTTGCCACAGGCGCTGTGACAATGCCTGATTCCTCTGGATTAAAGTAATAGATCGCATTGAGATATTCGTTCTTATCGGCCAACCTGAACGTCACGGATAAGAGCGTATGGGGAACCTTCACCTGCCGAATCGTCAAATCTCCCACTGCCGCACGCACTAATGGATGCGCCATGGCCTGTTGCCACACCCTCGCATCTTGATGGTTGATCACCCAACATTCTTGCGGCCCAAACTCTTCATTTGAAACGGTCTCGATATGTACGACATTCTTTCGCAGACACTGATCGTACTGCCGATAGCCGGTTCCGAGCCGTCTTTCAGGGTCAGTCGCCATGAGCACAACCGCTCCTGCTAACTGCCCCTCGACGATACGTGCGAGAAACATCGTATCCGCTCCAGAACCTCCCGCTCCACCCATCATAGAGGCAGACACCACCCATTCACCGTTGGGTAACGGCACCTGCCACCCCTTGAACGGGGCGCTACTCAAGAAAGTTCGTCCCACCATGTTTCCACCCACGCTCGTACCAGCCTGAGCCGGCGTAGCCAGGGAGGGATTCGGCATGACAGGGACAATGGCTTGTTGGGAGGTCCGTGTAAAAAGCGGGCCTTCCCCTGCTGCAACCCACCTCTGCGCGGTAGCCCCTTCGACAGCACCTGGGTCATAGGGAGCATACCCTGTGGGCAACGGGGACACAAAGGACGTACGGCCGAAATTGGCGGTCCAGGAATCCGAGTCGCTCTTCGCTCCAGAGGGGGGAGCAGCCACGGTCACAAATGGCACATATTCTCGCCCCGTATCAAGTCGAAGACCTGGGCCTCGTCCCGGAGGACCTGACATCCACTGTCCATTGACATGAAGGTACAACGCTCCTTGTTCCAGATCCACGGCAAAACCCAGAAGATCGCCATCCTTGAAACTTTTCTGCTGCCCCCATCCAATCGCTCGAGCCTGTGCGGGCATGCTGGCTTGAGAAAATGACAGGTCCATGCCGACCTGAACGATTCCAGCATTTGTCCATGTCCCCGGGTGGGCCGCACCCTTGGCAGTTCCCAGCCGCAGCTCAAAATAGTACTTGCCCGACGCGTAGGAACGTGATGCTCGAGACGTGGACATGGCCCCGGCGCAACAATACGTGACGGTCAGTCCATCAGTTGTGACCGCGCCGCCGAGAGGGCTCGAGCGAAAGAACACAGCCGCCGCTGGGCTGCCAGAAGGAGGGAGATTGCGACGGGCCTTGGGCGAAGTCACAGACTCTACCGCCGGGCCGCCCGGCAGAGGTGCCGAGGCAGACGATGGAGGTAGAGCGCTGCCGGCGGACGGCTTCCCCGGGGCGCTGACAGGAGGAGCTGTGTAGTGACCTACTGGCTCAGGAGTAGCCGAGACTCGGTGAGATTGCGGCAGGCACAGGACAACGACCAATGCCGTACAGAGCAGCGCCGCGTACGCGCACCAGCGCCAAAGCGGGGCTCTCCTCCATAGCACATGCGTGGCGTCCCAGAATGACTGCCGACGGCAATGCCCCGCAGAAGACATGGAGTGTGTGGAAGATGTGCGACCCATGGAATTGTCACGCCGCTTGCGGCTTCGATGGCTCTGCGATCACGGCACCGTTCCGTTCGACCAGACGAATACAAGTGACTCCTTTCTGTCGGACGTTGATCAATGAATCGGCAATCATTTCCTCAAGGGCGCGAACCAAGTCCCGTGACGAGCCGGCAGCCCCAAGCTTTTCATGGCGCTTCATCAGATCCAACAGCAGGGTTGGGTCGATGCCTCTGTCGGCAACGGTGAGTCCGTAGCCCTGGATCATTCGCTCGATTTCCAATGCTCCCACTCTTGCCACATCGAGTCCGGATATAGGTTTGAACACAAAAATCCGATCGATGCGGTTCAGAACCTCCGGAGCAAACCCCGCCTCCCTGAGGGCATGTGTTGCGGCTCGTCGCAGCTCGTCCAAATCACGTTCACACTCGGTCGATAGCTCCTGTAAGGACTCGGTCGCCGCGTTGGTGGTCAGCAAAAAAATGGCGCCCGTCGTCGGAATCTGCTTGCCGTCCGACGCTTCGGTAATGAAGCCGTCATTCCATGCCGTGAGAAAGTTCTTATGCACCTCGGGATGCGATTTTTCAAACTCGTCCAGGAGCACCACGGTGCCAGGCACATCACGCAGGGCCGCCGTCAATCGCCCATAGGACTCGGAACCGACATAGCCTTTCGAAGAGCCGAACAATTGCGTCGAAGCCGCACTTCCACGAGAAAATTGGCTCATATCCAGGTGGAGCAGTTTGCGTCCCAACTCGGCCGCCAAACGTTTTGCCAGGTATGTTTTCCCCGTTCCCGGAGGTCCGGCAAGAAGAAACACGCCGATGGGTTTCCCTCGCTGCTGTAATGCCGATCGCCGCCTGATTTGTGCCGCGAGATCGTCACAGACATGGTCTTGTCCGACAACCGCCCGCTTCAGCGACTGACTCAGTTGCTTGGCGTCGATGAATATCGGCTCGACCTCTTCGGCCAGTTTCTGTTGCAACTGCTCTTTATTGGTCAAACGATCGAGAATATCCATACATCGCTTCCCCCTTCGCATGAACGACGGTAACCGCTTGGCCTCATGCAATACTCCACATACCACCAGACACCAGAAACCAACAGACGCTGCCGCGAGATACCCTACATGCGCCTCGAGGTACCGAGCGCCCGGCGTAAGAGCATTCCGGATGGCGGCAGGAGAGGGGCCGACTTGGCCCCATAGCTGAACGACGGCCGCCACCACCATAAAAAAGAACATGAGCGGAAGATAGCGGTTGAGCGTGACAAGGAGGCGTTGCATCACAGCGTTAAGGAATGGTGACAGGAATTCCGATGACTTGTCCTTCACTCATTATTGGGAGTGACACCGGCCTCGCCCCTGACATCACCCCGACTGTAATGCCTCCGCCGCCATCCCGCATTCCGGTGATATTCATCACTCCGCTTTGCGGAATGGGAACGGCGAAGGTGGTCGGCGACTTGGACAGCGTGATCGTGCGTGAATACCCTTCACTGTCGAGGCGCACGATATCTGAATCCATTGCGTCCGTATCCCAAAGCGTAATCCATACAAGAGGCAGCGTCGCCGAGGCTTCTCGAACCGCCGGCGGCGTGATGGATGCCTGCGGAGGTTCCATTCCCAATTCAGGTGACACAGCACGAGATGGCATGATCTGTTCGAGGAGGCGCTCCCGTTCTACGGGGGGGAGTTTCATCGATCCGACGGCTGCGTGCAGTTCCGCCGGACCCACGCGCACCAACGCAATCGACTTGAGAGCGGAAAAGGCGCGGCGGCGTTCACCGGCCTGCTGTTCGCTGACCTGATCGGTTTCTTCCCCTGGAAACAGTCCCACAACTCCCGTCAACCGTTCCACGCCCAGCCCCAGCACCGCAAGAATGCAGAGAGCAAGGGCGATTGAACCCATGCTGAACATTCGCCCGCTTCGAGCTTCTGGAAACGTCCTTAGGGCATCTTCTAACACCAAGTTTTTGTCCGTTGATTGCATGACAAAAACTATACAATAGGCGTACGCACCGCCCTAGGAGAAATTAGTTTGAAGCGAAGTCGCGAAGGAAGATCCTAAATGATTGCCGGACGCACAAGCGAAGATTTTCAGCCGACAACAAAATCCTTCAGGGAACAGGCAGGTGAAATGGGGTTCGCCGAACAAGCCGAAGCAACGGTGAACAATTCTGCGGAACACCGCACAGTCAACTTACAATCATACAGCCTAAGGGAGAACGCCACAGATATTTATCCCGGCAATGCTTGATACCACCCATTCGCTCGCACCAGCGTAATGGGCTGGTCGAAGAGCCGGCTGAGGTTCACATCCGTGAGCAGATTGGCTTTTGCGCCATCAGCCGCAATTTCACCGTCCTTGAGTAGAACCACGCGTTCGATCTCCGGTGGAATTTCGTGGAGATGGTGGGTCACGAGCAGAATCGTCTTCCCCTTGCGGATTTGCGCGCGCAGCAGATCGAGATACTGAAAACAGGCTTTGAGGTCGAGCCCGCTGGTCGGCTCGTCCAGCACCAGCACAGACGGATCATGCACGAGCGCACGTCCGAGGAGAAACCGCCGCTGCTCCCCCGTCGACAGATGACCGAATATGCGGCCGGCTAACCGGTCGATCCCCAGTTCCTCCGTGATCTCCCGGGCGCGAGCAACCTGCTCCTGAGTAAACGTTTGGTGATCATAGGTGTCGTTGCTGGAATAAAAGCCGGACAGAATGACATTCAAGCCATCGGCGCAACTCAGGTAGTCCCGCTGCAGATCGTGCGAGACGATCCCGAGCTGCTTGCGGACATCCCATACGCTCCAACGCTCCTGGCCGAACAATTCAACCCTGGTGTCGTCCAATGCCAACGGATGAATCTCACCCGACAACAATTTCAGCAACGTCGACTTACCGGCTCCATTGGGCCCGACGATCGCCACATGTTCCCCTTCATGGAGAGCGAAAGAGAAATCCGCGAAGACACGGATCTCCCCTCGATAGACAGTCGCATGTTGAATATCCAGAATGGGGCGAGAAGCGATTGTGACTTGAGGCTGACTGACCGGAGCAGGGAGGGGGTTGGATACCGGACGCGTGACTGGCTTTCCTGCGCGACCCGACTGCTCCAGTCCGGCGCGAGCCAGCGCATCCACTCGTTCATTGTCCACATGGCCGTTGTGTCCCCTGACCCAATGCCATTCAATGGTGTTCCCCGAGGCCAGCGCGTCCAGGCGACGCCATAAATCCTCATTCTTGACCGGCCCTTTGCCGGCCGTTTTCCACCCACGGCGTTTCCAGCTATGGATCCATTCGCTGATGCCTTTTTGCACGTACTGAGAATCCGTGTAGACGCGCGCTTTCACCGGCTGCGTGAACCACTGCAGCGCCTCGATCACCGCGAGTAACTCCATGCGATTGTTGGTCGTTGCCGGCTCGCCGCCGCAGAGTTCCGTTTCCTCTCCGTCGATGCGCAGCAAGACCCCCCAGCCGCCGGGGCCGGGGTTCCCGCTACAGGCACCGTCTGTGTAGATGTCGATCATATGGTTGCGGAAGATCTTGGATATAGGCCGAGCTACTTGCCTTCTATTCGAGCTGGCAGATAACGAATCGGTCACCATTTACTCATTGAGATATACTGTGCTTCGGCAGTATGGAGGCAATTTTTGAAGCTGATGGAAAGAGGGTTTTCTCCCTGCGATTTAGAGGGGGCCTTCGTCGTCATATCAGCGTGTACTTTTCAAAGCCACTAACACGTTACCCCACGATCCGCATCTCCTTCGCGACTTCCTCTATGCCATCAGCAACTGTTCTCCAAGCACGATCCAAACTCTGAGACTCTTTGACCGCCGTACCATTCTTTGGTAGCGGTTCTAGGCGACCAAATGGGGCTTTATGCCACTGACAATCTCGGACAATGATCGGAACGACTCTAGCCTCTCCCTTTTCATGGCGTTCCAAAGCCAACTTCATTTCTATATCCCAGCAATAGTTTGATGCAATGAAGTCAGAACTCACCAAAATGAGAACGATGTCGGCATTTCGCAATCGATCATCAATTTTTCCCTTCCATTCTTCTCCAGCTGTTATCTTTCGATCATGCCAAGTGGTAATTTCTCCATTACGTTGCATAAGCGTAAGATGAGTTTCCAATTGATCTCGCAAGGCTTCATCTTTATGTGAATAACTGAAGAAAATTGCAATTGGTTTCGACACCCTCTCTTTGTCTCGCGTCGAGATACGACGGGTTGCTGCCTCTTCTACGCCATTCAGCAATTCTGGAATAGATACTTTGATGATCTTTCCAGCCGCTACCTTCCTGTATTCCGTTTGGCCGTCCGTCTCCAAGACAACGAGGGTTTCATACTCCTCCCATACGTCGGGATTGCCGGGAATTGGCACCCGCTCCTGAACTTGCAAGCGAGCCACTGAGGAATGAATTTTCTCCATTTCTGAACGAATCACAGCGAGCAAGCGCCTGCGTCCAGAGATGTCTCCATAGACAGAAACTGAAACTTTCCTCCCTTGAACATCCGACTTGACGATAGCTCGGTTTCCCTCGAACTCCATCACCGCACCGGTTCTCCAGCGTGGCAATCCTTGATTTACACTCCGGGTTCTTACCAACAACCGTGGCAACAGCCCTTCAGGCAAGATGGCGTAATGATACTCAAAGCGTAATGGCTCACCTATTGAGTATGGAGCTAAATCAGGTTCATCTTTGCCGAGCAATTCAGGTATGAGATATTTCCCATTGCCTTCATAAAATTCATAGCAAAGCTCAAATTTTCTCATAAGGTCAAGCAAGAACTGATGCATCCTTCGAGGATAGTCTCGCTCATCGAGAATAGTTCGTAGTTCTGAGATAACAAGTTCGCCACCATTCTTGGCCAGCAACTCGCTGTTAAGAATCCTGTAAATCCCTGTTGTGACCCAGTGTGGGCTTAAGACATGAGTATCCGCTAAGCGAGAATCGTCCCGAAAATTTATGACTAGCCCAAGGTCATGTAAGAATCCGATGAGCGTGTCTTGCCCCTGGGTATCGCGGATGCCGTTGCCCTCACACAGTTGCCGGTAGTCATCATAGTCGATATAATTGGTGGGTAGATTGGCCAACCGATCCTTCACAACGAACCAGCTGGCCGGAAACCGATCTCGCAAGTGCTCAAGCCGATCTGTTTCTCTCTTGATCGCACGCAGCAAGTCGTCGATGCCTGTTCCATCCTCGCAATCCGTTTGGACAAATTCGCGAATCGTAGGATATTTCCCCTGGAGACCTCGACGATTGAGATCAAAAGCATAGGCCCTGATTTTATTGATGACAACAATGACCGGGGATTCTCCACTGAAGCTCTCGATCAATCGAAGCCAATACTCGATATTGGCTTCTTGCTCTCCCTCCCGTGCATTGAGGACGAGAATATATAAACTTCGCTTAGTAAAAAAGAACTGGTGCGTGGCGTGCATGATCTCTTGCCCACCAAAGTCCCAGACATTAAGTCGCACCTCGTCCTGATCAAGCTGTATCTTCCATGGGATGATGGCGATCCCATCGGTTTTTTTTTCATGCGGGTCAAATAGATTGTTTATAAGACGTCGAACGAGTGAAGTTTTTCCCGCCCCTCCCCGTCCAACCAGGATGACTTTGGCTTCATTGAGAGGTCTGGCCCTACGGCTGTTAAAATAGTACGAGAGGATGTTTGTCGGTGATTCGAGTCCTGATACTTCAGGGGGTAAGTTCAGAGCAGGATTATCGTCAAGAGCTAAGCGTTTCAGACAGACTAGCTGCCGTAAACTTTCCGGCAGTACGGTAAGGCGATTCCGGCTGAGAACCAATCGCTCTACCCCAGTGAGCAGGCCGACAGACTCGGGTAATGTGATAAGCTGGTTACCTTGTAAATCCAGCTCTTGAAGCTGCCTTAACTGGCCCACCCACTCCGGTAACGTCGTCAACTGATTGTCCTGAACCTCAAGCCTCCGGAGCTGCCTCAATTGTCCCAACGGCTCCGGCAAGACACTCAATTGATTCCGGCCAACATAGAGCTCCTGCAGGTGAGTCAACCGGCCCAGCGACTCCGGTAACGTCGTCAACTGATTGTCCTGACCCTCAAGCCTCTGAAGCTGCGTCAACTGCCCCACCCACTCCGGTAACGTCGTCAGCTGATTGCTGCTCACGGATAGCGTCTGAAGCTGCCTCAATTGTCCAAGCGACTCCGGTAACGTTGTAAGTTCATTCCACCAAACGGATAGATTTTTCAGCTGTCTCAACTGTCCCAGCGACTCCGGCAGGGTCGTCAGCTGATTGTTGCTCACATTCAGCTCCTGCAGTTGCGCCAACTGTCCCAGCGACTCCGCTAACGTCGACAGCCGATTGTTCCCCACTGATAGCTCTTGCAACTGCGTCAACTGTCCCACCCACTCCGGTAACGTCGTCAACTGATTGCCCTGAACTTCAAGCCTCTGGAGCTGCCACAATTGTCCCACCGACACCGGTAGCGTCGTCAGCTGATTGCTGCTCACGGATAGCTCTTTCAACAGCGTCAACTGTCCAACCGATTCCGGTAGCGTCGTCAGCTGATTGTTGTCCACGGATAGCGTCTGAAGCTGCCTCAATCGTCCCACCGACTCCGGTAACGTCTCCAGCTGATTCCACCACAGAGATAACACTTTCAATTGCACCAACTGTCCGATTGACTCTGGTAGCACGGCCAGTTTATTGCGATCAGCCCGCAGCTTTTGCAACTTGGTAAAATGTCCTATCAACTCTGGCAACCTAGTTAGCTGATTCCACCCAACATCCAGGTCTTGGAGCTGGGGCAAACGTCCCAAGGACTCCGGTAACGTCGACAGCTGATTGTTATGCACGGATAGTTCTTTTAACTGCGTCAATTCTCCCACACACTCCGGCAAGGCTGTCAGTTGATTACACTGAACCTCCAGCTTTTGGAGCTGCGCCAACTGTCCCAGCGACTCCGGCACCGTCGTCAGGGCGGTATAGCTTACATTCAGCTCTTGAAGCTCCGCTAACTGCCCGATTGACTCCGGCAAGGTCATCAGCTGGTTGCGCTGAACCTTCAACTTCTGCAGCTGGGTCAACCGCCCCAGCGACTCCGGCAGGGTCGTCAGCTGA
>CABVSR010000036.1:16383-18072 GCA_902500995.1 uncultured Nitrospira sp.
CAGCTCTTGGAGCTGCGTCAACTGTCCCACCCACTCCGGCAAGACCGTCAGCTGATTGTTCTGAACATACAGTTCCTGCAGCTGCCTCAACTCTCCAATCCACTCCGGCAGGACCGCCAGTTGATTGCCGCCTGCATAGAGCTTTTGCAACTGCGCCAACCGCCCCAGCGACTCTGGCAGGGTCGTCAGAGCGGTATTGCTTACATCCAGCTCTTGGAGCTGCGTCAACTGTCCCACCCACTCCGGCAAGATCGTCAGTTGATTGTCGCCAACCGACAGTTCCTGGAGTTGCGTCAACCCTTCGATCCACTCCGGTATGACTACTAGGCGATTCCCTTCAAGATCCAAGGACCGGAGGTGGACGCATTTGCTCAATACCTCAGGCAACTCATTCAGCCCATTTGAAGCTGCAATGAGCTCTTCTAACTGAGAAAGCTGCTCGACAAAATCGGGTAGTGTGGCGAGCTTGTTGCCTGATATGTTGAGCTTTTTAAGCTGCTGAAGTTGCGCAAGAGAAGGTGGAAGTTCGGTAAGTTGAAGACCGCTAAGGTCTAGTTCTACAGAATGAGAATGCCATGCCTCTGTGATCTTGTTTACAGCCTGCGTAATCCTGTCTGTCGGCCCCACTTGATCACCTCCCTCAGTATCTCGCTTAAAAAAGGACGTGACGAGGATAGTTCAGTGCTGTACTCGCAAAGGCCACTGAGCGCGCAAGCTTATCATAATGTAATTTTTCGATCGAGACGGTCCCTACCCTGAGAGAGACCCACAGCCATGGTCTTTTCATTTTTGAGAAGGTTGTTCTTGTGCTGAGGAAAGTTGCGTTCGGCAGGATTTGTTCAGCTAGTCGGTCGATTTCTTATTCGTGAGAGCACCCAGTTTCTTGGTCGAACCGGCGATCTTTGGAGTCGCAGTCTTCACATCCGCGTTTTGCGCGCGATGCAGGAGGGCATGGTCCATGAGCACGAGGGCCATCATCGCTTCAGCGATGGGAGTCGCACGGATGCCGACACAGGGATCGTGGCGGCCATTGGTCTCCACGGTGACGGCGTTGCCGGCCTTGTCGATCGACCGGCGCGAGATTCGAATACTCGACGTGGGCTTGATGGCAATGGTCACCACGACATCTTGGCCGGTGGAGATGCCGCCGAGAATCCCGCCAGCGTGATTGGTGACAAATCCCTCCGGCGTGAGTTCGTCGCCATGTTCGGACCCCCGCTGCGCGACCGACTCAAAGCCCGCGCCGATTTCAACCCCCTTGACGGCATTGATACTCATCATGGCGCCGGCTAGATCCGCATCCAGCTTCGCATACACGGGAGCGCCCCACCCGACCGGCACATGTTCCGCCACGGTCGTAATTTTCGCGCCGACGGAATCGCCCGCCTTCCGCAATTCGTCCATGAAGGTTTCGAGTTTCTCCACCATCCCCGTATCAGCGGCAAAGAACGGGTTGGCCCTGACCACATCCCAACTCTGAAACGGCACTTCGATCGGGCCCAGTTGACTGAGATAGCCGCGAATGACGACGCCGTATTTCTCCCGCAGCCACTTCCTGGCAATCGCCGCCCCCGCCACACGCACCGCCGTTTCACGCGCCGAGGAACGGCCCCCTCCCCGATGATCGCGGATCCCGTACTTCTGCCAATAGGTGTAGTCGGCGTGGCCGGGACGGAAGGTGTCGATGAG
>CABVSR010000037.1 GCA_902500995.1 uncultured Nitrospira sp.
ACGATTCACATCTATGAGGCCAATTATGTGGTGAAACACATCGCCAGACCACGACACTCGACCTGGGATCGTGAGCGACCATATATGGCACAGGGACTGATCTGCATGGGGCACTGTCTGGTGCGATCCGGTCTCATGACGGTGGTCGTGGTCGCTAGGGTGTGCCACATGATCGCCCGGATCTGCACCGGCGCTGTGAGGTGTATTCGCCTTGTCCACGATGTCTCGATTTGGTGGCTTAGATTCGTGTTTATCACAATCCCACTCTTCGTCATTGGCTTGTGCTTTTTGCTCGCCACGATCGCCTTTGCCTGGGGGCTTGCCGATGCCCTGTATCGTGGCTTGTCCCATCTTCCACGTTCTTGACTGATCTATAGGCTTTCCCTGACTCGCTAGGGATCGGTCTTCCTGGCCGCCATCGCACGTCATGACGCTGCTGCCTGATTCACGCGCACCGCTGGACTGTGTTCAAGTGGCCTATACACACATGTTCGTCTCTGTCGCAAATCCGATCGGTTGTCTATCTCTCAGCGGGAGATACGAGCATGACAGTTCACCTGAAAGCCCGAGGCAATCCCACAACTAGTGTGTCCGAGTTGAAGGCGCCTCGAGCCAATCGGCCAGAGTTGTCATGGCAGAGTCCGCCGATCCTGGACTCGATGAATCCCGTTCGAACGCGGTGCACGACGAAACCGGAGAGACCAAAGCATGGCGCTCGTGCCTCGCTCCAGCACCACCACGTCGCTCGAACGGATCTCTGGCTCTCGTGTAAGAATGGTTCATGACTGGTTCTGAATTCTGAACCCGAGCAACAGGAGAACCGCAAGGTGTGCGGGATAATAGATATAGAACAACCGTGAGGCCCTCGGAATCTCGAGCGTGACGCCATAGGCCATTCCGGCGAGGACCACAAACGACGCGCAGGCCCACCAATTACCGTTGATCAGTGTGAGGCTGGCGGTGGCTGCCAGCCACAATAGGAGCGCCCCCCATGTCGGATGCTTCCAGTACAACCATGCCCCTACACAGAGCGCGACTCCCGGCCACCAAAATTCAACCATGGCCCCACCCAGGAGGAACACCGCCGCCGCCCTGGTTTTCCAGAACGGCCGGCGTGACTCGATCACGGACATGATGCAGACGGCGACGGCGAGCGTCCCCATACAGTTGAGCGGCCACCACCCAAACCCGAGTCCTCCTAAGGCGATGAACGGGACCGATGCGATCGCGCCACAGAAAAGAAGCCGAGTCAGAACTCGCACGTAGACGGCAGGATCGTGGCTTCGAACACGAGCAAGGTTGTAAGCCAGCACGATTCCAAAAAGCGGCATGGCCAATCGTCCTGCCTCATAAACCCCAACCACGGCCGGCATCATGCCGTATTTTTGCGCATGGTCCGCCGTCATCAGGACGAGCCCGAGCCACTTCATGGCTTCTACCGCACCGTCCGACAACTCCACACGGGGCAACGTCCTGACATGCATACGCGATTACCGTCCTGCCCTTGTGCGCTCCTGTTCACGGGTTCGCGCCACATCGTGGACTTGATCGGTGCGGGCCGCCGTTCGATCAAATACTTGTACCACTGGTTCATGGCTAGCCACCCTCGCGGCGGAGTCGATTGTGTCGCGCGTTTCGAGGCCTATGGTGTTGAGATTGAGGACTTCCCACACTTTGCGCTTTGCGGGTTGGGGCCCCATGCCCGCTACCTCCCCGGCCTCGGTCCTGATCGGCGACTGAACTGACACTCCCTCATTCGCTCGTTGGATGAGTGCGACGGCATGGCCTGTTTTGGCGTCGCTTCGCTTAATCGCTCGCGCCAAATCCACACCCCACACGGTTTGTTCTCCTTTTGCCGTCTCCACGGTGACGAAATAGCTTTTCTGGGCCTGTTCGTCGTGACCGTAATGAGCAATGCCATGTTCTACGATTGTGCCCACAACGAGTCGTTCGCCATGCAGCCGCGCAGTCGCTTCCTGCACCGCGGCCCCGATCATTGCGGCCGAGTCGCCCCGTTCACGCAAAATGGCCTGAAGAGTGGTGATTGCTATATTCTGCGCCGCGGTCAGCGAGTCCGGCTTCTTTTCAGCATGTGTGGTCGAACGGTCGCGAGTGGCCATCTGTCCAGAGCGATTCTTGTGTTGTTTCGTGAGGGTTTCTCCCTTGCGCTCGTCGAGCCGGGCTCGATCGATCTCACGCGGGTTGTATCCCTCTACCTCAATGCCCGCAATGGTGGCTTGAATCCAAACCTCTACCTTGAATCCTTCCGACCCTTTCACCCGGAGGGAGGTCCACCCTTTTTGTTGAGCCCGGAGCACCATGCCGTGGATCACGGTGGGATCATCATGATCCGTTGTCAGGCGTTTCCCATGATCGGAAAATGCCACTTTTGCGGCTTCACCAGGGCCCGCACGAAAGTAAAAGCTGTTGTCGGCTTCGAGGAAGCGTCGCCGCAACGATTCCGCGGCGGCCACGCTCTGATTCATCAACGGTTCAGGGGGTACCGTGTCTCGTGGGCCGTCCTGAGGTAGAACAATTTCATTCGCGCTGTCCCTCTCTCGAGTTTTTCGCTCAGGCATTTCATTCATCGGAAGTTCTCCTGATGCCTCTTTTGAGCTATACACTGCAACTTCAATAGCCATAACTCACCATCAACACAACGAGTCATTCCCCGGCCTGCGACCGGCGCATGGATGGCGATGCATTCGCCGATCGGGAACATCTGGCCTTCGGTATTCGAAAACGTCCTAGCCACGGAGTCTCGGCAAACTCCCCTGCTGTTGTGAATGGTCCACTCATGCCCCTCATTGAGCTTGGCAGGTACCGGAACACCACACTCCTCTTCCAAAGTTCGGAGCACTACCGCGTGAGACAGACCGGCAGGGTCCATGGTCGGCCCGGCCATCGGCGCTACGATTTAGGTAGTGGGACGTGAGGTCGATCCACCCATCGGAATTCGCAGCCGCTGGTCGCGGTCCGCATGCATCGGTGGGACCCGCTTCCACCGCGATCAGGGGCACTTCAGACGCATTGATTGGCGCCGTCGAGATTGGAAATACAGGCAGGGATACCGTCACCGCCTTGTCCTTCGTGGGCGTCTTATCAGCGGCTTGACTCTGAAACGGTGGACTGCCGACACCGACAGGCTGCACCTGGCGGACACGGGCTTTATCCGATTCCTGTTGTTGAAGTTGTAACAGTGTCACGTAGGCTTTCAATTCCTGAACCTGTTTCATGAGCGCGTCTACTTGACGCGCAAGGCCATTTCGCTCCAGTCGGTCCCGCTGATCGACCTTTACCCGTTCGCGGTATTGGCTGATCACTTCCTCTGAATTGACCGGTATCCGAGACTCGCCTGATGGAACAACCGGCTTCGGCGCACAGGCGACGCACAACGCACTCGCGAGGTACAGGATCAGACCTTGAACGCGCCACGACTTCATAGGGTTCTCCCTGAGCCTTCTCGTTCCAGTTCAGATAAGTCACCGGTGCGCAGCGGCGCCAACTGTACGACGAGGCTCTCACCCGTGGGACGGTCCTCTACTCCTGGAGGATTCAGTGGAGGGCCTTTCCCGATCCTCCGGTCGTCGCCGCCGGTGGAAGCAGTCGGCTCTGTCCACTCTAACTGCGCAAAGAATGCATCGACCAGCTGGGTAACGTCTTCGACATTCGGTGGATCACGTTGAACCACAGGCGGCAATAACCCTGTATCGATCGTGAGCTTGGCGAGATCCAGCGGTTCATTCGCGGTTAGTGGACGAACGCGCCGTTCCACCTTGGCCATATGGAGATCCACATCGAGAAAAGGAATATCCGCTGACAGATCCTTGCGCACAAACGCGGCAGTCTCGAACTCGCTCTGCGTGGGCAATCTATGGCCTAACGCGGCGAGAAACGGGCTCACCGCTTTCAAGCGATTCACGAAGATCGGATCGAGGTAGAAGAAGGCTTTGTTGCAGAAAATGGGTTTCGTGTTGATGAGGTTGATAATTTGCCGCGTCTGCCCCAACTCCTTCAATTCCTGCGGCAACATGAGTGGCCGCGCGTGATCGGAGATATTAGAGCTTGTGGAGGCGTAGCCTGTACGGCCCCAGGCTTTCGGATAGCTCATGCCCGTAGACACGGCTTTGGCGGTGTAGGTGCCTAACATATGCGAATACTCCTGTGCGTCGTGTTGTTCGCGGGGCGCAAACATCACTTGGCAAGCGTGGTTCGTGACCAAGGTGCGCGCATCCTTCTCCCCATAGATCGATTCCAATTGAGACAAGCTCTGAATGATCGGAAAAAGCCGGATGTTATAGCCCGCGATAAACCCCACACTTTTCGCCAGAATGTCGACGCGCCCGATGGCCGGAAATTCATCGAGGATCAGCAGACATTGGTGCTTCAACGCGGGATCTGTCGCGGGGAGATCGACGGTGTTGTAATGAATGAGTTGCGAGAAAAAGAGATTAACCAACAACGCCGCCTCGCTCAGACGATTGGCCGGAATGCCTACATAGATGCTCATGCGGCGCTTTCGCACTGCGCTCAGATCAATGTCCGTCGCGCTGGTCGCCGCATCCACAATGGGGTTGCTGAATATGGTGAGGGGAGCCGTAAAGGTAGCCAGGATGCCGGCCATCGTGTTGTCGCTCGTCGTACAGAAGCGTTGCAAGGCTCCGGTACACTCATTGCTCAAGGGCGGATCGCCCGTGCCACGCTTGCTCATTAGCCCGTTCACATAATCCTTGATGGGTAGGCCCTTTCCGGAGGCCTGTCGGAGCAACTCCCCCAAGCTGCAAGGCAGCGTTGGCGTTTCGATGAGGTACAGGCACAGACCCAGGAACAAATTTCTCGCGGACTCATTCCAAAACGCATCTTTGACATGCTCGGTGGGATATAGCACATGCCCGATGGCCTGGATGTCCCCCACGCGGAGGTGTGACTCGCGATGCACCGCATCCAGGGGATTCCAGCGATGACTTCGATTGTCCGCGCCGAACGGGTTAAAGAGAAACACCTCGTGGCCGTGCATCTGTCGAAACTTCGATGTGTACGCGAAGTTCTCCATTTTGATATCGAGCACCACCACCGAATCGTTATAGTTGAGCAAGTTCGGCAGGACGACACTGACCCCTTTCCCCGATCGGGTTGGCGCGGCCAGCAGGACGAATTCTTGACCGCCATAGATTAAGTACCGACGGCCGTACTTCCCGATAATCACTCCGCGGTTTCCGTACAATCCAGCCCGGGCAATTTCCCCCGGACTGGCAAATCGCGCGGCACCGTGTAACGGGGTGGCGTAAGTCGTCAGAGACAACAGCAGCACGCCGGGGATACCGAACACCATGACCAGACCAAACCCGGCGGAGAACTGCAGTCTCTTGCGCTGGCTCGCATCATCGCGATAGGCGCGCCAGGCATCCGGCCACCTCTTTAAGGACACCTCGGCCGGAACACGTTTGTTCGTCACGTCGAACATCGCCCCGGCAAGGCAATCAGCACCCAGGAGGCCCACCGGGATGTATAGGAGCACGGCGAGCACCATGGCCATCAGCTTCAGTCGCATAGGCCCCTCATGCCCGTACCAGCGTGGCGGCTCCGAACCTGGCCAGGAGTTTCGCGATGGGGTCGTAATGGACTTCCGCGACGTAGCGTTCCTTATGAGTCGGTTGGCCGTGGGCGTCATAGTGGTTGTGCGCGACGACGTGTATAATCACATCGATCGTTAAGGACACGAGGCGCTTGAGGGTCGCTGCATCATAGATGGTGGCTTGCTCATGTTCCTTGCACATAAAGACATAGCGCTCTGCCGCCAAGGTGCAGGACTCCGCATGATAGGACGTGATCGAGCCGCTATGTCCCGTGGTCAGCAGCTTTAAGAAATCGAAGGCCTCCCCTCCTCGCAACTCAGCCAGCAAGACTCGATCCGGCTTCATCCGCATATTCGAGGCGATGAGATCCGAGGGGGTCACTTTCGCCACGCCTTGACCGCCTTTCGAATACAGGAGATGGACTCGATTCCCATGATTCGGCAAAAACAGTTCACGCACGTCTTCAATTGTCATCAGGCGTTCATCGGTGGGAATGGACTGACAGAGAGATTTCATCAGCGTGGTTTTACCTGAGCCGGTCTCCCCCACCACGGCAATGTTCTTTTTCGCCCTTACAGCCTGATGAAGAAATGCCCCTAGGCGTTTCGAGTCCAGACAGTCGACCAGACTGCGTTCGACCACATCGAGATCACCTATCCGTGCATCAAGCTCACTGGATCGCGCCCAAACATAGCGATGGAACGCCTGTTCCCTCTCGTATTCGTCCAGGGACTTGATCCTGGCGCTGGGTCGACGGATCGAAAATGAGATGGTCCCCAGTTCGACGGCAGGCGGGAGCACAATCTGGACACGTTCTCCATCCGGAAGCATGGCCGACAGGATTGGTTTGTGTGGTCCGATCTCTTGTTCCGTATAGGTGGCAATGGCGGTCGCGAGGGCCATGAGTTGACCCAACGTCAAGTCCGGCGCGTCACACCGTGTCCAAGCCGCACCCACCTCGACATAGACCTCTCCGGGACGATTGATCACAATTTCTGTGGCCTCCGACCGCGACAGAAATCTGAGCAATGGCCGCAGCAGTTCGCGCACCATCGTATCGTGCGCCAGGACATTACTCGGCACGGAGTGCATAGACAGTTCCAAAGTCCAAGTCACGGGCCACGAAAATCGTCGCTCGATCGCCCTGGTGTTTGTAGAGTGTGGGCTTCATGTTGATGGTCGATTGCAACACAAGCTCTGCCATCCGATTCCCGGTCGTGGCAGAATTTTGATAAATCGAGAGTTGTCCTTGTCCGCCGCCCCCTGCCGCTTGCGCGGTCGCAAATCCGATGGCATCCTGCACGACCGAGAGAAGAAATCCTGCCCCTAGACGGTCCCACCAGTGATTATCGACGTATCCTGCAAGCCCTGAGGTGCCCAATTCATCGGCGGCCGGTGAGCTGAGATTGATGACCACTCCATTCGGAGTCTTCACCCGCGTCCATAAAAGGAACAGCCGACGTTGTCCCTGTGCCATCGTCGCGGAGTATTCGCCCACCGCTTCGGAGCCACGATCAAGGAGCACCACCCGGCCGTTATCGCTATAGACATCGGAACTGAGCACGCAGGTCGCCATGCCAGCCACTTCATTGACGAGACGGATGGTTAACGCACAATCAATGCTTCTTCCTTTCGGAAGGAGCATATTCCGGTCTCCTACCATGCCAGCCTGGACCATCGGCGTAGAGGAGGGAGTGAGTAATCCGCCGATTGCCCCGGCCCCGCTTGGCGCAGGGCTAGGTGGGAGAGGCATCCCCGCCGTCCTGGGACCCATGAATGGCGCCCCAGCGTCACCTCCTTGTCCCGCTTGTCCAGGACCAAACGCCGAACTAGGCAGGTCCGCAGTCGGCAAGTTCATGCCAACAGGGATCGCTTGCGCCCCGCCGGCTAGAGACCCAACTGGATCCAGCCCAGATCCACGGGGGTTGTTGAGCAGATCGCGCACCAACGAGATTGCGGCCTCTGGTCCTGTGGCTTGGAGGTGCTGTGTGGCTGGTCCGGTCGTGCCCTGGGTGCTGGCCAGGATCGCCTCCCCCCCAAATCGACTCTGACGTCGTGATCCCGGTTGCCTTCCCCCATCCCTTCCGGTTCCAAAAGGTATCGACTGCCCACTCTCATTCTGACCATTCTCCACTCTTGGAACGACCATCCGAGAGGTGAGGGACGCTGGGTGAGCCTGCCCCTTGCTTGTTGCGGAGGAACCTTTAAGAGGTTGATACACGCGATCTGGGTCGAAGACACGTTTCGGCCCCACCTGGGCCGGTCTATTCTCGACCTTCGCTGCTTGCTCCTCTTTCGCGGCTTCGGCGGTTCGATGGGCGGTCCATTTGTTCAGGGCCATCAGGAGGCCGATCATCATGACCGACCCCACCACCACGACGAACCCGAGTTTTGCAGCCCTATTTCCCAGCGCACCAGCTCGATGATTGACGGAGACAATCCCTAGCTCGTCGCGCCCTTCTGTTGCCACCTTCTGTTCCATCATGGTCTCCCTCAACGCACCACGCGACTGACACCCGACACAGTCACTCCGTTGGTGGGAGGGACGCCGGTCATATCGTAGGCGTCATTCCAGACGCCCACAACCGCCTGGCCCAGCCGCAAGACAAAGCGCCGACCCGTCCGCTGGACCACGGCCAGTTCCTTCTCCATGTGAAAATTGAGACGGGTTTCCTCACCGGCCGGAGAGATGTAAAAAATAGCCGGAATGTCACGGTTGGATGGGAATGAAAAGTAGGTAAACCGCCCATCATCGAACACCAACGCGGGAGCGATTTCATCCGCGCCGGCCAGGACTTCCATGGAATAGGCCCAATTCTGTGGCTCCGGCGTGAAAGCTGCGAGCCGATCGGCCACCATTTGTTGATTGTCACGCGCTTGCTGAGTGAGGTCCTGACTGGCGGTGAGGGCCAGGACGGTCTGTGGATTCGGGAGGGGGATCGGATGGCGGAAGATCACCCGATACATGGCCTCCTCGAGGTCGTGCCCGTCGACTGGCTTGCGCGACCGTCCCGCCTTGGTGTCCGCAAGGACCTGAAACTCAAGGCTGTAGTCCCGCTTATCCGTGCGAATTTCGAGATTGTTATGCGTCGCATTGTCCTTCGGCTTCACCCACACTTGGCTCGTTCCCACGTCGGCCCTGATACACCATTCTGCTTCTGACTTCGCACAATCACCCAGGAATCCGCTTGCGGCGACGACGATTTTTTCGTCTTCCCCAAGGACGACGCGCGTGATCACGCCGCGGCGCACGTGCACGGTGGTGACGTCATCCTGTTGGTATGTCACGTAGCGCACGCGTTGATCGAGTCCGCCGGGCTCGGGGATTTCCGCCGCGGAGAGCCCTACATTCGTCAGCACAAACACAGGGATCAGACACCAGACTATTCGCCTGAGTATTCCGTTCATGATGACCTTTCTACGAGCGTTCCATCAGAGCCACAGGGCCTGCCGGGCTGACCGTGCCAATTTCATCGTCCACTCTGTAGCTCGTTACTTTGTAGCCCAGGGGGTTCTGAATCAGATCTTTTTCCTGTCCCTTCATCGACATGCGATATTCATAGGCGAGTGTGGCGATGAAATACTGGGGCGGTCCGGCAGTGTCGGCTTCCGTATGCTTGGCGGTTTTCTCAAACCGTACGGTGGCCTTTAATCCGACGGCATCGGCGTGTAACGTCACACTCAGCACTTTGACTCTCACTTCCATCCCTGACCCGAATTTCTTTTCTCGCGCCTGTGGCCCGTCATAGATCCTCGCATAGTCCCGCCCCACCTCGTCGGCACTCATGGACAATACCGTGTCATAATCTGCCTGGAGCAGACGGAAGTAGTAAGACTCCCGCGCAAGGACATATTTCTGAGTCCAATGCTTGTCGAGCAATTCTTGATACCCCATCACGGTGCGATCATCCGCCGCGCTGACAAACTCCACGTTTCCGGTCGCCCGATCGACCGCAAAGACGTACGGAATGGTTGATTTCAGCGGAGCGAGACAGGCCAGACCGATTCCCAACCCACAGGCCAACACGCAAGCTATCCCGGCTACCCACCAGGCCCGTCGTTCCGACTCCTCGAGCCGGAGGGTTCGATCGGTTTCCCAATCACGGCCCTGGTCGTAAAATTGTCGCTCTTCGCAGCTTTTCACAAGGCTTGCGTCTGCCATGGTCTCGTCGTCCTTATGGGTGTCTTTGCCTATGGGTATGTCAATCTGTCGATGCCCCGAGGCGTGCCCGGGGCTAGCATATGCAAGGTTCGTTCATGATGTTCCTGTTCCGCCGCCTTCGCTTCCGCTTCGGCCATGGCGTGCATCGTCATAATGCGATTGGTGTCGTTCTGAACCAATGCTTGCTCTCCGGCGATTCGGGACTGAAGATCTAACGAAGCTTTCTCATCTGCGGTGCTATCGATGCTGTTGGTGAGTGCTCGGATTTGATTCATGCGGCCTTCCAACATGCGAAAGGTGTTGGCGTAGTACGCTTGGGATTGGGGGGTTTGGTTCAGAATGTTTTGACAGATTCGAAGGGCATCGCCGGTTCGCCCTTCACAGTTATAAATCATGCGATTGTTTCGTATGATTTGCGCCGCTGTCGTCAAGCCATTGATGCCACCGCTGCGAATCGCCCCATAGACCGCGTTCACATCCGAGGGCACGACGCCAGCCAAGGCAAGGTTGTTGAACAGGCTCGCCATGTTCCGCGACCCCGTGATGGCATCAATTTGTGACTGCGCTTGTGTAATTTGCTGCTGCATCTGCTGCAGCTGTTGAATCCAGGAAATCGCCTGGATTACAGACTGCACCAAGTTGGCCGAATCGATGACCGGGATTCCCGCCTCAGCCTTCGGGACAGCGCCAATCATCACCATCGTGATAAACGCACCCACGGCAACGGCTTGTTTCAAGACCCGCACACAGGACCTCCTTCGGTTAGGTAGAGCGCTGCAATCGTTCCAACACACCTCGTTGATAGAGGTCTGCGTCTGCCGGAGTCGTTGGGATCGGGAGAGCCACTCTCGTGCCAGATTGGCCGCTCCTGGAGCGGCCGCCGGACGTGTTGATGAGGATCCCTGGCGCGGATGGCGTATTCCCTTTTCTGGCCACAGCCCGGACAAGGCTTCGCAATCCTCCGGTCGCAACCAATGCACTCTCCCCCCCAGCACTCCCAAATGAGATCGATCCTGCCAAGACCGCACCCAACGACTGAACGTGGATCAAGACATAGGCACATGTTAAGGAGAGTAAAAGGAGACCACAGGTGTCGACCACAATGGAGGTCTGTGAATAGCCGGCCAGTATTTGCGTACAGGCTGTGTGAACAATGCTGGTCATGAAACTGACTGTGGCCATGATCAGCACATTGGTAAAGACAGACGACAGCGCGGCCGATACCCAACTCTCGGCATAGCGTTGCGTGACGGGAAACATCGCACAGAAAATAAAGGCGGGGCCGAGCGCTAGCAGGACGGCAAGGGACACCTTTGCCACTAGATATATGCCCATGGAAATAAAGCCCATGGCCAACGCCGCGACGGCAGACAAGGAGCCTGCGACCAGTAACGCGAACTTTGGAAACACACTGGTGCTGGCATCGGTAAACAGTTGTTCGATCAGACTGTAGAAGGGCGCGGCCATGTGATCCACGGTGGCCCCGACCGTGGGACCTCCCCCGAATGCCGTGGCAAAGGCTCCTTGTAGACCGTCCAACCCATCTGTCACGATCGCTTGATACTCCGGTCCATGTAAGGCCAGACCGGTAATCATCGCGATCCGAAACCACTTCCACAGAAGGGTCGACACCGCATCCGGTGCTTCCCCTCGCATCACTTGGAAGCCAGTCCAGAGGACATATGTGCTTACGGCGGTGACCGCGATAGGCGTGAGCACATCAATGACGGCATTGCTGTAAGTCGTCACATAATTCGTGAGTGATGTGTTGATCGCGCCTTCGACAAACGTCCCGATACCCATTGCACCCTCTTGCTCCTGCGGCTGTGTCGTCTTACCTCTCAGCCGCTAGAGATGCTCTCACGGGCGAAACCTGTTCCTGCTATCAGACCCATGGCCGCGTCGCGGGGCCCTGCGCATTCGCCTGCTGTTCGTCATTTGATCAGGCCGCGCCGTGCCGCGATCCGTTCGTGCAGCACTGACATCCAGGCTTCCGGCGCATCGCCTACTTCTTCACGAATTCGATCGAGCAACGCCACATTTTCTGTCGTCCCGGAAATGATATTCAGAATGTCGGGCATACTGCCCAGGTCAAAGGTGGCAATCGCGGACCCGTGCCCTTGCTTCACCAAAAACATGCGGCTTGCCTCCCCCAGATTCTTAATAATCCGATATTCTGATTCGGTGACTTTGAACCCGTTAACATAGTCGTCGTGATCGGCTCGTGGATTCGGCAAGAAAATTTGTGTCACGCTTTGCTCCACCATTGTTTTTCCTATCGGATGCTCCAAGACGTCGGACGGCGATTGGGTGACAAACACCCCCAGACCGGATTGCTTCCGAATCGTTTTTTGTTTGTTGAGGGCAAACTCGGAGAACATCGGGTCTTGCAGGGGTTTCCAAAACTCCTCCATAAAGTAAACAAAGGGGTCGCCCGTAATCAGGCTTTCAGTCAGGTGGAGCAGGTACGCCACGATCGGTGTCCGGATCTCGGGATCATCGAGAAATTCCGTATAATCGTACCCAAACAAGTTCGCGCCGCTGAAATCCTGCGTATCGGCTGGATTGTCGAAGGCCCATCCGAGCGGGTGCCCTCTCGTCCATTTTTTCAGACGTGCTTTCACGCTGTTCTCACCGGTGGCCGGAAGGTTTTGCAGGACCAATGAGAGACAGCGCACCTCCCGTGATACCGCCTCGCTCATCACGGTGCGCACGGCATGACTGATCTCGTGCTGCTCCTTCGCCGACAGCAGCGGCAGGTCCTGTCCCGCAGTCTTGATTAACTGGCCAATAAGTTTTTCGCAGAATTCCAGGTTGTGGGCAGTCGGCTCGAGTTGGAAGGGATTAAAGCCTGTTGGCGCGCCTCGCTTGAGGGGAAAGTATTTGCCGCCCATCGCGCGAATCCCAATCTCGGCGCCCCGATCCTTATCAAAAAATACACACCGCAGTCCGTGGTATTTCGTCGCAAACGAGAGCAGGCTCATTTCCAACGCGGTTTTTCCCACCCCCGTGGTGCCACAAATAAAGGTGTTGCCAGGATACTTCTCATCCCGTGAGTCTTTGTCTTCGGGGGACGCATGAAAGTTAAAATAGTAGGGTTGGCCGCTTGGTGTTTTGAATAACGCCAATGCCTCGCCCCAAGGATTGCCGACTCGTTTCCCTCGGGCGAAATTATGAAAGGGACTCAGGCAGACAAAATTCCGGCTGGTAATCGTCGCCTCACGCGGCCGGAGGCTCCAGTTTCCAGGAATCTGGGCGTACCACGCGCACTCCGGAATCACATCGACCGGAGACATTTTGAAACCTGATCCATCTTGAAACATGGCCCGTATTTCCGCCATGGACTTCGCGACGGCGTTCATCGTGGGTCCGAACACGGCGACGCTGTAATGATATTCCCCCAGATCAATGAGGCCGCTTTGGAGGTCTTCGGCCGCCTGATCCATTTGCTCAATTTCTCGCGTCGCGGCATCCTCCGACGCGATCAAATGGCCCTTCTGTTTGTCGAGCGCCTTAAGCGCGTCCCGCTTGTTGTAGATCGAATAGCTCTGCGTCTCGATATACTCGTCCTCTCCATAGAGGATGCCGTTATTCATTCCGGGCTCGGAAAACTGGGGGTACTCCTGCATATCCAGAAACCCGGCGAATTTCCGTTCCTTCGGATGCCAGATCTCCACCATTCCGGTTGTATCGCCGAAGTGAAGTCGCGAGGTGGGGAGGTACGAGGTCAACGGTGCCCGACGAAAGGGGATCTCTTCCCAGACACCGTTGATGAGATAGCCTAGAAATGCGAGCATCTCCGAATAGACGATGTCCTGTTTCGTATAGGTACCGAGTCGCTGAGGCTCATAGCGCCTCAGGCTGGCTTCCAGCTGGCGGGCCGTATCTTCCAGAATGGTGAGATGTTCCGTCTCTTGGTCGCGAATTTGCTCAAGACTCCGTCTCTTTAACCGTGTGAAGAAACTCCTGACTTTGGAGGGGAAGGGACGATACACCACCGACAGATACAATTCAGTGGCCATCTGGCGGTGATTGTCGAAGGACCGATAGTAGCGATCATTCAATTCCTCACAAAACGCATTAGGGGATTTGCCCGATAGCCGTTCTGTGACCACCCGACGAAGCTTATGGGACCACACTGCATAGCTCGCACCCCCTAACGAGCGAATGAAGTTATGTAACCCTTCTTTCCGCAGCAGAATGTCAGCTCGATCCGCCGTTTCAAACGTGATCCCTTCTAACCGCCAGATGGTGAGGTAATCGCCCGTCCTCAACAGCTTGACCACGTGGGGCGTGATGGGAGTACCCAACGGAATATAGTCACTGGCCGGAACGTGCCCCGAGGCCGCTTTGGTGACTTCTGCGCGAGTTCTCATCGTGTGTGTCCTGTGAATTGGGCTCATTATGCCTGAGACGCACAGCAGCCCTTCCCGTGATGCCCCTCAGCCTCGTCGCCTTTTGAATCTTAGCGGCCCGTAAGAAATCGCACCCCACGTGGCCCGACTCACCAGGTGCCGCAGCCGCATCCGCGCCCGCATCATCACTTGACGGAGGCGTTGATCATCTTTCTTCGTGATCTCGCGCATCGTCACCACGGCCGAAATAGCCATGAGTACCAGGAACAACGACACATAACCGCTGACGAGGTAAAACGACCACACAGACAGGAGGAGGGTGGCCCCGCCAGTGAGAATCAGCGGGACCGTCGGCACACCGCCCAACATCGCGGGCCGAGTACATCCTTTGAAAATGGGGTCGCGAAAGCCGTCACTCATCGTTAGTTGAGGAGCCAGGACGCGATACCTGCCGCGCCGCCGACCAAGATTCCACCAATCACAAGGTTGCTAATCTCGGACCATTGGGCCTGTTGAAAGGCCATTTTGAACCCGGCCCACATAATGGCCACGGTGAACAGCGTGACAGCCACACTGACGAGCACCGTTTGCACGTTGGCCATCACCGAATTGACCTTCGTAATCTGTGCCCATGCAGGATGAGCCTCCAACATCACCGCGAGGCCCAATAGGAACGATGCCGCCTGTACCATGATTACTCGGCCACCCTGCGCCTGATTTCCGTCCTGTGCCCTACCGCCAACCGTGCTGGTACTCATCACTTGTCCTCCCTAGATCGTGACACGTTACTGAACGAAACGAGATTCCATATATCTATGTTTGGACGCCAAATACACAGATATGGCATTTTTCATATACACAGGCTTGAGTCTTCGATGACGCGCCCCTCCACCTGGTACTGCCTGTGGTGTTCGCATGTAGACCGTCGATCACGCTTCGGACTTCCACCAACATCACTGGTTGTTCGCGAGTCACCCTAGGCGAACGCATCCTAGGGCGAGACAACGTGGCTTGGCTATACCTCAAGAGGTGGAGCTTTTCGAAAAGTTCTCCCTGTCATGCCGGGCCATGGCTGGCCGCGCTCAGGCATTCGGGCGCACCGGCCATGCCAGAAACTGTCACAGCCGCTGCTCGTGACCCGTCCGCTCAGAGCGTCATCGGCCTGCACGGCCCTCGCCCTCCCGTTGTCCTACACGGGCTCTCCGGTTTCATCGAGAGAGCCAGTGAGTCCAACACAAGAGAGGTTCCATCATGACAAAGCGATACACTCCGAAGCATCCCACACTCTCGGTCGTCCCTCGCCCGGACGTAACTAACCCGCTACTTATTCCGCGCTACACTCTCCAGCTGGTGCCGGGGAACGCCCGCCCCGATCCGCCTGTCGTCATCCGCGATTCCGCCGGAGCGGCCACCATACTCCGGCCCCTCTATCAGGGTCTCGATCGTGAACAGTTCCTTGTCGCCTGTCTGGACGCCAAACATGCCGTCATCGGCGTCAACATCGTGTCGGTGGGCTCTCTCACGCTCAGCATCGTCCATCCGCGCGAAGTCTTCAAACCTGCGATCCTGCTGAATAGCGCCGCTATCATCTGCGCCCACAATCATCCTTCCGGGAATCCGCAACCCAGTGCGGAAGATCGTGTGCTCACTGCCCGGCTCCGTCAGGCCGGCGATCTCATCGGCATCACCATTCTTGACCACATTATTCTAGGCGACGATCGTACCTTCAGCTTTGCGGATCAGGGGTGGCCGGCCTAGCATGCCACTCTCATCCTCTTGATCACTCCACCACTAGAGACCTGTTGTGGTTTACTGTTTGGTGAGGATGCAGCGCTTCAGGAGCTTAAAAACAGAGATGACTAAGGGAATCATCGAAAAGGTTGTGGTGAAGAAGTGGACAAAATGCATACGGCCTAGCTGAGAGACACGGAATCCGGCCACGAAGCCGCACAACCGACTAATTGGGAAGAAGCCACCGAAGATTTAGCGACAGCATGCAGCCCGAACGAAGCAAGATAGGGAGATGGATAGGTGCGGCGGGAGATTCTTTCCTAAGCGTAACCGGCTGGCGAGAGATCTCTCACCCTTCCGACCAGAATTTCGCCTAGAACCCACAGGAATTTCGCTCGATTAACTGGACATGCATTCTACCGGCCTGACTTCCGGCCATAGCTTTGCTCGCAACCAAAAGGCAACGCTTACTAGCGCGATCAGAACCGGTACCTCTACCAGGGTTCTATCGTTTCCGGCGTACAGCACGCGCTTTCTCCCAGATTCTTGGCAGCACGAAGGCCCACTGCACTAAGGCTTCCTCTGATACTGTTCCGTCCTCGCAGGATTCCATATCCGATGGGGAAGGAACCGCCTTGTTTCATGCCACATCCTTCACTTCATGCATATCAGCCAGCGCGTCGACAATAATCGACCATGATGATTGCAGAAACAGACCAGCGATCACGACCGCCACGACGAGGTCCGGCCATGGCGTGGCAGTCCAAGCAACCAACCCCGCCGCGACGACAACCGCCAGATTGCCAAGCGCATCGTTGCGGCTGAAGAGCCACACCGCACGCACGTTCGCATCGCCCGTGCGGTGAGGCACTAGAACGAGCGCAGCGGAAACATTGATCGCAAGCGCGATCGCCCCGAATAGGCCCATCAGCCCGGCCTCGGGCTCGTTAATAACAAGCACCCGGTAGGCTGTGCTGACGAGCACGCCGACGCCGAGCGCACCGAGAAAAATGCCCTGAATAAGGGCGGAGCGCGCCCGCCAGAGGAGACTCCAGACGATAGCAAGCAGGCCGAGAAACGTAATCAGACCATCGCCGATGAAATCCAGCGCATCGGCTTTCAGTGCCTGAGATCCTG
>CABVSR010000038.1 GCA_902500995.1 uncultured Nitrospira sp.
ATGCGCCTTTGGGAGACGCAACGACCTATACCTACGACGCGCTCTCGCGCCGCACCAGCCTGACGCTCCCGAACGGCATCCAAACGACGTACACCTATGATCCCGCGAGCCAGGTGACCCAGATCCTCCATCAACTGACGGCGACGTCCACCCAGATCAATAAGGCGGATTACGTCTACAACGGGGTGGGCAACAGAACGTCATTGACGGATCGCCGTGGGCCGCAGACGTTTGGGTACGACACGCTCGATAGACTGACCAGCGCGAGCCACCCCTTGCTGCTCGATCCCCAGACGTTTGCCTATGATCCAGTCGGCAATCGGACCACGAATGGCAGTGTGACGAATGCCGGCAATCAGCTGACGGCCGATGCCAATTTCACCTTTCAATATGACGACAACGGAAATCTGACGCGCAAGACGCTGCTGGCGACGGGCAATTACACGGACTACACCTACGATGCCGAGAACCGCCTGGTGAAGGTCGAAGAATTCGCCGCGGGGAATCCCAGCGCCATCACGACCTCGACCTATCGCTACGACGGGCTGGGGCGCCGGATTGAAAAAGTGGCCAATGGCCAGACCACCCGCTATATCTATGACGGGGAAGATATCCTGCTGGAGTATAACGGCAGCAACGTGTTGCAAGCTCGTTACACGCACGGGCCGGGGATCGACGAGCCCGTGAGCCGGACGCCAATGGTGCCGGGCCTCGGCAGCGGGCAGGTTGTGGTGCTGGCCTCCACCCCGGATGGCCTGCGTGGGCCAGTGGTAGATGATGGGATCACGGTGAACGGCCAGCTGTCGGTGGGCTTTGTGTTTGTCTCGGGAATGCCGGCGCCGGCGATCGGCCAACCGATCGACTCGACGGGCCTCGAACAGCCCGTGGCGCCGATTGACGTCACGGCCGCCGTGGCCACCGGGACGCTCGCGGTGGATCTGATCGATACGGGCGGCATCGGCGGCAATGCCCCGCTGTATCTCGTGACGCGGGACCAAGCCACAAACCAGGTGGTCGAGAGCCGCCTCCTCTTTTCCGCCCGAGCGACCTTTGCCTCGACGACCCCGCTCGGCACGCCCCTGGTGGTGGCCTCGACCACCGTCCCCACCACCACGCCGGTGGCTAACGGGACGCTGTTCTACCACCAAGATGGGTTGGGCACAGTGACGGAGCTGACCGACAGCACCGGCAGCGTGGCCAAAGCCTACGCGTATGATGCGTATGGGAACATGTTGGAATCACCCGGCACGGCAAATCTGCCGTATACGTACACGGGCCGGGAACTCGATCAAGAGACCGGACTTTATTATTACCGAGCGAGGTACTATGAGCCAGTATCTGGAAGGTTCATCACTGCAGACCCAATAGGATTGTTGGGTGGCTTGAACCTATACAGGTATGCGTCGAACACTCCTGTTAGCCTTAAAGATGTGTGGGGATTGGCGCCAGGTGAACCCTTCCCAAGCCCTGATCTTGCCGCTATTGACGCTATTGATTGTATCTGTGCGAAGTCTGGGAAAAAGCGCCGATACGAATGGGGTGGATACATCTACCAGCGAGGACCTAATTACTACGCCTCCGATCCGAGTACTGATGGTTTGGCATACAAAGTCGATCCAGGAACTCCTCTCACTCCGGATGTAAGGGCGGAGTATCACAACCATCTCAAAGGAGATGTTCTCACTCCCGAGAACGACTTTCATCACTCCAGAACGGGCGAACCGTTCACTAACTATGTGGGGCTGCCGGACTGTAACCGCATCAAAAAATTTGTTCCTGGATTAGGTGTGATTCAAATACGATAGAAGGTAGCCGATGAAACAGCTGATTGGGCTAGTGGCGTTGCTTGGCTTTATGCTGGGCGGGATGGAAAGGGCAATTCAGGCTGAAGAAAATTTATTGGTCACGAAAGATCGGGCCATAGAAATTGGCAACCGTCACCTTACCAAGATGAAGATTGATCTGCACGATCTTGACGTACAAGTGGATGAAGGGAGTAAACGCTGGAATGATTTCATGTCAATCTTACGAGCCAGTCCTGACAGAGATACTCAACGACAGTTTCAGCAATATGAGCGAAAGCTAAAGGGGCGTTCATACTGGGCAATATTCTATAAGCCAAAACATGTACCGGGGCGAGGCTTCAAAGGTGGTGGTGCGACGGTGCTAGTCGATTCAAAGACTGGGAGGGTGCTTCTTGCTATTCGTGGAGAGTAGTAACTGCTCTCCGACACCCTCAGCCGCCCACGGCTCTGACGGTCCCTAACGGTTCCAGGCCACCTACAGCTATGATCCTGCGAGCCAAGTGACCAACATCCTGCATCAACTCACGGCCACCAGTACGCCCATCAACAACGCGGACTATGTCTACAACGGGGTGGGGAATCGGACGAGTCTCACGGACCGGCGTGGCGCACAGAGCTTCGCCTATGATCAGCTGGATAGGGTAACTGCTGCCAGCCATCCCTTGCTGCTCGATCCGCAGGCCTTTGCGTACGATGCGGTCGGCAACCGCACGACAGGCGGGAGCGTCGTCAATGCCGGCAATCAACTGACGGCCGATGCCAACGTTACGTATCAATATGACGACAATGGAAATCTGACGCGCAAGACGTTGCTGGCGACGGGCAACTACACGCAGTACACGTATGATGCGGAGAACCGCCTGGTTCAGGTGCAGGAATTCGCAGCCGGCAATCCAACCGCCATCACGACGAGCAGCTATCGGTATGACGGCCTGGGGCGCCGGATTGAAAAGGTGGCGAATGGCCAGACCACCCGGTACATCTATGACGGCGAAGATATTCTGCTGGAGTATGACGGCGCGAATGTCCTCCAGGCTCGCTACACGCACGGCCCTGGCATTGACGAGCCAATTGCCGTCACCAAACGTGCGAGCACCTTCTTCTACCACCAAGACGGCTTGGGATCAGTCACGGAGCTTACCGACTCGGCAGGCGCCACGGCGAAAAGCTACAGCTTCGATGCCTATGGGAATATGCTGGAATCGGCGGGGACGCTGGAGCAGCCGTACACGTATACGGGGAGGGAGTTCGACAGCGAAAGCGGGTTGTACTATTACCGAGCGAGATTTTACGACCCGATGACGACGCGCTTCTTGCGGCCTGACCCCATTGGTTTTGGTGGCGGGATCAACTTCTATACATATGTTGCCAACAATCCGGTGAGATTCAACGATCCTCTTGGTCTCAAGTCTCGGGCGTGTTGCAAGAAAATCCCGTACATAGGTCTATTGGGTTTCAGGCACTGCTACATTGAAACCCAGATAGATGGGAAAAGAACCTCTACAGGCCTCATCGGCGGTATCTTTTCCGGACAGCCTTATGGCACGGGCAATATTTACTACAACAACGACTTTGATACGGGTGGCACTTGTGGCGAATGGAATGAAAGCTGTGGGACCGACGCCTGCGTCAAGAAGCAGGCGGAGAGTTATCCAAACCCAAGCGAGTATGATCTTCTCGGTCCGAACAGCAACACATTTGCGGGAACGGTGGCACGTACTTGTGACCTCAAACGTCCGGCACTGTTCTCAGGTGCGACGCCAGGGTGGGATGATCGACCAGCACCGCAAAAGCCTGATCAACCGTATAAACCGCCAACAAATCTTGGGGTGCAATAATGACCAACAAGAGGGGAACGGTCATTCTCAGTATTGGATTTCTCAGTTTGCTCGCCGGATGTGTGTGTGGACCGGCACGCTGGGCAGAGCTTGTGGAGACTCAGGTAACGTGCGGGATGAGTCCCCAGGAGGTTGAAATATTAAGCGGACGAAAACTGACGATGCTTGATGTGCCGACTCACCGCGGAACTCATATGATAGGTGGGGAGGGGGAAGATACCCAGGTGTGGCTTGTCTTTAAAGAGGATAAATTAAAAGCAGTTCAGTTGGGATGGATGTACAGGCTTAAAAGAATGGCGTACTCACAAAAAGCTGAACTTTGCGCGAGTTCTTCCGCAGTATCAAGCTAAACCAAGTCTCTGGTTTTATAACCCAGCCTGCTGAAGCATGGTTTCGAACATCTCTCTGAAGAACTTCCATTTGTCTTGCTGAGGGAAGAGCCGGTGTCGGAAATCTTTTCCCAGCGCATGCGAACAAAACAGTGTTGGGAATCTTTTCTTCGCCTACGATGCCGTCAATCAGCTCGTGAGCAAAACCCTGCCCGGCACCCAGATCACCAGTTATGCGTACGATCTCGTCGGCAACTTGACCACTGTGACCGATCCGGATAGCGTGCTGGCCATGACCTATGACCAGGCGAATCGGCTGCTGAGTGTGAAGACCGACGGTTCGCCGAACCAACCGGCCGTGACGCTGGGCTATGGCTACGACCCGAACGGCAACCGGCTCAGCCTCACCGAAGGGGCGCGGACGACGAGTTATCACTACGATGGGCTTGAATCGCCTGACGGGCTTGGGCAATGGCGTGACCCTGCCGCCGCCGGCCACCAATCGCGTGGCCTGGTGGAAGGGGGAAGGCACGGGGGCCGACGAACAGGGGCCCAACCCCGGTACCCTGCGCAATGGGGTGAGCTTCGCAGCGGGCTTCGCCGGTCAGGCCTTTCAGTTCGACGGCGTCGACGATGAGATCGGCTTCACCAGCACGGTGGGCCGCTTCGGATTCCAAGCGACCGTTGAATTCTGGGTCAAGACGACCTCGACGCGGCGCGAGACGATCATGAGTGATCGGCTGACCTGCACCGTCACGTCCCCGGCCAACGCGGCCTCCTGGGAGCTACAGGTGCAACCGAACGGCACGGCCAGCTTTGGCGTCGCAGGCCCGGACGCCGGGGCTGAGACCACGTTGGTGAGCGCCGGCGTGGCCACCACGCATCCGATCAATGACGGGCAATGGCATCGCATCGCCGCCGTGCGCAATGGCACGGAACAACGGCTCTACCTGGATGGCCAGCTGGAGGGATTCTGGAATTATGTTCAACGGCCCGCCGCTGCTCACCGGACTCCCGGCAGGCGGAATGCGGATCGGCGCTGGTGGGTGCGGCACCAGTCTGTTCACCGGCCGGGCCAACGTCAAAGAATCTGAAGTTCTCCATTGACAGCGTTGCCTTAACGGGGAAGCTTACAGGAGCTTACAAGATGACTGCTTTCCAGGACCTCAACTCCGCGAACCGCTGGCGGTGACCCGCCTTACACGTCGGTCCGCTCGGACGCTTCTGCGTCCTGTGTCAGCGTGGACAACCAGGCGGACAACCCCTCCTGCCCGATTGACTCGCCCAGTCTGGCCGTCGCGGCCACGATATTCTGCCAGTCCGCATGGGTATAGATAGTATGGATCTTCGTGGATTGCTGTCCCAAGAGCGCCATCACTTCGTAATCCTTGGCCCCGTTCTCGCGGTTATGGGTCGAATTACAGTGCCGTAAGATGTGATGGGTCATCCGTTTGGAGATGCCAGCCGCTTTCGCGAGGGCCAGGATGGTCGTCCGGAGATTGCCGAGATGCGTGGTGGGTTCCCCGCAACGCGCGCAGTAGTAAGTCCGGTTGTCGCCGCGCGGCAGGAGCCAGCGTGCGGTGGGGTTCTGATGCTTCAAGGTCAGGAGCACCGTGCGCATCGGTTCGACCAGCGGGATATCTCGATCCTCCTGATCTTTAGGTGACCAGCCTTTTTTTACCCGAATATGGACGACGTTCTCCGTTTCATTGACATCGGAGGGCTCCAGGTGGCGAGCTTCGTCAATGCGGAGGCCTCCCTGATAGACGGTTACGAGGCTCGCATAGGCATGAGGTTTGAGCAGTGCCGCGGCATCGAGGAACATCCTGATCTCCTCGGCCGTCGGGATGGGCTTCTTCCGCTTCGGTACAGTCGGCTTCTCGATATCGGCTACGGGATTCTGTTTGGTATAGCGGTAGACTTTGCGCGCGACACGAAAAATGGCCGACAGACAGTGCAACTCTTTTAAGACCGTGCCACGTTGCACTTCACCCAGTCGGTGCTGCTTCCACGCTTCAATGGCTTCCGGCTCCAACTGATCAAAGCGAAGGGCCCCGAAGGTCGGCAGAATCTGATTGGTCAGAATGTCCCGATGGCGAGCGCGTGTGTTGCCGGCTCGATTGGCGACGAGGTATTGCCAGAACTGACCACCCTGGTCTTCGGGATCCTGTTTGTCCGGCAGTCGGCAGAAGCCTCCGATGGTCAACTTCTGCCCTTTGACCTGCCCCGGCGTCTTGCCCTCATATTTTTCAAGCAAGATCTGCGCGGTGGCGGCCGCAGCCAAAAAGTTGGTCTTTCCAGTCGACAGGTGGATGGGCCTACCTCCTTTTCTTGGGGTGAACTTCAGGTAAATCGTCGGCCGGTTTTTCCGTCGGTACAGGCAGCCTTTTTCCAACGTGAGCTCAGAAGCCATGAGGTCCTCTCTCCGATAGTGGATGGACAGTGATACTTACCCATCCCTTCTGGTTGGCCCGACCATACGAGGCCCACGACGCCCGCGATCGATCCACTGCAGAATTTCTGCTTTGACGAAACGCAGCGTCCCCGCGAATTTTCGATACGGGATCCGGTCGGTGGAGGTTAATGAGTAGATGTAACTGGGCTTGACCTTCAAAAAGGCACAGAGTTCTGTCAGGGTCATCAATTCGGGTAGGGGGGATCCAGGCACGTGCGGTACGGTGGCCATCAAGGGACTCTGTTGGAGGATGGGAGACTCTGCCCCGATCTGGTGTGGCGCGGTCGACTGCTTCCTGGTTTGGTCCATGGTCGTTTCCTTCTGTGTCTAGCAGGATGGTCTGTTCCCTATAGGAACGAGCATGCGGGGGAAATCCAGCCGGCAGGCATCAGAAGTTGGCCAGGATGCGACTCTTGCTGGCAGTGGACGGCCACCGATGGTGGCTGCGCAGACAGTATGTGAGGGGAACTGCCGGCCACCACAGACTCAGCAAGCAGGCGTTGATGGTGGTTCCTGATGGAGACAGGGAACCTGATCTGACGTGAGGGAGGAAATGCAGTAAACTGAGGGGAGAACGACATGGAAACGAAGGGCGCTCGAACACGAGTGGGGTGGGATCGATTCCGTATTCAGGCAGGTTCCTCGAGAGGTGTAACGGCTTCCCGTCGCGACGGCGACCGTCTGTCCTGTCCACAGCGGTTGTCTTGGTAGTCGTGGGAGGATGACATGCTCGGTTGGCATGCGGTTTGTCGGGTTTGGCTTGGGCCTGCAATCGCTGCGGTAGGCGCCGTCGCGACGGGAGGACCGATTCTCAGATGAGAACAGTGCCCTGCGTGGAGCATGGCGTTTTCAGGCAAAGACGAACGGGTAACGGCGCTGCGCTTCCCTCGCTGCGGGAAAGACCAGCGTGAACCCGGGTAAGCCCCATGAGATGTGTCGGTCGAAGGGGTGCCCCTCCTTCGGGGGGAGCAAGGAAGATATCGGGAAGCGGCACGGCCTTGTGTGTCTCAAAGCCGGCTCGGCCCGGATGTCCTGGCGAGATGCCAGGAGTTGCCCTGTATGCCTTCGTGCCTCTGCTCGTGAGCAACAGAGGGAGGCGGCACATTGCTCGACCCTCCCCCCTAGGGGCACGAGAGGTGCCAGAATCTTACACACAGGTCAGCAGGGATGCCGAGTCTCCTCAGGACGTTAATGCTTTGGGGAGCATTTCGTTGAGGCAGCCTCTCCGGCGATTCCACAGAACCTTGCTCGGTGCCGCCACCGACAGTTGTCCTGTCTCCGTCAAGCTTGTTCCGCCACTGACCGATAAGGAGCGGGGGCGGGAGGAGCTACATGGGACAGTGCACTCAAGGACCCGGTCGTTCTCCAAGTCCACCGGCACGTACGCGGGTAGGGTCCACGGTCGAAGGCTTTCTTATTCGCACACCGGAGGAAGCCGAGCGAGTCTGGCCTGTGCCTGAGGCGATTCTTCCCGCCGATACCATTGAACAACTCTCTCTCGACAAGCAGCGCCTTCTGCTGGCTGCGTTCAGACGAAATTCTCCCTTGGCCTATCGATGTCTCCGCTGGGCTCGGTGGATGGCCCGAAATCGCAAGCTCGAGGTGATTTGTCTCAAATGTCACTCAATGACGGCGTGGTCGCATAGCGCGGCAAGTCAAAAGCTTCAAGACGGTACGTATCGTAGAGACGGGGGGAAGTGGCAATGGATCTGCCCGAAGCAGCGTCTCAACCCGAAAGGGTGTGGAGGACGTTTCTTCGATACGACTGGGACGCCATTCTGTCATGCACGGGTTCCCCCAGGTGTGGTGTTCGCGGCGTTGGCCTATTCTTCTGGCGTGATCCAACGGCTGCTTCAGAACAACGGGCAGACGAAGGACCTGCGCGAGCTCGAAACAGTTCTGGCTGGCGTCGAAGCGATGGCGGACCAGACACTGCATCGCCGTCTGACGCAATATGCCAGGTTGTTTTGTGGCACGGTCCTGTTGCGCGACTGTCGCAAGCTGACGCGGTCGTTTGACGGCGTACAGGCGCTGGAGGCACGCCTCCGGTCCCTGCACAGGTCCCAATCGGTTGCCACGAAATATGACATCCTTGCCTTCCGTCAGCAGCAGATGTCCTATGCCAGCCTGAGGAAGTTGGTGAGAGCCCTTCGAGACCTCGATAACCCTCCGCGTGCTCAAACAGCTCGCTGTCTCCGTCATCGTAAGAGGCTCTGGGAGGATTTGCAGGGTGCCGTGCGGACGCTCCGCGATCCCATTACCCCAGCGCCCATGGATCTCCAAGCCCTCCTGGCAGAAGCCTCGTTGCCGTGTCCCTGACAAACGTCACCAAGCGCGCAGTTCCCAGAAGGCGCGCCGTGATTTCGCGCCCCATCCGCGGCCATTGCCTTGAGTGCGAGGATTACCAATAGTAATGGTAGGGGAACGCAAGACCTTCCTGTGCGTCCCTGTCATGTTAGTGAATCACCTTCCCCCTTACACCCATCCCGTCTAATTTAGCGGCCAGTTCGAACAAGAGTGGCGTGTTTCGGTTGATGCGTGACAAATCTGTCACGACAACGAGGTTGGTAGGGCCGGCTCGGCACGCCTCGAGGACCTCCCGCAAGGCCGCCCGGTCTCTGGTCAAGCCTGTCATCTCCTCGTCGCGGTATTCTCTTTGACATATCCAGCCTTGGTTCTCCACGAAGGTTCTGAGTGCGCTCCATTGACGTGCGACTGCGGTGACTCGGCCCAAGATGGGGTTCATTTGTCCAACGCGCACACAGGAGGGCCCGTATAGGCTCATTCGATGATAGCTGACGATGCGTCATGTGTTCCTTCAGTGTGAGATGATTGCGTGACCAGCGCCGTGTGGCAAACACTCCTCCGATGTGATCGGCCGGACCCAGGAGGCGATTCAAATGTAAAGGTGATGTGTTCGATCCAACGATCGGCGAGCAACATGTCTGGGTGCGAGGCTGAATAGCCTGAGCGGTGGTGCTGCGTCCGAAGTGGAATGTTCAGAATGGCCAGCCAAGAGGGTTCGGTCATCCGGGCTGGCCATGAGGCCCGATCGCCTCGTATGGAGCGGGGATGCGGTCAGTTCAGGGGCGAGGACGCCTGTGGTGGGGCGTCATGGCACACTCGGTGTTGTCGAACATCACCCGCCACAGGGCTCGGGGGTCATCATGCTTTCAATCCAAGCCGGGAGAGGTTCTCACTGGACTTGACCGGCAGCCAGTGAAGGTAGGTGGTACGTGTGACTTCGTCATCATAGTGTCCAAGCTGCTGAGACACGTAGGTGATTGAGGTGCCGCCGTTAATCAGGATGCTGGCGTAGGTATGCCGGAGACAGTACACAGGAAGCCACCGTGTCATGCCGGCCAGGCCAAAAACCACCGCCCAGACCTGATTGCGAAAGGCCTGGGAAAAGGGGCGACCATTGGGTCTCGTAAACACGAAGGCCTTCGGATCATCAGGCCTCAGCGCTTTCAATGTCGTCAAGACCTGCACCACGGCGGGCGCGAGCTCTACAATCCGGTGTCGGCTGGATTTCGTTTTCCCAATATGCGTTCCCCCTCGCTTGATCGTACTGCGGATGTAGGCAACAGGTACGCCGCTCGTCGTCTGTCCCTCAAGATCCAGGCGTTCCCAGCGTAACGCCGCCGCTTCACTGGGCCGGACGCCGGTTCCGGCTAAAAACTGGTAGTACGCGTAGTGTCGCACCGACAAAAATGAACGAGCCGCGAGGAGGACGCGGTCGCGTTCCTCGATGGTGAGCGCGTGGTGTTTCGCAATGGGTCTGGCCCGTTGGTGCGTTCGGTTGCCCTGAGGCGATGCATTCTCACTGTAGCGTTTTAAGAGCTTGCCATAATCCTTGAGGGGATTGATGGTCAGGAGTTGATGGGTGGTCGCAAGCTGGCAGATGCCAGACAGGATCGCCAAAATCCGTTCCTTATATGTCTTGGAAAGTTTCCGGCCATCTGGATAGGGCGTGAGCTTGGCCGTCATCGCGACTTTGTTGTCCAAATGTTCGATAAACTTGATCATCAGCCCCGTGTCCCAATCCTGCAGTGCGGTGCCATCAAAAAACGGCAGAATGTGGTGTGTCATCGTACTCTCATAGCCACCGAGGCTCCCGTGTATGTCAATCGTGCGATTCCAGACCTTTCGAACCTCCGGAAGAAAGCTATTGATCGTCGTGTCAGGGGCCAGACGCGTCGAGCCCGTACGAATCAAACGGGCCGCTGGACTCATTGGAGTGAGCAGTGGGATCACGTCGGCGACGCGATCGTGGACCTTGCCTTCGGTGGGGGCTCCGGGAATAGGTTGCTTAGCGGCGTTGTTCATGGTTGCAGGCCTCCTCTATATGAGTTTTGTACAGGCAGTAATACAGATCCTTCGGATACAGCTTCGGGAGTTCACACTGCGCGAGTGCGGGCAGAATAGTGGCGTTCGTGACATAGCGATATTTCCATGGCTGATTTCCTCGACCTGGGAACAACCAATCTGTGGGACCACAGGGACGACCGCAGGCACGCAACTGTGCCAGATGATCTCGGAAGACCTGCTGGCTCTTCGATGTCATCGGCATGACCAGATGACCAAGATCCCCATGCGGGTGGAAAGGGTGCGTGAGATTGGGAATGGGGAATGCCCCGGTTTCTCCCCATCCCTGCACGACGCGCACGGTGCCTTTCGGGAAGTCGAGATCACCGATGGAGAGTCCGAGGACGGCAACCAAGGGAAGGCGCAGGTCCACCATGGTATGGACGACGCCAAAATGCTTGGGATGACGGCGCTGAACCGTATCCAGCACTCGTTGCCAATCCTGGAGTGAAAAGGTCGGCAATGCTCTAATATGTTGATAGGCTTCCGAACCCTCCCGGCAGCGCTCGTTTTCGTCCTCGTCCTCTGTGATTTCAAATGTGTCATCCTCGATCTTCGTCATGGCCGTCGTCCCTTGTGTTAAACCTTTCCGCGAGACCATCTCACATGCACTTGGATTGCTAGATGGCTCACCTCTTTCTTATGAAAAGAAGCTTGTGGCCCTGCAGAAGGAATCCGGGTGCAAGGAGCTGCCAATTTGAGGAAAGTTGTGGCGATAGAACAGAAAGGGAGTGGGTATTGATGAGATCGTGCCTGTAGACGGAGTGCTGTATTCCAGAGCTGGGTGCAGAGATGGTTACGAATCCAAGTGACGGTCTTTTTCAATCGATATAGTGTGAAGGCGACGCAGCCGTATTGCTGTCTCGGCGGGTCATCACACGGAGTCCTCTGCATTGTTGTGGGATTACTGTTTGAGATGCCCGGCCCTGCATGGGAAGAGGACGGGGGCAGCCAAGATCTTGTGAACGGGCTAATTCGCTAAGGGGAGCCGCGGCGAAAGGTGGGAAAGCCGAGCCTGACCAGCTGGTGGGGCAAGGCCTCATGTTTGGTAAAACGTACTCAGCAGTGGCGACTCGGGCAGAGCGCTCTCGGTGGTCTTGCCGATGGAGGGTTACAGGTTTGCCAGTCCGGAGAGCGGGAACCGTGTGATCGATCTGGTGAGTGACTTAGTCGCTCTTTTTCGGAAAAGTTGGGGGCGTGGGGTGGAAGAGGGAAGCGGCACGTCGACGTTTGCGAGGTGAGTTGCATTACGCACACTCCATTATGAGGCGGGAGATTGGCATTTTTCCTGCCGGGCGCCGAAAGGAAAGAGAGGGACATCGTTCAGGCGCCCCCCCCTATAGCGTGATGCCGCTTTCCGAGAAGTCTTCTTCGCTTTCGTCGGGAGGGTGTGACGAGTGTCAAGCCTATGTTCCAACCCCCTGAAACGATCCTGTAATGCCTCTGTCTGCCGGTTAACCCTCTTGAGTAATGATTGAATCGTTGCGTCGAGGCCCGACAACTCGCTGACGCTCGTCTTTTTCCTATTGGATTCACCCGCCTGACGCAGAAGACCGCGTGACCCGTTCTTTGGTGTTGGCGTGCGCTCGGTCGTCAAGAGGATTTCGCCGCAGAAGCGTGCCGCGAAGTGCTGCATCCCCTTAAGCAGCTGCGTGTGCTTCTGTTGCCTCAGGGTTTCGAGGATAGTCCGGAGGTTCGCCGAAGTCACGATGTGGCTCAGGCTCGCCATCATGATGTCCCGTTCCGTGGCTAGGAGATAAAGGCTAGAAAGACGAAGCCCAAGGGGATTGAACGTTGATCAACGGGTGTGCCAGTCGTATCGCTGAATCGGAATCCGCAGCCGTTTTGGGAACGGCGATGGCTTATGTAGCCGTTGGTTCGTTGGTGTCGCGCATACATTTGGGGGGAGACACAGCACCATCGATGCTTTCCCCCGTTCGACGATGAGTGACTCCATGCTCGTTTGCCGCATCATGGGCATACGACCCGAAGCGTCATTCCCTCGGCCCCACCGGGCGAGACGAAGACAGTCATAAGCTAGATCCTGTTGGGCTTGGACGCTCTCCATGAGGGTGTGCAGATAGGTGTGTCCAGCCGGACCTCGCAATCGCCGACAGAGTTCGTGGGAACTCGGCCATGCCGTGTCCTAAGTATTCCCAGTCCTGTTCATCGGGTGGGGGTCGCTCCCCATCGTCTTCACAATGTCCGCTCTCCAGAAACGGACCATCGCACACGATACGGCGATTCTTGAGGGACGATGGTGATTGATTGTGCGCGGTGGTCTCATACGAGGCGTTATGAGCAGGTGTCCGATTCCACCGATGAGCGGATACCCACTTAGAGCAGAGGGAAGGAGGGGGAGAGGACCAGACGGAGCTGTTCAGTCAGCATGGCGTCCAATCGTGTCACACTGACGAGCCGATAGGGCAGGTGTCGATGGCAGTTATAGTTGAGAAAGCGTCCACCCTGGACGCTTGTCGTGATCTCATGGGCGGTCGCCGAAGGATAGATCCAAAGCGTGGTCACCGGCGCGGCGATCTCGAGGCCGACGTAGGGCGTGGCCGCATCCAGGGCCAGAATAAAATAGGCGGACAGGCCCTCGAGGCAGAGGGCATTGACTAGGCTGCTCAAGACCGGCGCCGCGATCTCGTTGGCCATGACCTGAAACCGACGACCTGGTACGGATTCGCAGGGCAAGTCTCCCGCATCTTGCCCGTCGCGCACCGCCATTCTCAAATTCCACAATGTGGGGCTATCATCTCGCATCGTCATCCTCCGTTGTTCACCTGAATGCTGGGTCTGACGCTGGATGGTGACGCGACTGCGTGAGGCCCGCCGCGCCACCATGGATCGCTTACTGATTCAGGGGAGTGGCCCGCCGCGGGCCAAGCAACCGAAGAAGTGTCTCCTCCACCAGCCGGCGGAGGGCGTCCCCTTTCGCGCCCTCGTAGCGGAGGCGGCTTTCATAGCCTCCCTCCTCTGAACTCAGATGGCGAGCCGTGAGATGGATCGTTCTGGCGTCGTCACCCGCCGTAAAAAACAGGCCGACGTCCTTCACGTACAACCCCAACGATCGTGTCTCCTCATCCAGATCGGTGATGGAGACATCTAATCCCTCGGCCTCCAGGATGGCTCGCGCCTCGTGAAGCACCGGCAGAATGTCCCGTGTGGCGACTTCCTGAAAGCGCATCCAACTCAGCTGGAGTGGGGGAAACAACAGGTCATTGGCCTTCCATTCCTGGAGTTTCTGCTGCAAGTAGTGAAAGTGAATGTGTGTGTTGTCCATCGGAAACCTCGTCTGTCGTGAATGCTGCCGCGCGTGGGTCGGAAACGCGCGCAGCCAGTGGTTGTTCAGCCCGACCGCTTCCTCAAGCCTGAAGAGCTGGCTCGTCTTCATCCTGGACCAGGCCTCAAACGGAGCCGCGAGAACGGCCGAGGGCATTTTTGCGAAGAATAGAGAGGGCGGGACTACTCGATGAAGAATCGACGTGCATGAGTTAAAGGAAAGAGAGGAAGAATGCTTGCTAGGGTTGAGGAGATCGACAAGTCTCGTGGTTCTGGGAAGCGCGAGAGAAATAGACGACGATTGACGCCGGGTATAGTGGGGTGGATTGTCCGTGCGCGGCGCGGTCAGCTTGGAGCTGAACCTCACGCAGCGGCGCCACACCTCGCTTCACGGTCTCTAGCTACCAGTGTCGCCGCGGCTCGCCCGCAGCTCCTGAGGCAGAATCCGTGCCGAGTGCCGCAACTGCGGCGCGCGGTCACGCAACAATCGGCATGGGCGGTCAGCAGGGTTTCCCCCGCGGCCGCCCGGCGATAGGTTGCCATCACTGTGAGCCGTACCAGGGGACAGAAAAACCGATGAACAGGGGACTTTCTACGTCCTTCCTTTCAGGACAACACTGCTCGGTGCTGTTAAGGTCGCCCGATTCAATCGCAGCAGCCCACACGCTCAATTCGATGTGATGAGAGGGGAATCTGGTGACAACGGCAGGACGGATCCGGGAGAGGTTATTGGGAGTGTCCAAATGGGTGTGAAACAGGGCATTGCAGGGAAGAAAAAAGTTCGTAACTCGGCCTCCGCGAACGGTTCTACGCGTTTGGTTCTGGACAACCATTTGGACAACCAATCGGGCAAAACAGACTGAAAAAGGCCGAAAAATTCACAAAAGGGGAGTGAGAGGTGTCACGGCGGGGCAGGCGAATTTTGCTAATATTTTGAACGATTTGTGGTGCCGAGGGACAGAATCGAACTGTCGACACCAGCCTTTTCAGGGCTGTGCTCTACCAACTGAGCTACCTCGGCATTCCGGCAGAATCGGAGAGGGGAACTCTGTCTACAGGATCACCGTCAAAAAATCAACTCTTCATCGCAGGCGTGGCGGAGAGGGCGGGATTTGAACCCGCGACAGGCTTTTGACCTGTGCCGGTTTAGCAAACCGGTGCCTTCGGCCACTCGGCCACCTCTCCGCAAGCCACAAACTGTGTGTGGATCTCTCGCGCCTAGACGCCGCCAGCTACGATACTGTTCCACTTGAAGAGAGGGGATCATACCCCAGAGCGTAGATCGCACTCAAGTGATTCTCTCGATGATTTTGAGCTTATTCCAACGCTTGGGCCGGCGGGGAGGGTACGTAGGGCTATCGTTTCCCGAACTCCTTGAGAATATCCACGAAAGTGGAATGCCATTGGGTGAATAGTTCCAAGTGGCGCCTGTGGCCTGTCGCATGCACCGGGTTGGCATGCACCATTCTCCCGGTGTAGATGGAGCGGGTAGGATTTCTCTGGAATCGCGGATCGGATATTCCCGGCGGGTCTACGTTTGCCCCGCGGATGACTCCACTCGTCAGGAGCATCCGCAAGGCCTGTGATTTTTGTTGGGTTCGCGATTTGAGTGAGTGGTGAGCGTTAGCCATGGATCCTCATGCTTCAGGTATTATTGTGCCGGAGCCGTGACTGATGTGCTGTTACATCCAGAGGATGCGGCCGAGGTCTTCGTCGACTTCCTTGGTTCTCTGGCATTGGCTGCAGCGAGCAAAAAGACCGTCGGTGGCAGGGAGTGTGTGGGCGCGGAGTACAAGTTGATACTTCTGACCTCCGCAAAACGGGCAGGCTTTTCCGTGAAGTTCTCGGCGGACGGATCCGATTCTGCCAACTTGTTTGTGCATAATGCCTCCGGTGATTGGAGCGGATTGCCACGCTGTGCCTGTCTGGGGATACCGATTTGGTGGTGACTTGCGCGCATGCTCAACAATACCGAGCAAGTAGGTGGGTGAGAATACCGTGGAGGAGGGGATTACGATGAAGCGAAAGGGGGAGATAAGCGCAATGTATCCAGAGATGGTATGCCAGAGACGTGCACTATTTTAACATATAAATCAATTACTTATGTTTTATATATGAACATATGGGCTAAATGTTATGAGGGCGGAGACAGCTTCCTAGGCCAGGAGCGTCGACGGGATTGTAACCATAATCTGATTGTTGAGGTTTTGGGGGTGAAGGCAGATCTCGCCAGGAGGATGCCGAGACCTCTTCCCGCCCTGGGTGGGCACAACCAAGGCAGAGACCTTCACCCTTTTTCAGTCAACCACGCGGTCGCCTGCTCACGCAAGTGCGTAGTTGTTCGGAGAAAGCCTCTGCTGTGGCGGGTTGGGCGGTACGAACAGGCGAATAACGACTATCTCGAAGGCACGATGCGGGAATGCGGTCGAGTTTGGTCGGGTGAGGCGGGGCAGCTTGAAAGTGCCGAGAGCTCCCCTCACGACCGCGAGAAACCGATAACAGGTATGTGTCCAATGTTGGCGGAGGGGGCGAGATTTGAACTCGCGGATAGGTTACCCCATCTCCGGTTTTCAAGACCGGCACGTTCGGCCACTCCGTCACCCCTCCAT
>CABVSR010000039.1 GCA_902500995.1 uncultured Nitrospira sp.
AGGCGTAGCCATGCGCTACGTGGAGCGAGCTGAGAGACGCGAGAACGACGGTGGCTGTCTGAAATGCATTTGCAGGCTGCTCAAACAGGTTCTCCAGCGAGGCCGCAGCCGATGAAACCACCGGAGGCGTAGCCTCTGGCTACGTTGAGGATGGTTTCGAGGGGAGAACGAAGCTGGGAGCCTGTCTCGGAAGGTTCCCCGCAGAACGGTCAAGACGACCGTCCACCTAGGCCGCAGCTAACGAAGGAGCGAGGCGTAGCCATGCGCTACGTGGAGCGAGCTGAGAGACGCGAGAACGACGGTGGCGGTCGTTTTCACCGTTCTGCGCTAGAAGAAGGCCATGCTGGCATACGTGACCGTCGAATTATACTGATCCGTAATGCCGCGATCGTACCGCAGCACCTGCCCCGTTTCCGCCTGGATCAACCGCAGCATCGAGTAGATCGGCGAAAAGCCGGAGATGCGCCGCTGGTCGTTTTCCTTCTGGATGAACTTGGCGAATTCTTCCGGGTCGCGGTTCTCGACATGTTTGAGCATTTCGAGGTCGGTCTGCATGCAGCGATGGAAGGAGAAGTCCGTCGGCGGGGCCGAGTCGCCGTAGCGCATGCCGATGTGGGCCAGTTCCGCGCCGACCACGACGCAGTAGGTTTTGCCGGTGGCGGCGAGCGCGTCCTTCAAGGCCTGAAGAAACGTCTCGACCTGCTCCCGTATCTGCGGATCGCGCAGACTGTCCGCTGAAAACGCCGTGAGGATCGGAACAATCGTACAGGCCTGGTTTTGGCCGAGCGTCTCTTGCAGGAACGGCAGCTGAAATTCCAATGCATGTTCATTGTGATGTGCCAATTCGTCGGTGAAAGCGGCGGGGATCTGTTCGCGTAGCCGGTCGGTGACCGCGCGTTCGACCGTCACGCGCCCCAGAGGGGTATCAAAATCCTTGTCGGTCACCGCCACCGGATGTTCGAGTCCGGAGTGGGCGGTGCCGATCAGCACGTAGAGATCCGGTTTTGTGGCGTCCTGTAATTCCTTGTACGCCCACGCGTAAATCGGACCGGCCTGTTTCAGTTCGTAGGTGGGCGCGACGAGCGCCTTGATGAGTTGGCCCTTGTGTTCGGAGGCCTTCACCTCGGGGCCTTCCTTCGAGACGAAAAAGCCGTTGATCTGCGCGCGCAACTTGGCGGGATCGGCTTCGTAGCTGCGACCGGCAAATTGCGGCGAGCGAGCCGGGGCCTGGCGATAAGCGTCCAGGGCCGCCTGCTTGGCCTGCTCAGTGCGTGATCCTTCCAGAAACAGTTTGGTATCCAGATCGGCCAGCAACTGTTCGACCTTGTTCGGCATGAGGAATTCGCCGAAGCGCTTCAAGTAAATTGCCCCGATGTCCTGCAGGCTGTGCTCGCCGTCTAGGTGCTGCACAATGAAGAAATAGTTCAACGGCAGGACCAGACGTTCCTTGCTCAATCCGGTGGGGTCCCAGAGCACGATGAACTGCTCCTCCCCTTCCTTGATCGGCGAAAATTGCAGATTGCGCAGCAGCGGATATTGCGCGGGATCTTTGGCGGTCATGGTTGGTGTGGCGTCCATAGTGAGGCGCATTGTAACGGAGCAAACTTCTCAGGCGCAACAGCCTCGGCAGGATGCGGAAAAATGCCTCCAGCGTCGTTCTCGCGTCATTCAGAGTTTCAACGTACCGCCGAGGGTACGCCTCAACTCTTCATTCGCTGCGGCCTTGCTGGAAGGCCTTTTTGCGCATCCTGCAAGCGGTGCTGATTGGTGGGAAGCGTGAAACGTCTCCCACCACAAACGACGTGCGACGAACGACGCGAGACGAACGACGCTTCACGAAGAAGGAACGACGGCACCGGGTGCCTACTGATTCGGCGGGTGGCTGCGGCTGCGGCGGCTGAGGACGATGAGGGTCGCGACGGTCAGAAGAAGGAGCCACAACGTGGGGCGCCCGTAGGAGGCGTCGGAGAATTCGATGAGATCGGTCAGCCGGCCGATCAGAAGCGACATGCGCGCCATCACGGTATAGCCGAAGGCGGCGCCGAAGGAGATCATCAGGAACAGAATGCCGGCGCGCGCGACCGTCTTGCCCGGTCCCGAATGTTCGACGGAGAAGAAAAAGTAAAACAGCACCGACACGACGCCGATCAGAATGATGATGCCGTTCAGATGGCTTGCCGGATTGAGCAGCGAATAGTCGAACGTGATGCCGCCGCCGGGCGCGATGCCCAGAAGCGGCCGCACGGTGTCTTCGATCTGTTTCAGAATGAACGATGAAATGGTGCGCGGAATTGCCAATCCTGCCCCCACGCCGACGATGAAGGCGAAAGCATACCGCGACAGCCAGGCCGCTTTCGGCACATACCGCGTGAGCATGAGCATGCCGATACCGACCGGAATCAGCAGCGACCATTCCCCCTTGTCGAGGATCGGCCGCACGATCAAGGTCATCACGACCGTGTCGTAGGTCTTCACGATCGTGTAGCCCAGCGAGACGCCGACATAGAGATGTTCGGCGAGCTTGAAGAGCGGATTATCCTCATACAGAAACGAGAGGATGAAGAGGGTCAGCCCCGTGGCGATCCAGGCGCCGAGTATGACGGAAAATGACAAGTCCATTGCGCCTCTACCCTCACCCGCCCTGCCGGCGTTGTTGCCGCCGTAACGAGAAATAAAACATGTTGCAGATGGCGACCAGCACGATGATGGCCAGATGCGTAGCCGATTGAGCGTCCATGCCGGCGACCGCTTTCCCCTTTTGCCCGATCAACGTTTCATATTCCGCCGCTCCGCGCAGGCCGCCGATCAGGCCGTTGATCTGGCCGCTCCGCAACAGCGGATAGAGCCCCGGCGCGATCACGCCGGTGCAGCCGCCGCCAAGTTCGAACTTATATTTGTCTTTGCCGAAGACGTACCAGGCTTCGACACCGGGATTGCCCGCGCCGAGGCTGACGGCATAGGTGACGTCGCGCAGGTTCTGGACTCCCGCCAATACCGGCAGGCCCTTGGTGGCCTTGCCGCCATAGTCGGCCGGAAAGGCATTGTAGAGATCCTGGCCCATGTTCAGGATGACGGCGCTGCCGCCAGGACTCCAACCCAGGAACACGTAATCCTTGCCGTTCTCCTTGCCGGCTTCTTTGGCCGTCTGGGTCAGGATCTGGTCGGCGAGACCGGTACCGGACACCCAAAGAGTCATGGCCACCACACGGAGATTCTTTTTGAAGGCATGGCGCAAAATCGAAATGGCCTGCGGATAGAGTTCGGGCTTGGATGCGGGATCGAAGTCCAACGACAGGAGAAACACCGAGCCTTCCGGCAGGCCCTCGATATAGTCGTAGACGCCGCGCACCTCGCTGGAAATTTTGATGGGCAACCCGACTGGAAAGAGCAGCGGCACGAGCGTGCAGAGGCCGATCACCAAAAAGATGATCCGCCGGTCGATCCGCAACATGCGCTCAGCGAGACTCATGAGCCGTTCCTCGTGAAACGTGAAGAGTCTCTCGTCCGAAATGTTTGCGCTTCACGAGATACGAACGACGCTTCACGCTATTCCTTGCCTCCGCCCAGATACGACCGTTCCACGCCGAAGATAATTTTAAACGAGAGGGCCACGGCGCCCAGGCTGACGCCGATGAGAATCGCTCGCCGCACGGAGGCGTTCAGCACATTGAGAATCCAGCTCGACAGGTCCCCGCTGAGCGGCAGGATATATTCGCCGAGCGGCACGCGCCCCATCATGACGATCACGGCCGCGACCAACAGCACGGCGGCCTCGCGGCTCCGCGCGCGGAACGAGCGATAGGCGGCCGAGGCGATGAAGAAGGCCAGGATGGCGAACATGGTCCCCTGCAGCGGCACCAGTGTATAGGAGTATACCCAGCCGAAAGAGGTCAGTGCCCCGTCGATACTTTCCTTGCCGTTGTTCCAGAGTCCCACGATGATCGTGCCGAGCATGCCGACATACAGCACGACGCTGTAGGCCCAGCCCGCTTCCTTCCGGCGGATCTTGGCCGCGTGCAGGTGGAAGAGGCTGGTAATGCCGAGGACCAGCGCAAAGCCGCCGATGATCTGCAGCCACTTGGTGACGGTGGTGAGCAGTTGTTCGGAGGCCGGATGCGGGACGTAGTATTGGGCCGCCATGACCAGCCCGGTGATCATGGTGATGAGCAGCGGCAATTGACGGCGGAGGAAGATCATTTGAGATCCTTAAACAGGTCCAATAGCGGTTGCGCCCACCCGTTGCCTGTGAGCACGCCGACCGTGGCGAGCACTGTCCCGATGCCGATGACGCTCAGAATGAACGCCTTGCCGAGATCCTGCCCGCGCAGCGTGCCGATCTGGATCGGTTCCTTGGACAGATACGCGCTGGCGGCGTAGAGCTCTTCGCCGATCAGCGTGTAGTCGCAGGTGGTCACGAAGAACGGCAATTGGTGGTCCGAGTCGGTTCCGGCGATTTGGATCGCGCCGGTGCTTGCGCCGGTTTCCGTCAGCAGGAGCGATTCGGCAAAGTACGACCCCATGAAAAAGTTCGCTGCCGGTTTTCGCCGCAGCATGATGCCGTCGACCGCCGCGGTATAGCTGAACTGGTCGCTGGTGATGAAAAAGTTCGCGTCGTCCTTGAAGAGGTCCGGTTTGCCCGCTTCCATGTAGGCCTGTTTGGTAATTTCCTGGCAGACCGCCATGGTGATCGGCTCGCGATGGGGGACGAGCAGTTCCGTTTCGTACGAGGCGGCCTTCTTGGCGACCCGCCCCAGGATCACGGCGGCGGCTATCGTCGAGGGGTCGTTCATGTCGTGCGCCCCGGTCATGTAGAGCACCGGCTTGCCCAATTCCGTGGCCCGCCCGATGGCCTCATCCACGGCATCCAACCCGGGAATGCGGCGGAGAAAGATCTCCTTCCGCTTGGCCAGGTTGATGGCATAAAACACGATCGCGCCGAACATCAAGGCCAACACGAGGTTGTTCACCTGATTCCAGTTCATCCAGTTGGGTTCTGGGGAAGCGACGACCGGTGGCGCAATCACCCGTTCCTGCCCGTTCACGGAGGCGACGGTGACGGCATAATGCTGATCGGATTTCAGCTCGACCCCTTTGCCGTTCTTGATCAGAAAGAGATGGTCGTTCGGATCACCGGATCTTGTCCACCAGGCCGACTTGCTCTCGCGGACATAGCGCGTATTGGCGGGGAATTCCGCGACGACCTTCCAGGCCGAGGGATCCCGGGGAAGGCCCCCTTCGTGGAGCAGAATTTGATATTTCGCGGCGGCGCTCTCGCTTGCGGAAGAAGCCCAGAGTACCGTGAGGCTGCCGCCCCCATCGCTGGGAGTGTCGATCACGCGCAGCTGTTGCGGCATGGTCTGCGCCGGGGCCAGCGACGGGAGCAGCGCCGGCAGGCAGGTCACGAAAGCCAGGATGAGTAGCCGATGCAGCACGCGATCAGGCTCCTTCGATCACTTCGATATTGGCGCGCGGGACCACGGTCGCCGTGCCGTCGGGAAAGCGGACTTCAAGTACGCGGACTTCGCTTTCGGTCGGAATGGCGCGCAATTCCGACGGCAACCCTGAAACCGCGCCGATTTTGCCGAACAGCGGGTCACGGATGATGCGCACCGGATCGCCGAGTTGAATGCCTTCCCGTTCTGCTTGCGCGACCTTCGTTGTCGCCGTCGGGCCGCTGTGCGGAATGATGATTTCGGGCCGGATGACGCCGGCGCGGATTTGCGTGGCGCCCGAGATCGACGCCTTCTGCCCCGCATGGGCTGCCAGCAACGCGAACGTCTTGGGCGCCATCGGAATCGTGCCGAACCCTTCCGTCAGGATCAACGTGAAGCCGACTTGTTCCGTGCCGGTGATCGCGACGCCCAGATCGTAGCCGAGCAGCGCGCGGAGATCCTTGTCATGAATGCCGCCGACGACCAGGCCGACGATGCCGAGTTCCTTCGCGCGCGCCATGGTGGCGGCGGACAGAAAGGCGCCTCCGACGACGACCTTGCCTTTCATCGCTGGGGTGAGCTGTTCCGGCACGAGAGGCTGATCCGGCGCCTTCACGCCCAGGACCAGTTCACCGCTGGTTTCACCGCCGATGCCGAAGATGCCTTGCACGAGACTGCAAGTGCTCTCCACGGTGACACCCTGGTCCGTATGCACCTCGGCCACGGCGCCGTCGATATAGCCGCGCAATTCCAACACCCTTGGCGGTTCGCGCAACAGGATCTGTCCCGTGATCGTGGACACGGATTCGACTTTGCCGGTGATCGGCGAGCGGATTTCGGTCTTAAACCATTTGATGAAGGGTTTGTTCTCAGCGAGGACGTCGTCCTTCTGGACGGAGTCTTTTTCTTTTTTGACCAGATAGTCATTGATTTCATCCGGCGCGATGCCGAGCTGATTGGCCAGATTGAGCGGCACCACCTTTCCCGGCAATTCGGCGCGGGCGACGGCCGTGTCGGCTCGCACGGCGTCCCCGACCTGAACCAAGACGGTTCCGGGCAATGGCAGAATGCGCCGGCGGCGCACGGTGGTCCGCTCGGTGACGGTCAGGCCTGGTGTGTAACTGTGCGCCATAATCGGTTGCTGAAAACGCCCTACAGCTTAATTTACTCGTCGGAGCTGATAGCTGATAGCTGATGGTCTGAACACAGGAACGACTCGGGGCTCTCGCGCCTTGCGGCCTTGCTGCAAGGCGTTTTGAGCAACCGTTCTTCGCCATCAGCCATCGGCTATCAGCTCTCCTTAGCTGCCTTTCGGGTACAGCCCAACTGCCTGATACCAGCGCGTCAACATCGCGACGCGGGCGGCTTGGTCCGTAGGGAGCTGCAAGGGACGGCCGCGCCCGTCCAGCATCAGGCCTACGACGCCCCCCTTCACCGTTCGCGTGAACGATTGTCCGGGGCCCTCACCGAGATCCACCTGTTTGGCCGGTTGCAGCGTGACCGTGGCCTGCTGATCCCGGCTCAAACTGAACAGCTTCAAATCTCCAAACGCCAGCGTGCCCTTTTCAATGCGTCCATCCGGCAGCGCGACTTCATAATCGGCGCAACGCTCCCCGTCTTTGCCTTGGCCGATCGGCGCGATACAGGTCCCGAGGTACACCATGCAGTCTCGGACGAAGACATCGGTGGCCGCCTGCTCGTTGACGGTGGAGAGCACCCCGAGATGCGGCATCATGAAAATACTATCAACCGAGAGCGTCGTGACCCCGAGCGGTTCGTAGGCATCAACCATCATCAACATGGACTGGATGCGACGCGGCGCGTGCGACAAGATACCGCCGCTCCCGACGATCAGATCCAACTTCAACAGATCGATGAGGGTTTTGCCGGAGGTGCGTTGCTCGAACACATCGGAGATGGTGCGTTCTTGTTGGATGCCTTTCAACCCCGTCGCCAGCGACTTATGGTGGATCAACGCCAACCGCAGCGCTTCCCGCGCGATGGCATGTTCGATTTGCAGCTCATCGAGCGATTGCGGGATGGTTGTCGGGCGCACCATCTTATTCTTAATGCGATTCCTGAGGGTCTGTTCGTCGATGGTAAACGGCACCCAGCGCATGATGTTGTCCAGCCCCGCTTCGGCCAGCACGTTCGAGATACTGTACGACATGCCGAGGTTCGCGCTGACCGTGCGGTTGAAGAGACCACCGAAGACCGAGAAGACGTCGGTTGTCGCGCCGCCGATGTCCACGCCGATCAGATTGATACCCTCGCGCCTGGCGATGGTCTCCATGATGACGCCGACAGCGGCGGGAGTCGGCATAATGGGCGCGCCGGCCATCTCGATGAGTTTCTTATAACCGGGTGCCTGTTGCATGACATGTTCAAGAAACAGGTCATGGATCTTGTTGCGCGCCGGCGCGAGATTTTCCCGCTCCAGGACAGGTCGGATGTTGTCGGCAAATTCGAGCGCGGTCTTGTCTCCGAGAATCGTCTTGACCTGTGGCTGCGCATCCTTGTTACCCGCGTAGACGAGCGGCAGGCGATAGGTGCTGCCGAAGCGCGGCCGCGGTTCGGCAGCGGCGATGTACTCAGCCATCTCGACCACGTGGGTCACGGCGCCGCCGTCGGTGCCGCCGGACATGAGGATCATGTCCGGCCGCATGGCGCGAATGCGTTCGATCTTTTCGTACGGCAACCGCCCGTCGTTGGAGGCCAGTACATCGATCACGATGGCGCCGGCGCCGAGTGCGGCGCGCTGGGCGCTTTCCCCCGTCATGTTCTGCACCACGCCTGTGACCATCATCTGCAATCCGCCGCCAGCGCTGCTCGTGGACACGTAGATGTCGACGCCCCGTTTCGGATCGCCTTGCGCTGCGTGATTCGGGGTGATGATGCGGTCGCCGTCCAGGATCGTCCGGCCGGAGAGTTCTTCAATCTCAGCGATGGCATTCAACACCCCGCGGGTCACGTCCTCGAACGGGGCTTCTACGGTGGTGGGCGCTTCGCCACGATAGGTCTGGCGATATTCGTCGCCGACCTTCTCGATCAGGATAGCTTTGGTCGTCGTGCTTCCGCAATCGGTCGCGACGATGACGTTCAGCGGCTGCGAGGGGTTTGATATGGCGGGAGACTGCTGCGCTGACGTCATCGAGCCGGCGCTCCCATGGGCGCGGTAACCTTGGCTTCGATGAAGGCGGTGAGCCGATGCAAGGAATCCCGCCGCTCCAAGAGGCGGGCGACCTGTGCGAGTTCGCTGCTGTTGAAGACACATTCCACGAGGGGGGCGAGGAAGTGCAGGGCCTGGCTGCCGAGAAAATTCATCGGGCCCAATGATTCGAGGAAGAGTGTCGCCGGGGCGGCCATGCGCCGTGCCACGATGGCCTCGGCGATCCGTTCCAAGAGCGCGAGGTCGTCCGCCGTCAGGTCCTGTTGATCGGCACGCAAGGCAAAGGCATGGAGGAGACGCTGCCGGAGATTCTCTGCGCGAGGGGATCGCAACCAGGATGACAGAACAGCCATAAGTGCTTGTCAGATCAGCTTAAACGATTGATTTGGCATTATATGAAGGCCCTGGGGGAGAGTCAATGGAACCAACAGCGCAGTGTCACGGTTGCCGACCATGGTGCAGGCTGTGGTCAGTGTGGAAGGGAGAAAGGCGCGTCCGGAGCGTCGTTCCATGCAGGCTTGCTCACCGGCTCGGTATCGAGCGGCTGCAGCTCGGCGACGGTCAACGTCACGACGCCGAAGACTTCTTCCACCAGCCCGCGCACGAGATAGGCCCGGTTGGGCGCCAGGAGCTGATGGCAGCGGCGATAGACGTTCGGGAACAGCGTCGCGTCATAGAGGGCCGTGGTATCTTCCAGCGTCACAAATTCCATCGCCTGTCCGCGGCGCGTCTCGACCGATTTTTCCGTGACCAGCCAGCCCACCATCGTAATCCGCTGCCCGACATGACGATGCATGCGCGCCGCCGGCACGGGCCGCACCCGCTCGATGGCATCGCGGTAGAGGGTCAATGGATGGCGGCTCGCCAAAAAACCGAGCGACTCGATTTCATGGGCCAGCTTATGGGATTCCGTATAGTCCTCCGGGATCGGGAGCGGCCCCGCGCGGCGTGGCTCTTCCGCATACAATCGCCAGAGCAAAGCGGGTCTCGTTAATTCGCCGGCGAGGGAATCGCAGCAGCCGGCTCGGATCAGCACCCGCGCCTGCGTCGGGTGAGGATCGACGCGCCGCCGGAAATCCTCAAACGAGCGATAGGGCCCGGCAGCTGCCCGTTGCTCCACAATCCGCTCGCCGAGCTCTTTCTGCAGCGTCTTTATCTGCATCAGGCCGATCCGCAAGCGATCGCCTTCGCCGCGATAGGCCCAGTCACTGGCGTTCACGTCGGGCGGCAGGATGGCGAGTCCCATGCGGCGCGCTTCGGACACATAGGCAAAGGTCGAATAAAATCCGCCCTGGTTGCTGATGACGGAGGCGAGGAATTCCGCCGGATAATGCGCGCGCAGATAGGCGGATTTGAAGGAGACCTGGGCATAACTGGCCGAATGGGGCTTGCAGAAACTGTAGCCCGCGAAGCTCATGATCATCGTCCAAATTTTGTCGATAGTGTCAGGCGATGCCCCGTTCTGGGCCGCGCCGCGGCAGAACTGATGATAATAATCCCGCAGCTGCCGCAACTTATGTTTCTTGCTGATGACCTTGCGCAGCTGATCCGCATCTTCCACGGAAAAGTCGGCGAGCGCCATGGCCACCTTCGTGACGTCTTCCTGATAGACCATGATGCCGTGCGTCTCTTGCAACATGTTTTCCATCAACGGATGCAAGGGCGTATGCGGATGGCCATGGGCCCGCCGCACGAAGTCATGCACGAAGGTGATGGCCGCCGGCCGCACGAGCGATGAGACCATGACGAGATATTCGAAGACGTCCGTCTCGGCGAGCCGGTTCGGCGGCATGCCGCTCCATAATTTTCTGAGCAGGAGACGGGTCGCCGGCGATTCGATATAAAAGCACCCGATCGTGTCGCCGCGCCGAATCAGGTCTTGCGTCGCATCATCGTGAAGCGGATCCCAGCTCGCGTACTCGATCGTGCGACCGGTATGGCGCGCAATGGCTGCGAGCGCATCGCGGATGACGGCCAGCGACCGGTTGCCCAAGAGATCGATCTTGACGAGGCCCGCCTCCTCTGCTTGATCCTTCTCCCATTGAATGACCGGCAGCCCCTTGGCGGTGAACTCGACCGGTACGTAACGGCGGATTTCATCCGGCACGATCACGACTCCCCCGCAATGCATGGAGAGATGACGAAAATGGTTCTGCGCCCGGAGCGCCTGTGCGAGGATCTCGGGCCAAGGCGCTTTCAGCCGCAAGGTTTGGGAGAGCCGGCTGAGCCATTGCTCCGGGGTCGGCGGGGTGGAAAAATTCAACAGCGCCTGCTGGCGAGACACCCGCGCGGACATCACGCCGATTTCGTCGGCCGGCATGCCATAGACCTTTGCCGTTTCGCGAATGGCGGCGCGAAATCCCAGACTGTTTTGATTCGCCACCATCGCCGCCTGCCGCTCGCCGTATTGCTGGAATACCCAGTCCAAGACGCCATCGCGTGTGTCCCAGGGAAAATCGATGTCGATATCGGGCGGATCTTTCCGCCCGGCATTCAGAAATCGCTCGAAGAACAGGTGGTGCTTGAGCGGATCCACGTGCGTGATCTTGAGGCAATAGGAGACGATCGAGGCGGCCACCGAGCCGCGCCCGCAGGTGAATGACTCCTGTTTCAGGATTTCTCTGACGATCAGAAAGTAATGCGCGAAACGTTTGGCACGGATGACGGCCAGTTCCTTCTCGATGCGCGCGCGGACGTCGGCCGACACCACGCCATACCGTTCCTGCGCGCCGGCGTAGGTTTCGTCTTTGAGAGTCAGGAACGCCTCGTGGTCGGTGAACCGGCGAAAAGCCGGAAAGATCGTGTCGCCGAACCGCCAATCACTGTGGCAAGCCTCGGCGATGCGCAGGCTGTTGTTCAGCGCCTCCGGAGCATGCGGGAACGCCGCCGCCATCCGTTCCGGCGGCACCAGCCATTGCTGGGGCCTGCAGCAGGCTTCTCGCGGCAACCGGGAAAACGTGCGATTGAGCGCGATGGCACGTAAGAGCCGATGCGTGGCGAAGTCGCCGGCTCGGGCAAAATACACGCGGTTGGTGGCGACGGGCGGCAAGCCGATGCGACGGCTGATGTCGAGCGTGTGGTACATGGCGGGCCCCGGCGTCAATTCGACATACAGATCCTGCCGGCCATCCGCCGACCAGGCTTCGAGAGCGGTGTGATCGTCGGTGGCAAGGATCAAGCCGTCGCGATAGCGCGCCACGGCTTCGATGAATGCGAACGACGGCTCGCAATGGCGTTCGGAGAGCAGCCGGCACAGGTTGGCATAGCCGCCGGGCGTTTTCACCCACAGCAGGGCGCGGTGGGCTTCGGTCGTCAATTCGGCGCCCAGGATCGGCCGCAGGCCTGCATGCCTCGCCTCTTCGATAAATCGAATCGCCCCATAGAGGCCATTCGTGTCGGTCACGGCCAATGCGTCGAGTCCTTGCCGTTTCGCCGCTCGGCACAAGGTTTCCAGCGACGACACGCCGCGCATGGCTGAATAATCCGAGTGCACGTGCAGGTGCACGAAGGGCGTGGTGGTCATGGCAAGCTTTTTCCCCAGACGACCGCCCGTTCGCCGAATTTTGCGCGAATCGCATCGAGGACCAGGGAGATTCGATGGGATGCCGGCCGGACCGCCGTGGCCGGATTGTCGAACAGCCGCAGTTGCTCGGTGAGCGGTTCCAGGCAGTCGGCCCGCACGATGATTCGCTGGAGCCTGATTCGGCGCCGGAAACATCGGGCAAAGAGCTGGGCGAGCACAGGCTGGAGATCCGCTTCCCAATAGGTGCCGTGCGGCAAGAGGTGCTGGGCCATGCGTTCGGCATGGTCGCTGTGGCGGAGCGCCAACGACAGGCGCCGGCAGACACGCCGTTGTTGCCGGAGCGTGGCGCAGATCCGTTCGAGCAGCAGGGACAGCCGTCCGAGCAGGACATGATCGTCGATTTCGTCCGGATTGAGGGTGAGCGATTGTTCGATCAGCGGCTGTTCGACCGATGGACGAACGGGCGAGTGGTCGATACCCAGGGCCCACTCATGCAAGACGGCGGCAGCGGTCCCGAGCACTGCTTCCAACTGGGCCACGGACACGCCGGCGATGGATCCTAAGGTTCTCAGATTCAGATCGTCCAACCGGCGGAGAATGTGCGCGGCCTGCAGCCGGTTGAGTCCCGGCAGCAATGTGGCAGGCAAGGGCGCGAGAAAGGCTTGCTCTGAGCCGGAATAGATCGACCGCATCTGCGGCGGCTTCTCCAGCGTCGTCGCCGCCAGGTGCGACAC
>CABVSR010000040.1 GCA_902500995.1 uncultured Nitrospira sp.
TGTCGGGGTGTCCCACAAACAACGCAAAGGCCGGGGGGCGTGTCGCCACCTGGGTTACAAAGGCCGATTTGCTGGCTTTGGCGGGTTTGCCCTTTCTGACCGGTAACGGATGGTCTTCCAGCAGTCCCTGAAAAAACTGATTCAGCGCGCCGGTGGGCACGCGTTTGCAAAACGAGAAATAGACCTGATCGATCAAGGCGAACAGACCGCGCAAGAAGTCCTGTTCCAAGGCGGAGATGAAGAGCACCGGTGCCCACGCGAGAAAGGGAAAGCGGCGTTCGAGGTCCTGTTTGTAGGCCTCGCGGGCATCGACGTCATTGGCTTTGAGGTCCCACTTGTTCACGATCAGGATACAGGCGCGCCCCTGTTTGAGGATGAGCCCTGCAATTTTGGTGTCCTGTTCCGTCACGCCTTCTTCCGCGTCGAGCAGCAGCACCGCGATATCCGATCGGCCGATGGCACGGAGGGAGCGCGCCACGCTATAGCCCTCGATGCCGCGCTCCACACGGCCCCGGCGGCGGATCCCCGCCGTGTCGGTCAGCACATATTGACGGTCCTTGAATGTCGCGATCGAGTCCACCGGATCGCGGGTCGTGCCTGGTACGTTGCTCACCACCACGCGCGCTTCCCCGAGCACTGAGTTGACCAAGGTGGACTTTCCGACGTTCGGGCGTCCGACGATGGCAATGCGGGGAATCTCCGCGGGCGTCTCTTCTCCCGGCGGCTCAACCATATGGGGAAACAGATCGTCGAGCAATTCGGCGACGCCGATGCCATGTTCGGCCGAGAGGGGATAGAGCTGCTCTTGCCCCAGGCGATAGAAGTCGGCGACGAGTGGATCGGCCTTCGGCGTATCCACCTTGTTGATGACGTAAAACACCGGCTTGTCGGAGCCGCGCAACGTCGCGACGACCTCTTCATCGGGCGGAGTCAGACCGGCGCGAGCGTCCAGGACAAGGACCAGAATGTCGGCTTCCGCGATGGCAAGTTGAGATTGTTGCCGGATCAAGGACAACATGCCCTCGTGGGCCGTCGGATCGAGTCCGCCCGTATCGACTAAGCGGAAATGGCGGTTCCGATAGGTCGTATCGGCATAGTTACGATCCCTCGTCACGCCGGGCACGTCGTCCACGATGGCGGCTCGAGTGCCCAGAATGCGGTTGAAGAGGGTCGACTTGCCCACATTGGGCCTTCCGACCAGCGCGATAATGGGCAGGCGTCCGCCTTCGAGAGTGAAGAGCGGCGCCACCGGCCCGCGAGCGGGTTTGGTGCGTGACATGGCTCGCGACGGTAGCATAGAAAATTCGTTGAACACAATGACTCGTCTTGCCCGGCCGCGCTCCGTTATACTGCGCGAATGCTGCACTGCTCAGGCCCGGCTGCTGACCCAGTCGATTGGACCAGGATCGACGATGTGTTGCTCGACATGGACGGCACGTTGCTGGATCGCCATTTCGACAATTTCTTTTTCGAAGAAGAGCTGCCGAGACGGTATGCGGCCAAACATGCGCTGGCGTTCCCCGAGGCCCGGGATCGCCTCATGAGCATGTATCGATCAGTGGAAGGCGAACTGGCCTGGACGGATTTGCACTATTGGACGGAGCGGGTGCAGATCGACGTCGTGGCCCTGCATCGCGAACTCGACCACATGATCGGGTTCCTGCCGGATGCCGAAGCCTTTCTCCTCTCGCTGCGGCGGCTGGGAAAGCGGGTGACGATTCTGACGAACGCGCATCGCGCGGGGGTCGAGGTCAAGACCGCCAAGACCGGGTTGCACCGGCAAGTCGATCGCATTGTGGACGCATTCGAGGTGGGATGGTTGAAGATGCGGGCGGAATATTGGCCGACCTGCCGGGACCTGGTCGGCTTCGATCCGTCGCGAGCGCTCTACATCGACGATGATGAACAATGTCTCGCGGCCGCTGAACAATTCGGCATCGGCCGGATCTTTCATCGCTCCAAGTCGAGCTCGCAGGCCTCGGCGGTGGCGTCGACGCGATTTCACTCCATCGAAAACTTCCAGTCGATCCTGCCCGAATAGATGGCCGGACCCCTCCTGCCTGTGTGAGGCATCGAGCGCTTATTTGACGGCATCCAGCAGTTCGCGAAGTTTCTGGGCGAGCTCCGTGGGTAAAAACGGTTTTTGAATGAAGCCGGTTCCCGGCTCCGCCAGAAACGTCGGCAGCACCGTCCCCTCCGCATACCCCGACATAAACAAGACTCGAAGATGCGGCCATTGCTGGCGCAGGCGCTCGGCCAGGGCGGGGCCCGTCATCTGCGGCATGACCACATCGGTGAGCAGAATGTGAATAGGTGTCTTTGCGGCGGCCACCAGGCGGAGCGCCTCCTGCCCGCTGGAGGCTTCCAGCACGGTATACCCGTAATCCGACAGGGCATGCATGAGCAGCATCCGGACGGCCTGCTGATCCTCGACCAGCAGGATGGTTTCGCGGCCGCAGTGCGGGCGCGAGGAAGTGGGCGGCGCGGCGGCCAGAGGCGGCGCCTGGGCCAGGGGAAAATAGATGTCGAAGGTAGCGCCTTCTCCGGGGATGCTGTCGGCAAAGATGAAGCCTTGACTCTGCTTGACGATTCCATAGACCGTGGCCAGACCCAGGCCTGTGCCTTTGCCCTCCTCCTTGGTGGTGAAAAAGGGTTCGAAAATATGCGAGAGCGTGGTCCGGTCCATGCCTTCTCCCGAATCGCGCACGGACAGATGCGCATACCGTCCCGGGAGCATGGAGGGGTGGGGGACCGGCATGTCTGCGGCAAGGGTCAGGGTTCGTGTGGCCATGGTCAGTGTGCCTCCCTGGGGCATGGCGTCCTTGGCGTTCACGGCCAGGTTCAACACGACCTGATCGATCTGTCCCCGGTCCGCGCGGATAATGCAAGGCTGTGACGTCAGGTCTCTCACGAGGGCGATATCCTCACCGATCAACCGTTCGATCATGGAACTGATCGACGAGAGGGCCTCATTCAAGTCGAACACCTGGAACGTCAACACCTGCCGGCGGCTGAAGGCCAGGAGTTGCTTGGTGAGCGCGGCCGCCCGCTGGCCGGCGGTGAGAATCTCGGTCAAAGACCGATGCAATGGATCCTCAGCGCGCACCTGATCCAAGAGCAGCATCGCGCAGCCGTTGATGACCGTGAGCAGATTGTTGAAGTCGTGGGCCACGCCGCCGGCCAATCTGCCGATGCCTTCCATTTTATGGGCCTGCCGGAGCTGTTCTTCGAGTTGTTTGTGCTCCGTCACGTCGATGAAAAATCCGATGGAGCCGGTCGTCTGGCCGCCGGGGCCTTGGAGTAACGTCCCCCACATGTTCACATCGATCAGGGTTCCATCTTTTCTCTGGCGGCAGAGTTCGAGGTTGCGCGGGGCGCCGCCGCTCATGACGGAGGTCCATAGCTCGTCCGACGCCTGTTCCTGGCCCGCCGGCACATAGGGAAGTTCCTTTCCCAGCACTTCTTCTCTGGTCCATCCGAACAAGGCAGTCGCGGCGGCATTCCACGTCGTGACGCGGCCCGCTTGATCCAGCTCGATCATGGCCAGAGGCGATTCTTCGATGATCGTCTGCAGGTGCGCCGTCATGCGCCGCAGTTCCCCGGTACGGTCGCGGACATGACGTTCGAGCGCCTCCTGCGCCTGGCGGCGGTCGGCCGCTTCCAGGGTCAGCGTGGCCATGGCGGCAAGGGACGCGGCGAAGGCTTCCTCCTCGCTGGTCCATGTCTTGAGCGCGCCGACGTGTTCGAGGCACAACACTCCGACGACACGTCCATGGCGGCGAATCGGGGCGTCCAGCATGGACACAATGCCGAGCGGGACCAGATAAGACGGCGCCAGTTCACTGGTGCGCGGATCGGTCCGGGCCGCATGAGCGGCCAGGGAATAGGGCTCTGTTTCGAGGGCGCGCAGATACGACGGATATTCGCTGGTGGAGAGCGTGGTTCCCTGGCTATGGCGTCTGGGAGTGGCTTCATACAAGTCTTGCAGGACCAGGGCGGATTGCGCCTCATCGAACAGCCAGATGCTCGCCCGTTCCACCGCGAAGGTGCCGGCCGCATGTTCGGTCATGACCGGAAACGCCTGTTGCGGGTGGCCGCTGTGAATGGACGGATCTTCCGCCAGTTTATGCAGGACGGACTGCTGTGTCGCCAGCTGTCCCAACCGGAGTTGTTCGATTTCCTGGCGCTTTTTCTGATCGGTAATGTCTTCGGAGATGCCCAGGAGATAGCGTGGCACCCCGGTGTAATCATAAAGGGGAAGTTTTTTGGTATGCAGCCACCGCAGACCTTGATCCTTGGTCTGGATGGGTTCGGCGGGAATGTCCAGCAGGGCTCCGCCGGTGAGTACTTCCCGATCCCGCGCGGTGAAAAATTCCGCCTGCTCGCGGGGGAAGAGATCGAAGTCGTTTTTCCCCAGGAGTGCTTCACGGGGCAGGCCGATCAGTTGTTCGCCGGCTTTGTTGAACTGGGCGAAGCGCAGTTCTTTGGCATCTTTCAAGAAGACCATATGAGGGATGTGTTCGACGATGCTTTCCAGCAGCTGGCGCGTGTGGGTCAGGGCGTCTTCCATGCCCTTGCGCTCCGTGACGTTCTCGCTGACGATGAGGATGTCGAATTGCCCGCTCGGATTGCGAACGGCTCGTGAGGCCTCCCGCACCCAGAGAGGACTCCCACCTTTGCGGATTTTTCGGAATTCCCCGCGGAGCACGTCTCCCGGGCGTTCCAGGTTCTCCGCAAAATGCTGCTGCACGGCGGTGTGGTCGTCGGCATGCACGATCAACGAAATGGGTTGGCCGATCAACTCTTCGGCGGTATAGCCCAATTCGGCGGCGGCAGTGGCATTCACCGTGAGCAACGTCCCCTTGGCATCGACCGTCAGGAGCATTTCAGGGCTGCTCTCAAACAAGGCCCGGTACCGGTCCTGGCTGAAACGCAGAGCCTCCTCGGTTTCTTTTCGAGCCGAGATGTCGCGCAGCACCGCTTGAAATCCGATAACCTCCCCCTCGCGCAAGAGCAACTGCACGTTTTGCCCTACCCACAGCGTCTGGTTCGTTCTGGTGACCAGGGGGAATTCGTAATAGGTGCTGGCTGTCTTGCGGAGAAACTGGCGGATATAAAAATGTTCGGTGCTGCGGCGGTAATTCGGGTGCACGAAATCCAAGGCCCGATGGCCGAGCACGCTGGTCTCATGATAGCCGAGGAACCGCACGACTGCAGGATTGATAAACGTAAACCGGCCGCTCCGGTCGGTCCGGTAAATGATGTCCTGCGCATATTCCATGATGAAGCGGTAGTGCTCGGTATGCACGTTCAACAGCAGCGCCGTCTGCTCGCCTTCTTCCAGTTGCGACGAGAGCTGATCCACCAGCTGCGCGTTGTGATATTTCAGCCGGAGGGTTTCCACAACGCTGTCGGAGGTGCGAGAGGCCGTGTAGACCATGAGCAGGGAAAACAGCAGGGTGCACACGGCCATGGGCAGGGCCTGCTCGTGGTTCAGCAGGAAGAAGCGCATGATCAGGGGGACCAGGGTGGGAAGGGCAAAGGACAAGAACGCGTCGAACCGCGCCGCCAACGTGGAGGATGCCCCGGCAGATACGCCTGCCAGCACGAAGGCCAAGAACAGCTGATGAGCCAGTGACGATTCGGGAAACAGCATGAGGGCGGTGGTGCCCCACCCCAGGCCGGCCAGCAACGTTCCCGTCAGGAAGGCCTGATCCCAGCGTCGGATCGTGGCCGGCGTCGGTGAAGCGAGCTTGAAGGCGCGCGCCAGCCCATAGCGGCCGATGGATAAGAGCAGATGGTAGGCCAGCCAGGCGAGAAGCCAGTCATGGGGAAGCACGTTCCAATTGACGAACACCAAGGCGACGGCACACCCGAGACCGGCAATGAGCGCGGCGGGCATGGCCTGATACAGCAAGGCGACCCGCTGAATAGCCAGGCTCGTCTCTCTCGCGGCATCGATCGGTTCGGAGGCGGATGTGGAAGGCGGATCGTGGGCTGGAAACAGCTGCGAGGAGGCCATCGGGATTACTCCCGTCTGCAAGAAGAATAACTGCGCGCGCGCTCCTTCATACGTGCAGTCTACAAAATTGCGGGGATGGATACAATTTCACTGAAACATCATACGGGAGCCTACGTAGGGATACCGGTCGTGCAGGCCTGGCCGCGATACATCTCTCCACCGATTCGAGGGATGCTGGGCAGGGTGTATTGATCGAGTTGTTCGAGGCGAAAACCGGCCTGGACTACGAGGTGGTCGATGCGCCGGTTGAGGTGGCAGCCGCAGGCCACCACCTGTTGCATCGGGTTGAGCCGGTCCTGCCAGCGGGCAATGGATGGATCGTCGCTCCGGCCATGCTCGAGGAACAGGAACCGGCCCTCGGGCTTCAGCACTCGCCGGACCTCGCGCAAGGCCTTGGCGGGATCGGGAATCGTGCACAAGGTGAAGGTGCTGATGGCGTAATCGAACAGGCCGTCGTCAAAAGGCAGGCCTTCTGCGCCTAGTTGATGCAGGTGGACGGGAAACGGCGCGCCCGCCACTCGCCGGGCGACCCGATCGGGCAGGAGAGATGCCGGCTCCACGGTATGCAGCGCCGTGATGGACGGAGGGTAATGCGGCAAATTAAGCCCAGTGCCGAAGCCGATTTCCAGCACCAGGCCGTGGGCTGAAGCAAGAAGCCGGCGGCGTTCGGTGTGGAACCGCTCGCCGCCAAGGATCCAATCCATGAGCCGCGGGAAGATGAAGGAGGCGTAGAGACCCACGTGGCCGCTCCTCTCCAAACGAACGTGGTGGCGCCGTTTGCGCCGCCAGGTCCTCGGGCATTTGAACAGGAGCGGCGCCGGGGATCAAGCGAAGCCGACGTGACGGTGCGAGCGCTCTTTCTCTCGCTGCGTCCTTGTTGCCGCGTATCGCGTATGCTAGAGTCGTCCGTTCTTCAGTTGAGGACGAATCACCGCATCGGCGAATGTTCATACGATGAGCAAATCCTACGATCACCAGGCCCTCGAATCGAAGTGGCAGGCCTATTGGGAGACCCACCGCCCGTTCCGAGCCTCCGACGACGCCGCGAAGCCGAAATTCTACTGCCTGGACATGTTTCCTTATCCATCGGGGTCGGGACTGCATGTCGGCCACTTAGAAGGGTATACCGCGACCGATATCGTCTCGCGCTATAAACGCATGCGCGGTTTCAATGTGCTGCATCCCATGGGGTGGGACGCGTTCGGCTTGCCGGCCGAACAATATGCGGTGAAAACGGGTGTCCATCCCGCCCTCACCACGGCGCAAAATATTGCGACCTTCAAGCGGCAAATGAAACGCGTCGGGCTGTCGTACGATTGGGAGCGCGAACTCAGCACGACCGATCAGGACTACTACCGTTGGACCCAGTGGATTTTTCTCAAACTGTTCGAGCGGGGGTTGGCCTATGTGGCGGAAGTTCCGGTCAACTGGTGCCCGGCGCTCTCGACCGTGCTGGCCAACGAAGAAATCGTCGACGGCAAGAGCGAGGTCGGAGGCTTCGACGTCATTCGCAAGCCGATGCGGCAATGGGTGCTGAAGATCACCGCGTACGCGGAGCGGCTGCTCGAGGATTTGACCCTGGTCGAATGGCCGACCAGCACGCTGGAAATGCAGAAAAACTGGATCGGCCGATCGATCGGTGCCGAAGTGGATTTTGCGTTGGCCGACACCACGGGAAATCTGCGGGTCTTCACGACCCGGCCCGATACGCTATTCGGCGCCACCTATATGGTCGTGGCGCCTGAACACCCGCTGGTCGATGTGGTGACGACTCCCTCGCAGCGGGCGCAGGTCGCGGAGTATCGCGAGGCGGCGGCTCGGAAGAGCGATCTGCAGCGACAGGAATTAGACAAGGTCAAAACCGGCGTCTTCACGGGCGGCTATGCGGTCAATCCCGTCAACCGGGAACGCCTGCCGATCTGGATTGCCGATTACGTGCTCATGAGTTATGGCACGGGAGCCATTATGGCGGTGCCCGCTCATGACGAGCGCGACTGGGCCTTTGCCAGGCAGTATCAGTTGCCGATCCGCGAGGTGATCGAAGGCGGCCAGATCGAGAAGGCGGCGTTCGTCGAAACGGAGCGAGGTCGCGTGATCAATTCGACCACGCCGGACGGGTCATGTTCCCTCAACGGGTTGTTGCCTGTGGACGCGATTCCCAAAATGACGGCCTGGCTTGAAACGCAGGGCAAGGGCAAGAAGACCATCAATTACAAACTCCGGGACTGGCTCTTTGCTCGGCAGCGGTATTGGGGAGAGCCCTTTCCCATCGTCTGGGTCGACGGGGAGCCCCGGCCATTGCCGGAAGAGCAGTTGCCGCTTCGCTTGCCGGAGACGAGCAACTTCAAACCCTCCGGCAGCGGCGAGAGCCCCTTGGCCAATCTTGAGGACTGGTTGAACACGACCGATCCTGCTTCCGGCAAGGCGGCACGGCGCGAGACCAACACGATGCCGCAATGGGCCGGGTCTTGCTGGTACTACCTGCGCTTCATCGATCCGAAAAACCCCCGTCAGCTGGTCGATCCGGCGAAAGAGCAGTATTGGATGCCGGTGGATCTGTACATCGGCGGCAGCGAGCATGCGGTCCTCCATCTCCTCTATAGCCGCTTTTGGCACAAGGTTTTGTTTGATGCGGGTGTGGTCAGCACGCCGGAGCCGTTCAAGAAATTGGTCCACCAGGGGATCGTGCTGGGTGAAGACAATCAGAAAATGTCGAAGTCGCGCGGCAACGTGGTCAATCCGGACGAGATGATCGATCAGTTCGGCGCCGATGCGGTGCGCTTGTATGAAATGTTCATGGGCCCGCTGGAATCGATGAAACCCTGGAGCACGCGCGGTGTGGAAGGCATTACGCGCTTTCTCGACCGGGTGTGGCGGCTCATGATCGGAGAGGATGGCGCCGTGGGTTCCGCGGTGACGGACGGAGAGCCGACGGCGGAGCAATTGCGGTGGCTCCATTGTACGATCAAGAAGGTGACTGACGATATCGAGGCGTTGCGGTTCAACACGGCGATTTCGCAGATGATGGTGTTCACGAACGACATGACCAAGTTGGATCAGCGACCGAGGCGGCTGTTGGAACCGTTTGTCTTGCTCTTGCTGCCGTTTGCGCCGCATCTCAGCGAGGAGCTCTGGGAACGGCTCGGTCATCCTCCCAGCGCGGGCCAGCAGCCCTGGCCACGGTTCGATCCGGCCTTGGTGGTCAGTGACCGATTGACGATCCCGGTTCAGGTCAACGGCAAATTGCGCGGGAAGCTAGAGGTCGATGCCGGGGCGTCACGTGAGCAGGTGGAGCCGCTCGCCAAAAAAGAAGTCGACGAATGGCTGCAGGGGAAAGAGCCGAAGAAGGTGATTTACGTCGAGAAGAAGTTGATCAATTTCGTGGTGTGATGCCATGCGCCGGTACTTCTTGCTGTGTGTCTTGTGCCTGTGCCTTCTGAACCTCGCCGCCTGCGGGTATCAGTTCCGGGTGCAGGGCGCCGGCCCCACGATCGGCGGGGCAGCGGAACCGGTGGCGAAGCGATCCCAGGCTCCGCGCTTGGCCATTCTTCCCATCGCCAACAGTACCTACGAACCCAACTTTGAGATCAAGCTCGCCAATTATTTACGGCGGGAGTTTTCTGCCGGAGCGGGCGCGGAAATCGTCGGGCCCTCTGCCGGGGCGGATTTGTACCTGTCCGGCCAGATCATGCAGATTTTGCTGCCGACCTTGAGTTTCGATCAGACGACGACATTTGAAAGCCGGGTCGAGATGCTCGTGAGTGTAAGAATCGAGGAGGCCAAAACCCGTCGGCTGGTCTGGTCGCAGGTCGCGAAAGGCACCTCGGAGTTTTTTGTGACGCAGGATCTGCAGTTCAACCGCGTGCTGCAAAACCGGGCGTTGGAACAGGCGGGCCGTTTCGTGGCGGAAGATCTCGCCTCCCGGTTTTTGTTATTCCTGGACAGCGGTGAACTGGAAAAGGTCTTGAAGCGCCCCGTCAAAGCCGAGGCGCTCCCCGGCGGCAACACACCGCCCGAGCCCGGCCGATAATGGGACTGGAAGGTGTTTCCGGATGAGTACGTCGGTCACGAGTATGGAATTGCCGCAATCCCTCGCGCGCAGTGGGGTGATGCCGCTCTATGCGGTGGTCGGAGAGGAAGATTACCTGCGCGACTATGCCATAGCCGCCCTGCGCACGGCCGCCTTGGGTCCGGGATCTGAGAGTGGATTCAATTTCGATATCTTCCATGGCGACGACTGCTCGATAGCCGATGTTCTCTCCTGCGCGGCAGAAATACCCGTCTTCGCGGAGCGCCGCGTGGTCGTCTACAAGTCTGTAGAGAAGTTGTCGGCTCGCGAGGGCGAGAAGCTGTTGCCCTATCTCGCTGCACCGAATGACACCACGACGCTCATTGTGGCCGCTGCCAAGCTGGACGGTCGGCTCAAATGGACGCAGGCCTTGACGAAGCGGGCGATGACGGTCAATTGCGCTCCGCTGCGCGATCCACATCTGTCGGCCTGGATCCGGCAGGAGGCGGTGGCGTCGGGCGTGCGCCTGCAAGAGGATGCGATCCAACTGCTCAAGGAAGCGGGTGCTGAATCCCTCTATGCGGTGCAGCGTGAGCTGGAGAAACTTGCCGCCTACGTGCCGGCGGACCGGACCGCCCAGTCGTCGGATGTGGAGGTGCTCAGAGGGACCGAACCCGGTGCGTCGGTGTTCGATCTGATGAATGCCATCGGCGCGCACGATCATGGGCGGGCGCTCAGAATTCTTGCCCGCAATGTGGAGAACGGCGAGGCGCCTCTCCGTATCCTTGGCGCGCTGGTGTGGCAGTACCGGCGACTCTGGAAGTTGAAAGAACAGCTCAAGGCCGGCGGGCGGGAAGCAGAGGCGGCGAGGACGTTCCGGATGGATCCTTCGCGAGTGCGGGGATTTCTGGCGCAATTCTCCGATGATCAGATGGCGCAGGCCTTTGACTGGTTCCTGCAGACAGACTCCAAGCTGAAAGGCGGGAGCGGAAGTGCGCCGGTTCGGGTGATGGAGGAGTTGTTGTTTCGACTGTGTGGGACGCCATCGAAACCCGCGGCATCCGCGCGACAGGCGCAGGCGGCGGTACGACCGGCCTCGCGCCCGTCGGGATCGAGACCGGTATCGAATGTCAGAACGGTTACGCGGAAGCGGTGATGGCGTTCACCCGCACCGCCAGCCGGGACACGCGGCGCGAGGCCGTGTTCGGCTTTAACACGCCTTTGGTGACCGCTTTGCTCAGCGCTGCAGTGGCGGCGCGCAGAGTGGCTTTGGCCTCATCCTGGTTTTTCGCCGCAATGGCATCCTGAACCTTGCGGAGGATGCTGCGAACGGAGCTGATGGTGGCGCGGTTGCGCAACCGGCGCTTTTCGGATTGGCGAGCACGTCGAATCGTGGATTTGTGGACAACAGGCATACGGATTCTCCTACGTTCAAAGCTTGAGCTTGTAACATAGGACTAGAAGAGAGGTCAAGGATGCTGGAAAGAGTGAGCTGCTCCCCGAAGCCCCGGTCGCCGAAGGCGGAGGCATGATGACGCGTATTGATGCTCGAGACCGGTTGATTGTCGCCCTGGATGTTCCCTCCGCCGGAGAAGCGGAAGCGTTGGTTGATCGTATGGGCGAGCAAGTGCGATTTGTCAAAGTGGGGCTGGAACTCTACACGGTGGCGGGGCCCGACATAGTTCGGAAATTGGTCGACCGCGGCAAGCGCGTGTTTCTCGATCTCAAATTTCTTGATATCGAAGAAACCGTCCGGCGCGCCACCGCTCGGGTGGCCTCCATGGGCGCGGCATTTTTGACGGTCCATGCGAACCGGAAGGCGTTGATCGCGGCAGTGCAAGGCCGCGGGCAGTCCGATCTCAAGCTGCTGGCGGTGACGGTGCTCACCAATTTCGACGGGGACGACTTGCGGGAGATGGGGATTCAGCGGAGCGTCCAGGATCTGGTGACAGCTCGGGCCGCGCTGGCAGCCGAGGCCGGCTGCGACGGCGTGGTCGCGTCCGGGGAAGAACCGGAGGCGATTCGCGCCAAGGTGGGAGCGAAGTTGCTGATCGTCACCCCCGGCGTCAGACCCGCGGGCAATGCCACCGACGATCACGCGCGGGTGACCACCCCGACTCAAACCATTGCCGCCGGCGCGGATTATCTAGTGATTGGCCGTCCCATTCGTGATGCGCAAGATCCCCCTCTGGCTGCGGCAGCCATTCTCAAGGAAATGCAAGCGGCATTCGACCGCCGGCCCTAGCGACGGCTCGCGAGCCCTTCGGGCAGGCCCGCATGGAGAGGCCCTGCACGGCTGATGAGAGCGGTTGCGACTATTCTCCCGGGTTTGTTAAGATGCGCGCTCTCTGCCGCCTTGGTGTGGTGGGTGTAGCTCAGTTGGTTAGAGCGCCGGATTGTGGATCCGGAGGT
>CABVSR010000041.1 GCA_902500995.1 uncultured Nitrospira sp.
CGACACTGCCGGTGAGGGCCAATTTTCCATCGGGGCTGAAGGCGACGGCCCATACTGTATCCTCATGGCGGAGCGGCTGGCCGACCGGTTCGCCGGTGGCGGTGCGCCAGAGGCGCGCGGTGCGATCGCCACTGCCGGTGAGGGCCAATTTTCCATCGGGGCTGAAGGCGATCGCTTGCACGAACTCGCCATGCCGGTACGTAGCAACCAAATTACTGTAGTCGTCACCGACTAGGAGAGCTGCTTCGCGTCTCCGACTGTCGGAATCGTAAGCGGTCAGGCCTTGGACTCTTGCGAAGAGGGCTTGGTCACGATCGCCAGCAGCTGCAAATCGGATAGCTCGCCGGTCCCAATATTTGGCGAGCAGTTCATTAGCCTTGCCCCCATAGCCAGGAATCCGCTGCAGCTTATTGTAGGCATCAATGGGGTAATCTTCGTTCGACCTCTGTAGCTCGTCAATGTATGGCCTGGCCTGGAGAATTTCGTACCAGACGCCTACCGCTAGCAGCAGCATGGCCAACGACGCGACGGCTATGTGCTGACTCCAGTTGGTCGGCATCGCCTGCTTCGCCCAATGCTCGGTGAAAATCTCTTGATAAATTCGATTGCGAACCGCAAGTCGGCCGTGTCCATTCGCTACAACCAGCCCTGCCAGCTTTAGCGCTGCTTGAACCGGCGACCGTGCGTCATCCGTTATTGCTTTGCCTCGTACAATCTGCAGATACAGCCTTAGCAGGTCACGTTTCCGTTGATCGCGTAAAATGCGATCACGGACGAAGGTGAGATTCATCTCCGAGCGCCCAGCATCCGGACTGAAACAATGCTGCCGGACAAGCTGATCCACTAACTGCTCTGAGCCTGCCCCGTTGCCGGATCGGACCACGACATCACAGATTTTCTGCGTCAAGTAAGGATGTCCGCCTGTCCAATACAGAATCCTCTTGAGGGTCTTTTCGGATTCAGCAGACTCATGGTGGAGACCAGCTGCGAGTGGCCTCGCCTCCTCCAAGGTGAAGTCGGTCAGTTCAATCCGGTGGCCGATATTAAACGGTGTGCGGGTGGGGTCTTTGATCAAGTCGGAAGGGCTCGCAACACCCAAAAGAACGAATGTGAGTCGTTCATATTCGGTATTGGTCGCTCGTGCATTGTAACAAGCGCGGATCGCGGCAAAAAAATCGTCTGAATATGGGAGTCTTATTGTCCCATCGATCTCGTCCACGAAAACGACAAGCCGCTCTGATGTCTTAGAGAGCATCAGGTCGAAGGCCTCAGAGAGTTTTTGCAGGGTTGGCAGTCCGTCTCGCTCTTCCCACCAAGTCCTGAGGTCCACGGTGATCTTAAGATCCTTCATCAGCCGATACGCGAGGCCGTAATACCACGCATCCGGTTTGTCGGGTTCCCCGCCCATGCGGCTCAAGTCCAAGATAGCCGTTCTGATATCGTGATGTTCCTCCCGTAAGCGGCGTGCCGTTCTTGCCATGAGACTCGATTTCCCCATTTGTCGAGGCGTCAGGACATAACAGAATTCACCGGACATCACGTGATGGTACAGTTCGTCATCGGCGACCCGCTCCACGTAGCTGGCTTTGCCGGGTGCAATGGTTCCTCCCACGACATAAAAGGGGGAGACTGCTGTAGGAGGTGCTTTGTCTGAAGGCATGGGATCGGCTGAGAAGGGCTCGTTCACAAATGATCCTTGAAATAGAGCTCGTAGAGGTGGCACCGCAGCGTGACATTATTCCGGGTCTCGCCTTGAACGAGTCCTGCGGCTTTGAGACGAATGAAACGGTTTTCGTCCTGGCAACGACGGTGCGACACAACATTCCTCAGCTCATCCTGTAAATCCCTGTTTTCCCGAAGCCGCCAGACCCATTGCCTGAGGTGGTCTCCGAATGGGCCCGTTTCCTTCACGGCTTCGGTGCGAAGCTGGTTGATGTCCCACCCATTTCTTGCTATGGCGTAAAGAGATTGGCGCACCAAATAAGGGTGCCCGCCCACCAGATCGTAAAGGCTTCGAAGATCTGATTCAGTTCTCAACGGTTTTCCATGCCCGTCATTAAGTTGAGAAATATATTGTAGGGAAAAGTCCTCCAAATGCAATCTCAGTCCAACGTTGAACGGCGAACGGTCGACGTCCTGAATCCAGAGAGAGGGTTCTGTCGAATGGGCTATGATGAGGCTGAGACGGTTCCACGCCTCGTTGGTGGCTCTACTGTTGTGCCAGCCCCGTATCAGGGAAAAGAAGTCGTCACGGTAGGGGCATTTGAACACTCGATCCGCCTCATCGAGTGCGAGAACAATGGGCTGCTCAAAATGTGCGAGCACCCCCTGCTCTATAAAGCCTGAGAGATTCTCCATGGCATCGAGGTTCTCATCCCACATCTGTTCCGGCTTTGTCATGGTATTGAGGTTGCGCGCCATTTTCTGAGCGAGATGTTTCAGCAACACATCAAGCGTGTCAAACTTCGAGGACTGAATGAGCTGAAAGTCGATCAGGCAGCTCTTGTGTTCCAGTTTGGCCGCCTGTGCGAGGGCTCGGGCGATCAACGAGCTCTTGCCGATCTGGCGTGGACCTTTGATGATGGATGTGGTGCCCAGTAACGGGATTTGTCTTTCCAGCTCTGCATCGGCCCAGCGATGAACATAAAAGCGGGATGTCAGTTTGACTGCTCCCGTTTCAAGCTCCAGTCTCGGGTCGGCTGCGGGTAACGGCGCACCGGACTGCTTTGTGATCTGTGCAAGTGTTTCAAGGCCGGAGCCAGGGCATTCCTCAGGCGATTTCCCTTGAACTGGCAGGCCAACTGACTGATTGATCGCCGCGACGATTTGTGCGGTGATCCCGTCGTATGGCTCTGTGTCCTTCCATTTCGTGTATTGGATAGGATCTAAGTACGAGGCGAGATCGTAGGGCAGTTCGCCGTCAAAGGAGACTCGAATCGGTAGAATTTTGAGTGGATTTGTGGGCCGCTGAGAGAGATCATGGGCCAGTTTAATCTCGCGCCTGACCATATCGCTCAAGATAGAGTCTTTTGATAGCAGGACAACAAAGAAGTCTGCGGCACGGATCTGCCGGTCAATTTCCTCTGCCCATCTCGTGCCAACGAGCATCTTTGTATCAACAAATACATGCAGCCGATGATTGGTCAGCGACTGCTGAATGGACCACGCCAAGCGCTGATCCGGTTCGACATGTCGATAGCTAAGGAACACAGTCTTCATGTTGCCAACGAAATTCAGTAGGGGGAGGCCGCTAGAACAAGGCCATTGTTTTCAAAGGAAATCACTTGAGAAAGCGGACGCTATCGTGATTTAGATGTGCAATCTTGTCAAGCCGTCATTGGAGAAACAGAGAGGGAAATACCAGCATTCGTCGAGGCGAAGCGGACGCTCATCCCATTGTGGAAATATGAGTGCATATCCTAAAGAGTCAACACATGAATACGGCTCAGACACCTGATAGATCGGCGAATCTAACCGGCAAGGTCGCGATTGTCACCGGTTCGTCCAGCGGTATCGGCCGTGCGATCGCCGAGCGATTGGCCCGTGATGGTGCCACGGTCGTAGTCCACTACCATGTGAACGCCGACAAGGCCCGGCAGGTGGCCGAAGGGATTCAGTCCGGCGGAGGAACCGCCCAGGTGCGGCAGGCCGATATGAGCCGGGTTGCCGATGCGCGGCGGTTGGTCCGGGAGACCGTGAAGGACTTGGGCCGTCTGGACATTCTGGTCAACAACGCCGGCCGGTTTCTTCCCCGACCATTACTGGAGACGACGGAGGAGGATTTCGACGCGATTCTCGCGCTGAATGCAAAGGGACCGTATTTTGCGATGCAGGAGGCGGCCCTGGCTCTCAGCGACGGTGGCCGCATCGTGAATATATCGTCGGCGCTCACTCACCTGAAGTTTCCCGGCGCCACCGCACACTTGGGAAGCAAGGCGGCGCTGGAACAGTTCGGCAAAGGCCTCGCGCAGGAGTTGGCACCGCGAGGGATCACGGTCAATACAGTGCTCCCTGGTTTTACGGACACGGGAGTGTTAACGGAGCCCTATCGCCGGATGGGAGCGCAGATGTCGCCCACTCAGCGGCTCGGCCATCCTTCTGACATCGCCGATGTGGTGGCATTTCTGGTGAGTGAACAGGCGCGGTGGTTGACCGGGCAGGTCATTCAGGCCGGCGGCGGGGTGGTCATGTAACAAGGAATAGGGTGCGTGCTGTTGTGTAAGGTGGTGTGCCGGCAGAGGATGAAAGGAGAACTCATGGCGAGGCAGAACGTGTCGACCGGGGGACCTTGGGAAGGAAAAATCGGGTATTCGCGCGCGGTGCGCGTCGGACAATCGGTACAGGTATCGGGGACGACCGCCATGACGGCGACCGGACTCGTGGGCAAGGGCGATCCCTACGCACAGACGATGCAGGCGCTGAAAACGATCGAGGCGGCGCTCGTGGAGGCCGGGGCCTCGATCAAGGATGTGGTGCGGACACGCATCTATATGGCCAATATCGATCAATGGCAGGAAGTCGGCCGCGCGCACGGGGAGGTTTTCGGGTCGATCAGGCCTGCCACCACCATGGTGGAGGTAAAACGTTTGATCGATCCGGACATGCTGATTGAAATTGAAGCCGATGCCGTGGTCGGCTGATGAACGCATGAGCGATCCTTCTCCGGAAATGGCCCACTTGTGCGCAGTCGATCCGGTGATGAACAACCTGATCGGCACGGTCGGTCCCTATGCGCTCCCGCCTCCGCCAAGACGGTCCCCGTTCGAGTCGCTGGTTCGCGCCATCGCCTATCAGCAACTGCACGAACAGGCGGCGGAGAGCATTCTCACGCGATTCATCGCCTTGTGCCCGGGCCGCCGGTTTCCGCAGCCGGTGGATGTGCTGGGGTTGGCGCCGGAGCGCATGCGAGGAGCGGGGTTCTCTCGTGCAAAGGTGGCTGCGCTGCAGGATCTGGCGGCGAAAGCCCTCGACGGCACAGTCCCGACCACAGCTGCGATTCGACGGCTCGACGATGACGCCATTGTCGAACGGCTGGTGGTGGTGCGGGGCATCGGCCGGTGGACCGTGGAGATGTTGTTGATCTTTCAGCTTGGCCGTCCTGATGTTCTGCCGGTCGATGACTTCGGCGTGCGGAACGGATTCCGGATCGCCTACAACCGAGGCGTGATGCCGACTCCTCAGGAACTGTTGCGATATGGAGAACGGTGGCGGCCGTATCGCACGGCAGCCGCTTGGTATCTGTGGCGCGCGGTGGATCAGGCGAAAACCATGCGAGCAGCGAGGTTGCTTCCGAACACCTCGACCAAGCGAGTATCCAATGGCCGACCCGCATAAACGATTGGACACGAACAGCCCCGGCAACTTTTACGTCGATGCCACCTGTATCAACTGCGACGCTTGCCGGCAACTGGCTCCTGCGAATTTCGAGGAAGCCGGAGACTACTCTGCCGTGGTACATCAGCCTGACGGCGAGCAGAAAATCAGGGAGGCCTACCGCGCCCTCCTCGCCTGTCCCACCGGTTCGATCGGAACCGAGCAGAGCGATTCGCTCGCGTTGAAAGCGGCGAAGGGCGATTTTCCTCTCCTCGTGGAAGACGGCGTGTATTATTGCGGGTTCAATTCAGACAAGTCCTTTGGCGCGAACAGTTTCTTCGTGCGGCATCCGGAAGGCAACTGGTTGATCGACTCGCCGCGCTATCTCAAATACTTAGTCGATGCCTTCGATCGGATGGGCGGAGTCGCGCGCATCTTCTTAACGCACGAAGACGATGTGGCCGATGCCGCCAGGTACGCCAAGCGCTTCCGGGCGAAGCGGATCATTCATCGCGCCGATGCCCATGCCATGCCCGATGCGGAAGTGATCATCGATGGCGTGGCGGCTCGGCCGCATGGCGAGATGTTTCACATCATTCCCGTTCCGGGTCATACGGCAGGCAGTCTCTGCCTGTTGTACCGGAACCGATTTCTGTTCACGGGTGATCACCTCTGGTGGGATCCGGAGACCAAGGAGCTGGCCTCGCCGCGGCAGCTGGTGTGGGACGCGGAGGCCTTGAGAGGGTCGATCGCTATGCTGGCTCAGTATTCCTTCGAGTGGGTGCTGGCCGGGCATGGGGGCCGGATATATTTGCCCCTGGCGCAGATGCACACATCACTGCGAGCGTTGATCACACGGCGGGCTCCCGCCCTTATGCCGGGGCGCGGAGCGGCTCCAGTCCCGGGATCTTGAGCATCCCCACCGCATCCTGAATCACCGTCATGACGGCGGGTCTGGAAAATCCCTTCCGCCAGGCCAGAGCAATGCGCCGTTCGGGCACCGGCTTCGTGAATTCCACCACAGCCAGCCGTTTGTTCAGGTATCGAGCCGTGACCGCGCTGGACGGCATGACCGTAATGCCAAGCCCGGACGCCACCATCTGCCGGATCGTTTCGAGCGAGTTTCCCTGCAATCCTTCCGTATCCGACCGGCTGAGTTCTGGGCACGACTCCAAGACCTGTTGCCGGAAACAATGCCCGGCATGGGGCAGCAAGACGCGCTCACCGGTCATGGCTGACGGATCGATGTGCCCTTTCTTGGCCAGCCGATGGTCCGCCGGCACCACGGCCTTGAAGGGTTCGTCATAGAGCGCCTGAACCAGAATCCCCGGCTCCTCGAACGGCAAGGCAATCATGATGACGTCGAGCTTCCCGCTTTTCAGCATCGCCGTGAGATTGACCGTCAGGTTTTCTTCGATCTCCAGCGGCATCTCCGGTGCCCGCTTGTGCAGGAGCGGAACAAGATCCGGCAGCAGATAGGGGCCGACCGTCGCGATGGCGCCGAGCCGCAAGGTTCCCACCAGTTGATTCTTGCCCTGAGCGGCCAGAAGTTTGATGCGATCCACTTCCTCCAGCACCAGCTGGGCTTGATGGACGATCTGTTCTCCTAACGGCGTGAGCACCGCCTGGTGCTTGCGCCGCTCAAAGAGCGCCACGCCTAACTCCTCTTCCAGCTTCTTGATGGCCAGACTCAGCGCAGGCTGGGTCACGAAGCTCCGCTCGGCTGCCCGGCCGAAATGCCGTTCTTGCGCCAGGGCGACGATGTATTGCAGCTCAGTCAGCGTCATGGGCGACTCCCCGTGAAATAAGTTTCATTAATCGTCGACTAATAAACTATCAATTGGACTGATAATTAGGCAACCGGTAATGTGTCTTCGTGGACGCGGAATCATAGAGCAAGGGAGGTGGATGTATGGGACAGGTTACGGCAGTTATAGCAATGGGCTTCTTGGTGGTGCTGTTGCAAGGTTGCGCGACTCCGGCGACACAGGCTAGGGAGGATCGGGTGGCCTTCGCCGAAGAGCAGCCCGGAGCGACTTCGGATGAGGAATTTGTGAAGAAGGTGGAGCGGCACCTGGATCGGCAAGAACGGCCGGGCACGACGTTGATGTTTCGGTGATGCACAAGTGTTCGACATTCAGAGAGGAGAGGAGAAAGGGAGGAGCTATGGACAACAGACGGGTGAGATGGATCGTGGGGGTGGCGGCAATCGTCATGGTCGGGGTGCTGGGAATGGCGGCTACGAGAGTGATGGGTGAGTCTGCGGCGCCGCCATCCGGGTCGGGTTCTGTCGCGCAGGAAGTCCCGCTAGGATTGGAGGACCCTGCGGCGTACATCCCCGCGGACAATCCTCAAACGGCGAAAAAGATCGAGCTCGGGCGGATTCTGTTTTTTGACAAACGGCTGTCCAAGACCAATGCCGTCGCCTGTGCGAACTGCCACATGCCCGGATTGGCGTTTGCCGACGGGCAGGCCGTGTCCATGGGAATCAACCGCCTGCAGGGTGGCCGAAGCGCACCGACAGCCATCAACCGGGTGTATAGCAAGGTGCAATTCTGGGATGGGCGTGCCCAGACCTTGGAAGAGCAATCCACCGGGCCCTTCATCAACCCCGTCGAACATGGCTTTCTCGACTATGATGAGATGACCGCGAAAATGAAGAAACTGAGCGGGTACAGACAGCTCTTCAAAGAAGTATTCGCGGAGGACATTACGGAAAAGAATATCGGCAAGGCGATCGCCAGTTTTCAGCGGACGCTGGTCTCAGGCAATAGCCCTGCGGACCGGTTCGACTACGGGGGCGAGGAGCGAGCCTTGAGCGACTCGGCCAAACGCGGCCTGGAATTGTTCCGTGGCAAGGCCCGTTGCACGCGTTGCCACTCCGGTTTCAATTTCACCGACGAGAAATTTCACAACCTGGGCATCGGCTGGGATACCAATACCGTGGATTTGGGGCGCTACATGGTGACCAAAAATCCAGACGATATCGGTGCGTTCAAGACGCCGACCTTGCGCGAGATTGCGCGCACCGCCCCTTACATGCATGACGGCCGGTTCGGCACGCTGGAAGAGGTAGTGGAGTTTTATAATCAGGGCGGGATTGCGAATCCTCACCAGGACAATACGATCATTCCACTCGAACTCACCGCCACCGAACGGCAGGATCTCGTGGCCTTCTTGCGATCCCTCAACGGCGAGGGCTGGCAACAGGTGACGGCACCGGCCGAATTTCCCCAGTAGGTGATGCGTCCACGATGGGAAGGACCCAGGTTTGAGACCCGGGTCCTTCTCGTCGGACCCCTCCGCTTGCAAATGCCTGTCCGGTACGGGTAACAGTGAGGAGGCCCGTGGATGCTCTGCTGTGATTGTTAGATCGTGATGATGAATGCCGTTTCCCGCTGGATCGATCGCAATATCCTGGAACTCGCCCGCGACTTCCAACTCTCCTATTTGCCTCCGCTCATGGTCTACATGGCTGCCGGCATCTCCGGACTGACCGGCATCGTCGGCACATTCTTTGTGAAAGATTATCTCGGTCTCTCCGCCTCGTTTCTCGCCGCATTGGGATTTTGGGCGGGTATTCCCTGGGCGCTCAAAATGCCGTTCGGACATCTCGTGGACCTGCTGTGGCGCTGGAAAAGCCTGCTGGTGTATTTCGGCGCGGGCGTCATTGCCGCGAGTCTGCTGATCATGGTCGGCTTGATCGGTCATCGCGAAGCCATGGTCGCCGTGATGCCGGCGGAAATATGGTATGTGCTGAGCGTGCTGCTGGCACCGATCGGATACGTCATTCAAGACACGGTCGCCGATGCCATGACCGTCGAGGCGGTTCCGCGGGTCGACGAGCGAGGGCGTCCCATCGACGAAGCCAGGCTGAAGCTGATGCATACGACCATGCAGACGCTCGGCCGTGTGGCCATCATCAGCGGCGGGATTTTGGTCGCGCTCATCAATCTCTACCTCTTCTCCGGGGTCGAGAATCTGCCGAAGGAAAAAGTCGCGGAGATCTACCAGCAGGTCTATCTGTTGGCCCTGACGATTCCCGCCGTGTCCGTGCTGGGTGTGATCGCCGCGTCGATCCTCCGGCTGCGAGCACGGCGCCGGTTTCTCGGTCAGGGCATGACCGCCGCACAGGTGGCGGCGCTGCTGGATCGGCCTTCTGAACCGACTCAGCCCAATTGGTGGATTCTAGGGGGCAGTCTGCTGTTTGTGTTGTTTACCCTCACGGTGGGGACGGCGGATTTTGCATTCAACGAAGAACTCGTCTTTGCCGGGTCGATGGCTATCGTGTCGGTGTTGATGGTTCGTCTGACCCGCGAACTGACTCCCGACGCCCGGCATGTCCTTGTGGGCACCGCGGTGGTGGTCTTTGTCTTCCGCGCGGTCCCGGGACCTGGTGAGGGCGCAACCTGGTGGATGATCGACAAACTGGGATTCGATCAGCACTTTTTGTCCGTCTTGTCGCTCATCGGCAGTGCCCTGACGCTCGCGGGCATGTTTCTCTTTCGGCGGTTTATGGCCGAACGATCCATCGCCTACGTCGTCGGATTTCTCACGGTAGCGGCCTTTGTCCTCGGGCTTCCCGTCGTGAGCATGTATTACGGGCTTCACGAATGGACGGCGGCAATGACCGGTGGCGTGGTCGATGCCCGGTTTATCGCACTGGTGAATACGGCGCTCGAGTCGCCGTTGGGCCAGATCTCGATGATTCCCATGCTGGCCTGGATCGCGAACTCCGCGCCGGCCAATCTCAAGGCCACGTATTTTGCCGTGATGGCCTCCTTCACCAACCTCGCCCTGTCGCTCAGCCAGCTCGGCACGAAATATTTGAATGAGCTGTTCGTGGTGACCCGGGAAGTACGGGATCCCGTCACCAACGCGCTTCAGACACCTGACGATTACAGTCAATTGGGAGTCTTGCTCATCGTGCAGACAGTCATGGGCTTGGCGCTCCCCTTCGCGGCCATTCTCGTTGCGCGGTTCTCGCGGTTCAGAAGTGCGTGACCGGGAGGGTCATCGGCCATGAGTACGCTCGACTTCCTCGCCGAGCATGGGGCGTCGGTGCTGTTCTGGGTCATCTTCGTCGAGCAAATCGGTTTTCCGATTCCTGCGATTCCACTGCTCGTGGCCGCAGGCGCCCTGGTCGGAACTGGAAAAATGAGTCTGGCCATCGTGTTGCTCGTGCCGGTTGCCGCCTCTCTTCCGCCGGATCTCGCCTGGTATTACCTGGGGCGTCTCAAGGGCGGCAAGGTGCTGGGCTTTCTGTGCCGCTTGTCGCTCGAGCCGGATTCCTGCGTGCGGGATACGGAGCATGCGTTTCATCGGCACGGGCCGCGCGGATTGCTGCTGGCCAAATTCATTCCCGGTTTCAGCACGGTCGCGCCTCCTCTGGCCGGGATTGTCGGCATGTCTGCTGCGACGTTTGCCTGGTACGACATCGGCGGTACCCTGATCTGGGCCGCGGTCAGCGCCGGGGTCGGAGCGTTATTCAGCAACCAGTTGGAACAACTCTTCCGTTTATTCGATCAGGCCGGCGGCACGGTGCTCCTGATCCTTCTCGCGGGTCTGACCGGCTTCATCGCCTACAAGTTCTATCAACGCCGGAAATTCTTGCGTCATCTACGCATGGCCAAAATTTCCGTGGATGAACTCAAGCAGCGTATGGATGCCGGAGATGTCATCAGCGTGGTCGACGTCCGGCATCCGCTGGCCATCGAGCTCGATCCGGACAGTATTCCCGGAGCCATCAACTTTACGTTAGAGGACATCGAGCATCGGCATCACGAAATCCCGCGCGACCGCGATATCGTGTTGTACTGCACCTGCCCGAACGAAGTCTCCAGCGCCAGAACGGCTTTTTTGCTGAAGAAGAAGGGCATCCATCGCGTCCGCCCGCTGGAGGGCGGCCTCGACGCCTGGCGGGAACGGAAGTATCCGGTCGAGCGGCATCCCATCCCACCCCTGGCATCCCCTTGACCCGTGCGGTATGATGAGGATCTAGAAGATGCGTCGCTCGTGAAGCGTATCTCGCGAATCGAATTTCTCGTTTTGTAGCCGTGTGGTGCAGTTACGAGATACGAACGACGACCTACGAATAACGATCACCACGAAAGGGGGCGACCGGTTTCGACGGGGATATTGAAGCCATCGTTGCATGTCGAGATCTCGGGAACTCGTAAAATTCCGGGAAAAACGCAACTGCCAACC
>CABVSR010000042.1 GCA_902500995.1 uncultured Nitrospira sp.
AGCCGGCGGTCGTGACGTTGAGCAACCGGTTGGCTTGATCGTAGGTCATGGCCAGGACACTATCCGGATCGGTGACGCCGGTCAAGTTCCCGACGAGATCGTAGGCGTAACTGGTGACCTGGTTGCCGGGCAGGGTTTTGGAGAGCAATTGATTCACCGGATCGTAGGCGAACAGAATGTCGTCGCCCTTGGGCGTCCGTCGCTTGGTGAGATTGTCATTGCCGTCGTAGGTGTAGGTTTCGACCTTACCCAACGGATCGGTGGTGCTGAGCAGCCGGTTCCGCCCGTCGTAGGCAAAGGTGGTGGTGTGATGCTTGGCATCGGTGACGGTGAGGAGATTCCCGTTGCCGTCGTAGCTGTACGCAGTGACACCCATGTTGGGATCCGTCACCTGCGTGAGCCGGTTCTTGGCGTCATAGGCAAAGCTGGTGATGCGGTTCAGGGCATCTTTGGAGGTCGCCACGTTGCCCGCCTGGTCATAGGTCAGCGTCGTCGTGCGATTCAACGGATCGGTGGTCGTCAGCAAGCGGCCTAACCCGTCGTACGTGAACGTGGTGGTCTGGTTTAAAGCATCCCTGCTGGTGAGCAGCAAGCCTTGTGAGTTGTAGGTGAAGGTCGTGACGTTGTTGTCGGCATCGGTGATCGTGAGCGGGTTGCCCTTCACATCATAGGCGATCTGGGTGAGATTCCCCTTCGGATCGCGGATGCCGGTCACCTGGTTAAAGGTCGGGTCGTAGGTAAAGGTGGTCGTCGCATTGATGGCCTGCTCGGTGCTCGTCAGGAGGTTGCCCGTGGCATCATAGGTCATCGTGGTCACGGCGCCATTGGGCCGCGTGATCTGCGTGGGATGGCCCTGGGCATTGCGCGTGAGGATGGTCACCCGGTTCAGCGCATCGGTCTGTTTGGTGATGCGACCCAGCCCATCGGTCTCAAACCGCGTGGTCTGGTTCTTGGCGTCGGTAAAGCCGGCCTGGTTGATGGTGCTCGGACTCAGTGCCGCAGGCGTGGTCGCCGTGCCCTGGCCTGCCGCGAGGTTCGGCACCGCCGTCCGTTGGCTTGGGGTCAGGGTGCGGGTGGCCCCGTCCGGCAGCGTCGCTTGGCTCAACCGCCCGGTGTAATCATAGGCGTACTGGGTGACCTGGTTCCGCGCATCGGTCTTCTTGACCAGACGATGCTGAGCATCATAGGCGAAGGTGGTCGTGCTCGTGTCGGCGTAGGTCACGCCGGTGAGGTTGCCGCCGCTATCATGGGTGAACTGCGTGACTCGTCCTTGAGGATCGGTGAGGGTCGCCAGGCGGCTGCCGCTGTAGGCGAACGTCGTCACCTGCCCGGCCGGGTCGGTGATAGTCAGCAGATTGCCACTGCCGTCATAGGCATAGCTCGTCTGGTTCCCGTTGCGGTCACTCACGCTAGTCTGGAGGCCCTGCGCGTTGAACTGATAGGTCGTGCCGTCTTTCAGGATCCTCGTATAGGTGCCATCGGTGCGCCGCGCCAGCACCGCCACGTCACCGGGCGGGCCTTGGAGGGTTACGACGGTGGTGTTCGGAGGAAGGAGAGGGTTATAGCCCGGGGCGTCGGACAGATAGGCGATGCTGTTCAAAAAGAAGGTGCGGTTGGAGCCTTCGGCATACCGATTGGCCCCGCCACTGGCATGTCCCGAGGCAAAAATCTCCTCGTCCCCCACCAACAGGGCTCGACCGGCATCCGTGAACAACGTGTCGGGACGATACAGTAATACGTTCGGCCCACTATCGTTTCTAGCCAGCACCGTCGCAAAGCCCGTCGTGGCGTATGCTCCGTTTGCACCGGTCAAGAGCGGACTGATCACGCTCCCAAACGGGCCCTGGGTCAGTACGGAATTCAGGCCCTCCAACGTCAAATCGGCGGATAGATCGGCCACGAAGGAACCGGGCAATGTGCCCAGGAGTAACGGGCGCAGAGGATTCGGATTCCGCATTTCCAAGACGGCACCGCCGTTATGGATAAATTCTTCCAGAGCCTGCACCTCCGCTGCCGTGAGCTCAGTGGTGAGCGCGTTGAGCACGAACAGATCCACACCCGCCAAGCTCAACGACGTCAGCGTGGAGATCCCGCTGCGTAGGGTCACCGGACGCCGCATCGTGCCTTGACTGCCGAAATTCGCGGAGTTCTGGAGGTCACTCCGGGCGGCGCCATGAATCGTTCCTGCCACAAAACTCGCATTGGCCCCGTTCACCGTGAGACTTCTGGCTTGATCAAAACTCTCAATAATGAACGGCCGCGCCACTTGACGATACCATTGCGTGCTCCCGCTGCCCTGGGCCAAGACGGCCGACCCGTCCGGCTGCGGATAGAGGCGATCCAGTCCGTCGAGAGTCCAGCCTGCCCCCAGGGGATTCTGTTGTTCATTGCGGACCACCAGGCGAGCGATACTCGCCCCACCAATGCTCGACTGCGGGTAATTGGAGAACAGCATCAGTTCATACGGATAGGAGCCGGTGGAGAGGGTTGACGCCTCCATCTGCAGGCCCAGCCGCGACGTGGAATTATCATTCTCCGGCAGAGCATGGCTATCCCAATAGACCTCTGGCCCCTGTTGCACCCCGCCGACGCTGAGCCGCGCGGAGAAGGTCGGCGGCACGGCCGCCCGTACGCTCAAAAACGCATTCACCGGCAGGATCGGCTGCACATCCGCCGTGGTGGAGGTATAGCGGAGCGTGAGGGTCCGTGAGACCCCGAGGCTGCGGATGCCGGGAATCGCGACCGTCTCCGTCAAGGCCCCCTCGGTGAGGTCTCCCTGCGAGGCGAAGGCACATTGCGTACAGGGCCCGACTTGCTGAGTCGGCACTTGGGTCGGGACAGGGTTCGGAGGGAGGGCATAGTGCCAAGCCGTCTTCCGCACGCCGCCGTCGATGGTTTCCAGGCGTTGGCCGTCGGCGCTGACCCGCATGCGCCCCACCACCAGGAACGTCCCGGTGTCCGGATAGAGCGACCAAAGATCGAGTTCATTGCCCGGCGGCATATTGTCGATGTTCGGAAACGTGATGGGGACGGGCGGGTCCAGGACAACTCCGGCCGGTTGGATGGTCACCGACAGACCGGGTCGCAACTCCACCGGTCGCGATTCCGGCCGGCCATATTCCGGCACGGGACTGATGGTCAGCTGGCCGGTATAGGGCGTGCCATCGGCATTTTTGGCCCGACCCGGCGGAATGACCACCGTGACGTGGGCGGTCGGGCTGGTGAGGGTCGTGGTGGCCGCCGGGTTCACGGTGACCGCCGTGGCCAGATCCAACGGTGGCGTGGTAACGGGGCTCGGCAGCACGTTGGCCGTGTTGGCGATGAGGTCCACGGGGGCGACCAAATTCGCATAGCCCGCCGGGACGCCAGTCACCACCAAGAGCTGTCGGCCCGCCGGATGGCCGGCAAACGCCAGCGTGAACTCGCCGGTGGCATTGGTCGTGGTCGTCGCAGGCACGTCGCGCAAGGAGACCGCGACGCCCGCCACGGGATTGCCGGAACTATCATCGACACGGCCAGACAGACTGGTCGGTGCGCCGGGCAGCGCGCCCGCCACCGTGATCGCCACGGTCTCAGAGGAGGATACCGACCCGTCGGAGGCCGAGAAGACCAGCGTGAAGGTCCCCACCTGCGTCGCATCGGGGGTGAAGGTCAACAGGCCGGTCTGGCTGTTGAAGGCCATGTGCGCCGGTAAGGTCGCCGACGCGGGCGCAGCTTGCTGGGCTCCGTACGTCACCGTCTGGCCATTGGGATCCACGCCGGAGACGGTGAAGGCCAGGGTGCTCCCCAAGGTCAGAGTCCGGTTGCCGATCGGCGTGATGACAGGCGGACTATTCAACAGCGTGAAGGGGAGCGGACTGGTAGCCGTCCCCAATGGGGTCGTGACCGTGACCGGCCCGGTGAGCGCGCCGGACGGTACGGCCGTCGTCAAGGAGGCGCCGGTCGTACTCACCGAGAGAACCGTCGCGAGCACGCCCCCGAAGCGCACCTGATTATTCGACGCCACTGTGTTGAAGCTCGACCCCGTCAGCGTCACGACCGTCCCCACCACCCCTGTGGCGGGACTCACACCGTTGATCGCGGGAAGCCCGGCGGTGATCGTGAGGGTGCTGCTGGCTGGCTGGCGCACCGGGGCCGTGGCTGTGAGCAATACGGAACCGATGCCGGTTGCGGTGACTTGCACGGGCGTCGGCGAGGTGGTTTGTCCGGCCGCAATCACGACCGACGTGGGACTGAGCAGCGCCGTGCCGCTCCCTGAAATGGCCAATGTCACGGTAAGGGCGGACGTAGGGGCCATGGCTGTCCCCACCGTGAAGAGCGCGTTCTGCCCGACCGCCAGAGAGGTGGTCAGCGGCGTCAGCACCAGGGCCGGGGCCGGCTGGACGGTCAAGGTGGTCGTGCCAGTCACCGGTCCGACAGACGCAGTGATGGTGGCGCGAATGGTGGTGGTGCCCACGGCGAGCGCGGTGGCAAGCCCCGTACTGCCGATGGAGGCCACCGACTGATTCGTCGACGTCCAGGTCAGGTCATTCGCCAGCGGCTGGCTACTGCCGTCGGTGAACAGACCGGTGGCCGTGAAGGCGATGGCTTCGCCGACCAACGCCGTGGGTCCAGCTGGGTCGACCGTGAGTGACTCCACTTCCGGCGCGGTGACAACTACCTGCGCGGTCGCGCTGGTGCTGTTGAACGAGGCCGTGATGGTCGCCTGCCCTTCGGTCTGGGTCGTCACCGGGAACGACGCCGTCAGTTGCCCGGCGGCAACGGTCACGCTGGGTGGCACGGTGACCACCGAGGTGGCACTGTTCTGCAGCGTGATCACCGTCGGATCCGTGGGGGCTCGATTAATCGTGACTTGCAGCACAGCTGTGCGACCCTTAGCGAGGGTCAAGGGCGCGGTGACTGGCGGGATCGGCCCCAGCGCGGTGACAACCGGCGGAGGCGGGACGATATTTACCGTGGCCGTCGCCGTGCCGTTCAACGTGGCGGTGACGGTGCTCGTGCCGACGGTCAGGCCGCTGACGGTTAGCGTTGTGGTCGTCAAGCCAGCCGGCACGGTGACACTGACCGGGATCCCCACCACCGTGGCATTGGTCGTCGTGATGGGCACCACCGTATCCGTCGATTGCGCGGCATTGATCGTCAGCGTGAGGAACCCGGTGGCCCCCTGCACGACATCCAACGGACTGGGCGCGAGGGCAAGGACTTGCGGCGGCTGCGGCGTCACGGTCACCGTGGCCTGCTTACTGATGGCGCCGAGCGTCGCCGTCACCTGCGCCGTGCCGGTGGCCAAGGCCGTGACTGTGAAGCTCGCCTGCGTTTGATTGGGTGGCACGATCACACTCTCCGTGGCAGGGATCTGCAGGACTGTCGGTTGATCCACCGACAGGGCGATCTCGGTCGGGCTGCTTTGGGCGGCATTCAGGGTGACGGTGAGACTCCCGATCGCGCCGACCACGAGGGACTGGCTGGCTGGTTGGAAATCTACCAAGGCGACGATCGGAGGCACCACATCCAAAGCGGCTTCGGCCAATGAACTACCGAGCGTGGCCCGGACCATGGCCGTGCCCAAGGCTACCGAGGTCACGGTGAACGAGGCTTGCGTCTGCCCGGCCGGGACAATCACGGAGGTCGGCACCGTCACGACGCCACTTGGCGTGGCCGTCAGCGTCACGGTGGTCGGACCGACTTGGGCCGCGGAGAGGGTCACCGTTAAAGGACTTGTGGCGCCGAGCGTCAGCTGGCTGACCGGTGGGGTGAGGGACACCACGGTCGGTAACGCCGGTGTCACCGTGACATGACTGGTCGCAGTGGTGCCGTTGAGAGTGGCGGTGATATCCGCTTGCCCGGCGGTGTTGGCCGCCACATTGAAGGACGTGCTCACCTGTCCGGCCGGCACCGTCACCGTCGCGGGAACCGCCGCGATGCTGGCGGCGGAACTGCTCAGGGTCACGACGGTATTCGTCGCCTGGGTGGCGTTGAGGGAGACGGTTAGTTGCCCACTCCCTCCTTGGGTGATACTCAGGGTCGAAGGCGTGAGGCTACTGACGGTCGCCACCCCGCCCACCACGCGAACGGTGCTGCTGATGGTCGTGTTGTTGAGGGTCGCTTTGATCTGGGTAGTGCCGGCGCTGACGCCGGTGACCGGAATGGACACAAAAGTCTGGCCGGTGCCGACAGGGACGCTACTGGGCACGGTGGCAATGCTCGTCGCGGTACTCACCACCGAAAGAGTCGTCGCTTGGAGGGGGACCGGGAACAGGACCGCCAGCACGGGACTGGTCGATCCCGCACGAATCGTTTTTGGATTGGGGAGCAGCACGATCGGTCTCGGTGGCGGCAGCGCGATCGTCACGCCAAGGCGGCTGGGACGGGTCAGCGCATCGAAGAAGATCCGGACGCCGGTGACGCCGGCTTTCGTTCCGCAGGCGGCATTACTCGCCGTGGTCCCCATACGAGTGGACACCCGAACCGCCAGAGTTTGTGTCAACGTATCAAGAGGCGTTGATGGGATACTGCCCAGGGCCAGACTGATCTCTCGCGCGGTGCCGGCAGAGGCTGTGAGGGTGCTCACACAGCGCGTCAGGCCGGAGCTCAACACCTGCCCGTTGACCAGCACCTCCACCAGGACATCGACCTTGCCGCCGACATCCCCGCTGCTCTTGAAGCCCAGCCACAGCCGAGCCTGCGTGAGCGCCGTGAGCGTCGCTTTGCCGTTGATGCCAGCCGGCGGAGTCCAGGAGCCCAGGGTTGACCAGGGATTGCCGCCGCTGAAGGCGAGAGTTGCGGAGTCTTTGGTCTTGGCTGTTAAACTGAGCGAGGGAAGCAGATCCGCCGTGAGCATCGGTGGATTGGCGGTCCCCCCGCTCCCATGCAGATAAGCCTCCAGCGTGATCGTCGAGGATTGCGCCAGGGCGGCTCGAACAGGGAGAACCAGACCAGCGACGCCGGCCAGCACCATGATCACCATAACTCGACACAGCAGGCCGGTTCGGACAAACGGGTGGGTCATCGACGATCCTTGGTCAGTGGTGAACAGCAGGGGAACAGGTGCGCGAAGCACGCGAGGGACTGGCGTACGTATGACTAACTACCACACCACTATCGTGGTGGCGAATAGTTTTAACGTTTTTGACACACACAATACGGATCGAGACAAGTAGCGAGACGCTAGGCCCATTCGGCCCTAGCGGTGGTAGGCGGCCTGAGAGGACAGACGGGATAATAAGATGACAGCGTGCACGAGCACCGATGGGCGATTCTTTACGAAGGCTCTCCTGACGACTCGGCTTTCAGCAATATCGTCGTTTCGACATTGGATTCAGCGGCGAGGATCTTGACGGTCGTGGGCGTGATCGAGGCGACCTGAAACTGACCGTCGAGGGTCTCTCCGAGGTGAATAATATAGATGTCCTGGCCCTTGCTTAAGAACGCTTGCTGCTCCCCTTGCCCAGTCAGATACCCAAGATAGCGATACTGGGCCATGTTCTCACGCAGGCGCTGACGGGTAAGTTCCGCTTCCGCCCGTGCAGCCCGTTCCGCCAATTCTTCGGGCGAGGGCATGGGCGGCACGGGAGGCGCCACCGGCATCGCCACCACCACTGCTGGTGTGGGCGGAGGCACCTCGTTCTTGCGCACCGCGACCCTGGCGACCCGCTTTTCTGCGGTAATTGGTGCCGCCGAATCAAAAATATTGCGTGTGGGGGACGACGGCAATTGCGCCGCCGCGATCCGCATCGGACGCAACGCGAGCTCTTGATCCGTGCCATTCTGGTTCGCGGTCTTCATCGCGCGCTGGCCGGACGTATAGGTGAGAGGCACCTCCCGTAACTCCGGCAGATTGCTGATTTGGGCCACCGCGACCGTCACCCAGATCCCGATGAGCCCACCCAACATCAGCGTGTTCTTTGGAAGTGTCATGACATCCTCCCTGTTGGCGGATTCGGCCGCAAGAAGGTCACGACCGTGACGTGAAACACGACGTCTGCCGAGCCCGCCGGCGCAGTCTTCGCACTTCGACTCGCATCCAGACTTTCGATCACGATATAGGAATCCGAGGATTCGAGCCGATGGATAAACCGATAGACGGCCGCATACGGTCCCGTGACGGAAAACGAGAGGGAGCCCTTCACCGGCAACCCGGCGACCTTTGTCCGCTCCATCCCGTACTGCATCCCCGGAATATGCACTCGCTCCGTTCGTCCGAGGTCAGCAATCGCCAGCGCTAAGGAGGCAAACTCGGTCTCCGTCGGGAGCCTGCGCCAGACGTCGTCCAGCTGTCCCTTGATCGCACGCAGCTCCTCCTGCGTTTTGCGAGTGGAACGCAGGGTCGCCTGCTCTCGTATCGCCGTCTGATACGCCATGTCGGCTTCAGCCAGATGCTGTTGTGCAGAGACATGTGTCGAGAAATAGACGCCGGCGGCCGTGAAGCAGGACAGGGTCACCAGGCTCATGAGGGGGATGAGGGAGACGAGCAACAGTCGGCTCAGAACGGGGACTCCTCGTTGGCTCAATCCCTTCACCATCAAGGTCTCCTAGAACAACGGGCGATAGCTGACGGTCAACTGAAAATCGACTCTCCCCGCCACCGGTAATCGCGCCTGCTCCGCCTCAATGGTGTGCACTGCATGAGCCTGCGGGGTATCAGGATGCTCCAGACGATGACTTGCCAAGGTGGCCTGTCGAAACGCTGCATGCTGCTCCAACCGTGCCATAAAGGTCTGCACCTCGTGGAGTGACGCCGCCGAGCCATGGAGCGCCACGGTCGAATCGTGGAAGTTCACGCGCACGGTGTGAAGCGCCATGTGTGCCGGAAGGGTCATTTCCAAGTCGGCCAGGAGACGCGACCAGGAGAAGCCCCGCTTGTCCGTCAGTTCATTCACAAAGACCACCTCTCGCTTCACGGTCGCGATCTGCTCCGGTGATAACGTGAGCTGCTCACGGGTCATAGCGTCAGACAGACGGGCGTTGGCGTGCTGCAGACGTTCGACCACCCGATCCAGATGGATCGCCGTGTCCTCCATGACCACACTCTCGTGCCACCACCTCACCGCGAGCGCTGAGGCCCCTAGCACCACAACGACCGCGACCCCTTGCAGGAGGCACACCAGCCGAATCACAAGCGGCGTGATGGAGAATCCGGATCGCGAAACGAGTGGCCGGCTCGTGGTCGATCGCCAGGCGCAGGGCCAGGTCAGGCTTCGCAGCATGTTCATGCCCCCACCACGCTTGCCAGAGCGGAAAGCCCGGCGAAGGATCCCCCGCGACCATCGAGCTGAGCAGGGACCCTCTCCCAGCCGAGCGGCACCACCGCAATCTGCCAGCCGCCGCGAAGACCAGGAACGGTCACCGTCAACTCGCCTCCCAGCAGCTGCGTAATCACCTCGGTGGATTGGCTCGTGATGAGGTAGAGGGGACAGGGCGCCTCGCCGGCCTCACTGAGACCGGCTGATTGTTCGGCGAGGTATTGCAGGGTCCCGACGAGCTCGCGGCGTAGATCCTGCGTCCCCGGCATCAGCGATCGCGTGCGCAGAAACACCGGCCTGCCCTGCTCCACCATCAGCAACACGAATTCGTCGTCCGTCCATTGCATCACGCAGAAACGTCGGTGGCCCTGCATGAGCGTGCGGTACAGGCGCAAGAACTGAATGAGCGACACGCCGATCGAGGCCGGGATGAGCCTCGCACTGGCGCAGGCCTCCTCATATTGATCCACGATCGACTGGCGCACCGCCATGGCCAGCACCTGAGTGGTCGTCTCGCTGGGGTAGGTCTGCATCATCACTCGCGCGTCACCGATCGTCAGGTTGAGGTCCTCGCGGAACCGCCACGTGATCAGCGCGTTGCGTTCCTTCGGATCATCTGAGAAGCGGTCGAACGCAAACAGTCCCAGATGCACCGCTTGAGTCGGGAGACTCAGGGCGACTGTTCGCTCGTGCACACGGTCCGTCAGCGCACAGAGTGCCTTCGTGAACGCCTCCCGATCCTGCAGGTGTGGTTCCGTTGGGGAGACCGTCAGCACACCACCGGGCAAGGGATGTTCCCGCACCTGCTCAACGATGGGTCTGCGGAACCATGACCGGCGAAGCGCAACCAGGCTGAGGCTGGTGGCGGACACGCTGAGCCCAACACGGGGGCGATGGAGGGGAAAGAGTGTCGGTCTCATACGGTTACCCCAGAAACGTCATCCGGTTCACTTCCCGCATGGTCGTCTCCCCACGGCGGACCTTCTCCACCCCGGCCTGGCGCAAATCGGTCATCCCCTGCTCGACCGCCGCTCGCCTGATCTCGGACGGCGGGC
>CABVSR010000043.1 GCA_902500995.1 uncultured Nitrospira sp.
TTGACAGGATGCTCAAAATGGCCGTCCAGCAAGGCCGCAGCGAACGAAGGGACGAGGCGTACCCTTGCGGTACGTTGAGAACCTGAGAGATGCGAGAACGCCGCTGACGGACATTTTCAGCATCCTGTCGGACTCTTACCTTCTCAGGAGCAGATATGCAGGTGACGATCAATGGCAAGGCGGAAGAGATCGCTGGCGGCACGGTCCTGGACCTGTTGAAAGCCAAAAGTATCGAGCCGCAAATGGTCGCGGTCGAAGTCAATGACACCATGCTGGAACGCACGCACCTGGAGACCACGCGTCTGAAAGACGGCGATCATGTGGAATTTCTGTTCTATATGGGCGGTGGCCGGTGACCGTCAAGGCGCACGCAGACATCACGGAGTTGATCGGCGGCACCCCGCTGGTGCGGCTCAACCGATTGACAAAACCGGGCTCGGCCACGATCTATGCCAAGGTCGAATCGTTCAACCCCGGCGGGAGCATCAAAGATCGCATTTGCCTCAACATGATCAACGAGGCGGAGCGGCAGGGCAAACTGAAGCCGGGCGGCACCATCGTCGAACCCACCAGCGGCAACACGGGCATCGGTCTCGCATTGGTCGCGGCGGTACGAGGTTATAAGCTCATTTTAGTCATGCCCGAAAGCATGAGCATGGAACGCGCGAGCCTGCTGTCATCTTACGGAGCGCAACTCGTCCTCACGGCCGCCTGGGAAGGCATGAAGGGTTCCATCAAAGAAGCGGAGAGCATCGTCGCGCAGAATCCCTCCTATTACATGCCGGACCAGTTTTCGAATCCGGCGAATCCGGCCATGCACCGCAAAACCACCGGTCCGGAAATCGTAGAGGCGCTGGAGGGTCGGGTCGATGCCTTTGTTGCGGCAGTCGGAACCGGTGGGACCATTACCGGCTGCGGCGAAGTGATCAAGGAGCGCAATCCGGCCGCGAAGATCGTGGCCGTCGAACCGGCCGGCTCACCGGTCTTGTCAGGTGGCGACCCGGGGCCGCATAAGATTCAAGGTATCGGCGCCGGCTTTGTGCCCAAGGTGCTCAACCGCACCCTGCTCGATCGCGTCGTGACCGTGACGGACGATGAGGCCTATCAAACGGCCAAATCACTCGCGAAGAAAGAAGGCCTGCTGGTCGGCATCTCCGCGGGGGCGAACGTGTTCGCGGCGCAGAAGATCGCGGAGGAATTAGGACCGGGAAAGAATGTCGTCACGATTCTCTGCGACACCGGCGAACGGTATATCAGCATCGAAAAGTACTTCAACATTTGAACGCTTCGAATGATGTTTGAGGCGGGAGCTCAAAATGGTCTCTCAGCAAGGCCGCAGGCGAGACGAACCCGGAGGCGTACCCTCGGGGGTACGTTGAGGATTTCGGCGAGCCGAGAACGAAGCTGAAGCCCATTTTCAGCTCCCGGAGACTATGGAATTTACCGAAACACAAATCAACCGCTACAGCCGTCATATCCTGCTGCCGGAAGTCGGCGGGAAGGGTCAAAAGAAGATCATCCAGGGGAAGGTCCTCATTGTGGGCGCGGGCGGCCTTGGTTCGCCGGCAGCCTTGTACCTTGCCGCCGCGGGGATCGGTACGATCGGCCTCATCGACAGCGACGTCGTGGATCTCAGCAACCTCCAGCGGCAGGTCATTCACCAGACACCGGACGTGGGGCGACCGAAGGTCGTCTCCGGGAAAGAGAAGATTCAGGCGCTGAATCCCGACGTGAACGTGGTGATGTACGAAGAACGACTCACGGCAGGCAACGCCCTCAAAATTCTCAGCGGCTACGATGTGGTCATCGACGGCGTGGATAATTTCCCGACGAAGTTTTTGATCAACGATGCCTGCTATTTTGCCGGCAAACCCCTGGTGCACGGCGGCATTCTCCGGTTCGATGGGCGCGTCACGACCATTATCCCGAAGAAGTCGGCCTGTTATCGCTGCGTTTTCAAGCAGCCGCCGCCCGAGGGATTGGTCGCCTCCTGCCAGGAAGCGGGCGTGATCGGCGTATTGGCCGGTATCATCGGCACGATTCAAGCCACCGAAGCGCTCAAGCTGATCCTGGGCATCGGCCGCCCGTTGACCGATCGGCTGCTGGATTTTGACGCACGCCGCACCCAGTTCAGAGAAATCCGCATCAAGCGGAACCCCGATTGTCCGCTTTGCAGTGAACGGCCCACGATCACGGAACTGATTGAAGAGGGCGATGTCGGCGGGCCAACATGTGCGCTTCCGGGTCAACGTAACTTGTAGCGAAGGTGTCTCCATGTCCAAAATGAAAGCGCTCGTGTGCCGGGAATGTGGGAAAGAATATCCACCCAAAGCCATCCACGTCTGTGAGATGTGCTTCGGTCCGCTGGAAGTGAAATATAACTACGACGAGATCAAGACCACCATCTCGCGCAAGAAGATCGAGCAGGGCCCGAACAGCATGTGGCGCTACATCGACCTGTTGCCGGTCGAGGGCACCGCGCTCATCGGCCCCCATGCGGGACTGACACCCTTGGTGCGTGCGAAGAATCTCGGGGCGCACCTGGGCATCGACGAGCTCTATATTAAGAACGATACGGTCAATCACCCGACCTTGTCGTTCAAAGATCGGGTCGTCTCGGTCGCCCTCACCCGCGCACGGGAACTCGGGTTTGAGACGGTGGCCTGTGCCTCCACGGGCAATCTGGCCAACTCTGTCGCGGCCCATGCCGCTGCTGCCGGCATGAAGTGTTATGTCTTCATTCCGGCCGACCTTGAAGCGGCCAAGGTGCTCGGCAATTTGATTTACAAACCGAACGTCGTTGAGGTCGAAGGCAACTACGATGATGTGAACCGGCTCTGCAGCGAAATCGCAGGCGAACACGGCTGGGCCTTCGTCAATATCAATATCCGCCCCTACTATGCCGAGGGTTCGAAGACCTTGGCTTTCGAGACGGTCGAGCAACTCGGCTGGCGGACACCGGACCAGGCCGTGATTCCCATGGCCTCGGGGTCCTTGCTGACGAAGATCTGGAAGGGGCTGCACGAAATGCAGGCGCTCGGCCTGGTGGACCAGGTGCGCACCAAAATCAACGGCGCGCAGGCTGAAGGTTGTTCCCCCATCGCCACGGCCTTCAAGGCGGGCCGCGACTTCTTCAAGCCGGTCAAACCGAAGACCATCGCCAAGTCGCTGGCCATCGGGAACCCTGCCGACGGCTACTATGCGTTGAAAGCCACGGCCGAAAGTAAAGGCGCCATGGACGCGGTGACGGACGAAGAAGTCGTAGAAGGCATCAAGCTGCTGGCGCAGACCGAAGGCATCTTCGCCGAGACCGCCGGCGGCGTCACCATCGGCGTCTTGTGCAAACTCGTTAAGCAGGGGCTGATCAAGAAAAACGACGTGACCGTCGCCTATATCACGGGCAACGGGCTCAAGACGCAGGAAGCGGTCGTCGATGCCGTGGGGCGGCCGTTCCGCATCCAGCCCAGCCTGGTCAACTTCCAAAAAACCTTCAAGATGGGAAAGAACAGTGGTGGTGACTCATGATTAAGGTTCGTATTCCGACGCCCCTGCGCCCGCTCACGAAGGGCCAGGGTGAAGTTGAATCCGCTGCAGCCAATATCGTAGACATGATCGGATCGCTGGATGCCGCCTATCCGGGCCTGAAAAACCGGCTTTGCGATGAAAAAGGCGATTTGCGGCGCTTCGTGAATATCTACGTCAACGAGGAAGATATCCGCTTCCTCAACGGGAAAGAGACCTCGCTCAAAGACGGCGACGAAGTCTCGATCGTTCCCGCGATCGCCGGAGGATAACCATGACCAGCCTACGATTCCATATTCGCTTTCCAGAAAATAAAATCAAAGAGCCGATCATTTATCAAATCGGGCACGAATTCAGAGTGGTGACGAACGTACGTCGCGCCGATGTGCGCGAGACCACGGGATGGATGGATCTCGAATTGACCGGTGAGACGGAAGAGATCGAGCGCGCCATCGACGGTATCCGGACGAAAGGCTGTGTCGTCGACCCGATTGAATTGAATGTGGTGGAGTGAGCGGCCGTAAAACGTACCTCGCGAAGCGTCTCTCGTGAGGCGTGAAACGTGAAAAGTCAAACGTAAGACGGGAAGACGAACAACGAGATACGAGGGACGGACGACGCTTCACGAGCGACGAGAGACGAAAGAAATGGAATTTACCGAACAACAAATTCAACGCTACAGCCGGCACATCATCCTCAACGAGGTGGGCGGCAAGGGGCAGGTCAAACTGTCAAAAGCCAAGGTGCTGCTGATCGGAGCCGGGGGCCTCGGGTCCCCTGCGGCCCTCTACCTGGCGGCGGCGGGCATCGGCACCATCGGTCTGGTTGACGGCGATGTGGTGGATCTGTCCAACCTTCAACGGCAGATTCTCCATACCACGGCCACCGTCGGTGTGCCCAAGGTGGAATCCGGCCGACGGATGCTCTCGGCCATCAATCCCGACATCACGATCAAAACCTATCAACTGAACGTCGATACCGAGAACATTCTCGGGCTCGTGTCCGACTACGATATTGTGCTGGACGGTTCCGACAATTTCACCACGCGGTTCCTGGTCAACGATGCCTGCTTCTTCGCCAAGAAGACGCTGATCTCGGCCAGCATGTTCCGGTTTGAAGGCCAGCTCACGAGCATCAAGCCCCATGCCGGATTCCCCTGCTACCGCTGCCTCTATCCCGAGCCGCCTCCGGCTGGATTGGTGCCGAACTGCCAGGAAGCCGGCGTGTTGGGAGTGCTGGCCGGCACCATGGGCATTCTACAGGCTTCGGAGGCCATCAAGGAAATCCTCGGCATCGGCGAGACGATCGCGGACAAGCTGGTGATCTACGATGCCTTGGAGATGAAATTCCGCAAGGTATCCCGCCCGAAAGATCCGCGTTGCCCTCTCTGCAGCGCCAACCCGACGATCAAAGATCTGGGCGGTGACTACAGCGTAGCCTGCACCATCTGACATGCCTGATCTGTCGATTCCTCAGCACATCCTGGATCAAATCGTCGCCCACGCGCGCGAGTTAGCCCCGTTCGAATGCTGCGGCCTGCTGGCCGGCAAGAATAAAACCGTTACGCACCTCTACCGCATCACGAACATCGTCGCCGTAGAAGGGGCGGAAAAACTCTCAACGTTCGATGAGGACAAGGTCGCTCATCTGGAGCGTCTGTCTCCGGAAGAGCGGGCGGAGATCGCGTTTGTGATGGATATGGGAGATTTTTCCGCCGCGAAAAAAGACATTCGCAAGAATGGCCTGGACCTGCAGGTGGTCTATCATTCGCATCCGAAAGACCCGGCGCGGCCGTCGCAGACCGACATCAAGATCGCGACCGACTACGAAGAAATCTGGCCACGCATCAACTTGCCCGTTCCCGCCTATTTGCTCGTGTCGCTGATGCACGCTCCCGCCGCTGACATCCGCACCTACTGGATTACCGGCGGCCGCGTGCGTCCTGCCGACATCCACATCAGCTGACACTCTGCCTGTTGAACAATTCTGTCTCGCTCCACTACCAATCGCCCGGCAACGATGCCATAATCCGGCTTTGACCTTGTCATCGAAGGGAGCATTCGATGCGATTGTTGCTCGTCATTATCGCCTTCTTTGCCTGTCTGACCGGATTCATCGCCGCCCCTGCGACAACTTCCGCCGCTGAAAAGAGCTATTACAGCCCCATCATCAATGTGGATGCGGAAAACAGCCGCATTCTGATTTCAACCCTCGGCGCGGTCTTCTGGGTGGACGTGCCGGAGGAAGCGCGCCCGCATATCGAGAAACTGCCGCAGTCGGGGTTAGTGGATATCGTGGTGGAAACGCGCGAAGGCCAGCCCCCGCTTCTCAAAACCTGGAAGGTCAAATCCGGGGAATCAACTTGCCTACACTTCGACGGGAAGACGTGTAAGTAGCCTCTGCGTCCCTGCCCGTCAGCGAAGTGTACACCTTAACGACAGGCGCAAGAGGGCTACTCCGAACTCCCCAGCATGTCGTCGATCAGGGGACGATTGATATCGGTGCAGCCCATACAAATCGTATCGAACAACGCCTCATGGTCGGCGATGAAATTCCGCGCGTCGGGAAGCTTTTCGGCATACACCTGATCGTAGCAGGTCTCGCACAGCATCATGAGCCCGCGTGACACGGATACCGTCTTCCGGCCAATACTTCCAGCCATAACAGATTCCTCTCTTTATCGTCATTCGATGTGCGCCAATGCACTACACCGACCCCTTTTGCCGCGCCACCCAAAAATCCTCCGGTTCCAAATCAACTCCGCACACCGCACATTCATAAATGGATTGGCCTTCCGGCAACTGGATTTCCGTCCGATCGATCCGGCCCCGGCAGACGTGATAAAAATGCCCTCGTGCGTCTTCATTATCCAGCGGATCACTTTCGTATATCAGCACCATACATCCAATTCCCTTCGTTCGTCGCTCGTGAAGCGTCGTTCGTGTTTCGTATCTCGTATCTCGTCGTTCGTATCTCGTCGTTTGTTTCACGTTTCACGCCCCACGAGAGACGCTTCACGAGATTACTCTTCACGGTATTGCCATCCTGTCAGATCTTAAACTGCGCCTCATAGAGAGCGGCATACACCCCGCCGCGTTTCATGAGCGCCTGATGGTCGCCCTCTTCCACGATCGTGCCCCGTTCGACGACGATGATGCGATCCACGTCGTGTAATGTCGCCAGCCGGTGCGCGATGATGAAGGTCGTGCGTCCCTTCGTGAGGTCGTTCAGGGCTTCACGGATTTTGACCTCGGTCTCGGTGTCGATATTGGACGTCGCCTCATCAAAAATCACGATCGGCGGATCCTTCAGCAGCACACGCGCAATGGAGACACGCTGTTTTTGACCGACCGACAATTTGACGCCACGCTCCCCGATCCAGCTGTCATAACCATCCGGCAGCCGGGTGATAAAGTCGTGGGCACGCGCAGCCCGGGCCGCCGCTTCAACACGTTCATGGCTTGCCGACAAGTCGCTGTAGACGATATTTTGCCGCACCGTTCCGTTAAACAGAAAGGGCTCCTGCTGCACCAAGCCGATCTGCCCCCTCAAAAACGCCACCGGCAGATCCCGAACATCGTAGCCATCCACTAGCACCGCTCCGCTGCGCACATCGTAGAACCGCATCAGGAGCTTGAGCAACGACGTTTTGCCCGCGCCGCTGGGACCCACCAGCGCGATCCGCTCACCGGGCCGGACACTGAGATTCACATCGGATAAGACCGTCCCGTCCTGCCGATAGCCGAAAACGACCTTCCGATAGTCCACGGCCCCTTGCAACCGATCGACGGGCGGGACGGCCCCGGGCCGATCTTCGACTTCCGCTTTGGTGTCGAGAATTTCGAACACGCGCTCGCTGGCCGCCAGGGCATGTTGCAGCATGTGGTTCAGCGAGTGAATCTCATTGATCGGCGTATAAAACAGCCCGAGATACGAAAGGAACATGACCAACTGGCCGACGGTCAAACTCCCGGCCATGACCTCCTGCGCGCCATACCAGAGAATGAGGACAGTGCCGGTGCTGCCGACAAACACCATGCCCGGCCAATACCAGGACCACAAAAACATGGCCCGCAAACTGTTCTGGCTGTAGGTCTGGCTCAAGGTCTCAAAACGCCGGCGTTCGTACTCATGCTGATTGAAGCCGATTGTTTCCTTGATTCCCGACAGCGCATCTTGAAGGTACGCATTGAGATCGGCCACGCTCTTGCGGATTTCGGCGTAGTACTTGTGCACCCGCTTCGTAAACCAGGCGGCACAGACGATCAGGATTGGGATGGGCAACAGCGACAGCAGCGCCAATTTCCAATTCAGCACAAACATCATGATCGTAATGCCGATGAGCGTGAGTGCGGCCGTCAGCAACCCTTCAAGGCCGTCCACAAAGATCCGCTCGACATGTTCCGTATCGCTGGTCACTCGCGTCATGATTTCGCCGGTGGAACGATTTTCGAAATAACTCAGCGACAGGCGTTGCAAGGCGCCGAAGACCTGCATGCGCAGCGTATGCACGGCCTTCTGCTCCAGCAAATTGTTGAAGCGCACGCGCATTGAACTCATCAGGTTTCGCAGGACATACGAGCCCAACAGAGCGGCTAATACCCAGACCAGCATCTCAGGCCGCTTGGCCTGGATCACATCATCGATGACGATTTTGACGAGATAGGGCGGCACCAATTCCAGCGCCGTGGCGAGACCCGCGCAGACGAAGGTCACCACCGCCAGCATCCGGAACGGCTTGAGGTAAGACAGAACGCGTAGGAGCGAGCTCACGACGACCCGGCCACCCGGAACGGATCAGATGACACTGGCCGGTTCCTTTTGCCAGTACTTCTGAAACTCATCCATCTGCGTCAGCGTGGAGAAGTCGGTCATACGGTCGAGGAATAACTTGCCGATCAGGTGATCCAGCTCATGCTGGATACAGACCGCGTACAGCCCGCTGGCCTCAAAATCCAACGGTTTGCCGTGGCGGTCCAGTCCGGTCACGCGGACGATGGAGGGGCGCGTCACCTTGCCGCGCAACCCGTCCACACTCAGACAGCCCTCCCATCCTTCGACCTGTTCAGGCCCGTAAAACCTGATCGTCGGATTGATGAGCACGGTTTTGGGAAACCCGCCTTCGCCGGGGCAATCCATGACGACGAGTTGCTGCGAGCGCCCCACCTGCGGAGCCGCCAAGCCGATACCGGGTTCGTCGTACATGGTTTCAAACATGTCGTCGATGAGTTGCTGAAACGCCGCCT
>CABVSR010000044.1 GCA_902500995.1 uncultured Nitrospira sp.
GGCGACTCTGGAAGATCAGACCATTGTCACTGCGCAACACCGGCGCCCCCACGGGACGCAGCGTCCCGAACCGGGCGAGACAGGCGGCTTCGACGGCGCGTTCCGCCTCCTTCGCCCGACTTCGCAAGGCGAACTCGTAGCCGATGACCTCCCGATCATGACAGTCGATCACCGCCGCCAGATGCGCCCAGCCGTCTTGGCCGCACGGGATATGCGTCACATCCATGGCCCACCGTTCATTGCTGCGACTCGCCCGACTGATCCAGCCCTGTACACGAGGACGCGGGGTGGCGACGCGTTGATGCACGAACCAGCCCTTCTGCTTCAGCACCCGATAGACCGCTTTGCGATTCACGAGAAGCCCGTCCTGGCAGCACAACAACACTCGCAGGCGGCGATAGCCAAACGTGGGATGCTGCTGGATCAGCTGCCGCAGCCGCTCGACCCACGGCGGATCAGCCCTCCGGCCTCGCCGCTCCGGGGCGGCCGGCCGATGCAAGCCGGCTCGACTGACGCCGAGCACCTGACAGCTTCGTCGTTCCGAGACACCCGGCAGCGTGACTCTCACGCGTCGGATGTCTTCCGGTCCAAAGGGTAGGGCTTCAAGGCCTCCCGTAAAATATCGTTGTCGAGGACCAGATCCCCGATCTTCTGTTTGAGCTTCTTGATCTGCTCGTCCTTCACCGCCTCTTCGTCTCGTGGCCGGCTCCGCAGCGCGTTCTCCGCACCGAGCAGAAACTTCTCCCGCCAGTCGTCCACTTCGGCCACGGTCAGCCCATGCGTCCGGGCCGCTTCGGCGACTGAGGTCTCTCCCTTCAGAATACTCACGACCAACGCGACGCGTCGTTTGGCCGTCCACCGCTCAATTGGTTCTGGGAATTCGGATGTCATCGCCACCTCCTTGGTCCACTCAGGACCATGTCTTGAAGGTGGTCTCATTTTCAAGGGGAGCATATATGGACCCATCCCGGCTGCCAAGGGAGTTCCAGCGGTGTGAACAAGGACGGACTGCGGGCATATATTCGGCCTCCATGCGAACTGCCGGGGGCAGTTCGGGCCGTGATGGAATGTGCGCTCTTTCGCCTTATCAGAATAGCGGCCTTCGATGGCCTGCTCCCCTTCCAGGGTTTGAAAGAGCTGGTCCGACCCTATCGCCATCAGCAGATCTCACCTTGTGCAGTGGCCAGTCGCAGCTCACTCCGCGTTGTTAGGCCGCTTGTTGATAAGAAGTGTCGTGGGCTAATAAGGCCCAGATGATCCGCGCGTTCTTATTGGCGACCGCCACGCCCGCCCGGTTGGTGCCTCGTTGCCGGCGTTTCTCGGCAATCCACCGACTGCGCGCATCCGACTTCGCCCCAGCCCGGACCACGACCGCTCGGGCGCCGTGAATGAGGAGCGTTCGCACATAGCGATCTCCACGTTTGCTGATGCCAAGCAAGCGTGACTTGCCGCCGCTGGAGCATTGCCGAGGCACAAGGCCGAGCCACGCTGCTAGGTGCCGGCCATTCTTAAAGGCCCGGGGATCGGCCACAGCCGCGATGATCGCCGTCGCCGTGAGTGGCCCGATCCCTTCAATGGCCGTCAATCGTTGGCAGCGCTCATCCTGGGCACAGTGTGCCTTGAGTTCGCGATCAACTGCGATCACCCGGGCATCCGCTGCTCGCAACTCTTCGTACAGAGTCGTAAAGGTCGTACGAGCGAGGGGCGTGAGGTCATTGCTCAGATCCTCGATGAGTCGAGGAAGGGCACGCCGTAAGGGGCTGACCTGCTTGGGAACAACCACTCCATACTCTGCCAACAGCCCACGAATCTGATTGACCAGTGCCGTGCGGGCCCCGATCAGGCGTCGCCGGATCCGATGCACATTTTGCAGGTCTTGCTGGGCAACGGTTTTGGGGGTCACGAAGCGCATGGTGGGACGGAGGACGGCCTCACAAATCGCCTCGGCATCATTGAAGTCATTCTTGTTACTCTTCACGTACGGTTTAACAAATTGCGGGCTGATCAAACGCACCTCGTGGCCCAACGCCTGCAACGTGCGACTCCAATAATTCGCGCCTCCACACACTTCCATCCCCACACGGCAGCGAGACAGATTGGCCATAAACTTGATTAAGGCTGCCCGGGAGAACCGTTTTTGGAACACCGGCCTCCCAGCGGCATCACGCCCATGCACGTGAAAAACGTTCTTGGCAATATCGATTCCCAGCGTCGTCAGGCTCATGGTGCCCTCCTTCGTGAAGTGGTGGACTCACATGACCACCACCATGCCAAAGTCAGAGGGATGGGTCCATTCCATTAGGATAAGACCTTGGCGCTGAAATGCAGCCAATACAGCTAAGCCGCAACCGCAACACCTGCAATCTTAAACGAAACAGCTTGTGCCAACGATGGCTGTAGCGGTTGCCCTCCACCAAACCAACCTTGCTCGTGTTGGCCTTTCATCGGCGCTAATCTTCTTCCTCGCGGCGCTGAATCATACCTCCAGTAATCTGCTTTTCTTCCGCGTACGCCCACAGCGCTCATCAGGCCATACCTCTCTACCGAATTTGGAGGAATGCTGGTCATTGGCCGGAGCCGTCGAATATGTGAGCGTCTATTTCGTACACCAACTCTTCGAAATTCTTTCTGGCGCCCCCTTGGGCCCCCGCTCCCTTCTTTAGAATCCCTACCACTGGGGAGATTGTCGCCCGGACGTTCTCAAGGTACACATGACAGGGTGTTGCCCACATTGACCCTGGCCATGCTGCTTGAGGTGAATGACCGTTCAGTTGGCGGTGCTGTGGGTCGGAAAGATAGACTGTCTTGGAGACATGCTGTATGCACGGACCTGCTTCGCGACCATGGTATGGCATCACGGCTCTGCTCCTCGTGATCACACTGTTGGCCGGATGCGCGTCACCGACGTTGCGACGGGCTGAGCGGTTGGCCGAAGACGGCGAGTGGGATAAGGCCGTGGCGGCCTACCGGGACGCCCTCAAGAGCGATCCGTTTGATGAAACCCTCAAAGAGAAACTCGAAGTCGCCAAGCAGCAAGCGGCGGTGGCTCACTATGCCAACGGCCGACGCGCCCTCGAAGAGCGTCGCATTGCGGAGGCCTTGACGGCATTCAAGACCGCGCTGGGGCTCGATCCCACGAAGGTGGAACATCATGCGGGGATGACCGACGCGCTGCGGTTGAAGGAAGCGAGCGATCAGCTGCAAACCGCCGATAAGCTGCGCAACCTCGGACGATCCGAAGAGGCGCTGACCGCCTACGAACGGGCCGTTGAACTCGACCCCAGTCTGACCCAAGCCCTCACCCATATCACCGACATCACGGCCCAGCAGCGGTCCACGAAAATGTTCGGGGGGTCCAGCCAGCCAATTTCGCTCCGGTTCCAAAATGCCAAACTCAAGGAAGTGTTCGAAATCGTCGCGCGAACAGCTGGTCTGAACGTGATTTTCGACAAGGACGTGCGGGACGAACCGATCACGATCTTTCTCAAGGAGATGGCATTCGATGATGCGCTGAACCTCATCCTGAACACCAACGGCATGGTGGCCCAGCGTGTGGCACCGGAGACGCTCCTGATCATGCCGAACAACAAACAGAAGCAGGCTCAGTATCAGGATCTCCTGATGCGGACCTACTATCTGAACAACGCCAAGGCCAAAGACGCGGTGAACTTGCTTCGCACGATGTTAGAGAGCAAGCACATCTATGTGGATGAGAAGGTCAATGCGATTGTGGTGCGGGATGAACCGGTGAAGTTGCAGATTGCGGAAAAGTTGCTGTTTGCCATCGATCGCCGTGAACCGGAGGTGGAACTCGATGTCGAAGTGCTGGAGGTCAATCGCACCAAGAGTCTGAAGTATGGCCTGAATTATGCGAAACAGGCCGGCAGTGGGTTGGTGCCGACGGGTGGCTCTGGCGGGATTTCCACGGCGACGACGCAGTTCACCTATCAACAGCTGACCTCGATTGGCCCCCAGAGTTATCTCTTTACCTTGCCGGCCAGTGTCATCTTGGATTTTTTTAAGCAAGAATCTGACGCGCAAACGCTGGCGTCGCCCAAGCTTCGGGTCATGAACAACAAGGCCGCCTCGATCAACGTCGGCGACAAACAACCGATCTTGCTCTCAACGACCAACGTGCTGCCCGGCCAGGCGGCGACCGGCGCCGTGCCGACGACCTCGACCGTGACCTCCATCGAGTTCAAGGATGTCGGCGTCAAACTGACCGTGGAACCTACGATCAATTTGATGAACGAAGTGATGATGAAGATCAAGGTAGAGGTCACTCGGCTGGGCGATCAGGTGACCCTGCAGGCGGCTCCGGAGATCAAACAGTTCAAATTCGGGACACGCACGGCTGAAACGGTCCTGATGTTAAAAGATGACGAAACCGTGATCTTAGCCGGCCTCATCCAAGACGAGAAGCGGAAGACCAAATCCACGATTCCGTTTATCGGCGATATCCCCATCCTGGGAGATATTCTGACCTCCAAGCAAGATGATCGTATCTCCACAGAAGTGGTGTTGACGATCACCCCGCGTGTGGTGCGGAACATGGATTTGCCATCCTCGGCCGCGCAGGCTTTTTGGTCCGGAACCGAAAATACCTTCGCCACCTCCCAACTCTATGCCCCGCAGGCCATTCCTGTGTCGCAAGCACCGGGCCGGAGTCAGCTGATGCATCCGACTCCCGCGCTGTCGGCAGCGGTGCAAGGCGGTGCTTCCGTGACGCCTCCTCAGGGGACCGCTGCCAGCGGGACCTCACCGAGTGCGGGTGCCATCTCGCCGCAAGGGTCCGCTTCGCCGTCAGGTGTTCCCTCGCTTCCGAGCGGTCAGGGGGCAGCTCCCGCCACTTCAGGGACTGTGGGAGGGGCGGTCGCTCGGGCGACAGGGCCTCTCATGCTTAAGCCCCTGGATGTCTCGACGGCCGTCGGGCAGGAGTGTCGCCTCGATCTGACGGCGTTGCATCTGGAGCAGGTGACCGACACCTCGGTGACCGTGACCTTTGATCCCACGAAGTTGGAGTTTCGGCGGGTCACGCCCGGAGCGGTTGCCTTAGCCTCTCGAACGGCGGACGGCCAGGTGATGCTGACGCTGCGTCGAGATGGGGTGGTCCCGCCGGGCGAAGGACTCCTCGCCATGCTGTTTTTTCAGGCCAAAGCGCCGGGGCAGTTTCCTGTAGACCTGCAGATCTTGCCCGGCAAAGCCGCTGCTCCCGGGACGGACGCTGTCGGCAGCAGCCGCGCCATCATTCGTGCGCGCTGAAGGGGACAATGATGCCGACACGCAAGCTGACGAATCAGGGATTTACGCTCGTGGAACTCATGATGGTCGTGACCATTGTGGGAATCCTGGCGACCTTGGCGATTCCCTCCTACCAGCACTCCGTCATCAAAGCGCGGGAGGGGACGTTACGGTATGACCTGGCCACTCTGCGCGATGTGTTGGACCAGTACCGGGCAGACAAGGGTGCCTACCCATCGGCACTGGGTGATTTGGTTCAGGTGGGGTATCTCAAGCGTATTCCCGTCGATCCCTTTACCCATTCGGACCAAACCTGGCAAGTGCTGGCCGACGAAGGGGACGGTGGCGGGATTGCCGATATCCATAGTGGGAGTCCCCTCGTGGGACCGGATGGCACCTCCTATAACACCTGGTAGGGTGATGCGTCCTACGGCGTCACATTTCACAGCGGCCGTCCTCCTCCTCGCCAGTGCGGCGATGGTGACCGGTTGCGCGGGGTCGCGCTCAGAGCGGGTTGCATCCGGTGAGACGCAAGAGCAGGTCATGGCCGTGGCACGGGAACGTGAAGCGGAACTCTCGGCGCTCCGAGCGGAGATGGCGGCCACGCGGATTGCCGCCGCCAAGAAGGAAGCCGAATTGATGGAACTGCGTGCCCTCGTGGCGCAACTCCGGCAAGAACAGACGGAGAACCACCAGCGACTGCTTGAATTGCGACAGACCGTTGAGGTGCGTCAGGCCGAGACGAATGCGTTGAAGGCGGAGCGGGATCAATGGGTGGCGGCCAGGAACGACCAGTCGATCAAGGAGCTGAAAGACGGGTTACTGGTGCTCACGAAACAACTCGAAGACGTCCGACAGGGCAGCGGCCACACGTCGCCTCGCCCATCCGATAGCGGCTCAAGGCCTTCCTCGACTCTTCCCGCTGGACCAGCACGACGAGAGGGAAGGCCATCAGCGTCCGGCATCCTGCCATCACTGCTTCACACTACACCGACCGCTCAACCTCAGGTCACCGTCCTGGCGATCAGCGACGAACAGCCGACGGAGCCTGTCACACGTATTCGTGTACAGCGAGGGGACTCCCTGTCGAGTCTGGCTCGCGTCCACCAGACCTCGGTGGCCGCGATTCGACAGCTGAATCAGTTGACGCACGATGGGATCGCGATTGGGCAGGAACTTATCCTGCCATCCGCCAAGGGGTCATTCATGGACCGGGAGCGTTAGACGATGCCGACCGTGGTTCGACAGGCGACGTTGCTCGATGTTTTGGTGCGGCAAGGCCGTCTGACGACGGCTGAGGCTGAAGCGGCATCGGCGCAAGTATCAGGGCCTGAGCGGCAACTGCACGCCGTGTTGGTGGCGGACGGCACCATTTCAGACGTGCAATTGGCGCAGGCGCTCGCCGAACAATGTGGAGTACCCTATCAGTCGTTGCACGAGTTCCGGGTGGACTTCGAGGCCGTTCCGTTCATGCCGGTTGAGGTCATGCGGCAATTTGAGTGCGTGCCGATGGGCGAGGAAGAAGGCGTTCTCGTGCTGGCCTTGGCTGATCCCACCGATGTGCGACGACTGGATCACGTCGAGCGCGCGGTGGGGCGGGCCTGCCGAATTGTCGTCGCCCCGCGCTCCGCCATTGTTGCGTCGCTCCGCGAGAGCACACGGAATAGTCAGGTGGTGGCCAAAATCAAGGATGAGTTCCGGCCGATGTTGGTCCGCGAGAATGACGACGGCGAAGAAGTGCTGTCAGTCGACAAGGTGCAACGGGATCTGAGTCCGATTGTCCAACTCGTCGATACGATCATCCTCAATGCTCTGCAGAAGCGGGCCAGCGATATTCATCTCGAACCGGCTGACGGCGTCACGGAGATCAAATATCGCATCGACGGGGTGCTGTATCTGGCCATGGAGCCGTTAGATCTGCGGTTTCACAATCCACTCGTGTCGCGCATTAAAGTCATGTCGGATCTTGATATTGCAGAACGCCGGGTTCCGCAGGACGGGCGGTTTAAACTCCGCTTGGAGAAACGCACCATCGATTTTCGCATCTCCGTGATTCCGAGCGCGTTCGGCGAATCCGTCGTGATTCGTATTCTCGCCAAGGAGGAATTTGCCGCCAAACGGCAGGGGCTGCACCTCGATTCCCTCGGATTGAAGAAAGAAGATTTAGACCGGTTTCGCCGCGCCATCACGGCCTCCTACGGCATGGTCTTGGTGACAGGCCCGACCGGCAGCGGGAAGACGACGACACTCTATGCCGCGCTGAATGAAGTGAATACCAAGGAAGACAAGATCATCACGATTGAAGATCCCGTCGAATACCAATTGGCGGGGGTGGTGCAAATTCCGGTAAACGAGAAGAAAGGCCTCACGTTCGCCAAGGGATTGCGGTCCATTTTACGCCATGATCCGGACAAGATCATGGTGGGGGAGATTCGTGATGCGGAGACGGCGCAGATTGCCATCCAATCGGCCCTGACCGGCCACCTGGTGTTTTCCACGGTGCACGCCAACAACGCGTTTGATGTGATCGGGCGGTTCGTGAACATGGGGATCGAGCCGTATAACTTTGTCTCGTCGCTGAACTGCATCATGGCCCAACGGTTAGTCCGCACTATTTGTGAATCCTGTAAGGCTCCGCACCTTGTTTCTCAGGCGCAGTGTGAACAGTTAGGATTTGAGTATGAGCTCTTCAAGGATCGTCCCGTGTATGAGGGGAAAGGGTGTCTGGAGTGTCATGGGTTAGGCTACCGGGGGCGCCATGCCATCACAGAGTTCCTCCCCCTCACAGATCGCATTAGAGAATTGATGTTGGATCGGCGCCCGCCGTCCGAGATCAGGCGAGCGGCGGTCGAGCAGGGGATGACCGATTTGCG
>CABVSR010000045.1 GCA_902500995.1 uncultured Nitrospira sp.
TTCCTGGCCCCTAGAATACCCGAACTCGAGCGACACAGTACAGAGAGAATTCTGATTCAAGACAGATAGACTCATCGGAGGATTCAGCGTAGAATGCGGGGCAGGATAGGTGAAGGGGGCCCACCAGTGAAACTGGTGCGCCATCCTTCACAGTCCCTTCTTCGCGCCTGCGCGCTCAACGGGGGGCCCTATCCTGCGGAGGAGATGGATGAACGAGCGAGCACCCAAGAATCGCAAAGATTACCAGCCGATCAAGGTCTATTGTTTTCCGGAGGAGCGGGAGACCATCGAGCAGCAAGCTCGCTCGACCGGACTGAGTAAGTCGTCCTATCTCTTGCGCGTCGGCATGGGCTATCCCATCCGCAGCATCGTGGACCATCATCAAATAGAGGAGTTGGTCAAAATCAATGGGGATCTGGGACGACTCGGCGGACTCTTGAAGCTCTGGCTCTCGAAGGAGCAGTCCGTCGGAGGGATCGATGCCCGCACCATCCGCGAGACGTTGAAGAAGATCGACGGGACGCAAGATCAGATGCTCGCGCTGATGCAGAAGGTCCTTCGGCCACAGGCCGACCCCATCACGAGTCCAGGCACGAGCCCACGCACGAGTTCACCGAAGGCCGACCGCTCATGATTATCAAACATGTGCCGATGCGAACCCTGCGAAAGAGCAATGTGGTCTCCCTCGTCGACTATCTGACGAACACCCAAGGCAGACAGGAACGGGTCGGGGAGATCACGGTTAGCAATTGCCACAGCGACCGGCCCGACGCCGCGTCACTTGAAATGCTGAATACCCAATCGCTCAACACCAGGGCGCAGTCGGATAAGACCTATCATCTCATCGTGAGTTTCCGGCCTGGGGAGCGGCCCTCGGCGGAGACTCTGCGTGCGATCGAAGCCCGAGTCTGTCAACGATTGGGGTTCGGCGAGCATCAGCGGGTGAGCGTCCTGCACCATGACACCAACAACGTGCATCTGCATCTGGCCATCAATAAAATCCATCCGACGCGGTACACCCTGCATGAGCCGTACAAAGCCTATCGGGCCTTTGGCGAACTGTGCGACAGTTTGGAGGAAGTCTTTCATCTCGAACGGGACCATCACCAGGTCCGGAAAACCAGTGGGGAGAATCGGGCGTCCGATATGGAGCGGCAGGCGGGCACCGAAAGCCTGATCGGATGGATGCAGCGGGAGTGTCTTGACCACCTGCGTGCCGCGCAGTCCTGGTCTGCATTGCACCAGGTGCTGCATCAGTATGGCTTGGCCATCCAGCCGCGCGGCCAAGGGTTGGTTATCACAGACGGGCAGGGGACCTTTGTGCGCGCGAGTTCGGTGGGGCGGGACCTCTCCAAGATGGCGCTTGAACGCCGGCTTGGTCGGTTTGAACTTCCCGATTCTGTACAACGTGAGAAGCCCACCAGACGATACGAACCGAAACCGCTTCAGAGCCGCATGGATACGACGGCGCTCTATGCGCGGTATCAGCAAGACCGGCTCGCCCGCACTCAAGCACGAGCGGTCGCGATGCAGGAGGCGCGGAGCCGTAAGGCGCAGCACATCGATGCAGCGAAGCGAGCCGGCCAGATGAAACGGGACACGATCAAATTGACCATGAGCGGACGGATCACGAAGAAGCTCCTCTACGCGAAGGTGTCGCAGACGCTTCGATCCGATCTCCGTCAGGTTGTCGATCGCCATCGACAGGACTGTGTGGCCATCACGGCACGCTGCACCAGACTGACCTGGGCTGATTGGTTGCGTCAGCAAGCGCTCGCCGGCGACCAAGAGGCGCTGCGTGCGTTGCGGGCTCGAGAGGCGGCACGCGGTCTGAGCGGTGACACCATTATGGCGGTTGGCACCAGACTGGTGAACGCGGTCGTGGGCGCGAAGCAGGATTACATCACCAAACAGGGTACCATCATTTATCGGGTCGGGCTCTCGGCCGTCCGCGATGATGGGACCTGCCTCCAGGTGTCGAGTGAAGTCACGAACGAAGGAATAGACGCGGCGCTCCGGCTCGCGATCCAGAAATACGGCACCACGATCGCGGCGTCGGGGTCCGATGCCTTCAAGACTCGTGTGGCAGAAGTGGCGGCTCGTTCCCATCTCACCATTCGCTTCGATGACCCGAGACTGGAACAGCAGCGGCAACGTCTCGCTCGAGAATCCCGACGCCCACTCACGCCGGAGACCTCCTCGGCCACAGGTCCGACGCAGACCGGCCCGTCGCCACCACTCACCCCGCCGAGTGATGCCGTGCTTCGCCATCTTGCAGAGCAGGAACGAAAACGGTTACAGATCGTTCGGACGCCGACCGTCAGACGGTTCGAGGCACGAGACCAGGGGACGGTGCGATTCGGTTCGGTGGAGAAGGTCGAAGGCAGGTCTTTCGCGTTGGTCCACCGACAGGACGAACTCTTGGTGCTCTCCATTGATGAGGCGACATTCAAACAGTTCGCCTCTTTGAAACGGGGTCATTCACTCCGGGTGTCTTCCACCGGATCGATCACGCTTGGGAGGGGACGCCGGCGATGAGCACCACCGACAACAATGCGGTCGGTCCTCACGTGCGAGCCTCACAGCTGGTCACCCATCAATGCCGCGACAGTGGTGACCGGCACGACCAAGGGCGATGCGCTGCGCGGCATCCGAGCGGTCAAAGAGGGATGCCAATATTATTGACTTCACGACGCGGGGCACCATCGCGCAAGACGTGGTCGACGATGAAGAGTATGACGACGGCGTTGAATAACACCGCGGATTTTCGCAAGGCTCTTGCGTGGATTGGCTGTTTCCCGTTACGGTAGTCTGATGAAACCGTCAGAAGCCCTGACCCTGCACCGTGACGCTCTGCGGCACATCATCAGCCGGCATGGGCTGTTGCGTCCGCGCGTGTTCGGTTCCGTCTTAGCTGGTGTGGACACCGAAGAGAGTGATTTAGCAGTGTGTTGACAAACTGTCGTGTGCGACGTGTGTCTGGCCCGACAGGACCCGCAGGGGATTCTGATTGTGAGCCCCTCTTCGGGTGAGGGGGAGCGCGTCTTCTGTTCTTCGCATTGGCCCACTGCCCACGCCCCGCACTCGGCAACCTCCGCTCCTAGACCGGCACCGGCAGCAGGGTCGCCAGCCGTTTCAGATTCAGTAACCACCCCATCAGAAAGGCTTCATCTCGCACCTGTAACAGCCCTCGACGGTGAAAACGACGGAATCCGTGCCAGCATTTCGCCTCCCCCCACAACTCTTCAATCTTCTTCCGAGCCCGTTGTGAGAGCTGATAGCCGAGGGTTCGACTCAGGCGGCGCACACGCTGATGGATGGGCTCCCGACCGGTCGTCTTGGCCGCCACATGGGGCGTGATGCGTCGCCGCACGAGTGCCGTCAAGAAGGATTTCGCAAAGTAGCCTTTATCGGCGCCGACCGTCTGAATCCGCACCGCATGCTTCCAATGGAAGCGATCGAGTAACGTGCGTCCGCCGTCCGTCTCGGAGGCCGGCCCACGAAATGACTCCACATTGATGCCGAGTAACAGCCGATGCCGATTCTCCATCAAGCCGTTTACCGTATAGCCGACGATCGCTGCGGTCCCATTCCCCTTGTTGGCCAGCTTGGCGTCAGGATCGGTTGTCGAGCGATGCGTCTGATTGGAACGCCGCTCCCCGCGAAACAGGACCGCGGGATTGCCCGGATCGTGATCCTGCTCCGGCCCCGCATCCAGGGACCGAATCCGCTTCTTGTACTCCTCCGGCTTCAGAAAGACTTCCATGGGGACGAAGCTCTTGTGCGACGCATTCGCCTGGACCAGCGTGCCATCCAGCGTGGTATGGGGTGAGACCAGCTTCTGTTTGATCGCGAGCGCCACCGTCTCATCAAACAACCGCTCGAGCAGCCCGCTCTTGGTAAACCGCCGCTTCCGATTCTGTGAAAACGTGGAGTGGTCCCAGGGCATCTGATCTAAATCCAGTCCTACAAACCAGCGCAACACCAGATTGCCCGTCAGCTCGCGCACCAAGGCCCGTTCCGAGGTCACCCCCAGCAGATACCCGCCCAGGAGGGCCAGAAACAGTTGCTCCGGTGGAATCGACGGGCGGCCAGTGTCGGCATACAACGGCGCGCAGAGCTGTCGAATCCGCGCCGTATCGATCAAGGGCCGGATCTTCCGCATCGGATGATCGGCGGTCACATACTGCTCCAGATTGATGTGGTAGAACATCGACGGCTGGGGATCGGCGGTGCCCATCATAGGGGAGGTCCTCCTGATGGGAACCCTTCCTATCACACCTGCATGAAGATGGGGAGAGGGTTTGTCAACACACTGTTAGATTTGCTGGTCGATCCGACCGACTCCACCACGTTGTTCACCTTGGCACGGCTTGAGCACGAGGCCCAACAATTGTTGGGTGTGCCTGTTTCTGTGCTGACCCCCCACTTCTTATCGATCAAGTTCAGGGATCGTGTGTTACAACAGGCCGAGCCTCTATGAAACACCCGGAACGCGTCGAATATTATCTGGAACACATGGTGGAGGCCATTGATCGGGCGGTCAGGTACGTAGGCCCGCTCAACGATGTGGGTGCGCTCTACCAGAACCCGCAGGTTCAGGATGCGGTGGTCCGTAATATTGAAGTCATCGGAGAAGCGGCCAATCACATTCAGAGAATGGATCCCACCTTTGTCGAACAACATCCTGAATTGCCGTGGGTTGAGCTGCGGGGCATGCGCAACAAAATCACCCATGAATATTTTGACGTGGATTGGCACATCGTATGGGGTACGGTGAGAACCGACCTGCCCCTATGACGGGAACAGATTCGCACACTCCTCATCGAACAACGCCACACCCACGATCAACAGCAGCAGAGTGAGCAAGACAGAGGGCGTCGCTAGCACCACCTTCACGCTTCCAACCGGAACGTGCCAGAACTAGTTGTGTGTTGCACACGTGATCAATGTCGTCGCCCGATGTGCACGTTCATCTTGTTGTGAAGGGGTATTTGGGGTAAGGTACTCTCATGCTGACCGAAGCCGAAATTGAACGCAATCTTCGTGCGGTGACCCATGCGATCGCGCAGCAGGAGCTCGAAGGATTGACGGTTCCCGCCGAGACCGTCGAGGACATGCGCAGGATTGCGCGTGGTGAAATGTCGAACGACGACTTGATCAGGAAGCTCTACAGCCGTTTCCCGAATGTCCCGATATTCACACCACGATGAGTATACCGACCTCGCGACGGGGGTGCTCAAGAACCGCTTGGGCATTACCGACGAAGCCACGCTAGAAACAACTGAGGCGCAATTCGTCGCGCAACGCTCGCACGAATTGGTGCAAGACCCCATTCCTGGCGCGTTTGATCTTCCCCATCTGCAAGCGATTCATCGTCATCTGTTCGGTGATCTCTATGAGTGGGCGGGACACTTGCGGACGGTGGATGTCATCAAGGACACGAGCCGCTTTGCGCACCATGCCTATCTTGAACGCGCCGCTGAGACGATCTTTCGTGAACTGGCGCAGGAGAACCATCTCCGCGGACTTGAGCCAGCAGAGTTTAGTCGGCGTGCGGCGCACTATCTCGCTGAGATGAACGCGCTGCATCCCTTTCGTGAAGGCAATGGCCGAGCGCAGCGGGACTTTCTCAGCCAGTTAGCGCGAGAAAATGATTATGCCATTGCGTGGGAACAGATCACTCAGGCAGACATGCTCGATGCCTCGCGGCGGTCGTTCTCTGGCGACCTGGCCCCTCTGACGACACTGATTCATGACAATCTGCATCGAGACGTTCCCATCCACGCGCAACCGTCAACGCAGGCGTCACGTCCCACGCAATCCGCACCGCCACCACTCACCCCGCCAAGTGATGCCGTCCTCCGCGACCTTGCGGAACAGGAACGACAACGGGTACAGATCATTCGGACGCCGACCGTCAGACGCTTCGAGGCACGAGACGAGGGAATGGTGCAGTTCGGGGCAGTGAAGCAGATCGAAGGCAGGTATTTCACCCTCGTTCATCGGCAGGACGAGACCTTGGTGCTCTCCATTGATGAGGCGACATTCAAACAGTTCGCCTCTTTGAAACGGGGTCATTTACTCCGGATGTCTTCGACTGGAGCGATCAGGCTTGGGAACGGACGGCGGCGATGAGCACCGCGTATAACAATGCGGTGGGTCCACAAGTCCGGGCCCCACACCCCAAACCAGGTCTGGTGATTCCCTTCTTGGCCTGTGCCTCGCTCGTCGTTGGGTTGCAGTCGGCCACCCAATTCTTTGCCGCTACCTTCAACTATCAGGACGTGTTAG
>CABVSR010000046.1:0-1800 GCA_902500995.1 uncultured Nitrospira sp.
GTTTGATGACGATCAGAGACGAGGTACAAACGGAAATCGACCGGGGGCATCAGGGGGAAGTTGACATTCTCACAGCATGCCTTCGATGGGGCTGCTGGCCGTAGCGTAGAGCTTGCGAGGGATGCGTCCGGCCTTGTAGGCCAACCGGCCGGCCCACACGGCATATTTCATCGCCTCCGCCATCGCCATCGGATCCTGGGCGCCGGCAATGGCGGTATTCATCAAGACCGCATCGGCTCCATATTCCATCGCGAGCGCCGCATCCGAAGCGGTTCCAACTCCGGCATCGACGATGATCGGCACCTTCACCGTTTCCATGATGATCTTCAGATTGTACGGATTGCGGATGCCCAGACCCGATCCGATCGGAGCCGCGAGCGGCATGACGGCAGGGCAGCCGATATCCACCAGCTTCTTGGCGACAATGGGATCGTCGTTCGTGTACGGAAGGACGATGAATCCCTCCTTGATCAGGATCTTCGCCGCCTCGATCAATCCGGCCGTATCGGGGAATAGGGTTTTCTCATCACCGAGCACTTCCAGTTTGACCAGATCGGACACGCCGGCCGCGCGCGCCAATCTGGCGTAACGCACAGCGTCTTCCACGGTGTAACAACCTGCCGTGTTCGGCAGAATGATGTATTTCTTCGGGTCAAGATAGTCGAGCAGGTTTTCCTTGGATCGATCCGTAATATTCACGCGCCGCACCGCGACGGTCACCACGTCAGCGCCGGAGGCGTCGATCGCTTTTTTCGTCTCCGCAAAATCTTTGTATTTCCCAGTCCCCACCCACAGGCGCGATTGAAATTCCCTGCCGGCGATCACCAACCGATCGTGCATCGTATCCATCCCTTACAGCGCTCCGCCGCCGATAAAACTCAATATTTCCACCCGATCTCCCTCACGGAGCCCTCGGAGTTCAAAGTCTTTGCGGTCCAGGATTTCCAAATTCAATTCAACCGCCACGCGATCCGTTCGAATGTCCAATTCGCGCAGCAGTCCGGCGACCGTTTGCCCATCCCCGACGCCCCGCGATTCCCCATTCACATGGATCGTCACCGTGCCTCCTCACCGCTTCGCTCATCCTATGAAACGGGAAAACCGGTTGTCAACAAGACCGGACAGGCGGCCTTGCCCTTTGCCATACGTTACCCGCACAATGGCGCATCGTGCACCGGTCACCGATGAACGACCCTCGCCGTCAACTCGCGGATATCTTCCTGGCCATGGCCAATCTGCTGGCCGCGCAGCGCGCCAACCCCTATCGGGTGCGCGCCTACCGGAAAGCGGCGGAGGCCATCCTCACGGTGTCCGGAGATCTCGCCGATCTGGCGGCGCGTCGTCAGTTGCAGGAAATTCCAGGAATCGGGAAGGACCTGGCAGGGAAAATCGAGGAGTTTCTCGCGACAGGAACGATGCGCGCCTATGAGGAACTTAAAACCCCGCTGCCGCAAGAAGTGGCCGCGTGGGCGTCATTGCCGGGGCTGTCGGACGCGTTGGTGGGGTATCTCTATTTCCGCCTGAACATCCGGACGCTGGCGGATTTGGAATCCCTGGTTGCATCCCATCTCTTGAGGACGCAACCAGGATTTTCCGGATCGGAGGATGACCTGCTTGACGCCATCCGCCGGCGGCGTGAATGCGCTACGCTGCCGGGCGAAGCTCTTTGAAGATCTTCCAGGTTTTCAGCAATTCCACCGCTTTTTGCAACTGGACATCATCCTCGACAGAGATATCCCCGCCCGCGTCGCCCAACGATGCCGCCCCGTTCTTATGCGCGGATTCGTCGGCCGGTTTGGA
>CABVSR010000046.1:1900-5531 GCA_902500995.1 uncultured Nitrospira sp.
TTGGTCTTCGAGAACCACTCGTCCTTTTTCCCCTCGCGTCCCTTCGTATACACGATCAATTTCCCGTTCCCTACAAACTGCTCCGAGACATCGACCGCCGCCGTCAACAAGCCGCCGGGATTGTTCCGCAAGTCGAGAATCGTCCCTTGAACTTTTTGTTCCTTGAATTGCTTCAGTGCTCTCCCCAGATCTCGTCCCGTCGCTTCCTGGAACTGCGTCAACCGCACGTATCCGATCGTGTTGTCGAGCACCTTGAATTTCACACTTTCGATCTTGATGGTGTCTCGGACCAGGGAAAAGGCAAGGGGGTCCGCGGTGCCGTCCCGCTGGATGGTCAGGTTGACTTTGGTGCCCTTCGGACCGCGCATTTTTTGCACCGCATCCATCAGCGTCAAATCTTTCGTGGGTTCGTCGTTCACCTTGGTGATGAAGTCACCGGCTTTGATCCCGGCCCGGTGGGCGGGCGTGCCCTCTATCGGAGAAATGACGGCCAGCCGGTTTTCCTTCACGCCGATTTGAATGCCCACGCCGCCGAATTCGCCTTTCGTCTCGACCTGCATCTCTTTGTACATTTCAGGCGTCATATAGGCGGAATGGGGATCCAGCGTAGACAACATGCCGCGAATCGCCCCCTGCACGAGGTCTTTGACTTTGGTGTCGTCGACATAATGTTTTTGCACCTGCGTCAACACCTCGGAAAAGGTGCGCAGCTCTTCATAGGTCTCGGATGCGTGGCCGGTCCGCTCCAAACCTTTTTCGAGCACGATACCGACGCCCAGAGCTACTGTCACCATCAGCAAAAGATATAGCCATCGCCGGCTCCGCCGCTGTTCCATACGTGGGTTCCTTCCTTCCCGAGGTCTACCGCTTAGACAGCCACACCAGAGGATCGACCGGTTCCGCCCCCTCGCGCAGCTCGAAATAGAGCGTATTCTCACCTGTCATGCCGGTATCGCCCGTTTCCCCGATCGCCTCCCCGGCTTCGATCCGGGCGCCCACCGATGTCAAAATTTTTGAGGCATGGGCGTAGAGCGAAAACACCCCATTGGCATGATCCATGATTATAACGAGTCCGTAGCCTTTCAACCAGTCTGCATAGACAACCTGCCCGGCCAGCACCGAGCGTATATTACTCCCTTCCGCCGCGCGAATCTCAATCCCTTTTCGCTGAATGTAGGTGTTGAACGTGGGATGCTTCTGCCGGCCAAAGTAGGACACCACCTGCCCCTCTGTCGGCCATAAAAGGGTCCCGCGTAATGCCCGCAACCCTCCTGTGACGGATGGAGGGCGAGTCGCCAACGCGGCCCGCCGCCTGGTTTCAAGCTCCTTCAGCAAACTGTCGACCCGGCTCGCTGACCGCTCCAGTTCTTCTACCGCCCGATCATGCGACTCCTTTTCTTGCGTTATTTTGGCAAGATAGACGCGTTTTTGCTTCTTGAGGCCCTGGATCTGCGCCAGTTTTTCCTCTGTGCTGACCTTATACGCCAGGATACCCTGGCGGGCTTCCTCCCGGCTTCGCTCCACCTCCGCGATCCGATCGGCATCTTTCCGATAACTCTCCATGATGTCGTACTCACGCTGAGTGACGGCCGAGAGATAGCGGAACCGGCGCTGAAAGTCGCCGGCTGAACTGGCGGCGAGGAGGGTCTTCAGTTGCCAAAACCGCCCTTCGACATACTGGACACGCAATCGGGCGGCAATCGCCTCCTGCCGTTCATCGATGCGTTCAGACAAACGGCTCAACTGGACGCTCATCTGCTCGATCTCTGCATCCTTTTTCTTCAGCTTTCTGACGGTGTCCTGATGTTCCTGCCGATAACGCACCAGACGTTCGTCCAGCGACTGCAGTCCCTGCAGCACCGATTCCCGTTTCTTTTCAGCCTCGTCTGCCTTTTTCCGTTTTTCGACGATCGTGCCGCGCAATTTTTCCAGCGTCTTCTTCTCCTGCTCGATCTTGTCGGCATAGGAGTCTTTCCGCTCGGCATCCGCCGGCATGGGGCTCATGAACAATGCCACGGACACACAGACCATCATCAATCCGCGCTGGACCCGCGTCATGCCCGCCCCTCTCCAAAACGTAAGAGCGAGAGAAAACTGCCTGCGCTTCCCAGAAAGAGTCCCACGAGCATGAGTACCAGGCACATGTCGACAGAAAAAAACGTCAGCAGCGCGTCGACTCCTAGAAACCGCGTGGCGGAATGTATCTGGTGCCGGAACAATTCGAATCCGGCTTTGAGGATCGCCAACGAAAGGGCGCTCCCGCACAGACCCAATGCGGCGCCTTCCAGCAAATAGGGCACGCGGATGAATGTCGTGCTCGCCCCGATCAAGCTCAAAATCTCGATTTCCTCGCGACGGGAATAGAGCGCCAGGCGAATCGTATTGGCGATGATCGTCACTGAAGCCGCCGACAAAATCACGCCCACGATGATGGCCGCCACCTCGATGTATCGGACAATGCCTGCCAAGGCCTCCACCCATTCCTGGTTATACTGAACCTGGCTGACGCCCGGAATCAGTTGGGTTCGATTAGCCCAGCGCCGCATGGCATCTGACGAGCGAGACTCCGAAGCCAGCGTGACGACGAATGAGGCCGGGAGCGGGTTTTGCCCCAGTCCCTGCAGCAGACGCGATTCGGATGGAAATTGGGCCTGAAAATCGGCGAGCGCTCGCTCCTTGGACACAAACGTCAACGATCCGATCGCTCGATCAATCTTCAGTTGTTGCTCAATTTCGGTACGAGCCTGCTCCGTCAGGTCGTCCTGCAGATACACCATGACCTGAATATCCTGCTCGAGCGAGGAGGCCATGGCCCTTAAATTCACGTACAGCAACAAGAATACGCCCACGCAGGCAAACGTAAAGGCGGTCGTCGCGACCGCGACCAGGGTAGTGGTTCTATTCGTCAGGACATTGACGACGGCTTCCCGCAAAAGATAGAGAAGCCGCCTCACAAAGCCACCTGCTCGCGGGACACCACTTTCCCGTGATCCAGGGCGATGACTCGTCGATTGACCTGCGCAAGCACATGGGGATCATGGGTCGCGACGATGATGGTCGTACCCCGCGCATTGATCGACTTGAACAGTTCGATAATCTCACGGGTCAAATCAGGGTCCAAATTCCCGGTGGGTTCATCCGCCAGCAGCATGATTGGCCCGTTGACAATCGCGCGGGCAATGCAAATGCGCTGCTGCTCTCCTGTGGACAGACCGGGCGGAAAGAGATCTTTCTTATGGTCCAGGCCGACGGCCCGCAACGCCTCCGCGACTTTGCGCCGGATCTCCGTTGTGGAGGCACCCTGTACCAACAACGGCAGTGAGACATTGTCGAATACCGTCTTCTTGGGCAAGAGACGGAAATCCTGCAAGACGATCCCCACCTTGCGACGCAGCACGGGAATTTCCGAGGGCCGCAGTTTCGACAGGCTCCGACCCTGCACGAGGATCTGGCCTTCGTCCGGGCGCTCCGCTCCGATCAACAATTTGAGCAGAGTGGACTTTCCCGCGCCGCTGGGCCCCATCAACAGAACAAATTCGCCCTTCTCGATTTCCAGTGTCACATCGGAAAGGGCGGGGCGGCGGTCGTAATATTTTGAGACGTGAAAAAGTTGAATCATGGATGGCGACAA
>CABVSR010000047.1 GCA_902500995.1 uncultured Nitrospira sp.
GAGATCTGTTTGCGCATCGGCAGTCTCACCCTGAGCGAGCATACATCGCAGAGCTGGAGCGGCAGGGTGCTAGAGCGTCGCCAACCGGCAAGTAGTTTCCGATGCGCGCGATTCACCGCATCATCACGGAGGGATTGCTGTTAGCCGTCGTGAAGAATCCTGGCATCGTCGTGCATGATTTGCACCACTCCTCCCCCACCGTTTCCCTCCTCAACGAGGCCTATCCCATGTCGGTGCAGAAGATGATGCGGCATCAGCACCACGCGACGACAGAGACTCATGCGGAGAAAGTGCAGCGCAAGCGCGGAGGAGGCCGTCACGCAGATTTAGGCACGTAGGATGTTGAGGGAATGCTCTCTCTCGTCTATACCTCTTGCATCTGTCGCCCATCGCGCCCCATACTTTTGCCTCATGACATCTCCTCCGTCTGATCACTCCACACCCCTTCAGAATCTTCAAACCGACGTCGCCTTGCGCGCCATCCTTGAAGGCACCGCAACGGAAACCGGACAAGGGTTCTTTACCGCACTTGTCCAGAACCTTACCTCGGTCCTTGGTACGCACGGGGCGTGGGTGACGGAGTATATTCCCGAAACACGTCGTCTGCGGGCGCTCGCCTTCTGGCTGGATGGTCAGTGGATCCCGGACTATGAGATGGACATTGCCGGAACCCCCTGTGAGCGTGTGATCGATACGGCCAAACTGGTGCACTTTCCCGATCGCATCCTGGACATCTTCCCTCACAGGGAGGAACTGAAGGCCGCAGGAGCGGCCAGCTATATGGGCGTCCCCTTACAAGACACGAACGGACGGATTCTCGGCCATATGGCTGTGATCGACCGGCGGCCGATTCCTGAAGCGTCACGAGTGTACGCGATCTTTAAGATCTTCGCCGCGCGCGCGGCAGCCGAACTTCAGCGTATGCGAGTGGAGGATGAGCTTCGTGAGCGGGAAGAAAAAGTCGGTCGACTTCTGTCGAGCGCCATGGATGCCATCATCGAATTAAACGACCAGCTCCGGATTACTCGTGTCAATCCGGCAGCGGAGAAGACGTTCTCCTGCCGGGCGGATTCGATGATGAATCAAAAATTGTCTCGATTTGTGAGTGAAGAGGACTTCGTTCGGTTGGAGAGACTGATCGTCGAGCTAGACCGGCGTCCGGCGGGACAACAGTCACGGTGGATTCCCGATGGCCTCGCCGCGCGCCGTGCCGACGGCGAAGCGTTCCCTGCGGAAGCGACACTGTCCCGTTTTGAGCTGCATCGGCGCAAATTCACGACCCTCATTCTTCGCAATATCCATGATCGTGTGGAAGCGGAGGAGAAGATTCAGTCGCTCACGGCAGAAACGAAACGGTTGCAGGAAGAATTGAAGACGGCTCATCAGGACGAGGATTTGATCGGCGAGAGTCCGGCGTTTCAAAAGGTCTTGCACGATGTCGACCAGGTGGCTGAGACCGATGCCACAGTGTTGATCCTGGGCGAGACGGGGACCGGTAAGGAGTTAATCGCCCGGGCCATCCATGCGGCCAGTACACGCCGGGACCATGCGTTAGTGACCGTGAACTGCGCGGCAATCCCCGCGACACTCATCGAAAGTGAACTATTCGGTCATGAAGCGGGGGCCTTTACCGGTGCGACCAAGAAGCGCGAAGGTCGGTTTTCCCTGGCCGACAACGGCACCGTCTTTCTCGACGAAATCGGGGAATTGCCGCTCGAATTACAGACGAAATTGCTCCGCGTGCTGCAAGAAGGTGAGTTTGATCCGGTCGGCAGTTCGAAAACCAGGAAAGTGAATGTGCGAGTACTTGCCGCGACCAATCGAGACCTCGCCGTGACGGTCAAGCAGGGCACGTTCCGAGAGGACCTTTACTATCGGCTAAATGTATTTCCGATTCGGCTACCCTCGCTATGCGAGCGGGGCAACGATGTGGTGCGCCTTGCCACCCGCTTTGCTCAACGGTTCGCCGCGAAGATGGGACGAACACTGGCGCCGCTGACTGCCGATGATGTTCGTCGGCTTCAAGCCTACAATTGGCCGGGGAATGTACGAGAGCTGCAAAACGTCATCGAGCGAGCCGTCATTACGGCAGAGGCCGGTAGGCTCAACCTCGATCGAGCCTTGCCGGAAATGCCGTCGGTTCGACTTCCAGCCGACGGAACCGCTCCTCTTCGCGGCGCCATTCTTTCAGCCAAGGACCTGGAAGAACTGGAACGGACCAATATCTTGAGAGCTCTTGAGACCGCCAAGTGGAAAGTATCCGGTGAGAAGGGCGCGGCAGCACTACTCGGACTCAACGCCTCCACCCTTTCGTCTCGCATGAAGACGTTGAAGATTCAGAAAGTCCGCTAGAGAGCAGATTCTTTAAGTCTTCAATCACGTTCATCATCTCACAGTGGACCGATCACGAAATTTCACAAATCTACTCATGAGATTTCACGAGCTGGTCGGAACCTGTGAGTAAGCTCTTTTCCTTCCCTTTCCAACCTGCTGATATTTCGCCAATTCGGTCGTGTCGCCATTCTGGCATCAATGCTGCTATGTCATTTGATAACGGCCTTAGAGCATGGCGTAAATTAGGAGGGACACGATGACGCAAGACCGAATGACTCAGCTTCGCGATTTCGCTACGCGATACACCGCCGCTTGGTGCGGTCAGGATGCGGGCAACGTCTCAAAATTCTTTGCTCCGAGTGGTTCCCTCACGATTAATGGAGGCACCCCATCGGTGGGGCGAAGCGCGATTACTCAAGCTGCGCAGGGGTTCATGACCGCCTTCCCTGATCTTATGGTTTATATGGATGATCTGGTCGAGAAACAGGGAAAGATCCTCTATCATTGGACCTTCGAAGGTACTCACGGTGAAACAGGTAAGCGCGTGCGGATCAGTGGCTTTGAATCGTGGCATATGGGTGAAGATGGCCTGATCGCCGAATCATTCGGGAACTTTGACGCCGCCGATCTTGAACGTCAAATCAAGGGAGCAAACAGCTAGAAATAGTCAACGCATGGGAGACTTGTCATCATGAAGCTTACACAGATTCGCAATGCTACGCTAAAAGTGGAATACGCAGGAAAAAAGTTCCTCATTGACCCTATGCTGTCAAAGAAAGGAGCCTTTCCAGGGTTTCCCGGCACCATTAATAGCCACATTGCGAATCCCACCGTAGACCTTCCCTTACCTCTGAGCGAGATTCTCGATGTCGATGCTGTTATCGTCACCCATACCCATCAGGACCACTGGGATGATGCGGCTAAAGAGGCCATTCCTAAGGACATGCCTATCTTCACGCAGAATGCGAGAGACCAGTGGGATATCCAAATGTCATGGTTCCGCAACACGTGGGTGCTAGAGGAGCGCAATGATTTTGGCGGCATCACGTTAAACAAAACCCCTGGACAGCATGGCCGTGGTGAGATTCTAGAAGGACTCATGGGAGATATCCTGGGCAATGTTTGCGGCATCGTCTTCACCCATCCACGTGAGAAAACGCTCTACATTGCTGGCGACACGGTTTGGTATCAGGGTGTGGAGCAGAACCTGAAGCAGTACAAGCCTGATGTTATGGTCCTCAACAGTGGCGATGCCAAAGTGCTTCCCAATGAATCCATCATCATGGGGAAAGAAGATGTCTATGAAGCCTATAAGGCTGCTCCCTTAGCCACCATTATCGCGAGCCACATGGGGGCAGTAAACCATGCCTCGCTCTCACGCGAAGACCTGCGAGCGTTTATTGTTGACCATCGAATGAATTCGCGGGTGCTGGTTCCTGAGGACGGTGAGTCTTACACTTTTTAAAGGTCACTCAATGAATACTCCACTTGAACACGACTATGCTCCTGGTTGTGACTTGTATGACCGATTCCTCGGGTCGGCCCTGTTTGAACCCTATGCTAGCGATCTCGCAAGCCGGGTAGCTGATCTTACAGAAGGTTCCGTCCTGGAGATGGCCTGTGGGACCGGCATTCTCACCCAACAGTTGCGGACTCGCTTGAAACCGTCTGTGGCCCTGACGGCAACTGATATCAATCCCGGTATGTTGAACTATGCGCAGAACAAATTGAAAAAACTGAAGGGAATCGACTGGAGGGAAGCCGATATCGCAGCGTTACCATTTCCCGACGCTTCATTCAACGCAGTGCTCTGCCAATTTGGGCTCATGTTCGTGCCGGACAGGAATCGCGCGTTTCAGGAAATGCGCCGAGTCTTGGTCAATGGAGGGAGGCTTGCCGTGAGTGTGTGGGATCGCATGGACGCCAATCCATGGGGCGTCGCTGTCCACAAAACCATTGAGAAGTTGTTCCCGGACAATCCGCCGCAGTTTTTCAAAGCGCCATTTAATTTCGCAGATGCTGACGTCTTACGGACTCTCCTGAATGCCAATGGCTTCGATCAGATCACAATCCAACCCGTCTCCATGGAATGCCGGAGCAACTCTGCCAGGTCGTTAGCAATTGGCATGATTGAAGGCGCACCGATTCTTGCCGAGATTCAGGAGCGCGGCGGTTCCTCCGGCCCCATCGTCGATGCAGTGGCCAACGCCTTCGGTCAGCTCGGTGGAGACAGTCCGTTTCAGACAACGATGCAGGCGATTGTGGTGACGGCACGGGCAAAAGGAAGATACGGTGGGTAAATTTGAACGCTTGGAAGCAGAGCAAGGAGGACCTATGTACCCAGGAATATCTCGTCAACAGATAGGTTGCGCCGTGCTGACACTTTTACTTGCTCCTACAGCAGGGTATGCGATGTCGGGCATGGAGATGCCACATGGCGGACATGGAAAATCAACGTCTTCTCTATCGAAGAGTCTGGGCGAACCTCTCAATTCCTCAGAATCCGAAATCGAGATTACGTATAGTGCTGACGGAAATACCGCCATCTTCGTCTCCGGTCGCCAAGGGAGCGTGCCGTCACCCGGTGTTCCCTATCACTTCGATATCTGGATGGCCCACAAGGTGAAGGGAGAGTGGCAAGCCCCGTTTAACTTGGGACCAAGCATTGATCCTGCCGTGGGACCGAATATCAATACGTCCGCTTGGGAACTGGAGCCAGGCCTCTCCGATGATGGGAATGCAATCTATTTCACCAGGTACGAGCCGGGCAATCTCTCCACTGGCGACCTCTATGTCACACAGAAAATCAATGGACTCTGGCAACCGGCCAGAAATTGGAACGAGGTTCCGGAACTTCCCCACATCAATACGCCGACCGGCGAGGAACACTGCCCGATCATTGCGTCCGACAGTCTGATCTATTTCAACTACCAGCAGCCCGGAGTGACACAAGACAGCGACGTCTGGAAAGTTGAAAAGAAAGACGGTGTGTGGCAGAAGCCTGAGAGTCTAGGACCACGCCTCAATTCGCCCTATCGGGACCATATGCACTGGACCGGCCT
>CABVSR010000048.1 GCA_902500995.1 uncultured Nitrospira sp.
GCCCGCCGTCCGAGATCAGGCGAGCGGCGGTCGAGCAGGGGATGACCGATTTGCGTCAAGCCGGCGTGGAGAAGGTACGACGAGGGGAGACCACCATGCGCGAAGTCAATCGGATGACATTTTTGGGATAGCCGTATGAGGCCCACACTCTTTCCCATCCGTCGTCCCCGTGTCGGCATCAGCGTGTCTGCATCCGCACTGAGTCTGGTTGCTCTGCGCCGGCCGTGGTTCCGCAGGCCAATCGTGAAACAGGTATTGGAGCGTCCTTTGCCCAGTGGCTTGCTGAAGGTCTCCGCAACCGAGCCGCACATCACCGATCTGGATGCCTTCGCGCAGGAACTGCGCGCGTTGACCGAAGGGCTCAGCGAGCGGACGATTGCCCTGAGTGTGCCCAATCGCGCGATGCATATGGGGGTGTTTGCGTTCGATCGGTTCCCTGACGATCCCGAAGAGCGAGCAGGCCTGATCAAGTGGCGGTTCCGCGAGGACCTCAACCTGACGATTGGCGACGCTCGGGTGATGATGCAGATCTTCCCCGCCGGGACACGCACCCAGGTGCTGGCTGTGGCGGTGCGTCAGACGATTCTGGATCAATATGAGGACGTCTGTGCACGGGCTGGGCTCATCCCTGTCTCAATGGGATTCTCGCACCTTCAACTCATCGGCCTCTATCGCCGTCTGATGAAGGGCGCTCGACGGCTGTGCGTGATGCACTGGGCAGGGGACGAGTTCATGCTGCTGCTGTTCGATCAGGGGCAGCCAGTGTTTCTTCGCACACGATCAATGACCGGCGGGACGCAGGATCTTCGACGCGAACTGGTCGGAACCCTGCAGTACATGGCGGATCAGGCGACGACTAGCCATGAAACGGGTGAGTCCTCGTTTCCTCTGTACTTGATCGGTAGTCAGTCGAACGCATCGATCACGCAGCTGCTCGGAGGGGAGGCGACGGTGAAGGTGCCGGGCCCTCAGGGTGGATGGCAGATCGAGGTCGTGCCACTGGGATGGGACAGTCTTCCAGCCCATCTCAACAACCAGACGGGATCCTTGAACGGACTCTCGGCGATGGCGGCGGTGGTCGGATGATGAGAAATCCGGTGGGCCTGGCGTGGTTTCCGTTCCTGCGCTCGCCGAGTGCGAGCAGTCCCGTGCCTCACGTCGTATTCTCGGTCACGCCGGCTGCCATTACCATCCTGCGTGTGATGCAGTGGATGGCCGTCGTCGTGTGCTGTACCTCATTGGCAGTGGCGTTCACGTGGTGGAACGACAGTGTGGTGATGGAGGAGACCGCCACACACCTCGATGGAGTGGTGCAGCGGTTGAATCAGGCCAATACCAGCCGTTCAGAGAGCATGACCCGTGATCGACTGACGTTGTCCCTGGATCAGATCGCGACCATCAAGCGCGATGTATTATTCGTCAATCGGCTCGCCGAGAAGCGGGCGTTCTCATGGTCCCGTTTGTTGGCAGATTTGGAGACCACCATTCCCCCACATATGGCCCTTCGTACCGTTCAATTACACTTTCAGGATTCGACGGTGGCGCTTCACGGATCGGCGGCTTCGCTGCAAGACATCCATGCGTTCATGACCAATTTGGAACACCATGCGGCGTTTTGGCATGCGGCGTTGGCCAGTCATCGCCTTGAGCATCAGGAGGGGCAGCCGTCGCGAGCCTCGCAGGCGACGCCGGACACCGTGCAATCTGCCCGAGGCGTCGACTTTCAGTTGACCGTGGGTTACCGACCGTTGTTGTAGATTTAACGCATGACGAATCTGCTCAGACATAGACAGTTGCCAGTATGTAGCCGGTCGCTGCTCCTGTCCTGCGTGCCGCTCATGAGTGTCACGGTCGTGGCGTGTGTCCTTGCTGCGACGAGTGGCTTCTACAGACTGATCCCTGCGCAGGAGCACCTTGCTCAGGCCGAAGCGGCCTACCATACCGCCGTGCGAGCGCAGGCTGCACTGCAGGCCACACGCAAGACACAGGAGGAGATGCGAGCGATCAAGCTGAAGCTAGACGAGGTCTGGCGTGGCCTTCCGACCGAGACGGAGTTTGCCTCACTGGCGCTCGCCATTTCTGAACTGGGACGCAGCGAGCGAGTGACCATTCCCGGAATGCAATATGCGGTCGAGCGATCGCCCGCCGATGGCATGCCAGTGAAGGCGTCGATCTCGTTTTCCGTGACCGGCGACTATGCGGCGGTCTATCGGTTCATCCACCGATTGGAATCCGCTGATTCCTATGTGGTCATCGAGAGTCTCAACGCGAGCCGAACCGCGAAAAGTGACAAGGGGAGTTCGTCTTCCGTGGTCTTTCATGTCACGGTCGCGACGTTCTTGCGGCCAAATCCACCGACGGGGAGTCTGTCATGAGAGTACCGGGCAAAAACGTGATGCTTGGGGGGCTGATGGGACTGTGGGCGACGGTGGCCGCGGTGCAGGTCAGCAGTCTGCCGGAGTTGAGTGAGGTGCCACTGACCTATACCTCTGGACAGTCTGTGGCGAAGGCGGCAGCATCACATGTCGCGAAGGATGCCCTGGAGCTACGTCCGATGCGGATTGTGGCGGCGCACTTGCCGTCGACGCCGACACGCAACATTTTCGAAGCAGCCGAGACACCGACATCCGAAAAGCGCCTCGTCAGGGCAGCGGTGAACAAGAAAGAGATGCCACCTCCGATCCCGGTGCCGGTGGTCGCGATGCCGGTGGTTCCGCCCGCGCCACCGATGCCCTCTCCGGAAGAAGTGGCCGAACAGGCCGCGCGACTGGCGCGGGAGCGCGCCCGGCAGCAACTGCGGGAAGTGATGGCGCAGTACCGCTATCTTGGGTACCTGACCGGGCGGGGTGAGCAACAGGCGTTTCTCGGCAAGGGCCAGGAGATCTATATCATTCATCTTGGAGATACGCTCGACGGTCAATTTCAGGTGGCCTCTATCACTCCCACGACCGTCAAGATCCTCGCGGCACACGCCGACGTCGAAACCACCATCCAGCTGAAGACCGACTCTTCGGTCGAACCTTCGTAATTTCTTCGCGTTCACGCACGCCGACGAACATCCGTTGCTCGGGCAGGCCTTGGTGGACCAGTCCCCGGGTGCACGGGATTCGCGCTAGGGCCGAACGGGCCTAGCACGCCGCCACTCGTCCCGAGCCGTTTTTGTACCCTCCAAAAACACGAATCTGTTCGCCAGAAGCCAGATGCCGTGCTAGTTAAGGCTACGTACGCCCGCTCCTCGCGTGCTTCCCGCACCACCTGCTGCTGTTCACCGCTCACAAAGGATCGTCGATGACCCACGCGCGTGTTCGAACCGGCATGATGAATCGCATCATCGGGGCGGGGGGACTGGCTCTTCTGGGCGCCATCCTGCTCTCCGTCACCTCGGCCTTCGCACAATCCTCGACGATCACGCTCAATGCCTATCTCCATGGGAGCGGGGGTACGGCGAATCCCCCGACTTTGACTGCGGATCTTATTCCACCGCTCAGCCTGACAGCCAAGACCAAGGATTCCGCCGGCCTCGCATTCAGTGGCGGCAATCCCTGGGTGACGATGGGTTCGTGGACCCCGCCCGCCGGGATCAATGGCAAAGCGACCTTGACGGCGCTGACGACGGCGCATCTCTGGATGGGCTTCAAGAGTAGCGGCGATGTCGGGGGCAAGGTCGATGTCCTGGTTGAGGCGCTGCTCAATGGCCAAGTCCTGAGTTCCGGCCTGACGCGCTGCGTGAGCACCCTAACGGCCTCCGCCAGTACGGCCCAAGACATTAGCATCGCGCTGGGCAGCATTCCGACGACTCAACTTGATACCATGACGCAGACTCTCGCAGTTCGGGTCTCGACCCGCATGGGGACCACCGCCAGCAATACGGCCTGTGGCACCAAAGCCAGCGTGACGGGAGTCCGTACCTATTTCGATGCCCTCACTCGGGCCAGCCGTCTCGGAGTCATGATCGCCCTGCCGCCGCCGCAGCCGGTCGTGCTGCTGCCGAATCCCAAAACCATCCAGGCCGGATCGACCAGTCCGATCCTCGCCCTCTTGTTCCCGGTCCCGCTCCAAGCGACGACGCTGTCGGTGGTCAGCACCGCGACCAATGTGGCCACGGTTCCGAGTAGCGTCGCGGTCGGCATCGGACAAGCGGTGGTGTCCATCCCGGTCACCGGCGTCAGCGCTGGCACGACCCAGATCAAAGTCACCCTCAATGGCAAGACCATCACCGGCACCGTTCGGGTGGTGGGCGGAACCGCCACCATCAGTAGCCTCATCCCTTCGCCCCTCAGCATCACCCAAGGCGGCAACGGGCAGTTGACTGTCTCGCTCAATGCCACTCAGGCGACCAATACGGTCGTCGCTCTCAGCAGTTCCGCCGGCAGTATCGCGGCGGTCCCGGCGACCGTCACGGTGCCGGCCGGTCAGGCGAGTGCCGCGTTCAACGTGGCGGCGAACACGGCAGGCCAAGCGGACATCACGGCGACGCTCAATGGGACCAGTGCGACCAGCCATATTACGGTCACTCCGGCCTTGCCCACCGTGGTCTCGCTCACGCCTCCGGCGAGCCAGCTCACGCTCGGGGCTACGACTTCACTGACGGTGACAATCTCCGCGGCCCAAGTCGGTCCGACGGTTGTCACACTGACCACCACCCCCAGTGGCCTTGTGACGGTCCCGCCGTCCGTGATCATCCCGGCTGGTCAGACGACCGCGTCGCTCACCGTCACGTCAGTCGCGTTGGGCACGGCGATGGTCCGGGCGACGCTCGGCAGTTCATTGGCGGAAGCCGCCATCGATGTCGTGCCACCGGTGGTGGCCTTGGTGGACTTCCAGCCTGCGAGTCAGTCCCTCGTCGTCGGGGCCATCGGCACCCTGACCGTCACCTTCAACGCGGCCCAAAGCAGTCCGACGGATCTCGCGCTCTCCGTGGACCAACCGACCGTACTCCAGATTCCCGCCACGCAGACGGTGACCGTCCCGCCGAACCAGACGCAGGCGACCTTCACGGTCACGGCCTTGGCCACGGGCACCGCGCAGTTGACCGCGACCCTAGGCGCCATCAGTAAGCAGGCGACCGTGACGGTGACGCCGCAGCCGCCGCAAGTGC
>CABVSR010000049.1 GCA_902500995.1 uncultured Nitrospira sp.
CATCCTCAACGTAGCCAGAGGCTACGCCTCCGGTGGTTTCATCGGCTGCGGCCTCACTGGAGAACCTGTTTGAGCAGCCTGCACAGAAATTCGTGGTGTCGTCCTCGCTTCGCTCACACATGAATCCAGCGGAATCTTCACGCCCGCTTCTTTTTCTCTCGGACTCCTACCGTGGACATGCCCTTGAGGGCTCCCTTCAGCGACTTGAGGGACACTTCCGGCACCAAGGTAATCACTCCACCCTTTTCCAGGACTTGCAAGCGCTGGGAAGGACTCAGGTGGAGCTTTTCTCTCACATGCTTTGGGATCACGATTTGGAACTTCGGCGAGATCGTTGTCATGGACATGGCAGCACCTCCTTACCGTTTACTGATCGATCATCAGTATCGTCATGCAGCTCACACGTCAAGCGCCGAGGCTATGTCGGCGCGCAAGTCGGGGGAGCTCCGCTTGGAGTAACAGGAGGGTCAAAAAGTCCGCCCAGCGCGGCCGCAGCGAGCGACGACACGAGGCGTACCCTTGCGGTACGTTGAGGATGGAAGCGATGCGAGAACAAAGCTGGGAGGCTTTTTCACCCTCCTGCTAGTAGGCGGGCAGGCCGCCGGCGGGGTCGGTATATCTGGTCGGTGTAGTGTAGCGGTCCCAGGTGGTGACAGCGCCCTGCTCGAAGTAGACGCGAAAGGCGCTGGTGACACAGGCATCGCGGCCGATGGGCGGGTAGAGCCAGACCGTGACCGGCCGCCCTTTATCCACCACGTCCTTCTTGCACACCGGTGAACCAAGCGCGAGATAGACTTGATCCTCGGTCATGCCGCGAAGGATGTTTCCTTTATCGATCGCCCATCGCACGCCTTCAGGATACGAGGGATAGCGGTCTGCCATCAGATACTGCCGATGACTGTCGCAGGCCGATAGTAAGACGGTCACGAACAGGAGGGACGATGTGAAACCGCGGATCAGCGACCTGGTAAGGGAAGAGGTATCCTCACAATGCATGACATCAGATGGCAGACTCGTCGACAACGGCCCGGGCCTGGTGGCGCCGGCGCTACTCTTTCACCGTCACCTTCATGCGGATCGGCTCCAGCGGGTTGTCGCGTTCGTCGCGCGGCATCTTCGCGATCATGTCGATGACCTCGATGCCCCGGATGATTTCGCCGAAGATGGAATAGCGCCGATCGAGGCCGCCGTTGTCCTGGAGGGAAATGAAGAACTGGGAGCCGTTGTCGTTGAAGTCGCGCGTGCTGTTGCCGTCGCGAGGCATCTTCGCCATCGAGATCGCGCCGCGCTTATGGGGCCGGTCGTTGGGTTCGGGATTGAGAAAATAGCCGGGGCCTCCGGTGCCGTGCAGCAAGCGATCCGGCGTCTTGCTCAACGGGTCGCCACCTTGAATGATGAACCCCGGCACTATCCGGTGAAACGTCGTGTCGTCATAAAAACCCATCTTGGCCAGGTTGATGAAGTTCTCCACGTGGCGCGGCGCATCGTCCGGATAAAAGCGAATCCGGATTTCGCCGAAGGGGGTGCTGATCGTGGCGCGCGGATCTTTTTTCTGAAATTGCATGGTCATGGCGCAAATGTAACAGGCCGGCGATTGCATCGGCAAGGGGCGGCTCGCGTGATTTCTTCCGATGAACGGCGTATTCTGTCGCCACTGCAGTGGGCGGCCCCTGAGTGAGCAAGAAGGGGCGCTACAATATTTGCAGGCTGTTCAGAATGGCTGTCCGGCAATGCCGCAGAAAGATCGGCGACTGAGGCGTACCCTTGCGGTACGTCGCAGGGAGACGAGCGACCGAGAACGCCGCCGGCAGTCATTCTCAACAGCCTGGCGGGAGAAAACACCAATGCCTGAACAATCCGTGCTCAACGTTGATCTAGCCGATGTGTGGAAAGAGCGGGGCCGGAAGCAATGCATCCGCACGATCGCCTGGGGCGATGAAATTACCGTCGTCAAACAGACGGCCACATACCTCGAAGTCACGATTACCTTCTTTCGGCAAAAACCCGACGGCAGCATCCTTCCCGAATCCATCACGGGCTACATCGAACCGACCAAGGCGTCCGGCATCACCGTGGCCGATCTGGTCCGGCCGGTCCCGGACAACAAGGTCTTGAAAGTGAACTTCGTCGATGTCCAACAGGGCGACGGCACGGTCATCGAATCGCCGGACGGGAAGATCATCCTCATCGACGGCGGCGACAATCAGATGTTCGCGCGCTACCTCGCCGGGCGCTTCCGCAACACCAGCCTCCAGCACCCAAAACCTATCGACTGCCTCGTCGTCACCCATGGCGACGCGGACCACTTCGCCGGCCTCAGCGAAATCTTGAAATCCGAAACCAACAAGGTCAAACGCAAACAGCTCTTCATGCAACCGCAACGCATCTACCACAACGGCCTCGTCAAACGTCCGAGTCGAATGAACAACAAGGCCGTGCCCGACAGCAAACTGCTCGGACCGACGAAGACCGTCAGCGGGAAGCTCTATCTCACGGGGCTGGAAGAGAACCTGCTCGACGTGGACGACAAGGAGATGAACGAGCCGTTCAAGAAATGGCAACAGACCTTGGCTACCTACAACAGTCGCAGTCCGGTCAGTTTCCGGCGGCTGCAACTCGGAGATACCCAGGCTTTTGAATTCTTCAACCGGAACGATCTGCAGATCGACGTGCTGGGCCCGATCACCACCGACGTGGGAGGACAACCGGCGCTGCGCTTTCTCGGTGAACCGCCGAAAGGGCCACGCATCGGGCATGACTCGCTCAGCGAGAGGGACGAAGGCTTTACCGGCCATTCCGCCTCTCACACCATCAACGGCCACTCCATCGTGCTGCGTCTGAGTTATGGCGGCTTCAGCTTCTTGTTTTCAGGCGACCTCAACGACGAAGCCAGCCGCTTCCTGGCCCGCGAGCATAACAAGGGTACCCTCAACCTGCGCTCGGAAGTCTTCAAGGTGCCGCACCACGGCTCGGCCGATTTCTCCGGCGCGTTCATGCAGGCTGTGTCGCCGATCGTCAGTGTGGTGTCCTGCGGCGACGAGAGCGCGAGGAAAGAATATATCCATCCACGCGCGACGCTCATGGGGGCCCTGGGCAAGTGGTCGCGGGTGCCGGAGCCGCTCATTTTCGCCACCGAACTGGTCGCTTTTTTTGCGACCGAAGGCCTCTGCCGGTTGCAGGATGACAAGAAGGCCAAAAAACGAGGCCCGTTTTACGGCTTCAGCCGCACCGCCTATGGACTGGTGAAGACCCGCACCGACGGCCACCGCCTCTTCGTCTACACCGACAGCGGGAACATACAGATGAAAGAGGCCTACGCCTACCAACTCGACAGCTCCGGCGTGCCCCAACCGGCGGAAGTGAACCGGGCCTGAGCGCAGGCGTGGCTCAAGGCCATGCGTCAAGGCGATTGGGAGAATGCCTAACAAGTTGTGTCCAGATGCTCTTCAGACCATAATGCATTTACGACATATGACTTGGAGGCCTGAAAAGGAGGGATCGATGTCGACTGCGGAGAAAATCTTTAAGGAAGCGCAAAAACTTCCTGCCCCCCTCGCGCAGGAAGTCTTGGACTTCATCGGATACATTGAAATGAAGCACGGCCTCAAAGATCGTCTTACCGAGCAATTGAGACAGGCACGGGAGCCGGCCATGCGCCATGTGTGGGACAACCAGGATGACGAGGTCTGGAATGGCGTGTAAGCCAGGCGACCTAGTCCTGATTCCGTCCCTTTTCAGATCTGCAGTCAACAAAAAGACGTCCTGTCATGGTGCTAACTCACCCGGATAGACATGCTGACTTTATCGCACTCGCCATTACCACTGTCGAACAACACCATCACGCCCTGCAAGTGAGAACAGCCAACTTACTCGAAGGGGCACTCCCCAAACCTTCCTGGATCAGATTAGACAAAGTCTTTACCCTTTCCGAGAGCAGTATCGTCAAGACGTTCGGCACACTTTCTCCGCAAACGGTGCACAGTGCCTTGCAGGGACTTTGCGAGGTCGTCGGCTACGCTCACGAATAACCGATGACCACATCCAGCCCATCCCGCCGTAGTCAAGCGGGCCTGAAGCGCAGGAGTGGCTCAAGGCCATGCTGACTTCATCGGACTCGCCATTACCACTCTCGACGTGCTGCGGAGCGACATCACTTGATGCCGGGCCGATCTCCCTTGCGCGTGAGCAACTGTGAAAGCTCACCGAAAGGTTCGATTCGTCTCCGTTGCTTTCCATACCGCCCGGCCAGTCCGCATCCTCTCACTCCCTCATCCCTTCCGCCGGATCGACCTTCATCCACATCAGCCCGCCGCAGACGGCGATGCCGGCGGCCACTAGCAACAACGCCGTCCAGCCCCGGTGATCGGCCAGCCAGGGCGTGAGGCAAGGGAACAATACCCTTAGCGACTTACGGGGCAAAGAGTTCAGCGAGCAGAATGAGGACCTGGGTGCGGGCCACGTCGGTGATCGTCCCCACACGCTTGACTAAGCGACGCTTATCCACTGTTCGGATTTGATCCAACACAACTTGCCCGGACTTACCTTTGAATCGAAGCGGGACACGAGTCGGGTAAGGGCGGCCCTTCGTCGTCATGGGAGCGACGATGACCGTGTTGATGTGCTGATTCATTTCATCGGGAGAAATGATGAGACAGGGCAGGGTCTTTCGAATTTCACGCCCTTCTGTAGGATCGAGGCGGACGAGAAAGACATCGAATCGGGATACTACCACGACCAGTCGCTCCGGTCCCATGTGGATGTCGCGACGGATTCCTGATCGAGCAGTTGGTCGTCTCCACGGCGATGCATCTGCTCAAACGCTTGACGCCATCCGGCGCGCGGTTTGGATGCCGCACGAATAACCAATTGTCCCTGCTGAATCTCCAGATCGACGTCTCC
>CABVSR010000050.1 GCA_902500995.1 uncultured Nitrospira sp.
TTCCTGGCCCCTAGAATACCCGAACTCGAGCGACACAGTACAGAGAGAATTCTGACTCAGAACAGATAGACTCATCGGAGGATTCAGCGTAGAATGCAGGGCAGGATAGGTGAAGGGGGCCCACCAGTGTGACTGGTGCGCCACCCTTCACAATTCCCTTCTTCGCGCCTCCGCGCTCAACGGGGGGCCTATCCTGCGGAACAGACAGATGAAGGCAAAAGAACCGAAGAATCGCAAAGACTACCAACCGATCAAAGTCTATTGTTTCCCAAACGAGCGGCAGACCATCGAGCAACAAGCCCGCTCGACCGGACTGAGTAAGTCGTCCTATCTCTTGCGTGTCGGCATGGGCTATCCCATCCGCAGCATCGTGGACAACCATCAAGTAGAGGAGTTGGTCAGAATCAATGGGGATCTGGGACGACTCGGCGGACTCCTAAAATTGTGGCTCTCGAACGGGAAGCCCGCCCCGGGGATCGACGCCCGCACCATCCGCGAGACGTTGAAGAAGATCGACCGGACGCAGGATCAGATGTTGGTGCTAATGCAGAAGGTCCTTCGGCCACAGGCCGACCCCTTGACGAGTTCACGCACGAGCTCAGACAGGAGTTCACAGAAGGACGACGGCACATGATCATCAAGCATGTACCGATGCGAACCCTGCGGAAGAGTAACGTCGTGTCTCTCGTGGACTATCTGACGAACACCCAAGGTCGACAGGAACGGGTCGGGGAGATCACGCTGACGAACTGTCAGAGCGATCGGCACGACGCGGCGTCACTCGAAATGCTCAATACCCAATCGCTCAACACCCGAGCGCAGTCGGATAAGACCTATCATCTCATCATCAGTTTCCGGCCCGGTGAACTGCCCTCGGCGGCGACCCTGCGCGCGATTGAAGCCCGCGTCTGTCAGCGATTGGGATTTGGGGAACATCAGCGGGTGAGCGTGCTCCACCATGACACCAACAACGTGCATCTGCATCTGGCGATCAACAAAATCCACCCGACCCGCTACACCCTCCATGAGCCGTATAAGGCCTATCGGGCCTTTGGAGAATTGTGCGACAGTTTGGAAGACGTCTTTCATCTCGAACGGGACCATCACCAGGTCCGGAAAACCAGTGGGGAGAATCGGGCGTCCGATATGGAGCGGCAGGCGGGCACCGAAAGCCTGATCGGATGGATGCAGCGGGAGTGTCTTGACCACCTGCGTGCCGCGCAGTCCTGGTCTGCATTGCACCAGGTGCTGCGTCAGCATGGCTTGGCCATCCAACCGCGCGGCCAAGGGTTGGTCATCACGGACGGGCAGGGGACCTTTGTGCGGGCCAGCTCGGTGGCGCGGGACCTCTCGAAACAATCCCTTGAACGCCGCCTTGGTCGGTTTGAGCCTCCCGGTCCCGTTCAGACCGCGACGCCTACCAGACGCTATGCACCGACACCGGTTCGGAGCCGCATGGATACCCGGGCGCTCTATGCGCGGTATCAACAAGACCGGCTCACCCGCACTCAAGCACGAGCGGTCGCGATGCAGGAGGCGCGGACCCGCAAGGCACACGCCATGGACGCCGCGAAGCGAGCGGCACAGATCAAACGGGACACGATCAAATTGACCATGCGCGGACGGATCACGAAGAAGCTCCTCTACGCGACGGTGTCGCAGACGCTTCGATCTGATCTCCGTCAGATTCTCGATCAGCATCGACGGGACGGTGTCGCTATCACCGCACGCTCCACCAGACTGACGTGGGCTGATTGGTTGCGCCAGCAGGCGCTCGCGGGCGACCAGGAAGCCTTGCGTGCGTTACGTGCTCGAGAGGCCGCGCACGGTCTGACTGGTGACACGATCACGGTGGTTGGAACGAGACTGATGAACGCGGTCGTGGGCGCGAAGCAGGACTATGTGACGAAACAGGGCACGATCATTTATCGGGTCGGGCTCTCGGCCGTCCGTGACGACGGGACCCGTTTACAGGTCTCGCGTGAAGTCACGAATGACGGCATCGACGCCGCGCTCCGACTCGCCGCGCAGAAATACGGCACCACGATTGCGGTGTCGGGGTCCGATGCCTTTAAAACCCGGGTGGCAGAGGTCGCGGGGCGCTCCCATCTTACCATTCGCTTCGATGATGCCAGACTAGAAGCACAGCGCCAACGTCACGTGCGGGACTCGCCATGCCCCTCTACCGCAGAGACTCCATCGGCCACCGCTCCGATGCAGACAACACCACCACTCACGCCACCGAGTGATGCGATGCTCCGGCGTCTTGCAGAACAGGAACGGAAACGATTACAGGTTATACGGACCCCGACCGTTCGACGGTTTGAGGCAGGAGACGAGGGGATGGTGCAGTTCGGTTCTGTGGAGCAGATCGAAGGGACGCATTTCGCATTGGTCCATCGTCAGGATGAGACCTTGGTGCTGTCAATCGATGAGGCCACCTACAAACGACTTACATCGTCCACGCGAGGACGCACGCTTCATCTGAATGCGTCAGGATCGATCAGGCTGGGGAGAGGACACCGGCGATGAGCCCCACCTACAATAATGCGGTGGGTCCTCACGTGCGAGCCTCACAGTCGGCCACCCCTCAATGCCGCGACAGTGGTGACCGGCTCGACCACGGGCGCTGCGCGGCGCGGCATCCGAGCGGTCAGAGGGATGCCAATATTATTGACTTCACGACGCGGGGCACCATCGTGCAAGACGTGGTCGACGATGAAGAGTATGACGACGGCGTTGAATAACACCGCAGATTTTCGCAAGGCTCTTGCGTGAATTGGCTGTTTCCCGTTACGGTAGTCTGATGAAACCGTCAGAAGCCCTGACCCTGCACCGTGACGCCCTGCGGCACATCATCAGCCGTCATGGGCTGCTGCGTCCTCGCGTGTTCGGTTCCGTCTTAGCTGGTGTGGACACCGACGAGAGTGATTTAGATTTGCTGGTCGATCCGACCGACTCCACCACGTTGTTCACCTTGGCACGGCTTGAGCACGAGGCCCAACAACTGTTGGGTGTGCCCGTGTCTGTGCTGACCCCACACTTCTTATCGATCAAGTTCCGGGATCGTGTGTTGCAACAGGCCGAGCCTCTATGAAGCACCCGGAACGCGTCGAAGATTATCTTGAACACATGGTGGAAGCCATTGATCGGGCGGTCAGGTACGTAGGCCCGCTCAACGATGTGGGTGCGCTCTACCAGAACCCGCAGGTTCAGGATGCGGTGGTCCGTAATATTGAAGTCATCGGAGAAGCGGCCAATCACATTCAGAGAATGGATCCCACCTTTGTCGAACAACATCCTGAATTGCCGTGGGTTGAGCTGCGGGGCATGCGCAACAAAATCACCCATGAATATTTTGACGTGGATTGGCACATCGTATGGGGTACGGTGAGAACCGACCTGCCCCTCTTACGGGAGCAGATTCGCACACTCCTTCTCGAACAACGCCACACCCACGATCACCAGCAGCAGAGTGACGAAGACAGAGGGCATAGCTAGCACCACCGGCACTCTTCCAACTGGAACCTACCAGAACTAGCCCTGTGTGTTTCCCACGTGGTCAATGTCGTCGCCCGGTGTGTACGTTCACCTTGTTGTGA
>CABVSR010000051.1:0-1224 GCA_902500995.1 uncultured Nitrospira sp.
TGTATTGTACTCGTTTTGCGCCGTCTCATCAGCAGTTCTGAAAACACGCGGACGGTGATCCGACTCGTGACGGATATCGCGAAACAGGACCATAAGGCTCGTCCGCGGCGCCGGTCCTAGATCTTTCCGAATCAATTTAGTTAATCGGATGCTCTTTCACATGAATACGAACGAGGCCATCTAATAGCGAGGTATTGAAAAATGAGTGAGAGTCTACGGCTTGAAACACTCCGTACGCGAGACGGAGTGGAAGTCGCCAAACAATGGGCGCGATGTGCAGCAGAGCTCTATCGCCGATCCACCGGCGACCCTCTCAACTACGCGTCACAGCCTGAGTGGAAACCGCTCTTCGAACAGAGCATTCGTGAGATGATGATCTTTGCAGAAAGAGGGGTGATCTCATGACCCGCTACGACCTTGACAAGATGAGAAGTACGACACACGGGTTTCAAATTCTCCTTCTACTTACGCTATCTAAGGGTGGGATCTGAGTCGCTCAGCCAAGGCTGCGTGCCTTGCACTCATTATGAATTTCAGAAGATAAATGTGCCGGTCAAGCTTCCGATTCGATTGCATTGCAGCCGGCTTTCAGGATGCATTCGCCAAACTTCTTTGCTGAGGCACCTGCGCCTCAGGACAGCATATATATGGGGAGAGGCGACGAATCGAATATTGACTTTTTTATGGTCACAGAGTATCAGTCACCTTCATGAACAAGCTGCTTCTCATAGGATTTCTCTCTCTGCTGTTGCTGTGCATGATTCCACTTATGGGAAGCGCCCCTAACAGTGCCGGCCACCTCCATCACGATGCGTCTACCTCCTGTGCCACCTGCATGGCATCAGTTGACTTACTTTTGGTCATTTTCGCTCTGACCTTTCTAGGATTTGCGAGATTGATGATTCCTGTGTCACCTGCATTGGTAGCTCCTCGTTCACCATTTCACCCTCCGCGCCTCGGCTGCTAATCCTTTTTTCATCTTCTTCGTGAGTTGCAGCGGGCACGGGTCCCTCCCGTTGTAACAAGCTACATCTGGCATAGCCTCGTCACCGCCTTGGCGAGAAAGCATGACGCCATGCTTTGACAGTCAGATGAAGCTCGGTGATTGCTTCGAGCAGTTCTGAAATACAGGTACAGGTTCAACCATTTCTAAAGGGAGCGTTATGTGGACAGAAGATAAAGGCCATTCACAGCACTTGAAACGATTGGGACTATGGCTTGTGC
>CABVSR010000051.1:1234-3482 GCA_902500995.1 uncultured Nitrospira sp.
CTGGATGTAGTCAAGCTCAGTTGGAACAGCGGGATAAACGGTTCTATTACCGCGCCCTGTGGAATTTTGCGCTACGGGAGCAGTTGAAAGAACTTGATATTGAATTCAACGGCGTCGACTTTGGCCATTCGAATCTCTATGAAAACCTGCTGCTCACCGGCGCCAAGGATATCCCTGCGATCGAGGACCGGGCTCGCAAGGAGACGCTCCGGTTTATTGACTCTCGACCAGTTCTCAATCCGAATGAGGAAGCGATCGCGCCGACCTATATGAAATTGGCCTGGAAGGCACAGAACACCTTTGATGAAGCGCATGCGTTGCATCGGGCCACATACGATATCTATGTCTCTGACCTGGTGAACAAAGAGACCGCCATCCGAAAAGTGATGGCGTTTTATCGGGACAGCACGTATGCGATTACGGCTAAGCGTCTGGATCATCAGCGTCTGGATACCTTTCCCTATTCCAAATCGTTCCGGCGAACGTTCCCGCTCTTCAACGCCACCATCTGGGCCTATCACTATCTGCAAGTGGCGGTGTATGACCCGTTGGGCGCGGCCCCGACTCTGGCCGTCAAAGAGCACGTCGTGGAACCGATCCTGCGCACCTATCACGGCTACCTCGACAAGCCACCGGTGGAATGGACCTTTATGCCCATGACGGAGGAGTTGAGCTCGAAGTTCGCTGCGGAATATCCCGAGATCGCCAACATCTTCGATAACCTCCACATGATGCATGACAACATCAGTGACATCCTGACCACCGATCTCCTCCCGACATGGGAGGAGAAGCGTCAGGAAATCTATCGCGTGACCCAGGCGTACTACTGGGCCAGTGCGGATCCCACGAATCCTTTCATTGTGCGTGACGGACAACTCCACCACTCGGACTCGGCGCCAACTATAGAACCTGTAGCGCCAGGCGAACAGTCCGGGCACTCAGGAGGTCACCAGTGACAAGGAAGACTCCAGGGTTGTCGTACTGTTCCTGCTGATAGTGCCGACCGTCGTCTGGGCGTTGGACCACGACAATCTGGACCCCAACCGTCCCATTGCCATTGAAGAGATGCCTATGTGGTGCCGAAAGGCGAGATCGGGGTCGAGGGAGGCATCCTGTTTAGTGACCGTAAGCGAGGGGACAGCCGGCTTGTGTTCCAGCCACAGTTGATCATCGGGGCATTTAACAATACCCAATTGGAGTTGAGTAGCGATGTGTCGACGGACCCGAGGTCGGTAGTGGGGGATGATAAATCCGGCAATCTCACGGTCGGCGCGCTGTATAACTTCAATACCGAGACCCTGAGCCTGCCGGCCTTTGCAGCCCGCGTGCAACTAGGGTTTCCCACCGGTGTGAATGCGAAGGGCGTGGATACCGCGGTGACCGGGGTCATGACGCGCTCGTTCGGGCAATGGCGAACCCATCTCAATGTGGGATATACGTTTCTAGGATCACCGCAGGGCCAGGAACGGACTGGGACGTATCGGGTTGTGGCGGCGGTGAGTTATCCCCTTGGGTATCCGACAAGTTTTCGCGATACCATCATTGCCAACGTCTTCACCCGTCAATCTGATCTGATGGGCCAACGGAATCCGACAGGGATCGGGATCGGTCTTCGGCATCAGGTCAGTTCACGAATCGTCGCCGATATAGGGATCGGGAGTGAGTTATTCGGACCGGCGGATCGATCGGTGTTTTTCAGCACCATTGGCCTGTCGATTGGATTCTGAGAAAAGAAAAACCTATGGCACTCCACACTTTCAGGCTCCAAATCGCTCTCGTTGCGGTGGCCCTGCTGGTTAGGGAGGGTTGCCAGTCCTCGCCAAAAAATGTTCCCGCGTGAGACTAGGTCTGAGCCTCTTGCTTCACAATGAAAAGAATGGATGTTGCGATGACACCACGAAGGTCAGGCACTCACGGGCGCGTACGTTGGCTTTTACCATTATAGCCATAGTTCAGCATGCCCATACGCTCACCTGTCAACATGAGCGGCGCTCGGTGTTCACTATCGGGGTGTGGATCAACAAGCCGTTGTTATGGGTGAGGAAGGATCGGCACTTCTTCAGGCTGCCATAGTGCTAACCCCGCTGCTGCAGCCGACCTTCAAGGTCGCTTCGTTTGATCCGGAGCGTTGGCTGCAGGTGTTTGGGATCGGCATACAACCCTGTTGGCATGGAAGTCAGGAAACGACTGCACCTGGCATCCCCTCCGGACAGCATTGATAGGCACTGACCTTCGAACTGAGCATGGC
>CABVSR010000052.1 GCA_902500995.1 uncultured Nitrospira sp.
CCATCAGGCTCATGTCGTTGATCTGTTCGCCGGCATGGATTTCCACCTTATACCGCCCCGGCTTCCAGGCGCTGTCGGGAGGGAATAATTTTAGATAGCCGGTCTGATCCTCCAGCGCGATGTACATCGCATCTTCCGCGACCACGACGTTTCCGTTCATTCCCACCACCTCCTCGGGGTAACAGCGCCCGAAGACCTGGAACGATTGGTAGTGCTGGTGCAATTCGAACACGATGAAGACCGGCCTGGCGCCTGCGGAAAACCGTTCCGTCGGTTTGACGGGAACAATTTCGTGAGTCCGCTGGAAGCCCAGTTCTTCATCGAACCCTTCGGCAAGCACAATGTGGCGAAACATTCCCTCGGGCGGCGCGTCGAAATCGTAGGGTTTCGCGCTTTCGGTCCGGTTTTGGAAATCCGGAATGGGTACGTTGCGCGTCAAGGGGAGATCCTCGGCCCGGAGGAGGGAGCCGGACAGGAGCATGACGAGGCAGACAAGGAGGCACAGCGCGCGCATTCTGTCTTGGTACACTCCGCCCGGCAGGCCTGTCAAGGAAGGCCTGCGGCATCAGCGGTCATGTCGATGTGCCCGGCCGGAAGGCAGTATGGATGAGGATGGTGGAATCGTGTGAGAGAGGTTGCGGGTCAAATTTGCTTCCTGTTAGACTTTCCCTCTTTCTACGGGGGGACGGAATGGAACAGCACCTCATGACACCGGTCGAGGATCCCGATGCGTTGCCGCAACCGATCGGGGAATACAAGCCCGTCGATTATTGGCAGGCGCATATCAATACGCTCTTCTATCAGTTGCGTGGCGATCAGCAACGCAGTTTCTATCAGACCTTCGCCTCGGCAGACTATCGACTGGCCCATGCCTTAGCGGCCGATTATTTTGAACAGGTGGTGAAACGGGACAAGAAAGCGGCAGCGAAGTCGGCTCCCTCCGGCGATGCCGCTCCCCGCTCACCCTTGACTGTCATGGAGTGGGGCCCCGGTAATGGCAATCTCGCAGCCTGTTTTCTCAGCCATCTGCAGCGTCTCGACAAGGCAGGCCAGGTCTATCCACGGGTGCGCTATCTGCTGGTCGATTCCTATGCTCCTGCGCTGGAGCGCGCGCGCGTGCATCCTGACCTGGTTCCCCACCTAGCCAAGGTCGAATCCCTCTGTGCCGATGTCGAACGGATGGAGACGGTCGCCGACGGCACGGTCGACCGGATCATCTGCAACGAGATGTGGAATGAATTGGCCACCAAGCTCATCGCGAAGAAGGGCGGGGAGTATGAGGAAGAGCACCTCCGGCCGAACCTCAATGAGCGCAAGGCGGCGGCGATTGCCGATTGGTCCGGCTTTGTTCGCGCCTTCGATGCCAAGGATATCGATACATTGAAACAGTTCCCGCCCTTTCTCGACGACCTGATTTGGGAGCGGGAATATCACAAGGTGGATTGGAAGGACGTCCCTTATCGCAAGACGCTGACCGAGTTTATGAAAGCGATCGACGACGAGGTCTTAGTGCCGGTCAATCTCGGCGCCTGTGCCTCGATCAAGGAAGCGAAGCGGGTGCTGGCGCCGGACGCGGTGGGGTTCAGCAGTTTCGATGCCGGAACGGCGGACATGCGGGTGCTCAATGATCCCGACAAGCCTTGTTACGGCCAATTCGGCGGCCAATACAGTTTCATGGTGAACCTAGCCCTCATTCAAGCGGTGGCGAAGCATCTCGGCATCACGACCACCATCATTGAGACGCAGCGCGAGTTCGTGGGCAGTCGACTGGGCACGAATGTGATGACGTTGATGGATCTGCTGGCCTGCCATCCGACGGTGGGTTCGAAGGTTCAGCCATGGCAATTGGATCATCTCACACTGAAAACCATTCGCACGTTAAATGACATCTACGAAAGCCCGTATCAACGGAAGATCGAGTTTCCTCTGCGCGCTGATATGCCCGCCGAAGAACGCGAAGCCGCGCAGGGGACGCTCCTTTCGATGAAGCCGCATGGAATTCCGGATACCATCGCCTACATCACTGAAGAAGAGTTAAGTCAGGCGCAGGGAGAATTGGAACAACTCGGGTATGAGCGTGAGTCCTGGTTGATGGCCCTCGGCGCGCCTCCGAGTCCGATCGAGTACTACCACTTCGCGTTCCGGCCCTAGGCGCGGGTTTTCGGCAGTCGAGGAAAGAGACGTAAGGGGGCGACTGTAGGAGAAAGAGCTTGACTAATTCCAGTCGTTTCTATAGCCTTTCCCGCGATTTCCGATGCTAGGACCCGTCCTGCTCATGGCGTTCTGGAAATTCAGCCAGGGACCGGGTTCGCAAGCAAGATCATTTCAGACGACGTATTCCACGAGAGGCAGTCGAGTCGCCGGTGCGTGAGTCTATGTCGTGCGAATAATCGCACAGCTGTAACAAGGAGCATACAGTACCATGTTTGGTTCGTTCGGCTGGATGGAGCTGCTGCTGATTCTCATCATCGTGCTGATCATCTTCGGGGCGGGGAAAATCCCCCAGCTCGGTGAAGGATTGGGTAAGGCAATCAAGGGGTTCAAGAAATCGGTTCACGAAGCGGATGCCATTGATGTCACGGCGAACGAGACGGAACCTGCCGCGGCTCAACCGGCGGCACAAATCCAGCAAACCGGACAGCCGGCCGCACCGCCGCCTCCGCAGCAGGCCGGTGCGGCTCCACCGCCACGAACTACGCAGGGGTAACTTGCGAGACTGAGGATGCAGACCGGATAACGGCGATTGTCTTTCGGGGTTGCGCCGCCCGGTCTTTCACACAACCACCTCAGTAGGAACACCATGTTCGGTCTTGGCGCTGGAGAAATTCTCATCATTTTGGTCATCGCGTTCCTGTTGTTCGGGCCCAAGCAATTGCCCGAAATCGGGCGGCAGGTGGGCAAGGCCGTCAAGGGATTCAAGGAGACGGCCGACGACCTGAAGAAGACGGTCGAACCCGAACTCAACATGATCCAGCAGGAAATGAAGATGGTGGAACAGGATTTCGAGTCGTCGATGAAGGAAGCAGAAGAACAGATCAACCATGCAACATCGGGCGTAGAGCACGGGGCAGAGGAATCGGGTTTGCCCAAGCAGGCCTAATACCATTTCATATTCGCTCTACGGCTGTGAAGGGAGGTGACCACAGCAACAATACAAGACCTTACGGTGTGAGGAGCTTGCTTCGGAATGGAAGCAAGGATCGGGGCCGGATGGTGGGCACCATTCAGGTTCGAGCATCCCGACATCACGCACCCGACTGGGCTTTGTAGTGCAATAGCGGTTGGATGTATAGGCGGCACCCGGAGTGAATGGGTACACAAAGGGTTGCCATCCAATTCACAGGAGGAACGCTATGAAACGCATCCATGGACGGACC
>CABVSR010000053.1 GCA_902500995.1 uncultured Nitrospira sp.
TGGTCGTCGGCCAGTAATACTCGAGGTGGCATAGTCATACGGAAACCTCCGTGCGCGGAACGTGAATAGACAGGCGAGTGCCTTGCTGAGGGGTCGAATCGATGGTCACGGTGCCATGGACGAGGCGGACGCGCTCCGCCATGCTGACCAGGCCGAGCCCGCGTGGGTTGTCGACGACGTGTTGTGTGTCGAATCCCACGCCGTCGTCCTGCACGGTCAATGTGATCCCGTCGGCCGTCGAGGCGAGCGAGACCTGGGCCCGGGAGGCATGGGCATGTTTCATGATGTTGGACAGGCATTCCTGGGCGATGCGGTACAGACAGGTGGAGACCGTCTGGGGAATGGCCTGCGGGGGTGCATCGACGTCGAGCGAGATGGCCAGGTTCGATCGGACCGCGCACTCATCGATGAGCCGCTGCAACGCCACGGACAGTCCCAGGTCGTCCAGTATCGAGGGATGAAATTGATAGGCCAGGTGGCGCACGTCGTCGGAGAGCTCGGTGAGCCGATCCTGGATCGATCGGAGTTCCTTGCTGCACCCGACGGCAGTGGCGGGAAGCGTGGCCTCCAATGATTCGGCTTGAACCACCAGCATGGCGAGTCGCTGGTTGATATCATCGTGAAGATCTCTGGAAATGCGCCGGCGCTCCTCTTCCTGCACGGTCAGCAAGCGGGCAGCCAGGTCGCGGAGTTCCTGGCGGCTGATGGCCAGCGCCTGCTCGCTGGCACGCAGAAATCCCTCCGTCTCCACATGCCCCGCGATTTCCCGCACCAGACTCTGGTTCACGTCGGCGAGTTCTTTGGTGCGGGCATCGACGCGCGTTTCCAGTTCGTCCTTGGCCTGGCGCAACTGAAGTTCCACCTGTTGCCGCTGCCGCAGCAAGAGCGCCGAGAGCCAGACGATCAGCAGGCTGAAGAGGCGGTTGCTCACGCCGACCCGCAGGGGAATCTCGTGGTCCTGCGGGCCCAGGAGAGCGCCTGCGGCAATCAGCACCGTCGAGCCGAGGGCCGCTAGAAACGGGAGCCGGGAATTGGACGAGGAAGCGGCCAGCATGACCACCCCGGCGTAGAGTATCCCAATGGCAATGCCGAGTGGTATGAAGAGATCAACGGCGAACAGCAGGCCACAGAGCGCGATGAGAAGGGGCACAATCGTGTTGGTGTGGAGGTGACCCATGGCGGCTCGTCTCTTGCCCGTATTATCCGTTGTGAGGTCCGCCGGTTCAACGGCGGAACGATGCCGGGACGTGGCCCGCTAGTCGTGTTCCATCTGTTTTTTCAGTCGCCGGTCCAAGGCGAACCGGGTCAAGCCCAGATGCTTGGCCGCCAAGGTCTTGTTGTGGTCCGACAGGCGCACGACTTCCTCGATCAGCGCCGACTCGATATCCGCCAAGGTCTGCTGGCCCAGTACCATCTCAATGCGCAGAGAGGGATGTTCGCCTTGCGCCATGGCCACCGCCACCTGCGTCGAGGCCTGGTCGCGAAGCTCGCGCGGCAGGCAGCCGGCGGTCAGGGTTTTGTCGTGGCAGAGGATCATGGCACGTTCGATGATGTTGTGCAGCTCCCGAATGTTGCCGGGGTAACTGTAGCGCTGCAGCAATTCCTTCGCGTCGGGCTCGATGTCGACGACGTCTTTGCCGAATTCCTTCCCGAACTTTAACATCGCCTGCATGCAGAGGGGCAGTATGTCCTCCGCGCGCACACGCAGGGGCGGGAGCTCAAAGGTGACCACGTTCAGGCGGAAGAAGAGGTCTTCACGGAAGGTGCCTCGGGCCGTGTCTTTCTTCAGATCGCGGTTCGTCGCGGTCATCAGACGGAAATCGACCGACAGATCCTCCGTACCGCCCAATCGCCGGAAGGTCCGTTCCTGCAGCACGCGGAGCAGTTTGGCCTGCATGGCCGGATCGAGATCCCCGATTTCGTCGAGAAACAACGTTCCGCCCTCGGCTTTTTCCAGTAGACCGCGTTTTCGCTGATGGGCTCCGGTAAAGGCGCCCCGTTCATACCCGAACAGCTCGCTTTCGAACAGTTCCTTGGGAATCGCCGTGCAGTTGACGGCCACAAACGGGCCGGCCGCCCGCGGGCCGTTACAGTGGATGACGCGCGCAAGAAATTCCTTCCCGCTGCCGGTTTCCCCTTGGAGCAGCACCGTTGATTTGGCATTCTCCGCCACATCGCGAACCTGGCCGAGAAGCAGTTGCATCGCCGGACTGCGCGCGTCGATATTGTCCAGGGCGTAGGCGCTGTTCTGATCTTCGAGCGCAAATTCGACGCGGTGTCGCAGGGCGAGAAATTTGAGCGCGCGATCCACGACGGGATCAACGCCCGCCAGATCGACGGATTTGATCAGGAAGTCGTAGGCGCCCAACCGCATCGCTTCCACGGCGTTTTCCACGGTGCCGTACGCCGTCAACATAATGATGAGCGTCTGCGGGGCGAGCGGGCGAATCTGCCGGAGCACCTCGATGCCGCCCATGCCGGGCATTTTCAGATCCAGCAAAATCAAATCGGGGGCCTGTTGTGTGACGGCATGGATGAGGTCTTCGCCGGATTCAAATCCGGTGACGGTATGGTGCCGCCGAGAAAGGCGCTTGACGATGGCGGAGCGAATGGCCGGTTCGTCATCCGTAACGTAGATCGTGGCCTGCATGGTCTCCTTCTTCCTGCATGCGTTGCGGCTGTTGTCGGACGGGAGTCCACACGCGCACGGTGGTGCCGTGTCCTTCCTCGCTGTTCAGCGTGATGTCTCCTCCATGCGCGTCGAGAATATTGCGCGAGATGGCCAACCCCAGGCCGGTGCCGCGCGGTTTGCCGCTGGTGAAAAATGGTTCGAACACGTGCGGCAGGTGACTCGGGCTGATCCCGCTGCCTCGATCCGTCACGGTGATTTCCAGCCCCGGCTCTTCCCCGCGGGCCTGTTCCGCCAGCGCCACCGTGATGGTTTCGCCTTGGGGCGTGGCTTCGATCGCGTTCTGCAGGACATTGAGCAAGACTTGTTTCAACTGATCGCGGTCGGCCTGGATCATAGAAGGCGCTGCGGGGGCTGCGAGATCGATGACCGCCTGCTTACGGGTCAGCGGCTCATCCAGCACCTTCAGCACCTCATGCACTAATTGAGTCATGTCGAAGGCAAACGCGACGATCTCCCTTGGGCGGGCATAGTCGATGATCTGATTGACGATCCGGTCCAGACGTTTGGTCTCCTGCAGAATGACGGTCAGGTCGGGACGGCGCGGATCGTCGGCGGTGGTGTCGTCCAGCAGCAGGGACGTAGTCGAGCCGATGCCGACCAGCGGATTCCTGATTTCATGCGCGATACCCGCCGCCA
>CABVSR010000054.1 GCA_902500995.1 uncultured Nitrospira sp.
GCCAGCCACCAGGACCCGGACATCTGCTCGTCGCTCGCCATGTGGCTCGACCTGAACCCGGCGATCAAGACCTATTGCTCCTGGCTCTGGACCGGCTTTGTCAGCCATTTCAGCACCGGCGCCATCATTACCTTACACGCGATTCCCGACGACGGCATGCGCATCAAGATCGGCGAGACAGGCCCGGAAGTGGAAGCCATTCCCGCCCATTACTGCCATTCTTCCGGCAACTTCTCCCTGTATGATCCGACGGCGGGCATTCTGTTTTCGGGAGACGTCGGCGCCGCCCTCGTCCCCGATCACCATGCCAGCCTGGTTGTCACCGATTTCGAGCAACACATCCAGTACATGCGAGGGTTTCATCTCCGCTGGATGCCTTCGACCAAGGCGCTTCGCGCATGGGTGCAGCGCGTGCGCGCCATCAAACCCAAAATGATCTGCCCGCAACATGGATCGATTTTCGAAGGAGAAATGGTCGGCAAACTGCTCGACTGGCTGGAGACGCTCGAAGTCGGTCAATGGAAAGGGGCTGACGCGAAGGCTGAAACCCGCGCCGCGGCCTAAGCCGTCACACGAGCGACCCGATCAGTTTGGCCCCAACCGCCCGGCCAGCCCGCGACCTTGACAAGAGGCAAAAGCGGGTGCTACCACCCTCCCATGGTGCGGGCAGAACAATCTTCCATAACCGAACCGTCTGAAGGCGCGGCACGATCCGTCTCGACCTGGTCGGGCCAGGCTCGTGAACAGGCCGTCCAGCGCATGTTCACGGCCATCGCGGGCGTCTACGACCTGAACAATACCCTGCTCAGTTTCGGCCTCCATCACCGGTGGAAACGGCTCACCGCTTCCTACGTGCCCACCGTGCCAAACGGGCGCGCGCTCGACATCGGCGCCGGCACGGCGGACCTCGCGCTCCTGATCGAACCTAAGATGGGCGAACGTGGCCATGTGGTCGCCTCCGATCTGAACCATGCGATGTTGGCGGAAGGACTGCGGAAAGTCACCGGCCGCGGACTGCTCGACCGGATTACCTGCTTGCAGGCGAATGCCGAGCAACTCGGATTTCCCGATGACACCTTTCATGCCGTGACGACCGGGTTCTGCATGCGGAATGTGGGCAACCTGACTCAGGCGTTCACGGAAATCCGGCGAGTGTTACGGCCGGGCGGCCGCTTTGTCTGCCTGGAATTCTCCCGGCCGGCCTACGGCTGGCTGCGCGCCCTCTATGATTGGTATTCGTTTCGCCTGCTTCCCTGGATCGGCACTAAGGTCGCGCGTGATCGGACCGGTGTCTACGAGTATCTGCCGGCTTCGATCAGGACCTTTCCCGATCAAGAGCGACTGGCCACGCTCCTGCGGGAAGCCGGGTTTCGGCAAGTGGAGTACCGCAACCTCACCGGGGGCATTGTCGCCATCCACGTGGCCACCAAATAGAAGGAGCCGATGGCTAATGGCGTATAGCGTATGGTTCAGAGTAACCCACGATTTAATGCCATCGGCTATTTGCCATACGCTATAAGCTCTTGGCCCCATGAATGCCATCCTCTACATCTTCCTGCCCTGCAAAAAGGTCTACCCGATCGGCGTGACCTACCTGGCGGACTTTATCCATCGGCGGAAACCGGAGGTGCGGCAACGCATTCTCGATCTGTCGCTGTTTGCCGAGTCCCAACGCACCCAAGCCATCCGCGATGCCGCCCTCGACTTCAAGCCCGACCTGGTGTGTTTCTCCTGGCGGGACATTCAGATTTTCTCTCCCCACGAGGGTGACGCGTCGCTGGAGCACGCGTTCAATTTTTACTTTGCCAGCAATCCCATCAAGCGCGTTGCCGCGTCATTCGCCGGGCTGAAGCAGCTCTACCGCTATTACAGCCACATCCGCGCGAATCTGTCCTACCCCTGGCTGATCCGGAAGGAATTCCCGAAGAGCCAGATCATGATCGGCGGGGGAGCCTTCACGGCGTTTGCCGATCAACTGATCGAAAAACTTCCGGAAGGCACGATCGGCATCTTGGGTGAGGGGGAAGATGCCATTCTCAAGGTGGTGAACGGCGAATCGCTGGAAAACGAGCGCTATATCATTCGAGAAGGGAAACAGACTCGCAAGGGGAAACAAGGCTCGCCGGCTCTCTTGGACGCGCTGACCGTGGATCTGCCTTATCTCACCTCCATTTTCCCCCAGCATGCCTCCTACATGGATGAATCGATCGGCGTGCAAACGAAACGTGGCTGCCCGTACGACTGCGCGTTCTGCCTGTATCCCTATATTGAAGGCAAACGGGTACGGTATCGCCCGCCCGAAATGGTCGTGAAGGACATCTCGCAGCACTATCATCAATGGGGGGCCCGCCGCTTCTGGTTTACCGATGCCCAGTTTATTACCGGGAAGGAAGCCTATCCCCAGTGCACGGAAATTCTTGAACGAATTCTGAGCGAGAAGCTCGAGATTGAGTGGTCGGGATACATCCGTACCTCGCTGATCACGCCGGAGCTCGCCAAGCTGATGGTGCGGTCGGGTGTCGGAGATTTGGAGGTGGCCATTACCTCCGGCTCTCAGGAAGTGTTGAACAATCTGCACATGGGCTTCAAACTCGAACGTCTCTACGATGGATGCCGGTACCTGGCCGAAGCCGGCTTCAAAGGCAAGGTCATCCTCAATTATTCATTGAACTCCCCGAAGGAGACGGAAGAAAGTCTGCTCCAAAGTGTGGAATCCTATAAGAAGGTCGCGTCGATTTTAGGAGAAGAGCGGGTATTCCCCCTGATGTTCTTCCTCGGGATCCAGCCCAACACCGACCTGGAACAGCGGCTGCTGGAAGAGGGGTACCTCTCGGCCGGGTACAATCCACTGATGCTCACGCCGACCAGCATTCGCAAGCTGCTCTATAATCCGGCCCCCCTCAACAAACTGATCGCCAAGGCCTGCCTCACCGCCTGGGAACAGAAAGAAGGCAGCCGCGATCCTCGCGCATGGACCGGCTCCCTTTCTCAAACGCCTGCCTCTGGAACCAAGCAGGAACAGGCCCACTACGCCGATGCGAATCTCATTCGCGGGATTCAGAACAACTCGGGACGTGAAGCCCTGTTGACGCTGGAAGAGATTCTTCGATCGCGCCGCCCTGCTCAACCGGCAGCCGCGACGACGGAAAAGACGGCTGTGAGTCCAATGAGTTAGCCACTATCCACAGGCCTGCTGCGCACATCCGGTTTGCTTGCAATCCCCGAGAACACGGTGCTATCATGCCGCTTCTTTTGGGGTAAAGTTCCATTCAA
>CABVSR010000055.1 GCA_902500995.1 uncultured Nitrospira sp.
GTCATGAGGCCACCAGCGCCCGGATGTGGCGTTCCACGGACGCAGCCAGGGCCGTGAGGTTGTAGCCCCCTTCCAGCGACGACAAGAGCCGCCCCCGGCAATGGCGCTGTGCGATACCGGCCACGATCGAGCTCAACTCCGCGTAACCTTCTTCCGTGAGGCCCATGCTGGCCAGGGGATCATCGCGATGCGCGTCGAATCCGGCGGAAATGATGACCAGCTCCGGCTTGAAGGCATCGGCGGCGGGAATCAGCACTTTCTGAAACACCGCCCGATAGTCGTCGTCGCCTTCCCCGGCTTCCATCGGCACATTGATTGTGGACCCTTCACCCGGGCCGACTCCGGATTCCGTCGCGCGACCCGTGCCGGGATAATGCGGGTACTGGTGGGTACTGAAGAAGCACACCGTTGGATCGGCCTCGAAACTATGCTGCGTGCCGTTGCCATGGTGCACATCCCAATCGACGATCAAGACCCGCTGCAGGCCATACCGCTTCTGCGCGTATCGCGCCGCGATGGCGACATTGTTGAAGAGGCAAAAACCCATGGCCCGCCCGGCCTCGGCGTGGTGGCCGGGAGGACGCACGGCGCAAAAGACCTGCTGCACCTGCCCGGTCATGATCGCATCCACCCCCGCCAAGACTCCGCCGGCGGCGAGATAGGCGGCGGTCAGGGATCCGGGCGACATGGAGGTATCGGCATCCAAGGAGACCCGGCCGCTGGCCGGCGCCTCCCGGTTGAGTCGTTCGACATACTCAGGACGGTGGACCAAGGTGATCCATTCATCTTCGGCCTTGCGCGGCGTGATAGGCGTGAGCTCAGCGGACAATCCGCTTTGCTCCAATCGCTGCATGATCGCGCGCAGCCGGTTCGGCGACTCCGGGTGGCCGGCGCCCATGTCGTGCGCAAGATAGCGGGGATCGTAAACCAGCCCGGTCGTTCCCATCAGTCAAACCCGTGAACAGTGAAGCGTGAAGCGTCGTTCGTCTCTCGTATCTCGAGTCCGGAGCTGCTGCTCCACGAGATCCGCTTCACGAGAGACGAAAGACGAGAGACGAACTCAGACTATCATGCAGGAAAGAGCGTAGACAATGAGCGGAAACGCATGCTACGGTTTCCCTCTTTCACGCCGAGCGACCCTGGGAGACACCGATGCCGAATCCAAGAATTGAACCGCTGAAACGCGTATTGGCCATCGAGCCGGAGGATGATGTCGCCTGGTTCGGGCTAGGCAAGGCGTATATGGAAGATGCCAACTACGAAGAGGCAGCCAAGGCCTTGAAGCAATGCATCACGGTCAAACCGACGTACTCCGCCGCCTATTATGCGCTGGCGCAATCGCTGCTGAAACTGAATCGGACCGAAGAATGCCGGCAGGTTGCTGACCAGGGGATCGAAGTGTCCACCAAGAATGGCGACGCGATGGTGACCAAGAATCTCGAGCTGTTGAAGGGCTCCCTCCCCGCTTGATCCGGCGTCACGCCGAACGATTCACCACCCACGCAGCTGCTTCACGCGGACGCCGCACCGGTTTCGTCGTCTTCCCCGGCATTGGCCTCCGCTTCACGCTGCTGCGCCAAGGTGGTCGCCACATCATCCAGCCAGCGTCCGGCCCCGTCCAGCACTTCGCGCACCAATGGCTCGGGGTGGCCGGTACGTTTCATCGTCCATTGGCATAAATAGCCCATCAGATCTTCCCGTTCGAACCGGCGAGTCGATTGTGTGGAGAGCTGCGACAGCTCCGACAGCCCGGTCCGGAGAATCTCGGCCACCGTGTCCCGCCCGTAGGACGTCGCAGCCGTCACATATTGAATGGCCCGATTGATTTCCTGTTCGGTCATGCCCGCACCATGGGAGGGATTGTAACATCCAAGCGGCAGCTGTCAACGGCGCCGCCGCCGGAGCTGCCGGCCCTCAAAGAATCTCCACCCCTCACCGGCGAGGATGGTATGATCCCGTCTATCACTCATTGACGAGGAGTATCGACCATGCCCGTTTCGCGTACAACTGCGTCTGCCACATCGCCCAGCCGTGCCGCGGCGTCCCGCGAATTTGCCGACCGGTGGGAACTCTCCGATCTCGTTGCCGATCCCGTGAAAGAATTCGACCGGTATCTGAAGGATCTGAGCGCCAAGGTCACGCGCTTCGAAGCGGCGCGGGCCGATCTCTCTGCGACCATGCCCGAGCAGACCTTCTTGGGTCTGCTGACCTTGTCGGAACAGATCGCCAGGGACTCGGGTCGGCTGGGAGCCTATGCCTACCTCTGGTTTTCCGAGGACACGAAGCAGCTCCAGGCCCGGTCGTTCAAGACGAAGGTGGAAGAGCATCTCACGAGCCTGCAGAATCGCCTCTTGTTCTTCGACCTCTGGTGGCAAAGCGTCGATGAGAAGAACGCGGAACGCTTGATGGCGAACAGCGGGGACTTTCGCTACCACCTGGAAACTATCCGGCGCTTCAAGCCCCACACGCTCTCCGAGCCGGAAGAAAAAATCATCAACATCAAAAACATCACCGGCCAACACGCTGTGCACCAACTGTACGACGTCGTCACCAACGGCTTCACGTTCACGCTACGCGTCGACGGCAAGAACAAGACGATGAATCGGGAAGCGTTGACGGCCTACCTGCGAAGCCCCAAAGCGGCAGTGCGGGAAGCCGCCTACCGGGAAATGTACCGCGTGTATGAATCCCATCAGGACCTGCTGGGAGAAATCTACAAAACGCTCATCAATGATTGGAAAGCGGAAAACCTTCAGCTTCGCCACTTCAAAACGCCGCTGGCTTCCCGGAACCTCAGTAACGATATTCCCGATTCCGCGGTAGAGGCGCTCTTGGCTGTCTGCCTGGAGAACGCGCAGATCTTCCAACGCTATTTCAAACTCAAGGCCAGGCTTTGCCGCATCAAAACCATGAACCGCTACCATATCTATGCGCCGCACCGGGCTGAACAGAAGACCTATCGCT
>CABVSR010000056.1 GCA_902500995.1 uncultured Nitrospira sp.
AGCTGAATACCAGTTGGGGCAAAAACTTCGTCGAAAACAAGATGCCGGAAGCGCACTGGAAGCTCGAGTCCATCGAGCGAGGCGCGCGCCTCGTGGTGATCACGCCGGAATACAATCCGACCGCCAGCCGCGCGGACTACTGGATTCCCGTTCGGCCGGAAACCGACGGCACCTTGTTCCTCGGCGCATCCAAAATCATTCTCGACGAGAATTACCAGGATATCGATTTCATCAAGGGCTTCACAGATATGCCGCTGCTGGTGCGGACGGACACCTTGCAGTACCTGGATCCCTTCGAGGTGGTGAAAGACTATCAGCAACCGGATTTCAGTAAGTCGTATTCGGGACGCATGCAAGGATTGAATCAAGACCAGATCCGCCGGCTCGGCGGCATGATGGTCTGGGACTTGGCGAAGGGAAAAGCCGTCCCGCTGCATCGCGAGCAGGTGGGCGTGCACCTTGCGCAGAGCGGCATCGATCCGGCATTGACCGGAACCTATCGGATCAAGTTGCTCAATGGCCGTGAGGTCGACGTGATCCCAATCTATCAGATGTATCAAATTCACCTGCAAGACTACGATCTCGATACGGTGCACCAGGTGAATCGAGCGCCCAAAGATCTGGTGGTGCGCTGGGCTCGGGATTGCGGCACGGTCAAACCGGCGGCCATCCACAACGGCGAAGGCGTCTGCCACTATTTTCATATGACCTCGATGGGACGTGCAGCGGCCTTGGTGATGATGCTGACGGGCAACATCGGCAAGTTCGGCACCGGTTGTCACACCTGGTCAGGCAATTACAAAGTCGGGATCTGGCAGGCAGCCCCCTGGTCGGGCGCCGGCGCGAGCGTGTACTTGGGGGAAGATCCGTGGAACTTGAATCTCCGGGACGACGTGCACGGCAAGGAAATCAAGTATCGCAAATATTATTATGGCGAGGAGCCGGGCTATTGGAATCACGGCGACAATGCCTTGATCATCAACACGCCGAAGTACGGGCGCAAAGTCTTCACCGGCAAGACGCACATGCCGAGCCCCAGCAAGGTGCGCTGGGTGGTGAACGTCAACATCCTCAACAATGCGAAACATCATTACGACATGGTGAAAAACGTCGATCCGAACATCGAGATGCTGGTCACGCAAGACATCGAGATGACCTCGGACGTCAACCATGCCGACGTCGCCTTCGCCGTGAATTCCTGGATGGAGTTCACCTATCCGGAAATGACCGCGACGGTCTCCAATCCCTGGGTGCAGATCTGGAAGGGCGGGATTCGGCCCTTGTACGACACGCGGAACGATCTCGACACCTTCTCAGGAGTGGCCGCGAAGCTCAAGGAGATGACCGGCGAACAGCGGATGGCGAATACGTATAAATTTGTCTATGACAATCGCGTGGACATCTACGTGCAGCGTATTCTTGACGCCTCCAGCACCTTCTTCGGCTACAGCGCCGATGTGATGTTGAAGTCGGAAAAGGGTTGGATGGTCATGTGCCGCACCTATCCGCGGCATC